>REGQ01000013.1 GCA_004134985.1 Paenibacillaceae bacterium | reverse complement strand
TGGCTTGTTCGTACAAAGCTTTTTTAGCCTTAGTTTCGATTATGGTCTGGTTGGCTTAAGTTTGAAGACAGGCCCTAATAAATTTATTTATTATGTAATTTAACTTGTTATTGAATAATGTGCTAATTTATTATCAGATCACCCAACATCTCTTTTAAGAAAGAATTAGTGATAATAACAATTGAAATCGCCAATACTATTAATAATACGATCATTATTAAAATCAATACCAATACATTGCTCTTCGTCTCTCTTCGTTCCTTCTTTCCCATTATTCCCCTCCTCCTCGTAAACCATATTCTGACTAAACGGTATCGGTTACCACTCGGGAGAAGCCTCAGCCCCGAAGATGTATGCCGAGAAGTAGCCATGATCGACGGTATTGGGAAATGGATCCCCCCAAATACCACTACGACAAATATCATTGTACCGATGGATATTCCTTCCTACTAACTTCCATTCCCTATTTTTGTATTCGTTTTTGCTCATTTTTAGTTTAGATGAAAATCGTTGTAAATAGGCGGATCTTCATTTGCATTTTTTTATCAAAAAGAAAACCACATGGATTTGTTACACTCACCTGTGGTCTGAGCATGTTTCAAGCTTTATATGTTACTCTACTTGAAATAATATTAATCTAACTTTTCTGAAATGCCCTTTTCTACGTCAATTAGAAACACCTTTTCTGGCATCTTCAGGTACTCGGTTGTAACAAGATTGTATTTATTAGGCGATTCTGTAGGATGCATAATTGCCCAGCCCCAATTACTCCTTCCTCTTGCCAGCCCATTTGAACCGCTGGTGTCAATGTCTATCGTAATTTTATTTACCTCACCAGTTAAAATATTTGTTAATATTAAGCGCTCACTACGATTTCGTTGTTCGAAATTAACCAATTCGATATGGTACTCATATCTTCCATCAGATGTCACTTTAATTGGGTCACTTTGAACACTTTCATGCAACCACCCTTCTGTCCTAACCGTTTCAAACAAAGGTTGTGATAAATAAACCAACAAGAGTATTATAACGGAACCTAAAGTATACAGAGAAACACTGGACTTTCCCGTTTGTTTTATTAACATTAAAATTGATAAAGAAGTCAGCGCAAATGATGTCAGACCATAAACTATCAATGTCAGGCGTTCAACTAAATCTAACGACCTTTGAAAATTTGCGGTAGAGCCAAGTATAAACCACACAAGTGCAACAATATTGATTATGATTGCTAAAACCCATACTACTTTAAACCATGTAGACATCGAATACCCCCTTATGCCAAAGCAATTCATTAGAGTGACTCTGTGTACCTCCCCCAAATATCTTTATTGCTATGCATAATAATGAAGTGATTAAATATCCCTTTTGACCATTTTTTAAAATTTTTAGCAACGGACAGAATGTGCGTGACGAGCAAGACGATTCGCCAAAGCCAAGATTAGCTTCGTATTCCCAAAAATAGATGTCCATTTACAAATTCCAAATTCGACGTTACGAGCACGCTCTCTTGTTAGTATCAATCGGCAATCACATTAAAGAACCGTCCGAACCCGGTACATAATGCTGTACCATTGTTGTTTCTAGTTGATACTCACGTACAGGAGTTTCAATTGTAATAAGTGTCTCTATATCCATTCCACGTTTAGCTAGCATGTTAGTTATCATAATAGCTACATTTCCTCCATGGCTATGTCCAACCAGTCTAATAGGTTCTTCTGGATGAGCAACATGCCAGTCATATATTTCCTGCTCCAACTTTTTAGCTGCTTTCTCTCGAGCGCCCGTGCTGTTATCTCCACTTCATTTCAATGTATCAACATCTTCATTAAAAAGATCACCAATATATTTTTGAAAATCTTCAGTCCATGTAGATGGTTTTGACCATGTACCATGAATAAGCCAGACTTTATTACCACTCGGATCCACATAAATCAGCGGATTATTCTCGACATACGTATACCAATTCAAACTCAGCGGATTCGTAATCGCCCCTTAATACGTATCCTCCGATATAAACCGCTTGTTCACCGGGTCATACATCCGCGCCTGAGCAAAGTATTGGCCCAGCACTCGGTCATACGTGTGACCGGTATAGTCAGCCACCTCGTCAAGGCCGCTGTGGTTCAGCTCCAACACCGCTGGCGTGAGCGGCTTGCCCCACTCATCCGTCTGTGCATACGCGATGACCTTCGCGTTTTCCTTCGTGAAGTATGCTGGCGTGCCCAGCAGATCCTTGTGAACATAGAGTTTGCCCAGCAACTCGGTCGCAACCGCACTTCGTACATTGGCCCCTTTGCTGCCTGGTTCAGTGACACCCGGCACATGCGTCGTTTCCTGATAGATCTTTGACAGGCCATACACATAGCGCTGCGTATAACCCTTCTCCTCAATCGCCATCAAGTCGATATGGTATGGACTGTTCCAGTCAATCACATAATCCCGGTTCACCTGTGCAAGCGCCGTCTGTCGAGTGCTGCCCACCGTACTCGTCCACGTTTGCTCCGGATGCAGCGCCATTTTCGAGGTCAAACCTTCAACCGAACCGACCTGTTTGCTGCCTGCGCTGTTGGCTACGTCCTGGTGGCCTGCATTCAGATTGTTTACCAACTGCTCGGTACGTACCCGCATCCCGACACCGTTGTAAATATACCGGCTCTGCTCACCTTGCCCATTCTCGCCCAGCGCCAATCGATTCGTCTCATCGAAGGTGTAGCTCTTCAGCACCTTGCTGCCGCGCAGCTCTTCCACCAGGTTGCCGCGCTTGTCATAACGATACGTATAGGCGCCGTCCGAGGCACCAAATAACCAACGATCATAAAGTTTGGTCTTCATTTTGCTTTATCATAAGTCAAAAAGAAACCATATGGAGTTGTTACACTCTCATGTGGCGCTAAAAGATTTGAACAGTTCCTTATTCTAAGTTTTGAAAAATGAACAGTAATTGTAATTAATTTAATTTTTCAACTTCGATTATCACCGCAGCAACTACTAACCACTAAGTAGTTACTTCACTTCGAAACGAATCACTTGAAATTTCAATGTCAGGATTCAGCTCCTTCAGTTTCAAGCCGTAATCCTTCTTTATTTTTGAAATATGCAAAGACTCTAAATTCGGAAAATATTCCTTCAAATTAATTAAATCAACCTCTACATTACATCGTATAAAGGTGATATGTTTCACTTTTTCAAGCTTGCCGATTTCAATTAGATTCATTTCCAACGGACAACTATTCACTGTTATTGCATAAGCGCTTTTAAAAGTACTTAACGTACACAGATCCAATTTTTTGCAATTATCAATAATTAAATAAGTAATTCGACTATGATCTCCAGTAAATCGTTCCAAGTTTCTGCAATCTAATACTCTTATATCCTTTAATGTTGATATCGCTGCTGTATTGTCTAGCTCTTTAAACTTGCAACGTTTCAAATAGAGTGACTCTAATGGTACTTGACCCCACTCTAATAAATTTAATTCAGGAGAACGATACAAATCCAAATGTGTAACCTTTGTACACCCATTTATTGCTGATAAATCATCTGCCCGTTCCACATATAGATAAATCGTTTTAATAGATGCCTGATTAAGCCCTGCTAGGTCTCTACGACGATTGCCATTAGTATTAATATCAATTACTCCACCTTGTTGATACCATTCAATCCCCTCTATAGATAACAACTTTTTCCCGTTCAATACTAGCGCTTTTAAATTCGGGAAAAATTGAATAACATGCACATTTCTTAAGGTTGAATTATAGCCTATCGTTAAATATTTAATATGTTCCGTTCCTTTTACCGATCTCCAATGTTCTATAAAAGCTTGTTCATCCACAGCTGCGCCATGTTCATTGAGGATTATCAAATCGTCATATTCAGCGCTTATACTCTTTATCTCAGTAAAATTCGCTTCATCAACTGTAAGTTCCATAGACATCTGTTATAATGCTACATAGAAACTAGACAGCGAAAAAGGAGTATCTTAGTTGTATGAAACCTACACGAAGGAAGTTCACTCCCGAAGAAAAAGCGCGTCTAGTGCTGGAAATGTTGAAGGAAGAAAAGTCAGTTTCGCAGCTGGCCGCGGAGCAAGGCATTCATGCGAATGTCCTCACTCGGTGGAAAAGCGAGGCGGTTCAGAACCTCTCGCAGTTATTCGTAGGTGACCTAAAAGGCATCACGAAAATGAAACAGGACTACGAACAGCAGATTGACGAACTCTACGCTGAGGTCGGGAAACTCACCACACAATTGTCGTGGATCAAAAAAAAATCTGACCTCTAATTGGACACGTGAAGAACGCATCGCGCTTTTGGAATGGCAGGATCGCGAGCTCGGCGATTGTCGTGCAAGCCGAATTCCTCAGCCTGAATCGAAGCTCCCTTTACTACCATCCGGTCCCTCCCTCTCTGAGGAGATACGCCTCAAGCACCGGATCGATGAACTGTACACCGAGCACCCCTTTCTGGGGTACAGAAAGATTGCCGCGATTATGAATCGGGAAGGCGATCAGATTCACAAAAACACCGTTCGGCGCTATATGCGAGAGATGGGGATCATGGCGATCTACCCCGGCCCGAACCTGAGCAAGCGCGACCTGCAGCACCGGATTTATCCCTATTTACTGCGGAAGCTAAACATCACGGAGCCGGATCAGGTGTGGTCGGTTGACATTACCTATATCCGGATGAAGCACGGCTGGATGTATCTGTTTGCCGTCATCGATTGGTATTCTCGGTACATCATCGACTGGCAATTAGATCAAACGCTGGAGATTGGCTTTGTGCTGGAGACGATGAAACGAGCATTGTCGCTTCACCGACCCCACATCATCAACAGCGATCAAGGCAGCCATTTTACCAGTCCCAAATACATCCAATTGCTCCAGGAACATGAGGTGTTGATCAGCATGGACGGCAAGGGCCGCGCAACGGATAACATCGCCATTGAGCGCTTCTGGCGTAGTCTGAAGTACAATGAAATCTACCTTCAGGATTACCAGAGCCCAAGAGAAACCAGGCAAGGAATCGAACGTTACATTCACTTGCACAATCGGTATCTGCCGCATCAATCGCTTCATAACCATACGCCGTATACCCGGGCTGTCTTGCTTCCAACCACAAGGGAATAACCGGGGGCTCCAGCGCCTTCGCTTGGGCTTTGTCCTCCACCGGTGGACATCGCTATGCGGGACTCCTCATGCTCCGAATTTCCAGTTCAAGCGTCTCCTCATGCTGCGGCGATGGAACGACAGAGCATGCCTTGTGCATCATTTCACACCTTAAAAATCTAAAAAAACTGTCTTGACATCTTGTAGCACCATATGTTTCTCATCCTTTCATTTCTTAACTTAAAAAAAAGAATGCTACTTGGTTTGTTTAAGTACTACTACCATATTAAATAAAAGTTTTGCAATTGCATGTTTATCATTCGTTCCCGACCCGACTCTAGATTCCATTTCCATGACTCTAGCATACACCATAATTCTTTTCAGAGTCATAGGGGTGCGGAATATGAGTGTTACATTCGCATGTTGCTTGTTGCTAAACGTGTGCAATAGCAAGAATAATTATTTGAGTCTTTTGTAGGTCAGCAATAACACTACTAATAATCCAACGATGATTCCAATATAGAATGGGTAGGTTAACAATTGAGATAAAGTTGGATTTGTAATTCTTAAGCCAATAATTTTCTGATTAAAACTAAACCAATTTACCCAAATACCAAATAATAGGCAAGCTATATATATAATAAAGGAATAATTGAATATATTTTTTTTATAGTATATATCTAAGGTAAAAAGAATTACTTCCAACAAAAATAATATAAGAAATACTGTTCGCCAGTAATTTCCCTCAACATGTATATCACTTGATAATTCCCATCCCCCCCCATATTGAGTAAATGACAATAATTTAAATGACGAAATTAGTAACAATAACAAGATTGCATATCTAAATTTTTGTATAACATCCAATTTTAGCACCCCCCAAAAAATTATTTTACCAATTTTGTTGTTTATTTTTCTGAAATGCTTTGAGTACTTTCTCAATATCAATATTTTGAACGGCCGTTTCAAATTTATTAAAAATAGAAGTTATAGTTTTTCCTCCCTTTCTTGAATATGCATCTGTCACTCCCAAATTATGTCCTAATTCGTGTGCCGCTACCCACATAAACTGGTTCTCGTTAAATGTTGGATATGTTATGTTACTTCTGTCATCACCAACATAAAGTGTAGTTTTCCCCACGCTTGACTTGGTCCATTTTCGGTAGCCAAATACATTACTACTATATTTAACATTGGAAATATTCACTTCATCAGCTATATTGATTAATACTGACTTCTGGTCCTTTTGAGTTAGGTGAGTACCTTTGCCTAAATCCACAATATTTAATTTGACCTCAATTGCTTCTCCAAACACATTGGAATAACTTCCAGACCAATAACTTGCCATACCCTCAATAGCCCACTCCCGATAAGTCTTTCCTGTATCACCTAATTGTTTATCTGCTGCATCCCCATAAATAGTAACATGTATATTCATAGACACCGTATTTCCCATAATAATTATTTGTATTGGATCAACTTTATTGTTTTTTATGCTCATAATATCTTCTAATTTATGCCCACTCGGATCCACATAAATCAGCGGATTATTCTCGACATACGTATACCAATTCAAACTCAGCGGATTCCCAATATTCCCCTCATACGTATCCTCCGATATAAACCGCTTGTTCACCGGGTCATACATCCGCGCCTGAGCAAAGTATTGGCCCAGCACCCTGTCATAGGTGTGACCGGTATAGTCAGCCACCTCGTCAAGGCCGCTGTGGTTCAGTTCCAACACCGCTGGTGTCAGCGGCTTGCCCCACTCATCCGTCTGCGCATACGCGATGACCTTCGCGTTTTCCTTCGTGAAGTATGCTGGCGTGCTCAGCAGATCCTCGTGAACATACAGCTTGCCCAGCAGTTCGGTTGCTACCGCACTTCGTACATTGGCCCCTTCGCTGCCTGGTTCAGTTATACCCGGCACATGCGTCGTTTCCTGATAGATTTTCGACAGGCCATACACATAACGCTGCGTATATCCCTTCTCCTCAATCGCCATCAAGTCGGTATGGTGTGGGCTGTTCCAGTCAATCACATAATCCCGGTTCACCTGCGCAAGCGCCGTCTGGCGGGTGCTGCCCACCGTACTCGTCCACGTTTGCTCCGGATGCAGCGCCATCTTCGAGGTCAAATCTTCGACCGAACCGACATGTTGGCTGCCCGCACTGTTGGCTCCGTCCTGGTGGCCTGCATTCAAATTGTGTACGCGCTGCTCGGTACGTACCCGCATCCCGACGCCATTATAGATGTATCGGCTCTGCTCACCTTGCCCATTCTCGCCCAGCGCCAATCGATTCGTCTCATCGAAGGTGTAGCTCTTCAGCACCTTGCTGCCGCGCAGCTCTTCCACCAGGTTGCCGCGCTTGTCATAACGATACGTATAGGCGCCGTCCGAGGCACCAAATAACCACCGATCATAAATTTTGGTCTTCATTTTGCTTTATCATAAGTCAAAAAGAAACCATATGGAGTTGTTAGACTCGCATGTGGCGCTAAAAGATTATTTCCTTATTCTAAGTTTTGAAAAATGAACAGTAATTGTAATTAATTTAATTTTTCAACTTCGATTATCACCGCAGCAACTACTAACCACTAAGTAGTTACTTCACTTCGAAACGAATCACTTGAAATTTCAATGTCAGGATTCAGCTCCTTCAGTTTCAAGCCGTAATCCTTCTTTATTTTTGAAATATGCAAAGACTCTAAATTCGGAAAATATTCCTTCAAATTAATTAAATCAACCTCTACATTACATCGTATAAAGGTGATATGTTTCACTTTTTCAAGCTTGCCGATTTCAATTAGATTCATTTCCAACGGACAGCTGTTAACGATTATTGCTTCAATGCCTTTAAAAGTATTTAACGTACGCAAATCTAGGTTCTTACAATTATCAATAATTATATAGGTTATTCGACTATGATCTGCAGTAAATCGTTCCAAGTTTCTGCAACCTAGAACTCTTATATCCTTTAATGTTGATATCGCTGCTGTATTGCCCAGTTCTTTAAACCTACAGCGTTTAAATGCTATTAATTTTAATGGTACTCGACTCCACTCCACTAAATCTAATTCTGGGGAACGAAACAGCTCCAATTTTGTTAGATTCTCACACTCATTCAATGCTGACAAATCATCTTCCCGCTCCACAACAAGAGTTATGCGCTTTACTGATGCTTGACAAAGTCCCACAAGGCTTCTTCTACGATTCCCATCAGTATTAATGTTAATAAATTCACCTTGTTGAAAGCATTCGATCCCCTCTACTGATAACAATTTCTTCCCATACAAATTTAAAATTTTTATGTTCGGGAAAAACCTAATAACGTTTAAGTTTTTCAAGGTTGAATTGTAATCTATCGTTAAACATTCAATATGTTCGGTTCCTTTAACCAATCTCCAATGCTCTATAAAAGCTTGTTCATCCACGACTAATCCATGCTCATTGCCTATTATCAGCCTGTCATACGCTGCTGTTATGTCCTCTATCTCAGTAAAATTCGCTTCATCAACTGTAAGTTCCATAGACATCTGTTTCTCATCCTTTATATTTTAAATCATCGTGCCACTTGGTAGTACAGGGTTTAATAGTCCTGGAGAAAAATCTCCGCAAGCATCCACGTAACCCAAAAGCGCCTCTCCCTCGGCTTTACCAAAATTATACTCGTCTTTATCTATGATCAACCTTTGTCCATCTAAAGGTCCTGACTTATACGTTTTATGGTATTTCGTTTTTGAAAACCAACCATCTTTAATATCTAATTGCTAGGGCTCAATTCCGCATCTTCAGCAAAAATAAAATAGATTCGTTGCTCTAAAATTGATCATTGCTGATTAATGGATGCCAATATACTGAGTCACACAGTATTAAGCAGGAATTTTATCCAATTAAAATCATTATAAGATATATATCGGGTTAAATTCCAATTTTGATTAATTTATAAAACTTCGCAATTTTGGAATTAGGTATTCCTTCATTGTGGCCTAGCGTATCATACGCGTAACAACGAATGCCGCCTTCGGCGTCTTATTCGTCTACGATCCAAAATGTGGTCGTTTAGCCCAGCACATCGGTCACCCGGGTGTTTACAGACGAGCCCTACAAGCATTTTAATTTCTCTTTTCAAACAGGGGAATATTATACGGGGGTGATGAGGGTTAAGTTCTTTTGTTCGTAGCCGCCCGATTTATTCGGCACTGGGTGGGGGTAAAAGAAAGACCTTGAGGATTGCCGCCCCCAAGGTCTGGAATATACCATAATCCTAAACTTCTATTTCAATCCTCTCTATACCAACTAGTTCACTTGTATCATACATATAGACTAGTTGATAATTATTTTTCTCGTTACTCCAACTTTGAGATTTTCCAAACCAAATTTCCATTAAGCCGAGCGACGAATCTTTAGACATTAAAAGCAGTTCATCTTCCTCAAATATTAGCTTTAAGCCAATATCAATTTCTAATGTGTGTCGAATCCCCTTAACAAGAAGGTCAAGCCTATCCCGAATGATTTTAATTGAAATTATTTTGGCTGAACCCCATGCGCAAGTAAGTGCATCATTAATGCTTTCTTTATCCTCTAAATAACCTTCATCATTCAGGTACTCATCACCATAGGATACAACTAATTCCGGGAAACTGACTTCATCGTCCGTATCAGATAGGCTACTGTGAATCATATAGTTCCCTTCATCCGTATCGAGCCAAATTAAGAAACACATATTATGTGCAGAATTATGTTGTATATCTGGTAAACCTGCTGTTGTGATTGATAAATATTTGATAAACTTGCCCTTCAACTCTGATAGCCGATTAATTGATTTGCCTGAGAGATTAATTTTGTTTAATTGGACCATATTCACCACACCTAAGGAATAAAATGAATTTTTTGTTCTTTAATTGCTCCTTGACCATAAATCTCAACTACTGGACTTTTATCATTAGAAGATGATGTAGGTCTATAAACTATTCTTTGACCGTCCGGCACATGAGCTATTGTTGTGTTTCCTTTTTGCTCAATTTTAGTAGCCCCCACACTTTTTTCATCAAAGAAACTCTTAGCAACTGTGTTACCACCAGTAAGGTTTCTAGTATGACTTCCTCCTTGACCGGTAGTACCAAAGTAACCTTTATCATTTGGTGTATACTTACAGCTATTATGCGTCCAGATTCCAAGATTAGAAACAAAATACGTATGGAAGTCTTTCACCTTAAAGTTGTAGACAGTCTTATGCTCCTTCTTAACCTCAATATTATCAATGGCCAATTCTTTGCCATCTGAAGTTGTTAGAACATCGCCCTCTACAAGATGCTGTGCTTCCACCCAACCTTTGCCGACAATCCAAAACGGATGCTCATCAGTAGTCGTTATGACTTCGCCGCCAACAGTAATATTATATGTTTCTTCGACGTCACGTTGGTAGAGCCACTCGACTTCTTTGTAAGCCATCTCGCCTGTCTTATCATCTTTGGCTAGGATTCTGTCACCTACCTCAATCTCCTCAATAGGTTTCTCCCCTTCGTTAGTTATAAACTTGATTCAGGGAAGAATGAAGGCGGCAACTGTTTCAGCTACCGCCATTATATCTCAACTTGTCAGTGATTCGGGTAAATAAGTAAGCCTGTATTCCGTTTTGTTCTTCATCATGCTGTAAAGGATGTTCACAAGCCTTCTCATAATGCAGATGATTGCCTGTTTCTTCTTTTTGCCTTCATTCAATCGCTTCTCATAGTACGCATGGAACAGCGAATTGAGCGGCTTTTTGGACGTTCTAGCGGTCTGCACTTGTCTGACGGCTAGCCCCCACAGAATCTTGTTCAAAGCTCGTTTCCTTGCCGCTGATTGCGGTCTTTACCTCTGCCGCCACTGCTCATTTGGCTTGGTGTCAGTCCTGCATACTTCGCGAGCTTGTCGGCACTCGTAAAGCGGCTTATGTCTCCGATTTCCGCCACGATAGCCGAAGCAATTACGTTATCAATGCCAGTGAACGTGTTCAGCTTAAAATCTAGCTTCTACATAATGTCACGGATATTGTCCTCAACGTCATTCATTTCACGTTGTACGTCACGAATTTGGTTCACATGGCTTCGGACAAGGAAATCACGGTATTCCTGACCGTTCCGTTTCGTATTGCCATCCGCTTGAACACTCTCAAGGATGAGTGTGGCTTTCTTCGTTGAACATACGTTATTGCTGTTCTTCCGCAAGAATTCTGTCAAGACTTCTAGTGTCACGTCCTCCAATAGATACGGTGAAGGATATTCATACCATACGGCTAACGCTGTTCTCCCATCCACTTCGGAGAAGAATTTGCGCCTTTGATTCTCACCCCACGCCTTTGCAGCAATTCCATCCTCTTGTCATACACTCGGCAATATCCTGCTACTTGCCGCTGATGTCGCTTGTTGGAGTAGAACGTCCCCTTCCTCTTCTTCATGTTCCTCCTCGTCAAAGACAGGACGAACAACAGACAAGGGCAGCGGAATGTCGAATGCTACATCAGAGCGAACATAGAGTATTTCTGTTGCATGGTTTCCAATCTCCGAAATCCAAGACTGGAAGTGAACCAAAGAGTCGGGAGGACATTCTAGCCGAAGCGTGTGCTTCCTTGCCAGTCGGGCATAAACTAGCTGATAAGAAAGATAAGCCCAATGCTTACCCTCCCTGACTCGAACACGGTACTTGAATCCCTTGTCCTTAACATAAAACGCAGCGTTGTAGAAATCACAAAGCCACTGCCGAAGCGGATTGAAGAACGTCCAATGTACGTTCGTAAAGTCCACTACAATACGGTCAATCGAAACCTTTACTCCTTCCATGCTTAGCCCCCTGCGGAAATTTTTTAACGAATTTCCGTCTATAATTAGAGGGCAAAGTGGCTAGCCTTCACGTTGCCTTACCTGAATATGTCAACTGCTCGTCAGCAAATAGTTCTCTCACCATAACCATCGCTCTATATTGCCTGTTAGTTGCGGACAAAAATGATAATTGACTGCTTTCCCCACACACTATAAAAGTCGGGCTATGTATATGAATAGTTGCGATTATTCTTTCTCGCCCTCCCTGTCGTGTCGGTAATGCTATTTGTTGCGGCTTTATTTGCATTTGCTCTATATTTCAGAAAAACGGGAGAAAACGAAGATAAGGAAAATCGGACTATATACGGTGGTAACTGATGATTTTGGGAGACTTGCGAGGTAAGAAGATAACTGAAAAGGGGTATAAAATTCAAGCTAACTGAAAGAAATTGTGCGTACAGGGGTTTTGAGAATATCTCATACGGGGAGAGTGAGCGTTAAGTTCATCCTGCCTTAGCCGCCCGATTCATTCGGCACTGGGTGGGGGTAAAAGAAAGACCTTGAGGATTCTTCCCCAAGGTCTCTCGGACTTATTGAAATATTACTTGGAACAAGAACGCTTTATTGTCGTCAGTTGAAGATAGTAGATAGTATTGGATTGAATTTGACCTATCTTCTCTTACATAGAAAGTTGACTTGTATTCAACGAATCTAACCAAAGAGGCAAAAGTTGTTTTGGCAGCATTTAAGTTAAACTCTTTTAGTTTAATATTAACGTTATACTGCCCGTCTACATACTTAAATGAAAATTCCGCTACTTCTTCTTGCCGTTCAAGAAAATCAGTTGATTCAGACCAAAGCCCAATTTCATATTCACAATTTAATGTTTTTGAAATCTCAAGCAAAGTACCTTTGTTCATTTACTTCTATTCAACTCCCTTATTTACTTGGTTTTGGAATATAAGTGCCCCCAGGAGCAAGGGAGTGCACGGATACAATTCCTCCACTTTCGTTGGTAACAACTTTATTCCCTCTAGCGTCAGTATACTCCCAAGTTTTATCGCCATTTTCATCAATTTTACTTTTTCTGTTCTTTTTATTGTTATTTATGATGTTATCAATTGTTCGGCTGTAAAGCCCCTTTCGTTTGCACGTTCAGCACCATGTTTACTAAACGAGTGACCTCCAGGAGTCTTGTCTCCTGTTTTATAACAAAGTTGAGTATTATGCACCCAAATCCCAAGGTCACTGACAAAGTAAGTATGGAACTCATCAACGGTCATATTGTAAACCGTTACCTGCTTGTGCAACAGTTCGATGTTGTCTACCTTGAGTGTATTGCCATCGCTCTGAACAAGCAAGTCACCGACTTTAAGGTCTTTAACGAACGTCCATCCCTTGTCCTTCACATAGAACGGATGGTTAAAGGTCGATTCAATAGTCTGACCGCCCACATGGATTTTGTAAATCTCATCTGTTCCCGTTTCGTGATTGAATGTCGCCGTAACCTCTTTATAGCCTACCTCGCCTGTCTCTTCATTTTTGGAAAGAACCTTATCTCCGACTTCAATGTCTTCGATATTCTTCTCCCCTTCGTCTGTTTAAACCTTGGTTCCAGACGTAAAGCAATCACACGGATTACTTACTTTACTTTTAGCAGGTTTTTTGTAAATCTTTTGCATTTTTAAGCACTACAGGAAGAAGATATACCGCTTCTACTGCCGTTATTCCCGCTAACACCCCGGATGCGAAGATCGCAAGACCATCTTTAAATACGGGTGCATATAATTTTCTCTTTACGGCGAGTTCGATGTCCCGGTCATTTTGGGTCACCGTGTTATCTCCCAGCAGATATAAATTGAATAAATCATCGACGGTTACATTCAGTATATTTTGTTGTAATTGTTGCTGAGCCCACTTGGCCTTTCCACCCGAACCTACAGCAAGCTTAAACAAATAATTCGTTTGATTCTTATCGAACGTTCCGTAATAATGAACACTCTGATGGATCTCACTAAGGGCCCACTCATATTTGCCCCCACCATTCTTCCCAACCTTGATCAAATACTTTACTTGGTTCTCATCTATTTCTTTATGAAATCCACTTGGATCAACATAAATCAGCGGATTATTCTCGACATACGTATACCAATTCAAGCTAAGCGGATTACTAATCTCTCCCTCATACGTATCCTCTGATATAACCGCTTGTTCACCGGGTCATACATCCGTGCTTGAGCAAAGTAGTGGCCCAGCACCCGGTCACACGTGTGACCGGTATAGTCAGCCACCTCGTCAAGACCGCTGTGGTTCAACTTCAGCACCACTGGCGTAAGCGGCTTGCCCCACTCATCCGTCCGCGCATACGCGATGACCTTCGCGTTTCCCTTCGTGAGGTACGCTGGCGTACCTAGCAGATCCTCATGAACATACAGCTTGCCCAGCAGTTCGGTCGCAACCGCACTTCGTACATTGGCCCCTTCGCTGCCTGGCTCAGTGAACCTCATGATTCTTAATCATAACATTGGGATATTCTGATTTTATATACAATTCCACTTTCTGTTTAAACTCCTCTTTGGCATGTGCCCATCCATTTAATTTCAGATAAACAAAATATATCGTGCCCAACATAATCACAAGGAATATACCAATCATTATTTTTTTCTTATCCATGTGAATATTCCCCCTTTCTAAGGCTTTTGACCAAGAAGAATATTAATTCTATACAGGTGGAAATTAGCACGATGTATTTTGCTCATAAACCAATTCATATCGTTAAACTCATCCATTACTGTATTCAGTTGATTTTGATATTCTTTTTTAGTAAAAGCATTATTGTAAAATGTCGTAGAAAAAGCTAATTTACCAATATTAGGTACTTTAGTTCCAGCCATCCCGCCGAATTCTATTTCTTTTGCAGCCACTGTATCCATAAATTTATCCATGCTCACCCCATTGTACAAAATCCCCATGGATAGTAAATCCTTCGAATTAGTAAAGCAACTGCATGTGATTAAATTATATTCTGGATTAGCACCATCGGATTTTTTCAATTTTACATATGTTTTTGCCATATCGTTAGCAGAGGAATATGATTTCGTAAAGTCACCTTGAATATAAGTAGAAAACTTGTAACCCATCTTTCCTCCAAATCCAGATAAGCCTTTTTAATTCCCCATTCATTGAAACTTTTCAAACTAGATAGAGCGCTCGAGTCAACTTTTACAAACTCAACACTCTTATCCCCATAATAAAAATATGACCAATCACCTTTAGCATTTTGAAGGATCAGCGAGGTATGACCAAATCCGAGCGCTAAATCTGTAATTGGTTGGCTAGCTTCCCAACTTTTTTGTTGTGGCAAATAAACCGCAGACCCAATTGGTGGTTTACCAAAAGTAGCATTTAGTAGTTCACTTTTAACCACATGCTGGGTCATTGCGCCACTATAGTTCAAATGATCTGCTTGTGATCTGAACATCGGGGTTTAAATGCTTTAACTGTAAGCCAAATTCTTTTTTCATTCCGGAAAGGTGGAAGGACTCTATATTTGGAAAGTACTCCTTCAGGTTAATTAAATCCACATGTACATTGCAAAAAATAAAATCAACATGCTTGACGTACTTCAGTCCTCCGATCTCCTCCAGATTCATCTCATTGGTACAGCTATTTACACATAAAACTTCAATTCCCTCAAACGTTTTTAATGTACGTAAATCAAGCTTTTTGCAACCATCTACTATCAGTCGTTTAATGTTGCTGTTATCTCCTGTAAAACGTTCAAGACTCCGACAACCCAATATATTAATAGCATTTAAGCCCACTATAGCTGCCGTGTTTCCAAATTCTTTGAATTTGCATTTTTTAAATGAAAGATTATTAAAGATGACATCCCTCCATTTAGATAAATCAATTTCCATTGATTGAAATATATCTACTATATTAAAATGCTTGTGTCCTGCGATTACTTCTAAATCCTCTGCTTTTTCCACATAAAGGTCAATGTTTTCTACTGTTAGTTGAGAAAGCTGTGATATATCCCTACGCCGATTGCGATGAGTTTGAATCTTAATATATTCGCCTTTATTAAACCACTCAATCCCAACAAATGATTGGATAGATTGACTATAAACATACAAAATCCGGAGATTACTAAACACACTTAGTATGCTGAGATTTTTTAAAGAAGAATCATAGTTGATAACAAGCTTTTCAATTCGATCAATACCTCGAATTTTTTTCAAATGCTTTATAAGCGCTACCTCATCCACTTCCGTCTCAGAAGGATTACTGATTTCCAAGTTTATATGCTGGCTATCTAAATGAGTCAACTTCGAAAATTCCGCTTCATCCAATATCAACTCTTGTGACATACTTATCATCCTTTCTGATTATCAATTTGTGAACCCAAATAAAACGTTTTTTATTTGGACTCTTGATTTCAGACCACTATATCAATATTTCTGAACTTGGTAATATCCCATTAAATAGTCCTGGAACAAAGTCACCCCACGCATCTAAATATCCCCAGAGGGCTTCTCCCTCAGCCTTCCAGAAACTATATTCATCCTTATCGATAAAAACTTTATTTCCTTTAGACGGACCTGATTGATAGGTTTTATGATATTTAGTTTTTGAAAACCACCCATCTTTTGAGTATCCCATAGTGAAGACTCCTCACACTTTCGCCGCGCGGCTACCCGTTACGACAAGCTGGCCCAGTTATTTTTGTCGTTTGCATACATAGCTTCCATTTTCAAATTGAGTTTCGTCATTACATTACTTTTAAAAAACAACCACATGCAATTTTTTGCATAGTGGTTGTTTTCGGTATCGTTTATTCCCCTTATTTTTTTTCTAAAAAAACTACATCGTTACCTGATTGATCAATATATTCATATTCAAATAAAGTCTCTTTACTAACTAACATGATTCCATTCTCAGAATTATATGCTTCCGAGTATATGGGACGTATCACTTCTTTTCCATTTCGATCTATATACCCCCAGCCTTCATTTTCAACAAGTACAGCTGCCAAGTTTTCTGAAAAGTATCGAGTAGCATCATATTGGTAAGGTATTACAAGTGTCCCCTGATGGTCAACAAATCCCCACTTCTCGTCTTTTTTTACAGCAGCTAAACCTTCAAACATCTGGCCTGCATCATCAAATTCAGCTTCTGTAACCCAGTGTCCTTCCTTATTTATAAATCCCCACAGCTCTCCTTTCTTCACTGGTGCTAGACCTTCCGTAAAAGCTAAGGCGTCATCATAAATAATTGGAACTACTATTTCTCCCAAGCGATCGATATATCCCCACTTGTTGTTTTTAGAAACTACGGCTAGCCCTTCATTAAAATTTCCAGCAAACTTAAACTGCGTTTCTATTACTACTTCTCCCTGTGTATTTATATAGCCAGTATGACCTCCCTCATTGAAGATGACGGCAGATAATCCCTCTGAAAAGAAACTCATTCTATAGTAATCTGTCTCAATAACCTTTTTTCCCTTTTTATTAATTACAAACCAGTTTTCTTCCCCTTTTTCATTTCGTTTTACAACCACGGCATGTCCCTCATTAAACCGAAATGCACCATCATATTGCATAGGAATGATTACTTTTCCACGCTTATCGATATAGCCCCATTTTCTGTTTTTTTGAACTGCAGCGAGTCCTTCAGAGAAGTAGTTTACATTATCATATTTTGCTTGTACGACAATCTTATAATTTTCATCCACATATCCGTACTCATCTTTTATCTTAACTGGGAATAACATAACTTTATCTTCACCGTCGCTATCTTTACTTTGATGATTAGAACTACATCCTGTGCCAAGTCCAATAACTAAGTTTAGTAGTACGAAAATAACAACCATTCTATAGTTTAACACTTATTTTCTCTCCTTTGATATAAACCGCTTGTTCACCCGATCATACATCCGCGCCTGGGCAAAGTATTGACCCGCCGTCTGGCGGGTGCTGCCCACCGTACTCGTCCACGTTTGCTCTGGATGCAGTTCCATTCGATTCGTCTCGTCGAACATGTAGCGGTGCAGCATCTTGCCGCGGCGCTATGTTTTAAACGGGAAAATCTATCGTGCAATAAAAATCATTTGCCGTTCTTATCCGACACAGCAATACTCTCCCTGACAGGTATCGAAGCGTAAAGACCTCTTCACCGTCATAAGAGAGTATTATCCTATGTGATCCTATTATTTATTTAACAACATTAACAAAAATAATTATTATGATGCAAAATATAATGTTGAACACTGCTGAAAATTTCGTATTTCTGTATTTATTATCGACTATAAACCTAATAACTATTAATGAAGAAAAAAATATAAAGATCTTCCAACTAATTAAGAACAAAAGTATTGCACCGAATAATATGACCATAATTATTCCGCTATAAAATGAAATTCGTCCAAATTTTTTCATTTTTTACGTCCTTTTTTGTTATATACCAATATCTATCCTCAATTAAAATGGGTCCGTTTGTAACAACCACCTAACAGTTCCACTAACTTCTAAAGCTCTTTGCATAGTTTCACTAGTCCCTTTAATCATCCAATTAAAATCCTTATAAGATATATATCGGGTTAAATTCCAATTTTGATTAAATTATAAACCTCGCAAATTTTGCATTAGTTTATTCATTCATAAAACTAGCCACAACACGAGAGTTAGTATTTACAAGTTCTAACTTTTGCAGCCCTCTACCAAGAATAACAATAGCTTCATTTAGACTTTTTCATTTTCTTTTTTAGACAATAATTATGCCAATTAAATTTCCTAGTAACAGTGAAGGAAAAGATAGTATGAATAAAAAAGCTAAGATAATACCCTCACCGTAATTTTCATCTATAAATAGATTATTATTCGGGCTGCTTGTAACTAACCTAAATAACTATAATTAGTGCCATCATTATAATAAACCGAATTAAGGCCATACCATACCCAAATACTGACCCTGCGTAGCTAAAATATATATTCCCTAAATCAGCTCTTCTGTATACTTCCTCTGTTTAAAGAACGTAATATCAGCCTTCGTGAATTATTGATTTTATAGATAATGAAGATGAATGAAGACCACCTATGAAAGGCGGTCTTCATTTTGTTTATGAAAGGATTTAAGTTCAATGAACGTGCCGCCCGATTCATTGGTACTGGGTGGGGGGTGGGGTTGCTATTAAGAAAAGAAATCACATGGAATTGTCACACTTGCATGTGGTCTAGCACTGCTACAAGAAAAAAGCCACAATACGGGTTTAGTCGCATTGTGGCAAAAATTTATTACTTCTCTACTTCAAAATATATCAGACCATTATTAACATCCAGATAAAAGTTCCCAATAAAATCCGAGGCTTTGATATAACTATTAAATTCCTCGCTATAAGCCCAACGGTGTTCCTGCTCATGATGAATATCAAGTTTCATTGCGGGATTAAAATTATCCATATAATTCCAATTAAATAATTTCTGAATTCTCTCCATAATACTGGTGTCAAGGAATACATACCCCTTCATCCAATATGAACTCGGTCCAAAACTGTTATCACCAATGACTTCAGCTTTCCAATACGCCTTGTTTATCTTCTCTAATAATGGAAATCTATCCATCACTGGTTGAATGTCTGTTTTATACTGGCTATCTGTATTAGAAGTGGATTGACTTAAAATTGTCAGTATAACAATAATTATAGAAATCAATGCAAGAATGAAAAATAGCATTTTCTTTTTTGTCATCTTCCACCGCCACCTGTTACAGTTGATAAACCATTAATATTACCAATTGACTATGTAACTGTCCTAGTCATTGAACCAATCGTTAAGAACTCTTTTGCCCATCCCAATTCAGCAAACCGTCCATTCACATCGTCTGGCGTTCCTGATACTATGTCACTCATCCCCTTATTAAAATTATACATATCCTTCATGTAAAATGTAATAACCATTGAAGCCATCCCTGTATTATTATTAATACTAACTTGAGAATGAGCATAAACATAGTGCGCACCAATGGTTTTCTGCCAGTTTTCCGAACTACCATTTGGAATCCCAATTAAATTACTAATCATTTCAAAACTAGTTCCGCTTCCTTTACCATAAAAACCTTCTACGCTTTTTTGTGCGAATACGATTTCGGAATCAATGTATTCTCTTATAATCTTATCGTCCTTATAAGCTTGTTCATAATTGATTTCCAATGTATCTCCCGAACCTGAACGGTAATGACCATACGATTTTGCTGCTTCTTTACCAATCTTTAAGTATGCTCCCTTCTGAAACGCACCCCATTTAACCCAATTTGCTCTATCAGCCCATGTAGCTTTAGCATTAGGGTTGTAAGTGAAATCACTATCAAATTTGAATTCTGGTGCTAATGAGAGCCCTCCAATTTGATATTTAGTGTTACATTGGCCCCTTCGCTGCCTGGTTCAGTGACACCCGGCACATGCGTCGTTTCCTGATAGATTTTCGACAGGCCATACACATAGCGCTGCGTATAACCCTTCTCCTCAATCGCCATCAAGTCGGTATGGTATGGACTGTTCCAGTCAATCACATAATCCCGGTTCACCTGTGCAAGCGCCGTCTGCCGGGTACTGCCCACCGTACTCGTCCACGTCTGCTGTGGATGCAGCGCCATCTTCGAGGTCAAATCTTCGACCGAACCGACCTGTTGGCTGCCTGCGCTGTTGGCTCCGTCCTGGTGGCCTGCATTAAGATTGTTTACCAACTGCTCAGTACGTACCCGCATCCCGACACCGTTGTAAATATACCGGCTCTGCTCACCTTGCCCATTCTCGCCCAGCGCCAATCGATTCGTCTCATCGAAGGTGTAGCTCTTCAGCACCTCGCTGCCGCGCAGCTCTTCCACCAGGTTGCCGCGCTTGTCATAACGATACGTATAGGCGCCGTCCGGGGCTTGCTTGTCAATCAGTTGATTGCGCTTGTTGTACGTGTAGCTCGTTGTACCTTCCTGAGCGCTTTCCGAAATGAGATTGCCCAGGGAATCGTAAGCATAGTGTACCCGTTCGTTTCCTTGCTGTTTACCTACCAACCTGTTCAACGCATCATAGCTGTAGTACGTCGTTTCCTGCTTCGGATCGATGCCTACACCCGTCGTATACGTCTTGATCCGGTTGCCTTCATCAAGAGCATGTAATTGGCCAGTCCCAAAACGATGATGATGGCCAGCAGAGTCATCGCTAATTTCCTGATTGTCACTGTGCCCCTCCTCTATATGTCAGATTTTGGATATTTTATCGATTTGATCTTATCACCATAAATTATAAATATAAGCCATTTTGTAGAGTTTACTCCGTGTTCATGCATTTGGATGTAGGCGATTATGGGTTTAAAACGAGGTCGATACCTTGAGCTTTGTATGAGATAGAACTCGAAAAGCTTAATACTTATAATGATGCATCTTTAAATGAAGACCGCCCGTGACGGCTGGTCTTCATTTTGCTTTTCAGCAAAAAACCACATGGAGTTGTTACACTCGCATGTGGCATCTTTTATTAATCGTTATTTCCTAAGACATAAATTGCCTCAGATCCTCCCACTTTACTATTTTTTTAATGTCCTCAAATTCAATCTGTATGAAACGATGATCCTTGAATTGAAAGTAATAATTCATATTGTAGTTTTGATTCCCCATCCACTTCATGACCTCGTAGCTTTTTTCAATGAGCTCATCAGAGATCTCTATATCGTCATAACCAATAATTATTTCTGTCTTATCTCTGTTTTTTTCTAAAAACTGATTGGTGTTAAACTGAGCACTACTTTTCTTCGCTTCATCCTCATCCAACTCAATTCTAACAACTATGGTTGCAACTAGTGGAATTGCTCGCTGTAACGACGTAACGACTACTTCATTGAGGATTTGCTCCCATTTTGAAATGTAATAGTTACCCTTAAATTGATCATCATAACTAGACCGCACTATAAAAAACACATCATCTTTAGAGGTCAAAAAAGAGTAATACTTCATCTCCTTAAAAGAATATTTAACCTCATGATTCTTAATCATAACATTGGGATATTCTGATTTTATATACAATTCCACTTTCTGTTTGAACTCCTCTTTGTCATGTGCCCATCCATTTAATTTCAGATAAACAAAATATATCGTGCCCAACATAATCACAAGGAATATACCAATCATTATTTTTTGCTTATCCATGTGAATATTTCCCCTTTCTAAGGCTTTTGACCAAGAAGAATATTAATTCTATACAGGTGGAAATTAGCACGATGTATTTTGCTCATAAACCAATTCATATCGTTAAACTCATCCATTACTGTATTCAGTTGATTTTGATATTCTTTTTTAGTAAAAGCATTATTGTAAAATGTCGTAGAAAAAGCTAATTTACCAACTGCTCGATTGATTAATGAAGTAACAGCAACGGCAAGCACAAAACTTTCAAAGTTGATTAAAAGTCAACTGCAGCAGTGGATCACCGGTTTGCCCAGTTATCTCAAGGCTTACCTGCCTATTTCAAGCTGCGAAGTTTGAGTAAATTATTCAACGCTTTTGTACTTGCGTACAAGCAATTTTTAGATGAGGGTTAAGTTCGATTGGACAAGGCCGTCCGCTTCATTCGGCACTGGACGGGGCATTTCTAAAACAAAAAAAGAGACCACAATACGAGTCGTAAAGTGGTTTTTACAGCCATTATTCGCTTAAAAATGGGGTTTAATCTATATTATGAGTCTATTCGTTGATAATAGTATTATCAATTTCGTCTATTTGATTTCCATCCTCATCTACCTGTAATGCTCCACCTCCAAAGTACCATCCATTCTCCTCAACAAATCTCATAAAACTATCCAGAAAGCACGATAAAGGTATGTCACCATTATGAGCGTAAATTACTCCCTCTAATTTAACCCCAATTAATTTATTACCAATGTTAACCACCCCCGTTCATTTCAAGTTTCTATAATTTTTATCAATAACCAGCCTGTTTCTTTATACTATTCAATGTACCTTTTGGCAAATCCTTATTCCCGTGAACTGGTACAATTACAACATTTCCATTCGGTCCTTTTAGTTTAACATGACTACCGTTCTGACTTACTTCTGAAAATCCTTCTTTTTTAAGAAACTTAATAACTTGTTTACCACTAACTGAACCTGTAGGGAAAGTTCCTTTTGCAAACAGTTGTAAATTTAACCTTAGTGAACCTACTTTACTGATATTTCCGACTGGTCTAAATGTAGCCAAAGAGAACCCAAACTCCACCCCTGCCCAGAAATCTGGAAAACCTCCTTGAATTTGTTGAGACATGTACTTTTCAAGATGGCGTTGTCTTAATACTTTTTGAGTTTCTGGACTAAGGCTAGGCCAAAAATCAGGATCGTCTGTCGTTAACCAAACAATATACAAGAAATCATAAGGGAACATTACCCAGTAATTATGTTGTCCAGGTGGCGGTGGACCTTGAATATCACCGATGTAACCTATAGTTTTTCCGTTAGTCAAGATAGGTCGGCCTATAAAGTCCTCATCGTCTCCAAGATAAATTGAACTGCTACTAGCACATTCCCCACCGTGAGAGTTTTGTCCGTCTACTGAAACGCAATAATTCCCACTCGGATCCACATAAATCAGCGGATTATTCTCCACATAAGCATACCAATTCAAACTAAGCGGATTACTAATCTCTCCCTCATACGTATCCTCTGATATAAACCGCTTGTTCACCGGATCATACATCCGCGCCTGAGCAAAGTATTGGCCCAGCACCCGGTCATACGTGTGACCGGTATAGTCAGCCACCTCATCAAGACCGCTGTGGTTCAGCTCCAGCACCGCTGGCGTAAGCGGCTTGCCCCACTCATCCGTCTGCGCATACGCGATGACCTTCGCGTTTTCCTTCGTGAAGTATGCTGGCGTGCCTAGCAGATCCTCATGAACATACAGCTTGCCCAGCAGTTCGGTCGCAACCGCACTTCGTACATTGGCCCCTTCGCTGCCTGATTCAGTGACACCCGGCAAATGCGTCGTTTCCTGATAGATCTTTGACAGGCCATACACATAGCGCTGCGTATATCCCTTCTCCTCAATCGCCATCAAGTCGGTATGGTATGGGCTGTTCCAGTCAATGACGTAATCCCGGTTCACCTGCGCAAGCGCCGTCTGGCGGGTACTGCCCACCGTACTCGTCCACGTTTGTTCCGGATGCAGCGCCATCTTCGAGGTCAAATCTTCGACCGAACCGACCTGTTTGCTGCCCGCACTGTTGGCTCCGTCCTGGTGGCCTGTATTAAGATTGTTTACCAACTGCTCGGTACGTACCCGCATCCCGATACCGTTGTAAATATACCGGCTCTGCTCACCTTGCCCATTCTCGCCCAGCGCCAATCGATTCGTCTCATCGAAGGTGTAGCTCTTCAGCACCTCGCTGCCGCGCAGCTCTTCCACCAGGTTGCCGCGCTTGTCATAACGATACGTATAGGCGCCGTCCGGGGCTTGCTTGTCAATCAGTTGATTGCGCTTGTTGTACGTGTAGCTCGTTGTACCTTCTTGGGCGCTTTCCGAAAGCAGATTGCCGAGGGAATCGTAAGCATAGTGTACAAGTTCGCTTCCTTGCTGTTTGCCTACCAACCGATTCAGCGCATCATAGCTGTAGTACGTCGTCTCCTGCTTCGGATCGATGCCCACACCCGTCGTGTACGTCTTGATCCGGTTGCCTTCATCATCATAATTGTATTCATAATGACGGCGAGTGACGCCGCGCTCATCCAGTTCAATCGTCTGCACAAGCTCGGATTTCCGGTTATACGCATGCTTCGTCTTCTCACCGGTCGGATAGGACTGCTCCACCATCCGTCCAATACGGTCATAACGATACGTTGTCTGTGTGCCATCAGCCGTATCCGTTACGCTCGTCAACCGGCCTGCATCATCATAGCCGTAATGCAAGGCTGTCTGATTGGGGTACGTCAATTGCGTTACATTTCCCGTCTCGTCATACGCATAGGACACCTGCTGGTTGTTGAAATCGTTCACCCACTGAATCTGTCCCAGCGCATCCACATCCATACGTGTCGTACCGTTCCAATCGGTCATCTCACGCAGTTCGCCGGTTTTCGTATACGCGAATGTCACCTGCTTGTCTGTGCCGTATTGCGCTTCTTTCACCCGATTCGTCTCGGTATACGCATATATGGTCACATGGCCATCAGCATCGGTCTGGCGAATCAGATTGCCATTGCCGTCATATTCCATCTGGGTTTCTTCACCCAGCGGCGTGATCTTCTTGGTGACCAAACCTCGCTTGTCATAGACGTAGATCGTCTCCTCTAGCGTATCGTTCTGGTCGTCCACCTGATGACGCTCCATCTTGACCAGCCGGTTTCGGGGATCATAGGTGAAGCGGGTAGCATTGCCAAGCGAATCCGTGACTTCAATGAGATTGTCATTGCCGTCATACCTATAATTCGTCACCTGACCGTTGCGATCCTCCGCTGCCGTTACCCGTCCATTGCGGTCATAGGTAAGATATCTCCGGTGCTCATTTTCATCGATCTCGCTCACTATACGCCCGAGCGCATCATACGCATAACGGCGAATACCGCCCTCGGCGTCTTCTTCCTCCACAACACGGCCCAGCTTGTCATGTTTAAATGTGGTTGAGTAGCCCAGCGGATCGGTCACCCGGGTCAAATAGCCTGCCGGACTGTAGGTATACGCCGTCGCCTTGCCCCGTTCATCCGTCTCATTCGTTACTCGCCCCAGCGCATCGTAAACGTAGCTCCGCGAATGACCTAGCGCGTCTTCCATCGACAGCAACTGTCCGGCCGCATCGTAGCGGTAGGTTGTCTTCGCTCCTTCCGCATCAACAACGGTTTGCAGACGGCCTTCCTTATCGTAGCTGTATGACTCCTGTCCGCCTTCCTCGTCCTTGGCCCCGATCTGGCGGTCAAGCGCATCATAGCTATACGTGCGCGTATGGTCTCGGGGGTCTTTGATTGCCGTCACGTTGCCATTGGCATCATAGTTGAAATGAGTCGTGTACCCTTCACCGTCTGTCTCGCTCGTTAGACGGTTCATCAGATCGTAGCTGTACGTCCATTTGCCGCCATCCTCATACGCTGCTTCCGTCACATTTAAGGCTTCGTCGTACGTCAGCGTCAAAACACTGCCGCGTGCGTCCGTTACCGTCTGGACGCGACCGAGCGCGTCATAGCTATAGACCTTCATCCCGCCTTCCGGATCGGTGGATTGCAGCAATCTGCCGTTCCGGTCATACGCATAAGCGGTTGTCCCCCCACCGCCATCAGTACGGCTTGCCAGCCAGCCGTTTGCCGTATACGTGTGGCTCGTCTCGCCGCCCAGCGGGTCCGTCACGGTAAGCAAACGGCCTACAGCATCATACGTATACTGATAGGACTGCCCTTCCTCATTAACCGTGCGGGTAATGCGGTTCAACGCATCGTATTCATACGTGACCGATGTGCCGTCGCTATTGGTCTGTTCCACAAGACGCCCTGCGGCATCATACGCCCAGTTCGTCAGCCGACCCAGCGCATCTGTCCGCCGTACAGCCCGGCCGTCACGGTCATATACGGTCTCTTCCTGCCCGTTCTCGGTATCGACAATGACCGTTTGCCGTCCAAGCGCATCATACGTATAGCGGCTCTCGCCCCCAAGCGCGTCTACCGTGCGGATCAGCCGGTTCTCTGCGTCGTATGCAAACGTTGTGGCGTTGCCTTTCGGGTCGATCTCGCGCGAGACGTTGCCATTGGCGTCATATTCCGTCCGACTTACGCCTCCGAGCGGATCGGTGCGCCCAACTTCGCGTCCCCTTGCATCGTAGTTGAATTCATAAAGCGCGCCGCGTGCGTTTTCCTCCGACTGGATACGTCCCATCGCGTCATAGACTGTACGATGCTCGTATCCGAGCGCATCAGACAACACCGTCTGCTGCCCTTCGGCATCATATGTGTAAGTCGTCTTGTGACCAAGCGGGTCTTCCGAAGCAAGCAATCTTCCCTGCTGATCGTCTTGATAGGCGGTCACGCCGCCTTCGGCGTCGGTAATCGTGAAATAGTTGTTTTCGTTATCGTACGTGTAGCCTGTTACCCCGCCATCAGCTTTGGTAATAAAGAGCGGGCGGTTCATCCCGTCATAGGTAACGTTGGTTTTATTGCCGTGCGGATCGGTGCGCTCCAGCAGATCCCCGGCAGCAGTATACGTATACGTCGTAGTATTTCCCAAGGCATCGGTGTAGGACAGCAGCTTGCCGTCTGGCCGATACGTGCAGTTCGTTTGCTTGCCCTCCGGTGTCGTCAGACTCCTCATCCGGCCTGCCGCATCATAAGTCATAGCGGTTACCCCGCCAAGTGCGTCGGTAATGCGAACAGGATTACCCTGCACGTCATAGGCGAATTGCGTAACGTTACCCAGCGCATCCGTTTCAGATAACCTGTTGCCTTGCGTATCGTAGGTATACTTTCGCATGTTGCCTTTGGCATCGGTCTCGGTCAACACATTGCCGCTGCTGTCGTACGTATACGATTGTTCCGTGCCGTCCGCATTGGTGATACGCGCTGGCAAACCAAGCGAGTTATAGCTGGTCGTTTCCTTCGTGTCATCCGGAAAAACCGTCTCGGTCAGCCGCCACTGGCTGTCATAAGCGTAGCGGGTTTCCCGGCCGAGCTTGTCTACGACGCGGGTAATGTTGCCTTTCTCAAATTCAATCGTTCTCCCGCCGTCGCCATCTTCAATTTTGACAATTCGTCCTTCTTGCTTGTCAACGTGATAGCTCGTTTCCGTGCCATCCAATTCGGTGACCGTATTCACCTGCGCAGCCGTGTCGTAAGCGATCCGATACGTCCCCACTTCCAGTACGTCCTGCTGAATGACCCGATCCTGCTCATCATAGACATTCGTCAGGAAGGGATTGCCGTTCAAGTCGGTCATTTGTGTGATGTTGTGCCGATTATCATAGGCAAATGTCATCGCCGCCCCGTCCGGGTTAAGCATCTTCACCAGATCGTCGCCGCTGTAGGTGTAGGCGATACTGCGGCCCGCATTGTCCGTCACGCTGGCGATCTTGCCTGCGCTGTAGACCAGCGTAAATGCCGCCCCTTGCCCCGCTATTCGTGTTAATTGATTCCCCGTATACGTCAGCGTATACAGCGTCCTGTCCTGGAACGCGATGCTCGTAAGGCGATGATTCGCATCAAACGTATAGCGCTGGCCGATTTCATCTTCCAAAATATAGCCTGCGCCCGACTTCGCCAGCATGTATTCATTGCCCGGAGGCGACAGGAATGACCCGTCCGGCAGCAGGTTGAACGTCAGCTTCTCCCCATCCGGCAGCTGTACGCTCGTCCAATAGGTTTTCTCCGTTAAGGTATAGCTGAAGCTATGCCGCCAGCCATAGCCCAGTTCGCTATTATACGTATCCTGGGAATTGTAATAGCGGGTGAAATCCAGCCCGTCCCGGGTCGCTACAGACAAGTCGGTATGCGACCAGACGAAGTTGCCGTTCAGCATATTGACCGGATCGACCTTCAGTACAATCCCTTTCAGATCTTTCTTGTCCAGCCCCAACTGCTCCAACGGCGCATTCGGATTGAGCTGCAAGCCAACGAACGAAAGGTACTTCTCGGTATATTCGCCATCCTGCTCCGGCGTGCCGCCAAGCGGCTGGACGATGAGCACACATGGGACATAGGCAGGCTGCTCCGGCCCATCGGGATGGGGGATGGGGTCCGGCAGCGACGGATAACCGACCGCGCCATTCTTTTCTACAAGCCCGTCCCACAAGATCGACTGCATTTTCAAGTTGTCCGGCAAGTAACTGGATTGCCCCGCTCCAGCATTAGCGGCGCTTCCGGCAACTGGCGGGTTTGCTGCGCGCTGACTGCTTTCATCAGCATCGCTTATTTCTTCCGTTAGTTCCTCGCCCGCTTCCCCGGCTGGTTCTTCCGATTTCTCGGCAAGTCCTTCGCTCGAAGAATCATCATCCACTTCATCACCCGTTTCATCAGGGAACTCTGTGGTCAATTCCTCTGTTTCCTCTTCAGATTGCCCTTCGGGTAGTCCATCCGTTCGTCCTTCGGTGACACCCTCAGCCACTTCCTCGGTCGCTTCCTCGAGCAGTTCGTCAAGTTCCGCGGCAAAGTCGGCAGTCAATCCATCGGTGTCCACAGGCACAGGCGGATCAACCTTCTGCCCGCTATATCCCTCTATATACCAGGAACGGACGGGACTGCCGCTGGCTGCATCGACAATCGTTCCCAGATGCTCGCCCAGCAATTGCGACTTTAGCCGTTCAATGGCCCCGGGATCGATGCCGCCATCCTCCTCGCGCGGGATGTCGTAAAACTCCGCCGCCAGCTTGCGCACCAGTTCCGGATCACGCAAGCTGTCAGTTTCCTTTAGCCGATACAATTCCACGCTC
This sequence comes from Paenibacillaceae bacterium, assembly GCA_004134985.1. GTDB lineage: Bacteria > Bacillota > Bacilli > Paenibacillales > Paenibacillaceae > Paenibacillus_D. The sequence goes on along the minus strand of REGQ01000013.1, from coordinate 137,192 downwards.
GCATACTGTGATTTCTCCAGGTTAAACTCTAACTTCGTCTGCTCCACATCATAGTTGAACAGCGCGTAATCTTCATACGAATGGCTGCGTGAAGCCAGATTAGAAAACGATTTAAATGATTGCGTCTGCGGGTTGTACAACAGCATTGCCTTCCACATCTCGTCCACATTGGCTGCTGCCGCCTGCTCCGGCGGCGGCAAAAAGCCGCTCAGCAGTGCCAGTGTCAGCACACTGGCGAGCAGGCGCTTGAATTTCCTTGCCAGGGTTAACCTCATCAAATATTCGCTCCCACAATAAATTTTGTCCTACTTTCTTGTTCCCTGCATTCACCTGAATCACGGCCGATCGACCTAGACATGCCGGGATAGAGGGCGTTCGAAAGCCGTTCGCGCCCCCTGATCATGCCGCTCATACCCCTTCACCTTTAAGGCAAAATTGTCTCCCAATGTTCATCGTCTTGCAGCGTGTACGTATGCGTCAGCGCCGCTTCGAGCAGCTGTTCATACGCCCAGTGGGATGATGACAGATCCTTGAACGAATGGCTTCCTTTGCGCATAATATCGTCGCGGTCAGGTTTCCGCCCCATAACGCTATTGATCGTCTTGGCAAACTCGGCACGCGTCATCAATGCTGCTGGCCGGAACGTTCTGTCCGGGTACCCTTGCATCCAGCCTGCTTCCGTCACGCTCGCAATCCCGCTCGCCGCCCAATAGGCCGCCGGAACATCAGGGAAGGACAAGGCCGTTCCCTTCTTTGTGTGCAGCTCCATACGGGCAATTAAAACCGCTACTTCGGCGCGCGAGATCGGCGCTTTCGGACGGAATGTGCCGTCAGGATAACCGGCCATCAGCTTCTTCTCGGTCAGTGCGGCAATATACCGGGCCGACCAGCGGCTTGCTTCTACATCCGGGTAAGACGAGGTCCCTTCCTTCTCCGAAACTTCGTCCACTATCAGCCGCCCGAGCATAACCGCTACTTCCTCTCTCGTAAGCGTGCCGTTCGGACGGATTGTTCCATCAAGATAACCATGAATGTATCGTTCATGCTTGCCCGTCACTGCAGTAGGGTTTGGCTCTACAGGTGGCTGTGGTTTCACAGGCGGCACTGTCGTCTCAGGAGCTCCCGGGGATGATGATCCTCCACCTCCACCTCCACCGCCACCGCCGCCACTGCCGCCTCCTCCTGTAGATGGGGCCGCTTCGCTTCCAATGCTTGTGACGGTACGCGAGTAGTTTGATCCACTATTCTCCGCAATCGCCAGTACCACCGACACGGCCTGGTTTTGGGGCAAGGCTTTCAACAGTTTCACATAGAGGCCCTGCGCGTCCTCCTGCAGTTCAATCAGTTCCTCCGCCTCCTCTTCGGTCAGACCTTGCAAGGACAGCTTGTAGGCCGAAGGCGGAAGTTTTGCTTTGGAATTCGTCTGATTGCTGCGCGCATCTATCACTGTGAAGCGCTCATACAAATTGACGGTTTCTCCGACGCGAAGCTGAATGTAACCTGGCAGTTTCAGCCTCATCTGCTTCGTTCCGGCATTGTCAATAAAATTGTCGTTCTGGCGCTTCATCCCTGCCGCTACCGGGCCAGTGACATAGTTGTGCTGCAGATCAACTACCACTCCGGCAGCTTCTTTCTGCCCCAGGTCAGCCGGAACGTGGCCAACGAACTGGTTGTTGGCCAAGTCTACGAGCGTCAGATCAGCCATCGCTTGCCAGATCGCCGGAATGCTGCCACCCAGCCGGTTGCCGGACAGTGTGAGCTTGCTCAGTTGTTCAAACGCTCCATAACTTGCCGGAATGGAACCGCTCAGGTCGTTGTTCGCCATATCCAGCACCGTCAATTTGCTCATGGCGCTATACCCGGCCGGCAATGTTCCGGTCAAGCGGTTGTCGCTTGCCGCCAGCCGCCTCATATCGGTCAGTCCGGACAGCGAAGCCGGCAACGCCCCTGTCAGCTGGTTTTGCGAAACATCCAATACTTGCAGGCGACGCAGGTTGCTGTAAGACGTTGGAATTTCCCCCGTCAGCCGGGTGTTCCACAGCAGTGCAACCTGCAGCTCGCTTAATTCGTCCAGCCACTGCGGCAATGGCTGCGGATCAAAAGGATTGCCTGACAGCGCAAGCAACTTTAGCTTGCCAAGCTGGGACAGCTCTGACGGAATACGGCCGGTGAGACGATTGCCCGCCAAATCCAGATTTTCCAGTTTGGACAGATTGCCCCATTCGCCTGGTATCGGGCCGGTGAAGCCGTTGTTCCACAACAGCAGCACCCGCAAATTCGTGAGCGCCCCCACTTCTTTCGGCAGGGAACCGTTTAGCTTGTTATTGGACAAATCCAGACTCTCCAGTTTTGTCAGCTTGAATAGTTCTTTCGGCATATTACCCTCTAACTGGTTGCTTCCCAAAAACAGGTAGCGCAGGCTGCTCAATTCACCAATCGCTTTCGGAATCTTCCCTTTGATTCCGCGGTTATAAAAACCGAGAGAAACGATATCTTCCAAATCCTGCTTGCTTTTGATCGTATTAAGACTGCGTTCCTGCACGTTCAGCAGTCGCTCAACTTCCCGAAGAAACCATTGCTGCCCTTCGCTTTCGGCTACGAATGATCTGGCATAAGCGCTCGCTGACGGTTTCAGCACCACATCTTCGGCAGCGTGGACATCGTGCATCGGAACAAGCCCGGCAACAAGCAGACCGCACAAGAGCCCGATGGCAAGCCGGAATGCAGCTGCTTTTCGTTGAATATACATCTCTTCTCCCCTTCCCCCTGTCATTCGACTTATATGGGGCATGATTTTAGTTGTCACGAACTATTTAATAGTTACCATCACCCAAACCTTTCCTCAATAGATAGATTTTAACTAGTAAAACATTACTATAAAAAAGACTTCTTTTCTACATTATTCCATTATTTTCCCTAAAATGAGACAAAAGTCACGCTTTTTCCCCACTTCCATCGCTCCGATCTTACCCTATGAGACTTCTGATTCACTCCAGAACGCAAACAGACTTCACCCCGTACGGGGTGAAGTCTGTTCTGGCAGCTGCATGATGCAGGCTGTGGCATGATGCAGGCTGTGTCGTGCGTCATGCAGTAGAGGGCGTGAATGAGCTCAGCAAGCTACAGTTGCGTGAGAATCAGCGGCCCGTTTTCGGTTACAGCCACGGTGTGCTCATATTGCACGCAGATCGATTGATCAACCGTCCGCGCCGTCCAGCCGTCCGCATCGATTGTGGCCTGCCATCCGCCCAGTGTCAGCATCGGCTCAATTGCGATGACCAGTCCGTTGGAGATTCGCGGACCTGTACCGGCCCTGCCATAATGCGGAATGCTCGGGTCTTCCCACAGCTCCTGTCCGATGCCATGGCCGGTAAAATCTCTCACGACCCCGTATCCGCGCGGCGCGGCGAACGCTTCGATGGCATGGCCAATGTCACCGATCCGCTTGCCAGACCGCGCCTGCTCAATGCCGAGCAGCAGGCTTTGGCGGCAATCGTCCATCAGCTGCCGAATTTCCTCCCTCACGCTGCCAACCGCATAGGTCCAAGCCGAATCACCGTGATATCCGCGGCGGTAAGCGCCCAGATCAATCGTTATGACGTCGCCTTCCTCCAGCGGAATATTATCGGGAAACCCGTGGCAGATGACATCGTTTTTGGCGGCACAGATCGATGCAGGGAAATCCAAATGCCCCTTGAAGCTCGGCACAGCGCCGCTCGCGCGAATATGCTGCTCCACCAGCTCGTCAATTGCCAGCGTCGTCACTCCAGGCCGGATGAAGTCGGCAATCAGCGCGTGGCATTCCGCTACGATGCACCCAGCCTCCCGCATCAGCCTGATTTCTTCCGCTGATTTTAATTGAATCATTGTTCCACCCCATCCCAAGTTAAACAAACCGGTTGCTAATCCAGCGTATGTCATTTGGGCCACAGATGTTATTGTTGCTCTATTACATTATTGCACTAACAGTATTTTTAGCATTAACTGCGGCGTTCACAAGGTGATAGGAGGTGATGATTATTTGGTTACGTTCGTGCCGAATACGAGCGTATTGCTTAATTTCCGGCCTGCTTCGGTGACCGTTTTCCCCCCGCCGTACATCGCCGACGAAGCGCCGCCATCCAGATTCATCGCCTGCTTGGCGCCAAGCTTCTGCATAATGCCCGCCCACTGGGACATTGTGGCTGACGATACCGTCGCCAGCATCACTGAACCGTCCGGCATAATGGCAATTCCACTGCGCGTACCGGAGGCGGTCAATATTTTAGGGTCTTTGAAACCTTCCACAGCGGCATTCAGTGCAACTTTGCTGTCTTTCACCAGCCGTGGCCCGGCTCCAACGGCCGTCTGGACATTTTCCCATGGAATTTCTTTGCCATTCATGTCCTTGTAGCCAATCACCTTCTCCACCACAGCCCCTACCTCAAAACGGTCCGCCGATGACTTTTCGGTGCCAAAGTACACGATTACGTATCCGTCGCGCGGAATGCTGATATTGTTGTTGACCTCCCGCTTCACCACTTTGCCGTTTCTTACGACAACAGCGATGCCTCCCTTGGATCCGACTCGGGGTCCCCGGTCTGGTGTATACATGATCGACATGTTCACATTCTCTCCCGGCGTCCGGTTAAGAAAAGTGACATACCAGCTTTTTTTGCGGCCATCTTTCCCTGCCACTGTACCGCTGATCGACATATGGAGATGATCCATAATGGCCCGTCCATCCTTCATAAAGCCGATGGTTGTTCCATTCCGTGTCACATGCGCGACGCGTCCCTCAATGATCAGATTGCCGTAAGGGTCTGGCGGGCCCCCGTAGGCTTCAAAAAATGCTCCGTTGATCGCCGCATCCGCCTTGTATGTTTTGACGATCGAGCTGAAATTGTCTACCTGTCCAACCTGCCGGTTGGCAAGACCTACCGTAACGTTCGTGCCCTTCGGTATTTTCACCGTTTGAACCGAATAAGTCTTGCTGCCAACCTTTACCTTCTGTACTTGAGCACGCAGTGCGCTGCTGGCAGCTTCCGCGGTTGAAGAGGTTCTCTCCCCGACTGCCAGTGTCCCCAGCAATGCGACGGAGAGCGCCGCGGCTGCAATTCTTTTAAACATCCTGACCAACTTCTGTTTCCTTCTTTCTGTAAGTAATCTTCCAGACGTCTGATTTGCCATTAGGAGCGCTGCTGACGCTGGTGTACTCTATTACTATCGGCCAAACGAAGCAACCTTTCAATAGCTGGGTACAAATGAAAAAAACGCATCATCCTTTCTTAGAGGAGTAAGCGTTTTTTTGGAATGGAGCGTCTACACCTTGTACTTCTTCCATTTCCGTATTTTGGCCCTGAATGTTTTAAAAGGTGCAACCGAGTTGATGTGGATCCATCTAGCCATCGGCCATTTGGGATTGTTGCCTGTCCATTTATGAATTCCCTGCGTAAACAGCTCTTCATCGCTCAATGTTTCAATCCAATTCAGCCATTGCTGCTCCAACTGTGTGAACAAACTGCGCAGCTCACTTAAGGAATGATGGGAGTAAGTGCTGTAAAACCCTTGATACATGTCTCCCAAGCGGTTCCATTTATAATCCGGTGAAGGCATAATGACTGTTTTGCCAGCTTTCTCGTCCCTGTCCCATCCCAGTACAAGATGAAGCCACCCGAGCTGATAGGCGAGAATTTCCGCAGGCGTTCTGTCTACCTCGGCAATTCGAACATCCTTTTGGCTCTCATCTATGCCTTCAAATTCTCCATCCAGCAGCAAATACCCCGTATGGATCGCCTCTATTAATTCTGCTTTGGAAGTGTAATTGTAGCTTGACATAGAATCCCCCCCCCTTTTAGTTATACTCCTATTCAACCTCATCTTTAAAGAAGAGGCAAGCGTCAGATTTGGGAGGGGTGCAGCTTTAGAACAAGCATGACACGCCCCCTTCATTATTCCAATTTGACAGAAAGATCATTTTCCGCTAGTTTTATTTATGTAATAGGATAGGAATAATAGTGATTTAACGCTATAATTGTTAGAGGACATACAGACCGATGCACAGTGGGCGTCGTCCTATTCCAAACCAATGATGGAGGAGTCATTAACAATGAATAAGACTTTGATTTTCGGACACAAAAATCCGGACACGGATACCATTTGCTCAGCAATTGCCTACGCCGATTTGAAAACAAAGCTGGGCCAGCAAGTCGAAGCGGTTCGTCTGGGCGAAATCAGCGGCGAAACGCAGTATGCCTTAGACCAATTCAAGGCTCAGGCTCCTCGCCTGGTTGAAGCAGTTTCCGAAGAAGCAACGGAAGTTATTCTGGTCGATCACAACGAGCGCCAGCAGAGCGCCAATGATATTGATAAAGTTACCGTTCTGGAAGTTATCGACCATCACCGGATCGCCAACTTTGAGACAAGCGGTCCATTGTACTACCGCGCCGAGCCTGTTGGCTGCACCGCGACGATTTTGAAAAAGCTGTACAAAGAAAACGGCATCGCCATTGAGCCGCAAATCGCGGGATTGATGCTTTCCGCAATTATCTCCGACTCCTTGCTGTTCAAATCCCCAACTTGCACGCCGGAAGATGTTGCTGCAGCTGAAGAGCTGGCACAAATCGCCGGAGTAGACGCGCAGGTGTACGGCCTTGAAATGTTGAAAGCGGGCGCTGATCTGAGCGACAAAACGATTGATCAATTGCTTTCACTGGATGCGAAAGAATTCCAGATGGGCAATTACAAAGTGGAAATCGCGCAGATCAACGCCGTTGATCCGAATGACATCCTTTCCCGTCAAGCTGAGCTGGAAGCCAAGCTTTCCACCATCATTAGCGACAAGGGACTTGACTTGTTCCTGCTTGTTGTCACCGACATTATTAACAGCGACTCCGTTGGCCTCGCGCTGGGCAAAGTGTCCAAAGCTGTCGAGCAGGCGTACAATGTTACGCTGGATGACAACAAAGCGGTATTGAAAGGCGTCGTTTCCCGCAAGAAGCAAATCGTTCCAATTCTTACCGATACATTGAGTGCATTCGAAGGATAAGCACGAGTATATACCAAAGAAACCCGCGCGCCTACGGTTAAAACCGTCTGCGTGCGGGTTTTTTCTGTGTTCCGGGTTTTTCCCTGTCCCGTCAAATTCTCGGTCAGTGCGCCGGCTTGCCCAAAATAAGATCCAGATGCCGCCCAGCGTCGTAGACGGCCTGATACGGATCGACTGGATAGGGATCCAGTTCCGCGGTCAACGGCCCTGAATAGCCAATGTCGTCAAGCGCGGTACGAACGGTCGGCCAGTCGACGCCGCCGGACAACAGCGGTACAAAACCGTGGCCTGTGCCAACAGCCGGCCTGTAATCTTTGACATGCACCTTTTTAATGCGTGAACCAAGTATGCGAATCCACTGCTCCGGAAACCCTGATTGCAGCACATTGCCAACGTCAAAATATACGCCGATATTCGGGCACGCCAATTCATCCACATAACGCGCCATCTCCAGCGGCGAGAGCAAAAACTTGTTCCACACATTTTCAATCCCGATGTGCACCGAACGCTTTACCGCGATTTCCGCAAGCTGCCTGTATTCGTTCTGGCTTCGCTCATAACATACGTCATAGGCCACTTCCGTACTGACGACGCCTGGAACGGTTAGCACCGTATCGATGCCAAGCAGCTCAGCGATCTCCATCTGCTTCTCCACAGATGCCCTGCCCGCTGCCCTGATCTCAGCATCAGGGGATGAGAACGGAACGCCCCACAGCAGCGCAGTTGACAGACTGTGCAAGCCGATTCCATAGCTGCGTGCCAGGCGGCCGATAGCCTCCACCTCCGCGGCGCTCATATCCTGCGATAGACCGACCCCGCCCGGAGCATAGAGGTTGAGCTCCACCGCATCGAATCCGGCTTCGCTGCTGACGGCGAATAGCTTATCCAGCGGTGTTCCCTCAGGAAAGCACCATTGATTAACCCCTTTTAGCATCGCTGTCACCCCCTCTGAGCCAATACGATCGGCTGCCCTTGCGCTGCTGCGGATTCATTCGCTGCCAATGTGACCGCGAGCGTGGATACCGCTTCAGAGTAATCGCCTCGTATTAATTGCTGGTTGCCCGTGCGAATCGCTTCGACAAACGCAGTATTTTGCAGCAGATAGAAATCTTCCGAGGAACGGACCGTCACATCCTGGCTGTCGTCTACAATTCGCAGCTCATTGCCGAATATGGAGACGAAGAAACCGTCGCCATAGAACTCCACGCCGCTCCGCCCGCCGTGACGCACAAGGCTGGAACTCGTAATATTGCCAACCGCACCGGACTGCAGTGTAAAGGAAACGGTGCCTGCATCGTATGCGGTCGCTGCCGGGTCACTCTTCAGCATTGCGGAACGCAAGGCATGGACCGCCTGCACCGACTGAAATTCCCCTGCCAAATAGCGGATTAAATCAAGCTGATGTGTCGATTGCTCTACCAGTTGCCCTCCGGAGAGCTCTATTTTGCTCCACCAGGTTAAAGGCGGCAGGCTGCCCAAGCGGCAGGCCAGCACAAGATCAATCTGCTTGTCTTGCAAGTAAGCCTTCGCCTGCTGAACAATATTCAAGTAGCGCAGACAGTAACCGGAGGAATGAATGACGCCCGATTTCAGTACGATCTGCTCATTGCGCTGCGCCTCCTCAAGCTGCAGCCCTACCGGCTTCTCGGCCAGCAAGTGGATGCCCCTTGACACTGCAGCTTCCTCCAGCCCAGACCGCGCAAAAGGCGGTGTACACAGATAGACTGCGTCTACCTTTCCTGAGTCAAGCAGTTCTTCGGCGGTAGCATAAGAAACCGCACCATATGTTTTGGCAATGTGAGCTGCCCGTTCCTGGTTCGTATCAACGATAGCCGTAATTTCAGCATGCTCAATTGCTTGTATTGTTTTCATATGATCCTCAGCCATTTGGCCTGCACCAATAAATCCTAATTTGACCATCCTACTCGACTCCTCTACCGGTTTAGTAGTTGAAACGCATCTCTTCTCCCATAGTGTAGTAGATCCCGGCAGCGATGTCGTTATTGAAAACCTCCCCACATTTACACAAAAAGGCCAACCGAAACATTCCGATTGACCCGTTGCGCTAGTAATTGTTGCGCTGCATATTGCGCCATTCCGATGGCGAGATGCCTTCCTTCTTCTTGAACCATTGTGAAAAGGAATGAATGCGGTTAAAGCCGACTTGCTCGGCAATTTCGTGTATTTCCTTGCCTGAAGCGCTGAGCAGCCATTTGGATTCCTCCATGCGGCAGCGATGCTGATATTGTTTCGGCCCCATCTGGAACGTCTGCTCAAAATTTCTGCGAAAGGCCGATTCCGTCAGCCCCGCCATCTCGGCCAAGTCTGAAATTTGCACGCCCTGCTGCAAATTTTCACGGATATAGTCAGCGGCTTTCGTTATCGTCAGCGCTTGCCGCGACGTTCTGGAATGTTCGAGCAGAAAGAGCATCATCACTTCCAGCCAGGCAATCCAGCTTCGCTCCCGCTCCTTCAGGTGGGAAGCCAATGTGCGCAGCCATTCTCTGAACAATCTTTCGAAGCGCTCCTTATCCAGGCGGGACAAGGCAATCCGTCCGGTATTCCCCCCTGGCGTAAGCCGCTCCAGCAGCGACTGCAAACGCTGCGGCACACCTTCTACATGGATCACCCCAAAGCGGCTGTATTGTTTCCCCTCGTAACGGTGAGGCTGGTCTGGCGGCACGATGACAACCTCGCCGATTTCCAGCAGCTCTTTATAACCGTGCCTCTCATAGAGCCCCTTCCCTTCCAAAATAATTGTAATTTCCAGTGATGGATGCTGATGAAACCCTTCATCCGCCCAGTCTTCGTTCCCCGTTCCGATAAACCCTTTGACCCGAAAATCGTCGCTAATCGCATCCACTTTAATAACCGCCTCCGCGCGCTGCATTGTGCTTTGCCGAATTTCCGGCTGTTTCTTCAAGTGTACCAAATGTCAGGCTGTTCTTTCAAAGAAGACCTTGTTTCGTAATCAGATTTATCCGCATTTTCTGCAACTCTTTTCCATTTAACAGCGTCTAATTCCACATACAGATTGTAATTATCTTCACCGAAAGGAATGAATTGATGATGAAATTGAAATGGCTTGCCGCCGCAACACTCGCTGTTGCGCTGCTGCTGCCTGCAGGCGGGAACTCCACCTCGGCCGCTGCTTATTCATTCGGATGGGAGCAAGGCGGCGTTTCAGGCGGGCCTGTTATAGTCAAGAAAGGCGTTACATATGTAGCGATTCAGTCGGTCATCGGCACAGCCGGACTGCAGATGCAATGGGACAAATCCGACCAGCGGGCCTCGTTCACCGGCTGGAACAAAAAATTTGCCGTGCGGATCGGCAGCTCTACTGGTGTCCTTGACGGCAAAACCGTGGATCTCGGAGGAACTCCCTTTATGGATAAGGATGACCTCTATATTCCTGCCCGCTTTGTGGTCAACGCTCTGGATGGCGGCCCGCTCCATTGGGATAAAGCGACAGGCAGCATTAAAGCAAATGGATTGCAAATGTTTGTAAAAGAGGTCGACTCCGAAACCTATGACGGTGCCACTTATTCGCTGGAAAGAAACGACACCCGCCAGTTGGGCGATTTGTTCGTTACCGGCGCCGACGGCGTTCAGAAAAAGCTGATTACGCTTGAAGCAGCCGAATTCGATTTTGTTTCTTTTCAATTTCATAAAACGTCCAAAGGCTTGACAATTGTGACCGTACTTAACAATTTTGGCGAGCCGCATATCAATTATCACTACTATACCCTTGTTCTTAAAAACGGCAATGTCATCCGCAAGGCTGACGTCAGGTATTGGCAGCGCAACGCCCAAAATATTGTGGAAGCTGACGGTCAAATTGTTGTGACGAACGGCAAGACCGTGCGGTTTATTGAAGACGGCACAGGCAATGTCCTGCAAACGCTGGACCTGGAGAAAATCGGTAAATCGCAGGAAGTCTACTCCGTTGAAGCTGCGGACAACGATTTTCTGCTCATGCGTCCTAACCAGACTGGGCTGCTAACCTTTGTTGACCGCCACACTAGCGAAGCGGTAGTACTGTACAAGCAACTGCTTTCGCCGGAAGAACAACACTATGCAGAAACAAATGATATTCCATACTTTGGCGACGAATTGCAGTTCATTGAGCGCAAAGGCGACACCTTGTATTTCAAAAATAAATCAGGGCTGACCGATGACAAGAAAATTTACGAATTCAAGCTGCCGGTCAAAACATCGTAGCAGTTCCGTTGGCATTGATCTGCACAGCAGTGTTATCCGCTTCGGCGGCACTGTGCAGTGCTGCAAGGCAACTGCCTGCACAGCTGCAGCAAGCGGGTCTAGCTGCAGTCGCAGCAAAGCGGCGCCCCTTACATTGCATGACAGCATAGGGGGCGCCGCTGGTTTGCCACGCGCTGCAAGGCTTGCGCTCAGCCGGAAAGCTTAATGGTATTGCTGCTGCACCAGGCGGCTGTACAGGGAATGGGACGCCAGCAATTCTTCATGCGTACCCTGCCCGGATAGTTGGCCATCCTCGATAACGATGATCTGATCGGCATTGCGAATGGTAGACAGTCGGTGTGCAATTACGAGTGTCGTTCGCTCCTTCATTAGCGTATTCATCGCTTCCTGCACACTTCGTTCCGACTCGCTGTCCAGATGCGCGGTTGCTTCATCCAGCAGCAGCACCGCTGGTTTGCGAACGATTGCCCGGGCAATCGCAAGCCGCTGCCGCTGGCCGCCGGACAACTTGACCCCGCGCTCTCCAATTTCGGTATGGTACCCCTCAGGAAGCCCCGCGATAAATGCCGTCAAATTCGCCTGTTCAATCGCTTGGTCAATCGTCTGATCGTCCACTCCTTCCAAACCGTAAGTAATGTTGTCTCTGATCGATCCCGACATCATCGGGCTTTCCTGCGATACATAAGCAATGCGCTCGCGCCACTGTCTGAAAGGCATGTTGGCAATCGGCTGCCTGTCGTATTCAACTCGCCCTCCCGTTGGTTCATAGAAACGTTCAATCAACGAGAACAGCGTCGTCTTTCCTGTACCGCTCGGTCCGACAATCGCGGTCATTCGGCCTGCCGGGGCTGTAAAGGATATATGATGAAGCACAGGATGATCCGCAGAATAGGCAAAGCTAACCTCATGAAAAGATAGCGCCTGTCCGTTTATCTCCCCGCTGCTCCTTTGACTTTCGTTATTGCTTGCGCTGCCCTCATGCTCTGTCATCGTATTTGGCGCTCTTCTCTGACGCTCCTGCTCATCAAGTACAGACTCATGCTCTTCCGTCGCTTCCGCTAAAATCTCAACAATGCGTTCCGATGCTCCCATTGCCTTCTGAAATTGGGTGAAGAACGAAGCCATTTGCGTAAACGGCACAACAATTTGGAACATATAGAGCAAGATGCCTACCAGTGCACCGCCGGACAGCGTGCCATCCGCAACCCTCAGGCCGCCATAGCCAATGAGCAGCACGAGCAGCAGCAATATGATGGACATCATCAGCGGGGAGACAATCGACATAATCTTCGCTTCCCGCAGCCCGTATCGGAACAGCTTGGCTACCCGCGACACCCCTTGACCATACTCCCGCTCCTCTGCCATGGAAGCTTTCACCAGACGAATGTCCGACAGCACCCTGCCCAGATCGCCTTGAAACTGCGCGGTCTCCTCCTGTGTGGCACGCGATACGCTGAACATTCTGCTGCCGAGCGGCCACAGTATTAGTGTCGCAAGCGGAACAGACAGCAGTAAAAACAGTGTGATCTTCCAATCAATAGTCAACAATAGAATAACTGCGCCCACAATCGATACCACACCAGAAACGAATGGAATGATCTGACCGGTGATGAACTCTTTCACAACATTCGTATCATTGGTAATCCGGCTCATCGTTTCGCCGGATTTATTCCGGTCGAAGAACGGAACAGGCAGACGCAGCACTCGTCGCCACAATTCGTTGCGTATTCCTGCAATAATGTGCTGACCGACATAGGACATCGTGTAGATCGATAAGCCGGAAGTTGCCGTCTGTGCAAGAAAGACAACGGCGAGTGAAACGATCGTCGTCGTGCGCAAGCTGGAGGATGCCAGTTCATCAACCAGCCCCATCGTGAATAAGGGAATGATGAGCGACAGCACGGTTTCACTTAAACCGAGCAGCACAGCGGCCGTTACTTTCCATGCTGCCGGACGATGTTTGACAACCAGCCTCCAAAACTTCTTCACATTAACCGAAAGCGATACCTGCTGCTGCACTGCTTGGCCATCAAGCTTGCTCAAGATCATCTCCCCCTTCATTGCAATTGCTGCGCAGATAGTCGCTCAGCAGCAATTCAAACATGTTCGCTAAGAACAATTCCTCCTCTGGCGTCCAAATATTCAGAAACAACATCAGGTCAAGTGGATCACTGTCCGCTTCCAAAGCTTGTCTGGCCTCATTTTTCAACAGCAGCCCCTGAACCTCCATAATATTGATGCCAAGTCCTTCTTCCATCATTTGCAATATGCCGCGGCCCTTCTCCAGCACTTCCGAGTGATGCGGAGGATATCCCTGCTTGTGCATTGCGCTAATATCGTTCAGCGTGGTTACGAAATAACGATCTAATTCAAGTCGTTCTTCTGCCGTCTTATCCTTCATAAATATGGAACTAACAAACTTATCAGGCAGCCTTTCGGACAGCCAGCTCTTCATATCTTCCTCATGCTGAATAGAATGGATGATCATGATGATCAATTGGCTGTCCAGCGACGATGTATCTTGGGCAATCGCCTTTGTTCGTTCAATTGTGCTGAGAACGGCCTCAATATGCCGCTTTTTTTGCTGCAGCAGTTCATACTGCTCCGTCAGCGATGACAGAAAATCCATGTTCGGGCGGTCCAGATACTGTGCGATTTCTTCCAGCGAATAGTCTAAATATTTTAATGATAAAATTTCTTGCAGCCGGAATAGATCACGATCCGAATACATTCGATGTCCTTGCGCGTTATAGCTGCTCGGCCTGAGCAATCCTTTGCGATCATAATAACGCAGTGTACGTTCCGTAACGGATGTCAGTTTGGCAAAAGCGCCAATCGAATATATTGTTGTCTTATCCATAAACAGCAGCAGCCCCCTTCTTACTGACAGTGTACCCCCTGACGTTACGTCAAGCACAACAACTTTTTTTTCACATTGCAGGGCAGATAGCTTAAATCATCCTGTATGATGGCCCCTACCTCGACTGAAGTCTAGGAAAAAGCCCGCCCTGCGCCAATTTCCCTTATGCTCAATCATAAAGTAAAATATATAGTAGATATATTTTTTTCGAAATAAAGTTGCATTCAGCAGGCTTTATATATGATACTTATTAGGAAGTGAAAGGAGCCTGTGGAATGTTTCAAGATGTACTCGATTTTCTGACTAAATTTGACGCCTTGGGCTTGTTTATTCATGCTTTTATCGATGCGATAATTTTTCCGGTACCTGCGCTTTTCTCGCAAATTCCGCTCAGCATGGTCAATCCCTCCAATGCCCTATGGCTTGCCACCGTCGGTTTTATTGGTTGTCTTCTTGGCACTCCTTTTGGTTACTGGATCGGCAAAGGACTCGGTCACTCCCTCTTGTACAAAATTCTAAAAAAAGAATGGGTCGACAAAGCAACTGCTATGTTTCAGAAAAATGGGGAAACTGCAATCTTGCTCGGTTCTTTTACACCAATTCCGTTTAAAGTATTCACCATTCTTTCCGGCTGTCTGAACTTTCCGTTGTGGAGATTAATCGCTTACGCAATCTTGGGTAGAGCAATCAAGTTTTATGTGGTCGGAGCGCTATTTTACTTCTATGGTCGTGCCGCGGAAGGTATGGTTAAAGAAGTTTCGCTGTATGTGTTCCTCGGTTCCCTGCCGATTGTTGGCATTTACTTGTACCTTCGCAAAAAACGGCGCCAGAAAAAACAATTGGCCCAGCTTGAAAATGAAAGTGACTCCGCCGTCGATTCTGCTCAATAATCCACTAAACAGCAGAAGGAACGACAAACAGGCAGTCAGCTTCCGCTTCACGAAAGACAAAAAGATCAAAATGCCCTTGCTGAAAGGACATTTTGATCTTTTTTGCCGTGATTACAACAATTTCTCCAACTGCTGCTGCAGCTGTTGTTTATCAAAGTGCTCCCCGATAAAAACAGCCACATCATGTACCTCGCCTTGCGGCGTAATTCGAATGAATTCCGTTTCACGATAGGCAAACTGGAACAAAAAGCGACTCCCTGTTTCCACGAAGGTTACAATGCCTTTCGCACGATAAATATCATCAGGCAAACCTTTCAGCAGCGCTTCGAAAACATGGCTGTCTACAGGCTTATTCAGGTAATGGGTCAACACCATAACATGGTCATGGGAATGGTGGACATCGGCATGGCCAGTATGAGTATGGCTCGCGTGCACATGCTTGTTGTGAGCTTGATCATCTTGGGCATGGCTCACGTGCGCAGGCTCGTTGTGAGCTTGATCACCGCCATCGCCAGAAGTGCGCGGGCAGGTATGCGCGGCAGAATGATCGGCCCCATTGTGCTCCCTCACCTGTATGTCGGGGAACAGCGATGTCAGTTCAGCATCGCATTTAACGCTTATATGTAACGGTGCCCGGGAGTTCCATTCACGCACCAACTGCTGCACTTCCACAACTTCCTCAGGCGCTAGCAAATCCGCTTTGTTGATTAGCAGCGCGGTTGCACAGCGAATCTGCTCTTTCATTAGCCGAAATGTTTGATTGCGAGCCCGCCGATTCATTACCAGCAGCCCCGGTCCATCAACTACCGTGACCACCGAGCGCAGATCGATTCGGGTTAACAGTGCCGCTTCAGTAACCCCCTCAATAATTTCCAGCGGATTAGCCGCCCCTGTCGACTCAATAATGATGACATCCGGATGATGCTCGTCAATGAGATTGCTAATTTCCCCGCTTACATCACTGCGGATCGAGCAGCAGATGCAGCCGCCCAGCATTTCACTCATTGGCACCTCCTTATTCACCAGTTGCCCGTCAAGGTTGACATCCCCAAGCTCGTTCATAATGACAGCTGCTTTTACCCCCCGCTCCCGGTAGTCCTGCAGCAATCGCGCCAGAAGTGTCGTCTTCCCACCACCCAGAAAACCAGTAATAAGATGAATTGGAACTGCTTTTGAAATGTTCATGTCGTTCACACCATTTGCATTCCTTCCATGTTGAAGTTCGGATGGTTGGATTATACCATACAAGTCAAGCGTTCCCCTTACCGATTACTAAGAAAAAACAATAACCGCCGCCAAATGCCCCATTTCGCTGTTTTAGCGAATTAGCGGAACCTGTATCAACGTCTGTCCGCTTAGATGCAGAGCGTCAGCCTGCCTAATTCGTGAACCACTTCTCCTCGTACCCACGCCAAAAAAAGCTTCGTCCCCCCTGACCGGAGCAACGAAGCGCATGTTTAATTATTGTTGGAACAACAATTCCAATTGTTCTTGGGGTAATTGAGAATCCAATACAGTAGACACCGGAATATCCTCTTTGTCCGGCTTTACAAAGCTGTTGGAACGTAAAGAGTATCCGTTCTTGCGAGCTAATGTGTAAATCATGCAGAAGATGTTGGCCTTCAGAGTCGCTTGCTGTTCGCTAGCATAACTTCCGAGCGTATTGCCGAAGCCAAGCGGATTTGTCGTATTTTGAATGTTAACCTGAAAAGCCGTTTCGTCGTCATCCGCCTGTTTTACCAGTACTTCACTGTCAAAACATGAAACGCGATATTTCACATTCACTCTAATCACCGCTTTCTGGCTTATTGTTAAAGATGGAGGTGCATAGAACTAATTACACGTATTCTCCCCATCTGAAACTGCCTTCAAGTCGTCGCGAAGAACAGCCAAGCTCTGCGCAGAAACTCAATCTCCGCGCGCAATCGAACCTTCTTCCTTGTGACCAGTTAAAGTGAAATAGCGCTGCATCACATTTTTTAACATATCGAAACGAATCGGCTTGCTAATAAAGTCCGTCATTCCGGCATCCAGGCACTTGTCCCGATCTCCGGCCAGTACATTGGCTGTCATCGCGATGATGACCGGCTGCTCCGCTTCAGGCAGCGCATCCATAATTTCCTTGGCCGCTTCCCGGCCATCCATCGCAGGCATTTGAATATCCATCAAAATAAGATCATAACGATTCTGCAGCGCCAGCTCCAGCGCCTCCTTGCCGGTACCCGCCACATCAGCCTGAAGTCCAAGCTTGTCCAGCAAGCGCAAAGCCAGCGTGCGATTAATTTCATTGTCCTCCGCGACAAGTATATTATATTCGCTCCGCTGCAGCTCGTTGTTTTCGGCTGCAGCGGCCTGCTCATCTTCGCCCAGCAGCGCACTGAAAGAGAACGGATATGCCGGATAATCATCGTCCTCAGGTTCCCTGTCCACATCAGGCTGCGGGGAAAGACGATGCGGCTTGAGGGTAACAGTAAATATAAAGGCCGCTCCCTTCTCCCGATTCGTGTCCACGCGTATAGAGCCATCCATCAGTTCCAGCAAATTTTTGCAAATGGCCAGACCAAGTCCGGTGCCCCCATATTTGCGCGTCATCGAGGAATCGAGCTGCGAGAACGGCTGGAACAATAGCGGAAGCTTGTCGGCTGGAATACCGACCCCTGTATCGAGCACCGCAATCTCAACGACAATTTCACTGCCATAATCGGCTTTCAAGCTTACAATAACTTCAATGCTGCCTTCATTGGTAAACTTGACGGCATTGCCGACGAGGTTGATCAGCACCTGACGCAGCTTCGTCACATCCCCTTCCACATAGGCGGGCAGCAGCGGATCGATGGAGCAGGTCATCTCCAATTGTTTTTTTGTTGTTTTGACCGTAAACAAATCAAACGTTTCGCCAATGCAAGCTGACAGCTGAAACGGAACCTCCTCCAGCTCCATTTTGCCGGATTCGATTTTGGAATAGTCAAGAATATCGTTAATGACCGACAGCAGCGCTTCGCCGCTTTTGCTAATAATTTCTGTATACTCCCGCTGCTCGTCCGACAGCTCGGTTTCCAGCAGCAAGGTGGTCATACCGATCACTCCGTTCATCGGTGTTCGGATCTCATGGCTGACCATCGCGAGAAATTCGGTTTTGGCCCGGGCTGCAATCTCGGCTGACTCCTTGGCCGCCAGCAGCTCTTTCTCAAAGCGCTTGCGCTCGGTAATGTCGGCGATCGTACAGGCATAAATTTGCTCCTCATCGACCATCGCCATGCCAAGCTGGATTTCCGCATCAAATGGGCTGCCGTCCTTGCGCCGCGCCGTAATCTGGATAAGCTTGCCGTTGCCAGCACCATCTGCCGTGGAGCCATTGACAGACGCTTTGACATAATCGTTTGCAAAACAGGAAACAAGCAAAGTTATCGGCTGACCGATCACTTCCTCTTCCTGATAATCAAACATGCGCTCCAAAGCCGGATTGACCGTCAATATTTTCCCGTCATTGTCGAACGTGATCATCGTATCGATTGACGTTTCCCGGATGACACGCGCCTGCGCCTCTGTTTTACTCAGCTTGTAGGCGGTCCGCATCAGCTCTTTGTTCATTTTCTCGAGTTCTCTGGTTTTCTGATGCAGCAGCTCAGTCTGAATTTGGAGTTTGCGGCTGCTTACAAATAAATTGACAAAACCCTCGATTTTCGATCGCATAATTTGCGGAACAAACGGCTTCAGCATGTAGTCGATGGCGCCCACAGAATAGCCTGTGTAGAAGTGCTCGCTTTCTTTGCTCGTTGCGGATACGAAAATAATGGGAATTTCCCTTGTCTTCTCGCGCGCCTTAATTAATTTTGCTGTCTCAAAACCGTCCATGCCCGGCATCTGCACATCAAGCACAATTACAGCGTAATCATCTTTAAGCAAACTGCGCAGCGCCTCTTCGCCTGAGAGGCATTTGACCAGATTGTAGTTGCGGTCTTCCAGCACAGCTTCGAGCGCCAGCAAATTATCCGGATTATCGTCAACCAGCAAAATATTGATCGGAGCTTCCAATGAAACCATGGCCTGACACCTGCTCTCCTTGCTTATCTTATTTTTCGGTAGAGTCTATGTTGGCGGTCCAGATTCTCGTAAGCATCGGCATGCTTGGAGAAGTTAATCGATTCTTTCATCCCGAGCGCCAATACGCCGAACACACTCAGACTGTCATACAAAAGATGATGTACATGATCCTGCAGCTGCTTGTTAAAGTAAATCATGACATTGCGGCAAAAAATAACGTTGAACTCATTAAACGAGCTGTCCGTAACCAGATTATGCTGGCCAAACACCAGATTTTTTTTCAAAAAAGAATGGATGATGACCGAGTCATACTTGGCTGTATAATATTCCGAAAAGGAGGCCTTGCCGCCCGCATCCATATAATTGCGTGTATATTGCTGCATCCGGTCCAGAGGAAACACCCCTTCACGGGCAATATTCAGCACATCTCCGTTCGTGTCGGTCGCATAGATTCGCGCTTTGTCATAAAGCCCTTCTTCATGCAGCAGGATCGCCATCGAATACACTTCCTCGCCGGTCGAACATCCCGCATGCCAGATGCGAATAAACGGGTACGTCCGCAGCAGCGGTACGACTTCCTCCCGGAAGGCCCGGAACATCTCCGGGTCCCGGAACATCTCGGTCACATGAATCGTCATATCCGCAAGCAGCCGGCTCATGCAGCCTTGATCATGGAGCACCCGCTCCTGAAGACCCGATATGGTCGTCAGCCGCTCGGACTGCACGCGATGCCATATTCTTCTGCGGATTGACGAGTAGGCATAGTTGCGAAAATCATGGCCATACAGCCGGAAGATCGCTTCCAGCAGCAGCTCGATTTCTATTCGTTCTCTCTCATCTTCCATAGTATCCATATTATTTATACAACCACACTCTCATCAAAGACAATAATTGCTCTGTATTGACCGGCTTGGCAATGTAATCGGAGGCCCCGGCATCAATGCATTTGTCACGGTCATCCTTCATCGCTTTAGCTGTCACAGCAATGATTGGCAGTTTATCGTACATCGGCATGGCGCGGATTTCCCGCATCGCTTCGTAGCCGTCCATCTCCGGCATCATAATATCCATCAGTACCAATTGAATGCCAGGATTTTTCTCAAGCTGCTCCAGCGCTTCCCGTCCGTTCTCTGCAAAGGTGATCGTCATCTTGTAATTTTCCAGAACACTGGACAGCGCAAACACGTTGCGAATATCATCATCAACTATCAGAATATGCTTTCCTTCAAAAATCGTCTCGATGCTGTGCAATTTGCGAAGCAAGCTGCGCTTGTCCTCAGGCAAGTTCGCTTCCACACGATGGAGAAACAGCGTTGTTTCATCAAGCAGACGCTCCGGCGACTTCACATCTTTAATAATAATCGTGCCGGCATATTTCTTGAGCCGCAGTTCTTCCTTCTTGTCCAGCTCTCTTCCTGTATAAATAATGATCGGCAGGTCATGGAGCGCATCGTTTCTTCTGATCTCATCCAGCAGTTCAAATCCCGTCATATCGGGCAATCCGAGATCAAGCACCATGCAGTCATAATGATGCAGTGCCAATTCCTCCAACGCCTCACGTCCTGTGGAAACTGCGGTAATACTGACATCATCATGACCAATAAGCTCGACGATACTGTTGCGCTGCACCGCATCATCTTCCACCACCAGCAGCCGTTTCAGATCGCGTTCCAGAAAGGATTCAATCTGGGTGAACAACTGATCCAGGTTTTCCTTGGAGGTCGGCTTCTTGACGTAAGCGAGCGCCCCCATCGACAAGCCCTGCTGAATCTCATCCACGACAGAAATGACATGCACCGGAATATGCCTTGTATCGGCATGATGCTTCAACTGGTTCAGCACCGTCCAGCCATCCATCACCGGAAGCTGGATATCGAGCAAAATCGCATCCGGCTTGTAAGACCAGACGTAGGCCAGCCCTTTGTCGCCTTGCAGCGCTACAATCCCCTTAAAGCCGCGGGCACGCGCAATATCCAGCAGCACTTTGGCAAAATTAAGATCATCCTCAATAATCAGCACGACTTTGTCCTGCTCTCCCAACTGATCCCGGTCATCTTCTACAAACTCTGCCACCGTACCTGTCGTTGCCGCCGATTGCGGAGAGAATCCGGCTGCCGCTTCGCGGATCGCAGGAACCACTCCGGTCAGTTCAGCTTGCCCATTGGAGCCAGGCTCCTCCATTGGAGTATTCAGCACACTGTCATGAAGCTGCCGTGAATGCTGCTCTCCTGCCACATGAAATTCCGGCAAATACAGCGTAAATATGCTCCCTTTGCCCTCTTCGCTTTCCAGGTTGATGGAACCGCCAAGCAATCCGGCAAGGTCGCGACTGATTGCCAGCCCAAGTCCGGTCCCGCCATAAATCCGGCTCGTCGTGCCGTCAACTTGCTGGAACGCTTCAAAAATCAAATCCTGCTTATCCGCAGGAATGCCGATGCCCGTATCCTTCACCTCAAAAGCGACAAGCGGCGCATTGCTTTCCATCGCGTCGCTTTCTCCTTGCCCCACGCTGCGAATTGTAAGTTCCACTGCGCCGTGGGAAGTAAATTTGAATGCATTGGACAACAGGTTTTTCAAAATTTGCTTTACGCGATGGCTATCGGTATAAATTTCCTTCGGCACATTATCGTCCAGTCTGATCTCGAAGCCAATGCCCCGCTCTTCGCCAATCGCTTTGAAGGAACGGCGGAAATACTGTTCCAGTTCGCCAAGCGGCACATGCTCGATCACGACGTCCATTTTGCCTGCGCTGATTTTGGACAAATCCAAAATTTCATCGATCAGCTTGAGCAGATCACTGCCTGACGAATGAATCGTGCCGGCGAACTCGATTTGTTTGGACGTTAAATTGCCGTCCCGATTATCTGCGAGCATCTGCGACAAAATCAACAAGCTGTTGAGCGGCGTACGCAGCTCATGCGACATATTGGTAAGAAACTCCGATTTGTACTTGGATGACAACGCAAGCTGCACCGTCTGCTTCTCCAGTGTTGCGCGGGTTTTCTCAATCTGCTCGTTCTTCTGCTCTGTCTGCTTCATCTGCAGCTCTAGCATATGAGTTTTCTGAAGCAGTTCTTCATTGCTCTGCTCCAGTTCTTCCTGCTGGCTCTGCAGCATTTCTTCCGATTTCTTAAGCTGCTTCGCATGCTCCTCCAGCTTCTCGTTGGAGCTGCGCAGTTCTTCCTGCTGGCTGAGCAATTCCTCGGACTGCACCTGCAGTTCCTCGGTAAGCGTCTGAGACTCGCGGAGCAGTTCCTCGACACGCATTCGACCGAACAGATTATTAATGATAATTCCAAAATTTTCGGACGCTTCGTCAATCAGCCTGCGTTCGGGATCCGTAAACGGGCGAAGTGCGGCCAGTTCGAGCACACCCAATGTATGCCCCTCATAACGGAGCGGCTGCAGCAGCAAGTAATGCGGCTGCGCTGCACCAAGTCCGGACTGGATACGAATATAATCTGCGGGAAGCTCCTGCACTTCCAGGGGTTTGCCCTCCTGAGCGCATTGTCCGACCAATCCCTGTCCCAATGCAAACTTCCGGGTGTAATCCAGTTCATCGCTATAGGCATAGCCGCCCTGAAGCCGCATAGAATCATGCTCGCCATAACCATCGCGAATATATAATGCCCCATACTGCGATCCAGTCATGGAGGCGACATCGCCAATAAAGCTGCGGCTGACCTTCGCAAGATCGCCAGTTCCCTGAATGTTCATCACGACCGCAGCGAGCTGCGAGGCGACCCAGGCCTCCTCCTCCATCCGCTGATTATACGCCTGCTCGCGCAAGCGCCTCTGCTCCAGATCATCGGCAAGCGCGTTGAATACTTTGGCCACATCGCCGAATTCATCATTGGAGATATGTTCTACCCTTGTGGTCGCATCGATCGTTCCTTGCGCAAATCCGCGAATCATGACGGACAGCGTCTGCAGCCCTCTGCCCAAACTCCGCATATTCAGCAACATGGCGCCAATACCGACGAGCAGCCCAAGCAGTGTTGCCGCGCTCATCACCGTCAATGTTGTATTGTTGTTCTCGATGGAAAGCTCGAACGCATTATCCATCGCTATCCGGTGGTAATTCGCCATTTCGGTAGCCAGCTTGGCCGTCTCGGTCTGCAGTGTAAGCCCTTCGCGCTCGCGAAGCAAGATCGCCTCCTCCGAACGCCCCTCCTGGATCTCCGCAACGACACGGAACGTATAGTCAAAATAATCCTTACTATACTTCAGAGTCTGTTCAACCATTTCCTTCTCGATTTCCGTTTCGGTTTTGGTGCGCAGTACATGCAGCGAGGCAAGCGCTTCCTCCTGCGCTTTTTCCATTTCCGGCACATTGCGATCCAGGCTGTCTGACGTCGGCACCGTTAAAATGTTGGCAATCAGCTTCGCAGTTTCGTTTATTTCACTGCGTATTTGATAAGCGTCCAGCATTTTCTGGTAACGTTCGACGTACAACTCTTTCAACTGCTTGGATTGAATATTAATATTGTTGATTCCCGCACTTGCCAATACAAGTAAAACAGCGATCATTACGACCGAGCCCAGCATCAACTTCGTTTTTATTCTCATCTTCCGCTCCTCACCCGCCCTGCAAAGAAATAACCCTGCCTATACCCTTGAATCCCCATTCGTAACCCCGGATGATCTGCAGCCAGCCGTCGGACGCTATCCTGTGAGCCTGCCGCTTTAGTCCTGTTCGTCTATTAATCATAGCTCACCAGGGCCGTCTTGTCACACCCGTACAATATCAATTAAATGCACAAATAGAAGACAAGCTCCCTAGGGAAGGCTTGTCTTGTCTATTTGGCAATGCTATTGCATTTCTTGCCAGCGCGATCGTTTTCCTTGCCAGTTCTGTCGTGGCTCGATGGCTGGCAATCGTTAATTTCTTCGTGCGCAAACGCTGCACCTCATTATAAATTAGTGTAATTTGGCAATGACGAGCACACGTCCGCGATCAAGTTCCCTTTCATACTGTGCTGCTTCGCGGTCGGTTAAGCCAATTGACTCCAGCTTGGAACGAAGCTCATCGCCTTGGGAACGAAACATATTCGCGAGTGAATTGAACACACCTTCTTCGGAGACGCCAATTTTATTTGAATTCGTCGTTTCCGCCAGTATATCTGTCTGGTCATCATTGTGCGTCAGCACGAAGATGTCCTCCTGTCTGTACCCTCGCTGATTTAACTCTCTGACGGCATGAATTGCAGCCACTTCTGAATCCAGTACTTGTACTGTCGGTTTCATGTTGCATTCCTCCGTTTGTTTGTTTTTTTGTTACTCGATTGATGCAGGGTAAGCGGGTGAAGCTTGGGTTGTTCTCACGCTAGTTTTGATTACCACAGCAATGACCGTTTGAAACAATCGCACAATTAAATATCGTCCAGCCAATAGACTTGAATGGATTCAAGCTCATCCCTGTCTGTACCATGAAAGAGCTTCAAACACCGTGCGCCCTGCACGTACACCAGCCCGTCCTCTGCAACATAATCCGGTACGCCGAGCGCACTGACCAGCGCTTTCATATCCAGCGGCAGCACGTCGTCGCCAATAACCACAAGCGGCCCCTGTTCGGCGGTAACCGACAGATAGGACAACACGCTGTCGCTATACCCGATGGTGATATGGTCATAATGATGCGCTTCCTGCTCCGGGAACCAGCGATCCTCCTCAATAGCTGCCGGCTTGCCCAGCTTCTTCTTGATCGCCGCGGCCCCATCATCAAGATCAATGCCGTTGACGGTTTGGAAGGTTAGAGAATGCAGTGGTGTACGCGAATCGGCGTGCCTGATCTCTGTATGCATTGCGGGCGCTGGCGAAGCTCCTCGTTCTGACAGCGGTTGACTGCCTGACTCTGAGCGTGGGCCGTCCAGCTCTGACCGCGACGTGCCCGCATCTGTGCGTGGGCTGTCCAGCTCTGACCGCGACGTGCCCGCTTCTGGGAGCGGATTGCCTGTGTCTGTGCGCGGATTGCCTGTGTTTGTGTGCGGTTCGCTCCGCTCTGGCGGCGGTGTGCCCATCGAAGACTGCTGCTTGTCCGGGTGTGTATTGCCGTTCTGAACCTCTTCTGAGTGCATGGGGGAAACGCCCGTAAACGCAACGAGCAGGATGAGGGCTGTGATCGGTTTGAACATACTGATCCGTCCTTTCCATACTGCTATGCTGTCTCGCCATTTTCACTTACTAGTGCCGTTGTTTAATAGTTATTTTTACCCAGCTCGTTTACTTGTCAAACGAGGAATTCGCAGGCGTTGGAGATATTAGGGGTGCTCGTGGGCATTCAACACATATAAAGAAACCTGTTGCCGCGAAACCCGCCAAAGCTAAAAATAGCGGCTGACGAATGTGAGCAAGCAGGGGATCTTGCGAGATCTTGCGAGATCTTGTGAGATCTTGCGAGATCTTGTGAGATCTTGCGAGATCTTATGAAATCTTATGAAATCTTGTGAGATCTTGTGAAATCTTGCGAGATCTTACGAGATCTTGTGAAATCTTGCGAGATCTTGTGAGATCTTGTGAAATCTTGTGAAATCTTGTGAAATCTTGCGAGATCTTGTGAGATCTTGTGAAATATTGCAAGATCTTACGAGATCTTGTGAAATCTTGCGAGATCTTGTGAGATCTTGCGAAATCTTGTGAAATCTTGCTCTAACGCTTGCCACAGCGCTTAAATGGCCTCAAATCACCCTTTTACAACTCTAACGCTGGCCACAGCGCTTATTCCCCCATGGACGGCTAAAATCATGCGATTTTCTAGAAATAAGGTGGCTCAGTTTCCTTAGAATAATTATGGGGCTGAATTTCCCTAAATAGCGCCGCTCATCAGCGTTAGAATTCCACATGGCCCCCTTTGCTTTGATCGCGGACCATGACTTGGATCGCGGATCATGACTTGGATCGTGGACCATGACTTGGATCGCGGATCATGGCAATGGAACCACCGTAGACGGAGCCCTTTTATCTCTATGTTTTTTTGTGTTAGCTTTTATGCAACGCTAGTGATTCTCTGTCACTTAACAACTCAAATTATAGCTGCCCCATCGTCCCCATCGTTTCACAACAGCCGCTGTCGTGTAATGAATCTCAAAAAAATCCAGGGGGAATTGCCATGTTAATTGAAGCATTCTATCATGCGCCGCGCAGCAATTGGGCTTATGCTTATGACCGGGAAACGATTCACTTGCGGGTAAGAACGAAGCGGGATGATGTGGAGGAGGTCATTGCCGTAACCGGCGATAAGTATGACTGGCAGGCGCATCAGGCCGATTATCCAATGATGAAAATTGCGGTAGACAAGCGATTTGACTACTGGGGAGCAGAAATTCGTCCGGCACTCAAACGGTTTTCATACGGCTTTCTGATGCGTGCCCGCGGCGAAACACTATTTATGTGCGAAACCGGTGTCCACAGCGAGCCGCCTGCGCCGCCTGGCGGTTACTTCGAGTTTCCTTACCTGCATCCCATCGATATTTTCAGGGCGCCCGACTGGGCCAACAATGCCGTTTTCTATCAAATCATGCCCGACCGCTTTGCCAATGGAGATCCGGACAACGATCCTGAGGACATCGCGGAGTGGGGCAGCCCTCCGACGCCTGAAAACCATTTTGGCGGCGATTTGCAAGGCGTGCTTGATCAACTGGATTATGTCGAAGAGCTTGGCATTAATGCCATCTATTTTACACCGATATTCACCTCCCCCTCCAATCACAAATACGACACCGTTGATTACAAAAAAATTGATAGTCAGTTCGGTGATATAGCGCTGCTGAAGCAGCTTGTGAACGCTTGTCATGAGCGAGGCATCAAGGTTGTGCTTGATGCGGTTTTCAACCATTGCAGCGAGCAGTTCGCCCCTTTTCAGGATGTGCTTAACCACGGGGAAGCGTCCAAGTACACCGACTGGTTTCATATTCACGACTTCCCCGTCGGTTTCTACGATGGCCAGGCGAATTACGATACATTTGGTTTTTTCGGACAAATGCCTAAACTAAACACTGCGAATCCAGAGGTGAAGACTTACCTGCTTGAGGTCGCTGAATTTTGGCTGAAGGAGGTCGGGATCGATGGCTGGCGCCTCGATGTCGCTAATGAAGTGGATCATCACTTCTGGCGGGCATTTCGCAAGCAGGTGAAAAGTGCAAATCCCGATGCTTATATTATCGGAGAAGTATGGAGCAACTCGTTGATGTGGCTGCTCGGCGACCAGTTCGATTCGGTAATGAATTATCCTTTTGCCGATAAAACACTGGGTTTCTTCACGGAATCAGCTATGGATGGGGCTGCCTTCGCCAATGAAATGGGCGCTTTGCTCATGTGTTATCCGCAGCAAACGAATGAAGTTATTTTCAACCTGTTGTCCAGCCACGATACGCCGCGCGTACTGACTCGGGTTGGCGGGGATAAGCGAAGGCTGAAGCTCTCTGTTGTATTTCTGATGACTTACATCGGCACGCCTTGCATTTTCTATGGGGATGAGATCGGTTTGCAAGGAGATGATGATCCCGATTGCCGGCAATGCATGATTTGGAATCCGGACGAACAGGATCGTGAGTTATTTGATTTTTACCAGTTGCTCATTCGTCTGCGTCTTGACAATCCCGTGCTGCGACACGGACAATTCCGCTTTCTGAAAGCGGACCAGGGTGATCGGCGCATTATCTATGAGCGGCTTGATCAGCATTGTCATTTTACGGTATGGATGAACAACACTACCGATGAAAGCACCTTGTCTCACCCGATGGACACGGATGACTGGATCGATGCCCTGAGCGAAGAGCCTGTGGAGACGGTTGACGGCAGTCTGCGCATCACGATCCCTCCGCTCGATTACCGCATTTTGTACCGAAAAATACAGTAGCACACCAGGCTGCCCAAGCAGCACTTGAAAACAACATTTTTACGACAACTCAAAATTAAAACGGACAACACCTGCATCATCCTTTGCAGGTGTTGTCCGCCGCCTTGCCCCTTATAATCAGCTAGCCCTGCGCCGCTGCTGCTTCCGCGGCAGCAGCTTCCTGGCCCAGCAGCTCCTGATACAGCTGCAGATAGCGCTGCGCTGACGCATTCCAGCTGTAGTCCCCGCTCATGGCCTGCTTCACAAGCTTCTTCCAATGTTCCGGCTGGTCATAATAAGAGAGGCCCAGACGAATCGCATCCAGCATTTCGTGCGCGTTGTAGTTGTTGAAAACGAACCCGTTGCCTTCCCCGCTCGTTTCGTCATAGGCATGAACGGTATCGTTCAGTCCGCCGGTTCTGCGCACAATCGGTATGCTGCCGTAGCGCAGCGCCAGCAGTTGGCTGAGTCCGCACGGCTCGAATTGCGACGACATCAGGAACAGATCGGACGAGCCGTAGATCTGCCTTGCCAATTGCTCGTCGAACTTTACTTGCACCGCCAGCTTCTCTGGATATCGCCGCGCCAAATCCAGGAAAAAACCTTCATAATGCGGGTCGCCGCTGCCCAAAATAACAAATTGCACTTCATTTTCTTCCAGCAGTTCGTGCAGCACATGGGAAACAAGATCAAGCCCCTTCTGGGCGGTTAGCCGTGTCACCATCCCTACAAGCGGCTGCCCTGCGTCCTCCTTAAGCCCGAGCGCCCGCTGCAGCGCCTGCTTGTTGGCCTTTTTCCCGTTTACACTTGAACGGTACTTCTTGAACAGGCTGGCATCGGCAGCCGGATTATAGGATTTCTCGTCAATACCGTTGACAATGCCGGTCAGCCGCCCGCCCAGCCAGCGCAGCGCGCCATCGAGCCCTTCCCCGTAATGCGGAGTGCGGATTTCATCTGCATACGTTTGGCTGACGGTCGTGACGCGGTCGGAGTAGACGATGCCTCCTTTCATGAAGCTGACACCGCCTTTAAACTCCAGCCGATCCGGGTGATAATACCCTTCATCCAAGCCAAGCAGCTCACCCAGCACCTCATAACCGTATACGCCTTGATACTGCAAGTTGTGAATTGTAAAGACCGTACGAATATCGCGATAAAAGAGATCATGCCGAAAATGCTTGTCAAGCACAGGCGCCACCATGCCGGTGTGCCAGTCATGGCTATGAATGACGTCAGGACGAAATCCGATTGAGGGCAGAATAGCAAGCAGCGCACGATTAAAAAAAGCAAACCGCTCGCCATCATCATAATGGCCGTAGGCGCCGTCCCGCGCAAAGTAATATTCATTGTCGATAAAATAAAATGGCACGCCGTCATGCACCAGCTCAAATATTCCGCAGTACGACGAGCGCCAGCCTACCGGCACATCGATATGCGCCACAAAACGCATCGCTTGAACATAACGCTCGGGAATCCCTTTATACTTGGGCATTACCACTCTCACATCGACACCCGATTTGCGCAGCGCCTTTGGCAAAGCGCCAATGACGTCCGCCAATCCTCCCGTTTTCAAAAACGGACTGCCTTCAGCAGCGGCAAATAACAGATTCACTTGATCCCTCTCCCTTCTCGTCTTCACTTCCGTTTGGCGATTTTGCGCTTCAACCAAAGTACACTGAGCGGGGGCAACTGCAGCACAATACTGTGCTTATAGCCATGCCAAGGCACCTTCTCGGCGGTGATCGCATGGTCGGCCAGGCTGCCCGTACCGCCAAACGACCTGTCGTCGCTATTGAGCAGGATGGCATATTCACCTGCAGAAGGGACGCCGATCCGGTAATCCCCCCGCTCCACTGGAGACATGTTGCCTATCACAATTACCCGTTCCCCGCGGCTGCGTCCCATCCGCATATATACGATCACATTCTGGACATGATCCCTGTGATCGATCCAACTGTAGCCTGCCGGGAGATGATCAAACTGCCACAACGCCTTTTCCTGCTTGTAGAGTTGGTTTATGGTGCGGGTATAGTGCTGCATCTTCTGGTGCATCTCATAATCGAGCAGCAGCCAGTCAAGCTGCTCCTTGTCTTTCCATTCCGCGAATTGACCGAATTCCCCGCCCATGAACAGCAGCTTTTTCCCCGGGAACGACATCCAGTATCCGAGCAGCGTGCGCAAGCCGGCAAACTGCTGCTCGTAGCTGCCGGGCATCTTGCCGAGCAATGATTTCTTGCCGTGCACAACCTCGTCATGGGACAGCGGCAGTGCAAAGTTTTCCTCGTACGCATAAGCGACAGGGAAAGTCAGCAAGGCCTGGTTGGACGCGCGGACGATCGGGTCCAGTTCAAAGTATTTCAGCGTATCATTCATCCAGCCCATGTTCCACTTGTAATTAAAGCCGAGCCCGCCGCGGTCGGTAGGCGCTGTGACGCCCGGCCAGGCGCTTGACTCCTCGGCCATCATCAGAGCATGTGGGAACTGGCGGAATACCGCCTCATTCAACTCCTGCAAAAACCGCACCGCATCGGGATCTTCCCGCCCGCCTTGCGCATTCGGCCGCCACTCCCGCTTCTCGAAATCGCGCAGCAGCATGCTCGTTACCGCATCGACGCGCAGGCCGTCCATATGGAAGACGTCGAGCCAGAACAGCGCGCTTGATATAAGGAAAGAGCGGACTTCCGGCTTGCTGTAATCGAACCCGAGCGTGCCCCAGCCCGGCTTCTCGGCGATCAGCGGATCATCATGCTCGTACAGCGGGTAGCCGTCAAACTGGCGCAGGCCATGTGCATCCTTCGCGAAATGAGCCGGCACCCAGTCGAGTATGACCCCGATGCCGCGGCGATGGCACTCATCGACGAAATACATCAGATCATGAGGTGCTCCAAAGCGGCTTGTCGCTGCAAAATAGCCTGTCGCCTGATATCCCCAGGACAGATCATACGGATACTCCGTCAGCGGCATCAGCTCCAGATGGGTGTAGCCCATCTCCACGACGTAATCCAGCAATTCGCCCGCCAACTCGCGATAGGTGTACAGTGATCCGTCCTCCCGCTTGCGCCAGCTTACCAGATTGACCTCATAGATATTGACCGGGCGTTCGTAGGGCGGTTTCCGCCCGCGAATCCACTTGCGGTCCCGCCAGCGGTAGCCGTCAAGGAACCGTACGACCGAAGCTGTCTGCGGCCTGACCTCGGCCTGGAAGGCGCAGGGGTCCGCCTTAAGCAGCTTCTCTCCTCTTGCCGTGACAATCTCGTATTTATACGTCGTTCCCTCAGGCAGTCCTTCTACAAAAATCGTCCATAAGCCTGAGCTGCCGTACCGCATAAGCTGGGCTGTATCCCCCTCCCAACCGTTGAAGTCCGCAGCCAGCCCGACCGCTTTCGCATGTGGGGCCCATACCGTAAACCGCACACCTGCTGTGCCTTCATGCACCGCTGGCTGCGCTCCCAGCATTCGATAGCTTTGTGTCAAGTTTCCTTCATGAAATAAATACACATCCTCCGGGAGCAGCTTGATTTGTGCCATAATCTTCTCTCCCCTTTCGATTCCGGCAGTATTATGTTAGCTATACTATCACATTCTGACAATAACTTGCTGTATTTCTTTAATTGTATGCTTTCTGACTCGCCAACGCAATTGTTTCCATTGTTTCAATATACTGCGCATCGTGTAAGTAGTTTTTACCAAAAGAAAGCGGGAGGGACTTTATGGAACCAAATCAATGGATGGCGATGATACTGGCTGGAGGAAAGGGTACGAGGCTTTCGCCGCTTACTGACAAGTTGGCTAAACCTGCAGTACCTTTCGGCGGAAACTATCGAATTATTGATTTTTCACTTTACAATTGCCTGAACTCGGATATCCGCTCGATCGGGGTACTCACACAGTACAAAGCGGAATCACTGGAAGACCATGTTACCCGTCTTCGCGACGGACAGCCTGCTGAAGGAGCTGCAAACATCGATCTGCTGCGCGCTGCTGACAACGGGCCAGGCTATCTTGGAACCACGGATGCGATCTATCAGCATATTCAATATATTGATGAACAGGGTTCGGAGCATGTGCTGGTGTTGTCCGGCGATCACATTTACCAGATGGATTATCGCGAGATGCTGGACTTTCATCTGGCTAATCAAGCCGACGCAACCATTTCCGTGAAGGAAGTGCCTTGGCAGGAGGCCCCGCGGTTCGGCATTATGAACACCGATGGGCAGCATCGGATTACCGACTTTGCAGAGAAGCCGGACAAGCCTGTCAGCAACCTCGCCTCAATGGGCGTTTATTTATTCCGCTGGTCCTATCTTAGAAAGTTTCTGCTCGCGGATGCCAATAACCCATTATCCTCTCATGATTTTGGCAAAGACCTTATTCCCGCGATGCTCCAGCAGGGCGGCAAGCTCTTCGCCTGTCCTTTTGCACATTATTGGCGTGATGTCGGCACCGTGCAAAGCTTGTGGGAGGCAAATAACGATTTACTGACTGGCAAACTGACGCTTAATGATGAGCAACTGCCGCTGGCGCCAGATCATGCCAGGCCGGCTGGCGCAGCCTCCAGCCTTCTCTCAAATATCTACCATTCCCTGCTGGCCAAATACTGCACGAACTATGGCAAAATTATACGGAGCATTATCTCGGACGGTGTCCATGTCGGCAAAGGGGCAGAAATCAAGGACAGCATTATTATGCCGAATGTGCGAATCGGAAAAAATGCAACAATTTCCCGCGCTATTATTGGCGAAGGCTCATTTATTGAAGACGGTGCAGTGATCGGCAGCAATAGCGGCGAAATTGCCGCAATTGGCTCCCATGAAATCGTATCCGCACGCCCAGCGTTTAACTATAAATTTGGAGCAGTATATTTTGATAAAAAAGTAGACATGATTTGACAACTCTTTTTCGGCTCCTGTTCAACTATAATGCAAGTGAGCAAACGCTTACAGTTGAACAACGCTGCGGCTGTTCGGGTCAATCGCCCTGCAGCATGCCGCCGGAAGGGGTCACACACAATGGAATCATTAACAATTGCCGAGGAATTGAACAAGGACTATAGCGTATCAGCAACCGATGCGGAGCAGTATCAAAAGAACGGGCATATTTGTTTAAGAGAAGTTGCCTCCGCGCCCGTTATCGATTTTTTACGTAAAGACCTGCATGCCGTCATTCAGAAAAATCAGCATGAAAAGCCAGTCAAAGAACGAAACACGTATGGAAAAGCCTTTATCCAGGTCGGCAACATTTGGGAGTACAATGAAGCGGTCAGACAATTTGTATTCGCCCGCCGCTTTGCCAAAATCGCTGCGGAACTGATGGGGGTAAGCGGCGTCCGGCTTTACCATGATCAGGCTTTGTTCAAAGAGCCTGGCGGGGGCCATACACCATGGCATCAAGATCAGGTCTATTGGCCTTTCGATACGCAAAATATGATCACACTATGGATGCCGCTGGTCAATGTGCCTCAGGAAATGGGAACGATGACGTTCGCTTCCGGATCGCACAAGGCGGGCTACGTTAACAAAGTTGTCATCTCCGATGAGTCCCATAAGACGCTGCAGCAATATATTGACGGCAAAGGCTTCGAAAAAGTGACCCATGGCGCGATGAACGCCGGCGACGCTACTTTTCATGCCGGCTGGACAATGCACAGCGCACCCGACAATCCGACCGACCGGATGCGCGAAGTGATGACCATTATTTATGTCGCGGATGGCGAACCGGTCTGCGAAGCGGATACTAATGCGCGCAAGGCCGATCTGGCCCGGTTTCTGCCCGGCATTAACCCTGGGGAGCCCGCTACGAGCTATCTCAATCCGCTGCTTTATTCGAGAGACAGCTAATTCTGCTCTTCACATTGCCGCTGCGCATTGCGATAAGCGCGCGGGGGAATGCCGCATCGCTGCTTGAATGTTTTGGAGAAGTGGTGAATATTCGCAAACCCGCAGTATTCACCTATTTTTTCAATTGTGTATTCGGTGCTTGTCAATAATTTGCAAGCATAATCGATGCGCAGCTTCATTAAATATTGATGGGGCGATACTCCGAAAGTTTGCTTGAAAATAACGTTGAAGCGGGAGACCGACAAGTTCGCCCGTTTTGCCATGTCCTCAATTGTAATCGCTTCCGCCAAATGCAGCGTCAAGTAAGACGGCAGCCAGTTAAAGGAAACATTCTCTTCGCTAAGCCGCGGCTCGAACGGGCTGTGGCTTTGAATCATTCGCACCACAAGCTGTGAAGCCAGTGCCTGCGCTTCCATCTGCGCCAGCGGATTGCCTGTCTTCCAGCATGCGATCATCTTCAGCATATCTGCGGCAAAGCTGTCCGGGTCTTTCAGTTGGAGCCGAATGGGAATATCCAGTTCCTCCATATCGTTCAGCTTCGGCTGCATTAGATGCATATACGGCGTCAGATCCACCTGGCCCATTCTCGTCATGAAGCTCTGCTCGCGCAGCGGGTGATAGAAAATATCCAGATGGATATAAGGCGTCACCGTCGCCGTCAAGCCATACATCGTTTTGAGGCTTCCCGGCTGTACAAGGCAGAAATCCCCCGGATAAAAATGATAGTCCTGTCCATCGATATGAAACAGACAGCGCCCCTCCTGAAAATAAACGAGCAGATAGTCCAGCAGCCTTCTCTCGGGTGCATACCATGGCGTACGCACCGCGTAATCCCCCATCCGGATAAAGGGCAGGAACGGTGTTTGCTGCAGTTGGTCATCAAGCTTCATCTGTTCCCCGCCCCTTGTG
Source organism: Paenibacillaceae bacterium (assembly GCA_004134985.1). Taxonomy (GTDB): domain Bacteria; phylum Bacillota; class Bacilli; order Paenibacillales; family Paenibacillaceae; genus Paenibacillus_D. Next base: position 102,568 of record REGQ01000013.1, on the reverse strand, counting down.
CTTTTTGCGTTTTATTATACTATATTGCTCTAGGGGAGCAATATGGCAGGCTGCAAATATTTTGCAAGCCTATCCGCTCAAGATTCGCCATGCGGGCTTTTACTTGTCTCGACGCCCTCCACGTCAACCAGCCAAAACCACTCGCCATCCATCATAAAGCGTCGCTGATAATGATCGATGCGCTCTACGATGCCAATGACCTGCAACTGCTCCCACTCGTCAAAAAGCTGAATGATGACCTCTTTGCCAAGCTCCCTGGACTCGGCAATCGCCCGCCCGAACTGTTCCAGCTCCTGGTCATCGATGTCCGTTCGTTTGCGGCGGTGCATTTCTTTTCTGTTGCGGATGCTCGCTTCCTTGTGCTCCGGCAGCATCATGCGGCTGCTTTCCCACAAGCCGTTGCCCTCGAGTTTTTTTCTCATTTGATATGTCCCCCAATTTTACCTGCCCGATCTCTTGCCTGACCGTATTCGGCCGCTGATACAGCGCGCAAGATGATCGAGTCGCCATATTTATCCTTCAAGCGATCTGTCGCCCGCTCCAGCGCCATCGCGCGATCCCGCTGCGAATAATCAAATAGCGACAGCTGATAACCGTCATCCTTCGCGAATTTGGAAAGACTGACGCCAACCCGCCTGACAGGCAACCCATCCCAATGCTGCTGGAACAGCTGGAGCGCCGCCCGGTAGACTTGCGTCGTAATGTTGGTCGCATCGTCCATTTTCATTTGCCTGGCAAACCCTGTGGGACGATCATAGTTTGCTCCTGCACAATTGACCGCCACCACATTGCCCATGTACCCCTCGCCGCGGCAGCGACGGCATACCAGCTCTGAAAGTTCCAGCAGCACCGCTTTAATTTCGTCAATCTCCCTATAGTCTCTTGGCAAGGTCATCATATGTCCGACAGATTTGGGGGCAACCTCATGTGTCCCTGGAGCAACAGGACTGTCGTCGATTCCATTGGCTATCCGCCAATATAGCGCTGCATCGATATCCGCTTTGCGCCCAAACCGCATCCGCATCATATGGTTCAATTTCTCTTCTGATGTCCGGGCAAGCTGTCCAATCGTCATTAGCCCCATCCGTTGAAAATGGGCTGTCATGCGGCGTCCCGCCATAAAAAGTTTATCAATCGGCAGCTGCCACAACGTCTCAGGCAATGTTTCGCGTGTTAATACAGCTGTTCCGGTTTGATTTTTTTTGGCGTAATTGTCGCAGGCCATCTTGGCCAGCACTTTGGTTGGACCGATGCCAATCCTTATATAGACGCCGGTTTCCATCAGCACGCGATGCTGTATGGTCAGACCAAGCTCCTCCGCCGATCCGAACAGATGCAGCGAGCCGGTCACATCAAGGAACTGCTCATCGATGCTGTACAGCTCCACCAGATCGGTATAATCCTGATAGATGCGTGTAATTTGCATCGACACATCAATGTAATGCTGCATGCGCGGCTTGACAACAACCAGACCAGGGCATTTAGCCAACGACTCGCCGATCCGCTCCGCGGTTGTGATGCCATAACTTTTAGCAATCGGGCAGGCGGCCAGCACAATGCCAGACCGCCTCTTCGGATCGCCAGCAACAACGACCGGTTGGTCGCGATATTGCGGCTTTTCCGCTTTTTCAACTGAGGCATAAAACGATTGGCAGTCAATCAGGAAAATGACCCGCTGCTCCTTCTGCATCTCTGTATCGCACCTCCGAACCTATGTTCTTATCATTATAACCAGAACAGTCGTTCCTATTCCAGAGGTTTTTTCTGTCAATCGGTATTGAACGCTGCCGAGACGCTCGCCTGCTCACTTTCCAGAAAAAAACGCAAAAAAAACGCCTGACAGCGTTTTTGGAAAAGAGGCAATGTTGGAAAGCTACCGTTAGTATGCAGCGTGCATTTTGCGTGGAGGACGGGGCGATGGAATGTATGGGCGAGATGGGACGGAGTTGCAATGGAGGGTGGACGAGATAGGAAAAAGTAGCAACGGGATGTGGATGGAATGCGGATGAGATAAGAAGGAGTAACAACGGGATGGGGATGGAATGTGGGCGAGATGGAACGGAGTTGCAACGGAGGGGAATGGAATGTGGACGAGATGGGGCGGGAACGGGAAGCATGGCTGCCCGTTTTCTTTGTATACCCTATTACAGGTTACACAAGATGTTCGTTTCGTTCTTCCCCTTGCCCGCTGCGCCTGCAATTGCAGCCCTGTCACCTCTCCGCCGCTTTAGCGGAGATAGGGTATACAACAAAACTGGACATACTCCCCGCCAGGCAGGATATGCGAGACATGAAGGCTTGGGAAGCCAAACCCAATCTGACTAGACAACTAGCGGTACGTCTGTAACGTCTGTCCGCCCAACGGGCCAGTTCCCCTATTCATCACTACACCGTATATATCGTCGTTCCGTTGTTGCGGAAAGATTCCAACTCCTGCGGATCAGCTTCCTCTCCAGTAACTATCGTATGGATAGCACTGGCAGGTGCAACCGCATGCAGCGAGAGCCTTCCGATCTTGCGATGATCCGTTGCCACAATAATTTCCCGAGCAGCCCGAATCATGCCCTGCTTGGCCGGAACGAGCTGAGCCTCGGGATGCATAATGCCATGCTGGGAATGCAGCGCCGGCGTGCCGATAAAGGCCTTCACGACATGCAGGGACTGAAGAGCGTAATCGGTCAACATGCCATTTAACATATAGCTGCTAGGATACAGCTCCCCTCCCGTCAAAATAACTTTCACACCAGTTGCATCCCGCAGCTCGCTGGCAATATTAATATCGTTCGTTACGACCGTAAGTCGTGAATGATTAACGAGATTCCGCGCAATATGAAGCGTTGTTGTACCGGAATCGATAATAATATGATCGCCGTCTTGCACCAGGCTGGCAGCTTTTTGTCCAATTCGCATTTTCTCCTCGGCGCATTGCTGTGAACGCTCGCTAAATACAGGCTCGCCATTCGTCCACTGTTCCATAACGACCCCGCCATGCGTGCGTCTTAATAGGCCTTCCTGTTCAATTTCAGACAAGTCCCGTCTGATCGTCGCTTCATGCACCCCAAACGTTGTGGCCAAACGATTCACCGTGGCTGAATTATGCTTCCTTACGTAATCTACTATAAGCCGTTTTCTCTCTGCGCCCAGCACAACTTATCCTTCCCCTCTCTGCCGCCTCAGCTCTCATTGTAAGCATGCAAAAGTGTATAGCGCTCTGGTCTGATATGATGGGCACTCTTCAAGCTTCTGCTTAACAGATCTTCCGATACGCCAAGCTGCTCGATATCTACAGGCCCTTCCACCTGCAGCAGCAGTTCACGCAGCTCCGCCTCGCCAGGAATCAACTTGGCTTCGTTCTTGATATGCTCCCAGTTGCGTCTCACACGATCCCTTGCTTGAGCTTGCATTCCGAATTGCTCTTCTACAAGTTTATGATACAGCTTTGCGATCTGAATGCAAGCCACTCCTACCTTGGCTCCATGCAGCAGCTGTCTTCTGCCCTTGGATATATACTCCATTTCCCAAAAATGTGACAGATGATGCTCTGCGCCGGAAGCTGGATGCGACTTGCCCAAAATAAGCATCGCAATGCCCGATTCCATCAATGCGCTTGTCAATGTAGCAATCCCTTCCTCGTCACGCTTGGCAATCGACGCGACTTGATCCACACATTTCACTAAAGCTTCTCGCGTAATCATAGCCGATTGTTCCAAATAGGGCTCGTCATTCGTTAATGATCCAAATTTCCAGTCAAATAAAGAGGTATATTTGCCAATAATATCTCCGAATCCGGCAGCCACCATCGCCTTGGGAGCACGAGTCAAAATATCCAAGTCGGCAAAAATAGCGTCCGGGCCAATTGATATAATGGTTTTCTTATAACCTCTCACAATAATAGGCGCGCCCTTGGAATTAAAGCCGTCTACAGATGGCGCAGTAGGCACCGACAGAAAAGGCAATGAAACGGTGTATGCCGCATACCTCACAATGTCATGCAAGGTCCCGCCTCCTACCGCGATGACAACTTGCGGCTTGTGCTGTTGAATATCGAGCAGCAACTGGACGATCGACGCTTCATCAGCGATCACATCGTCCAGCGGGTTGGGCTGGATAAACGTTATGCTTAATTGCTGCTTGTTCTTATTGAGCGATTGCTCCAATGTCTTGCCGGCCGCCTCATACGTATTGGTATCGACAACCATAATCGCTCGTGAAATTTCCTTTTCCTCCAAATAGGCGGGGAGCTCCTTCACTGCTCCTGCTTTAATAAACATATGGTCAATGCCCAGTTGCCTTTTCATCGTGTCATCCAATTTAACCATCTTATTGTCCCCCTAGTGTGGTTTGTTTCACAACAGCAGCCAGATCATCCGCCATCCAATCCGGCTGAAGCTGACTATCAGCAGCGTCATGACGGGTAATCGAACCAGTAAACACCAGCGCCGTCTGCATGCCAGCTGTTTTGCCGAGTCCAACATCCGAAACGAGACTGTCGCCAACAACCAAACATTCCTCTGCTTGAACCTGAAGAACGTTGAGCGCGGCTTCAGCCATGATTGACGACGGCTTGCCCATTACAAGTTCCACTTCTTTTCCCGTTGTATGAACAATCGCCCCAATCATTCCGGCAACATCAATGCAATCGCCCTCATCACCCGGAAACATTTTATCTGCATTCGTAGCTATAATGCGGGCACCACTGCGCACTGCTCGAAAGGCAAGATTCAAGTCGGTGTAGCTAAGTGTCTCATGCAAAGTAATGACAAGCCACTCAGCTTCCTCCGGGAGGCGGGCCAGCTTTAACTGAAACGACGCTAATTCCTCGCGCAGGCCAGGGTCACCTAATGCCCAGATCGGAGAATCCGGATAGTGCTGCTGCAAATATTGGGCCGTTACCGTTGAGCTGAGAATAATTTGTTCTTCCTTTACGCTGAGCCCCATCCCCTCCAATTTGGCTTTGCACATTGCTCTGGAGTAGTTGCCGCGATTGCTCAAAAAAACAAAAGGAAGCTTCCGTCGCTGCAGTTCCTTAACTGCATTAATTGATCCCGGTATAGCTGATTGACCTGTATATACCGTGCCATCCAAATCAATAACATAGCCCTTGACTTGCCTCACCTTGCTCGTTGCTGCTTCACTCACCATCATGCTCATTCTCCTCATCTTTTGCCCATTAACGCTCTTTTGTGCTCATTTATTTTATAATACTACGCAAAATGAACATTGTCACCCTCTAAAATGAGTTATATCGAGTGAAAATGAGCAACTTATAATAGAAAAAGACTAGCGTCTGTACGCGAACTGTACAATCCATAAAAAAGCAGTACAATGGAACCTATGAGCCGAAGATACGAAATAAGAGATGAAGAACGGAATGTCATTTAGCCGTTTGTTCCCCTGACCGAAACCACAGCCACCAGCATCGATCAGGCGCAAAGGGAGCAAGCTACGCAAGTAATCAAGCAGATTTTGAAAATGAACAGCTTATGTTGAAAACACCATATTATGATGATGAAGAGGGATGTTCATGATGACAAATAGTAGAATGAATCCTAAGGTTGATGAATATTTAAGTAAAGCCAAACAGTGGCAGAAAGAATTCGAGAAATTGAGAATGATCATTCTTGACTGTGAGCTGACGGAAGAATTGAAGTGGGGCAATCCTTGTTATACGTCTCAGAAAAAAAACATCGTTTTAATCCATGGATTTAAAGAATACTGTGCGCTTCTGTTTTTCAAAGGTGCCTTGTTGCTGGATGCCCATGGTATTCTAGTCCAACAAACGGAGAATGTACAGGCGGGGCGCCAGATTCGGTTCACCAATGTTCAAGAAATAGTTGCAATGGAAACCATCTTGAAAGCCTATATTCATGAAGGTATTGCAGTTGAAAAAGCTGGTTTGGAAGTGAGTTTTAAAAAGAATACAGAATACCTAATTCCTGAAGAATTTCAAAATAAATTCGATGAAATCCCTGCCTTGAAAACGGCTTTTGAAGCATTGACGCCTGGACGGCAAAGAGCCTACATTCTTTACTTTTCTGAACCCAAACAATCCAAAACTCGAGCGTCAAGGGTTGAAAAATATATGCAGCAAATTCTTAACGGAAAGGGATTGAATGATTAGGGCGTGTGTGCAAAATCGACAGCTGCATGACATCATGTCAATGGCGGTCCGACAAGTCCATCGGGCGGCATCACCGGTGGCTGACAAACTGCCATTTCCCCTTTGTTAAGGTGCTTTCTGTTGGTGGGTATTCAAGGGGATTTGGGGGGATTTGCTCTAACGCTTTCCACGGCGCTTAAACGGCTTCAAATGACCCTTTTACAAATCTAACGCTTGTCACGGCGCTTATTCCACGCCTGGACGGCTAAAATCGGGCGAGTTTCTAGAAATAAGGTGGCTCAGTTTCCTTACAATATTTATTGGGTTGGATTTACCTGAATAGCGCTGCTCATCAGCGTTAGAATTCCACGCGCGCGGCGCTTTCCCTGCATGACGGCGATCGGTCGACCATATGCCCCCTCCCCTATGTCATCTACATGTTCATCACCTTGTTTCAAGACATAATAAAAGCACTCCCGTATATGAGAGTGCCTTTTAATCCAAAGCATCAATTGCCCATTGTATTTGATTTTTGATATCGATATCTGGATGCAGAGTCTGCAGCTCATTCAGTAAGTCGATGAACGATTCATCCTGGAGTTTGTATGCCACATCCTCGAAATACCCACTCATCAGCTCGATGTCATCAGGATTGCAACTGAGCAAATATTCCCGCGTACCCTTCAAGTCTTCGCTTAGCTCATGTACAATCTCATTCCAATATTGATCCAATGGGGGCGATGCGCCGTTCTGAGTCATTGCTTCAATCGTTCTAAGATTGCTTGAAATTTTCTCCTTATTGATCACCGTTCTTCACCCCTAACCGCCCGCTATTAGCGCCCGATGCCGGATTATCGTAGATCGAGGGCATAGAACATTTTGTCGTATCGAGCAGTGCCAACGGCTACAAAACGAGGTAATCGTCCATATTCTATGAACCCCAGGGATTTGTACAGTTTGGCGGCGCGTTCGTTGTCACCACGGAAGTCAATGGTCAGCACCTCAATCCCAGCATCGACAGCGGCGGAAATCAAATGATTCATGAGCCGACGGCCTAATCCATGGCCTTGATACCGTGGATCGACTGCCACCTTTTCAATGTCGGCATGGGGACGGTGAGTCGGGCGATTGTAACGCCTCCAACATCCAATCCCCGCAAGATCTGAGCCGACCCAAGCTGCGATTAGGCATGCATTTCCTTTATCACTTGCGATGGCCAACTCCCGAAGTAGGCAGGTTACCTCTTCTGTTGAAGGTGGATCTACCCACCCGATTGCTGCCCCCTTTGAAACAAGCTCCTGATATAGCTGTGCTGCTCTTTTGACAAACGATAAGTCTTCTGTGTTTCCGATATCTACCACACTTAACACAATAGAGTTCTCCATCATGCTTCCCCCCAATACAAACTTTTTTCAATAATAACACAAATTAAACTTTCCTCTGTCGTTTTGAAAAACAAAAAGAAAGAGGCATTACATGAGTTTCGTAAACTCATGTGATGCCTCTTTTATTACACATGTGGTCAAAAAGTGGTCAAACGGCGTTCTTCCAAAAAAGAACCTATGATGCTACAGGCTTTGCAGCCCGTATTACATCATTCCACCCATACCGCCCATTCCACCCATGCCGCCCATGTCTGGAACAGCTGGCTTATCTTTTTCTGGCTTGTCAGCAACGACAGCTTCTGTTGTCAGGAACATTGCTGCAACAGATGCTGCGTTTTGCAATGCGGAACGTGTTACTTTGGCAGGGTCAACGATCCCTGCTTCAAACATGTTCACCCAGTCGCCAGTTGCAGCATTGTAGCCTACGCCGATTGCTTCGTTTTTAAGACGTTCAACGATAACTGAACCTTCTTGTCCAGCATTCGCTGCAATCGTCCGTACAGGCTCTTCAAGCGCGCGCAGTACGATGTTAACGCCTGTTTGCTCGTCGCCATCTGCATTAACTGCAGCTACTGCTTTGTATACGTTCACGAGTGCTGTACCGCCACCGGAAACAATACCTTCCTCAACCGCTGCGCGAGTAGAGTTCAGGGCGTCTTCGATGCGCAGTTTGCGCTCTTTCAATTCTGTTTCAGTCGCAGCGCCGACTTTGATTACTGCTACGCCACCGGACAATTTAGCCAGACGCTCTTGCAGTTTTTCACGGTCGAAATCGGAAGTTGTTTCTTCCAATTGCGCTTTGATTTGGCTTACGCGTGCAACGATATCAGCGGAGTTGCCGCTGCCGTCAACGATGATTGTGTTTTCTTTCGTGATGCGTACTTGGCGGGAAGAACCGAGTTGCTCGATAGTCGTCGATTTCAATTCCAATCCAAGCTCTTCAGTAATAACTTGCGCGCCAGTCAGAGCAGCGATATCCTGCAGCATTGCTTTGCGGCGGTCACCGAATCCAGGTGCTTTTACACCAACGCAAGTGAATGTTCCACGCAATTTGTTGACAACCAGTGTCGCAAGCGCTTCACCTTCAACATCTTCAGCGATGATCATCAGCTGTTTGCCGGATTGTACAACTTTCTCAAGCACAGGCAAAATTTCTTGAATGTTCGTGATTTTTTTGTCCGTAATCAGAATGTACGGGTTATCAAGAACAGCTTCCATTTTGTCAGTGTCTGTAATCATGTATGGAGAGATGTAGCCGCGGTCAAATTGCATACCTTCAACTACTTCAAGCTCTGTAACGAAGCCTTTCGACTCTTCTACAGTAATAACGCCATCGTTGCCGACTTTCTCCATTGCTTCAGCAATCAGTTGACCCACTTCGTCATCGGAGGAAGAAATTGCTGCAACCTGAGCGATCGATTGTTTGCCTTCGATTGGCTTCGCGATTGTTTTCAATTCTTCAACAGCAGCTTTAACTGCTTTCTCGATTCCTTTGCGGATAACCATTGGGTTTGCGCCAGCAGTTACGTTTTTCAGACCTTCGCGAATCATCGCTTGAGCCAGAACAGTCGCTGTTGTTGTTCCGTCGCCGGCAACATCGTTTGTTTTAGTTGCTACTTCTTTAACAAGCTGTGCTCCCATGTTTTCGAACGCATCTTCGAGTTCGATTTCTTTCGCGATGGACACGCCGTCATTAGTGATGAGCGGGCTTCCGAATTTTTTCTCCAAAACAACGTTGCGGCCTTTAGGTCCGAGCGTTACTTTTACTGCGTTTGCCAGAGCATCGACACCGCGAAGCATCGAGCGGCGCGCGTCTTCACTAAACTTAATATCTTTAGCCATTGCCTAATTACCTCCTTAAGTAGGTGAGAACTTTGTATAGCTAATATCGTATCTTCAAACGACCTAATCGTTCTGTTGATGTGAAAGGGTACTACTCAAGAATCGCGTGAATGTCGCTTTCCTTCATAATCAAATACTCTTTACCTTCATATTTGATTTCTGTGCCAGCGTATTTGGAAAACAGTACGCGGTCGCCTTCTTTAACTTCCAATGCGACACGTACACCGTCTTTCAGCGTACCGCTACCAACAGCGATAATTTTGCCTTCTTGCGGCTTTTCTTTCGCCGAATCCGGCAGAACGATTCCGCTTGCAGTCGTTTCCTCTTTCGCGATCGCTTCAACCAAAACGCGTTCACCCAAAGGTTTGATCATGAAAAATAGCCTCCTTCTAAATGTGCTGTTACAATTATTTTATTAGCACTCGATCACGTCTAGTGCTAACAACCAACTTTATAATACTCATTTTGGCGATAAATTTCAAGTCTTTTCCCATAAGAAATCGTTTTGACTGCAAAATAAAACTGCTGCGTAGCATCGCTTGGCTCAAATGCCAGTCCGCCGCGCAGCAGGTTTATGTTTGTTCTGATTAATTCTGATTATAAAGCGCTGAACTCCTCTTCCCATTCTGCATCTTTTGCCAATTGCTTCCGATAGATCATCGCTGACAGGAACACGCTGATCTCATAGAGAAGAATGAGCGGGATGGCTACCAACAAATCTGACACGATGTCTGGCGGCGTAATAAGCGTACCCGTAAGCACCATTAGAAAGTATGCCACCCTGCGCATTTTGCGCAGACGCAGCGGGTTCAAAATCCGGAGTCTGGTCAGAAACATAATAACAAGCGGGAGTTCAAACAGCAGTGAAATCGGAATAATAATATTGAACATGAACGTGAAATATTGGGCAACGCCATACGTATCCACCAATTCCATACGCGCGCCAACGGCTGTCGTGAACGTATAGGCCATCGGAAATACAACCAAATAGGAGAAGGCCAATCCGCAAAGAAACATGAGAAGCGCGAACGGAATGTAGCGCAAAGTGGCTCGCTGTTCCCGTACACCAAGACCAGGCTTGACAAATGCCCATAGTTGATAAAATGTAAACGGAAGTGTAATGACCAGCGCGATAACAAACGCAAACTTCATGTAAATCCCGATCGGATCCCACAGCGAGAATGCGTGCAGGGGCATATTATTAACCGGCTCCTGCGATCTTAAGTAATCATAGACCGGATCAGCAAGCAGCAGCCCAATGACCAGACCGATCAGCAGCGTAACGAGCACTGCGATCAGTCTTTTGCGAAGCTCGCCGATATGTTCCAAAACGGGCATATTGCCTTCTTTCCCACTGCTCTTCTCTGCTTTTGCCTTAGATTTTTCTTCCTTGTTCTGCGAATCCTGCTCCAAATGCCAAGCCTCCTTTCAGTTATTGTTCACAAAAAAAGCGGAATTCCGGTTAGTCCGGAAGCCGCTTAGTGTTGGTTCTTTCGTCAGACTGGACCTCGACGGCATCCGCTTTTTTCTTATCTTGCGGTTTTTCATCATCCATAAGGTCTCTTGCGCCATTTTTAAACTCACGCAGCGTCCGTCCGGCAGCACGCCCCAGCTCAGGCAGTTTATTCGGTCCGAACAGCAGCAGCGCTACAATGACGAGCAATATAATGCCGGATACACCCAAGTTTGGCATCGTCGTCAACCTCCTTTAATTATTAGAATTCTATCCGTTAATCAATCCACCGCAGCCCATCGTGACAATATCTTCTCTTGTTATGATATCTCCGGCCAGTATGCGCGGCAACAAAACATCAAATGATGTATAAGGATCATACATAACACATCCAGGCAAGCCAAGAATGGGTACACTATCAAGATAGCCCATCAGCAGCATCGATCCCGGCAGCATTGGCGTCCCGTAACTGATAATATCAGTACCTGCGTCTTTAATTGCGCCTGGTGTCCGATCATCAGGGTCGACGGACATCCCGCCTGTTACCAGTATCATATCATACCCGGCTTCAAGTAAATAGTGTATTTCCTTGACAATTGTATGTCGATCATCAGGGACAAACCGCTGCTCAATAACTTCGGAACCGAAGGCCGCCACCTTATTACGAACGACCGGACCAAACTTGTCAACGATTCTGCCGCTGAACACTTCACCGCCGGTAATCAACAGGCCAATTCGGAATTTTTTGAATGTCTTGATCTGAATGGGGGATTGCCCATCGTGTTCAGCGCGGTAATCCGCTACGATCCGTTCAACATCCACAACTTTTTGGGTAGGTACATACAGCGGAATAACACGGGTTGCAGCCAATTGCTGGCCTGCCTTGATAACGGTGTACGGCTTCACTGTCGCCAGCGCAATATCGCCCAGACGGTTAATGGCATTAATGACATTGTTATCAATTTCAATGAGACCTGAACGGTCTGAATGCAGGCTTACCTTGCCTTCGTGGGGTTCGTTCTGCACAATCCCTTCGCCTGCCAGTGCCGCTGCCATTCGCTGTGCCGCATCATCTTCATGCAGTTCTTCCTTGCCAAGCTGCATAATATAAATATGCTCTTTGCCAATATCCAGCAGCATGGGAATGTCTGCTTCCTTAATAACATGCCCTTTTTTAAAAAGTCTTCCTTTGAAATGACCAGGTACTATTTGCGTCAAATCGTGCGCGAGCCGAAGTCCGATTGCATCTTCAACCCGCACTTCAATCAGTTTGGTTGTCATCGGATATTCATTCATACGGTATGCTCCCCCACTTGTCCTGTTAAAATTCCAAGCGCATGCGGCAGTTGGTCAATAATCGCCATTAAGCTCTCCTGCACCCCTTTGGGGCTGCCCGGCAAATTAATAATGAGTGTCCGACCGCGAACGCCGCTTAACCCGCGACTAAGCATTGCGCGCCTTGACTTCTTCATCGATTCATAGCGCATTGCTTCGGCAATGCCGGGAACATAGCGTTCAATGACCCTCATCGTCGCTTCCGGCGTTACATCCCGCGGACCCAGACCAGTGCCGCCAGTCGTCAGCACCAGATCGGCCTGATAATAATCGGTCATTTCAATTAGTGCAGCAGTAATTTCATCCTGTTCATCGGGAACGATGCGGTAATCGACAATTTCGCCGCCTAATTCCTCTTCTATCAGCTCCCGAATCACTTGTGCGCTTGTATCCTCGCGTTCTCCTCGTGCACCTTTATCGCTCGCTGTCAATATCGCGACTTTCCACCGCATCCACAATCCCTCCCATCCCCATATGCTGTGTGAATGATTGTTTTGTATGGTACTGCTCCCGCCGCTCTGATGCTATATACCACGAATGCCAGCGCTTATGTGAACAAGCATTGTCGGAGTGATCATGAGTTTCTTCTGCAGCGCCTCGCACCTATGGCACAAGTAGCCAAACCGCTGCCGACAATACTGTCAGCGCCTCCATCACGACGCCGGTTTGCCCGGTTGTTAACCAATTGCTACATTATTATTGTCTTCCAGAGCTTACATCGTTCTTCGTTAGAACGTGTCTGTCAGCGATCTGTCTGTGTCCTCCAAATGCCGTGCTCCGTCACTACAGCATCCATCATGGCGTCATGCCGCTCGCTTGGCAGCCATTCAACTAGTTGTAGGCTGAAAGCGGCTCCCAACCAAACCGGCAAAGCTGAATTGCCACACAGCATCAGCCGTTCCTTGAACCTGTCATAATAACCACCGCCATACCCAAGCCTAGCTCCGTTTTTGCCGAATGCCAAGCCAGGAGCAATGATGATCTCAGGAACGAAGGTGTCTCCGCATGCCTCGGCCAGTTCAGGATCAGGTTCCATAATTCCGTAGGCGCCTTCCCGCAGCTCACTCCACTGCCTTACTTTAAACAGTGTCATGGCACGCGTTTCAACCTCGCATTGCGGCAGGATGACCTCAATGCCTTCACGCCACGCCTGTTCAATGAAGGGTCTTGTATCCACCTCTGAACGGTAAGGCACATAGGCCATTACATTCGCCACCACTGCAGCCCGCACATGCTGCCATAGCATCTTGCCGATCGTCTCGGACAGCTGCATTCGAATTTCCGGCTGCATGGCATTGCGACTGGCTGACATCGCCTGTCTTAACATCCGTTTCTCATTAATAACGCTTTTATCCAAAGTTAACGTCCCGCCACTCTGTTTCTGCATTTTCCATTTGTTTTAGTTTATCATTGTTAGGCATATTTCGCCAACGCCTTCTGTCGCATAAACGAAGAAATTCATGTAAACTAGGGAAAAGCCATGTGAGCAGCCTTCCCATTCTTTAAAGGAAGGAACGGATTGCAAGCACAGCCATGATCAAGTCAGTAATGCAATCAACTTATAAGTTTTCATATAATAAACTATCTATTCGGAGGTCGCTATGCTTCTTCAAGTTTCGGATATTAGCAAAAGCTATGGTGTTAAATCGGTACTCTCTAATATTACAATGCAAATATTGAATCGGGAGCGAATCGGCCTGGTCGGAGTTAATGGCGCCGGGAAATCGACTCTGCTGCAAATCATTGCCGGAGAGATTACTCCGGACTCAGGAACCGTCTATAAAGCAAAAGAAACACGAATCGGCTACCTCGCCCAAAACAGCGGGCTCCAAGCAGGACGCACAATAGATGAAGAAATGCGTGCCGTATTCTCCAAACTCATTGCCGCCGAGCAGGAGCTGCGCGATTTGGAGCAGTTGATTGCTACCCCGGCGCTGCAAGCCGACGATAAGAAATACGCCGAAACGCTGGAGCGTTATGCTGCGCGCTCGGAATGGTTTCGCGAACAAGGCGGCTTCGAGATGGACACTCGCATCCGCAGCGTTCTTCACGGGATGGGATTTGGCGATTTCGCGCCGGATACTCCTGTGGCAACACTAAGCGGCGGACAAAAAACCCGCCTTGCGCTCGCACGCATTTTGCTCCAGGCACCGGATTTGCTTATGCTTGATGAGCCAACCAACTATTTGGATATCGCCACCTTAACATGGCTGGAAGATTATTTGCGAGGCTATGCCGGGGCGATTCTGGTCGTATCTCATGACCGTTTCTTTCTCGATGCGCTTGCCACAGGAATCGTCGAAATCGAACGGCATTCCGCCAAGCGCTATACAGGCAACTACAGCCGCTATATCGAAATCAAGGCAGCTGAATATGAAGCAGCTATGAAGCAGTTTGACAAACAGCAGGATGCGATTGCCCGCATGGAACAGTTTGTTGAACGCAACCTTGTGCGGGCCTCCACAACCAAGCGAGCGCAAAGCCGGCGCAAAGCTTTGGAGAAGATGGATCGTCTGGATCGCCCACAAGGGGAACTTAAGAAGGCGCATTTCTCCTTTGAAATTGAGCGGCCTTCCGGCAAAGATGTGCTGGATGCCCGGGATCTTGCGCTCGTGTTTCCCGACCAAGCGCAACCCGTCTTTCAGAATGTGTCATTACAGCTGCAACGAGCAGAGACTGTCGCCCTGATCGGTCCTAATGGCGTGGGAAAATCGACCTTGCTCAAATTGCTGGTCGGGGAGCGCGAGGCATCGGCAGGCACGCTCCGCTGGGGCAGTCATGTGCGGATTGGCTACTATGATCAGGAGCAGACCACTTTAAATCCCAAAAACACTGTCCTGGAAGAAGTATGGAACGCTTATCCTCATTTGGAGGAAGTGCGAATACGGACCGTGCTGGGCAGCTTCCTGTTCAGCGGGGAAGATGTGAAAAAGAAAATATCCTTGCTTAGCGGCGGCGAAAAGGCGCGGGTGTCACTGGCGAAGCTGATGCTGCTGCAAGCCAATGTTCTCATTTTGGACGAGCCTACCAACCATCTGGATTTATTCAGCAAGGAAATGCTGGAATCGGCTTTGATGGATTATGACGGAACACTGCTGTTCATATCTCATGACCGCTATTTCCTTAATAAAATGGCGGAAAGAATTGTCGAACTAACGTCATCAGGTGTCTATCATTTCCTAGGAAATTATGACGCAATGTTAGAAAAAAAGCTCGAAACGTTTGAGCTTGAGCAGCAGGAAAAGGAAGGCGCCGCACAAAAAGCCAGAAAAACCGATTTGCCGACTGAAACTTCACGTAGTTCAACCTATGAAGTTGAAAAACAGGCAAAAAAGGAAGAACGGGCCCGCCAGCGGCAGCTTGAACAGTTGGAGAAGCATATTGCCGAGGTAGAGGAAGAAATTGCGGCACTCGAGCTTGCACTAACGGACCCGGAAGTATATCAGAACTATCAGCTTGTCCAGGAAAAGCAATCACGAATTGACCAATTAAAAACAGATTTGGAACAATCCCTGGAAACGTGGGAGCAGTTAATGTCATAACTAACCGTACAGTACATTGCTTCATTACAGTACACTCAAGGACAAAGAGGCGCATGGTTGCGAAATCGCAGCCATGCGCCTCTTCATATTGCTACCGTTTGAATGACGTCGACTCTCTGACAACAAGCTTTGGCTCCAGCAGTATTTTGGTTGTTCTTTTGTGCTGTGCATCCTGCGGCTCGCTCATTTGTTCCAAAAGAATTTGCACGGCATGCTCCCCCAGTTCCTCAACCGGTTGACGCATCGTCGTCAGTTTGGGGTAAACCTCGTCAGCAAACAACTGGTCGTCATAACCGATGACTGAAACATCTTCGGGCACGCGAAACTTCGCTTCCATTAAAGCTCTCATCGCACCCAAGGCAATGACATCATCAGCGGCAAACACAGCTGTTGGCGTTTGCCCGCTTGCAATCCATTGTTTCATAATGTCGTAGCCGCAATGGATACCGAAACTTCCCACCGCAATTTTCGCCGGAGAAAGCCCCGCCTGGGTCATTGCATCCGTGAATCCTTTTCTTCGTTCACTTGCACTCAAAAATGTATCTTGCCCGCTAATGTGCGCAATATCCGTATGCCCCAGCGAAATCAGGTGCTTGGTCGCTTCATACCCGCCCCTATAATTATTTACGTTTACAGTAGGCACATAGACATGTTCTTGATGACTGTCGACTACAACAAAAGGGATACGCTTCTTTTTCAACTCACTGATATAGCGCTCCTCCTCCAAAGAGGAAAGGACAATAATGCCATCCACCCGATCTTCCTGAAACAGAAAGTTGCTTGCTTCCCCGGTGTCATCGCTTGCTTCTGATGCAATCGAGATGGCCAGAAAATACCCGCTGCGCTGTGAATGATCAAACACCGACTTCACGACGCCATCGAATACCGAATCATTCAAGGCGGTCAATGTCAATCCGATCACACCGGTTCTTCCATGCTTTAAAGTTCTGGCTGCCGAACTC
The DNA here is from genome assembly GCA_004134985.1 of Paenibacillaceae bacterium. Classification (GTDB taxonomy): domain Bacteria; phylum Bacillota; class Bacilli; order Paenibacillales; family Paenibacillaceae; genus Paenibacillus_D. Next base: position 85,949 of record REGQ01000013.1, on the reverse strand, counting down.
GGGCTGTAATTCAATTCTTTAATTGCTTCCAGCACTTTCTGACGATTTTTTTCCCGTACGGTAGGAGCATTATTCAACACCCGCGATACGGTTACTGTAGATAAACCCGACTTCTTCGCTACATCGAAAATATTTGCTTTCATCGTCAAAACTCCCACTCTCTCCTTGTTAATATGTAGTATACCACGAAGCGTAGCTGCCAATGGAAGAAAGTAGGAGTCTTGTTGATATCGCTTTATGATTTCGATCGCAGCAGCATCGTAACCGCCTCTGCCCTTGTTGCGTTATCATTGGGTGCAAGTACATTATTGCCGCGCCCTTCCAGAATGCCTTGCTCTACGGCTGCAGCCATGAATGGCCGGGCCCATGCAGCAATTTTTACCTGGTCGGCAAACGAGGTCAACGTATGCTCTTCACCTGACAACTGAAGCGCACGCGCAATCATCGCCGTCATTTCTGCTCGGGTAATTGGTAAATCAGGGCGGAAGCTGCCATCCTCATAACCGCGAATAATGCCGGCTTTTGCCGCGCGCTGGATTTGCTCCTGGTCTGAATCACGCAATTGCGTCACATCGGTAAAAGATGCAATCGCCTCGCTTCGATCTTCAATTTGCAAGGCTTGCACTAGCATAACGATAAACTCCGCCCGGTTGATCTTGGCATCAGGTCGGAAAGAATGATCAGCGTATCTGCTGGCAAAGCCTTCCTCTATCGCGCGCCTAATTCCGGCTTCTGCCCAATGGTTGGCAATATCGGTAACTGGAGACAAGACTGGACGTTCCTCCTCCACATCTACCGCAAATACAGCGAGCGGCGCGAACTGCTCTAGATCAGCAGTAATGAATCCCCCATTGGCTATGCCGTCAAGCCTCACCCACTCTTTGTTCGTCTTGTCATAGTAAAAAATAGCGGCTTCCTGATCCTTGCCTAATTTTTGTGTATCATATTTAAGCGTCAGCTTGATCGGAACATGAAAATTAATACTATTGCTTCTCGTTACTTCATATACCGAACTCATTAATTCCCCTGGCATGTTAACCAAGCCTGCCGCGCTTTTCAATTTTTCAAGAATGATCTGTATATCCTTATCTGTTGCATCTGACGGAATTTCCAATTTGATCTCATTGCCTAGATTGATTTGCCCCGCTTGGTTGGCTTTCAGATCAAGCTTGGTTTTATTCACATTGTCAAATGTTAAATCTGTACCGCCCCCCGAAAAGTAGCCGCCGCCTCCATTGTTCCCGCTGTTATTAACGCTGTTAACCTTTATCGCCGCAAGTGCCGTTGTGTTCTGATACGTGACCTTAATTACACTGCTCCCAGCTTTCAACCCTTTAAGCACACCCCCGCCTGACAAACTTACCGTTCCGTCATCGGCTGCAGCGAGCTCAAATAATGCGTCTTCCGTAATATTCGTCTCGCCGCCGCCTGGGAGCAAAGCAAACGCGCTTAAAGATAACGAATCACCTACCTTTAATTCGTAACTTGGCTGCGCAAAGCGAATTTCGGGAGTGAAGGTGACACCTTCATAATAAGCGCGGACGGGCGTTCCGGGATAAATAAACTCTTTCGTCCATGTTGCAGCTGCAGCGCCCGCGCCAGCCCATAGGTTCATCATCACTCGCGAAGGCTCAGACGGCAGGTTGCCTTTGTTGCTTTCCACTGTACGAACCAGTTCCCCATCCACATACCACTTGATGTAATTCCAGGACCATTCGATGGCATAGTCATGAAAATCCTCCGACGCATCAAAACCAAGGTCAATAATAGCGTGAGCGCCGAATCCGCGGACGCCTTTTATATAGTAATTCGTTTCCATCTTCGTGGTGTCTTTCCCCAGTATTTCAATATCAATCTCATCCGCATTTGGGGAGTAAGTAAATAACGAGGTGACCAGCCCATCCCCTTTTGCCACTTTCAATCTGCCCTCAATTCTTCCATATCCATACGTCTCATTGGTTGCATACTCCCCTGAAGAAAAAGGCTTGCCCTGGCACTTCTCATCAAGACACAACTCATCATCGAGGCGCAGTGCCATCTTCCCATCAGCAAATTCAACATGGCTAGCCAACCAGCCTACATTAAAGTCCGGTCCATTCGCCCAATTGTCCGATTTGTACCATAACTGTTCATTGTACGAATTAAAATTGTCTTCAAAACCGTAAGCCGGCGATTCAGGCGCTGGCGGATTCGGTTCCGGTCCTTCTCCTGGGCCTGTTCCCGACCCCGGGTCCGGTTCGCCTAACTTATGATATTTAATAAAATCAAAGGATGCTTGAGATGGCCCTTCATAATTCGTCGCGCTCTCATCAATCATCACATTTAAAATGAACGTCCCCGGATTTTCAGGGATGCCGGTTGTCTCTGTAGCAATAAGTTGATCATCCACATACCACTTTATCTCATCTGCCGACCAATCGAAGGCATAATTGTGATAAGCTGCTGAGGCATCAAAATCCAGATCGATGATCTTGGTTTGAAAATTACTGTCTTTCCCCCAGAGAATCTTCAGCTTGCTCTGTTCACCGCCCAGCACTTGCGTCTCAACGATATTTTCCAGTGTCCAGTCCTCATTGGCGGAATAAACAAAGAGGTTTGTACTTACATCATTTTCTCCAGCTGCTTTAATGCTTGCAGAATAACGTCCGTAACCATTATCCTTAAAAGTACTGAATTGCGCCGAAGTATAGCAAATGCTGGCTTCACACGTTTGTTTTTTAAGCGTAAGCTTCAGTTTTCCATCATCGACAGTTGCGTTGTTTCCCACCCATTGAATATGACCTTGAGCCCAGGTAGCCAAATAGCCAAGTACAGCCAACTGTATCGGATCATCGAAGTTTTCCACAAAACTGTCAACCTCGGCCGCTTGAACCGAAGCAATGGACCCATTCATCCCCACCGCCCCTAAACAGAAAGCAACAACAAGATACATAATGAATCCTTGTTTCAGAACTATCTTCTTCATAGATTCTCAACCACCTTCATCGAATTAGTAGATAGAGATCAATCAAGGAACCGCTTACAAAACATAAAAGTCGCATCTTTGTTGCTTTTGCAATCGTTAGCTCTTTTCATTGTCACCCCCTTCAATAGAATTAAAAGTTTAAACGTTATAACTTTATATCGAAAAAAAATGACTCATTTCAAGAATTTATAGACAAATTCCGACTTATACACAGGCATAATATGTTGTTTTTGATAACTAAGCGTTTAAAACAAAAATTAAAAGCTTATAACTTTATAGCCAAAAAAATAAAAGCTGTGTCTATTCAGATTAACCTGCTGCACATGCTTTTTATGATTTAGTGAGATTATAAAGGCTTTCGAGTGCAGTGTCAATTCCTTCCTGTACACAAATTTTATAGATCGTGTAAATGGGGATAAGTTGTCCACCACCTACCTGTGGATAATGTGGATAATGTGTGTAAAAACTTTCATTTTCGCTTGACTTTTTTCTCTTTCTTAAAAAACCACGTATAACAGCTATTTTTCAAGGTGATTATCGCCTGAATTGCCTTACAATTCCCCACAGCCTGTGGAAAGTCATGTGGATAACTTTTTTTGTGCATTTGCCGACAAACAAGGCGTACGCAGGGAATGACGATAAAATCCGTGATGAACCCTTTTATTCGATAAGTCTTTGTCAAAATAAATCGTCATTGCAAACTGTTGAATGCTGGCCTGACGGTTTGCAACGCACGAACACGCTGCAAAGACTGCGCCAGCCGTTCAGGATAGATTGGCTTGACGAGGTAATCCGTCGCCCGCAACTCGAATGCTTTAACGGCATAGTTTTTGGATCGGGTTGCAAAAACAACCCTAATATTCGAATTAAAGTCCAACAATTTCTCTGCCAACTTCAATCCGCTCATCAAGGTCATTTCAATATCCAAAAAGACAAGATCGGGTTGTGCCCGCCTTACTGTCTCCAAAGCTTCCAATGGATTGGTGTACATCCCTATAATCTCTACTTCCTCCGCCATTTTAAGCATATTTTCCATGTTCCGCAGCGCAAGATGATCATTATCCACAATCATTACTTTCATTCCAATGCTCCCCCCGGTTACTCTAAAAAGATTTTAGAGCACCAATCTGAACATTTTATTAAACTTGGGGTTGCTCTGCAGTGACAATGGTGTCTGGCTGTTTCTAAACGGACTGCAATCCCCTCTTCCCGACGGGCAATGCGCGCCGGGAACGGCGCGCGCATTATAAACCTGTCGTTGGAGCGTCGTTACTGTCTGCGGTGGATGCCCACTGCATTTAATGTGCTGCCAATAATCCGGATCGGAACTTCATCCGTCTTGACTACTCCATTCTCATACACAATTTCAAACCTTACCTGGTAAATACGTTTGGCTAGCCCCGCGCTCAATGAAGCCCATCTGTCATCATACATTTCAGCGGAGTATACACCTGCCGTACGCAAATTCAGTACAACGGCCGTTTTCAGCTGTGTCCCGTTAACCGCTGTCCCTGACAATTCGGCAGTCACCTGCCGGACTGGAGCCGGGGCAGCAATAGCTTGCAGCAGCAATACCTCTCCCCCATAAAAATCTTTAGGAGGATACTTCGTTTCATGCCCGGCCGCTTCGTGGACGGCAAACCATTCAGCCGTATGATTCACCTGCCCCTCCAAGGTTAAGGGCAAGACAGTTATCGTTCGCACAATACTGTCGCTTTCTGTACCGTCATTTACCGTTAATTTCACAGTATAGCTGCCAGGCAGCGCACGGGAGATGATTAGATGCTGCAGTGTTGACTGCACAACCGTCCGATTCGGGGAGGTGATCTCCCAAAGATATGTCAGCGGATCATTGTCCGGGTCGGTAGAAGCATTGATTAACCGCAATACATCCCCTTCAAAAACCGGCCGCGGCGACCAGTCAAATGCAGCTTTCGGCGGACGATTCGTTTCGATGAAGAAATATTTTCGATCGCTCCAGTCACCCCACTCGATACCGTCATGCACTCTTACAATCACATACATGAGTGTTTTCTCTGGCAGATTTGACGTTGTACGCCAGCTGCTGTCTGCCCCGGTTCGCTCCCCAGACTGGACGAGCGTGCCATTGTTACTTACTCGATGGACCGACAGCTGGTATCTCGTCTGGCTGTCACCGTCTGCATCATAGAATCGCCATTTTAATTCCGGCCTCAGTTCCATGAAGCGTTCCGGTTCGGCCGCACTGCTGCTGTCCGGCTGAGTGACGGTCGCAACCGGCTTGCGGTTGTGAATGGTGACGGTTTTGATCATTTGCGCCGAAGCCCCTCTGGAGTCGGTCACCACCTGCCGGATCTGGAAGTTGCCCAGGCTGCTGAACGTCTTCTCCCAGCTCGTTCGGGAATTGCTGTGTACGGACTCGACTCTTGTTTGAGGGTCGCGAATGTAGTACACATGCTTCAAGTTCTCTCGTCCGCCATCTTCCAGGTCATAAGCCATTGAATCGATGATGACCGGCACGCCGCGGAACGTATTGATATGGCTTGTCGTAAAGCCTGGCACGGGCGGCACATTCGGCACCTCGGCTTCCAGGAACAGTTCCACCTCAAACCAGTCCGACCAAGCGCCATATTCATCCTTTACAGCCAGACGCAGCGTATACAGACCGCGTTTCACTGGTTTTGTCATCTGCCGGCTGAAGGTTTTCCCTTCCGGGTCGGTATACGTCCACTTATGCTCCAGCACACCGCGGTTTTCACAGTACGGAATGCCGGTGTCTTCCTTCGAGCATGTCCCCCCTGGCAGCCAGCGGTCCGGATCGAAACTCTTGTCGTTATAGGTCAGTACGAACTTATCATCTTGTGTCACCGTAAACCGCGCAACCGGCTTGCGGTGAATGATCACCGTTTTCGTATACGGGTCCGATTCCTTGATGTACTCCGCAAAGACGGCGCTCGGGTAATGGTAATCCGGCGGTGTCGGATTGTCGGTGGCTACGTACGTAATCGTATACTCTCCGACTTTATCCAGCCGATCCACCGGCTCCACGACTGTCTTGTTATGGTACAGCGATTTACCACTGTAGCCGTCTCCGCTGTTCAGGAACTTATTTGGCTTGCTGTGTACATACGTCCAGCTATCCAACTCCTCGATTCTCGGGTCTTGTTCCAGGTCTTCATAGAACGTGGTATACTTCAGCTTTTCATCAACGATCCCGATATCGTCGATTTCGCCTTCCTTCACGACCGGGATCGCCGCGACGAGGTTGGCGAAGTGATCCCCATAGCCGCCCATAAAGTAACCAAAGCTGCCTTCGGCAAACGTCTTGTCGCGCACTTCAAACAGCGGCAGGCCATTCTCCCGAATGCGAATGCGATCATCCCGCAAGGAAAGCTTCACATTCATCATCTTGCCAAGCGGCAAATTGATGCTCGTGGACCCGAGTTCCGTTCGCACCCCATTGACGATTTTAACGACCGTCAGCTTTTTGTTCGACATCTCCAGCCGGTACATGTTCTGATGATCCTTCGCCCGAAAAATAAAACCGGACGGGCTGTTCTGCAGCGAAGGCACTGACTTTGTGAATTCAAACGAATAGTCCACATCGCCAATGAGTGTATCCTTGCGGATCGTCTGGCCCAGCTCATTCGCGCCATGCGGCCGCGGCGTTAGCCCCCCGTCGAAGGTGAACAGTGTGTATTGGTACCAGGATTGCCCTATGCCACCACACGTTTCCCTGTAGCAAGTGCTGTTTTGTTCTCTGAATTGGACATAAATCTTGCCATCTGCGCCAAATCCCATGTCATCGAACGTGTACCTTCTGTCTCGTTTCACACCGCCACCCAGCTCATCCTGATATTGCGGATACATGCCGAATGTCTGGTGTGTCTTCCTCACGTTCCCATACTTGTCCATCAAAATAATACGGTTAAAGGAGTCCACCACCACAATCATGCCATCCTGTGATGCGAAGGTTTTAACATCATAGATGTAGTCCGTATTAGTGTGGCTACAACCATTCCAATATTCACAAGGCGAGTAAGCAAAATAATGCGTACTGTTAAAATTTTTGTCCTTATACAGCGTATACTCTTTTCTTTCACCGGTCTCCTTGTTCGTCGATGTAATGGTTTGCGTGATGTACCGGTAATACATCGTGTAGGAAGAATTATTCTCCGTTCGCCTGTTGTGTGTATGCGTCACGCGCACATCATCATCTTCATAAATGACATCGGTTCGTATATCTACACTGTTACCGTAGGCAAGGGTGGACTTCAACGGCCAACGTGTTACCGGACCATCGACCGGCTCAAACGTTTCAATGTCTCGCCACTCCAACCATCTGTAGGTACCGGGATCATAAATTTTTAATGCCAGGCCGTCTTCGCTGATTTGTATTGGAGCATTCGTCCTGCAGTTTAAATCATTGCACAATTGGAACGGTACACTGCTGTTAGAGCCAAAATCGCGCTGCGGAAACGAATGCTCCCAGGAGACATTGCCTTCTGGGTCTTTCCGCGTCAGGGTGCAGCTATAATAGTTCCAGTCATCCCTGTCACTGGACGTCGATTTATAGTAAGTACACTGCATACTGTAGGTACCACCCTTGACATCGACAGCCAAATAATTACCATGCTCCAATAAATTTTTGTTGCCCCCGACCCGCATCTGAACCGGGTTATTTCCGTTGCGGTCGGTCTGGATATAAGGAATACTGCCGAGCGAACCAACCGACTTATACTTCTGTCCCAAACCGTAGGATGAGAACAAGTACGGTAAATTGAACGGTTTTTCACGGTTTTCTGCTCGCCCGATTTCATACTGCACTCGAGCGGTCTGTCTGATCGGCACAGTATCCCAGGACGGAGCGATGTACGGGTTCTTCGCTGAGACAACCGTAAAGCCTTCGCTCTCCGGGTTTACCCCGAATTCCGGAATTCGTTCTACCACGCCCTCCTGCAGGGTGGAATGCTCCCAGTTCGGGCTGTAGGCCATTTCCCAGCCATCGACGAACGTGATGTCAAACTCCTGCGGCTCCGGCTGCTCTCCTTTGATCGAAAAGCTCGCTTCCGGCTGCTCGTTGGTCACTTCAAGTTCGTACCAGGCTTTTGCAGAAAGTCCCCAAGCTTCCGTCACTTTCACATAGAATTGGTACTTGCCGACATGCTCGGGTGTGAAATTAAGCGATTGGCCAGGTTCCAGATCCAGCGGCACTTTCTCTTCATCCTCGAACGAGCCATCATGATTGGCATCATAGCGATACCACACTTCATTTTCTTCGATTTCATCGCCATCCGGACTGTGTGAGGCGTTTTTAACGGCGGTTGTGATCCGCAGCATACGCTCAGGCAGCTCCAGCTTGGCAATCGGCGGTTTATCTTCCACCACCGTAATGTATTCGATGGCTTTCTTCTCCGGTAAATTGCGAATGCCCATATTATCCGTGACTTCCAGCTCGATCTTCTCCACGCCCAGGTCAGGATAAACGTCACGCTTGTTGTCCCAATGGTAGTCTTTGATCGTCCGTCCCGGCGCGGCTGTACTTTTCTTGCCGTTAATTGCATCTTTCGGCAGCGGTCGGTTCTGCACGACACGCCTTGGCACTTCAATGATCGGCAGCGGTTCCGGATCGACAACCTTGATCGATGCCACCCGTCTGGCCGATGCGCCCCGGCTGTCTCGGGCAATGGCTTCAATCTGATGCGTACCGGACACGTCTGCTAACAAGCCCGTGAAGCCCATCGCCGTTTTGTTGAGGCCGTATTTTGCCGGCAGCCCTTTAATCCAGTCGCTGTTACTCTTATCAAACTGCCAGTCATAATAAATGTCATCGCCGTCCGGATCGAACGGTTCGCCGCCGAATTCAGGCGCCCACGGCTTCTCCAGGACGCGCAGGTTCACCAACTCGCCGCGAATGACGGTCTGTGCATCCGGCTCCCATCCGTTATAGTTGGTCCCCTTGAACCAGCCGATGTTAAATACAGGTGGTCGGTTGGTCGGATCAGGAATGATCTCAAAGCTTTTCGTCACCGTACCACTGTTTCCGCAGGAATTGGTCGCCGTCAGCGTCACATAGACCGTCCCAAGTGTAATGCCTGCAGGGTAAGGGAAGCTAAAGTATTGCTGCTGTGCCCCGGCATTCGTTCGCTGGGTGTGCACTTTGTCCCCTTGCCTATACTCCCAATCGCTGTAGCTGTACGTACAGCCGTTGCCAAACATCTCGATCTTCGGATGAATGATATTAAATTCTCCCTGACGCAGCGGATTTTTTTCAATCTCGATATCCACTTTCACCGTCTCCGGCCGCGTGTCCTTTCCTTGATAGTAAAAGGAGATGTATGCATGCGGCTGCAGCCGGTTAATCAGCACGGTTTGACTCGTTTGTGTTCCGTAGGTATTCATGTAGCTGCTGTAACTGCTGCTGCTGCCCACGAATGTCCCGTACTTCGTATCGGACTGCACAATCTTCTGCCCAGGGTACGCCGTGAATTGCTCCTTCGTTTCATGCGCCATCGTGAACGCTCCTGTCGAAGACGTTCGCACCATATGACGCACATTCAAGCTCGCAACGGGGTTCGCTGGCGCAGTTTGTTCATAGATATAATAGAGATATAATGTCTTGAAAGAGCCGTTATAGGACGCGAGACTGTAGGCTCCCTTAGTAGGGGAGTTAAAGTTTGTCGGCGGGTTTCCGCTCGTGCTGCTGACATGTCCCAAGTACGTATAAGCGCTATTGGTGCCATGGGTCGGTTGAAACGCGCGATTTTTCGTTAGCGTCTCGACGCGATCGGGGAACACATTCGATAGACTCGCGCCCGTTTTAGTCACATGTCGGATATAAGCAGTGCCGTTTTCCGGATCGGGTACGCGTAACTTGTAATAATAATGGACGATATACTTTGAAAAGTTTCCGGTGTATGTGAAGTTCGGTACGCCGCTCAGAACGGCACCACTTGGATCACTTCCGGTCGTCGATTTCTTATGTCCGACATATTCGTACTGTGCGTTGCTTGGCGGCTGCGGCGGATAGCTTTGCCCGACCGTCATTTCGCCAGTTGTATTCGGGAATACCGCATTCAAGCTTTGCCCCGTCGTCGTATAGTGACGAACGACAATCGTCCCTTTCGGTTCCGCAGGCTTGGGCTTGTAGTAGTAGTTCACGATATACCGGTCAAAATTGCCGTTATATGTGAAGCTTGGCGCGTTGCCATTAATGACTGCGCCGCTCGGCTCGGCTCCGGTGGTCGTCTTCTTGTGCCCAACGTATTCGTACTGTGCGTTGGTCGGTGGTGCCGGCGGATACGTCTGGCCAGCGACCATCGGCAGCGTCTTGTTGCCGAACACACTGTTCAAGCTCTGCCCCGTTGTCGTGAAATGCCGCGTCTCCAGGCTGCCGTTGAGTTCGAATTCGAAGACGATGGGGAAGTAGTAGCGCAGTGCCTTTTGAGGAGCTTTGAATGTCGGGTAGGTCTGGGGTGAGCGTTGAATGACATCATACATCTCTCCCGAACTGGTGTTTAATCTCCCTTGAAAACTGACTTTAAACGAAACATTAGCTGTGCTTTGCCCCGAAATGCTACTTGCTACGGGTTGATTGACATATGGAGCAATGTACCCTTCAAACTGTTCCCAATCATCCGTTCTAGAATCATTAAAAAAATTCATGTCTAGTTGACTTCCATTAAAAGCACGAGCCTTCACATTTTTTACGGTTCGTCCTGGAAAGTTGAAGTTATAGTTTCTATCCATACTGACGGTCATGCCTGGCGCATTTTCTCCCCAGGTACCGTCCCCTTTGCTCCACAATTCGTAATACATAAAGCCGACCGCATAACGCATCGTGCTTGGATTGCTGTCATAATCGCGGGCTTTCACCGGCTGCACCCAGCTATTGTCTCCCAACGCAGCCTCGGCAGGCTGCGCGGGAAACACCGGGAGCAGGTTGGCGAGAAAAACCAGCAACATAAGCCAGCTTATCTTCTTTCTGCTCTTTCGCATCCCTCTACTCCTTCTTGAATGGATTTTTAATTAAAACCAGGCCCGGATAGCCTGCAGCGATACCTACATAATCAGCAATTTCAACCTTGTACTTTGTATAATTCTTGTCACCAAATGCCGTTTCATCAGTTGAATCAACCACAGGGTAATAGTGGATTCGGAAATCTCCGATGTTCTCCTGGTAGCTGGTAGTGGTTGCACGATAACGAAGCTTTGATGCATAGTTCAAATAGTATATTTGTGTGGCCATACTACCCTTATCCGTCGTTGTGGCCTGAATAAACTTAGTGCCGTCCTTGTAGGAAGCAAGATCGTAACGATAGAAATGCTCTCCATTTATGGCCACAGGAAGATCGTTTGCATCAATAACATAAGCTTGTGTAGCAGGGGAACTGACTCCATCAACCCGATGCTTGTAGAAAAACTTCCTACCCTTAAAATACTTCTTATACGGCTCCGACTTCACCGGTTTGATCAAGTCCTTCAGCTCCGGCACTTCCTTCTTGCCGATCCAGACGAACTGCGTTACTTTATCCCACTCAACTTTCACGCCCAGCCCTTCACTCACTGCACGCAGCGGTACGAGCGTCCGGCCCCGATCGACAATGGCCGCTTGGTTCAGTTGCACCGTTTTGCCGTTGAAGGCTGCCGTCTTCGAGTTCATCGTAATTTGGAGCACTTGCTTGCCTTTGGTAATCGTAATTTTCTTGCCATTCACGGCCAACTTGCCGCCCAGCTTGTCAGATACGAAACGGATTGGCACCAGTACGCTGTTATTGACCATTTTCGGAGGCACGTCGAACTGCATCTTCCGTCCATCGTAGAGCACTTCCAGCGGCATGCTGACCTTCATGTCCTTATGTGCCGCCGCTGCCTTTTCTCCTCCGCTTGAAGCAGCAAGCAGCACCGCAGTGAGCATGAGCGTCCCCCATTTTTTCACATTCCAGCTTCGACTCAATTTCATTTATCCCAGCTCCTTTTTAGCTTTTTTCGACTTTGCAATGTAGCTTCACGGCATAACAAACAGACGTATGCCTATATCTGAAAATAAAAAAAGCACCCCTTGCAATCCATCATTGCAAGTGGGTGCTTCCCACATCAAAAACTATTAATAATGTTAATTATAGGATAAAAGACTAGAAAAGACAATACGAATATGTAAATTTATGTGCAAATCGGGCCTTTTACCTTATTGCATTGTTAGACATTGTTGCATCGCTGTCCTTAGGACCATCGGTTTCTACCATCAGCTTTGCCAGCCAATCTCTCTCATGCTCAAACAATTTATCAGATTTGGAGGTTTGCAGCGAAAGCAGCAGCTTCCGAACGTCCTCCTGCTCCTTCGCTTCCTTACATAAGAAAGAGATTCCATACATAAGCTCGCTCACCGGAAATTGCCCGCCGCCCTTGCGCTGCCTGGAGACGATCCTTTTCAGCCGATTCATCACAGCTTTAACTTCGGAGGGTCCTCCCCAACGATCAAGCGCGTCCATGGCCGTCCACTTCACATCCGGCGACTTGTCATTATTCAGCGCGGCAACAAATTGCGGCACATACTCCACACCTCCAAATTCGGAAAAAAAGCGGAGCGCGAGACTGCGAATTTCCCCGTTTGGTGATTCCAAATGCGCCAATACGTCTGGTAGTGCTTCCGCCAGCCCCAGGTCCCTTAAGGTCCACAATGTATAAACAATGTCGTAATCATCTCTTGACTGCCGGATCAGTTCAAGCATCCGGTCCTTGACTGACTCCGGACGGCCAATCAAGCTTCACAGAAACTTCACAATAGTTTCATCATACGGCGTGAATAAGCGGAAATCAACGCAACAACCGAAGATCCCACGCAATTTGGCAGGCTGCCGTTTTGTCGAAATTTGACTGATTTTCTCATCCCCCAAGACAGAAAACATCAAAAAACCGCAACTTCTTCTGCTCTTTTTCGTCTAAAATAATAGATTCACTAGCAGTAGGCAGCTGATTAAAGAGGAGAAACAAAGCGGAAATGAATACTGAAACATCAACTTCAACGGCAAGTGTTTATGAGCGGAGACAACGAAAATCGCCCAAAGGAACGATCATCGTCTTCCTCGTTGTATGGCTATTTCTAATCGCCAGCGGTGTAGTCGGCACTATGTGGTATACAGAGCAAACCAGGCTCGCAATTACTGCGGAGCTCGAACAGCAGACCGCTCAGAAAATTGCGGCCATGCAGTCGGAGTATGAAGCCAGGCTTACTAAGGTAGAGGAAGGTTTTTCAGAAGAAATGACGTCGTTAGGCAGCAAGGTGGAGGCGCTGAACGAACTGCTAACGTTCACCAAAGATAATGCCAACGACAAAACAGACAACAGCAACATGCTGTATACCCAAATCAACGATGTAAAAAAGAAGCTTGATGCGCTTCAGAAAAGCCTGGACGTGTTGAAATGAACTGGAACGTCAAGATGATCAATCGCCTTGCGCTGCTGTCGTGCGCGCCGTTTATTGGCATGCTGATCTGGATTGTCGCTACGGGAGGTCTGATGCTCGAGCTTTCCGATCGTGCATTTCCCGAGCCATCGTCGCAGCGCCCGCCTGAACACCTGACACATACCGCTATGCTATCCCAGCGTCTTGATGATGCGCAAGCTACAGCAGTTGTGACTGCCGACAAGCTGAAAGAAAGCACGCGGCTGTACAGCCAGACGAACAAGGATATGAAATCCATTGTCCAAACCGTAACAACCCAGGCTGCGCGTCCGGCCAAAATCTATGACCGGAGAATCACGATTAAACTGGGAACCCCCTCTTCGACTGTGCAAAGCGACAAATTACGAGCACAACTCTTTCATATAAAGGCGCAGAACTTTAATGGCTACGCGCTTAAGGTAAAATTAAAAGCCGAGGATGCCATGAAGATGGTATTGGGAAATGATAAATTCGGGGGAGCGGAGACGACGCTGTCCGCTACGCAACGCTATAAAGCGCTGGCTGGCGTTAATGCCGGCGGCTTTGCCGACCAGGGCGGCGAGCGCTACCCGCTCAGTACGACGGTTCTTGATGGCGAATACGTTAACGGATTTGAAGCTTCCTTCAAGGATTTGTTCTTTGTCGGTGTGAATAAAGACTTGAAGCTTGTCGGGGGAAACTATTCGAGCAAGACGGAGCTTGACAATGAACAAGCCATGTTCGGCGCTTCATTCGTACCCATCCTGCTCAAGAACGGTTATCGCCAGACGATTCCGCTCAAATGGCAGACAAGCCCGAAACGCACAGCCCGCACTGTGGTAGCTAACTACAAAGATGATCAGCTGCTGTTTATTGTTACTGACGGTGCGAATAATAGTGGAGCTTCGGGTGCTACATTAGCCGAAATGCAAACTTTGCTGATTCGTTTCGGTGCGGTAGATGCCTACAATCTGGATGGCGGCGGCTCTTCATCGCTTATTTTCAACGGACGCGTTGTGAACAATCCTAAGGATGGACAGCTTCGGAAGCTGTCGACCCATTTTTTGTTTTTCAAATAATCCGTTTGGCCTGATCTGGTATAAACTTACTAACACAAACAACGCCGCCTTCGACGTAATCATCGAAAGCGGCGTTTTTGCTCTCCACTCAACGGGGAGATTGTCGATTTGTCGATACGCCAGGCAGGATGCCTGGCGCCTCGCTATGAAGTGCCTTAGAGGATGAATTGTTGTATTTCGTACAATTTTTCTCGTCATATGAGACGATTTTCGTGAAATTGTTGCATAAATTACAACAATTTTTAAAATAAATGACTTTTTCAGATGAAATCTTGTATTTTTTACAACAATTTCACTTTTGTCGCGACCATCCTTTTAATTGTTGCAAAAAAATACAATCGTTGTTCCCTTCGGGTCCGGGTCAGTGCTGAACCGACCACGCTTCCAATGAAAGTCCCGGGTCAGCTTTCAGCTCCAGTGGTGAGAACTCTTTGCCCTTCCACTTCAGATGCGCCGCTGCCCCAATCATCGCTGCATTGTCCGTGCACAGCGAAAGCGGCGGAATGAGCAGCGTAATATTTTCTTCCTCGCAGCGGCTTGTCAGGGCGCTCCGCAGTCCCCTGTTTGCCGCAACCCCGCCGCAAAGCAGCAATTGACGCGCACCCGTCGCGCGGACGGCTCGCACCGCCTTCGTAACCAGCACTTCAATAACGGATTCCTGAAACCCCCGCGCCAGGGCGGGATGCTTCGGAGGCTCGCCCTTCATCTTGGCCTGATTGATGGCAGCCAAGACAGCCGATTTCAAACCGCTGAAGCTGAAATCATACGAATCCGGCTCAAGCCATGCTCGTGGCAGCACCCGCGCTTCCTCTGCTTCTTGCGCAAGCCGGTCAATATGCGGCCCGCCGGGATAAGGAAACTGCAAGGCGCGCGCCACTTTGTCGTACGCTTCCCCGACAGCGTCATCTCGGGTGCGACCGATAATTTGAAACGATCCTTCCCTCTCCATCACGACCAGTTCCGTGTGACCGCCGGATACGACCAGTGCGATCGATGGATAGACGAGTTCGTGAACAAGCCGGTTGGCATAAATATGGCCTGCAATATGATGCGTGCCGATCAGTGGAATGTTCAGCGCCATCGCAAGGCCTTTGGCAGCAACTACCCCAACGAGCAGCGCACCTACCAGGCCCGGGCCTTGCGTGACCGCAATGGCATTCAAATCCCGCAGCGTAATGCCCGCTTCCGCCACCGCCTGCTCCATGATTAGGGTGATCGTCTCCACATGTTTGCGGGAAGCGATCTCCGGAACGACCCCGCCAAACTGACGATGCGTTTCGATTTGACTGGAGATGACGTTTGAGAGCACTTCCGTCCCGCCGCGAACAACTGCCGCCGATGTCTCATCACAGCTTGTCTCAATGGCAAGGATCAGCTCGGCCGCCCCATCATCTGCCATCTCCTTTTCTGCAGCCCGATTATCCACAAGTGAATTATGAGCATCGCCGTGCTTTGCATTGCGGTTTGTTTCGCCATGGTCGCCTGCCGGTTCCCATGCGCCGTCTTTCTCGCTCGTCATGACTGCTCCCCTTTCAAAGATGTTTCCAATTCCGCCCACATAATGAGTGCATCCTCATTGTTGTCCGAATAGTACTGAGGCCGGAGGCCCGATGGTTCAAAACCGAGCTTGCGGTACAAATTTTGCGCCCGCTCGTTGCTCACCCGCACTTCCAGCGTCATTCTGCTCATGCCAAAAAAAACGGCCGTTCGCTGAACTTCCCGCAGCAGTCGCTCTCCCAGGCCCAAACCGCGGTAGTCGCTGCGTACAGCGATATTTGTTATATGCGCTTCGTCCATAATCGTCCACATGCCGCCGTAGCCGATAATTTCCCTATCATGAACCATCACCATATAACGGGCAAAATGATTGCTGGTCAGCTCGCTGTGAAACGCCTCTTCCGACCAGGGACTTGTGAACGCTTCCTGCTCAATTCGGAAAACAGACGGGATATCGCCCAACTGCATCGCCCGAAATACAAGCGAATCAGTCCAGTCCCGTCTCTCGGCGTGCTCACTTGCTTTTGCCATCGTGTATCCCTCCCGCCTTGCTCGCTACCAGCTTTGCTTCCGCCTCTGCCAGCTGCGTATAGTTCGGCACCATGGTGTGCACCTCATCCGTTTCTCCCCGCAGCAGACGTGCCAGTCCCAGCTTGGCCAGCGCCTCGCCCCGCATGACAGAAGGAACAAACATCACGTCATGAACATGGCTGCCCCCCACCACATGACGTCCCGCTTCCTCATGCAAAGCCAGATCAGCCTCCATGCCTGTCCAGTGCACATTAACCGTCTTTCCTGCCTTCTCCAACCGTTCCCGCAGTTCCACAGTCCAATCCGCCATCAGGCGAATGCTGTCCTCTGCTTGGCGCTGCCATCTGCCAGCGCTGTCTACCGAGAAAGCCGCCGTATAAACTTGCCCCCGTCTGGCATCCATAATCGGAATAATCCATTGCTCAGCAGCCTCACCACCGGTATCCGACGATTCCGCAATGTTTCCATTCTCATCCTGCCAGGCGCCATACGCCAGCGCCTCCAGACTCGACACTCCGATCAGCGGCTTCTGCCAAACCCATGCCAGCGTTTTGGCTACTGTGACCGCAATGCGCATGCCGGTGTAAGAACCTGGCCCGCGGCCGGCAACAATCGCATCCAGTGAGTCGGGCGCAACGCCCGCTTGCACCAGCAGCTCTTGCAAATGCGTTACGGTCATGACCGAATGATTGCGCTCTGCCAAAGACTGCACCTGTCCGAGCAGTTCGTCTCCGCGTACCAAAGCAGCGGCAATTGCCGCTGTAGAAGTATCAACTGCCAAAAGAATAGCGCCATCGGGCGCAATCTCCTTCTCCCTATTCATCGTCATTCCTGCGCCCCCTTTAATTGGTTCAGTTGCTGACACCATGAAACATAGGGCTGTCCGATCCCGGTCAGCGAGAACTTCCGCTGCTCCGGGCCTTCACCATGCTCAATTGTGACGGCTAATCGCTCGGGAGGCAACAGCGGCTCAATCAAGCTGGCCCATTCCACAATCGTTGCGCCTTCCCCGTAAAAATAATCATCCAGTCCCAGCTCATCCGCCTCAGCAGAAGAAATGCGATAGACATCCATATGGTAAAAAGGCATCTGCTCGCCTTCATATTCCTTAATGATGGTAAATGTCGGGCTGTTTACTACCCCTGGTACGCCAAGCGCTGCTGCAAAAGCTTGAGAAAACCTTGTTTTGCCTGCGCCAAGGTCGCCATCCAGCGTCAGTACCGTACCCGGCTGCGCCAGCGACGCCAGTTGCTTGGCCAACTGTATCGTGTCCTGCTCGTTATTTGCATTCCAAACCGTTGAAGCTTTATTTATGATCGGCATTCGATTCACCTGTTATCTTCTCAAAATGATTAAACCCCGCCTTGCGCAGCGCCACCCGCCGCGGACGGTTTACCTTGCTCTGGCCGGACGCAAATCCCCGTTGTTCCGGTTTATCTTCGCCACGATAACGCTCCTGTCTGTCCAACGTCTGCATGTCCTGCTCCAGCTTGTCCAAACCCGGTTGATCCTGACTATGGTCTTCTGCTGCACTATGCCAGTCGCCGTCCCGCTCCAGCCACACCCCAGGGACGCTTGCGGCCTCCACTTCGCCAATCGCATAGAAGGGAATGCCCTCCGCGTTCAGCGCCGCCTTGGCGGCTTGCGCATCCTGCGGATCGATTGTGCCGATGAGCACATAGTCCTCACCGCCGTACAGTATCCAATCCAGCGGCTTGACGCCAACGCGTCTGCCATAAGCCGCCATGCTGCCGCTGCAGGGCAGCGCAGCTTCGCGCAGCACAATCGATACGCCTGAGGCTTCCGCCAGCTCCCAGGCTTCACTTGCCAGCCCGTCGCTCACATCGTTGAGCGACCGGCATGTCCCGCGGGCAGCCAGCAGCCGCCCGGCGCGCACGGACGGCCGCGGGCGGCGATGCGCCGCCACGAGGCCGTCAACTTCGGCGTCCGCCGCCGCTGCGAGCGGCACCGGCCCGTCAAGCCCGGCGCGGGCGCGCGCCTGCGCTGCCGCGAGCAAGAAGTGCAGGCCTGCCGCGGATTGTCCGGGCAGGCCGGTCACGAACACCGTGTCGCCCGCGCGCGCTCCGGCGCGGCGCACGGCTTTGCCCGCCTCGACGGCGCCAACGACGGTCACGGCGACGACCAGCTGCGACGGCGTCGATGTCGTGTCGCCGCCGACAATCGCGACGCCGTATGTATCGGCGCACGCGTACAGCCCGTCATAGAGCCGGCGCATCCGCTCCGGCCCGCACGAGGGCGGCAAGCTCACCGATACGAGCGCATGCCGGGGCAAACCTCCCATTGCCGCAATATCACTAATGCTTGCGGCGAGCGCTTTGTATCCGATGTCCTCATCGCTCATGGTCGCATCAGTGAAATGGACGGTCTCCACCATCGTGTCCACCGTCAGCAGACATTGCCATTCCCCCGCCTGGCCGACAGGGGATTCCGGAGCCAAATCGACCACGGCTGCATCATCGCCAATCCCAACAGCCACACCGCGGGCTCGAAGCCACTCCTGCGGCTGCCGGTTTGCCGTCCAGTAACGGATACTTGCAAACTCGTCCAGAAAATCCCCTCCTGCCTTTGCCTCATTGCTTGCATTCCTGCGATTACAATCAATCTTGCTATATGTTCACGACCGACGCTGCTTTATGACTGCGTTTACGATCAGCTTCCCTCAACCAGCATACGGTCCTTGCATTGAATGTCCTTATTATATCGGTCCCCGCCCGCAGTCGCAACACCGCAGCACCAAGATCATTCATTAACTGTAAACAGCTCATTTAATATTAACCAGATATTCCCATCATTGTTGACTAGTAATCGAATCTACCCAATCTGTCGATCAATGAATTCGTATATTGCTCGTGTCCTTCATCAGCTCCGTCTGCGAATCCGTTTAAAATTTCCTTAAAATTTCCTTAAACTTGAAGAAAAATGGAACTAATTGATGGACGATATCGTTTATTACTTGTATCCTGATACATATTAATAATTAATGGGGAGTGGAAAAATGCGCATTACAAACTTTTTCAAGCGTGCGCTGCCGGTCGTTTTGGCAGCTTCGCTGCTTGGCGGTTGCAGTTTAGGTGCAAAGAAGGATCCTTTGAAAGAATTAGGGGAAGAGAGCAGCGCATCGATCAAGATGATGTATTACGATGAACGTTCCTTCTATAGTCAGTACGGCATGGTGTTCAGCAGCCTGTTCCCTGAGATTGAGTTTGAAGTCGCCACCACAGGAAACTTGTATCAGGAAGGCAAAGACTATGACGAATCGGTGTATGAATTCATCGAGGAGGAAAATCCGGACATTCTGATGCTGAGCGAAGGTCAATATCGGAAACTAGCTGCCGAAGGCAAATTGTACAGCATCGAGTCGGTCATGGAAAGCGACGGGTTCGATACGGAAGGCATTATTCCCGGAATCATCGAATATATCAGGGAGCTCGGGGACGGCACATTGTACGGGCTGTCGCCTAGTTTCAACGCCCAGGCGCTCTTCTATAACAAGAAGCTGTTTGACAAATATCAAATTACTTATCCGGAAGACCGCATGACCTGGGATGAAGTGCTGCAACTGGCCGCCCGCTTCCCTACCGACGGCAGCGGCGAAGACCGCGTGTTCGGATTAAAAGCAGGATACGACACCAGCTTGTTTGGTCTGGCTACTGCGATTGGCACTTCAGAAGGCCTCAGCATAATTAACGCGGATAAACGTCAAGTTACAATCAATAGCGATGCCTGGAGGCGAGTGTTCGAGACTTCCTTGAATGCAATCAAATCGAATGCCATCTACTCCCAGGAGAACGATATGATGGGCGGCAGCTTTGATTATATGAGCTATTTGAAGCAGGACGCGCTAATTGGCGGTAAAGCAGCTATGGTAATTGAACATTCCTACATGCTGAACCAACTTCGTGAAGCAAAGAATTCATTGAAAGAGGACGAGCTCCCGGACTGGGACGTCGTCACAGCGCCAATTGATCCGAAAAATCCGGATTCAAGCGTCTACACAAGCGTTGGCCAAGTTTTTGCCATTAATGCACAATCGCCCAACTTGCGCGCAGCGTGGAAATTTTTGAAATATATTCACAGTGACGAATATTCGCGTGTAAGCTCCAAAGCGCAAACCTTTGGCGGTCTCCCGATCCGCACGGAATATTTGGAAGACAATGAAGGACGCAACATGGCCGCCTTCTACAGCCTGAAACCGGCCGATAATAACTTCTACAAAGACTACGGCAAAATACCGAACAGCTTTTTTATGGAATATCAGCAGCTTGCAGAAACTGAGCTGAAGAAAGTCGTTGACGATGGCGCATCGCTGAATGACACGCTGGACAGTCTTCAGGAGAAACTGCAGGAAGCGCTGACCCTGGCTTTCCAAAATGCGGATAAAGACAAAGAGGCCAGCGGCGAGGATGTCTCAGCAGCTCCACCTGTCGAAGTACAGGAAACGGTGGAAGGATCGACAGAAGAAACTGCTGCTGAGTAAAGCACCTAGAAATTATATGGAATACAAACAGTCCAAGCCGCTATGCATTCACGGCTTGGACTGTTTTATTAAAATCAGCGATAAGTTCGTCGAATCGTTGCTTGATCTTTCTTAGCCAAATCAGTTTTTTAACAAATCATGATCGACATAGCGCTCGCCATTGAGTTCACTGATGACATTGATGGCTACCTTAGCGCCGTCCCCTGCCGTAATAATGGTATGAACACTTACTCCTGCTGCTGTACCCGCTGCCCAAATCCGGCCCACGTTCGTTTTGCCTTCCGCATCCGCAGCAATGACCGTTTTAATTCGCGGCTCCGTGCCTGGTCTAACCTCCACCCCGCTTGCTTCAGCGATATCGACCCACAATCCGGAGGCGATAATCACATGCTGTGCGGCATAGATTTCACCGTTGTCCGCATGCACATTCACATGCCCGTCCGCTGCCTCCAGTCTGGCTGCTTTCGTCCCGACAAGCTCAGCGCCAAACTTCTCGGCTTGCTGCTTGCCGACAGCAATCAGATCAGGTCCCGTCGATTCAAGCACCCCATAGTGATTTTCGACCCAAGCCCGCTTGGTAATGCTTTGATCGTTATCCAGCACAAGCGTTTTCTTCCCTGCTTTGGCGGTAAATATCGCGGCGCTTGCGCCTGCCGGACCCGCTCCGATAATGACTACATCATACACAACCGATCGCTCCTTCCGTTTCTGACAGAATGAAGTAATGAGGTACACGCCTATTGTAGCACAATCCCTATCTTTCAAAAAGCAAGCGATTACAATACGAGTGTGAATAGGATGATCTACACGCCTATGGTTGGCGCGATCATCGATTCATGATATAATTGAAAGTTAGAAGACGCAGGTGACATTTAATCAATTTAGGAGTGATATCCCAATGGCAAAGCCCAGCAAGCGCAAGCAAGGTATGCAGGCGTTACAGAACAACATCGACAACACAAGACTGACTTGGAATCGCAAGCCCCAAACACAGATTGTACCGAATAAGAAAGCGGAACAGCGCCGTTCGTTCTGCCGCAAAGGCAGATCAGACGACGCTGTTTTTTTATTTCTTTCCCGCCTGAACATTAAGGAACGCCAAGCAAGCCAGGGATTGTAGCAAAATGGACCCCATCCTTGCGCAGCTTTTCAATAATGCGCGGCAGCGCCTCGACCGTTCCCATCAAATCTTCGCCTACCCCGCCTCCAGAATGCTGCAGAACAATTGAGCCCGGCTTCACATTGGCTAGAATATTCGTCTCCACTTCGCTTGCACTAAGCCCTTTCCAATCGAGCGAATCTACATTCCAATTAATCACCTTGCGATGCTGACTGGCAAGCCAGCGCAGCTGCTGTTCATTAATATTGCCATAAGGCGGCCTTACATAACTGGGTGTAAAGCCTGTATATTGCCGAATCAATTCATCTGTTCTCGTTATTTGCTTGCGGAAATCCGCGTCGGACAGCTTAGGCAGGTTAGGATGATTGTAGGAATGGTTGCCTACAACATGACCTTCATCAATGATTCGCTTCATCATATCAGGATGCGCTTCGACCCGGTTGCCAACTACGAAAAACGTCGCTTTAACACCCTCTTTTTTCAAAATATCCAATACTTTGGGCGTAAATACCCCATCGGGCGCATCATCGAATGTCAATGCCACTTTCCGTTCCGTTGGAGAACCGCTCATAATAAATGTACTTGGATACTTATGACGCAATTCTGCCAGTGTCATCTGCTTGGGTTCCCGCACTGAACTTTCCTTGCCGTCCTTTAAATTGGGCGTAGCCGAACGGGCTTGAACCGTCTTCATGCTTTGTTTCCCATTACTGAGATCCGGCTTTTGCTGGTCCCCTTGCTCTATGTGCCGCTCCTCGTTCTTCCGACTGGTGGAAGGATCGGAGAGCGATGTCCCGCAACCTGTCATAGCAATCAGGACTATAATTAGACTGCATAGTAGCCGATTCAACATCTCTCCTCACCTCCGCAATCAATATGCATCATTAACGCTTCCCTACTTTTCATCGTTCCGCTGGTCCGGCACCATGGTATCTGTTGTTGATTCATCAACCAGACCGTTGTGCGCTGTCACTTGGCCGCCGCCTAACCCTTCATTCACCATGCGGTCAATGTCCATATCATATTGATCTCTTCCTTCATGCCTTGCATCAATTCCACCTGCCTGCTTCTGTGACTGCTCTGCCTGTTCCTTCTCATTCATATTCTATCTAGCTCCCTTCAACAAAGTTGCCTTATGCAAAAAATATGCCCTATCCGATTGATTTTCATTCATTCAGGGCAAGCTGATAACAGTAAAAGCATTAATTTATAAGGAGGTCAAACGATGCATACGGTCTGGAAAGGCGCAATCAGTTTTGGATTGGTGCATGTGCCTGTAAAAATGTTCTCCGCAACCGAGGATAAAGACATCTCCATGCGTTTAATTCATCGGGCCTGCGGCGGGCCGATCGCTTATGTAAGACAATGCCCAACCTGCAAAGTAGATGTTCAGTGGGACGATATTATGAAGGGGTATGAATACGATAAAGGACGGTTCGTACTTTTTGAAAAAGAAGAGTTGGATCAGCTTTCTTCCGACGCAACCAAAACGATACAAATTATTGATTTTGTAGATTTGGAAGAAATCGACCCGATCTATTTCCAGAAAACCTATTATCTTTCACCTGATCAGGCCGGCAGCAACGCTTATCAACTGCTGCTTGAAGCTATGCGCCAATCCGGACGAATCGGTATTGCCAAAATATCCATTCGCTCCAAAAGCTCGCTGGCAGCGATAAGGGTGATTAATAACTGCCTGGCAATGGAAACCATTTTTTACCCGGATGAAATTCGTCCGATTACCCAAGTTCCCGGGCTCCCGGAAATCGTCAAAGTAAATGACAAAGAATTACAGATGGCCAGCATGCTAATTGAACAATTATCAACCCCGTTCGAGCCTGAAAAATATACCGACGATTACCGCACGCGGCTGATGGATCTGATCGGGAAGAAAATTGCCGGCGAGGATGTTCATATTGCTCCGGCGCAGCAGCAAACCAATGTAATTGATTTGATGGCCGCCCTGCAAGCCAGTCTTGAAGCAGTCAAGACCGCACCGGATACAGCTGCAGACAAACCCGCCAAGCCAAAACGCAAAGCAAAACCAAAAGAAAAAGAAACCGTATCGTGACAGGATACGGTTTTATCTCTGGAAAGGAAGGATTGACGAATGGCTACCGCCGCATTAAAAGGTACGATCATTGTAGAAGGCTACGAGCTTACCGTTACGAACCCGGACAAGCTGCTGTGGCCTGAAATGAATATTACGAAGCTTGTTTATTTGCAACGACTCGCTGCCCTTGCCCCTTACTTGATCCCCTACTGCACTGACCGGTATTTGACGACAATCCGCTATCCCAATGGTATTCATGGCAAATCCTTTTATCAGAAAAACTGTCCGCAGCCGCAGCCCGAATTTGTCCAAACAGCAGAGCAAAGCGGTATCCATTACGTCCATCTGGAGGCGCTGCCCACCCTGCTTTGGCTTGGCAATCTGGCTTGCCTGGAGTTTCACGCTTCCTTCGACCGCATCGGAGAACCGGAGCGGCCAAGTGAATGGGTGCTGGACCTCGATCCTTCACGTGAGGAAGAGCCGCGAATTATGGAGGCTGCAGCGCTTGCAGGTGAATTGCTCGCTTCCCTTGGCATTCAGTCCGTCCCCAAAACGTCCGGCGCGACAGGCGTCCAGATTATCGTTCCGCTCACCGCTCGGCTTACCTTTGATGAGCTGCGTTCTATCGGTCAATTTATAGGTGAATATTTGGCCAATACGCATCCGCGCCTGTTTACTGTCGAGCGGCTGAAAAAAAACCGCGGCGATCTGATTTATGTCGATTATTTGCAGCATTATCAGGGAAAGACAATTGCCGCCCCTTACACGCCCCGTGCCAGAGCCGGCGCTACCGTATCTACACCGCTGCTTTGGGAGGAGGTTGCGCGCGATGTCCGCCCAACTCAATTTCATCTGCTGAATATTGCCGATCGGCTTGAAAAGCATGGTGATCTGATTCAACAGCTCGCTCCGCAAAATATGCAGCCGATTATCGGCTTTATTAAACAAAAGTTTACACCGCGCCTTTGAAACTGCCTGTGCGGCCCTTATAATAAAGGCGACAACATATGGGCCGCTATCTCGCCTAGCTTTTGCCAGCGTGGCCGCTGCTCAAACTCAGACAAGTAAAGTTCTTTGCATGACCTAAGATCGTCATGGAATTGTTCAGCTAGTTCATCAACTGTCTGTTCATCGAACAGCAGTGCATTGAGCTCAAAATTGCTAAAAAAACTGCGCATATCCATGTTCGCGGTACCGACAGACGCAAACAGCTTGTCAATAATAATCACTTTGGAATGAATAAACCCTTTCTGGTAACGATAAATTCGCACGCCTGCGGTCAGCATATCCTCTACATAGGATAATGATGCATACAATACAAATTTCGAATCCGACACTTCCGGGATAATCAACCTTACATCCACACCGCTGAGGGCCGCTGTTCTAAGCGCCATCAAAATACTAATATCCGGTATAAAATAAGGGGTTGTAATATAGATTCGGTTATTTGCAACGGCAAGCCCGTTAAATACACATTCAAGAATCGCATTGGCACTGCTGTCCGGCCCGCTGGATACAATTTGCACCTGTTTCTGCTCCTGACAATGATGCTGCGGCCAGTAGCTTTGGTCTGACAACCGCTCACGGGCTGTAAACCACCAATCCCGCGTAAATACATCCTGCAGGGAGTAAACGGCATCACCGGTAATCTGCAGATGTGTATCACGCCAGTATCCCAGCTTTTTGTTGCGCCCCAAATATTCCTCCCCGATATTGATGCCGCCCACAAACCCGGTTAATCCGTCTACGACGACGATTTTCCGATGATTGCGATAATTCATCCGCTTTTCAAAGAAGGCGATGCGAGGTGTCAGGAAGCACTGCACCTTTATCCCGGCTGCTTGCAGATCGCTAATATAAGCACTGCTAAGCTCATAGCTTCCCAATCCGTCGAATATAACGCGAATCTGAACGCCTTCATTGGCCTTCTCAATCATCACTGCTTTAAATCGTCTGCCCACTTCATCATCGCGAATTGTGTAATACTCCAAATGAATATGATGTTTGGCCTGCTTCATCGCAGCCAGAATCGTGTCAAAAGTTTGTTCCCCATTATTCAGTACAACCGTTTGGTTGCATCCTGTAATCGGAAACTGAGCAGAATTTTGCAGCAGATGAAACAATCTGTGCTGATGCATGAACTCTCCCCCGCCCAACTCTGACGCGCGATGGATAAGTTTACAACGCCGCAGCGCCTGCAAACGCGCTTCTTCTGCCACGACCCTCCGTTTGCGAACCGTTCTTCGTCTCTGGAATTCACGCGCCATAAAGTAATACATTACGAAGCCGATCACAGGGAACACAAACAAAATCAGCTGCCATGCAACCGCCTTGGAGGGATGACGAAACTCGGCAATCAGAATCGTTGCCATTTGAAAGATAAAGATAAACAAGGCGATTGTTAGCCAAAACATATCGCACCTCCCCTTCTGTACGCCATGATCCGCTCGACTGCTATCCTCCTAGTGTCGGCAATCTCCAAAATCGCTATACACCGATCCCTGACTTTCAGGTATGTTTTATCCGTTAAATTAATAGGATAGCAGGAGTACGGGTAAACCTGTTTTAACCACACATGGAGGAGGTCGAATCGAATGTTCAAAGCGAAGCGTAAAACGGCAATAGAAACACTGATCGGACAGGGTACGCTGGCAGAAGGAAAACTTACCTGTGAGTCGGGAATACACCTCGAAGGGGAATACCACGGGGAAATTATTTGCGAAGGCAATGTATTGGTAGGCGAATATGGGTTGGCACATTGCAACATAGCCGGAGTCGATGTTGTCATTTCGGGCAAAGTGATCGGAAATATTGTTTCACGCGGACGATTGACAGTCACAGCCTCCGGATCGGTGCATGGCAATGTCATCGCCCGTTCCCTGATTGTGCAGGAAGGCGGTGTTTTGTGCGGTCAATGCGAGTTGGAGCAAATCCCGGTATCGGAGAAAGAAGAAAATTCAAGCAAACAGGACAAACAAGAGAAACCGGAACAGAAGAACACGCCGCCGAGTTCTTCGGTGCAGAGTATCCCTGATGCCATAGCCAATAATGACGCCAAGGACAACAAGCGCAGCGGCAAATCACGGCAAGCCGGTTAGCCGCAAGCGTGACACAAGCTTCAGCGGGGGCAGCCAGCTGCCACCCCCGCTAAGTATATGCCTGTCTTACGCCGCGACATCCCGCCGGTTAAACAGTACCCATGTAATCGTTATAAATACAACATAATACGCGCCCAGAACGGCCAGTGAAAACGGAAGTGTTATCCCATGCGAATGTACAGGCGAGGTTAAAAAATCGCTTATACCCAGATGAAGGAACAAGAGATATTTCACCCAAGCATAGTCCAGCGCACCAAGGATTTGGGAGATCAGGCTGCCGCTGAACAATAAAAATATGGACAATCCGATCGATAACCCCCCGCTGCGAAACACAGTTGAAATGAGGAACGACAGCGTGAGAATAACGATCATCGCGATGTATTCATAGAACTGATACAAGGTCCAATACACAATAGGTGAGTAACCTCGTCCCACTGTTAACCCTGGTTCCTGGCCAAACATCAGCAGACTGACCAGATAGTTCAAACCGAACATCACCACAAGTAAAAACAAGGCAAACAACAGCAAGCTAATGTACTTGGACAACAATATTTTGGAACGGCTCCAAGGCCGGATCAGCAGCAGTTTAATGGTTCCTGTTGAAAACTCCCCTGCCACACTTTCCGCAGAAACAACTACGGCAAATATCGTCGCAAATACGATCGCAGTTTTAGTCGCAATTTCAAACGGCAGCCACATGGTCAGCTTCACGCCGTCGCTTTGAATGGCAAACGTAATAATAAATATGCCAAGCGACAAGGCGATCATAAAACCGAGCATAATCCATGTCCGCGGCCGCCGGTAAATTTTCATATTTTCATTCAGAATAAGCTGAAAGAAATCAGACATCCTGCCCGCCTCCCGTCATTTCGAGGAACTGATCCTCCAGCGTTTTCGCTTGCGTCCGGATACTGTAGACATTGATCTGAGCGGCAACAAGACGCGCGTTCATTGCTGCCACGGTCTCTCGATCCGCCTCCAGGACAAGAAAATTACCTTCCTGCTTCACTCCATCTTGTCCAAGCAAGCTAATGGCATCCTGAATGCGATCCACCTCAAAATAAACTTTAGACAATAAAGCTTGTTCGTCATCATGCAGCATACGCACATTAAGAAGCTTGCCACTCTGTATAATCGCAAACCTGTCGCACATGAGTTCCATTTCCGAAAGCAAGTGGCTGGAGACAAATACAGCTGTCCCTTCCGCATCGGCCAGTCTCCGCAAATAGTCGCGCAGCTCGCGAATGCCCGCTGGATCAAGGCCGTTGGTAGGTTCATCCAGAATCAGCAGCGCAGGCTTATGGAGGACGGCCTGTGCCACCCCGAGCCGCTGTCTCATCCCGAGTGAATAGGTTTTTACTTTGTCGTGGATGCGCGCTTTCATTCCTACAAGCTCAATCACTTCGTCAATACGTTCCTTCGAAACACCTGGCGTCATTCTGGCGAAGTGAAGCAAATTTTGATAGCCGGTCAAATATTTGTACATCTCCGGATTTTCTACAATGGCGCCAACATTCCGGATGGCTTGCTCGTATTCCGTCTTGATGCTATGACCGCGAATCAGTATATCGCCGGCGGAAAGTCTCATTAATCCTACCATCATTCGAATGGTAGTCGTTTTGCCTGACCCATTCGGACCTAAAAAACCAAACACTTCCCCCGGCGGAACATCCAGCGTCAACTGGTCGATAATCGTTCGGCCTCCAATTCGTTTGGTCACTCCCCGAATTTGTACAATCGGTTCAAGGCCCGTTCCTTGGCCCGATGTTCCTGATGTACCGGTTAATCCGCTCATTGGTTTCCTCCTTAGTCATCGTTCTAACTTATTATAGATAAAGCAAGAATTTAATAACAGTCCATTTATCAAAAATTAAGGTCCGGAGACGGGATGGACTTTCGTTCCCGGTTCCAGACCTTGTGAATGCACAGCGGCTGTTTGTTTAGATGTTGGCATACAGCGATTCTCCGTTAAAAATAACCCCGGACAAAATCCCCGTGTCCAACCGCTGGTTATTTTTCATTGTGTGTTCTTCCGGTTTCAACATCAGAATGCCGTTTCCCATTATCCCGTTCTCCATACTATCCAGGCAGCAGCCCAATGGATGAATAACCCGGAAGAAGCCTGTTCGGAACAAAATACGCGCTTCATCCATTTTTTCTAATCTTCGGCAACCAACACAATAGTAGTAATCCGTTAACTGCATGGATGCGTTCGCCCCTTTATGTATACTATTTGTATCTAAAATTAAATATTGTTACAATTCGTATCTTTCCCTAATTTATGACAAATAGTGAGGTTTGTCAAGCTTTATCGACGCAATAACTATGAATTCCCTTTATGAGAGCAAAAAGTGTGCAAAAAATCACTATTTAAACTGTTTTGATAGCGTTTTCATAATATAACATTGCTTTATACATTCACTCATTCAATATCCGGCAGCTTGGAATGCACATGATGCCTACACGCCTTCCAAAGCTGCCTTATAACAAATCCTGTTTAACTATAGATCATCACAGCTCTTGTTATCCGCTGCTGGCTTCCACCAGCGGGAGCTGGTTTTTGCGTGCTATCGCGTAATCAATCATGCGTGACAATTCTCCGACAAAACGCTGCTCATTGAATTTTTCCGCCCGACTGCGCGCTGCATGCGGATCAAATTGCTCCGCGTCAAAACCGTTCAACGTTTCAACTAAAGATTCCACGGTCTGCTGTTCAAAGAATACGCCGTTGACACCTGGCACAATTGTATCAAGCGCTCCGCCTCCCCGATACGCAATAACCGGTCGACCGCAAGCATTGGCCTCCAGCGGTGTAATTCCGAAATCCTCTAGTCCCGGAAAGATCAATGCCCGGCAAGTTTGCATGTACTGGACAACCCGTTCATCCGACAGGCGGCCCAGAAACCGTACTCCCGGCCCAGCCAGTCGTTCAAGCCGCTCCTGATCCGGACCTGTTCCAATAATGAGAAGCGGCAAATTCGCTCTCGTGCACGCTTCAACTGCGAGATCAATCCGCTTATAAGAGACGAGTCGGGAAACGACCAGGAATGGGCTGTCAGGTGCTGCGCTGCTGAGTTCAAAACGCTGAATGTCTACCGGGGGGTGAAGCAGCATCGATTCCTTGTTGTACGTCTGCCCGATTCTTCCTTGGACGGTCGTTGAGTTGGCAATCAGCAGATCGACCTTGCCAGCGGCTGCGCGATCCCACTGTTTAAGCGGAACCGTCAATAGGCGAGCTCCTGCCTTGATGACGGCGGGCACTTGCATTTCCTGCATATACGAGGCAAAATTCCATGCAAACCGCATGGGTGTGTGACAATAGCATACATGCAGAGCATCGCGTCTGACGCTGGCGCCGATGCCATATGCGCTGCTGGAGCTGACCACAACATCGTACGCTCGCAATCTCATGGATGCAATCGCAAAAGGATACAGCCAGAAAAACAGCTTATAGCGTTTCATAATGCCTGGTATGCGCTGCATCCAGGTTGTGCGGATATCCGCATCCCGCAGCTCGGGCAGCAGGCTGTTCCGATCCGCAATCGTCGTATAGATCGGTGCGTCCGGAAACATCCGGTGCAGCACCGCTACCACTCGCTCAGCTCCGCCTGCCTGGTTCAAGTAATCGTGCACGATGGCAATGCGAAGCGCAGAGGTACCGAATTCACGGGAAGCGGCAACCGGCAAGGTTTCACTCGCAAGGCGGCTACCATGGCTAAGCTCTTCGTCTGCTAGGCGGCCTCTGGATGCCCAAGGCTTCCGCTTATCCAGGATCGCCTCATAAATCTCCTCTACTTGCTTTGTCGTCCCCTGCGCGGTGAAGTGGCGGCTCACCCGCTCTGCCCCGGCTCGTCCGATTTCGCGGCTATACTCTGTGTCGCTTAGCAGCCGGGAGGCATGCTTCACCAACCTTGTCACGTCGCCCACTTCATACAGCAGTCCGTTAATGCCATCCTCGATGATCTCGGGCACGCCGCCCGAGCGGGTAGCAACTACCGGCACCTGCTGTGCCATCCCTTCGATTACGACTCGCCCAAACGGTTCATTGTCCGAGCAAAGCACCAGCAGGTCGGAGGCGCAGATCACTTCGGTTACGTCTTCCCTGAAGCCTGTGAACCGCACCCGCTGCAAGATGCCGAGCTGTCCTGCCAATGCCTGAAGATCGGCGTAATACACCTCATTCTCTTGGCGAAACTTCGGCTCGCCTACTACCCACAGATAGAGATCATGGCCTGACTCTATCAGCCGGGCAGCAGCAATTACCGCATCCTGCTGTCGCTTCCAGGGAGCAATCTGACCGATGATCACCATCACCGCGCTGTCAACTGGCGTATTCAGCTCACTGCGCAGCGCGTGACGGAAGGAGAAGCGCTCCGTGTCGCTAACCAAACGGTACTGCACGCCATTGTATACAAGACGCAGTTTATTCCTAAGCAGCCGACGGGAGAACGGAGCAGCAACGGGAGCGGAAATGCAGATGACACCTGCGGCGGCAGTGGCGGCCAACAAGTTGGTCCCCAATCCGATCAGTCCT
The DNA here is from genome assembly GCA_004134985.1 of Paenibacillaceae bacterium. Classification (GTDB taxonomy): domain Bacteria; phylum Bacillota; class Bacilli; order Paenibacillales; family Paenibacillaceae; genus Paenibacillus_D. The sequence continues at coordinate 54,172 of REGQ01000013.1, read as the reverse complement.
TTCGGCGGAATATCGCGCACATGCCATAGTACCGGGCGGCGGTGCAGCCAGCCAAACAAAGAGGCCATCATCCCGGCTCTTAGTGAGTTGGCATGCACAATATCCACATCGCTTCTGCGCACCTGCCGGGCGAACCTGAGTCCTGCCCCCATCATGCCGAGCATATCCTTCAGCAGCCGAAGCGGATTGCGGCTCATGCGCGCCCGGTAGGATTCAACAGGTGAAACGGCAATCCCGGCGGAGCTTGCGCGGTGAAGCAGCTCGCCTGGAGGGGCGTATACGGTAGGCGTCGCACGCGTCATATGGCTCGCTGCCGTCATCATGCTGATTTCAGCACCGCTTATATCGCTTGTATGATTATAGAATGCAACCTTCATATGGAACGCCTGCCTTTTCGCTCTTCAATGGCATGATGGAATAAAGCGGTAACTGATTGCGCCGCCCTTTGCCAAGTGTAGTTTTCCAGCACAAATTCCCGGCATTCTGCCCGCGAAGGCACCCTGCATGCACCATTCAGCACATCTACTACCTTCAAGGCGATGGCCTCCGGCGCACTGTCTTGAAACAACAGCTCTTCCGATAAGCGGCCCAATATTTCCTGCGTCCCCCCGTAAGGTGTGCCAAGCACAGGTGTACCGCAGGCCAGCGCTTCTACAGTTACAAGCCCGAAGCCCTCCAGTGTTACCGAAGGCATAATGCAGTAATCAGCTGCCTGGAACCAGGCAACCAGTTCCTCGCCCGGCAGACGTCCCAGCAAAGAGACCGAGTCTTGAAGCTGCCGCTTCCTAATCAGTTGCTCCAGCTCTTCTCGCATAACGCCGTCTCCGGCTATGTAGAGTGCGACATCAGGCACTTCGTTTCTGATCTGTGACATCGCCGTAATAAGTCGGTCAAGCCCCATGCGGCGGACCAGCCGTCTGGAACAGAACAGTACTTTCTCTGTCCTTTTCAGACCCAAGGACGCGCGCACGGCTTCACGATCAGCTGCTGGCCGGAAGACCTGCTCGTTCGCAGCGCCGGGAATAATGTGAATTTTGTCCGAAGAGATGCCGTAATGCGAAGAGAGAACTTGCTTAAAATAAGAGCTGAGTACGATGAAATGATCTGCGCGCCGGTAAGCCAACCGTTCAACTTCCCTTTTCATCCGGCATTTCAATTGCTGAACCGCAGTCGGACTTCCGACATCCGCTTGTCCCTCCAGTGCCCAAGGGCCGTGGAAATGGGTAACAATCGGCACTTCTCTCGGCAGCAAATTACGGGTGACGAGCGCAGCATACAGTGCAAAATGGGGGTTAAATATGTCAGGCCGCCCTTCTCTAAGATCTGCCCTCACCGACTGTTGGAATGCACGGCTGCGTGCAGCAACCCCGCGCTTGCCTTGCCTATCCAGCACCTCATGGACATAGGAGGGCACTGTCGTCCCCTCTCCCCCGGCGGTCATTAATCCCTTCACATGGTGGCCAAGCTCGTGCATTGCTTTGAGATAGTCTGCGAAATACCGGTTCAAACCGCCCGGCGTATGATCAATCCAGCCCATTCCTGACGCTAGAATTTTCATTTGCTCACCCGCCTCTAATATCGTATACAATGTCGCCTATAAACGCCCCGACCGAGCTGATCTGTTGTTCTTTGTCAAATTGGGGCAACTGCCGAGGCACTCTGACAGCCTGCTCGCGCAGCGCTTCTATCGAAATTCCGTCAATAAATTCGGCCAGTTGGCCAACATACTTCTCTGACCACGGCGAATTACCAGCTATTCTGATCAGCCAGTCTCCCCGCAAATCATAGGCCATCGGAATCGTCCCCGTAATGACGGGAAGACCGGCTGCCAAATACTCGCTGATTTTGGTCGTATATCGAAAGCTGCCTACCTGATCCACACTTTGGGGCAGACTTGCCGCATCCATCGCCGCCAAATATTCAGGCACCTCTTCACGTTTAACTCTTCCGGTGAAAATAATGTTTTTGTCGCCGGCCAGTTGCTCCAGCCGACCTTGGCCACTCCCGTCGCCCACAATGAGTATGGTTACATCCTTACGCAGTACCCGCTGCATCGCTTGCACGAGCTCGTAGCCATAGCAGTATCCTACCTTGGTGTTCCAGTTCAGCGAACCGACGATGCCGATGACCAATTGTTCTTCAGCGATGCCATAGCGATCACGGATACGTTTTTTTGCGGCCGATCGCGCGCTCTCCTCCAAGGTAAAGGGGGCCCAGCCTGCTGCCGTCATGCCATACTTGCTTCCATAGGTGAGTGCCCTGCCCGTTAAATAAGGTGTCCAGCCGATAAAACCGATCGAGCGTCTGTACAGCAGCTTCTCATACCAATGGAACAGCGGACCAAGCGCTGGCACATGTTGAGCGACGAAGGGGCCGACGGAGTCTCCGCTGCTAATGACGTAGCGGGTTTTGACCAAATAACTGCTCAAGATCAGCGCCAGGCCGCCGAATACCCCCGTGCCCTCCATGACGACTAGCTCTGGGCGTTCGGATTTAAGATAGCGCATGATGGCCCATAAATTCCGATGCTTCTTACGTTTCTCAAAGGGATAATATTGAACGGAAAGTCCTGACAGCAGCGCCTTCAACCGCCGCTCATCATCTCCACCATGCCCCTGAGTAGCAAAGCCGACAATTTTAGGTTGAGCTGCTGTATTCATACACTGCCCCCCTCTGCTTCTCTTTCTGCCGGTGAACCTGCTCGTAGAGGGCCACATAACGTTTGGCGACCTTCTTCCAGTCATAAGGCTGCACGGCTTCTCTGGCCGCTTGCCCCATCTGCTCACGCAGTTGCTCATCCTCGGTTAGCACGAGCAGGGATTGAGCAAGCTGCTTTAGATCCTCTGGGTCTTTTAAGACAAATCCGGCCTTCCCGCTTCCCCCGTCTCCTGCTATAACTTCACCTACACCTGAAGCCTCGGTTGTAATGACCGGCAGTCCGGAGGCAAGAGCCTCCATCACAACCAATGAGCAAGCTTCATAGCGGGATGGGAATACAAAGCAGTCGGCACATTTCATCAGAGCAGCAACATCCTTTTGAAATCCAAGGAAGTGCACCCGTTCGTTCAGACCAAGCTCCCTGGCCATTTCAGGATACGGACTTCCCTCAAGCGCTCCTGCCACCGCCAAATGCAAATCTGGATTTTGCGGCATAGCCTTAAGCACCGAGTCCAGGTTTTTTCTAGGTGATTTGATGTCCCCTGCGAACATTGCAAGGATGACGGATTCCGGTAGCTCAAACATTCGCCGCAGTTCCTTCTTCTTTACAGGTGCAGGAGAAAACGACTGTAGATCCGCTCCATTAAGTATCACTTGAATCGGCTTATTAACTTCAGGGATTTGTTCAATTTCTTGCTGAACTTTCTGAGATACCGGGATTAGCAGCCCGGAGCGTTGGAACGCCCCTCGCTCTAGGAAAGCGTTAATTTTTGTGAACAACATCTGGTAACGGCCTTTCCAGCCCTTCTGAAGTCTGTAAGGATGAGCAGTGGAATTCTGCCAGGCGCTGTGGACAAAATGAACATTGTTAATATCGCTTCGCAGCCAGGCAATGTAGCCGTTCATGACGATAAGATCATAGTTTTTCTTTCGCTTCATGAGCTTTAGAGAACTCACCAGGGCAAAAATCTGATTTTTCAGCAATCGCGTGGGCCAGCCTTGGACAGCAATGTGAACATATTCTATGCGAGGGTGACGCTCGAACTCAGGGGCAATCTTTGTTGCGTACAAAGCTACATTATGTCCCTGCTCCAGCAACTCGTTTACAATCTCGTAGTTGACGCGTCCCTGTCCATCTCCTTTGAGCACATTGTGGGTAACGATACATATATTCACAAGCTTTCACCTCCTGTCACAGCTCTTTTTCGATGGTTGCGGGTATAGAGCAAAACTTCCTTCATCGTCTGCCAAAACTGGGCCGGGCCTCTCCTGCCTTGGCGAAACAATGCATGTGCACCCGCGTGCATCACGGCCAATGCAAAGAATACAAGACCTTTGAGCTTCCTTCGCTCGCTGAAGAAATAGCGTTTGAAGGTCACGAAGATGCGTGAGGCCTCGATGACCGTCTTGTAATAATCGCGATTAACTTCAGAAGGGAAATGATCATTAATCGCCGCTTCACACAGCCTGATCTGATAACCTTGCTCTACCGCACGCGTAGTCAAATCGACTTCGTCATAGCCGTAGCGCAGTTGATCGTCGAATTGCATTTTTGTAAATAGTCCTGCGGGAAATACCGTGCTGTTAATGACGATCGTCTTCATCTTGTCTGCTGGCCTGTATACTTTGCGCTGATACCCGAGAAAGCTTTGATCATGCGGATATACAATATGCCCATTGCGCCGCTCCAGACCGGTAACAATGAGCTGTTCTCTCTCCTTTGAATCTACAGCCGTCAGTTGCCCCTGCACCTGATGAAGAAAATCAGCCCCCAGTACAACATCATCATCAATAAATAAAATATGCGTTCCGGTTGCCCCATTCAAGGCGACGTTTCGGTTGCTGCACAATCCTTTGCGCGGCCCCTCCAAGTATTGAACCTCCGGGAATAAATTGCGAATCAGCTCTCTCGTTCTGAAATCGGTACTGTCATCGGACACAATCACCTCATGTGGTCTCACTGTAGAGCCAAATAACGAGACCAAGGCGCATTCCAGCTCATTCGGACGATTGCGCGTACAAATACATATCGATACCTTGAACCATTGGTCAGCCATTTTGTACCTCTATCTGGGGAACATGATAGATTTTGCTGCTGTACCACAATAACTGTTCGTCCAGCAGCCTTTGTTGAGTGAAAGCTTGGCGAACCCTTGCCGCAGCCTTCTTGGACATTTTTTGCCACAGCTCCTTATCTTCTACCAACGTCAGAATAGCGCGGGCAAACTGTTCAACTTCTCCATATTCCGGCAGAAAGCCTGTCGATCCGGGAACGACCAGCTCACCGGCAGCGCCCGTATTCCAAGTCACAACCGGCAGTCCTATACTCATCGCCTCAATATAAGGTATGCCGAAGCTCTCCGCCCGGGTGGCTGATACGAATACACTGGCTTGATGATACACTTGGAACAATTCCTTGCGCGGCTTGGGCGGCAATATATGCACTTGATCGTCAATGCCAAGCTCTTTAATGGTTCGCAGACAGTGCTCCCGATATGAGGTTCCATCTGGGCCTGTAGGTGTATCCTGCCCCACCATAATGAGCTTAACGGGAAGATCACTTCGCAATTTTTTTGCTGTGGCAACAATATGCAGCAGCAGCTCAGGACCTTTCCGACGATCCAAGCCACCCACATATGCGATGACAGGGCCATTGAATTCGACCATGAGGTTGCGATCATTACCGATCGCAGCCGGATCAACGCCGATATGGCATGTATCTACTGCCTTGGCTCGCAGCCCGAAGTCGCGCATGAATTCCTCTTTCAAATACAAGGAGTTAGCAAGAATGCCTCTGCAGAGCTTCAATTGCATCCATTCTTTCATATGCTGTCTCCCTCGCTTCAGGCGCTTGCCATGAGCACGCTGGACCAATAAGCTATGTCCATGACCCCTCGTTACTACTGCCCCTGATCTTCTCGGCAGCAGCAGGGCAGACAACGCTCCTTGCCCCCCCCATTCTGGGAACTCGATGACATCGAAATGCTGTTTGCGCAGCCAGCGGTATATCGTCAAATCCCATGAACGTCCCTTGGTAGACAAGCCGACCCACTCAATGCCTTCTTGCACGATATGAAAATCATCTGATGCCATACAGACAATTGTGACGTGATGATTCCGCTCGGCAAAAAGCTTCGCGCACCGCAGTATGTATTGACCAATTCCACCTGGTATCATCGCTCTTGGTCCACCGATTTCTTCTTCACTTACCATACATATTTTTAGCACTGGGACTGTCCCGCTGTAGGTGACATCCATTGTTTTCCCTCCATAATCAGCTAGCCTTGTCCTGCCGACGCATTCGCTTTTGTAACGGAGCGGCCAGTTTCATCATACTCTCCATCAGTTGGATAAACGCCGACGTGCGAAAACGGAATAACTGAGCCACATGTAGGCCCAATTTACTTGCCCGCCATACGAGATAGCTCCACTTCACAAGTGTGGAAACTACAACGGCAACCGCTGCCCCCACTCCGCCCAGCATCGGCAGTAAGAAAGGAAGCGTAACGATGCCCAGCACAAGGCCGCAAACTTCTGCAATGGTAACCTGGTTGAACTTTCCTTCCGTAGATAAGTAACAAGCAATTATATTTTGCCCGACCCTTAACGGCGCAATAAGAAGAAAAATAACTCCGATCATTATGGCTGGAGCAAATTCAGTGCCATAAACGACAGGTAAAAGAAACGGCATCACGATGAGTGCGATCAAGGAGAAAACCAGCGTGACATAAAACAAAATGCTATGGGTATATTCAACCTTTCGCTGGCGATCATGTTGGGGCATATCCATAAGCTTGGGCCATAAGTAGACATTTAGCGAACCGATAATGACCGATGGAATAATCGTCCCTATACTAAGAGCAACGGTGTAAAGACCAAGAAAATAAGCAGACAGCAGTAAGGAAATGACAAGCTGATCCAGACTGCCGCCAAAAACATTGACCAGCGCAGTTCCATATATTTGTACGCCTTTGCCCAACAATTGCTTGATACGATGCCAGACCAAAGTGAGCTTTGGCTTGATCAGCCGTATTACCCAAATAAGCGACAGAGTGGCGACAAGGATGCTCCAGATGAAATTCAAAATAACGAAGGAGGATACCGTATACTTTCCTGCTAATGTCAGACTTGCAATAATGAAAAGCGCCCCGAGCGGCACCAGCAGACGAAGCAACATTACTTTGTTGAACTGATTGATGCTCTGCAGCGTACCGGACATTCCGTCACTCAGCACACCTAACGGCAAACCAAACATCGCCAGCTGTGCCAGCCAGATGACTTCGTCCGGGCTTTGGGTCAACAGCCTGGGAAGCAGTAATTGGCCAATTGCCAGCCCTATAAGTCCAAGCGTTACTCCTGTCACGAGATAAGCACCAAGCAATGATTCGCGCTGTTTTTCATACGTTTTGCCCAAATAGACAACCGCTCCTGGCAGCCCCAGGGCAAATATGCCGACCAACAATCCGTTCCATTGGTAAATTAGCGCCAACTCGCCTCTTCCCTGAGGTCCCAATCCGCGTGCACTTAAAATTCCCGTAACCAAATTAATGACCATTACAATTCCGTTTAAAAACAGTCCTGAAAAAAAAAGTTTTTTCATCTGGCCGCTCTCGCTTCCTTCTATGCTTTACATTGCTTCATGCTTGGCGGCGGCAAGTATGGTCGTTCCCCTGAACACTGCCTGCCTTCCTTCTAAGTCCATCGCGCCTTCCTGTCACAGCGGTCAACCATTTATCAGTGGCATGAATATCTTTGCGAATTAGCAGACGAAGCCAGTGGAGTAAACCCGGGGCAGCAGAGCTGCCGACTGCCAGTGTCCAGCAAATATGCAATGCCAGATGAACAGGCTTGCAATAAGAGCGCAAACTAAATGTTTCATTATGTACCATGTTGTAGAGTGCTCGTTTATTAAACTCATTGCGCCGATCATCGTCATGTCGTATTGCAGGATAATGATCCACTGCAACATCAGGGTCATAGATTAGCTTCCATCCTCTTGCCTTGACAGCGAGGCTGAAAGCCATATCATTGCATACCTGGGCTCCATCCCCTTTTAGTTCGTTGTTAAATGCCAAACCTTCGATGGCTACGCGGCGGTAACTCATATTGGCTCCCTTCAAAATGTCCACTTCTCTGGGAGGTCCAACTCCCAAGTGATGATTGCCAACAATTTTGCCAAACCATCGTATCTTCCCGACGACTTTTTTGGCACCGTCAACGATGCCATTTTCCTCATGCAACCAATCTCTCCCACCAACTCCTCCGAGCAGAGGATCGCGATCCATATGGGTTTGAATGCACTGCAGCCAATTGGGGCGCGGAATCGTGTCATCATCGGTAATGGCTATAATGTCGCCACGACTGGCTGCAATGCCTTGATTCAAAGCGGCAACCTGTCCCGGTTGATCTACATCGATTTTACGCAGCCCAATACTCGCGAAACTGTGATTGCGCAAGAACTCATTTGTCTCCGCATCCGTTCGCCGTACAATCACAATAACCTCATCTGGTTTATGCAGCTGATTTTGCAGCCCGTCAAGGCATCTACTGAGATCTGCTACTCTCCGATATGTCGGTATAATGATAGAAATCATCCTAATCTACCTTCCCCCATAGCAGTTACCGGCTGCTGTCCCTTGCTGTGTAATCCTGTGACCCGATCCAGAAATCCGATACAAATCCAAATAATCGCAACGGTCGAATAGTTGCCGCCTATTGACCACGAACCGAAAGAAGCGATTAAAATACCTAAAAGAGAAAAAGCCAAGTAATTTTTTTGACTCGAACGAACGTAAGAGATCGCCGCCCGAAAAATGTGATAAATTAGTAATAAATATATGATGCCGCCTATTAAGCCGTCGGAAATTAAAATATTGCTAATATCCACTTCAGAACTTCCGCCATTCCCCCCCAATTTACTAGCAGCTAAAGTGGTGCTGCCTAGACCATGCCCGACCGGAACGATAACACCGCGAACAAACCCGTCTACTAATAAATCCAGATGGAGCCCAAGAGTGGAGTGTTCTTCATTAAAAGGGTCTGCCAGGCCGTTAACCTGATGCGCAATCAGATCATTATCATTGTGAGAAATATTAGTTATACCCCAGTAGACTAAGATAACAAGCAGTCCAGCTCCCAATAGAGTGACCACACGGCCTATTCCCTTTCGTGCATTTAAAGCCAGCAATATCATGATTGTAGCCAGCACCATAAATATTGGAGCACGTTGCGATGTCATAAACAGGGCGTATAGCAGGAGCGGCAAGCTCAGCACGGCAATGACCTTAAGCTTCATCGTTCCCCGCAGCAGATATGCAATTGCTATTATTAAACTTATTACCAAAAAGGCTGCATATTCATTGGAACTGGTAAATGTCGAAACGGCGCGAACAACAGCCCCAACATTCAATGAATTATAGCCAGCCATTCTGATCCACATTTCTTCAAACGGATAATAGCCAAGGTAGATTTGCTTCAACCCATACAGTGCTCCGAGACAGCCAATAAAGAGCAGTAAACCTAGAAACTTCTTCATCAGCTCTTCGTCGAAATGTTCACGGCTGACAAACATCCATAGTAGCGGAATGATATAGAAAATTACTCCACCCAGACCGGTTAGTAAACTGCCTTGAAGAGGGTTGAAAATTTGGATGAAATGAATAATCATCAATACCCGAACAAGCTTGAAAATTATCGTATCATTCAGCTCCGTTATACCTTGAAAATAGCGCCGATAATACCAAACAAACCCCATTAGTCCCAGCACTGACGGCACCAGCACAACGAGCGGATCAAAGGTTGCCCAGCCCATATAGGGAATAAGAAATCTTCGAATCAACCCCATAAAAGGCAAGAATAAGAACATACCAATGATAGTCGCGCGCGGCTTGCGGATACTGAAGGCATAGAAACCAATAAATAAACTAATAAACAACAGCCATCTGAGCTGCCTTGGAGCCGTTACGACATATAGGCCAGCAGCATATGAGAAAGCTAAGGCAATCAGCAGGGCCGCAACAGGCCGGAGCAGCACTATCCTATCTATCCAAACTGCCATCCTACTCATAGGTGCAATCCCACCTTCTGGTCAGGAATTGTTCCCCTAGCCTCATACAAACATTCCGCTACTTCCTGGGCGAAACGTTCCGAGCTGTAAGAGGCCGCCCTCTTCACCGCTGCTCTTCCCAGACGTTTGCGTAACTCAGCATCTGCTGAAAGCGTAAGAATGGCTCTGCTTAAATCGTCTTTCTTATGCACATCAATCAGTAGACCATCCTGCCAATCGGTAACAATCTCTTTCGGTCCCCCGTTGTTGGCTGCTATGACTGCCTTGCCCAGTGCCATCCCTTCAATAATGACCATCCCGAATGGCTCGCCGTCAGAAGCATGGACCAAAATATCACAGGCATGCATCCACTCGGGTACATTCGTTTGATGGCCGGCAAAAACGATATTGGCGGCTATTCCAAGCTTGTCTGCCTGCTCCTTCAATTCAGCCTCGTAGTCCAGTTCAGAGTAATGAGGCCCCCCAACGATGACAAACAGCAGCCTAGGCTGCTCCGCCAGTGCAGCAGCAGCAGCTTCTACAAACAGGTGTACGCCCTTCCAACGCTGCAGCCGGGCCACCATGCCGATAATGCAGTAATGCTCTGGAAGTCCAAGTAATTTGCGCCCAGTCAGCTTGTCAGGAAGGCTTGTCTGGTCAAAAAGTTGTAGATCTACTGCCGGATATACCACTTTTACAGTTGCGTACTCAGCAGCTTTACTGAGTGAAGCGGCTGCTGCTTTGGAGCAACACAGGACAGCCTTTGTCGGAATCGACTCGATCCAACGGTCAATTCGCCCGGAAGTAAAGCCGTGCTGCCACCATACAGCGGGGATTCGAGCAATAACTGCCGCCGGTCCGCTGTATAAATGGGCTTTATTCATCCAGGACATAACCACCTGTACCCTCTCTTTGACAAACCACCGTACAAGGCGGTGAACCGTCATCATATATTTCCCTGTTTGCCGCAGCCTGCCCGCGTCAAAAACCTCCACCGGATAGCCAAGCAAACGCGCCTCTTCCACCATAGGGCCATGTTCCAAGAAGGCGAGTAAATATTGAACTTTATTTCCATATTTTAATTCTGCATACAATAAGCGCTGAAGTAGCATTTCCGCTCCCCCGCGCTGATGGGCCAGCGGCATGACAATGGCAACTTTCATGAAAGCACCTCATTTTTTTGTGAGCTATCCGGTTACCTGCTGTACAGTCATCGCTTTGACATACTCATTCATAGCTTTGATAAGCGGATCACGCAGTTCCGGATTATGCATGGCGAAATCAAGCGTCGTCAAAATAAAGCCGAGTTTTTCCCCAACATCGTACCGCCGCCCCTGGAAATGATAAGCATATACATCACGAATACAATTCAACTGTTGAATGGCATCCGTCAGTTGAATTTCTCCCCCTGCCCCGCGGTGCTGCAGCTCCAGAAAGTTAAAAATATCCGGGGTCAGAATATAGCGACCCATAATGGCAAAATTGGAAGGCGCTTTGCCAGGCGCCGGCTTCTCTACAAAATTGCTCACCTGCAGCAATCTTCCTTCCCTTAGAGAAGGTTCAATGATGCCGTATCTGCCTGTTTCCTGATCAGGCACAGGCTGTACGCCAATAATCGGCGCCCCCAGCAAATTATACTGATCCATAAGCTGTTTGAGGCACGGTGTATCCGCCGTGACAATGTCATCGCCAAGCAGCACTGCAAACGGCTCGTCCCCGATGAATTTGCGGGCGCACCATACGGCATGTCCGAGACCTTTCGCTTCCTTTTGGCGAATATAATGAATTTCCACCTTGGCTGAGCGCTGCACTTCTTCAAGAAGTTTGAGCTTCCCCTGCTCAATCAAATTACTCTCCAGCTCAAACGCGTGGTCAAAATGATCCTCAATCGCCCGTTTCCCTTTGCCGGTCACAATGATGATATCTTCAATGCCGGATTGTACAGCTTCTTCTACAATGTATTGAATGGTCGGCTTGTCGATAATTGGCAGCATTTCCTTGGGCATTGCCTTTGTAGCCGGGAGAAACCGCGTACCCAGCCCTGCAGCCGGAATGATTGCTTTTCTTATTTTCTTCATTTCTCTACCTCCACCTATGCTTGGAATCTATTGCTTCTGTTTATTGAACACAACTCCGATCAACTTGGCATTTACGGTAGACAAATGTTTGACCGCCTGCTTGGCATGCGCTTGGCTAAGTTTGCGATGCTCTACAACCATAATGACCCCATCGGCCCGGGTAGCAATAATCTGCGGATCGGTGGCTGACAGTAGTGAAGGTGTATCGACGATAACATAGTCATACTCTGTCTTGAGCAGTTCGAGCAGCGAGTCCATCCGCTCTTTCGTTAACAATTCTGCCGGATTGACCGGCTGCGGCCCGGCGGGGACGATCGCCAACTGTTCGGCAGTGCTTGATTTTACAATATCCTCTTCCCTGTCCGTCTGACCTTCCAAATAACTGGAGAGGCCAAAATGATTAGATGTGCCCATAATAATATTCTGTGTTGGATTGCGAAGGTTCGCATCTACAAGCACAGTATTTTTCCCTGTTTGAGCAATAGACAAGGCAAGATTGGCAGCAACGGTAGACTTCCCTTCACCTTTTTTGGCAGAAGTGACCATGAATACTTTCTTGCCCTGGGTTGCAGCGGCGTATTCGATAGTAGTCCGTAAAGAGCGGTAAGGCTCCGCACCCTCGGATTCAGGGTTCATTTGCATGATAATCGATTGACTAGCGGCTGACTGGCGCATAGGTTGTCCCTCCCGGTTGTTTGACGACATTATTTCCTCTGCCTGATTTCAGATCTTTTCGTTTTATTTTGGGGACGACCGCCATGACTGGTACGCCAAGTGTCTGCATGACATCCTCTTCTGTCTTCAATGTGTCATCCAAATATTCCAGCAAAAAGATTAAGGCGATGGAAAAAAGCAAAGAAATCGCAAAGCTCATCATAACGTTCTGCTTCATTGTCTGGTTGATAGGTACGGGTGAATCACCGGGATGGGCTTTATTCAAAATGGTAATATTATTGACCTTCATAATTTCCGATGCCTTCTGCTGAAACACATCGGTCACTGCATTGACGATATTGGCCGCACTTTCCGCGGACATGCCATAAACAGATATGGTCATCACCTGGCTGTTCTGTACATGGCCGACCTGAACCATTTGGGTCAAATAACGGGAGGAGACACCCAAATCAGGATATTTAGCGACAACTTCGTTCATTACCGCCGGAGTTTTCACCAATTCCTTATAAGTTTGTATCAGCATCAAATTCAAACCCAATGTTCCAAAATCGATATGCTCACTCCCGGCTTGTCCCACAGTATTATTGACAAGCAGCTTGGTGGATGCTTCATAGATCGGTTTTATGTACATAAGGGAATAATAGGCGGCAGTAGTTGATGCAATAACTACACAGAGTAAAATGATCCAGGCACGCTTTTTTAACAGTTGAAAATAATGTTTTATTTCCATTCCTTCGCCTCCATTATTTTTTGTTACAATTCGTAACAATAGATAACCTTACTTTAAGATACATTTCGTATCATGTCAATGCTATTTTAGTTATTTTTAAAACTCAATGCTCTACTTTTAATGATTTATAGACCTTTAATGAGGCAATTGGAAAATAAAAGATTATTATGGACGAGATATTCATTCTTGGATATAATGAAATTGATACAATTAGTATCATAACAAAAAAAGGAGGTAGAAATCGTGGCAGATAAGCTGTATACCAAACCGACCATATTGCTATATCAGAGGATTACATTTGAAACGGCATTTTCAAATTGCACGCCTTGTACTGTGGACGGAAAGGACTACTACCTTTGCCCGGTGCCTGGTAGCCAGAATGGTGAAGTAGAGGTTATCCCTCGCTAATCTCTTATTGCGAATCATGATCAGGAAAGTGTGGTGAGAACCAATGATTAAACAAGCCTATAGTAAACCAGCTATTTTGCTCCACCAAAGTATTGCCTTTGAAACCTTCTTCTCAAGTTGCAATTGTGGCGGCACAGACTATGAATGTTTTGAAAGAGACGGCAAACATATTTGTGTACCAAGGACAAGGCCGTAATTACTGGTGCTGCAACAAGGCAATTGCAAGATGGTTTGAAGGCAAAAAGAAACGAAAAAAAGGCTGGGTGGGCTACCCAGCCTATTTAGTGCTTGCTATTTGATTGGGGAGGACGCTTCCCTGAAAAGTTTGCAAATGTCCACTCTCAACCTGCAGCGTATATAAACGGTAATAGTCCCCCTTGCTTGCCATGAGTTCCATATGCGTGCCTTGCTCAGTAATTTCCCCTTCTTCCATAACAACAATGTGATCGGCATGCTGTATGGTGGAGAGACGATGGGCAATGACGATGGTTGTCCGGTTCTGCATCAACCGCTCGAGCGCTTCTTTCACGAGCTGCTCCGTCCCGCTGTCGAGCGCCGAAGTCGCCTCATCTAGCAGCAGTACCGGCGCATCCTTCAACAGCGCGCGGGCAATGGCAATCCGCTGGCGCTGTCCTCCCGACAGCTTGACCCCGCGCTCTCCGACCTCGGTATCATAGCCTTTCTCCAGCAGTTCGATAAAATGATGGGCGTTCGCATCGCTCGCTGCCTGCAGCACTTCCTCGCGGGAGGCCCCCTCCTTGCCGTAAGCAATGTTGTCGTAGATCGTACCCGAGAACAGATACGTATCCTGAGGGACATAGGCCATCCAGTTTCTGCGTTCGGAAAGCGGAAGCGCGCTGAGCTCCTGGCTGTCAAGATAGATGCCGCCGGAGGACGGCTGATAGAAGCCGAGCAACAGATGCAGCAGCGTGCTCTTGCCTGCTCCACTGGCGCCGACGAGTGCCGTGACCTTGCCTGGTGCAGCGGTAAGATCGAATTGCTCGAACAGCGACTTCCCCTGCTCGTAGTGAAAAGAAAGCTGCTGAAAGCGCAGTTCGGGCACGATCTGTCTTCTCGTAGAGGGCAACGGCAGTTCCGTTGTTTCTGCCTGCTCGTCAAACACTTCAGCAAGCCGTTCCGCAGCAGCGAGAGAACGCTGGAACCCTCCCCACAATGATGCGAGGCTTGTCATGGGAGAAATCATATATTGCATTAAAGTGACAAAAGCAAGTAATGCGCCTACCGACATCTGCCCATTGGCTACGAAGAGGGCTCCCAAGCCCAGACTTACAAAATAAGCCAATGAACCGGCAGCGCCTGCTCCAATCTGAAACCAGCCCCGCAGTCTCGCCAATTTGAGCTCCATGCCCAGTAACTCTTCATTGCGGTCGCTGTATTGTTGATACGTTTCCTTCTCCCGCGTAAAGGAGCGGATGACAACATGAGCAGCAAAGGTATCGCCAAGCAGCACCTGGATTTTGCTGAGCAGCTGCTGGATCGCCCTGCTCCGCTTGCGCAGGAGCTTTCCGAACACGGCTCCGGACAAAGCGGCCAGCGGCCCAAGCAGCAGACATATTAAAGCAAGCTGCCAATTCAGGGATAACAGATAGGTAAATGCGGCGCAAGCCATCAAAGGAAGGCGGGCCATCTCCAGCAAGTTACCGCCGATTGCCCCATCAACACCATTTACATCATTAGTTAGATGAGATACCATCTGGCCGGAATGCCGGCGATTATAATAGGACATCGGCAGCCGCAGCATCCGGTGAAAGAGATCGTTCTTGATCTCTCTTTTTACCTGCTGCACGGTCGATGCCCCAAGGACGGTCATATGAAAATTAAGCAGGCTGCCAATTCCAACGAAACATATCCCGATAATGATCCAATTTCGAATCGCCGGCACATCCCCAGCGAGGGCTGAATCGGTCACCTTGTGGAGAAACCAGGAATACGAGAGCGTCACCCCTATTCCAAGCACCATCATTAGAAACAACTCCATGTAAGCTTGGCGGTACCGTTTCACATAACCGAGCAGCAAAGAAACCGGCCGTCTCATATCGCCAACTTCCAGCCATCCCCTCACTTTATTCACAACACTTCTCACTATCTGTTTAACCATCAGCTTAATCTCAACCTTCTCATTTTTCTCTTCAAGCGAAGATACCATTGAATGACATAGGATAACCATGGCAAACCGCTGATCGCTTCGCCCCATAGGCGAGCCAGGCCGCTGCCCATCTGAATAGTGCGCTGTCCTGTTCTGATCCAGCGCAATTTCCCCAGGATTTGCTCACCGATCAACGGCAAGTCCGGGTGGATGTTGGAATCCCCTTTGCATACGAAATGGCGGATACCGTGCTTCTGGGTGGAACGCAAATATCGGTGACCGATCAGCAATTGGCCTGGCGCAATAAAGAGCAGAATATCCCCGCGCGACAGATCTTGCTCCACAAAAGGCTCAAATCGGCAAACATCGCCTGAACGAATGAAAGGGTACATGCTTTTGCCTTTAGCCGGAATATCAATATATCCCTGCTGATTGAGCGTGCGGGCAATAACATGGATGCTCTCCGCACTAGCTGGCATGACGGACAAGTCCAATGGTAATCATTTGCTCAAGAAACTCGGCAACATCCTGTCTGGCTTCATCTTCGGTAATGTTGTATTGATGCTGGAGCTCGCTGATCAGTCTTTCTGCGGGCTGCTCCGTTTTGAGCAAGGACCAGCACAAGCCCCCGCTTTCATTTAGCTTGGTGACGGTAAATTGATCCGGATGCAAAATGACCCACTCCTGATCAAATTCAATGGCATCGGTTTCGATACTGCAAATATAAGCGGCCATTACGAAATCTCCTTCCAGAACGTATTATTTTTTTGAAAATACAGCTCATACATTGGCACTGCCCTTACAAGCAGCTGACACATCCCAAATACTTTGGCTGTTTCCTCTTTCTCGTACACCCAATAGAATACTTTATCCAGCAATTGCAGCAGCCCATCCATACGGGGGAGGGGGGATCGTTTGTTTTCCATTGACTGGCGAAGTAATTGAATGGCGGCAAGCGGGCAAGCCTCCCCATTAAATGGCTCCTCCAGTTCGCTGCGAAACGGCGAATCATAAATGAATGCACCTGCATTCGTTACTTTGACAATCGTTGCTTCGTCCGATAAAATCGGACGCGGCTGCGACAGCCGGGCAACCGTGGATTTCCCTGCGCCAGACTGTCCTGCAAACAAATAAGCTTTTCCTTCCTCGGCAATACACGACGAGTGTATGAGCAGTCCCCATTTGCGGTTGACAATAAGCGCACTGTATAAATTCATCAATGCATGCTTTAATGCAAAGCTGTCATATACTTCGATTGTTGCACTCGTAAAATCACTATCGGCGACAATGCGGTAATCGGTGCGAGTAAAGTTCACCTGTCCCCTGTCGGCGGCAGCCTCCACCTCGTACCCGGTAAATTCGGAGCCATATCCTCCGGATATGGTTACGTGCAGATCACAAGATGAAGAAGGCTGCGATGCCAGTTTGAACTTTTGCAGCAGCAATTGTTGGATGACTTCCGATTCCGTATGAACTTGCAGTGTATGCTCCCCGATTATTAGATGCATTGTAATCAATTCGTTACCTCCAATCATGATTTGGAAAGTTGATGCTTCATCAACGTTTTATAAATCAGTTCTTGCGACAACAACCGATGCTTCCAGCTGTCAAAAATACCAAAACGGAAAAATAACCGGTAGTGATATTCCTGCACCGATTTAATCCCCCGCAGGCGATTGCGGATCATATTGTAATTCCATACTGCCGGAGCCGGGGAAAATGGGAGCGGCTTGATGTGCTGCAAAACCGGCAACTGATTGTATACAATCGACAGAGCGATCTGGATACGCCTTAATGTACAGTCTCCCTCAGCCTGCTGCAGCAAACGGGGGAAATCGATTTCATCTCCTGCATTAAACAGTATTTGGGAGATGTCCATTACAAACCGGATCGATTCCATCCGATGACGCATGCTATGAAGGATAATAAAATAGAACGTATGCTGTGTGGACAGCTCCCTGATATAGCGATAAGCCTCCAATGGACGAGACTCCTCCCAGAAAGGCTTGTCCTTTAGTTCCGAGCAATACTTCTTGTCCAGCGTCCAATGCAGCTCTACCATTAACGGATGGTGGGTCCCTTCAATTAAGCGGTAAAGCACGGCATGATTATGTATCATCTTATCCAGTTTGAACCCCATGCCCTTAACGGCCGCAATGGCCTCCTGCAACTGTTCGGGCTTAACGAGCAAGTCGATATCAGAGGTGCCTCTTGCTGCAAAATGTCCAAAATAGCGTTCCGCAAACCGGGTCCCTTTCAAGGGAATCGCAAAGATCTGCTTTTCTTCAAATTTTTGCAGAACCTTGTATTCCGTATGGCGAAATACAAGGTTCTGATACATCGTCGCTTCATAATTGCGTTTCAGATGACCGGAAAAAAACTCCGGTGTGCCGCCAAGTTTCCCGGACTTGTGCAGGGCATGATAAAATTGGGAATGTACAGAGAATAAATTAATGTCGTCGAGCGCCAGGCGATAGAAATGTTCATCTTCTGGCAGCGCAAGCGCAGGGTCATAAATGGATTGCAGCAATGGGATCATTTCAATTCCTCCGACTTTATTGTTACAATCTGTATCACAATAACAATGTAAACTATTCCCTGTTTTAATGTCAAGCTATATTTTTATCGATGTTCTGCACTTTGCAAGCGTTTGTCCGGGTAGCTTGCCACTCCCTGCAAATCATAGTTCCAACGCGGAAATTCCGTATAAATGCCATTCTTGCTGAGCCGCAACTTCACGCCATCGCCCACCCACAAGTCAAGCAGCGGCAGCTCTACTTTTTGACCTCTTGCCACTTGCATCGACATTATTTGCTCTTGAGCGGCGACCGGCGCAACTGCTTCTCTCGGCTGGCTGTCGCTTGCCCAGAATAGCGTCATAAAATGGCCCTCGTTCAAATAAGGTGTGCTGTAGCCGACAGTCAATTGATATTCCCGGCCTGCTACAAGCTCGATTGCGCCCCGCTTCTGCTGACCGCAGCCATCAATAACTTTCTCCCCGTCAATAAATAATTGATGATAACAGGTGTCCGAACTAATAATAAATGTGTAATTCTCACTAAACTGTGGCTTAATTGTACCGCTCCAGCGGTAGGAACCTTTCTCCTTGCGCAAGCGGTCAAAGTCGATCTTATCCACCGCCTTCACTTCCGCCTCGCCGCGCTGCAGTTCCATTGCAAAGCGCTCTTCTTTGAAACTTCCTTTCGTGCGGAACGGGTAAGTGCCCCAGGTAATGACTGCATCCCCATCAACATTTGACGTAAACTGGAATACACCCCCGCCTTTGTCGCCAGCGCTGGCAAGCTTCGGATCAATAATGAGCGGCTGTACGTCTTTTTCCTCAATAATCAAAAAGCGCGGAGAGTCGGTTGCCTGCAATCTTACGGTCAGTTCGGTTGCAGACCTCCCTAGTACACTAACGGCCTGCCTTGTATCCGTAACCGGGTCATAAGCGTATACAGTAGCGCCCTCGCCGACTATATTGGAAAGAGAAAGCTCATACGTTTGCGGTGGCATGTCGTATCCGCCAGCGGCCAGCGGGCCAGCCTTTTCATCCCATACTTTGGTTAAATCCCGCGTTACAACGTAATAAGCAACTGCGAAGCGCCGGGCATCCAATTGAAATGGTAGCACCGCAAAGTCATCCCGCTGGTAACGGTCGGGGCCTCCCGGCGTACTATTTCCACTAAACACAAGCCGCGGATCATACTCGACCAGCTTTGAAACGGTCAACGGCCTTGACGTAGCAATATACTCGCTGTTGGCCAACAGCTTCGTCGTATTCTTCACAGCCGCAAGCTGCGGCCCGATTTCAGCGCGAACTGCCGTGGTCAGCTTGTATCCATTCTCTGCAAGCGCCTTGTAAAAGCGCTCCGGCAGCATCGCGAATCCGCCATCCTCGCCTTTAGCAGCATATAGCATCAACGTTTGAATGCCTTTATGGCCATAGAACAAATAGCTGCGCAATGTCGCCTTGGCACCGATATGTTGCATCACTTTGGCATGGCGTTCATCCTGCAGGGATATCCCGGTTCTCTTCAGCAAATCTTTACTGAATAAGCCACGGTAGAAATTAACTTCTGTCATCCACAATTCTGCCTCCCGACCATCACCAGCATTCGCATAACGATGATGTCCGCGCCACGGCCCAGGAAAGGGCTGTGTATCCCTGGCAACTGTCTCGGTTTGATTAGCGTAAAACCATGACTCTGGATTAGCGATCGAATGCGTCGGAAGAAAACTCGTCGTTTCCAATTGTGCTTCGGCATTGAGCAGCTTGCTGATGTTCAAATCCTTCCGACTGGGATTAATATAAGCTTTGGCAGGGTCCCAGCCTGTATAATAGTGACGGCTGTACCCATCCTGATTTGGCCATACACTGCTGCCGCTGTCCCAAGGCCGCTGATTGGAGAAACCACTTATAACCCGCACATTTGGCAGACCATTGGCGGGATCTTTCACATAATCAGCCGTAAGCGGCAAAATAACTTCAAACCCTTCCTGTTTTCGTCCGTTACTCGTATAAGTCAGGTTGCGCGAAAAAACAAGTTTGGGCGAGTAATAGTTCCCAATATCAAGAAACTGGCTGCCAAATGACAATTCATTCCACACTTCTACATCAAATCCGGCATCAGATTTCCCATTGGTTCCCAAAATCCCTTTTACCGTTTTCGTCACTGTCCCGACATATTGCAGCCAGCCATTTACGGTTTCCCAAGCAGCCGGGTTTTCCGTGCCATCCTCAAACACTTCGCCCGCGAACGGCTGGTAGTTCAAACGGGCAAGCGACAGCTTGCCTTTGGGCAGCGCTTTGGGCAGCGGAGCCGATAAGGTAAGCTTGCCTTGCTTGGCATCTACAGCAGTAATAACAGGATACATCAGCTGAGCAATCCCTCTTAGCCCGGTATATTTCGGCTTGATCCCTGTTGTGTCATTAATATAGATTTCTTTTGCCCCAGCCTTGGCTGGTTCTGTGAGTTCAACCTCCCACAGCTTGGACGGCCCTGGCCCGCCACTATTGGCATTGAGCAAAATCAACGGCCGAATATGATACTTTTTCAAGGCTGTCAGCATCGCCGTCATATTTTGCAGTGTATCTGCTCTCATTTTCGTCCCATCTTCGTAGGAGATCGAATCCCAGCCTATTTCAATTCGAGCCGAACGAATGCCTGCCTCAGACAGTACTTGCGCCGTCGCCTCAGCCTCTTTCACACCAACATTGAAGACAACGCCCAGTGCCTCGGAGTAGCGATCCACTCCCCAAGTATCCATGTAGGAACGCCATGGCGCCAAATAATAAGAGGTTTGTCCAAAATCAAGCTCCTGCTGCAGCCAATCCGTATAGGGTCCCTGCAATTCCTCTTTTATAGCCGAATGCTGATCTTTGGGAGCAGGCGCAATCGATAGACAGAGAAGCGCTACTAGTAAAGGAATAACAATCTTTTTCATATATAACCAGACAGAATTGTTCATTTACTATGCCTCCTTGACTTGCTCATGATGTAAAGCTTGAGCCGCCTTATCATTCAGCCCAATACGCTCTATCTTTCTAGTAATAATTTACTATATGATAAGGAAGCGTACGGGGTTACTGATAGAGTCGGTTAATCACCAAGGAGGGCAACACATTTTTTAAGGTTCCATGTGCCCGCGAAGCAGGGCATGAATCCTGTCTCTCTCCTGTTGATTGACATTAAAATACCAGACGCGATTTATCATTTGACCCTGTCCGCTTATTTCCTCGACCTTCAAGGAGGTGACGTTTGTCCGGTATTCCAGGACAAACTTTTTAATTTCATTAAAGGTAATATTCATCCTCACGTATTGACCTGCATTTTCCAGCAGCTCGTTGGCCTGCCCAAGCGTAGAAATGCTCAGCAGCTTGCCGAATATTTTGCCAAGTATTTCACGCTGCCTCGTATTCCTCCCCAGGTCACCACGCGGGTCGTCGTACCGCATTCGGGCATAGGACAATGCCTTGGCTCCATTCAGAGAGATGGGCCCTCGCTCAAACACATTGCCGTCATGCTGGAAAGCGAAGGCATTGTTTACTTCAATCCCACCGATAATATCAATCATGTTGGCGAAACCTTCCATGTTCACCTTGACATAATAATCAATAGGATAATCGAGAAAATGCTCTACAGTCCGGAGCGACATCTCCACCCCACCGAACGCATAGGCATGATTGATCTTGTCAATCCGCCCCTTGCCAATCAGCTCTGTCCGTGTATCGCGCGGAATGTTAAACATCAGAACGGACGGTTTAGCCGGATTGACGGCCAGCACAATCATCGCATCTGATCGTCCGCGATCATGTTCTCGCTCATCCACTCCCATAACAAGAACTGTGAATGCGCCCTCTTGGCGTAGCGTAGAATTCGTTTCCTGGCTCAACGGAGAGGTTTCCAGTATTTGCTCCTTGTCCCTCTCTGTCCGCAGCACCAAGCCATTATCCTGGCTTACATACAGCGTACGCTCAGGGGCGATTTCTTCATACATGGCCGCTACCGTATCTTCGACCTTGTTAAGCATATACCACGCATAGCCGCCAATTGCCATAATAACCACCGTAAAACTACAGCCTGTCCAAATCGCAGCACGCTTCCACCCTTTGCTCATCGGCTCACCGCCGCAGCTGCGGTGTCACAGCAGCTATCCCCTGATCCATTCCAGGTCTGCCTACCGAACGATACACAAACCGCGAGGCCTGTACTTCCTCAGCCTCATATACGTTTCGTCCGTCAATTACTACGGGCTGTTTCATCCGTTTCTCCAACTCGGAAAGCCGATAAGTCGTAAATTCCTTCCATTCTGTTAACAGACACAATGCATCTGCGCCATTAACCGCACTGAGTGCATCTCCACATCCGACCATCATTGGTGAATCTAGAAGTAAACGGAAGTTGTCCAGCGCAATCGGGTCATATGCCTGCACAACTGCCCCGCGTTCAATTAGCGACATTATAATATCATAGGATGGGGCATCCCTTACATCATCGGTTTCCGGCTTGAAGGCCAATCCCCAGATGGCAATTGTAAGTCCGTCCAGTTGTCCGAAAATGGCCTCCAGCTTGTCAATGATGCCGAACCGTTGACCACGATTCACCTCAACAACCGATTTCAACAGTTTGAATTCATATTCGACATGACCGGCAATCTGAATTAAAGCCTGGGTATCTTTCGGGAAGCAGGAGCCGCCATAACCAATCCCCGCTTTTAGGAAGCTTTTGCCGATACGCTTGTCGAAACCCATTCCTTTGGCGACATTGGACACATCTGCCCCTACCTTCTCGCAAATGTTCGCTATTTCATTAATAAATGAAATTTTGGTCGCCAAATAGGCGTTGGATGCATATTTAATCATTTCCGCGCTGCGGATGTCCGTTATAATAATATTTTCTGTCAATGGGCGATGCAGCTCCGCAATGGCAGCCGCCGCCTCAGGACGGTCCGCCCCGATCACGATGCGTTCGGGATGCAGTGTATCCCGAACAGCAGAACCTTCCCGCAAAAACTCAGGGACTGACACAATATCAAACGGCACGGTCGTCAGGCTTCCCATCATCAATTTCAAATTGTCGTTTGTTCCAACAGGTACTGTGCTTTTGGTCATTACGATAATCGGTCTAACAATCGCCAGTGCGATCTCTCGTCCGGCCTGCTCAATGTAGCGCAAATCCGCTTCGCCGCTCGGCAGCGACGGCGTTCCGACGGCAAGTACGACAATGTCTGTATTTTGCATCGCTTCAGCAAGCTTTGTCGTAAATGAAATCCTGCCTTTAGCCAATTGGCGGGCAAGCATAGGCGCAAGTTTCGGCTCATAAATGGGTACTTGCCCTCGCTGCAGACCAGCTATCTTCTCCTCATTTGTATCCACACCGATGACCTGATGACCAAGATCTGCAAAGCAAACGCCCGACACCAATCCGACATAGCCTGTCCCAATAATCGTAATGCGCATCCTCCAGCATCCTCCCTATACACAAATCTGTATCATTTCATTCCAATCCATATAGGAACGAATAATGTCTTCTTCCACAAGCTCTGAACCGGTTTGAACTTCAATTATTTCCAGATCCTCATCTGCACGAACACTGTGACGGCACCCCTTCTCAATTAAAAGCACATCTCCGGGAGCAACGCGCTGCAGCCGCTCGTTTATAATCGCCTCGCCGCTGCCAGCTACAATTGTCCATACTTCGCTGCGCTTTTCGTGGTACTGATAGCTCAGATTTCTTCCTTTACGAATACAAATCCGTTTGGTCAGCACCTCATTTCCTGCCGCATATTTCACGTAGTCAATGACACGGTAATAGCCCCATCTGCGTTCCTCAAACATTGGCCGATCTTCAAACTGGCCAATCGCTTGCTTAATGCCTGTACTTGCTGCCTTGTCTGACACGAGAATCCCGTCCGGTCCTGCCGCAACGATAATATTAGACAAGCCCATCACCACAATTGGAATATCCAGTTCGTTTATTAAATGGCTGTCCTGCGAATTCCCCGACAGAATACCACGGCCGATGACTGGATCTTTCATCATCGTCGTCAATGTGTTCCAGGTGCCAAGGTCATTCCACTGTCCGCTATAAGGCATAACCGCGACACGTCGGGCCCGCTCCACCACCTCATAATCAAAGCTGTTTTTTGGCAAACGGGCATATTGTTTAACCAATTCCTCATATTGAATTGGCAGTCCCATCTCCATTAGCAAATTAATCAAATAATCGAGCTTAAAGGCAAATACCCCGCAATTCCAAAGTGCAGCCTGTTCAATCAGAACTGCCGCTTCTTCCTCGCGGGGCTTTTCTTGAAATCGGGCTACCATTTGGTAAGCCAGGCCGTTCTGTGAGGGCAGCTGCAGATCAGGAACAATATATCCATACTTGTCAGAAGGCGACGTTGGCTCTACACCGACCAATGCGATGTCTGCCTCGGCTTCTTCCAACACTTGACCGAGCTGCAGCAGGTTGTGGAAAAACGGTTCTTCAACATACGGGTCGACTGGCATGACGACAATCGTTTCATTGAGACTTGCCCCCTCCATCGCATACAGATAGGCAGCCGCGAGTGCAATTGCCGGAAACGTATCACGCCGCTGCGGTTCAATAATCAGCGGAACGTCGTTGCCAAGCTGGCTCCACAACATTTCCGTCTGAGCTTTACTGGTCGCCACATAAGCGCGTGTTGCCAATCCTGCGGCAGCTATCTGCCGCCAAACGCGCTGCACCATCGACTCTGCCTGCCCATCAGGACGCTGCAGCATTTTCAAAAACTGTTTGGATCTGGAGTCATTGGATAACGGCCACAGCCGCTTCCCCGATCCGCCAGAAAGAAGTACAAGCCTCATACGCGTCACTCCTGCCACCATGATAACTACTATGTGCTTTCGAATAACTTGGGAATAAATTCAGCAAGCGCAGCACGCCAGGTGCGCATGGGATGGAAGCCGTTCGCTTCAAGTGCCAGGTGCCTAAATACAGAATATGCCGGCCGTTTGGCCGCACGTTTGATCTGACCGGAACTGGTCGGGTTAAGTTCAATTGTGATCTGAGCCTGTTCAAAGATCGCTTGGGCAAATTCATACCAGGAGCAGCTTCCCGAGTTGGAAATATGATAGATGCCATATTTTTCAGTTATGATTAATTCGGCGATGCTTTGCGCCAGGTCAACCGAATAGGTCGGACAGCCAATTTGATCGTCCACGACTTGCAGCGGTTTGCCTTCACTAGCTAATTTGAGCATCGTCTTCACAAAATTAATGCCGTTCTCGCCATAGACCCATGACGTTCTGACAATGAAATAACGGGAATGAAATTGACTGACGAATTGTTCCCCCGCCAGCTTTGACTTGCCATAGACATTGATGGGCGATACACGGTGGAATTCGTCATATTCGTGAGTGCCCTCGCCGTCAAACACATAATCGGTGCTTAAATAGACCAGCTTGGCCCCGACCTTCTGACCGGCAACGGCCACATTGCGCGTCCCGTATGCGTTAATCCGATAAGCCTCATCCTGTTCAGTTTCGGCTTGATCCACCTTCGTGTACGCAGCAGTATGAATAATAATATCGGGGCTATCCGCCATGATGATCCGGTCTACCTCCTCATAAACCGTGACATCAAGCTGCGTCCGCGTATAACCGACCGTCTCATAGCCGCATGCTTCCAATTGGGCCAACAAATCCTGCCCTAACTGTCCGCCAGCTCCAGTTACGACGACCTTGCCAGAATACTTTTGACTCATAGGCCAGGTCCCGGCCAGGTGAAATTATTTTCTGCCAGCAGCAGCGGCGGGTGGCGCTTGTCTTTCTCCGACAATATGACATGGGTGGCCGGCCAGTCGATATCCAGCTCACGGTCTGACCACAGTATGCCTCTGTCAAGTTCTTTGGAATGCAGATTATCCACCTTGTATATGACCTGCGTGTTCGGGGTCAATGTACAGAAACCATGGGCAAACCCTTTAGGTACAAGCAGCTGACGACGGTTGCTCTCACTTAAGATCACTCCCACCCACTTGCCATAAGTAGGGGAACCGCTGCGGATATCAACAACAACATCATAAATTGCTCCTGCAATTACCCGCACCAGCTTCGTTTGCGCCTTTGGAGACAATTGGTAATGCAGTCCCCGCAGTGTGCCCGCCTCAGCGGAGAAGGAATGGTTATCCTGAATAAACTCATAGGGTATGCCTGATTCGATAAACTTCGGCTTTGTATAGCTTTCCGTAAAAAATCCCCTGACATCACCATGGACGTTCGTTTCCACAATCCATACACCATCAAGCTTCGTTTCAATAATATTCACATTCCCACTCCTCGCCGTGTGCATCGCGAAAACCTCGCGTCCGCCAGTATTCTCCCTTGCCAGTCATTTGCAATTCTATATATATGCGGGAGAATAGCCGGATATCTCTGCAACTGCATTTCCGAAGCATGGGATGCCAGAGCGGCCGCTTAATAGGCGTTTTTGGAACCCAGCAGCATAGTCACGGTGAACATCATTATTTTGATATCCCACCACACGGAGCGGTGACGAATGTAATGCAGGTCCAATTCGACCATGTCGTAGAAACTCAAGTGATTCCGTCCGCTTATTTGCCATAGTCCTGTACAGCCTGGAATCACTTCCAAACGTTGTTTATCGTAAAGTGTATAACGCTCCACTTCTCTTGGAAGCGGCGGTCTTGGACCGACCAATGACATTTCGCCTTTCAGTACATTCCACAACTGCGGCAGTTCATCCAAACTGGTTTTGCGTATCCATCTGCCAATGCGAGTCATCCGGGGATCGTTTTTCATCTTGAACATCGGTCCGTCGATTTCGTTCTGGTTCAACAGCTCGCCAAGCTGCTGCTCCGCATTCGATACCATGGAACGAAATTTATGCATTTTGAAAGGGACACCGTTTTTGCCAACCCGCACCTGATGAAAAAAAATAGGACCGCTCCGATCCTCCAGCTTGATTGCTGCAGCAATGACTGCAAACACGGGCATAGCAACCAGCAAGCCAATTACAGCTCCGAGGATATCCATAAGCCGCTTCGTTGCGGTGTAGTGAAACCGTTCCTTGGGTATAGCAGTCACCGTGCCCCGGT
Organism: Paenibacillaceae bacterium; assembly: GCA_004134985.1. Taxonomy (GTDB): domain Bacteria; phylum Bacillota; class Bacilli; order Paenibacillales; family Paenibacillaceae; genus Paenibacillus_D. The sequence continues at coordinate 26,867 of REGQ01000013.1, read as the reverse complement.
CAGAATAATAGGAACCAGCGCCCAGCATCTTCTTCATTTCTCACTCACCCTATTCTCTCTTTTTCCCCTGCAATGTTGAGGTGCAGAAGGCGTTACCTGCTTTGCAAAATAATCTGCTTTGTTCATTTAGGCAAGATTGCGCTATAATAAAGATTAAGCTTGTCCGTTGCATATCATGCGATACAGCCGATGAATGCGGTATTGATTCGGGCTTTGCCGAAGAAGCAGGTAATTTAACGTGTAAATAAGCTCCGATTTGGAGGGTGAATCGGTATGGTTAAACAACATTGTGTACATAAACAAGTTGCCGCTGCTGCTTTTGGCAGCGATTCTCCCTTGCAGCTGCAACCGGATGTAAGCGACACTAAATTGAATATTAACGGTATAATTTCGGTTTAGAGGCAAGTCCAGATAGGTTTTAAAAGTTACGGATGCCGGACTCAACTCCATTGCAAGCACGCGCGCCGTTTTGGTTATTACAGGGCTGCCTCGTACTTCAATGATGCGCAGCTCAGATTCCGCTGGTTCCAATATCTGAAGCTTCAATTTGTCCTCTCCGTCCTTAAGGCAAATTTGAATATATTCACCTATTTATGATACGATACGTATCCTATATACGTTCACTTTACGTTACAAACTGTATCGTGTCAATGTTTTTTTCGTGAAAAATCGCTCGAAAGATACAATTTGTTTCATTAAATGCATTTCGCGTCTTTCCATATTAATATGAAATATATGTTGCTTAGGGGGATCATAATGAACAGTGGAGAACGAATCGCACAATTGAGAGATGAACGGGGGTGGACACAGGAACAGACGTCTGCCAAACTGGGGATTTCTCGTGCGGCCCTATCCCATTACGAAAAAAACCGACGAGAGCCCGATGCAGAAACCCTCTCCAAATTTGCGGATTTATTCGAGGTCTCTGTCGATTATCTGGTCGGCCGCACTTCGAATCCAAAAGGCATATTAGATGATGAAGTTCGTGAGTTTGTCGATCAGCTTGAATTGTCTGACGAGGAACTGATGGAGCGCTTTTCCCTTACCATTGACGGTCAGGCTTTGACACCGGAGGAATCAAGGCGGTTTATCGCTTTTATTCGGGCAGAGCGAATGATGAATTAACGCAAGCGCAAACGCTTCGCGTTTAATTTTATCAAAAGCAAAACCCCCCTGTGGCGTATGACACAGGGGGGTTTTTTATGTTAAGAAAGATGATCGGAATTTGTATGTTTCACAGTTGGGAGTCTGCCAGATGATGATAAATCCTTCAACCATTTTTGTTGATCTATCCCTAATTGCACTAGTATGTGTCGCACATCAAGCACGACAGCAAAAGATGAAAGCTCAGGCTCCTTCTTGTCATCCATAGCCAACACTACAACTCCCCCATCAAGTTAAACTATTTTCCTAGTATAACTGATAAGGGAATCGCTGTGTGTCGGATGATGATGTCGTAAAAATATTTCTTTTGTCGAATTGATGGATTAAATCTTACACGTTTGTATTAATTGCCGCCGACCCGGGCAAGATCTCGCATATTTGCTTCGAAAGCAGCAAGCAGCGCTTCTTCGCCTTCCAGTCCTTTACGCTCCATTTTCCCAATCTGTTCGATCATCCGTTTGTAGTCCTTTGGAATGACTTTCACGAAATTGATGAGCGCCGCTTCCCAGTTTGCGAGAATACCTTGTGCAGGGACACTGCCCGTATATTCAAAATGCCGCTCTACAAGGCTGCGTACTTCCTGGATGTCGGTTTCCTCTTCCAACCGCTCCAATGCGACCATCTCGCGGTTGCATTGCTCGAAGAAGCTTCCGTCAGCATCATAAACATAGGCAACACCGCCTGACATCCCTGCCGCAAAGTTGCGTCCTGCACCGCCAAGTACAACGACCCGGCCTCCCGTCATATATTCACATCCGTGATCGCCCACACCTTCTACGACGACGCGTGCGCCGCTGTTGCGGACCGCGAAGCGTTCGCCGGCAATGCCGCGGATGTAAGCTTCTCCGCTTGTTGCGCCATAGAGAGCGGTATTCCCGATAATGACATTTTCCTCGGCGGCAAATGTTGATTTCGATGAAGGCCTCACAATAATCTTGCCGCCTGACAACCCTTTGCCGACATAGTCATTGGAGTCGCCTTCCAGTGCGAGCGTCATTCCGTTAGGAATAAAGGCACCGAAGCTTTGGCCGGCCGAGCCGGTAAACTGCAGTCTGATCGTGTCCTCAGGCAACCCTTTGGCGCCATACTGCCTAGTGACCTCACTGCCGAGAATCGTGCCCACAACGCGATCAATATTCCGAATCGGGAAGGAGCCTTGCACACGTTCCCCCCGCTCCAGTGCAGGACGCGCAAGCGGAACAAGTTCTCTCATATCAAGCGACAGTTCCAAACCGTGATTTTGCGGTACAGCATAGTGGCGCACTGCGTCTGCCGCAACCTCAGGCTGATGCAGAAGCGGCGTCAAATCGATGCCTTTGGCTTTGTAATGATGGATCAACTGCTCTGTTTCCAGCATGTCCACTCGTCCGACCATTTCCTCAATGGTCCGGAAGCCAAGCTCTGCCATAATTTCACGCAGTTCCTGCGCAATGAACAGCATATAGTTGACGACATGGCCCGGATCGCCCATATATTTCTTGCGCAGCTCGGGATTTTGTGTCGCCACCCCTACCGGACAAGTATCCAATTGACATACCCGCATCATCACGCAGCCCAATACAACAAGCGGTGCGGTAGAGAAGCCGAATTCTTCCGCGCCAAGCAGCGCAGCGATGGCCAGATCGCGGCCGTTCATCATTTTGCCGTCACATTCCACAACGACGCGGTCACGCAAATTGTTCAGCATCAGTGTCTGATGCGTCTCGGCAAGCCCCAGTTCCCACGGCATGCCAGCGTGACGAAGCGAAGCGAGCGGAGAAGCGCCCGTTCCACCATCATAGCCGCTGATCAGAATAACATCCGCGCGTCCTTTGGCAACGCCGGCTGCAATCGTGCCTACACCAACCTCAGAAACGAGCTTCACGTTAATACGCGCGCGCGGATTCGCATTTTTCAGATCGTGAATCAATTCTGCAAGATCCTCAATGGAATAAATATCATGATGCGGCGGCGGCGAAATCAGTCCTACTCCTGGTGTCGAGCCGCGCACTTCTGCTACCCACGGGTACACTTTGCGGCCTGGAAGCTGTCCGCCCTCGCCCGGTTTCGCGCCCTGAGCCATCTTGATTTGGATTTCATCCGCATTGATCAAATAGTTGCTGGTTACACCGAACCGTCCGGAGGCGACCTGCTTGATCGCACTGCGGCGGGAATCCCCGTTGGCATCCGGCGTATAGCGGGCCGGATCTTCCCCGCCTTCGCCCGTGTTCGACTTCGCGCCGATTCGGTTCATCGCGATGGCCAGACTTTCATGAGCTTCCTTGCTGATCGAACCATAGGACATGGCTCCCGTCTTGAACCGTTTCACAATAGCTTCGACAGATTCAACCTCTTCCAGCGGCACAGAAGCTGTATCCTTCTTGAAGGATAACAAGGAACGCAAGGTTAGATGCTTTTTGTTCTCTCCCTGTACCAGTGACGAGAATTTTTTATACAAATTGTAGTCATTGGCCCGACAGGACATTTGCAGCGTATGGATCGTCTGCGGCGTAAACAGATGGTCTTCGCCATCTTTGCGCCACTGATAGTCCCCGCCGGCATCCAGTTCAAGATCGGTGCCTTCCCTGCCGCTGAAAGCGCGGTAATGCGCCTTTAATGCTTCCTCGGCAATAACGTCCAGCCCAATGCCGCCAATACGTGAAGGCGTCCAGGTGAAATATTGCTCAACCAATTCTTCTTTCAGACCGACTGCCTCAAAAATTTGTGCGCCGCGGTAAGATTGAATCGTGGAAATTCCCATTTTCGATAAAATTTTAACGACGCCTTTGGTGGCGGCTTTAATATAATTTTTGACCGCTTTGTCATGCGAGATGCCTTGCAGCATGCCTTGGCTGATCATATCATCCAGCGTTTCAAAAGCCAGATAAGGGTTAACTGCGCTCACACCATACCCAAGCAGCAGCGCATAATGATGCACTTCACGCGGTTCGCCAGACTCCAGCAGAATACTCACTTTCGTCCGGGTGCCTTGTCGAATCAGGTGGTGATGAAGCGATGAAACAGCAAGCAATGCCGGAATTGCCGCATTCTCCTTGTCAATGCCGCGGTCGGAAAGAATAATAACGTTATGGCCTTTGTCAATGACGCGGTCTGCCGCCTCGCACATTTCAGTAATCGCATCGCGCAGCCCCGCCTCCCCAGCCGCGGCGATAAAGAAAATCGGCAAAGTGATGGATTTGAAGCCCGGACGTCTGACATGACGCAGCTTCGCAAAATCCTCATTGGACAATACCGGCGTTTCCAGCCGGATATGGCGGCAGCTCTCAGGCTGCGGGTCCAGCAAATTGCGCTCCGGTCCGATCGTCGTTGCCGTCGATGTAATGATTTCTTCCCGGATCGCATCGATTGGCGGATTCGTAACTTGCGCGAACATCTGCTTGAAATAGTTGTACAGACGCTGTGGACGTTCTGATAATACAGCAAGTGGCGCATCATACCCCATGGAGGCAATCGGCTCTACACCGCTGCCCGCCATCGGCTCCAGCACTTTGCGCAAATCTTCGAATGTGTAGCCGAACGCCTGCTGACGCCGCTGCACGGACTCATGATCCGGCTCTGGCAGCTCGCGCGCTTCAGGCAGATCGTCAAGACCGATCAGATGCTCCTCGAGCCACTCCTGGTAAGGCTGCTCACCAATAATTTTCGCTTTGACCTCTTCGTCGGAAATAATGCGGCCTTCACGCGTGTCGACCAGCAAAATTTTCCCCGGACGCAACCGGTCTTTATAGCGGATATTTTCCGGCTCAACGGGAACGGTGCCGGCTTCGGAACCCAAAATGATAACATCATCTTTGGTGACGTAATAACGAGCCGGGCGCAAGCCATTGCGGTCCAGAATCGCGCCGATTTGCGATCCGTCGGTAAACGCCATGGCAGCAGGGCCATCCCATGGCTCCATCAGACAGCTGTGATACTCATAGAATGCGCGTTTTTCGTCGCTCATGTTTTCGTGCTTGGACCAAGGTTCCGGTACCATCATCATCGCTGCATGCGGCAGCGAGCGGCCGGAGAGATATAAAAACTCCAGTGTATTGTCGAACATTGCGGTGTCCGAACCATCGGGATTGATAATAGGTTTGATTTTGGCCATATCTTCGCCAAAAAGCGCAGTTTCACAGAGGGTTTGACGGGCATGCATCCAGTTGACATTGCCCCGCAGCGTATTGATTTCACCATTATGAATCAAATAACGGTATGGATGCGCCCGCTCCCAGCTTGGGAAGGTGTTGGTACTGAAACGGGAGTGCACAAGCGCAATTGCTGTCTCAAAGCGTTCATCGCTAAGCTCAATATAGAAGGAACGTACCTGTTCTGTGGTCAGCATCCCTTTATAGACGATTTTTTTGCTGGACAGACTGGAGAAATAAAAGCTGTCCCCGCCTTCCATGCCGGAATAGCGAATGGCATGCTCCGCCCTTTTGCGAATCACATACAATTTACGCTCGAAGGGAAGTTCCCCTTCCAAGGACGAATTTCTTCCGATCATAATTTGACGCACATACGGTTTCGCTGCTTTGGCCGAGGCACCCAGCTTCTCATCATTGGTAGGCACAGTCCGCCAGCCGATAAAGGTCTGCCCTTCTTCCTCTACAATCTGCTCCAGCACACGCTCCTGGGCTGCCCGTACCTGCTTGTCTTGCGGCAGAAAGAGCATTCCGACCGCATAATCGCCTTCCCCGGGCAGCTCAATGCCAAACTGCTCCATTTCCCGTACAAAAAAACGATGCGGGATTTGCAGCATAATGCCGGCGCCATCGCCTGTATTCGGCTCACTGCCCTGTCCTCCGCGATGCTCCATGTTTTCAAGTACGGTCAAAGCCTGTTTAATAATCTCATGCGACTTGATCCCGCGAATATTCGCCACAAAGCCCATGCCACAGGCATCTTTCTCAAATTGCGGGTCATACAAACCCTGTTTAGGCGGCAATCTCAACTGTTGTTTTGTCATTGTCTGCAACCTTCCTACTATTTAAATTTAGGCAGCCAATAAATTGGTGCGCGTTACTTACGAGAAAGTGACAATATCTTTTGCTTCTTCCCCTGCTTTATTTTAGAATAATATAGGGGGTGATACTTTTTTAGATAATTTCCAAAAAAAGTCGCTGTGATCTTACAAATAACCGGGTTGCTGTGGAGAACATCGAGTCCGAACAAAAATCCTGATATTAGTATCTAATGTTCGTGAAAAGTTGGAAAACGGGGCCGAGATTACTTATATTCACTACCTTTTCGATTATATTATTTTAACATCCATACAAAACGATATCAATTTAATCTTTTTATGATCGCGATAAGAAAACTTTAATGCCTATACTTACTTATTATAAATGAAGGAAGTGGATTTTTTGAGCAGAAATATTAGGAAGATAACTTTGGGGGCTGCCGCAGTGCTCCTGTCCGCCTCGCTGTTGAACGGGGCGCCTGTGGCGGCTGCCGAATCAAAAACGCCGGTCATTCAAAAAGAAGCCGTGCAAACGGAGGCCGCTTCTCCGTTCCGCATTGTAGCTATAGGGGATTCATTAACTGCCGGCTATGAGTTTGAGTTTACTGAGCAATCGATTCCTTACGGTTATGTGGAGCGGATTTATGAACAAGCGCTGTTTCACGGACGCGCGCAATATGTCAATTACGGTCTGCTGGGCCTCAAATCCGAGGGGCTGAAAAACTGGCTTGAAGCGGCCCAGATAGGAACTTCTCCAGCGGCAGCCGACATTGCAGGCGCTGACAAGGATCCGCGCGCCGCGGCTCTGCTGGCACAAACCGGCGCACTGCGCAGCAATCTTGAGCAAGCGGATCTCGTTGTTCTGACGATCGGCGGCAATGATTTCTCGGATATCATTACCATTGCCCGCAATCCTGATGCAGATCTTGAGGAATGGAGCAGCAACAAATTCACAAGCTATACAGCGGCGCTGGAAGCTTCGCTACGAACTATTCATTCGATTGCGCCTAATGCTCGCATCGTCGTATCAGATGTATACTCTCCTGTACCTAATTTAGCCATCGTAGGGGTATCGCAAGTACAGTACGATCAGATTCAGAAATACGTTGGTCAGGCTACCAAACAGATTGATGGCGTTATCGCTAAGCTGACGAGTGAAGGCGTTAAAGCCGAAGTCGCCCATTCAGCCGAAAAGTTCTCCCTCCGCGAGCAAAGCTTGACCTGGATTCTCAAGAAGGATATCCATCCGAACCAGGACGGCTACGCGGTGATCGGCAAAGCTTTCGCAGATACGATCTGGAACGAATACCGCACTCCGCTGCCGCGTGCAGAGGATGTAGGCATCTCCGTTATCGTTAATGGCAAGGAAGTGGTTACGCCATTCAAGCCTGTGCTGAAGGCCAACCGAACCTATCTGGCATTCCGCGATATTGCCGATGCCATGGGAGCCGAGACCAAATGGGACAATAAAGCCAAGGCGGTAACGATTACGCTCGGCAGCAATACTGTGGAACTGGCAGTGGGCGCAACAACGATGCTTGTGAACGGCAAGTCAGTCAATATCGATACTCCGGCATTTCTGCATCACGTAGGCAAGGAGCAAAAAATTTATGTGCCTCTGGCTGTGCTGGCCGATGGCCTTGATTATCAAGTAGAGTATCGGTCAACATTGAAAACCGCCTTTATCAATCGTTAATTCCGTTTGATGAGGAGTGTCCCTGTACTTCCCGGTACAGGGGCGCTCAATCTGCTTTGCTGACGCTGGGCTAATATTCTGTCTGCAGCCTATGCAATTGCTCAAGCGCCCGCTCCGACCAGCGCTTCAGCTTGTCAATTCTGTTGATTTCTCCATGCAGCGATCGCTCCAATGATTCACGATAATCGGGAATGTCAGCTTCATACAATTCCACATCCCCAAGCGGCGCCAACGCTTTCTCCGTATAGCTGAGCGCTCGCCGTTCATGAAAAAAAGGCACATCAGGCTCATAGGGGTGATGCAAGTCGCCTTGTTCCGGATGCTTTAATACGGCTAGCACCTTCACAACAGCGCGCGGACCATTTATTTCCACCAATTCGCCAGCATACAGTCCGGTCTTATACATCATTTTTACTTGTGTTCCTGGCTCCCATGCTTTTTTGGATGAATTATGCATCCTAGTTCCCCTCCATTTCGTCTAAACTAACGTAATATGTGTTAAACGAGGCATTGTTGAACGTGTCATATGAATTTTAACATAAATTTAGGTTTTTCGGCTGCGCAATTTCAATATCCCATCTTGTCTAAGCAGCCTGCAAGTCGTAATATGGTATTAGGAAAAGTAGGTGAGACGATGCGTAAGAAAAGAGTGCTTTTGCTCTCTGAAGGATTCGGCTCTGGACATACTCAAGCTGCTTATGCGCTTGCCATGGGGTTAAGGCATCTGTCCCCTGGCATTCAAACACGCGTCATTGAGCTTGGGAAATTTCTGAATCCGGTTGTCGGTCCGTTAATTATGTCGGCATACCGTAAAACGGTCAGCAAACAGCCCAAACTGGTCGGCATGGTATATCGCACGCAATACCATAAATCACTTAACCGGTTTACGCAACTTGCGCTTCATCGTGTTTTCTATACCCAGACATCGCAAGTCATCTCACAGTTAAAGCCCGATCTGATCGTCTGCACCCATCCGGTGCCCAATGCGGTCGTTGCGCGGCTTAAGCGGTTAGGACTTGACGTTCCTTTATACACTTTGATCACCGATTATGATGCGCATGGAACATGGACCAGTCCGGAGGTAACCAAGTATTTGGTTTCAACACCGAAAGTAAAGAACAAATTGATCGAGCACGGCATTCCTGATAACCGCGTCGAAGTGACGGGAATTCCCGTCCATCCAAATTTTTGGATGACACATAATAAAACAGAAATTCAAATTCAATTCGGTTTGAAGCAAATGCCAACTGTTCTGATCATGGGCGGCGGCTGGGGGTTGCTCGGCGAAGGCAATCTGCTGGACTATATGACCGGTTGGCGCGAATCGGTTCAATTGATTTTTTGCGTGGGAAGCAATGAGAAGGCCCGTGAGAAGATGCTGGCCGAACCAACCTATCAACACCCTAATATTAAAGTGCTGGGCTTTACAACCGAAATCAGCAAACTGATGGATGTTTCTGATTTGCTTATTACCAAACCTGGGGGTATGACTTGTACAGAAGGATTGAGCAAGGGAATTCCCATGCTGTTTTATGAGCCAATCCCGGGAATAGAGGATGAAAATGTGGATTATTTCATTCAAAGCGGCTTTGGCGAGATGCTGCTTACCGAGGCTACTCTCGATAAATGGTTTAAGCTGATTTCCGAGCCTTACGCTTCAATTCAATTCCGTCGTACGCTGCTAACCAAGCGCAATCAGGAATATAACCCTTCGCAATGTTCACGCTCAGTATTGGCGATGATGCAGCACGTATAGATCGCGGGGCTGGGGTGGATAACCTCGACTGCGCTGAATTGCTATGAAATAGATGCCTAACCGGTTGAAACGTATAAATGGTTGTCCGATTCGCAGAAAAGCCTGACGCTCCAAAAGAGCATCAGGCTTTTTTAATTTCACTTCCACGTATTTCACCTTAAATTGCGCTGCCTCCGAACAAAAAGCGGTATTCCCAATGCTTGCCTGCGATCGAGTCAACACGCACGCCGCCGGAATCTTTGGAGTACGTATGAAGCACTTTGCCATCGCCCAAATAAATGCCGGTGTGGGTAATGGTAGCTTTTGATTTGTTGATCCCATTGTAGGCAGATGCTTTAGTTCCTTTGTAACTCATAAAAAACATCACGTCACCGCGTTTAAGATTTTTCCAGTTGGAAGAGGTTGTCCCCTTTTTCTTCACATAAGCGCCTTGCTGGCGGGAATCGGCGGGCAAGGTTATGCCTGCGCCATCCATGAATGCGCGGCGCACAAAGGAGGAGCAGTCAAAAACCTTGGTTGAGGAGCGGTTTGCCCCGTATTGATACGGTGTTCCAAGGTAGCTCTGGCCTGCCTTGATAACTTTCTCAATCGTTTGGCTGCTTGAATTGTTGTTGCCGGGCTTTTCGCCGCCCCCAACGTTTTGGCTTGCCAATGAAATGTATTTGGCATTAGAGGATACATAGCCCGTTGAGTTGCGTGATGTTCTAACCTTATACCAATAAGCATTTACTTGCTCAAGGACCGTAACTTTTTCGCCCTGCCTCAGATAATGATGAACTTTGGAATTCGTGCTTGGCTTGTCGCGAAAACTGACTGTTGATTGAATCGTTGCATGAGAAGAAGCGGCATTGGTAACCGAGGCTATCATGACACCAAGCAGCGCGGACACCGCGAGTGCTGCGATCATTTTTTTCATCTTGTCACCCTCCGTTGTTCATGATCAAGTTGTGCAAAACTTCCCGGCCGGGGGCGTTTATTGAACTCGTCTTCAATTCTATTTGGACAAAGCTTTCCTGGCATCGGTCAGCAGTCCCAATTTCCATTTTTCCAAAATGGCAATTAAAATCCATAAGGATGGAAATTTTCCAATTGGTAAATTGGAAAATAGCTTGCTAAAAATTGCTAAAAAGACTGTTGTACCAGTCAATGAAACATTCATTCAACATTAATAAAGCGCTTTCAAAAAATTAGTTCCCAGGTATGATTTACCTTTACATCAACCGGGACTAGGAACAATTTGGAAAACCATATTACGACTTAAATAGGATAACTAAAAAAGCCCGGGTCAGCTTCCCCCGGACTTCTGAATTTTCATTATCTATGGCGTAAACTAGCTGCTTCCTGCCCACTGGACACTATCCGGCTCTACATGAACATGAATACTTAAAATATTGTTGTGCTTCGCTTCCATCTTGCTTTCAATCTCATCGCTAATCCGATGGCTCTCAATGAGGGAAAGCTGGGCATCGACCAGCACAATTACATCGATGAGCACATTGCTGCCATGCACCCTGGCCTTGATGTCCTTGATCGTTCTGACACCTTGAACCCGTTCAATGGAAGCGCGCAGTTCCCGCAACTGCTCCTCATCGAAGCCATCCGTCAACGCGTGGGTGGAGCTGTAGAAAATATCCCAAGCTGTCTTGCAAATAATGCCGCCCACCACCATAGCAGCTACTGGATCAAGCCATGGCATTCCGAACTGGGCGCCGATAATGCCTACCGCAGCGCCGATACTGACCAATGCATCCGACATGTTGTCTTTGGCCGCAGCCATCAAAGCCTGGTTGTTGATTCGTTTGGCCAGCCTGACATTGTACAAGTAAACCCCGCCGATGAATGCCGCCGCTCCAAGCGAAATCCAGGCTGAAGCGAGATCAGGGACCGGGCGCTCGCCTGCGAACAAAGATCTGACCGCACCGATAAACACCTGCATGCCCACCGTCGCCATAATAAAAGAAGCGATTAACGCAGCGATCGTTTCCGCTCGGAAATGTCCATATGGATGATCCTTATCAGGTGGCTTCTGCGAGATTCGCAGACCGATTAACACCGCAACCGAAGCAATAATATCTGTCATATTGTTAAAACCGTCCGCTACCAGAGCCTCAGATACATACCAGTATCCTCCGACAAGCTTGACGGCCGTCAAAAGCAAATAAGCGCAAATACTGACTAATGCTCCCTTTTCACCTTGCCTGATTTTATCGTAATGATTCAGAATCCGCACCTCCGTCCACCATAGTATTACCAATATTTCTTATTGGTATCATAACGGATGAAAGTTGAGTGGGTCTAGAGAAACAGTGTTGAATTGGGGGTCAGTTTTATGCCTCCGGTTGATAATTATGCTCCTGTGCAACATGTTTGAGAGGCCACAACTCGGGTTAAATGAGAGGAATAGTAACGCTTAATCATAATGAAAAAACTGCTGCCCATTGCAATGGGCAGCAGTTTTTTCAAGCTAGTTTGGATCAGGAAATCATCTCTTCGCCACACTGAATGCAGTATTTGGAGTTGATGTCATTCTCCGCATTGCAGATCGTACAAATGACTCTAATTTCGCCGACCGTATCTTCATGCGGGGCTTCTTCGGGAAACCGTTTGCCGCAGTCCGGACAATAATTGACATCCACTGCGACAACTTTGCCGCAGGAGCATGTTTTCTCTGATTTAATATTTTTAATTTTTTCTTCGATCAGGTCAATATCCTTTTGAATATCTGTCAGCTGTCCGCAATAATCCATAACTGTCGTTTCCGACTGGGATACATCGCCATTAGAATAAGCTTCATAAATGGATTGTCCGATTTTTGTGCAAATGCGCTCCATTTCTTTTTCCTTGCCCGATATTTGACTGCGAAGCTTGGTTGTTTCCATCGTCTGTTGAGCCTTTTTCGCTGCTCCTGAAGCGCCTTGCTTTACTTTCTCAAAAAATGACATCGTCTTCTCCCCTTATTAATGAATTAGGATGGCCGCTTGTCCAGGCATAACAGGCAAAACCCGTACAAGACAATTCATTTCCATTATACCGATGCTGACAAAACGTTACAAACATCGTATGTAATTTTGGTTTTGCGACAAAACTTGGATATAATGGGAGAAGTGCTTGCCATTTGTATGTGAATGTTTTAGCTTCACTCTACCCTACCCTGTACACAAAAAGGTGATAACGTGAATTTTAAGGGAAAAACCTGGTTTGGAAAAGAAATGGTCCTGCTTTCCGGGATTTTGTTAATTATTGAATTTGTACGCGGCGCCGCGCTGCTGAGTTTTATTCCGATTTATGGGGAAAAGCAGCTTGCACTTTCACTTGATGTCATCGGTGTTGCGATCACGGCCCATTATTTGACGGATACGCTGCTCAAAATGGGCATTGGTTATTTGCTTGATCGTTTTTCTGTTCGTTTTATTGTCCATACCGGGCTGTTATTTTGCCTGGGTGGAATCATTCTGCTCGGCATCGCTTCAACCCCGTGGATCTTTATTACGGCGGCAGCGATTTACGGGGTCGGGATATCACCGATCTGGATCGTATGCCTGACCAAGGTTACGGAAGAACAGCGCGCAACGCAAATGGGATTTCTGTATACCATTTGGTTCATTGGGCTGGGAGCCGGCCCTATCGTATGCAATGTATTGCTTGACAGGAACCCCTCCTTTACCTATTATTTGCTCATTGGCCTTTCCTTTGTCGGATGGGGACTGTCACTGATGATCAGCAACCGCACTGAACGGTCCGTGCAGACGATTCCATTCCGCCGGCAATTGGAAATATTGCGTGAAAAGCTGCAGCAGATGAAACTGCTGCTTCCCGGTATGATCTTGCAAACTACCGGGGCGAGCATGCTCGTTCCGATGCTGCCAAGCTTCGCAGAGAAACAGTTGGGGATTACGAGCACCCAATATTCGTTTATACTTATGGCGGGGGGAGCATGCACGATTATCGGGCTCATCCCTATGGGGCGTCTGTCGGACAAGCTGAGAGGCAAGAAGTGGTTTTTGGTTATCGGCTTTGGGCTATTTGCGATTACCTTGTACATGTTGACCTGGAACCCGCCAATATGGCAATGTATTCTGCTCGCTGCCTTGCTAGGCGCTTCCTATTCTGCTGTGCTTCCAGTCTGGAATGCGCTATTAGCCAGCTACGTGCCGCCTTCACAGCAAGGACTGGGCTGGGGGGTATTCTCTACCATTGAAGGCGTTGGCGTCATGGTGGGGCCGATTTTGGGCGGTGTCATTGCCACAATGCGGGGCGAAACAACGGTCATATGGGTCAGCAGCATACTGTTTGGCTTGATTGCTTTATTTTATCTTTGGTTTCCTTTCCGGGCTTTCCAAGGTGACAAAAGTTAATTTCCTTAGTGAGGTTGATCATTAACATGAGTAAATTTCAAGAGTGGATCCATGAACTTCGGCAGGTTGATCCCGAACAATTGCAGTTAATGCTGCAGAGCTATTCAGCCTGGGGCCCCCTTCCGGGTATTGTCGCCCCGGTGCTGGAAGCTTTCCTGCCTTTTTTGCCGCTGCTGCTGATCGTTGCAGCCAATACCAACATTTACGGACTTGGCTTTGGTTTTTTGTACTCATGGATTGGTGTGTCCGTTGGCTCCATCCTTATTTTTATCATTACCCGCAAAGTCGGCCGACGCTTCGGCACATGGCTGCAACGGCGCTTTCCCGGAACATCCCGGTTTTTTCGCTGGATTGAACGCCGCGGATTTACTCCGATTTTTTTGTTCTCTTGCTTCCCGTTCTCGCCATCGGTGCTTATTAATATTGCTTCAGGACTAAGCTCGGTTCCCTTGCGGACTTTTACGATGGCGGTTCTGCTTGGCAAGGCGGTTATGATTGCCAGCGTCTCGCTAATCAGCTTTGATATTACGCATATTTTGCAGGCGCCCTGGCGAATAGCCGTCGCCGCCCTCGTCCTGCTCCTGATGTGGTTTGTCGGCAAGCGGCTTGAGCTGCGGTATCAAACTTAATATCATTGCCTAAATTGAAGCAAGCTTCCTGCACCTGCCCGACAGCAGATGAGGAAGCTTGCTATTTGAACTATTTGAATAACATATCCTTCATTTCACTCATAGCGCCCTGGTAATCACCAGAATGACGATGCACCTGCTCAATCAGCTTCTCCAGCCGGCGCAAATGATAATCATATTTCAACAATCCCGCTCCCACGAATACCAGACGGACTCTTGCCGCTGGCTCCTCGCTTAAGTAAACTTCCAACTGCTCAACAAACCGACTATCGTGCCGCTCCACAGGCTCGCCTGCAGCGCCAATTTTTATTTTGTCCTGCCATTTTAAAATCAACTGTTCATGGTATCTGGTCAGTTCGTCAATCTGCTGATCAAATCTTAACGCCCATTCGGATGCGCCAGGCGTGGAATAGAAATGATCTTCAATCACGTCCAACAGATCAGCGCCAACCTGCAGTGTTTTTACGATTTGCTTGGAAACAATCAACTGACGCGCCCGATTCAGCTTGCTCTTGGCAAGAACCGCCCGCTCCTCCTCAAACAACTTCAGTCGTTCCTCCAACTTGCCAAGCAGGCCGCGCAGCCGTTCCTTTTCCTGCCGCAGCACATTTTCCTTTATCTCTTTGGACACCGCATTTCTCAGCAGGAGCGAAAGCTGACTGAAAGCCAGCTGGATATGATCTGCGAACTGGCGCCGCGGGCGTGGCGGGAACAAAAACACATTGACTGCGAATGCAGCCCCCATCCCTGCCAAAACCATTGCCAACCGTTCAAAGGCAAATAACCAACCTGCGCCGTGCGCTTCCATGACGGCTACGACCGTGACTAGCGTCAAACCGATCGTGCTCTCCATTTTCAATCTGATATTGATTAGAATAACAACAATACATACCAATCCAACGGCAATCGGCGTACTGCCGACAAGCCATACGGCAATTAACGCGATTGCCGCCCCAATCAGATTCGCTTGCAGCTGATCAAGCATTTGCTTCCATGATCGATATATTGAAGGCTGGATAGTAAAAATTGCTGCAACTGCAGAAATAATTGGCGAAGGGAAGCCTAGCAGTTCACTCAAAAAAATCGCCATGGCAACTGCTAACCCGGTTTTTAAAACACGCGCGCCAATCGTCATCTAAAACGTCCCTCCTTCGGAATTAGTATACCGGATTTCCGAAAGGAAGCACAATATCCGTCAAACGCTAAGAGTCGGCTTTGTTCGTATCGCGGAGAGTTGGCATGGCTACGTGCGTGAACGGAAACGTAATTTCAAATGTCGTCCCGTGATCAACAACACTTTCAACCTGTATATGTCCATCATGATTGTCTACAATTTTGTAGCTGACCATCAGACCAAGCCCTGTCCCCGCATCTTTGGTTGTATAAAAGGGCTGTCCGATTTTTGATAAGCGTTCTTCATCAATGCCTGGCCCCTCATCCTGAATGCGTACCTTTACATGATCGTGCTGCAGTGAGCAATTCACCCTGATGATCCCGCCGCTCGTCATCACTTCAATCGCATTTTTAATCACATTAACGAATACTTGCTTGATCTGATCCTCTACCCCGTATATCCACAGCGGCTTGTCGCCATATTGAACCTCAATCAGAATATGATGCAAATTCGATTGGGCTTCCAGAAGAAAAATGGTATCCTTGACTATTTTACGAATGTCCATCGTATTCAAATCATATGCCTGCGGTTTGGACAACATTAACAGCTCACTTACAATCGTTTCAATTCGGCTAAGCTCTGATTTCATAATGCCGAAATAATCACTGCTGGCGCTTCGACCTGACGAGATAAGCTGGAGAAATCCCTTCAGCGATGTTAGCGGATTACGAATTTCATGGGCGATGCCTGCCGCAAGCTCCCCAGCAATATTTAATTTCTCGGAGTTAATCAGCAACTCTTCATTTTTTTTGCGTTCCGAAATATCCCGAATAATAAATTGCAGGCTCTGTCTGCCATTGAAAGTCGTTGTCGTAACAACCACCTCAGTAAACAGCAGATTTCCTTTTAACGTGTACCATTCTTTCTCCTGCGGTCCCTTTAATTCCTCCGGGTCGTTCGCACCCAGCCATTTCTCCATACAGCAGTGATGTTTCGGATGCAGAAAAGCTTGCAGTGATTTACCAATCAGTTCGTCAGCACTGTCCGCCTCAAACATGCGAATGCCGGAACGATTAATATATTCCCAGCAGCCCTCCCGGCTGATTGCAATCATATCAATAGAATTTTCTACGAGCAGCTTATAACGTTCATGAACGAACTGCAGCCGTTGATTGGCAAACCAGGTCATCAAATGGCTGCCCAAAATAAGCAAAGTACCCAAACCAAGCACACCGGTAAGCATCGTTAAATTTTCATCAAGCCGGTCTTTTGGCAAAACGTTTACATTTTCAATTGTCAGCGCGGCTTGTCCAATAATATATAGCAGTGATATTGAACCGCCTAATATAGTGCTGCTAATCAAGTTCCCGCTTCCCTTATGACGCTCGAACCAGTATAGGGACCACACGACCCCAATGTATCCCAGAGAAAAAGCAATAAACATAACAACAAAATTAATGTCAACCAAGCGGTAATTTGCAGTCCACATCTCAATGACAAATATCCCGCCGTAAGCGGTTGTCAGCAGAAGGCCCCCAATCGGGATCCTTAAGAGACGCAGTCTCGGGACACGCCACATTCTGCTGTCGTTGCCAAGCAGCAAATAAGTGAAGCCGACTGCTGTAGAACAAAAAATAAACTGCAAAGCTAGATTCCAAGTTATCATGACAAAATGACCTGAAGCATCGACGATCAGCAGATGAGAAACCGTTATTCCCAACCCAACGGACGCCGACCCAGCGATGTAGATGCAGCCTTTACGCCAAAGATCGCTGCGCTTCATACTATCAATAAAATAAAACATCGTATAGGATGACAGCATGCTGATCGTAATGGCCGTCCACGAAAACAGCATACCGCAACCCTGAAATTGGGTCCCCATTATTCCCCTCATCACTCTAAAAATTGTCGCACTCAAATTAAAATTCGACAATTTACGAAAAATCCCTCTATTTCCAGCGTCAATTTAGGTAGGAGTTCTTACACTGATCTGCAACAGACAACTTCTTCAAAGCAGTATATAATATTTCCATAGATGTCCAATGTCCGTAAAGGCCATTTATGCTCAAGCGAGCGTTTCATTCACAGTCTTGGAAGGAGCAGATTCCAAATGGAGGAGCTTTTTGATATTTATGATGAGGAAATGCAACTACAAGGAACGGCCAGCCGCTCAGATACGCATACCTACGGCTATTGGCATCAAACCATTCACTGTTGGCTATGGCGCGAAGAGCAAGGCCGACGATTCATCTGGTTCCAGCGACGACATCATGGCAAGGATCTCTATCCTGATTATCTCGATATTACAGCTGCCGGTCACTTGTCTGCGGGAGAAACGGTTCGGGACGCAGCAAGGGAAATTGAAGAAGAAATCGGCATCGCCGCACCGTTCAACACCCTGGTCAAAGTCGGCGTACAGCGTGAATCGCTCATATCAGCTATTGACGGCGTCCCCTTTATTGACCGCGAGTTAGCTCACGTTTTTTCCTTGAAGTGCCCATTGCCGCTCTCCGCACTGCGACCGCACCCTGAAGAAGTGGCCGGGGTATTCGAAGCGGAGCTTGAGCGTTTGCTGCAGCTCTTTGAAGGGAAGTTGGGGAGCTTGATTGGCCACGGCGTCGAATTTGGGCAGGGCGGGCAATTCCACGCCGCAAGCCGTGTGATCGAAGCCGCGCACTTTGTCCCCCGCGACGTCTCCTATTACGTGCGGATTTTGCGGGCAATTCAACAGCTGTCTTGATAGTGGACAAGCGCTTCTGTCCGGGAAGCAAGCCTGCTCGAAATCTCGTTTTTTGTCCAAGCCCATGCGATCTCGAAGCTGCGCTAGAATCCGCCGACCGATTGCGACGCCCCGTTGCCGCTTCCCAGTTCGCATACCAGCGGTCGATCATACCGTGGATTTGATAAAAAACGGTACTGCCAGGAGCCGTATCAAAATCGTTCAATATCGGTTCCTGAAACAACTCCGCTGCCTCTTGGTGAATGCAATTATGCAAATAAGTGGACTCAATAAAAAGCCCAAGCTCATCAGCGGTAGCAAACGATTGTGGTGCTGTGCGAATTCTCCGCTCCGCGTTACGATCAAAACATGAGGAGCGGCGGATCGCTTCAGGCACTTCGTTCCAAGGCACCACAAGCGCCGGGTCATAACCCTGAGCACGGTACCACGCCAGCGCCCTGGCAATATACTGCCGATGAAATTTTAAAAAGTCCTCGCCGTAGCCTTTCGGCGGGTTGCTTATATCGACCGAATGCCTTGCATGATGCCAATTCCGGTGCTCTGCAAGCAAATCAGGCGGAAAATTCTGAATTGTCGGCATCGTCATCCCCCCACAAAATAGTCTTGTGTTCATCATATGAAGCGAGGTACAATTCGTGCAAATATTGTTTAACAAATGCGGCTTTCGCGCAGAGGCTGCACATTGAAAAGCCCGCTGGCTTCTTTTTCACCAGCGGGCTTTATCGCTTAGTTTAGATGGGGTACTGATTTTGTGCTTGATGCTGCTGTTGGGGATGAACCATGTAATTGTTGTTTGCCGAAGACTGTTCGATTTGCTTGCAAAGCTGCATGATATGCTGCATTTGCTGCATCGCGTGCTGATGGCCTTGCAAGGAGGTTTGAATGGTTTGAACCGCTTGACGCTCTCTTTGCACCAGTTCCTCCAAATGCGCTGCATTCTGCTGTTCTTGCTGCAAGAGCTGCTGATACATTTGCGAAGCCTGCTGTGTCTGATTCATTAACTGATGAACGATTTGCTCAATTTGATTCGAAAATCCAATATTCATGATGTAACCTCCTAAATGTTTTAGCAACCCGAGGTTATTATCTTCACTAAACACAAATATATGCGTCTTAACCAGATATTCGGGACTTTATCGCTGAATACCTTCGGTTGGCAAGCAGCTCCTATTGTCAGTGCCTCGCATGATTCAGTATACTGAAAGAAGGGTAATCATTATAATTAACTGAATTACAAGAACGGAGAGGATTAAGATGGCCTATCACAATATTCTTGTTTCCTATGACGGTTCGGAGCAGTCCATTCGCGCTCTCAAAACAGGCATTGAAATGGCCGCCACCTGGCAAGCCAAACTGTCAGTCATCCATGTTTACGACATTCCAGTTGTAATTGTGGGAGAAGCTATGATTCAGCCTTCCGTCGAAAATTCCGTTGCGATTGCTCAAGAAGCGGATACCATCGCTGAAGAGGCCCGTTCCATCATTACATCGATCGTTGGCGATGCTAGCCAGCATATCGAAGTTGACGTACTGCAAGGCGATCCCGGGCGCAAAATTATTGAGACTGCTTCGGAGAACAAGATCGATCTGATCGTCCTTGGCAGCCGCGGTCTTGGCGGCTTTAAGGAGCTTTTCCTGGGGAGTGTCAGCCATTATGTTATCCAGCATGCCACAGTTCCGGTTCATGTTGTTAAATAATAAAAAAAGAAAACCCGCGGGGACTTATCATCCCCGCGGGTTTTTGCATTGCTTGCTTATTATTTATTGGCTGCTGGCTCATTTTCATTCTCTTGCCCAGCTGGCTTAGCACTGTCTTTCGTGACGGCAAGGCTGCCGTCTTTCTCGTCGATGGTAAGTGAATCGCCTTTGGAGATGTTGCCCATCAACAATTCTTCGGACAATCGATCCTCAATATGCTTTTGAATCGCTCTGCGAAGCGGACGCGCACCGTATTGCGGATCGAAGCCTTCCTTCGCCAGGAACGCCTTGGCGGCATCCGTAAGGTTGAAATCAACCTCCTGCTCACGCAGACGCTTGCGAAGCTCTTCAGACATCAACGATACGATTTGCGAAATATGCTCCTCATTCAACGAATGGAATACAATCGTCTCATCAATCCGGTTCAGGAACTCCGGACGGAAACTTTTCTTCAACTCGCCCAATACCTTATCCTTCATCTGAGCAAACTCACGGCCTGCATCTTGTACAGCAGTAAATCCGAGCGTCGAATTTCGTTTAATCTGCTCTGCCCCGACATTCGATGTCATAATAATCAGCGTATTGCGGAAATCGACGACACGCCCTTTGGAATCCGTCAAGCGGCCATCTTCCAGCACTTGAAGCAAAATATTAAATACTTCAGGATGCGCTTTTTCGATTTCATCCAACAGTACGACCGAATAAGGCTTGCGTCTTACTTTCTCCGTCAGTTGACCGCCTTCTTCATAGCCGACATACCCTGGAGGAGCTCCGACCAACCGTGAGGTTGAGTGCTTCTCCATATACTCTGACATATCGATCCGAATGACAGAATTCTCATCGCCGAACATTGCCTCGGCAAGCGCGCGCGCCAGCTCGGTTTTCCCGACGCCTGTCGGACCGAGGAAGATGAAGGAGCCCATCGGACGCTTTGGATCTTTCAACCCTGCACGAGCGCGGCGGATGGCGCGAGAAACGGCCTGAACCGCTTCGCCTTGACCGATCACGCGGCTATGGAGGATTTCCTCCATTTTCAGCAGCCGCTCTGTCTCTTCCTCAGCCAGCTTGCTGACAGGTATTCCAGTCCAACTGGCAACAACTTGGGCGATATCCTCTGGCGTTACCTCGGAATCAGTACGGCCCTGCTTTTCTTTCCACTGATTTTTCGTAACATCGAGCTCTTCACGAATTTTCTGTTCAGTATCTCGCAGCGCGGCGGCTTTTTCAAATTCCTGGCTCTGAACCGCTGCATCCTTCTCCTTGCGGATGTCATCCAGACGGTTTTCAAGCTGTTTCAGGTTTGGCGGTACAGTGTACGAACGCAGGCGCACTTTGGAGCTGGCCTCATCGATCAAATCAATAGCTTTATCCGGTAAAAACCGGTCTGGAATGTAGCGATCCGACAGTTTCACTGCCTGCTCAATCGCCTCATCCGTTATTTTCACACGGTGATGTGCTTCATAACGGTCACGCAAGCCGTGCAAAATTTGAATCGCCTCTTCAGGAGAAGGCTGATCAACGGATATCGGCTGAAAACGACGCTCAAGTGCGGCATCCTTCTCAATGTACTTCCGGTATTCATCCAACGTTGTGGCACCGATACATTGCAATTCACCACGCGCCAGCGCCGGCTTCAAAATATTCGAAGCATCAATCGCACCCTCAGCCCCGCCTGCGCCGATCAGCGTATGCAATTCATCAATGAACAAAATAATGTTGCCCGCTTGGCGAATTTCATCCATAATTTTTTTCAGACGGTCTTCAAACTCACCACGATATTTCGTACCGGCTACAACCGAACCCATATCAAGCGTCATTACTCGCTTGTCTCGCAAGGTTTCCGGTATTTCATTGTTTATAATTTTCTGGGCAAGACCTTCGGCAATTGCGGTCTTGCCGACCCCAGGCTCACCGATCAGCACCGGGTTGTTTTTCGTCCGACGGCTGAGTACCTGAATGACGCGCTCGATTTCCTTGCTGCGCCCAATAACAGGGTCAAGATTGCCCTCGCGGGCAGTAACCGTCAAATCACGGGCAAGACCATCCAGTGTCGGAGTGCTAACATTCGCAGGCGCTCCATGACTGCTGGATACGGCTTCGCTGCTGCCGAGCAATTGCAATACTTGCTGGCGCGCTTTATTAAGACTAATGCCCAGATTGTTCAGCACGCGGGCAGCCACACCTTCACCCTCGCGAATCAAGCCAAGCAAAATATGTTCTGTACCGACATACGTATGGCCAAGCTTGCGCGCTTCGTCCATCGATAATTCAATGACTTTCTTCGCACGCGGCGTGTAGGCAATATTGGACGGCTGCTCCTGTCCCCGTCCGATGAGTCCTTCGACTTCATCCTGGATTTTCTCAAGACCAAGGCCAAGGCCCGTCAGCGCCTTTGCAGCGATGCCTTCGCCTTCTCTAATCAGACCAAGCAAGATATGCTCTGTACCAATATTATTATGTCCAAGACGAACGGCTTCTTCCTGTGCCAATGCGAGTACCTTCTGTGCTCGTTCCGTAAATCTACCAAACATCATGATGCTACACCTCCGTGCTTAAATTATTAAACTTCGGGGAAGAAAATTCCTGCATTCCCACTAAACTTTTTTCAGCGCTTATTATTCGCAGCCTTGTTATCCACAGGGGCATAACAGTCAAGCCGTCGAAAAATAGCCGCGAATGAGATCAGCCCGCCTGATATCGCGTTCTTCTGCACTCAATTTTTCGTTAAAAACCTGCTGCAGAAATCCAGGCTGTGAAAGTACCATCAATTCATTCATTACCTGTGGAGAAAGATTTTGAATCAGGCTAAGATCTATGCCCAGACGCACATCGGAAAGCCGCTGTGCTGCTTCTTTCGAATCCATTACTGAGGCATGAGACAATATGCCGTAGGAACGATGGACCCTGTCTTTAACCCGAATAAGTGATTCAGCCAAAATACGTTCTCTTGCAGCTTTCTCATGCTCAATAATTTGATGGGCAACACCGTGCAAATTATCGATGATCTCCTCCTCAGATTGGCCGAGCGTAATCTGATTGGATATTTGAAACAGGTTGCCAACCGCTTCGCTTCCTTCTCCATACAACCCTCGTACCGCTAGCCCAACCTGCGTAATCGCCGACAAAATACGGTTAATTTGCTGGGTTAAGACGAGTGCCGGGAGATGCATCATGACCGATGCGCGAATGCCTGTACCTACATTCGTCGGGCAACTGGTCAGATAACCATGCCGCTCATCGAATGCGTAGTCCACTTCCTGTTCGAATTGATCATCAATGCTGCTCGCCAGTTCCCAGGCTCGCTTAATTTGAAAGCCAGGATACAGACACTGAATACGCAAATGATCTTCTTCGTTAATCATAATACTGACCGACTCTGATTTATTCAAAACAAGGGCTGCGCCGCGTGATTCATTAGCTAGGCTTGGACTGATTAGATGCTTCTCAACCAGCACCCGTTTCTCTAATTCATTCAGGTCAGCCAAAATGAATTTTTCATAAGTATCGGATTGTTCCAGCTTGCTCGTATCTACTGCAGCGAGCAGCTCCTCCATTACTTCACGGGACTGCTGATTGGTCGCCAACATCGGAAAAGGCCGATGGCGAAGATTACGGGCGATCCGAATTCGAGTGCTAATTACAATTTCTGAATCCGGCCCGTCATCTTTCATCCAATCACTTAATGCATCTTGCGCAAAACGCCTTTTCTCCATTGCAATCCCTCCTATCCCTACCGAATTTGGCTTTTTCAGGATTCCATAATATTGCGTTCCAATTCGCGGATGCGATCTCGAATGCCGGCAGCTTTTTCGAACTCTTCTTGTTCAATATGTTGATGAAGCTTTTGTTTGAGCATTTCCACTTCACGCTTGGATTGAATGCGGCCTCCTGAACGTTTGGGAATTTTTCCGACATGAACGGTATTCCCATGCACCCGTTTAAAAAGCGGGTTTAATCGTTCAGCGAAATGATCGTAGCATTCACTGCATCCAAATCTGCCGATTTTGCTGAATTGCGTATAAGTCAAACCACAATTGTCGCAGCGGACAGTCTGCGGCTTCGGACCAAGTCCGGAGGCGTTGGATTTTTCAAAATCGAGCAACCCTGACAATAGACTGTGGATAGAAAATCCACCTGTCGTGCCGGGGATGCCTTCCCCCTTCTCTCTGGCACAAGATTCACAAATGTGGAATTCCGTCTTTTCGCCATTCACAATTTTGGTGAAATGAAGCGTTGCTTGTTTCTCGCTGCATTCCTGACAAAGCATCGGGGAACTCCCTCCTTTCATCAACAGCTTCTTGTTCAGCTATTTGACTAATAAAGAAATAAGCATTGCTTTTAAAATCCGTGCCCGAATCTCATCCCGAAGCGGTAGCTTGACAGCAATAACCTCACGGCTTATCGCGGCCCGTAGCAAATTCGCTTCCCTTGCAGTAATCATCTCTGCTTCCTCTAACTGATAAATCAGCCCATTCGCAGCATTTTGATCAACATGTTGACCAATAGTATGATGAATATGGCTTTGAATCGCCTTTAGCTTGGGCAGTTCCACGCGCTGAATGCGAATATATCCGCCTCCCCCGCGTTTGCTCTCGACCAAGTACCCCTTCTCCAAGGTAAAGCGAGTGCTGATGACGTAATTAATTTGCGATGGTACACAAGAGAAACGATCAGCGAGATCATTACGTTGAATTTCGATTGACCCTTCGTTACTTTCCTGCAGCAACTTCTTCAAAAAATGCTCCAGAGTATCGGAAATGTTTCGCATATCACCAACCTCCCAGAGATACTGCCTCAATTCTTTATGCTTCTATTCATTGCTTCTATTCATTATTTCCAAATCCACAGCATTTACTGCATCTACACTGCATAGCTGGTCCACAAACACAAAATTATTTGTCAATTGACTTTGACTTTCTTTGACTTTAAATCAATTATACCTCTTTTTTTTAAAACGTCAAGTATAGACAATCTAGAAAAAGTCAGGCATATACGTTGTCCGCTCCGGCAATATTTGTTCAAGCAACGCTACAATGTCCCGATTGGCTTGCAGCCTGCCTATTCGATGCAGCTCAGAGGGGCGTTTGTAGCCGATAAACATCGATGTTAACGTTTGAATCGAACAGCTTACCGCTATTTCGGCAGATGATGCTCCTTCAGCCACAGTTACGACGCCATCCTCACTCCAGCTTAATCGGAATGTTCCGTTATTCCACGGTGCATAAGCATCGGCAATATCCAAAGTTAATTCAAGCTCTCTTGCATGCGGAGTAAAAGGATACTGCTGCAAAAAGCCGGCAACGTCCACAATCCGTCCCATAAAAGAAGAAACGATTTCATGACCAATTCGCGGATCAGGCAGCAGGTAAGCAAGCGTGTCATCGATCGGTGCCGATATTGTCAATTGGTCAATCATCGAGTCGTGGTTGGACAGGAAACGCCACAACTCCGTTTTTACGTTCTCATCCAGCGCAATAAATTCAAAAACGGTCAGTGTCCGATCGGTGACTCTATAGTTCACATAACCGACTGGCTTATTATCCTCTCCATAGAAGATGGCGATATGAGCATTACGCCGTTCAAATACGGTTGTCATCCACCAATCCTCATCTCTTGCAAGGGCTCCGTTGTAACGTGAAACATACCGGCTATATACCTCTTGCAGCTCAGCGATCAGTTGCTCGCTTGCAGCATGGTAACGACGAATGCTCCCTGGACTTATTTCTATAGGTTTTGGCGGCAATTGAGCCGTCAGCAATTTATAATTCTTGTAATCAACACAGTTTTCCCAACCAAACTTGCGGTAGAATGGGTAAGAAAAGGGCATGAGAAAAGAAATGGTCTGGCCCTGTTCTTTCATAATATGTAGAGAATGCGTCAAAAGCTTGGCTACCGCTCCGCGCCGCCGTTCTTCTGGCCAGGTTGCCACACCCGCGATTCCCCCCATTGTAACAAGTGTATTGTTAAGGTGAATATGAAATGGCAAAATGGTCAGCTTCGCACATAGCTTATCTTCCTCAAAGGCTCCCCAAACCTGATCAGCTTTAAAATGCTGTCGCTTCGATTCCAGTTGTTCCGGGGACAATTCGTACTGAAAAGCGTACATAGATAATTCAAGACTCTTATCACATTCTTCAGGCTTAAATTGACGAATTTCCATGAGCTCACCACTTTCCATTGATTTTACTTGCTATAGGAATACTTTAACTAAAAACAAGAGCGAAAGACAAGCAAATCTATAAAACAAAACGTCCGAGTTAGAAAAGGATGAGATCTAGCAGGAGAATGTATACAGGACTGGAAAAGATACAAGGAAGGTTAGCACTGGGCAAGAGCAGGAGAAGATCCAGACGAGTTGGTAAGACACAGGGGAGGGGCTGTAAGAGCTAGCGAGAGCGCAACAGGGAAATCAGTAGGGAAAGCAGTAAGGAAATCAAAAGACACACGAAATAAAATGATACACAAAGAAAAAACCACCAAGGAAAAATCCTCAGTGGTTTTTGTCTGCTTGGCGACGTCCTACTCTCCCAGGACCCTGCGGTCCAAGTACCATCGGCGCTGGAGGGCTTAACGGTCGTGTTCGGGATGGGAACGCGTGGTTCCCCTCCGCCATCGCCACCAAACTGTGCGCTTGCTTCAAGCTCAACTGCCCTAAGGCGCTGACCTGAAACGTGCTACACCAGCATTTGCACGCTGAAAACTGAATGCGAAAGAAAATCTAGATACCTTAGCTGAAAAAGTAGGATAAGCCCTCGACCGATTAGTATTCGTCA
>REGQ01000065.1 GCA_004134985.1 Paenibacillaceae bacterium | reverse complement strand
TTTTTCCCGTCATTTCGCTAACATTTCTTTATGAAAACTCCGTAGCCCTCCGTTATCCACTGTTAATAGACAGCCTCCGTGTGTCCGCTCGCTGGATGTCCGTGTTTATGGCCAGGTGCTTGCAAGCTTGTATTTCTAATTTGACAGGTTCCCCCAAGCTCCACTTTGGATCTTGGGGGGCTGATTTTTCCAGGAACGCCGTCAGGCGTTTCTTTTGTTTGAGCTAGAACGCCCAGTTGCCTTTGCGGAATACCGGCTCAGTCGTGCCATCTTCCAGTATGCCGTCGATATCCATTTCTCCGGAGCCAATCATAAAATCGACATGGGCAAGGCTGTCATTCAGCCCTTGAGCTTCAAGCTCTTCCTTGCTCATTGTTTTCCCGCCCTCAAGACAGAAAGCGTAGCCTTTGCCGATGGCAAGGTGATTGGAGGCATTTTCGTCAAATAGTGTGTTATAGAAAATCAGGTTGGTGTCCGAAATTGGTGACTTATGCGGCACGAGTGCCACCTCGCCAAGGAACTGCGAGCCTTCATCCGTTTCAATCAGTCCTTTAAGCGTGTCATAGCCCTGATCAGCAGCAAACTCGACGATCTTGCCATCCTTGAAGGTCAGACGAATGTTCTCGATCAAATTGCCGCCGTAACTGAGCGGCTTCGTGCTGGTGACGGTGCCGTTCACGCCCGTTTTCAACGGGGCGGTAAATACTTCCTCCGTCGGCATGTTGGCGATAAACTGGGTGCCTTGCTCGTTCGGGCTGCCAGCGCTCACCCAGCGGTGGGAAGCGGGCAATTCGATAGTAAGATCCGTGCCTGGCGCGGTATAGTGCAGTTTCTTATACTTGCGTTCATTCAGACGTGCTGCTTTTTGGTCCAGGGTGTCCGTGTGCGTTCTCCACGCTTGTACGGGATCATCAAGATCCACGCGGGTCGCTTGGAAAATCGATGCCCACAGCTTATCGACCCGCTCGTCCTCCGCGGCTTCTGGGAACACCTTATCCGCCCATGGCTGGGAAGGAACTGCCACGATGGACCAGCTGACCTTGTCCGCCATCAGATAGGTGCGGAAAGGCTGCAGTGCAGTGCTGGCGGCAATGTTGGCATCTTTAATACGCTGAGGTTCGATGCCTTGCAGCAAGTCCGGGTTGGCGGCGATGACCGATAGAAAAGCAGCATTGTTTTTGGCCATGTCTTCCCAACCATCGGCACGGAACTGCGGATAGTGGCTAAAAGAATCGGCAGGTGCAAGCTCATAGCGTGTGCGGATCACTTCATCATCAACCCATTCCACATGGACAAATTTGGCGCCGACCTCATAGGCTTTTTTCACGATCAGCCGCACATAATCGGCCGCAAGAATTGGCGCTGTGACAACAAGTGTTTGACCAGGCTGTACATTGACGCCGACTTCAACGGCGAGAGCGGCATACTTCTCCAGACTTTTCCGAAAATCGTTCATGTGAAACCCTCCTAAAGTTTTGTGAAGCTTAGCCTCCTGAATAGTCGTCGCAACAAAACTCGCTTCGGAAGCATCGGCTTGGTTTTGTGAAGCTTAGCCTCCTGAATAGTCGTCGCAACAAAACTCGCTTCGGAAGCATCGGCTTGGTTTTGTGAAGCTTAGCCTCCTGAATAGTCGTCGCAACAAAACTCGCTTCGGAAGCATCGGCTTGGTTTATGTAAAATAATACAGCTTATAAGCTATTATAGCTTATTTAAACCAAATATAAAAAATGTCATCCTCGCCGCATGCACATCTTAGTATTGTATAAACTCTCCTTAGAAAAGGATATCCACTTGCAAGCGGATTCATATTACAATAAATCCGCAAACAGCATTTATCCAACGTGCATGACATTTTAAGGAGGGCCAATGATGAGTATAATCCGACAACAAATTTTAATATTAAATATCGCTGATCCGAATCTGGAATCGCAGACGGTAGCATGGGCGCTGTACGATGGCGCCAAAGCAGAGAATGAACCTCAAATGACAACGGGGGACAGCGATGTGCCGCCATATCCGAACGTGCTTGCGGCGATGCGTGATGGCTGGAATGTGCTGCAGGTGCCAGCGCTCCCGCATTATTTTAGCGGTCATGAGCATGAAAGCAATCATCTGCCTTATGAATATGTGCTGGAGAGGAAGGTTGTAATCGATGAGTAAAGTGGAGAAGCAGCATCTACTGTCGGCGGAGAAGATGGCTCGTTTTGTGACCGATGGCTTCCTGTTGTTGGAGGATCTTGTGCCTCAAGAATTGAATCAAGCCGTGTACGAGGCCGAGCAGCAAAACAAAGGGAAAGGCTACTTGTTCTGGAACGAAACCGATGTATTGCGCGAAGTGTTCGAACTGCCTCAGGTAAAAGGCGCGCTGCAAAGTCTCGTAGGAACGAATCCTGTGTACGATCATTCCTTTCTGCATGTTGTGGCGCCAAAACATCTTGAAGGCCAGAGCTGGCATGGTGATTCCGTGCTCGATACGCGGCCCTTTGCGTTTGATGTACAGGCATTTTATTTCACACATGATGCACCGAAGGAAATGGGGCCAACACTGGTGTTGCCGGGCTCGCATTTGCGCAAGATCAATACGTTCAGCATCAGCCGCTACAAAAATATTGTCGGGCAGCGCCAACTGGTCGCCAAAGCGGGTTCCATCGCTTTTATGCATCACGGGATCTGGCATTGCGCCCAGCCAAATTTCACCGATGACACACGCTACGTGTTCAAGCTGAGGCTGCAGCCGGGTGAGGAGCAGCGGGGATTGTTCAATACCGATGGCTATAACAGTCCGGAAGTGCAGCGCATTATTGACGGCGGCTACCAGCCATGGCAGGGCAACGAAGGCCGGCTCGATCACATTGAGCGGGCCAAGTTATGGCGCTACGTCAGTGGTGATGACAAAGTTGACTTTTCCTTCGAACGCGTACTGTCGCGGATGGGAATCCAATAAAACAAGCTCGCCAAACGTCCTTTTTCACGAGGACAACTGGCGGGCTTTTTTTGAAGATAGAACGGCTTGGAAGAAAAAAATAAAAAATGCAATAAAGGATAGAAATGATATAATGAATTCACCCCATCAACACACTCCAACGCGAAATAAAACGTGCATGAACTTGCAGCTTGAGCTGCTGCCCTGCCACTGCTATCACACCCTGGAAATATACTTGAAAACTTGACATAAACATGATGCTCACATTAAACCTGCCAATTAACCTGACGGAGGGATATTTTGATGCGCAAGAAAAATGAATTTATTGTTCTCATGTATTTGATTATCATGGTCATGTTTCTCTCTGCTTGTACCTTAACAAAAGATGCAAAACTTGAAGATAACAATGATTCATTGCATGCCCTAATAATTAATAAAATTGAAAACTACACCAAAGAGACATTTCGATTTACCGAGGAAATCAAATTCGAGAAGCAGAAGGATCAAATGTCACTTTTCGTATCGTTGGTTCCGGAGATTGGTTCTGTGCCGATCAAAGAAGATATTTATAGAAGCGTTGCTTCCCATGCTTTCGATGTCATCAAATTTTTCCCTGAAGTCACGAGTTTCAACTATTCGATTTTGTGGGACGATCGTGAAAAAACGGAAGTTATGCAAATCATTTTGGACGAAGAAGCAGTGAAAAGCTTCAATAATCATTATTATGAACAAGTAATGAATATAAAAAATGGTTTAGATAGTTCATATCAATCTATTTTCTCATCAATAACCGTTACGGGTGCGGCAGAAAAATGGTCAAATGCTGCTGTAAATTAATTTTCGGCCGCCAACGCATGCCATTCTTCTTGTAAAATAGCGTAATAATACTCATCCCACCACTCGTTGCCATGAGGAATGCATTGTTTGAAATAGCCCTCTCTGCGCATCCCGATCTTTTCCATCACCCGGTAGGACGGGATGTTTTCAGGCTGGCAAGTTGCAATAATGCGGTGGAGATTCAACGTCTCAAAACCGTATTTCAACATTGCCCGCGCAGCTTCCGAGGCGTAGCCTTGATTATAATAGTTTGAATTGAATACCCAGCCGATTTCATACGTATGCTCGCCAAAATAAGGATGGAACCCCAGATGGCCAATAATGATGTTGTCATCGCTTAACAATACAGGGAAGTTTTTGGCCTGTTCGCCAAGGTTATCGTTGACAAACGCTTTAGTGCCTTCCCCCGACAGAACACCTTCAGGAATGTACTTCATTACGTGTTCGTCTGAGGTGTAATCCAATATTGTTTGCCAATCCTCGGGTTCGAACTGTCGAATAATTAATCTTTCCGTTGCTACGAGCATTGCCGCCACTCCCATCCATCGTAAATAACTAGCCTCACCATCCCAGTTTATCATAAAAGGTAATTGTTGGGGGTTGTATAATTCGTTATTGCCAACTGCGAATCGAAACGATAAGATCGTTATGAGGCGGTGGTAGATAGCGATGATGGAACCGATCCAACATCTGATGACAGACGCAATGAAACAGGCGGTCAATGAATGGTTCGACACGATTGGAAGCAGGGATACGGAGAAAATTGTGAAACGTACCACGCTGCAAGTCGGTATTTACGATTATGCCCGTATGGAATTTGATCGCGGAACTACCAGCATATATGAGACCAATGATGATTTCAGCTCGCCGCAAACAAGTATTCGCAGCGGTGGTTATGGTGATTCATTAACGAAGCAGCAAGTTCTCGAAGAGATCCAGCCAGAGCTCGAAAGGTTTCTGAAGCAGAAACTGGACAGTATGGCAGCCTCTTCGCTGATCGACGCTCATTTTACATTTTGGGGTAAATTTAAGTGTGATGAAGGGGTACTGAACCTTCCTCTCATTAACTATAGAGATCACGCAAAGATAGAACGATTGCAGGAGCGGATTACTGCTTACATAGCAAAAAATCTGAATAAAGGAAAGTTCCCTACGGACCCATTGGAAACCTTTTTTCTGTCGCGGCACCTGCTGGATGAACAATTGTTTCCGAAATTGGACAGCGAACGAATTATTGGGATTTTCGAAATGATTCAGACGCGGAATAAAGGCAGTAAAGAGAAGCTTGCCCGACATCGCGCCAACATTACGCAAAACTTGCAGTCTTGGGTGGAGGAGCTCCTTCCCCGTTATTTCGATGTCCGCAAAGAAAGGTGGCAGCCCCAGCAATTCACGAAAAAGTCAGGCCTTCGTCCAGAGGACGTTGATCCTGGGGAGCTTGAGCTGTTGATCTATACCGCTGTCGCCATCCTCAAGTATGAGCCGAATTATTGCCGGAGCAGAGGCTTGTCCTTCCTTGACCGCGCCCGGGAATTGGGAAGCGCCAGCGCCTCCAGAATGATGGCTGAAGGCAGCGGGACACTGCCGAAGGAAGTTACTTATTACAGCAATGCAGACGTGGAGTGCAGGGCGAATGATGTGTTTTCCATTGTGACGATTGCAATCAAGCAGGAAACGGACACAAGCTATGCGCATGCCCTGCGCTTTCTGTGCCAATTGCTGCGCAGCGGCTTCCCTAGAAGCTATCAGATTAAACTGAAATCGAGTGTCAAACAGTATTTGCCTGTCAAAGGGCTGGCCAGGACAACGACACATCGTTTTTTTGCCAATGCGCTGGAATATGAAAGTCTGTATCCGCTGCTGGAGGAATATGCCCGTGAAGCGATGGCTGAGTATGAATGGTACGATGACATCGATGGGGAGAAGAGCTGTATGCCCGGAACCTATGCCGTCTTTGGTCTTGGGCTGGCAGCTCCCGCTTACTGGCCGTTGGTTGACGATTATATGTCGACAGTCGATCAAGAGCACCAGCTTGTCCAAAATCAATTCATGGTGGCATTCGTTGGCAAATTCGGTGTAACGCCGGAAGTCATGCCGACACTGCTATCCGGTCTGCTGTGCTGCAGCGATACGATTAAAGTGTCTGTAAAAGCTGCTTTTGTGGAGGAAGCGAATGTTCAGGCGCTGCTTGCGGCGCTATTCGGTCTGGAACCATATCGAGTGAAGCATATCGTTCATTTGATTTGGGGCGGAACAGACAAGCTCAACACCGCGGCGAGAAGAACGAAAGGTGAAGCGGGCCGTTTGCTGACCCAACTGGCGGAGCGCAGTGAAGCAAGCAAAGCAAAAGCAAAAGTAAAAGAAGCAAAAGCAAAAGAAGTAAAAGAAGTAAAAGAAGTAAAAGTAAAAGAAGTAAAAGCAAAAGAAAAAACAAAAGCAAAAGAGAAAATAAAAGCAACGCTTTAAGATGCAGGCAGCGCCGGCATCCTTGGAAGCAGTTCGTCCGGTTCGGGCGGGCTGTTTTGTTCGTTGTGTGTTCAGGCGTGTTGATTTACCAAAAAAAGGGGTGCAAAAGGCCGCCATTTCGGGTAATGGAAAGTAGGACCAAACCATACCGAAATGAGGCGACCTCATGAATAAGTATACCCCCTTTTTAGATATATTGAAACAAGTACTTACGGAAGAAGAAGTAAAAGAGCTGACGGGACAGACGAATTATACGGACACGGGAAACAAACTCAAAATTTGACAAATGCACTAACATCGAATAAATTATATGCATGAGCATGCATTTAAATATTGTGGTTGAACGAAAGAGGAGAGAGCGCAGATGAACACATTGTTTACCCCGTATGAATGGGGAGATTTGAAACTGAAAAACCGGGTCGTCATGCCTCCAATGTGCCAATATTCCGTCACGAACAAAGACGGCATTGCGACAGATTGGCATTATCTCCATTATGTGAGTCGGGCCGTTGGCGGAGCGGGTTTAATTATTATTGAAATGACGGATGTCGATCCGGACGGCAGGATTAGTGATTTTGACCTTGGCATTTGGTCGGATGACCAAATCCCTGCCTTAGCCAGAATCATCGATGCTTGCCACGCCTATGGCGCGAAAGTCGGCATCCAAATTGCCCACGCAGGACGCAAAGCGCAGGATGCGCCTGTTCCGGTCGCACCGTCAGCAGTGCCGTTCGACGAAACATTCAAAACGCCAAAAGAATTAACAACGGACGAAGTTAAGGCAATGGTCGGAAAATTTCGTGAAGGCGTCCGCCGCGCTGTCCAGGCAGGGGTGGACGTCATTGAAATTCATGGCGCACATGGTTATCTCATCCACCAATTCCATTCGCCGCTCACCAACCGCAGAACTGATGAATATGGCCAGGATTTGGCCTTGTTTGGTAAACAAGTCATTGCAGCGGCCAAAAGTGTCATGCCGTCAGGCATGCCTTTAATATTGCGTATCTCAGCCAAGGAATATGTGGAAGGCGGATATGGGCTTAACGAAAGCCTGGAAATCAGCGAGGCGTACAGGAAAGCTGGAGCAGATATTTTTCATATTAGCGCCGGGGGAGAAGGGGCGATTGCAGCCGCTGGCAAACCGGGTACGCATGAGGGATACCAGCTGCCATTGGCGAGGGCTTATAAGGAGCAGTTGAAAGTTCCCGTTATTGCCGTTGGACGGCTAGACGAGCCAGTGCTTGCCAATGCAGTGATCGGCAATGAGGATGCGGATCTGATTGCGGTTGGCCGGGGCATGTTGCGAAATCCGCACTGGACACTGGAAGCCGCGGTCAAACTTAACAAGCACACCGATGTTCCAAGACAGTATAAACTTGGATTTCCCGCACCACCCAACTCCTGACGGCAGCGAAGCGAAGGAGCTGAATCGACCGAACAACCGAATCGACCGAACAACCGAACAACCGAACAACCGAACAACCGAATCCTCCCTTCCCAGAAGACGGCGAAATCGATTAAACTTAATATAGCATTTTGCGCCGGGAGAGGAACAATGAAATGGATAATGAAAGAAATAATGAAAGAAACAGCAACCTAGACAATGAAATAAACGGTGGGATAGACAATAGAATAGACAATGACAAATTAAATAGCGGGCCTATCATGAATTGGCTGGCTTTCACACGAATCCAAATGAACGTAGCCAATGCCTTGGAGGCCCAGTTGCAGGCGAATCATGGCTGGTCTTTAAATGAATTTTACGTGTTGTTATTTTTGTCCGAGGCGCCGGATAAGAAGTTGAAGCTGCAGGAACTGGAGTCCATGGTGGGGCTAAGCCAGAGCGCGGTATCAAGGCTGGTGAGCCGCTTTGAGGCAAAAGGATGCGGGGCATTGGAGAGACAGGCATGCAATAATGACCGGCGCAGCATCTACACCTCGTTGACACCATTTGGTGAGGATAAGCTTGATCTTGCAAAAGCAACGTTCAATGAGGTTTTACTCACGGCTTTGCCCGATCAGGAAGTTGAGCAGCTGTTGCAGCAGATACTCCGTTTAAAGAAACAAACGTAAACGTCAGTTTTGTAAAATTTAATTATGCGAGGCAGCGCCTATTTAGGGAAAGCGTCAATTTCCCGGCGCTGCCTCAACTTTTTTTCTCCACATATCCCCCCCCTTTATCAACAACCCTCAACTATTGTCTTAACTTGTGCTTCGGCAGTATATACTATATAAGTCGAACTAAAGATTAGAGAACGATCGTATGGAATTCGCTGATCAGAAACCACGTTTCCAGAAAAAGGTGGATAAATGGAAAAATCGGCCTTTTATAAAAAGAAGGGCAAGAGAGCGGGAATAGAGGGAGAACCAGAGGCAAACGCCTCATTTCATTGATCCGCGCGTCCCGAGTGAGCCATTTTGCAATGGAAAGGGGAGATGGTTTTGTTGTCTTCCCCTTGAGCGAGCTTCGTCACACTGCATGCCTGTTAATCTGTATGATTTTTCATATAGAATCGTTGGAATCCTCGCCGGATGATCGATTCTATATGATTTTTCATATAGAATCGTTGAAATCATCGCCGGATGTTCAATTCTATATGATTTTTCATATAGAATTGTTGAAATCATCGCCGGATGATCGATTCTATATGATTTTTCATATAGAATCGTTGAAATCGTCGCCGGATGATCGATTCTATATGATTTTTCATATAGAATTGTTGAAATCATCGCCGATTGATCCATTCTATATGATTTTTCATATAGAATCGTTGAAATCATCGCCGGATGATCGATTCTATATGATTTTTCATACAGAATCGTTGAAATCATCGCCGGATCAACAATTCTATACGATTTTTCATACAGAATCGTTGAAATCATCGCCGATTGATCCTCCGCGCACAGTGGGGCGATACGTGTTGGCAGTCAACCACACTTTTGCTCCTTTGCTCAGGTACCGTTCCACTGGGCAGACGTACCCACAAGTGCCGCTGCCTGTTCCAACCGTACCCACAAGTGCCGCTGCCTGTTCCAACCGTACCCACAAGTGCCGCTGCCGTTGCACCCGTACCCACAAGTGCCGCTGCCGTTTCACCCGTACCCACAAGTACCGCTGCCGTTGCACCCGTAGCCACAAGTGCCGCTGCCGTTGCACCCGTACCCACAAGTACCGCTGCCCGTTGCACCCGTAGCCACAAGCGCCGCTGCCCGTTGCACCCGTAGCCACAAGCGCCGCTGCCAGTTGCACCCGTGCCCCAGGTTAGCTATACTCCCGGCTTACGCTTGGTTTTCCTGCTCCCTTATCGCCCAAATCTTAACCTTGTTGAAGAGCGAGGGAAATGGCTGAAGTCTGATGTGATCAGCACGGTGTGCTAACATACCGTCGCCGAAATCCACAACAAAGTTCAGCAGATTATGGAGGAAATCAGGAAATCGCCATTGTTGATCATCGATCATCTTTGCGTCAAGTTCTAATCAGGCGGTTCATTGGTTCAACTTATGTAGGTTCGTGTTCGTTAAATTAATGCAGTAACATGACGAGCGAAGGTTTATATAGTAAAATGTAGAGTATGTCTGTAATATCTCCCTCAAGAGACCACCCAGAGCAGACCATGAGGAGGAAGTATGAAAAATATTATTATTTTCGGAGCAAGCAAAGGGTTGGGAGAAGCTTTTGTTAAAGGGCTGCCAGACGCAGGCGATAATGTGTGGATGATTTCCAGGAGCCGCCCGGATAGTTTGGAACTAGGCGATGGCATTAATAGATATTGGATTGAAGCGGACCTGTCGGCAGCAGATGCGGCGCGTAATGTAGCAAGTAGATTAGATGGCGTTACGTTGGATGTTTTGATATATAATGTTGGGATTTGGGAGAGCAGCGGATTTACGGACGACTATGATTTTGAGCAAGATGATCCAGAAGAAATTGCCAATATCATTAATGTCAATGTAACTTCTGCAATTACTTGCATTCAAAAGCTGCTGCCTAATCTGAAAAAGTCAGCTAACGGAAAAATTATTTTGATCGGATCTACGGCAGGTCTTGAAAATAATGATTATACGCAAGTTTCGTTTGCTGCTTCAAAGTTTGGCTTGCGTGGCATCGGCAACTCATTGCGGGAACATGTAAGAAAGTATGGCATAGGCGTCACTTGTATTAATCCAGGGGAAATTGCCACCCAAGTTCCTTATGAAGATGGAGTAGACAAGGTTTTATCGGAATACAATGGGGCACAGATTCCGCTGCAGGATCTCGTTTCATTGGTTAAATGCGTGATGAGTCTTTCCCGGGCGTCCTGCGTGAAAGAAATAAACATTCCGGCAATGCTTGATACGAGTGTATAAAATAAACGAAAGCAAATAGTGGAGCTTGTGGCCGCTTGCGGTAAGTTCTACGTGACACTACGAAACTTTTTAAGAGGTGAATCATGCGGCAGGAGATGTCCCCGATGTTCGTTCATAGTCTGAAAGAAGTGTCGTCCTTCTCGCTCTCGAACGAAGAGCATGCACGGGATGGGTGCACACAGGAAGATACAGCATCCTCCGCTTTACATAGACGCCAGTGTTTGGAGTCCTATACAATTGTCGTCGTGGAGGACGGAACAGGAGAACTGCATGTCAACGGCAAAGCCTGTCTTTTTCATCGAGGAACGGTTGTGTTTGGCAATCCGGGGGCTGTGCTTACGATCGCTAAATGCAGCGAACAGGTGAGGCTGGTGCGGATTTCGTTTGAGCGCTTCAACATGTATGATTACTCATTGGGCAAAGGGTTCTACACAAAGACCAGCTTAGCTATTTTTCCAAATGGAGCTCTGCAGCCTGCCAATTCACTTCGTGTAATGCAATTGACCGCGGATTTGCTCGCATCTGGCAATAACGGAGACAGTCAGGACCATTATTTGCAAAATATGCGGTTTTACGAACTGTTGCATCTGCTGTCGGAACAGAAGCGTCCGCTCAAACTGAACGAATTCCAGCATGCAGGGATTGAACAGGCGATAGCTTACATCCGTCAGCATTACAATCATGAGATGACACATGAGTCATTAGCATCCATGGTAGGACAGCCTTCGGATTTTTTTGCAGATGCATTCCGCATCGCAACAGGGCTAAGCCTTACCAGCTATGTAGCGCAAATAAGAGTAGACAAGGCCAAGGAAATACTGTTGTTAAGCGGAGGCAAAATCAAGATGTCCGAGATCGCCCGGCAAGTCGGATACCAGGATGGGCATTATCTGGGACGTAGGTTCAAACAGATGACAGGCATGACACCGCAGCAGTATCTTAAACAGCCCAAGCGGGTAGTTGCGATGCAATATCTCGGACATCTGACGAAGCTGGGGATCAGACCTGTCGGAGCAGCGTCCAGCCTGCTCGATGACCTCAGTTTGCCGAAAAAATGGCGGAATGGGATCGCCAATGTAGGAGAAAACACATTTGCCCTGGGGAAAATTGCTGACTTAAAACCTGACTTAATCATTACGCATCTTCAGAAAGATTATGAAGCTTTCTCAACCATCGCGCCAACGCTGGTTATCCCGATGGAACGCTATGATGTCTGTCAAATTATAGGTCTGCTAGGCGGGGCATTGGATCGATTGAGTGAAGCCGAGGCATGGGTCAACGGCTTTGCCCGGCTGGAACAACAAATGCAGCAGCGTATGCTGAACGTCATCAAGGCGGGTGAGACAGTGGCAATATTTGAACTGTATGGCAATGAAGTCGCAGCGATTAATCGACGCTTTGGGAGAGCGAGCGGGCTGCTGTACCATTCGTTGCAGTATACGCCACCGGAAACACTCAGGGAAGCTGTCTTAGCCCCGGGCAGTGGATTGTGCTTTAAGACGGAAGATATCGGGCAATACTATGCCGATCATACTTTTTTATTTGTACAGGACAAATTTGGCGGGCAGGAGCACTTGGAAAAATTACTTGAAGCGATCGGCAAGCATGAAGCAAAGACAGCAAGAACAGGACAACATTATTTGATGGATCAGGCAGAATATGGCCCTGGACACCCGCTGGCGCTTGAACAGCAGATAAGTATGCTGGAAAAATTGCTAAAGGCAAAAGGCAGGGCAAACCGTGAGAACAGTGAAAAACCTGGATAGCTGCGCTTTCTTAATGATAATGATTATTAATATTATTTAAGAAAAGGCTCCCGAGAAGGGAGCCTTGTTCGCGTGCAGTTTGCTCTGAGCGGAGGGGCATGCGTGCAGTGTAGAGCATGCATGCAGTGTAAACTTACTCCACCTTCGTGACGCTGACTTCGTCAATATGGAGTGTGGTATAGCCCGGGGAATCGACGTAGAACCCGACATCGATCTTGCCGCTCGTTACGTAAATATTGTCAATGCTAATATATCGCCATTGGCCGTCGTTGTTAATATTGTAATAGAGCGGTGATCCGCCATAATCTACAACTTCTGCGCGAGCCACGTGAGGAGTTGTATTTTGCAAGCGAACTCTGGCCTCCAGCCGATAGGTTGCATTGTTTTCAGGCACATCGACGGCCTGATGAATACTCTGCTGGTATGCGGTTGGACTGTAGAAGAAGGCGCGCTGGTTCCGCTTGAACGGCGATTCCGGCGGGTTGATGCCCGAACCGCTGTCTGTGCCGAATACCGAGCTTTGCCCTGCAGGATACCACTGAGTCCAATTGCTGTTGTACAGCGTATTGCGCTCAAAGTCGCCATTGTCGAGCAGGTTGCGCTCATTCTCTGCCTGCACGATCGGATTGGCTGAAACCAGCAGCCGGTCAAGATTGATGCCGC
The DNA here is from genome assembly GCA_004134985.1 of Paenibacillaceae bacterium. Taxonomy (GTDB): domain Bacteria; phylum Bacillota; class Bacilli; order Paenibacillales; family Paenibacillaceae; genus Paenibacillus_D. Next base: position 160,988 of record REGQ01000065.1, on the reverse strand, counting down.
CGCTGTCCCCTGCATCATACTGGTAGCGGATCGTGTTGCGCCCTGCGCTCAGCGCTACGGTGTCCTCGTAATCCTCCCACACATTCCAGTTCATCAGCGGACTCGACAGGCTGATTTGGCCGAGACGCGCATTATTCACATAGGTGCTTATCGTCTGAGTGCTGCCGCTGCCGTTGGCATAGCGCAGGGACAGGTTGTAATTGCCCGCGGCAGGCACATGGACATCGAACTCTGCACTGGCTCCGACCGTGCTCAGGCCATCGACGAAAGCTGTGCCGGTATAGAACCAATGATTCTGAGCGGCAGCAGCGCCGCCGCGCAGTTTGGCGCTCTCCGCCGGATAGGTAGCCTGAACCGGCTCGAACGGTACCTCGATATAATCCAGATTGACGCCGCCCGTATCCCCTGCATCTGCTTCATATTTCAACGTAATAATATTTTGCCCTGCAGTTAGCGGAAGCTTCTCTGTTAAGGTATCCCACTGATTCCATGCGCCGGTGCTGTCCAGCACCGCTTGTTTGATGCGAACGCTGTTGACATAGATGCTCATTGTCTGGTTCGAGCTGCTGCCATTGGCGTATCGCAGATCGACCGCGTAATCGCCGCCTTTTGTCACATTCGCGTAGAAGGTCACTCCTGCACCGTCCTGATCCAGGCCATCGGCAAATCCGTCACCGGAATAGCCGCTATGATTGGTGTTGGCGCCTGCTTGCCCCGCCAGTGTCTCGCCGAACAGCGAAGCCTCTTCCGCTTCATATTTCGCATGTGTTGCACTTACAACAGCCGTGCCGGTAATTTCAACAACTTTGGAGGTTGTGCTGCCCGCTGCCAGCTTGACATAAGTGACGTCCCCGTAGACGTCTTTGCCTGTCGTCCAGCCTTCTCCCGGCAAATTGTTCAGCGCCTGCAAATCGGCAGCAGCCGTCAGCGGCGAGCCGTTCAACGTAGCAGCTGCGCCAGCATTGCCGTGGATTTGCACCACATAATAGGCCAGCTCAGGCACATAGTCGCCCGATTTGGGCGCAACTTCAAAACGGATGCCGCTCGCGCCTTCATGCTGGGCAACAAGCTTTTGCTTGAAGTAGCTGTCCTGCTCATAAGCGTAACTGCTGCCATTATCATCGTAATAAGTAAAACTCGTTTCATTGCTGTCCGGGAATACATCAACATTGACTGTTGTGACCGGGTGTTGGCCAATATAATCCTGCACTTTCTGGGTTGGGATAATTGCCCCCTGCTTGACGAACAAAGGAATATCTGTCCATGTCTCCGCATTGACAGGATAGTGGATCGTCTGTCCGCCATTGTAGATGTCGCCTCTGAAGTAGTCAATCCATGTGCCCTCAGGCAAATACACCTGATGGGATGTTTGATCCTTGCCCAGTACCGGGGAGACGAGCAGCCAGTCCCCGAACATCCAGCCATCGGTATAGTCAGCCGCTTGCGGGTCATTCGGATAATCGAAGAGCAGCGGCTTAATTAACCCCAGCCCTGTCTCGTAGGCTTCTCTTTCATAAGCGTACATGTAAGGGATCAGCGAGTAGCGCAAATGGAGCGCAGCCTTGGAAATTTCCTCGGCAGTTGAGCCGTAGAACCACGGCTGCCGCTGCTGGTTATAGTTACCATGCACACGATCTACCGGCACAAACGCGCCGAACTGCATCCATCTGGCATACAATTCCGGGCTCGGATTGCCTCCGCCCATGCCGCTGGCAGAATTGAAGCCGCCTGTATCCATGCCCCATTTGGGCTGACCCAGGTTCGCCGATGAGAGCATAATCCGCGGCTGCTCCTGCATGCCGGGAGCCCATGGGAACAATTCACCCTTATAGAATTGAATGCCGATATCGCCTGACCAAAGTGTTGTTCCATAACGCTGCGTCCCGGGGTAGAACGATCTGGCCGTCTGCCAGACGCGGGTATTGTCATTCGTATAGTCCCGCTGCCCTTCATACATCGCCTGAGAAAAATGGCCGGTTGTGTAGTTGCCGAACCAATAGGATGCTGGATACGAATCGACTTTATCGGTTTCATCGTTCCACCAGCCGACAATGCCTTTATCGAACGCATCGATCGAGTTGTTCCACCACCAGTCGCGCGCCGCCTGCGTGTACGGATCGAAGCTTCGGACCGTGACCGGAATAAAGTAATCGGTATATTCATTATGGCCGGGATAGAAAAATCCTCCGTTATCCGCATCATAATACTGCTGAGTGCGCTGGTTGCCAAAATCTTTGGTGATCACCCGCGGCTTGCGGATACCGATCATTTTGATGCCTTTGCCGTCCATCTTATCCTTCAAAGCGGTTGTGGCTGCATCCGGGTAATTGTCGGTATTCCATTTGAATTCGCCGTAGTTATCTTCGCCATATCGCATCCAGTCGTAGTCAAGGGCATAGGCGTCGAGCGGGATGTTTTTGGCCCGGTACGTATCCACATACTGCTCCAGTTCTTCCTGATCAATGCCCCATTCAAAATGCATGAAGCCAAGCGACCATTTCGGCAGCATCGGGGAGGTGCCGGTCACGTCGGCGTAAGAAGTCATGATGTCTCTAGGCTCCCCAAGCATGACATAATATTCGACATTGGACTTGCTGTAGCGCCGTCCTTCAATCGGTGTGCCGCCATAATAAAATTCAAGCTTGCCGCTTGCATCATCGGTGTAAGGATAGCCGCCATCGCTGTCTACGAGGACACCATAGCCAGCTGTCGACCACATGAACGGCCCACCGGAGTCGCCTTGCTGCCCGGCGTGAGCCGGATGGTCGGAATTGTTGCGCAGCAGTCCGCCTACGTCTTCCTGGGCGCTGAAGTTGCGAATGCCGTAAATGTTGTCGCCTGCATTGTGCTGGAACCGGATGCCGTCATGGAACACGCCGCCTGCCGAAGGCTCCCAGAGAAGTGTTGTGCCATCGGCTTTTTTGACCGTCATGCGCGCAGGCGTTCTGGCAATCTGGATTTCCATCTTCGGTGTAGTGATCACTACCGGATCACCGGAGTCGTCGATGACGGCACCGACAGCTTCCCAGGAAGCATCCGGATCGATCATCGGTGTGCTTGGACTGGAAGCTGCCCCCGCAGGCCGGTAATTGACACGGAACAGGTCTTCTTTCAAGATAGCGATTTCAAGGATATCGCTGCTGCTTGTGCCGTTATCGATCGTTACGCTCAAGGCATCCGCAGACGCGCTGGCGTTAATGATATTACCCAGGCCGCTCGCCTGCACGGTTTGGTCAGAGGGAATTACGGGAACAAGCACCATGCACAGGGCAATGAAGATCAGCAATGTTTTGGACAATAGATTGTTGCGCAACCAGCTATTCATAGGAAACCGCCTTTCGTATCAAATGGATGCCAATGATTAATCAATTGAAATCTGAAAATCTGTCCCTTCCCAGCGATCGGTATCGTAGTCAGCAACGCCGTCATTAGTGTCGTCCCATAGAAAGGTGAAATCGACCACTGTGTTGGCTGTAAAGGGGCCAACGGATACTTCATAGTCCAGGCTGCCGTCAGCAGAGCCATTAGGCACAAGCGCTGTATCAGCAATGTTCTGCCAGCCGTCGACGCCCCAATGGAGCCATCCGGGGAGGCCGGCGCGGAATGTGATCCGGTATCCGGCCGGAACGGATGTAATCTGGCGATCGAACTGCCAAATATACGTCGGGCTCAGCGCCAGATGATCAAGATTGACGGCGCCGCTGTCGCCGCTGCCATACCAGAGCACAATGCTGTGCAGTCCAGGCCGCAGATGAACGGTCAACTCGCCGTATTGCCATACATCCCATCCGCCGGTATTGGGAAGATGGACGGTTCCGGCATACTTGCCGTCTGCATAAACATGCCTGGTCGCATCAGATCCGCCGTTGCTGTAACGGAACCGCAATACATAATCATCATCATTATCTGACTGTACAATGAAGGAGACGCCGTCGTTCACGCTTGTGAACTGATCGACAAATCCGTCCCCGGTGTACCCGGCATGATTTGTATTGACCGCTACATTCGTTTTGATGGCCGCTTCGGCTTCATAGATGCCAGAGGCTGGGGCGTCAAAGCTGCGCTTCATATAGATCATGTCCCAATACTTCAATGACGGAATCGTAAAGGAGACGTAGCTGCCTGAACTGTCCGATCCTGTCGTAAAGGGCAACTGCTGTGTGAGACCGTCGTTGTTGTCTGGCGAAGCGAGATAGACATCGGATATCGTTTCATCTGCGCCGACATATACTTTGGTCGCCAGATTGCTGAGGAACGTCGGCTGGCTGCCGGTGTTGCGCCATTGATCATCATTGTTCAGCAGATTAGTCAAATGGACGATATTGTACTCCGGCGTCCGTTTCATAATATGCCACACCGTATTGGCGGAGCCGTCCCCGCTTGTTGCCGTACTGTCAATGGTGACAAATTGCTTGCCGGCGTCATTGTCCACCACATCGGCGTCAAACAACAGGTTTTCGTAGGCAGTAATAAAGTTGTAATGATTTTTCAGCGATGTCTTCAGGGAATTGCGCATGCTCTTGCTGCGGTTCGGATAATATTCATGGGCCAGCATCTGACTGTCCTCGCCCAGTTCGATACGCGTAGCTCCGCTCGCAGCAAGCGCGGCGTTGGCAAGGCGGATCGAATGGTCATCGAAGGTGCCGAGGGTCAGACTGTCCAGATTGATAGCGCCTTTGTTGCCGAGCTCATAGGCCAACTTAATCTCATGCGTTCCTTCCTCAAGATAGACCTGATGCCATGTATCATGCGACCAGGTGTCCCAATCCGGCTGATTCTGGAAGGGCAGCTCGAATTCAAATGCATTATTGACATAGAGATTGCGTGTGGCCGCATAGCCGGAATTGTTGCCAAAGCGGAACACAAGCGAATAGTAGCCATCCTCGGGAACAGTAATGGTAAAAGCAACCTGATCGCCAACATCGGCGAATTGGTCAACAAATCCGGCACCAGTATAACCGGCATGATTCGTATTGACCACCACATTGGTCAGTGCGGCAGCTTCGGCCTCATAGCGGGTGCCGCTGTTTTCCTGATAGTTCATATAGGCGGCGAGCACGACGGCTTTGTTGCCGCTATTCGCCTTCAAACTATCGATATAATCCTTGAGCTGCATATAGCTGTCCGACTCGAACCAGATTTCACTGTACACAAAATCAACATTTGCGTGCTGGCTGACATCATTGGCTGCCCAGCCGTCTACTGTGCCATCGACGATATTGAAGGTGATTTTGTCTTGAGCCGGGTTGTTCTGGGTCAAGCTGGTTTTGGCGGCATTGATAAACGGTGTAAACCGCGTCGATAAATCGATGGCATTGCCGTTATAATCGTACACATTGTTGCGCTGTCCCATCTGATCGACGTGGATGCCGTCGAACCCTGCTGTGTTGATGGCATCTTCATATTCACGATAGATAAACTGCTGCCAGTCTGGGTTTTGCGGGTCGAGCATATACAGGTAAGTCGAATTATTGCCAAAATCGACATCGTATTGTTCATTATGCAGGGCGTCTTTGTACATGCCCCACTCGGGATCGACCCCAAAGTCCGTATAATTTTCCCTGGCGGCGTAGACCATCGCATAAGCCATCGCCGCGCCGTTGACGTCATGAACGGCATCAATCTGATTTTTAATCGTCTGCCACGACAGCTCACGGTTGAACAGATCAATCCAGGTTGAATCGATTGTGCCGGCCGTTCGCTTGATCATCGTCTCATGCCGCCACATCCAGTCGTAGAACTGCCATGCATTAATATTGTAGTTCTGGGACAGCTCCTGGATTTTGGCTGTGCTGTCTGTCGCAGTTTCATCTGTATTAAATTCGCTGATATAGCCGTAGCGCGGATAGACGGTGAAGTCGCTGGACACATCGATCCCGGCAGTGCCGCTGCCAAGTGCGCCAGCATCAATATGGGCAAGGTACCCTTTAAAATCAGAAGAGGGGCTTGACCAGTTGAAATTCACGTCCGCTACTTGTCCGCTGGCTATCGCGACTGGCTGAACAGTGGAATATACCAAGGTTTCCAGATGATAAATATTCAGCGTCACATCGCCGTTCCAGCTTGCTGCGCCGTCATTGCGGATTTCAGCGGTTACCTTCACCTGATCGCCCGGATCATACCGGGATTTATCCGAATAGACGCGCTCGACAGCGCCTTCTGATGCAGCCGTCGCGCGAAGCGGAGCAATGTGCAGCTGCAGGGCGCCAAGCAGAACCAGTATGGCCAGCGGTAAGGACAGCCAGCTTGTCGGTTTGATGTTCATGATTATCCACCTGCTTTCAATAGAGAGAATGGAAAACGCTTTCAATGCAATAATTGAATCGCTTGCCGCACTCCTTTCTGTTGAGTTAACTTGATTATAATGACAATTATTTCATTAAGGCAGATTGTTTTTTCCGATTTGGTGCGCAATATTCACGGTTTTGGACAATTACCGTAAATTACTTTACTTTGGTGCCGGATATCCTCCACAATAGGAACAAAGACACAGCTTGCGGGTGGTGCTGCGATGAACCGGTTGACCAGACTGTTTTCCCGTCACTTGTCGACGAAATTGGTATTGACGATGCTGTTGATGATCGTATTGTCGATCGCTGTGACCAGCTATTTGTATTACCAGGACTCTACCCGGATTATTGCCGGCAATGTGAGAGAGTCTACACAGCAGTCCGCCAAGCAATCGGCAGACTATTTGTCCTTGATATTGACGGTAGGCAGCGATATGAGCCAGCAAGTGTTCCGCGATGCGACCATTCAGAAGGTCATTCAGGAGGAAGCATCGGGAAATTTGACGGTGGACCAGAAATACGAGATGAACGCTACCGTCGATCAAATTCTCAACAATTTAATGTATACCAATTCGTTTATCCGTAATATTTATTTGCTTAAGGAGCAGGGCAACAATTGGGGCAGCGGGCTGTTTAATACGTCCAAAGTCAGACGGTACACGCTTAATGAGCATGAATGGTACACCAGTGTGGTGAACAATCAGGCAGATGAGCTGTGGCTCCCTCTCCAGTTGGACCCGTTTAGCGGCGGTGGCGAAAATACCGAGCTGGTGCTGACTTATGTGAAGCCTTTGCGCAATTTGCGGACGATGGAGACTATTGGCGCGATTGTCATTAATTTGGACGGCAATGTTATATTGCAGGCCATCGATCGGATTCGGCTCGGCCGAACCGGCAAGTTCTTCATTATTAATAATAAGGATCAAATGATGATCGATCCCGGTCCGGAGCAGTGGAGTCAGCAAATTCTCGACAGCGCGCAGTGGCAGCAGATGCGGCAGATGAACCGGATGGAGCCGGAGTTCGAGCTCGATATTGACGGCACGCGCTACTATGTCGTTACGCGCTTGATGAAGCAGGACTGGATGATTGTAGGCGGAGTGCCTGCGGCGGAAGTGATCGGCGACATTCAAAAAATCCAGCACAAAATTTGGATGTATGCGGTGATTTTGCTGTTGTTCGCGTCGGTCATCAGCTGGCTGTTCTCGCGAAGAATTACTTCGCCGCTGAAGCAGTTGATGAAGCAGATGGCGCAGCTGGAAAAAAGCAACTTTACTGTGCTGACGAAAGTAACGTCACGTGATGAAGTGGGTCAGCTCAGCAATAAATTCAACAGCATGGTCAAGCAAATTGAACGGCTGATACAGCAGGTCAACATGGTGGAATCGAAAAAGCGTGAGGCAGAAATGCGCGCGCTGCGCCATCAGATTAACCCTCATTTTCTATACAATACGCTCTCCACCATTCGCTGGATGGTCAAGTTCAAGCAATATGAAGGCGCATACAATGGCATAGCTGCACTCGTGCAACTGATGGAGGCGGGGATGGAGAAGAAGGGCCCGTTCATTAGCATAGAGGATGAACTGGATTTGCTGGACAAATATATGACGATTCAAAAGTTTCGCTATGGCCCAAATCTGAAGCTTCAAATTACATGTGATGACAGCCTGAAAGCTGTGCAAATTCCGAGAATGCTGCTTCAGCCGATTGTGGAAAATGCGGTATTTCATGGTATTGCGCCCAAGGAGGACGGGGGAGCAATACGGATCAGCATTGCAGCATCTACGATACGGGAGCAAACGATCCTCATCACCATTGAGGATGACGGGGTAGGAATTCCAGAAGGCAGACTGGCAAGTCTGTTGAAGCCTTCGGATCAGCCTAACTCAGGGATGTTCGGCATCGGGCTTAATCATGTTCATGAGACGTTGCAATTGTATTACGGACCGGAGAGCGGTGTGACAATCAGCAGCAAGCCGGGACAGGGCTCGGCGATCCGTCTGCAGTTGTTCATGAAGGGGGGACGCATTCATGCGGTATAAAGTGTTTGTTGTGGATGATGAGCCGATGATCCGCTATGGCCTTGTCTCATGTGTCGCCTGGGAGGAAGAGGGGCTGCAATTGCTTGGCGAAGCGGCAAACGGGGAGGCGGCATTAAGCAGGCTGAGCGTAGAAATGGCCGATATCCTTATCACCGATATAAAAATGCCGTTAATGGACGGGTTGGAACTGATTCGCCATGTCAAACTGCTGCATCCGCATATTCAAGTTATTCTCGTCTCAAGCTACAGCGATTTTGAATATGCAAGAGAGGCCGTGAAGCTCGGCGTTGTCGTAGATTACTTGCTCAAACCGACGATGGAGCCGGAAGACTTGCTGGCGATCGTCAGAACGTGCAAAGCAAGGCTGGATGAGAGCGGCATGCATCGTCAGCAGCAGGATCAGCAGCGGGACAATGCGGAGCGGACCAGACTGCACAAACTGAAGAGCGAGCTGAAAGCATGGCTCGGCAAAACCGGCGAACCGCTCAGCTGGATGCCGACTTGGATGAATGAACCGCTGATCACTGCGGTGTGGAGGCAGACAAAGTCTGCTCCAGCGGGTGAACAGCCCGAACTGGAGAGAGTGCTGCTGCTGGAAACGGCGATGGAAAAATGTGCAGAATGGATTGGCAGCAGCTTGTCTTTCATTGCCGGCGAGCAGGAATTTATTCAAATTATAGCCGATGGCGCAGGCGGAGGCTTTGCGCTCGTTGAGCAGGCGCATCAGCGGCTGTTAACCGATGCGGGGCTTGGTTTTACGGTCGGCGTGAGCCCCGTATTCCATCATATCAAGGCGTTCCCTGATGCCTGCCGCTGGGCCAAATACGCTTGCGAGGAATCGTTCTTTGAGGGGCAGGGCAGATGCTACCGCGGCCGCATTCAACTGCAAGATCAGGAGGCTGGCGACACCGGGGGACTGAAGCTGGCTTGGGACCCGCGCTTTACCCAGCTGCGCGAAGCGTTCTCGCATGCTTATGCCGAGGCGGATCAGGCGGCCGGCAAGCTGGCGCTTGGCGCTGTATACGAGGTGTGGCGGGAGCGGCAATATTCCAGATCCGGCATTATGTCGCAGGCGCAGAGCTTGCTGACGATTATGTGGTCGCGCAACTACAAGCTGAAGTCGGAGCAAATGATGAAAGAAATTATCGACAAGCTGCAGCAGATCCACCGGATCGATACGCTTGCCGAACTGATCGGGGGCATTGAGAGCGAATATGAGCGGCAGTGGGATGTTGGCGCGGTGGCGCTTATTCCGGATGACACAAGCGGCGCGCACCTGATCCAGCTTGCTTTGTCCTACATTCAGGAAAACTACCGAACCGAGCTGTCGCTTCAGAAGGTAGCCGATCATGTCCATATGAGCAAAAATTATTTCAGCGAACAGTTTAAACGGCGCACCGGGCTAAATTACATTGATTTCGTCATTCGTCTGCGCATTCATTATGCCAGGCAGCTGCTTGTCTCGACAAGCTTGAAAATCCACGATATCGGAATGCAGTCCGGCTTTAACAGCCCAAAACATTTTTTGAAGCTGTTCAAGCGCGAGGTAGGCTGCACACCGGCAGAATATCGGCAGAAGCAGGCATGGGAAGAAGCACAGCATTCCAGAGGAGGCAGGTGAAGCGTTTATGCGGTTGAAACAGGTGAGCTTCGCCAGCTTCATGCTGGCGCTGGCCTTGCTGTGCGCCTCCTGCGCAAATCACCGGCTTGTGCCGGAGCAGGCAAGGTCGGCAGCGGACCCGGCAACAGAGGTTGCGAGCCCGCAGATTGTGCTGGAATTTTGGCATACGTACAGCGAACTGGAGAAAAAGGTGTTCGAAACCAGCGTGCTGCCGCTATTCGAGCAGCAGTACCCGAATATCCGCATCCACCCTGTGCAGAAGGATTACACGGAGCAGTTAAAAATGAACATTTTGGCGGCGGTTGCCGACCACAAGCAGCCTGACATTATGCGCATGGATATTATTTGGGTGCCGGAATTGGCCAAGCTGGGCGTGCTCGAGGAATTATCGTCGCTGGAAGGATTTCCGGAAATCAAACAGCAGTTTATCGGCTCGCTAATTGAAACCAATCGATATCAAGGCCTCTATTATGGCCTGCCAGTCAACGCCAATACGAAGATGGCGATTTTCAATATGCGGCTATTGCGGGAAGCGGGGCTTCAGAAGCCGCCGAGTTCGTTCGATGAGTTGGTCGCTGCCCAGCAGCGGCTCTCTGACAAATACCCGGGCTTGTCCAGCATTGGCATCTGCTGCGCAGGGGCATGGGGGACGCTCCCCTATTTCTGGACATTTGGCGGGAAATTAACTGATGAGCATTATACGAAAGCAAGCGGTTATCTCGACAGCCCGGAAAGTATGGCAGCGATCCGCAAACTGAAATTATGGTTTGATGAAGGGAAGATCAGTCCGTCAATTTTGACAGGAGAGCCGGGAACATGGGACGGCATCCTCAAAGGGGACTTGCTGATGATAGATGAGGCGCACTGGTTTTATTCCGTCAATGCCTTCGGGGACAACGAATCGCTGCTTCAGGACACTGAGCCAGGGCTTATTCCTGATGATGCGGGCGCAGGCACGTCGATTATCGGAGGCGAAAATCTGGTGCTGTTCAACAGCTCCCGGCATAAAGAGGCTGCATGGCGCTTCATGCGTTGGATGATGACGGAGGAGCCGCAGTCCATTATGGCTGAGACAGGGCTGATTCCTACGGTGAGGTCTTTGCAATATTCAAATGAAAACAATGCTGTTGAAAACAATGTTAAGCAACACAAATGGTTTGCCCCTTATATTGAGCAGCTTGCAAGGGCGCTTCCGCGGCCGCCAGTTTCTACCTGGACCCAGATCGATGACGAGTATGCAAGAATGATCGAGTACATCCTCAGCGACGAACTGCCGCTGGAACAGGCTGTGCAGCAATCCGTCAAGCGAATCGATGCTTTGCTGCAGGGACAATAAATGCGTATCGTTTATTCCGCTAATTGCTAATCATAATATACCATCCTTCCTTAATCCGGCTGACTTCTCCCAAAATGAAGAACATTCCGCACCAAATCAGAATGATGGGTGCTCTCCCTCAACCCCAATTCCCCCTAGAATAGAAGGAGCTACACCAATTTGATTCTAGGGGGAAATGACACAATGAACGTCTCGCCAAAATGGACAGCGAAGCTGCTTATCATTATGCTTCTTGCAACCGCTTTTATGGCTGCATGCTCGCAGCAGGGATCAGAGAGCCAGACGGGCACCAAAGGCAGCAACACCGAAAGCGCGGGCGGTGCCGGCGGCACCGGGACAACACCAAACAAAGACAAAGAAGAAAGCGCCAACCCGCCTGCAGCCAGCGTGACCGTGGAATTCTGGCATGCTTTCGGCGAAGGAGAAGAAGAGGTGCTTCTGCAAGACGTGCTGCCGAAATTCCATGATCAGCACCCGAATATTACGATCAAGCCTACTCGCATGCCGACGGAAAATTTGGAGCAGCAAGTAATAACTGCTGTGGCGGGCAAGGTCGCCCCTGATATTATGCGCATGGACAATACGTGGATCGCCAAATTTGCCAAAGAGGGTGCATTGCAGCCTGTAGACGGCTACCCGGGCTTCGGCGATATTAAGGCGGCATCTTTCGATGCTCCTGTGTCAACGAGCTACTACAACGGTCAATACTATGGCATTCCGCTCGATACAAATACCAAAATTGCGATCTACAGCAAAGAATTGCTGCAGGAAGCCGGCGCATCCGAGCCCCCGGCAACGATGGATGAACTGGTTGATCTGGCCAGAAAAATGAAGGAAAAGGGCAAGTTTGGCATTACGATCGGCGGGGTAGACGCCTGGAACATGCCGCCGTGGTTCTGGTCATTGGGCGGTCGTATAACGAATGATGAATATACCGAGGCAAGCGGCTATTTGAACAGTCCGGAAAGCGTGAAGGCGCTGGAAACGATGCTGTCGTGGCATGAGGAAGGGCTGCTTGCGCCGCCGATTCTCGCTGGGCAGCCGGGAACATGGGAAGGCTTGCGCGGTGAAGAAGGCATGGCGGCCTCATACATGATGATCAATGAAGGCCCGTGGTTCTTCGGCATTCTAGGCGATAGTGTCAAGGATACGATGATTCCGGCGAAGATGCCTGGCGGCCCGGATGGCAAGAGCCATTCTGTCATAGGCGGTCAAAACCTGGTGCTTTTCAAAGGGGCAAAACACGCGGATGAAGCATGGCAGTTTGCGCAATTTATGTCAACCGAGGAAATCCAGCTGCTGATGGCTTTGAAGACGGGAGCGATTCCGACCAATGTGAAGGCGGCTAAGTCGGAGGAGCTCAATGATGTCTACTATCTCAAGTACTATGTTGAAGAGCTGGAAACAGCGCTCGCCAGAACGCCAAGCGCGGAATGGGACCGGATCAGCCAAGCTTTCCAGGATGCGTTCGAATCTGCATTCCGCGGACAGGCGACAGCCAAGGATGCGCTGGATAAAGCGGCAGCCGAGATCGACAGCCTCCTGAAAGGCAAATAGTGAATTTCATGATGAGAAGAGCGATCAGACAATATGTGCAAGTCGCGCCCTATCTTATGCTTGGCGTTGTTTTAACGGCTGTATTTGTGCTCTATCCGCTGATCAAAGGAATTTATATCAGTTTTTTTGAGTATAAAGTGCTGATGCCGGAGGAAAGCCTGTTCGTCGGGGTAGACAATTACGTGAAGGCGCTGAATGACCCGAAGGTTTACATTGCCTTGCGCAATACGGTGCTCTTCGCCATCGTTACGGTGCCAGGACAATGGCTTTTAGGCATCATCGTGGCGATGCTGGTCAACCTGAAGACGATACGTTTTAAGTTGTTGTTCCGGTTTCTCTATTACCTACCAGTTATTAGCTCGTGGATTGTCGTATCGTATTTGTTTAAATATTTGTTTGCGGACGGCCCGAGCGGCATCATCAACTACTTGCTTGTCGAAGTGCTGCATGTGCTGCCGCATCCGGTTAGCTGGCTGCAGAATACATGGACCGCCAGCGTTGTCGTTTGGCTCGTCAGCATATGGAAGGGAATCGGCTGGGTGATGATTATGTACCTCGCCTCGTTGCAGTCGATCCCCCGCGCAATCTATGAAGCGGCTGAAATCGACGGGGCCAGAGGTGTCAGGGTATTTATGAATATTACGCTGCCGCTGATGAGGCCGATGACGACTTATGTGCTGATCAATCTGATTATTGGATCATTCCAGGCGTTTATTCAAGTGTTTCTGATTACCGAGGGCGGGCCGATGGACTCGACGCATTTGCTCAGCACCTACATGTTCCGCCATGCGTTCCAATTTTTTGACTTTGGTTATGCCGCGGCGATCAGCGTAATGATGGGGCTGCTGATTTTTGTGATGACCTATAGCCAGCAGCGCACATTTGGCAAAGAGAGAATTGAGTATTAAGTAATGACTACCGGGAGGCGGCAGGCATGAGGAAGCTATCAACATGGATCGTTCACATCCTGCTTGTACTGGGGATACTCGTCGTCATTGGGCCGTTCGCCTATATGATTCTGACGTCCTTAACGGCAGACAATTTCAGCTTGCCCAGCCCGGGCAAGCTGCTGTATGCCGAGAAAACGCTGGCCAACTACCCTGAAGCATGGTCGAAAAACAACTTTTCGCGCTATTTCGTTAATAGTCTGTTCATTGCTTCCATAACGATGGCATTGTCTACATCATTGGCGGCACTTACGGCCTACGCTTTTGCGAGATTCAAGTTTCCTGCGAAGGAGTTTTTGTTCAAGCTGTTTCTGTTCACGATGTTTGTGCCCGCTATTCTGAATATTATCCCGCAGTTTACAGTCATCAACGCGTTGGGGATGGTCAATACGTACCCTGGATTAATTATGCTGTATATCGGTTCAGGGGTTGTGGGCAGCACCTTTTTCCTGAGAGGTTTTTTTGAGCGGATACCGACAGAGCTGGAAGAATCGATTGTCATTGACGGAGGCACAAGATGGACGATTTTTTATAAAATCTATTTGCCCTTGTCTTTGCCCGCGCTGGGGACACTCGGTATTTTTGCCTTCTCCGGCACATGGGATGAATTTATTGTGGCGCTCACGATCATCAAGACCGAGGCGAATCGGACGCTGCCGATTGCCTTGCAGTTGTTCAGAGGGCAGTACGCCACGTATTATGGGCTGTTTTTCGCCGCATCGATGATCGCGTTGCTGCCGATTTTAGTTATTTTCACCGTATTTCAAAAACAATTTGTCAATCCTAACTTAACGGAAGGCGGTATAAAAGGCTGATGGCAAACCGGCAAGTAGAGCAGACAGAGCAAGCAGAGCAGATAGAACAGGCAGCGCAGACCGAGCAGACAACGTATATAGAGCGGAGCGAGCAGATGGAGCAGACCGAGCAGACCGAGCAGACAACGTATATTGAGTGGAGCGTGCAGTTGGAGCAGACATCGTATATAGAGCTGCAGACAGATAAAGCGATGTATAAACCGGGCGAGGAGGTTCGAATCAGCGTTCAGATTCACCCTCGGCCTGCAAGACGATGGTCGTATTCGTGGGTTGTGATGGATTTGGAAGAAGCGGTGCTGAACGGTTCAGGGGAGCTATTGCCTGATGGCGAAGCGGATCAACAGCATGTAATCAAGCTGGGGCCGCTTGGCGGCAGCGGGGCTTATGGTTTTTTCCTGACGGCCGGAGGCGAGCAGGGAGCGAGCTTGCAGGGCGAAATTGCCTTTGATGTCGCAGCACATTGGCGGGAAGCGCCTCGCTATGGATTTCTGACCGATTTTGCACCGGGGGACGCCGATGACAGCGATATTACGTTTATGAAAAGGCATCATATCAATGTCGTTCAGTTTTACGATTGGATGTACCGCCACGACCAGCTTGTGCCGGAAGCGGAAGACGAGTTCATCGAGCCGCTTGGCAGACAAATATCACTGCAAGTCGTCAGGCGAAAAATCGCAGGGCTGCGTCAAGCGGGGATGGAATCGGCAGCTTATGCGGCCGTGTATGCAAGTCTTGCCGATTACGCCGCAGCGCATCCGGAGCAGCTGCTGTACAATAACGGCGGTCAGCCGTACAAGCTTGGCGACTATTACTATATTATGGATATTTCGCCGGATTCAGCATGGACAGCACATATCATTGCAGAGTTTGGCAAAGTGATGGCGTTTGGTTTTGATGCGCTGCATCTCGACCAGTACGGATTCCCGAAGAAGGCGGTTCGCAAGGGAGGCAGAGGGGACGAGGTGGTCCATCTCAAGGACGTCTACCCGTCGTTTATTAACCAGACAAGAGACGCGCTGCCTGAAGCGGGCCTGATCTTCAACAATGTGAGCGCCTATCCGATTCATACGACAGCGGGGGCTGATCAGGACGCTATGTACATCGAAGTATGGGACCCGGTTGCCTCGCTGGCGGACATCAAGCACAATATTGACCGGGCGCGCGAGTTGTCTGGCAAGCAGGTCATTCTGGCCGCTTACTTGCCTTGTTTTCAGAACGAAAGCGGCACGCCCCTGCGGGAAGCGGAGTACGGGGCGACGGTGGCGATGGCGGCGATCTTTGCCAGCGGCGGATATCATCTGCTTCTGGGGGAACATGGCAGCGTGCTGGCAGATTCCTATTACCCGAATTACGGCGCGACTTCTGCTGAATTCCAGCAGACATTAACCCGCTATTATGATTTTATTGTCATGTACCGCAATTTGCTGTTTGACTTGAAGCTGGAGGATATTTCGATGACCTTCGCAGGCGGCATTAATACCGAGGTCGTCTTTGCCAGCGAAGGAGTCGCATTTGCGCCTGACCTTACGCCTGATTCCGTATGGAATATTGTGAAGGAGAAGCCGGGCTATACGGTCATTCATCTGATTAATTTGTGCGGACTGGACAACGTCACCTGGCATGCGGGCAAACAGCAGCCGCCTAAACCGGTGGAGCAAATTGTGATCAAGGTGGAAATGCTGGAGAACGTTGAGGGCGTATACTGGGCGACCCCGGACGGCGGCTCGATGAAGGCGCAGCCGCTGTCCTATGACTGGGAGCTGAAGGATGAGCACCAGGGTTATTATCTGACCTTTACACTGCCGCGGCTGGCCTATTGGTCGATGGTTTATGTAAAGACAGGCGCGGGAAGCGCGGCCGTAAATGCTGCTGGGGTGTAAATGAGCAGTGAAGGCGAGTGAGTTAGAAGTGAGTGCGCGTTGAATGCGTAGTGAGTTTGCGGTAAATGAGCAGTGAATGAGCGGAGGGCTCGTGACGTCGCAACACGGCGATGTTCATAATATAGCTACATCCCCAGCGCTCGCCATAGTCAGGCGGGCGCTGAGTTGTGTGCTGGAAGAACGAGTTACGCGTTACAGTGCTCGCATCCGGACTGAGCGGCCAGAGGTTCCGCTATTTGCCTCAAAAACACCCAAATTGGATTTTCACGGCCAGACGTTCCGCTATTGGTACAAAAACCCTCACAAAAACATGCTTTTTACACAAATAACGGATCTGGTGTCCGCCAAACCTTGCTTTTCCCCTGTTTTGAGCGAAATAGCGGAACGTGTGTCCGGATAGTCCCCCTCTTCCCGTTCGGATCCCCATCCGATCTCCAATCCCAATCCCGATTCCCATCCAGTAGAGTCTCCTCTTAGAACGAAGATAGGGTCTAGCCAATTCAATCTTGCGGCCAGTCAGAAACTCAATTTTGGATACCTTCCATCAGTCCTCATAACAGAAACTCAATTCTGGATACCTTTCATCAATCCCTCATAACAGAAACTCAATTTCAGATACCTTCCATCAATCCTCATATTTCTGCAATTTAACCGTTTTTTATACAATTTTTTCTGCGGAATATCCCTCCTAAATTGCTTGTATGGTATAATACATAGTAGAAATTGACTATTGCAATTGGCGAGGGGAGATTCACTGATGACAGATCTAGCTTTTTTGCAGAGGCTCCCGCTGTTTGAAACGTTAACCGAGCAGGAATTGAGTGAAATCTCGACCATGCTGACCATCAAAAACTATCAAAAAGGCAGCACCTTGTTTTGGGAGAAGGAAGAGGGCAACGAGCTGTTTATTATTCGCTCAGGTGCAGTCAAAATTTATCGTCAGGAAGACAGCCGTGAGATTATACTTGCTCTCTTCAATGAAGGCGATTTCTTTGGTGAAATGGCTATGTTTGGTGATAATCATGTTCGTTCGGCATCTGCCAATACATTGGAGAAGACAACGGTATACATACTGAAACGTGATGATTTCTTGTATTTGCTTGCCAAGAGTCCGGATATTTTCATCAAAATATTAAACACCACTCTGGAACGGCTGCGCAGGGCCAATGAATTGATTGCCGATTTGGCGATGAATTCCGCTTATCCACGAATTGCGCGCCTCTTAATCCGGCTGCTGGAAGATCATAAAGGGAAACAAGTCGTTCGTCCGAAGCTTACCCATAACCAAATTGCAGATATGACGGCAACGTCGAGAGAAACCGTTACCAAAATCTTGTCAGAAATGCAAAACAAAGGCCAAATCGAAATTGTAAACCGGCAAATTATTGTTAGTGATCTGGGGGCATTAAAGTCCGCCGCCGCGATAACTTAATGTCGTTTTGTAAGCTGTATCACATATTTATAAGGTGAGCTATGGTAAAATGACTGGAAAGCATAGGGCGGGACGGAAAGATGGTGCACGATGAGAAAAAAAGTTAGAAAGATCGCGCTGCTCGGCAATTTGGCAGTATTTGTGCTGCTGATTTTCATGATGGCGTTTTCGTGGATGCTGCCGCTGGACCGTTCGCTACTCGGATACCATATGTCGCAAGCGAAGACACAGATGCCGGATGAGCGCCTGCTAATTGTGGCAATTGACGAGAAAACGCTCCAAGAGCTTGGTTCTTTCAATACATGGACCCGCGATATGTACGCCACTCTGCTTGATAATATGTATGACTCCTCTGCCGGACCAGATGTTGTCGCCTTTGATATTTTGTTTACTTCAGAGAGCGAGGAAGCTGCTGATCAGGCTTTTGCTGATGCGCTTTCTCGTCACAAAACGGTTATTTTACCCTCCTATGCCAATATGGAAAGCGAATTTGCTCGTTCTTTGGCTGCATCCGACACTAATGAACTGCTTCAGCCTGAACAATGGACGCATCCCATCCCTCGACTTGCCGAACATACCGAACGGGCCCATATTAATGCGCGGCTTGACAATGATGGCGTCATTCGCAGAACATGGCTGCAGCTTGGTGAGCCGGACGGCAATCCAATGCCATCTCTGGCCTACAAAATCGCTGAAATCGGGGGAGCGGACCTCAAGCCGTTTCTTGACTTGAACAAGCGGTCGGAAATATTAATTGATTTCAATATGATGTCCTCCGATTTTTGGACCGTGCCTTTTATTGACGTGTACAATGGGGATTTTCCGGCTGAAAATTTTGAGAATATGCTAGTGTTTGTCGGCTTCACCGCCGCGGGCTACGATACGGGACCAACGACGATTGAAACGGATATGAAGCTCGTTTATGCGCATGCCAACATCGTGCATCAACTGCTGCAGGGAGATGTGGTTAGAGAGAACGGCAAACTGGTAGAAACGCTGACCGCTGCGTTAATGTTTGCGCTTATGATCACGGTCGCTTGGCGTCTTCGCACGCTTAGCAGCGTAGCAGCTGCGCTGGGGGCAATTGCATTGCTGACTGGAATCCAGTATGTACTCTATTATAACTTCGGGTTTTATTTTCATATTGTGGAGCCAATTATGGCGCTTTTGCTAGCTTATCTGGTAAACATTACGATCAAATCTTTCAATGAAAACAGACAGAAGGCTTACATAACGAAACAATTTGGACGCTACCTCTCCCCCGATCTGGTTCGGGAAATTGCCCGGAGCGAGCAGGAAATTACGCTAGGCGGTAGCAATCGGGAACTGTCGATATTGTTTCTCGATATTCGTGGCTTTACGACACTTTCCGAAAAACTGCAGCCTGAAGAGGTGCTGGATTTTCTCAATACGATGTTTGATGTCATCACACGCAAGGCGCTGGACAATCAAGGTACCATTGATAAGTTTATCGGAGATGCCGCGATGATTCTGTTCAATGCGCCGCTTGATGTAGCGGATCATGAATATTGCGCCGTGCGCTCGGCATGGGAAATACAGCAGGCTATGGTTGAGGTTAGGCGTTCGATTGAAGAGAAGTATGGGGTATCAGTCAGTGCAGGGATTGGTATTCATACCGGTCCGGTCGTTGTCGGCAATATCGGCTCCTTCTTGCGGATGGACTACACTGCAATCGGCGACAACGTAAATATTGCCGCACGTATCGAATCGAACACGCAGCCCAATCAGATTCTGGTGTCGGAGGAAGTGTATGAGCGTACGAAGGAGCGCTTTCGATACCATTGCATTGGGGAAAGAGTGATGAAGGGCAAGACGGTTCCGGTCAAGTTGTTTGAAGTGCTTGGACCACATAACTGAGGCTAGCTGCAAAAGAGCGTCATTAGCCGATTGATCCAATTGGCTGTTCAGTTGTAATAGTTGTACTCGATACCGAAAAGGGAGGAACTTGAAAATGGCAAGATTACGATTCATGCAAGCGGCAGCGCTCGCTCTCGGACTGACGGTAGCTGCGTCGGCCTGGCAGCCGGCAACAGCATGGGCTGTGCCGATCAGTAAAGCGGCGCAAGGAGAAAAAGGGCAGTTCATGCTTGAGGTTGATACGCTTGCCGGTTCAGGACGGCCGGGGGATACGGATGGAACGCCGCAATCGGCCGCTTTTCGTGCGCCGCAAGGGTTGCTGGTGATGGAAGATGGGACGGTTTATATCGGTGATACAGGGAACCATCAAGTACGGAAACTGGCTCAGAACAAGGTAAGCACAGCGGGTGGCGTCAAGTTTTTCACAGACAATTTTGGCAATCCACAAGGGGCCCTTAATGATGGTTCACTTGGGGAATCGGCTTTTAATGAGCCTGGCGGCCTAGCTTCGGACGGGCAAGGAAATATCTATGTCGCTGATGCAGGCAACCATGCCATCCGCAAGCTTGATAAAGCGGGGAAGGCAACTACGCTTGCAGGCAATGGCGTGCTGGGCAGCAAAGACGGCAAAGCGGGTGAAGCGCAGTTCTACTATCCGCAAGATGTGGCGGTTACGAAAGAAGGCGTTGTATACGTCGCCGATTCCTTGAATCATCTTATCCGGCGCATTGCTCCGAATGGCGAGGTCAGTACACTGAACGCCCTGGATGTCGACGGCGTGGAAGTAATTCCGGGTTTGCTGGTCAACAGCGGGGGATACCGCGATGGCAAATTGGAGCAGGCGCTGTTCAATGAACCATCCGGATTGGCACTGGATGCGAAAGGCAATCTGTATGTCAGCGACACCGGCAATCAGTTGATTCGCTATATTGATTTTGCAGCAGGAAAGGTATCGACAGTGGCGGGATCGGCGCCTGGCGGCAAGCTTTCACGGGAGAACGGCAGTATTTATGCGGAAGCCGGGTTTGAGGACGGCGCTGCGTTGCAGGCAAAGTTCAATTATCCGCGCGGATTGGCGGTCACTTCCGAGGGCGGTCTGTTGATCGCCGACAGCTTGAACCATGCGATCCGCTATTTGCATGACGGACAGGTGAGCACTGTGGCCGGCAATTCGGAAGGGGTTAGAGGATGGAGCGATGGCATCGAAGGGCGTCATGGACTACAGGCTCCTTCAGCGGTTGCGGTCATGCAGGATGGGACGATTTTGGTGGCAGATAGCTACAATAATAAAATCCGGCAAATTTCGCTGCTGGAGCTGCCGGAGCGAGCTGCCGGAGATCTGGAGGCGCGCATCATCATCAGCAGCAAAGGAAAGCAGTCGGAAATGAAGGCGCTCGTTCAGCAAGGACGCACGTATGCGCCGGTCAGAGCGCTTGCTGAAGCGCTCGGCTACGAAGTGACCTATGAGACGGAAACCAGGGAAGTTAAGCTTGAAAAGGATGGCATATCCGTCGCCCTGAGCCTGAATGCACCCTCCGCGCATATTACAGATCAGCAGGGCAAGGTGACCAAGATCGAGCTTGATGCGATTCCGCCTGTGAAGTCCGGAACGACATATATTCCGGTACGCGCTGTAAGCGAGTTGATCGGGATGGATGTACAGTGGTTGGCAGCGTCGAAAACGGCGGTTGTCCGTAATCCAATTCATGGCAGCAAGGAGGAATAGGGAATGAAAGGCTACTTGCAAGTTAGTAAAATTCGTTCTGGCAGGCTGGTTGCTGCCGCGCTCGTGCTATGTTTGCTGCTAGGGATGCTGCCGGGATCGTTTACTCCAGTGGCTGATGCCAAATCGGTCCGTATTGCCAGCGTAGTGAGTGTATCAGGAACAGTGGAAGTTAAGAAAGCCGGTGGCAAACGCTATTTTAAAGCTTATAAAAATATGCCTTTGAACGAAGGCGATCATCTGACAACAGGCGCCAAATCGAGTGTGATCTTAAAAGTGCAGGATCGTGGAGACGAGGCGACCATTGGTGAGCATTCTTCATTGTATGTTTCGGAGCTTCGGGACAGCAACGGCAGCAAAAAATCCAAGTTCACCATCTGGACAGGAACAATGTGGGTTAAAGCCAGTTCGCTGGTTGCCAAGGATGAGGAGTTTGAAGTGGAAACGCCGACAGCGGTCATGGGCGTGCGCGGCACGACGATGTTTATTACCGTCGATCCGAGCACTGGCGATGCAAAGTTTATGATCGGTTCAGGAGTTGGCGTAGTCAAGCAAAAGAATGAAGAAGGCGAGCACGTTATTTTGCCAGGACAGATGCTGCAACTTCTGGGGAACGATTCTGCCGAAGATATGGGAGCGTACCCGATCGATCTGGCTTCACTTGTGGCACAAATGAGCCCTGACGTAATCGAAGCGCTCATTCGCAGCAAGCAGCAGATCGATGAGGAGAACAGCGCGCTGATTGAAAAACTCAAAAATCCGTCCGCTGAGGAGCGGGAGCAGCTTAGTGTTCAAACGGAAGCGGATTTGGACCGGGTACAGCGCAATTTGGATAATATGGTTGCCAATCTAATTAAAGAGGCAATTAAATCCAAAATAGTAGATCAGAGTGCTATTCAGAAAGTTGTGGATGAAGCCAACAAAACGCTGGATAAAAAAATCGATTTGAATCAGGCCAAACCTGCTGAATTAACGAAAGACGAGCTAGAGAAACAGTTAAAGCAAAAGCAACTCGAAGAAGCACGGAAGAAACAATTGGAATTGGAACGGCAGCGCAATGAGCAGCAGAAGAAGCAGCAGGAGGCACTGCTGAAAAAGCTGGAGGAGCAGCGGCGATTAGCTGAAGAGGCCAACCGGAAGGCGCTGGAAGAAGCACGATTAAAGGCGCATGAAGAATACCTTAAAAAGCTGAACGAGCAGCAGCAAAAAGAATATGAGGACGCGAAGAAGGAGCTTGAGGGGACGAATCCGCCAGTCACAACCCCAACCCCGCCGGTCTACAATCCCGGGACCCCTCCGATTGATCCGGGTTCCCAATCACCGCTGAGCAGGCCGGGTCCGGGTCCGATTGAAGGTCCGATCACTGAAACGGTGAGCGGCAGCGGCAATGCAACGTTTGGCCCGGCTTCGGGGCCACCGTTGCGAGTTGAGGGAGGTGTGACCATTCAAGGGAGCGGCAGCGGCGTGTATACGCTGCGTAATTTGGAGGTTGCAGGAGAACAGTTTCTGGCGAATGTGCCTAACGGCAGCGTGAAGCTGCTAAATTCCGTTACCGTTAATGGGCAAACGATCATTGAAGATGTGGCACCGGGAACATTTGAGAGCGCGGCGACTCACAGGGAAGGCATTTGGCTTCGGGATAACAATCGTTCGAGAATTCGTCTAACGGGAGAGGCTTCTAATGCATTCGTGCGAATCGATAGCGGTGAAACCATAACGCTTGAAGGTACCTATAGTAAAAGTGTAACGGTAAGTAACGATGCTCCAAACGCTGAAATTATTTTGGCTGAGGGGACTGTTTTTTCCGAGACTGGGTTACTTGAAATTCAAGGTGAAGGGGTTACAGTACATGTGCAACCAGGTGTTAAATTTAGTGGAACTTTATACATTGCAGCGGATGGTGTAGAGCTTACCGGTCATGTTAAAGCGATAAAAAATATTGATTATGACCCTAGTGTGACACTAACTGAGTCCGTTGCACAGCGTAAGGAGAAGAGATCTAACCTTCTGAGTATAGTTAACTCTGCGGAAGATGGGGAGGCAATGTTCCAACCGCTTGATGAGGAATATGAAAATGTAACAGTAGAGGTAGCTTGGGATATATTTTACTACCGTGAATCGAACTTTCTTGGAGAGTTTGATAATCTGGAGAGATTGGATGAGTTCTTCGAGAAAAAAGCAGCACCGACTGGATTGAAGAGGGTAGAAGGTGTTCCTATTGAATGGGATGGAGTCGCTATCTATGATCCGGTGTATAATGGATTGTTGCTTGAACCGGATAGCATGTCCTCATGGTACAACAAGGTATACAAAGTTGTCATTCGTGAAGCGGAATATGTAAATATCCCTAGTACAGAGTCTTTTTATTTCGTTGTTAGACACCTCGGAGATATAGGGCCGGTGTTGATCCTTAACAGGGAAATGTTCGCTGGAGAAGCAGATACTTATTCTGTGACCATCAAAGCGGCAGGCTACAGGGATGTAAACATGATAATACAAAGCAGATGGTTAATGCTGCCTGTGTAGAATGGGAAACATGGATGAACTGAAGAAAGGCGGCGGTCAAGGAGACTGGCCGCTCTTTTTTGTGCTAGAATTCAGAGTTTTTAGAGAGAGGGCCGATTGAATAACTTATGTTTGTATGCCAGCGGCGGATGACCATTCCGTCAAAAATATTTAGTGATGAGCACGACTTATGATTTTCTAACATGCAGTCAACTGCCGTAAATGTAACGCCACACTGCGCTAGGAGGACAGAGATTCCGCTATTTCGTTAAGTGACCGCTCTCATTTATTTTCGCGGACACTAGTTCCGTTAAATGCACAATATCCCCCATTTTTAGGCTTTTCCCAGATAATAGCGGATCTCCTGTCCGCATAATCAAGAAAAGTACCCTAAAATGGATAAATAGTGGAACGTGTGGCCGTGGGGCTGGCAAACAGGGAGTTGGACAATAAAAATCGGCTCCCGCGGCAACGGCAGCCAGCTTGCTAACCTATCAAGATCGATGCATTGTTACTATTTAAGTATAAATTCGGATTTGACAATATCTTTAATCTGCCAACCGTTATACGCTGCGGAAGCCGAATAGTTCTTGTTACGGGTCAAAGTAAATTTCCAATTTTTAACCCGATCCATACTCCAATACTCACGGACGTATACGATTGCATTCTCGATATTGCCAGTGTCATCTTGCTGTTCGATGTCAGGAACAGAGAAGTCGAGTCCCCAGAAGTCGCTGCTGTCGGCATCGGGATAGGTCAACTGCCCCATTTGCTTGATCAAGACATCCGGGGCGACATTAAAGTGGGCCATCTGCCACTCGAAATCGAACAGATTTTTATACTGATTGAATGCTTCGCGTGAAGGCGGATCAAGCTGATAAGCAAAATAAGATTTAATAATATGAACCGCATTGGTAATATCATGCTCAATACCAAAGTCTTCGAGTAATCCCTCCACAAGACGAATTTGAGTTTCGGGATACGTATAGGAATAAATATCAATGGATTGCATTCCATCTTTCGGAATAACTTTCGTTACCTCTTCCGTCAGGTCGTAGCCGATGAAATAATCCGCATTTAAATCAATATATAAGTATGGCTTGCTCGTCAAACCATCCAAGTCAGTGACTTTGGCAACCTCAAATTGTCCGTTTTGTTGATTGTACTGTTCGATTTTATGGTTTTGCATAGATGCCCCATGCAAGTAGACAATAAAGACCAATATGTGAGCTGTAAGTATAATGGCAACGGTATCCGGGAAAAATCGGAATTTTGTTTTTGGAACCAGCCACATTGTTTTAAAGCAAAATGAAATGACAATCGCTATAATAAGGTAATAGAAAAAATAATTCATAGAAGTGCTAGCAAGCCTTATATAAAATTCTTGGGAAAGAAGGAACATTCCACGGTAAAAGAGACACATGATAATAAAAACTGATATAATTACATAGAAGTTATGCAGGGCCTGCGGAAGCTTAATATAAGTTAATACGAACCTGATCCCCTTTATAAACGTACGGCAGTAGGGATTGAGATGGGAGCCGGTAAGATTCACAACGGCAACCATCAAAGGGGCACCTAATATGAGCAACAGCGCGATGCCATTAAACAAATATAGATTCAGGGAGACCGGATAAATATGCAGAATGCCCTGTGCTGCGAGCCAAGAGAAGGGCAGCATTGTCCCCAGCATCCCTTGGACATAAACAAACCCAAGAATATAAACAAGAATGGGCGTTGCGATCAGGTAACTGAGCACTTTGCGGGAATTGTCTGATAGGTTATTAAGCATAAGCCTCCATCGGTATCATTGACATATTTTGCATAGATATCTCTATTATCGGATAATTGCGCCAAAATATGAAGTGTATAGCGGACTAACGACTTTCAGGAACCACAACCGGATGAAAAATCCAGGTCGGTGGTTCTTTTTTTATTCCGGCATATGTGACATGATAGCTGTGGGGGCGATACACGGATGTTTAACAATTTTGAACCTGCTAAGGACCGTCCGGTTTATATCCAAGTGAAAGATTACGTGAAACGTTTAATTATAGAAGGGGCCTTGCAGCCCCATCAAAAGCTGCCGTCTACCCGCGAGTTGGGGGAACTGCTGAACGTAAGTCGCAATTCCGTCATAGCCGCGTATGCGGAACTGGAGGAAGACGGGTTCGCCTATACAGTACAGGGCAAAGGCAGCTACGTGGCCGCGGCGCTAGGCGGCAAGACGGCTCCATCATGGCAGATCAACTGGCAGGAGCGAATTAATGCCCATGCGCGCATGGCGGAATCACTCGATTTAATGAAGCATGGCATTCGCGCGCAGAAGGGAGCGATCTCTTTTACCAGCATTGCACCGGATGAAAAGTTGTTTGATATGGGCAATGTGAAGCGGGCGTTTATGGACCGGATGGCGGTGGAAGGCGATGTGCTGCTCAATTACGGTTATGCAAAAGGCTACAAGCCGCTGATGGATTACTTGCTAGCCTACATGCATCACAAGGGTGTCAATTTGGATGGCAAAGATATTTTGATTACCAATGGCTTTACTGAGGGGTTCGATATCGTACTGTCCGCGCTCGGGAAGCAGAGCGGCAACGTGCTTTGTGAAAATCCGACGCATAATACCGCCATCAAAAACCTCAAACTTCATGGTTTTGATATAACAGGCATTCCGATGGAGCATGGCGGGATCAACATGGAGAAACTGGAGCAGGCGCTTGCCGGGCAAACGTACGATTGCGCCTATTTTGTTCCTTCCTATCATAATCCTACCGGGATTGTCATGTCGCCTGAGAAGCGGCTGGAATTAATGCGCCTGATGAGTCAGTATCGGATTCCGGTCATCGAAGATGGTTTTAATGAGGAACTGCGCTACACTGGCGCACATGTCTCCCCGTTGATTGCAGCGGCTGGCAGCGGCAACAGCGTCATTTATTTAGGCAGTTTTTCGAAGGTGCTGTTTCCGGGGCTGCGGGTAGGCTGGGTGCTGGCAGATGCGGAACTGATCAATTATTTGGAGAGCATCAAGCGGGCGCGAACGATCCATACTTCGACACTGGATCAATCGGTTCTCTATCAGTATTTGCACAATGGAAATCTGGAGAAATATCTCAAGAAAGCGCGCAATGAATACAAGCGCAAGTATGAATTGACGGTGCAAAGCTGCAAGGAACATATTCCCTATGTTCAGCTTTCAGGCGACGGCGGGCTGCATTTGTTTATTACGTTCGCAGAAGGATTGGATACACGGTTATTGCTGGAATTATGCTTGGCGCAGGGAGTGGTTTTTACGCCGGGAGATATCTTTTTTACAGACGGACAGGGCCGTAATACGATGCGGCTGGGTTTCTCTCGTGTGGCGGATGAGGATATCAGCAAGGGAATCAAAATTATTGGCGAGTGTGCCAGGAAATTAATGGGATGAAGAGGTGTGGAGTATGAAGGTAGGCGTTATTATGGGCGGCGTATCTTCGGAGCGCGAGGTTTCGCTTCAATCAGGCAAGGAAATACTGGCGCATCTCGATAGAAACCAATACGTCGTGTACCCGATCGACATTTCAAGACGCGAGGAACTGGTCGATAAGGTAAACCATTTGGATATTGCGCTGCTCGCCCTGCATGGCACGTATGGCGAAGATGGTACCGTTCAGGGGACGCTGGAAACGTTGGGTATTCCGTATACCGGAAGCGGTGTGTTATCGAGCAGCCTGTGTATGAACAAAAATATAGCGAAAAAGCTGCTCCGTTACGAAGGTGTTCCAACTCCGGATTGGCTGTGCTGGAGCACGATGAGCGAGTATTCCGCTGAGGCAGCAGGCAAGTTGGGCTATCCGCTAGTTGTGAAGCCGAATTCGGGTGGATCGAGTATCGGGATTCGAATTGTCAAGCAGGTTGAGGAATTGCGGTCTGCGGTAGAGGAAGCGTTGCGTTGGGACAATGAAGCAATCATCGAGCAATATATACAGGGTGAGGAACTGACCTGCTCGATGATCGACGGGGAGCTGCTGCCGATCATAGGCATTCAGCCGAATGGCTCGGAGTGGTTTGATTATGAGGCCAAATACGAGGATGGCGGAGCATTGGAGCAGGTCATCAAGCTGGAGCCTGAGGTGGATGAGCGAGTGCGGCAGGCTGCATTGGCAAGTTATCGGATTTTGAAATGCAGTGTATATGCTCGTGTCGATATTATACTGAGGGATGGTATGCCCTTTGTACTGGAAGTCAATACCTTGCCTGGGATGACGAGGAACAGTCTGCTGCCCAAAAGTGCACAAGCGGCAGGAATAACATACAGTGAGCTGCTGGATAAGATCATTAGCGTATCTTTGGCGAAGTCGGGGTACTCAACTGGAATAGATACGGGAACGGGCAGGAAGGATCAATCAATTAAAAGCGTGGGAGTGGTCAGCAATGGGTAAGGAATGGATTTCGCCTTTGGTGCAAAATATACCGCCTTCGGGCATTCGGGCATTTTTCGATCTGGACCCGAGCAAGGATACGATTTCACTTGGAGTAGGCGAACCGGATTTTGCAACGCCTGCGCATGTCCGGGAAGCGTGTATTCGCGCTTTGAATGAAGGGTTTACCAAATATACATCCAATGCCGGCATGGTGGAGCTGCGCGAGGAAATTGCGCATTATTTGCAGCGCAGCTATCGGCTCCACTATGACCCGCGCAGCGAAATACTCGTCACAGTGGGTACAAGTGAGGCGGTTGATTTGGCGCTGCGCACTTTTATCCGGCCAGGCGATGAGGTGCTCGTTCCTGCTCCAAGTTATATCGCTTATTCACCGATCGCTTCAATCAATGGCGGCAAGGTTGTACCTGTGCGTACTTCCGCACAGCAGCATTTCAAGCTGACAGCTGAAGCTTTGAAGGAGAAGCTGACCCCGCAATCCAGAGTGCTGATGCTCAATTACCCGAACAACCCGACAGGCGCGGTGATGACCTATGAGGACTGGCTGCCGATTGTCGAACTGATCAAGGAGTACAACTTGATCGTTCTATCTGATGAAGTTTATAGTGAACTGACTTATGAGCGAAAACATGTCAGTATTGCTTCTGTACCGGGAATGATGGAGCGTACGATTGTTATTAACGGTTTCTCCAAAGCTTTCGCCATGACCGGTTGGCGAATCGGCTACGCCTGCGGACAAGGGGAACTGATTGCTGCCATGCTGAAAATCCACCAGTACACCGCAATGTGCGCACCTGCGCTGGGACAGATCGCAGCACTCGAATCACTGCGCAACGGCTTGGAGGAGAAAGACCGGATGATAGCAGCTTACCGGGAGCGCCGGGACAGCTTTGTCCGCGGATTGCGGGAAATCGGCCTGCCTTGTCATACGCCGGAAGGGGCGTTCTATGTTTTCCCATCTATTGCAGGTACGGGACTGAGCTCTGAGCAATTTGCGCTGCAATTAATGAAAGAAGCCGGGATCGGCGTTGTCCCTGGATCGGTATTCGGTGAGGGCGGTGAAGGCTTCATTCGCTGTTCTTATTCCGTTGCGCCTGAGCAGTTGGAGCGGGCGCTGGAGCGTATGGAGCGCTTCGTGAAAGCACAGCTGCATTGCGGTGCGAATGCGGGGTAATAGACGACAAGATAACTTTCGAATCATAATGCAATCTCCATATAAAAAAACCATATGGTTAGGAAATCTTCCTCCCTTACCATATGGTTAATACTGCGTCGAATGATGGACGAGCACTTGTTAAACTATAGTTCAACCCCAAGCGCTTTATTTTTCTCTTTGAACCGCTCATTATGCGAAGAAACATACCCGTATCGCGGCGCCTCAGGATCACAAAATACTTTGGCATTGTTGACTGCCAGCACAGCATCGTTAAATGCGCCTGCGATCAATTTCACCTTACTGACATAGGTTACAAAATCCCCTGCCGCATATATTCCAGGCACTGCCGTGTCCATCCCAGGACCAACCGGCACTTCCCATTCGCCAATATTTAATCCCCAATCCCGCAGCGGTCCAAAATCACTTCTAAATCCGTGATTGACGATGACGGCATCCACTTGAAGCTGCTCCGTTGCTTCGGTTTCTAAATGCTTAATGGTTACCGTGCTAATTTTGGACCCGTCCTCACTCGACAATCCGACCAGGGCATAAGGAGTTCGCACATTCACAGAAGATTCTTTCATCCGGAGCACGTTGCGCTCAAGACCGCCGAAGCTGTCACGGCGATGAACTACCGTTACGCTGGCAGCGATCGGTTCGAGTTCGTTCGCCCAATCCACTGCAGAGTCGCCGCCCCCGGAAATCAGGACATGCTTGCCGCGGAAGACTTCCATTTCTTGCACCGTATAATAAAGGTTGCTTACTTCATAACGATCTGCGCCTTCAACCTCTAGCTTGGCGAGTTTCAGAATGCCGTAGCCAACACCCAAAATAATCGATTTTGTATGATGGCGTTCCCCGTTCTCTGACGTGAGAATGAAAGTGCCGTCCTCTTGTTTCTCCAAGCCGACAATAACCTGACCCAGAACAATTGTGGGGTCAAATGTTTTCGCTTGCTCAATCAGTTGTTTGATAAGCTTTTCGCAACGAATAGGTGTGACACCGCCTACATCCCAGATCATTTTCTCCGGGTAACGAAGCAATTTTCCGCCGAGTTGCTCCTGGGCTTCAATAATTTTCGTTTTCATATCACGCATGCCAGCGTAGAAAGCGGCAAACAAGCCGGCAGGTCCCCCGCCAATAATCGTTGTATCGTAAAGCTCCAATTGGTTTGTCATTTTTTATCCTCATCTCTTCTGGTCTTTAAAATGAATTGCTGATGAAATCTAGGCTCAAAAGCAAAATCAGATCTCGACGAGACTCAGGTGTGCTGCTGCGGGTTCGCAGGGTGTTTCCAATCGCCATTCAAAGCCGGATTTCTTATCATGATTTCCAAAAGGTTGAATTCCGGCTTTAAAAAGCGACCACTTCGTTTTTCCAACGTCCCTGCAACCCTTCGCTGCCCTTCTCGCAGGAGTCAAGCGTTGATTTCTAGGTAGAGCCGAAATCTATTTATCATTTCGTCTTGTCAGTTGATTGGGCAGAGCCCATGTCAAAAGAATCTCAAGGTATCCCCTTGAAATGCCTAACGTCTTGGATCATTTGCAGTTGATGATGCTATATACAATAATACTGATACTGATAATCAATTTCAAGAGAAACTTGAAAATAATTGTTAAAATGTTGCAGAGGGCGGATGATTCCGAATATTGTGTGAAGGTTAAGTTTAATGCCCAGACTTAATATGAAAAATATTCGGTGTCGAATCAATTCAATTGTTACATAAGTATGCTGTGAAAAGTCTCTTATGCAAGCAATTTGCAGACACTACAATTTACAAAATTGCGGTATAATAGGTAGAGAACCAAGAAAAGCTGGGAGGTTGACATGAAAAGACTAAAGCCGACGAATGATTTTATATTTCAACGATTGTTTGGAGAAGCAGAGACGAAGGAAAGCTTGATCTCGTTGCTGAATGCTATTTTGCGATTGGAAGGTCAGGCGAGGCTTGGTGATTTGAATGTCATCGAGAACAAGCAGCTATTGAAAGAACGCATTGACGACAAAACGGGAAGATTGGATATTCGTGCTCATACGTTGGACGGTGTTCAGATTGATATAGAAATGCAGTTAACAGATCATCGAAACATGACGAAGCGGACGTTGTTTTATTTTAGTAAGCTCTACCTGGAGAGCATCAAAGCCGGAGCAGCTTATGATACTTTAAAGAAAACGATCACGATCAACATTCTGGATTTTGAGATGCTGCCTATCGAGCGATTTCACAGTACGTTTCATTTGTACGAGGATCATGAAGAGAATTATATGCTGACGGATGATGTGGAGTTGCACTTTATCGAGCTGCCAAAGTTCAAAAAAACGGAGAGGAATATGAGCGATTCTCTTCATCGTTGGCTATTATTTATGGATGCAAAAATACCTGAATCATTATTAAAGGAGTTGATGGTAATGGATCCGGCAATCAAAAAAGCGGAAGAGCGCCTGGAGTGGCTGAGTGGTGACGCAGGGATACAGGAACTGTACGAAATGCGTGAAAATTCGTTGATCGAGCGAAACAGCCTTATTGCGGACGGCATTGCCCGTGGCAAAGAAGAAGGAAGGGCTGAAGGAAAAGCTGAAGGAAAAGCTGAAGGTAAAGTTGAAGGTAAAGCCGAGGGTAAAAGCCGAAGTGGCACTAGAAATGCTCCGAGAAGGTATGGCCAAGGAAAGTGTGGTTCGGCTAACAAAGTTGACCATGGAAGAAGTAGAACGGCTTGTCGATCAGCAGTAACTTAAAGGAGATTAAACGAATCAAATGATGCTCCAAACTGTCCATTGACGGTGCGAACCCTAAGTGTCCATACAAACGCGGATGGATTCGCACGTTAAGTTATTTCATGAGGTCTTTTTGCCTTGCCAGTTGTATTCGTTCTGTGGGAAGGATTACTTCGTCTTGAAATGAACAACCGCAGTGTACAACATTTTTTCACGGGCGGGGTCGAAGACGGTCTGGTGTTGTATGGCATGTACATCGAGCAGCAGCGCTTTATTAATTTGCACCTGCTGGTCAATCTGCGCTTCAAGTGTCTTCAGGCTGTATGCTTCGAAAAACTCAATTTTCGTATCCATCTTATCAAGTATAAAATCCACAATTCATTCCTCCTTATTTCACCATTCTCTATGTACAAAACACGCTGCTGAATTTTTTGCAATACAAGCAAAACCAACTCCCATTATAGCTTTACGCAAGCGCGGGGGCAAACCGTTTTTTTGTTGGTAAGCCCAATTATTGCGAACGATTGTCAGTTGGCGAAGTGCAAAAAATCATTTACTTTTTTTAATTCTTATATTATAATAATTCTAAATAAGAGATGAAAACCTTATGTAATTTCAATAAAATGTACAGTGCTTGCGACGAGGCTTGTTTTCGTTTTCCATGCTGCTCCCTAACAGGAGCAGCATGTGCCATTTTAAGGGAGAATGGAATGGAATTCATTCTCAATTGGGAGGAGTGATGGTGATGAATACAGCCATACAAACAACAGAAAGCAGCAGTAATAAACAAACGACCAAACAAGCAAGGCTTCAGCAACAATATGCCAGAGGGAAAACTTGGCTGCATCAGTATGGAGAAGGCGCGGCTGCGCTAGTCAGCGGATTGATTATTGCCATTGCATGGACGTTGGGAGAGGTCAACCCGGCCTGGTCGATCGCTCTGTATGTGACAGCTTATATTATCGGCGGATTCGCCAAAGCCCGCGAAGGACTGCAAACGTTGTTTGTCGAGCGGGATCTGGATGTCAATCTGCTCATGCTGGTGGCTGCCGCAGGCGCGGCAAGCATCGGCTACTGGACAGAGGGCGCTGTTCTCATCTTTATTTTCTCACTGAGCGGCGCATTGGAAAGCTATACGATGGATCGCAGCCGCAGGGATATATCCGCGCTGGTTGAGATGAAGCCGGAGACGGCGATGCTGTATGAAGCGGGTGTGGAACGATTGGTGCCAATCGCTGAGCTTTCGGTAGGCGACATCGTCATTGTGAAGCCTGGTGAGCGAATTCCAGCGGACGGAATCGTGGTGGAGGGAAGTTCGGCTGTTAACCAGGCTTCCATTACGGGCGAATCCATCCCTGTCGACAAAGAAGCTGGCGATGAAGTGTTTGCCGGAACACTGAACGATCAGGGCGCATTGTTTATCCGCATTAATCGTCCTGGTGAGGCAACGCTGTTCGCCAAGATTATTCGGCTGGTGCAAGAGGCGCAAAGTGAGAAGCCGGTTTCCCAGCTGTTTATGGAACGGTTCGAACGGCGTTATGCAAGAGCGATCATTCTGATTTCCGTTCTGCTGATCGCACTGCCGCCGCTGCTGCTGCAATGGCCGCTGCAAACGGCCTTTTACAAGGCCATGGTATTCCTGGTTGTCGCTTCTCCTTGTGCCTTGGTGGCTTCGATTATGCCTGCTGTGCTATCTGCAATATCGAGCAGCGCGCGCAAGGGCGTTCTCTTCAAGGGCGGCGCTCATCTGGAAAATCTGGCACGGACGAAGGTTGTCGCATTTGATAAAACCGGCACTTTAACGACTGGGCATCCGATTGTAACGGATGTGATTGCTCTGCAAAATAATGATTCGCATGAAATATTGCGAGTTGCCGGCTCATTGGAAAGCTTGTCAGAACATCCGTTGGCGAAGTCGATCGTGCAGCATGTACAGCAATCCGGGCTTGCCGTGCAGAAACCCGCTGCATTCAGCGCCGTAACAGGCAAAGGGATTCAAGCCGATTTCGAAGGCCGGACATGGCGGATCGGGAAGCCTGCATTTACAGCTGAAAATACGTCCGATGCAGTGTTGACTGAAACGGTGGAGCGGCTGCAGAGGGAAGGCAAAACCGTTACCGTGCTGCATGATAGCGAGCGCGCTGTAGGTGTAATTGCGCTGCAAGACAGCATCCGTCCGGAGGCCAAGCGGGCAATTGCCCAGCTCAAAAAGCAGGGCATTCAGGTTGCGATGCTCACGGGGGATCAGGAACAGACGGCACGCGCGATTGCCGATGAGGCAGGGATTGAGCTGGTGTTCTCCGAACTGCTTCCTGAGGATAAAGTAACGCAAATTAAAGCGCTGAAGGAAGCATACGGTTCTGTCGCCATGGTAGGCGATGGGGTCAATGATGCACCAGCGTTGGCGACGGCGACGGTCGGGATCGCGATGGGGGCAGGGGGCAGTGATGCCGCGCTGGAAACAGCAAATGTGGTGCTGCTGCAGGATGATATTGAGAAAATTCCAGCCGCCATTGCGACAGGCAAACGGACCTTGACAATTATTAAGCAGAACATGGTGTTTGCACTAAGCGTTATTCTGCTGCTGCTCGCCGGCAACTTCGGTTATGAAATGGCTTTGCCGCTTGGTGTTGTTGGTCATGAAGGCAGTACGATACTGGTTATACTGAACGGACTGCGGCTGCTCCGGCAGCCAGCCGACAGGATGTCAACCGGCCAGCAGCATGCGCTCGATTAACAACGCACCCCCTCGCCGAAACCGGCGAGGGGGTGTTTAACGTCAGCAAGTTGTTGGCATTAGCAGTCATCTAGTGTAAATCGGCAACATTAACCAGCAGCCTTAGCGGCCGTCGCTGTCATGTCGAAGCGCCGTACTGGCCGGGTCCATCCGCGGCGAGGCGGTGCCCGCAAGCGGGAACACGGCTTCGCCCGCACTTCCTGCAAGCGGCTGACCGAATGTATTGCGTCTCCTGCTGGCGAATTGCTGGGCCATCTTCCGCTGATTATCGAGCGCAATGAACAGGCAAAAGGCGCCGATTGCAATGAGGGAAACCGTAATTATTGGAAATAGAAGGCTCACAGAGAGAACTCCTCCATTCAAATGGAAATGATAATTGTTATCACAATTATAACCTGAATTCCATTCGGGTTCAATCCTCAAAATGCATCAGAAGTTAGGAGGTTTCCGCTGCCCGTTTTAGAAACTCGACAATGGTCAACAGCCCTTTATCAAAATTTTGCAGATTGAAATGCTCATTCGGAGCGTGCAGATTTTCATCTGGAAGTCCAAAACCCATCAGGACGACAGGAGCTGCAAGAATGCGGGAGAACGCTTCGACAATTGGGATGGAGCCGCCATCCTTCGTAAAGATCGCGCGCGCTCCGTATACCTGCTCATAAGCGTCCGCCGCTAGCTGCAGAAACGGATTGGATGGATCGGCATCGAAGGCCGGCGCTTTCTCTCCGGGTGTAATCTTGAGCGTTGCGCCAGCTTGGATACGGCTCTCCAGATGGCGGATAATTGCATCCAATACTTGCTGGGGCTGCTGTTGTCCTACGAGGCGGCATGTTATTTTGGCATGCGCCTCTT
Organism: Paenibacillaceae bacterium; assembly: GCA_004134985.1. GTDB lineage: Bacteria > Bacillota > Bacilli > Paenibacillales > Paenibacillaceae > Paenibacillus_D. The sequence goes on along the minus strand of REGQ01000065.1, from coordinate 125,081 downwards.
TCGGGATAACCGTCTTGGTGCCTTCCCCCTGAAAACCGCCATAGACGCCATTGAGTTCCAGTGTCGGACGCGCCCCTGTCCGTTCAGCGAACGAATACCCCTGTTCGCCATAGAGTGATTCAAGTCCGAGACTATCGCGTAGCCGCTCCTCATCCGGATTTTGTTTGGCAAGCTCTTCGCGGATCATGGCGGATAATGCAGGTACACCGTCGTAGAATCCTTCTACCGTTATGCGTCCTTGTTCATCATGCAGTGTGGCCAGCAGCGACACGAGCGCATGCAGCGCATTGGGAACGCCGCCTCCGAACAACCCGGAGTGAAGATCGGTGTTGGCAGTATGTACGGCTACTTCCAGCGAGCACAATCCGCGCAAACCTGTGCAGATAGAAGGTTTGCCTTCTTCTAGCAGGGAGGAGTCGGAGATGACGACCGCATCGGCAGCGAGCTTCTCTCGATTGGCATCAAGAAAGGCAGGAAGGTTCGGACTGGATACCTCTTCTTCACCTTCAATGCAAAATTTAATATTGACCGGAAGCGTATGCTCCTGTTGGAGCAAAGCCTCAACGGCTTTGATGTGCAGAAATAATTGCCCTTTGTCATCCGTAGCCCCGCGTGCGTACAGCTTGCCTTCGCGGATCGTCGGCTCGAAGGGAGGCGTGCTCCAAAGATTGAGCGGATCGACGGGCTGAACATCATAATGTCCATATACGAGAATCGTTGGCTTGCCAGGCGCGTGCAAATAATCGGCATATACGATCGGGTGGCCTGCTGTCGTGTGAACTTCAACATGCTCCAGACCGGCGCGGGTCAAGGTGTCGGCCAGCCAGTTCGCGGCACGTACCATATCCGGCTTGTGCTCAGACAGCGCGGAGATGCTGGGAATGGAAAGCCATTCCTGCAGTTCGTTTAATTGGTTGTCTCTGCGCTCATTAAAATAAGCGGCATAGGTCATGGCTCTTCCCTCCTTCGTTTTCTATAAAAATATAAGAAAGCGCTGCTTTTGTCTATATATTGGCTCATAATGGTGAAAATAATGCCATGAAGAGCAGAAATCATCACGAGATGAGATGCATGCAATGGGCTCTGCAAATAAAATCAGCGTTGGAAGCCCATGTCGCGTTCAAAAGCAATAATCCAGTCGCCCTGAACTGACGCATAACCCGCATCGCCTTCCACAACGACACCGTACAGTTGCTTCACATCCAAATATTCCTTGCGCTCACCGTTATCGAATTCCAGCGTAATGTAATAATGTGTGCGCGAGGAATTGATCATATGATCGCTGCCGTGATGGTTGTGATGGTGACGGACATCCATCCGCTTGGCAACAATGCGGGCATAATGTGATATTTTCGGAGTGCTGGCATTTTTCACATAGCGTGACCCCCTGAACAATATCCCCACGATGACGATAACGAACACAATGCCAATAAAAATCGGGACGGCGGTGAACATAAAGTTAAACGTGTTGCCAAAAGAAGAGCCGCCAAATGGGGAACCGTCAAAAGAACTAAAGTCGGACATGGATAGAACCTCCATTCTTTCACTTTTTATGCAAGGTATGATGTTGTACGAAATTAACAAGGCGTTCGTTCCAACGGCAGTGTTGAAGGCACGGTGCTCGAATTTGCGATTGCCGCCTCCAGCACCTGTTTGGCAATGGAGAAGCTATCGTTTCTACCCTCGGACAGCCTTGCATGCTATACTGATAATGACGACTGCATAGGAACAGGATGATGGACATGATGCGTTTGTTCAAACAAAGCTTGCTTGATTTTCGGCGAACCTACAAAAAACAATTAATCTTCGAATATATATTTATGCTGGCAACAAGTTTTATTTTCGTTCCGATAAATTCATACATTTTCAACCGGGTTGTTCATGCTTTCGGTACAGGTTCGCTGCTAAACGGCGACGTTTACAAAATTGTACTGAGCTACAAAGGGATTGCCGGGTTGCTTGGCATCTCGCTAATTGCCGTTTTGGTGCTGTTTATTGAGTTTGGTGTTCTTATTATCATCTCGCAAAAGAAATATTTTGGCAAGGATGTGCTCATTTCCGATGCACTGATTACAACACTGCGCAGAACACCCATAATTTTCGGATTCGGCATGCTGCAATTGATGATTTTTCTGCTATTTTTAATTCCTTTTATTGAGTCGCCGCTATCATCCTCATTGCTTTCCTATTTTAATGTGCCGATTTTTTTCAATAGTCAGCTTCATGATACATCCAATTTAATGCTGGCCGCCTATGGCGCTGCCTTTCTGGTACTCGTCTACCTGATTCTCCGCTGGGTGTTCGTGCTGCATTACATTGTGATCGAAGGCCAGACAACAAGAGCTGCCATTCGGAGCAGTCTTACCCTGACCAAAAACAAACGGATTACCATTTTGCTCTACTTGTTTTTGCTGAATGCGCTTATTGTGTTTGCGGGTTTTATCGTCTTGTCGCCTTTGACTTTTTTGCCTGCTTGGCTTGATCTGGATCTATTAAATTATTTCACCAAAAATTATTCGTTAACGCTCTCGGGCTTTCTGACCTACCTGTTTGCACTGCTGCTGGCACCGCTTAATTTGACCTTTTTGACACGGCTGTACTATCGCTTCAATCGCATTCAGGGAAGGGAATCGGCAGACCGGCTGTACGTTTATCGAATTGGCTGGCTCAGCAAGCTTGAGAAGCGGCTTACATGGATTTTTCGGAGAAGAGGCAAACGCTACACGCTGATAGTATCAAGTATTATTATTTATTTCCTGGGCGCTTTTTTAATTAGTTATGCAGTGAATGACAATTTAATCTATGCCAAGTGGCATGTAATGATTGCGGCACACCGGGGAGATAAACTGCAGGCGCCGGAAAACTCGCTTAGCGCAGTTCGATCTGCAATTGAAAAGAATGTGGATGCGGTCGAAATAGACGTCCAACTGACAAAGGATGGCGTCGTTGTTCTCAATCATGATTATATGCTGACTCGGGTGGCAGGGGTGTCAAAACGGGTGAGTGATATGAATTATGCAGAAATTGCCCAATTGGATATCGGGTACCTGTATTCGGACGAGTTTGTAGGAGAACGGATTCCGACACTCGCTCAAGTGATGGAGGAAGCGAAGGACAGGGTGAAGCTGCTGATTGAAATCAAGCCCTATGGTGACGGAGAAGAGCTTGCCCGCAAAGTGGTTGAGTTGATTGAGGCATATGATATGGCGGATGTAAGCTATATTCAATCGTTTGACAATCCGGTGCTGCGCGTGGTCAGATCGTTGAATGACGAAATTAAAATCGGTCAAATTCTTTATTTTGCGGCCGGAGATTTGTCTACGCTCGATGTCGATTTTTATACAATCGAGCAGACCATGCTATCCAAAAAGCTGATTGACGAGGCCCACCTGAATGGGCGCGAGGTATGGGTATGGACCGTTAATATTGAGCGGAATTTGCGAGAGGTGCTCAAGTACAATATTGACGGCATTATAACGAACTACCCGGAGAAAGTGCATCAGCTTATTGATATTGATTTATAGCGATGTGGCGCGCAGTTCCAACACATCTCCGGCGAATTGCCATTGACGACAGAAACAACTATTTCTGTTCGTCGCGGCGCAGTCTGGCGTCGAAGACGAACGGGCCGAATGGAAGAATCGCTGCTGCGACTGCGCCTGCAATGCGCATGCCTGTCCAGCGCAAGGCAATAGCGGCATATACGATAGCTGCCAAATAAAGGACGAACAGCAGTCCATGCAATCCACCGATGATTTGCACGGGCTGCGGGACATCTGCCCAGTATTTCAACGGCATGGCAATGAAAAGCAGGGCGAGGAAGGACAAGCCTTCGACGATGCTTACAATGCGAAAGGTGCGGAGCGGGTTTTTCAACATAACCTGTCATAACCTCCGTAATCAATCTGATCGTATGAAACAATCATTCAAATTATAAACGAAAACGCCAGGCACACGTTAGCGAAATTTGTGTATTGTCATAATAAATACAAATATAGATTGATAGAAGAGAGCGAACGGGGGGAACGGGTATGATGGGGAAGGACGGGCAGGAGGATGAACAGACGAAGCGGATGAATGAACAGCAAAGGAAACACAATGATTTGCCTGATGCGCGTGATCGGGAACGAGGTGATGGGGATGATGAATTCTATGAACCGACTGCTGCTGATTTTGAGGATAACGAAGACGAGGAAGATGAAGATCACTCCCCATCGCCTGGCCGCACCTGGATTAGAAAAACCGTGCTCTCGCTCACGATTTTAGCGCTGCTCGGCAATGTATTCGCCTTTTGGCCGATGGTCTACAATCTGGATACGATTCAGTTTCTGGTTAAATCGCGGCAGCTGTCGGCCAATGAGACGATTCGGGAATATAAGCGCGCGGTGGTGCAGGTCGGCACCGATGCGGGCAAAGGAACCGGCTTCCATATTTCCGGCGGCTATATTATTACAAATGATCATGTCATCGAGGATAAAAAGTTCTACTCGGTGAAATTTCCTGAATTGGATACAACGCTGCCTGCAGCGCTGGTCGTTCAAAATCCAGCGATTGATATTGCCATATTGAAGGTAGAGCAGCCGGGGGATGAACTGCCGACACTGATGTTGGAGGAGGAGCAGGCATGGCAGCCTGGCGCCCCTGTCCACATCATTGGCAATCCGCTCTATTTCAGTCAGATTGCCAACGAGGGGACCGTGCTGGGCATGACGCCGCTTAACGGCTGGGAATTGCCTGTGATGGCGATTGACGCCCCGATTTACAAGGGGAACAGCGGCAGTCCGGTGCTTGATGCTGAGGGGAAGGTCATCGCAGTCGTGTTTGCCACCATCGAGCTGGAACAGAACAATCAGACATCGAAGGTCGGGCTGGCTGTCCCCATCGAATACTTAAAGGATGACTTGGCTAAAATCGGGCACTAACCGAAAATGCGGCTCCGCGGCATCGATCATCGATCAGGAGCCGTCCCACTCTTGTCTTAATGTGAACAGTTCTTTCAATGCATCATTGGAAAGCTCCGTAATCCAGCCCTCTGAACTGGAAATAATATTATCGCTCAGCTGTTGCTTGCTCTCCAGCATTTCATCAATCCGCTCCTCCAGCGTGCCGAGTGAAATAAACTTGTGCACCTGTACATCACGGGTTTGTCCGATCCGGTACGCGCGGTCTGTTGCCTGATTTTCAACTGCCGGATTCCACCAGCGGTCAAAGTGAAATACATGGTTGGCTGCCGTCAGATTAAGCCCGACCCCGCCCGCTTTGATCGAAAGAATGAATACGTGAGGCTGTTCCTCCGGCGGCAGCGAGTTGGATTGAAATTGCGCGATCATGTTGTCGCGCGCAGGTTTGGGCGTGCTGCCGTTCAGATAGATTACGGGCTCCGCCAATTCCTGACGGAGTACGAATTGAAGCAGCTGCCCCATGCCGATATATTGGGTGAAAATAAGACAGCGTTCTCCTTCATCGCGCAACTCTCTCACCATGGCGAGCAGACGCTCCAGCTTGGCAGACCGGCTGATCAGCAGCTCATAATCCGGCTGTTCCCCAGCCGCCTTGTGAAGTTCAGCTACCGATTCTTTCGTTAGCAGCATCGGATGATTGCAAATTTGCTTGAGCTGCGTAAGCGCCGATAAAATGGCCCCTTTGCGCTCGATGCCCTCAAGTTTCTTCATACGTTCCAACAGTTGATTTACCGCCTGGTTGTAGAGTGCTCCCTGCTCCGGCGTGAGGTGGATATAGGTTTTCATTTCATTTTTGTCCGGCAAGTCAAGCTGAATGTTCGGATCGGTCTTTTTTCTGCGGAGCATGAATGGCCGAACTAATTTTTGCAGATCAGCAGTTTTCCCCGCATCCCGTTCTTTCTCCACAGCTTGTCCGAATCGCTTCTGAAAACCATGGGCGCTGCCGAGAAATCCCGGATTAATGAAATCATAAATCGCCCACAGCTCGGACAGCCGATTTTCGATCGGGGTGCCTGTCAGCGCAATGCGATGCTGTGCGGAAAAGCTGCGTACGGCAGCAGACTGTTTGGTTTGCGCATTTTTAATGTTTTGCGCTTCATCGAGGCAGATCGTTGCCCAGGTGACTTCGCCGAGCGTCTCCTGATCGAGCGTCGCTGTGGCATAGGAGGTCAACATGACGTCAGCCCCGCGCATTGCCGCATGGAATGCTTCGCCCCCAAGCCGCTTGTTGCCGTAATGCGTAACGAGTTGAAGGGATGGCGCAAAACGCTGCAGCTCTTTCTGCCAGTTTCCGATCACTGAAGTAGGGCAAATAATAAGCGATGGTGTGCGCTGCGCATCAAGGGCGGTCTGTGCCTTCAGATGAAGCAAATAGGCGATCAGCTGAACGGTTTTGCCAAGTCCCATATCGTCGGCCAGGCAAGCTCCCAGGCCAAAACGCCTTAGAAACACCAGCCAGGAATAGCCGTCATGCTGGTAGCTTCGCAGCTCAGCGTGCAGATCGGAAGGCACATCGGCAGAAGGCAATTCTGTCTGCTGGCCAAGCTGCCCGATCAACTTGAGCAGATGCGCGTTCAGCTCCACTTCCAACTGAATGCGTGTTTGCTCCTCCGTGTCCTGTTCCGTGCTATCTGACTGCCCGCCGTCGGCAGCGAGCAAATGCAGTTCAAGCACATCCTGGAAGGAGAGCCCCCGCGACTTGTCCATGTTCGCCATCATCGAGCGTATTTGCCCGAGCAAAGACGGATCAAGCGCAATCCACTTCCCGCGAAAGTGAACGAGCCGCTCATTGCGCGCAGCCAGTTCCGCAAACTCCTCTTCGGTCAGATTCGTATCACCGATCGCAATGCGCCAGTCGAATTCCACTAAAGCATCGAGCCCGAACAAGGAGCGTCCCGCCTGCCCGGCTTCGCTCTTCACCTTGGCGCGCAGCCGCGGCTTCTTCCTGCTGACTGTCTCCCACCATGCTGGCAGCAGCACCTGCCATCCGGCTTCGAGCAGCCGCTGGCTGTCGGTCATTAAAAACTGCCAGGCTGCATCGTTCTCCAGCGGACAGTGCAGCAGGTCATCGTCATCGCCGGCGAAACGCTCGGCGGGCAGACATGTCCGCAGATGCTGCAGCCAACTGGCCGACCGCTCGCGTACCGCCGCCGACCAGTTATCAGGCCAAGCGCCGGCAGCTTGCCCTGTGCTCGACAGCCGCACCGGGACCGTCCTCGCAAGCTCCTGCTTGTCCTGCAGCACCAGCTTCAGCTGCCAGAAACTGTCTGGCTGCTCCGGCTCCGGTTCAAGCAGCTGCAGCAGCGGGCGGAATGGCGCCTGATCGGCTTCCCAGCCGATTGCCCTCAGCCATCCGCGCTCGTCAAGGCCGCTGGCGGTGCTGTGATCCTTGGCGAACAGCAGCGGGAAATCGCGGCGCAAATCCGCAGCGGCCGCTTCAGTGCTATAGTACCGATCCGTGACGGCAGCAGAGAAGGCGGCCTGCAGGCCTGAAGAAAAGCTTTCATCCAGCTGCGTCGTTCGGGGCAATGTTATGTTTTCGGAAACGGCAGCATCGTTATCCCACGTCCAAACAAGCCCGTCACCTCTCTGAAAAGCAGCAAAATCCGGATGATAATTGCCTGTTTCAATACATTGCCACAGTGCCGGCGCGAATTGCCGCAGCCGTTCCGCCTCTTCTCCCCACAGCCATTCGATATGCGCAAGCAACTTCCCCTTGGCAAAGAACGGAATAACATACTTATCAGGCAGCACAACGACTTCAATATCGTCTCCCTGATGAATCTCCAATTCCGTACCATAGAAGGATGGCTCATGCCACGCGAAGAGATTCTGCTTTAAATTAAAGGCGGGAAATGGACCATTTGATTCGGTTCCCCCATACAGAAGGGCATCGCCATAGGCGGTTAGATTAAGGTGAACCCTAATTGTATCGTAGAAGACGCTCATGAAATCAACTTTCCTTTCCGCAGTTCTTCCTGAAGTGCTCGCAGTCTGCTGTGACGGGCGGCGAACGACGCAATAAACTGTTCCCAGCGAGGGAGGTTTTTTGTTTTTTTGTACAGTTTGGCAAGTCGTTTCAGCATCTTCACAGCCGATTTATAGTGGGCGCGTGTTCTGAAGATCATTTGCTGCTCCACCGCCTGGTGGTAAAAAGGCAGCAACGCTTCGGGCGCGTTTTTTTCAATTGGTGCAAGATCTGCGACCCGATAATCGAGCGGATCTCTGCCTTTGCACAGCACGCTGTCCATCCATTGCTCCCACTTTTCGTAATGGTACAGTTTATCTTCATATACGGTTACCGCAAAGTGGGAGTCTGTGAGCAGTTCCCACATCTCCGGCTCGGTTTCTGGCAAATTAGCGATAACATCGTCCCAAAAGGAAAAATAAACAAATTGATACTGCAATCTGACCGAATGCAGCAGTGGATGAATGAAGACAAGCCATTCATACATCCGCTGCCATTCCCCGGCGCTGTCGAGCTCTGACAGGAAGTTGAACAATTCGTTCGCATGCTCCTGATAGCTGCTGCTTAATTCTTTTAATAGTTCGAATGTTTCCTGATCGCGCCGGCAGAAGAAATGCATCCAGCTTTGGGCAAGCAGCGAAGGATACGTGTGTTGGCTGGTGCTGTGCAGCGCAGTCGCTGCACGGAGGTGCTCCAATTCCTCTTCATACCATCCCGGATCTTTTACGTTTGGTTCCATCCAATATCGCCAGACATCCAGGTAGACATCGAAGTAAAAGGCAGCATCCTTGGTCATTTTAGTCAACATAGTGTCACGCAACAAACGGATGGTCTCTTTAACACGCTGCGAATTCTCCGGCTGATCGGCAAGGTTGATGTTAGATTCAATTGATGCAATGATTGATGATTGCACATCATTTATTGTGATTTGCGTATAGTAGCCGATAAAATGCCCGTAATGGTTCTCTGAAGGGGTTGCCAGCAATTGAAGGATAAATAACTGAACATGCAGTTCAAAAATTTGATTGAGCACAGGTGGAAGCTGTGGTTTGATCTTGTGGATAGCATCTGCTGCAGTCCGTGCGAACTGCTCATTGCGTGTCATCGAGAGCAGCGGCGCAGTGCATTGGGCAAACAGCTCATGCCACTGGGATACGCTCATGTCAGCGATTTGCTCACCATGCGCAGACAGGTTTGCCGTACTGAAATCGATTGGTTCCATGAAAATTGTCTCCCTTAAGTACTGAAATTCAAGTTTTGTATTGATGGCTTCATTATATCATGTCCCTATTCAAACCGCGATTTCAGCACAAAAAAAGCAAACCACGGTTCACCTTGCTGCGCCGCCGAAAGGAGCGGCAAGGCAGCTTGTGCAGGTGAAGCATGGTTTGCGTAAGATTGCATTGCTAAGTCGGTTGTTGCAAGATCGTACGAGTCAGATCCGCAGAAACTTAGTGTGTGCTGTTCTGCAAACGATTGATCCGATCATCCAAATCAGGATGGGAAGAAAACAGCGACATCATTTTGGGACGGTTGCTGATTTTCAGTGTTGCCAGCGAACTTTGGCTTGTATCCACCATGTCTTTCATTTGCTTCAGGGACTGAAGCGCGTGGACCATCTTGTCTCTGCCGGCAAATGCGGCGCCGCCTGCATCCGCATGGTACTCGCGGTAACGGGAGAAGGCCATGACGACAATGCTGCCAAGAATAGAGAACACGATTTGAAAGACAATGACACAGACGAAATGAACGATTTGCGTCAGTTCTTCACGTTTAACCAAATTCGAGACGATGAATGCAGCAATTCTAGACAGAAACACGACGAACGTATTTACTACACCTTGAAGCAGCGTCATAGTAACCATATCGCCGTTCGTAATATGGGCAATTTCGTGAGCAATGACCCCTTCAATCGCATCCTGATCCATTCTTTCAAGCAAGCCAGTCGACAGGGCGACCAGCGAAGAGCGTTTTGAAGGGCCTGTTGCAAAGGCATTTACTTCAGGGGAATCGTAAATTCCCACTTCGGGCATATGGGTCATGCCAGCGGTACGTGCGATGCGGTGTACGATATCGACAAGCGCCTGCTCGCGTCCTGTCATTTGGCTGCCGGGCTTCAGCACTCTGACGCCCATTGCGCGTTTGGCCATCCATCTGGACATCGCCAGGGAAATCAAGGAGCCGGTAAAGCCGATAACAGCACTGAAAATTAGCAGTTGAACGAAATCAATGCCACCGGCTGCTGTTCTGTAATTGCCAATTCCAAACACGGAGAAAATGATGGAAATTGTCGTAATTACCAAAATGTTGGTTAACAGAAACAACATAATTCTTTTGAACAACGGAAACACCCCTTTGGTTTGCTTTTAACATTTACTATACGGGGAAGCTGGGTGCGAGGTTTCAAAAAAAAATGGACAAATTATTGAAAAAATTTTAAAAGAAATTGCTGCACAAACGTACGGATGAGACGTTAGCTTTTGTAAAGGAACATATTAGCAGTTCGCCTTGATTATATATTATATAGTTATTAGTACATAAAGTTTGTCTTGCCTTGCTATACTTTATGAACTAGAATGAGAATGACTATTAATAGGAGGCTGGATATCGATGCTTCGCCGTTTCTTTTCTTACTATAGGCCTTACAAAGGCCTGTTCGTGCTGGACTTTACATGTGCCGTAATCGCGGGGCTGCTGGAGTTGGCATTCCCGATGGCCATCAGCACGTTTATCGACGACCTCCTGCCCGGAGGAAACTGGCCATATATTGTGATCGCCAGTATTGCCTTGCTCGGAATTTATGCACTGAATACCGTGCTGCAGTACATTGTTACTTACTGGGGGCATATGCTGGGGATCAACATCGAAACGGATATGCGCAGAAATATGTTTGAGCATATTCAGAAGCTGTCCTTCAAGTTTTTTGACAACAATAAGACGGGCCATTTGGTGGGCCGGATTACGAATGACTTGAATGATATCGGAGAGGTGGCGCATCACGGTCCGGAGGATGTGTTCATCGCGCTTATGACATTGGTTGGCTCCTTTTCGCTTATGGCCTACATTAATCTGGAACTTGCACTTATGACCTTCATTATGATTCCGGTTATGGCTTGGCTCATAATTGTTTTTGGCGGAAGGATGACGAAGACGTACAGGCGTCTGTTCGGCAATGTCGGCAATTTTAACGCACGGATTGAAGATAATGTTGGCGGAATCCGTGTCGTTCAATCGTTTGCCAACGAAGAGCATGAGAAAAAGCTGTTTGCTGTTGATAACCAGCAGTTCCGGGAAACGAAGCTGCTTGCCTACAAAACGATGGCGAAAAGCATCTCGATCAACTACATGATGATGCGGCTGGTTACGATTGTTGTCATGATTGTCGGGGCATGGTTCTTTATTCAAGGCAAGCTGGCTATGGGCGAGTTTATGGCTTTCCTGCTGCTGTCCAATATTTTCTTCCGTCCGATTGAGAAAATTAACGCGGTCATAGAGAGCTACCCGAAAGGGTTTGCCGGATTCAAGCGCTACACAGAGATTATGGACACCGAGCCTGATATTGCAGATGATCCAAAAGCGGTTCAGGTCGACAATGTTACAGGCAACATCCGCTTTGAAAATGTAACATTTGGCTATGAGGGCAGCCGTAAAATTTTAAGAAATATCGATCTGAGTGTTCGCGCCGGCGAAACGGTCGCTTTCGTGGGGCCGTCAGGCGCAGGCAAAACAACGATCTGCAGTCTGCTGCCGCGTTTTTACGATGTGGATGAAGGCCGGATTACGGTCGATGGACAAGATATTCGCAAAATAAAGCTGCAATCGCTGCGCAAACATATCGGCATCGTGCAGCAGGACGTATTTTTATTTTCCGGAACGATTCGCGAAAATATCGCTTATGGCAACCTGAAGGCGAAGGATGAGGAAATATGGGACGCGGCCAGACGGGCCTCCATGGACGACTTCATCCGCCAACTGCCGGAGGGAATTGACACCGTTATCGGGGAGCGCGGCGTGAAGCTGTCCGGAGGCCAGAAGCAGCGGTTGTCCATTGCCCGCATGTTCCTGAAAAATCCGCCGATTCTTATATTGGATGAAGCGACGTCGGCGCTGGATACCGAAACAGAAGCAGCGATTCAGCAGTCGCTCGCTGAACTGTCAGTCGGCAGAACGACACTTGTCATTGCGCATCGCCTGACCACGATCAAAAATGCGGACCGCATCGTCGTCGTGAACGAGAACGGAATTGTCGAGCAAGGCAAACATCAGGAATTGGTCGCCTCCGGCGGAATTTACAGCCGTTTGCACAACGCTCAGTACAATAGATAGTGTTGCACAGGGTACAGTTTAAACGATAGATAGCAGCTGAATCGCTTGCATTGAACAGGCGCTAGCCGGTTGGTTGGAAAAGTGGCTGTGAGTCAACTGTAAAAGTATGCATGCGAACCAACTCTGCACCGCGCGCAGCTCCCAGCGCGTGGTGAGGCGATAAGTGTTGGCAGTTAACCACTAGCGGGGAACGTCTGATTTGTACCGAATGTACCTAGTGGTCTATTGTCTGATTAACTGGCCATTAATAAAGAAGCATGCGAAACAAGTCGCATGCTTCTTTTGCCGTCACAACATTTTAGTTTTGAGATTAGATGCCCCAATTCGCTGTATAACGCCACGTTTGATTGAAAAAGCTGGGATGGATGTAGTTGTGTGACGCTGAATCATGGGACGTAGTTAGTATAGTAAATTTGAGCGGCCACAGAATCCGTTATTTGTGACAAATCGCCCTTTTTACGATTTTCGCGGCCACAGGATCCGTTATTTGCTCCGAATGAGCCACTTTTCATACGATTTTTAAGGAATAGCGGATCTCCTGTCCGCGTAACTACGCAAAATCCCCAATTTTGCCAAAATAGCGGAATGTGTGTCCTCCAAAAGTTCCTATCAAGCACCGAGCGTTGAACATCAGGCCATCTAGCCGCACAGACTCACCATGCTCCCGCCCGTATTACGCGTTCGCTCCTTGTGCACTCACCATGCTCCCCGCTTGCATTATGCGTTCGCTCCTTGTGCACTCGCCATGCTCGCCGCCCGTATTACGCGTTCGCCGCCAGTGCACTCACTATGCTCGTCGCCCGAGCTCATCGTGCTCCCCGCCCGTATTACGCGTTCGCTGTCAGTGCACTCACCATGCTCCCGCCCGTATTACGCGTTCGCTGCCAGTGCACTCACCATGCTCCCGCCGTATTACGCGCTTGCCGCCAGCGCACTCACTATGCCTTGCCCGCAAGTCGTGTGCAGTTCGTCCCCGCGATCGCATTCACCTTCTAACTGTTCTCGCGCTCCGGGCGCTCGGCAAGCCAGTCTTCCAGCGTGGCAACACGCTCCGGAAAGCGCGTGCTGCGCGCGAGAAAGCCGGTGCCATGCTGCAGCATCGGGTCCTGGTCGGTAGGCTGGTAACGCAAGTCGACACTCCAGCGGACGCCATCAGACAAATTAGGAGTCGACATGTGCAAGAGTCGGTCGTTGAACAGAATAGCTGTACCGGCTTTGACTGGGAGAGGCAGTGTTGACGTGTCGCCAAGCTGATTTTCATGCAGCGCAGTATAGCCGGTACTGCTGTACTGCTCCTGATGCCATTCCAACAGCGTCGTGTTGTGGGTGCGCGGCTTAATATGGAGGCAGCCGTTCTCCAGCGTCGCGTCGACGAATGAAATCCAGACGGTTATGACCGGATTCGCATTGGCTCCCGGCCAATAGGATTTGTCCTGATGCCATGGCACGGCGCCTGCTGCTACACGGGGCACCTTCGGACGCACATTATATACCGGACTGGCGAAAATCTCCGGGCCAATAAGCGACTCTACCGCATTTAATATTTTGGGGTTGCTGAGCAGTTCATAGTAGCCTGGCAGACGGTCACGCCACCCGCGCCCGTATTTAAGAAACTGCTTGTCAGTTAGACCATTGAAGATATTGGCCAGACGGTGTTCGAAAGGATCATCGATTAGCGGGTCAGTTATGATACCGTTTTCAATCAGATCGCGGGCAATGATCGATACCTTCTCTGTCATCGCCTGGCGAACGGGCAGCATATCGGCCTCATCCAGAAGATTCTCCAATACCAGATAGCCTTCCTGTTCATAGTGGTTGAGCTGTGCTTTAGATAGACTTCCGCTTTGTTTCATTTGTTCCATAACGATAAGCTCCTTCCAGGATGCTGGATTTGATGCTAAAATAATAACATTATTCGCAGGAAACGTATTTGGCAGGGATTCCATTCATTTGGACAAAATTCCGCCAAGTTATTATATTGAATCACAGTGGAGAGGCGCGGGAACAGTAGGGGCGACGAAAAGCGTGAAGCAATTTGGAACGGCGGAAACGCGATTTCAATAACGGATAAGGAGATAATTAATGGATACTGGGTCTCGATTATCAGATAAGGGGTTGCAATCAACGGATACCGGGTTGCGATTGCCGGATATGAAGCCCCATGTCGGGGCGGCACGGTATTATTTGTATGATGGCGGGTTATACGAGGGCATGCGGACAAGCAACAGCTATGCGCTCCATCTGTTTACGGGCGGGGACGGCATGATGACCGTTGAAGGCAAGGAATACAAGGTAGGCAAAGGCATACTCATTTTTTTGCGTCCGGGTCAGTTGCATTCCTTTCATATCCGTTCGGAACCGCTTCCGTCCCATAATTTATATTTTGACTTGTGGGAAGAGACGGCGAATTTGAAGTCTCCCCAATTAAAGTTCGCCCTTTACCCGCAAATTGTTGCAAAAGAGAGCAGAAGCGCCGATCCTCCCCTGGCCGAATTGGAACAGCTTCCGACGCGATTTTCGCTGCATGCTTATCCGCAGCTGTTGGACGGTCTTATGCAAATCCAGCAAATTTATGATAATACGCTGCACTATCGCACAGAGACGGTCAACAGCGCGTTCTACACCTGGCTGCTGCAGTGGTACAATATTTTGTGCGCTCCGAGACCGACGGACAAGCGCATCATTCAGATGCTTGAGCAGCTTGAACGCGAGCCGGAACGCTATACAAGCTATGAAGCGTGGTGCCGGCAATTCGGACTGCAGAAGTCGCACTTTTTCAAATTGTTCAAGAAAGAGACTGGATTATCGCCCAAAGCGTGCATACTTAAAATCAAGATGAAAAAAGCAGCCGCCTTGCTCATTGAGAGCCATGGAAGCATCACAGCAATTGCCGAGGAGCTTGGCTACGCAAGTATTCATTATTTTTCCAGGCAATTTCGGGCTGTTTACGGGGTATCGCCATCCGAGTTTCGAGGCCGAACAATGATTGTGGAGGATCGACATCAAGAAATCTAATAAAACTTCAAAATACCTTCTTTTAAACGCTTTCATTTTAATCTAATGTGTTATAGTAAGGTCAACTGTCAGTTAGGTTGACTTTCACTGCTATCCGCATGCAATCATTGCGGAAGTTTCTCCTGAACGGAGAATGATGAGGAGGGAATTTGGGTGGAAGACAACGAAAAGGTTCAGCAGACGAAGGAAGACTTGTGTGCGCATTATGCTGATGATTATGATAAACATCTCGGTGCGATCATCCCGCCGATTTTTCAAACAACGGTGTTCACCCGTAAAGTGACCAATCACGGTTATACTTATTCCCGTGTCACCAATCCAACGGTGGAGGTTGCGGAGCAGAAGATCGCTGCGCTTGAAGAAGGGGAGTACGGGCTGTGCTTCGGCTCCGGCATGGGGGCAATCAGCGCCGCTTTGATGCACTATTTGGAGCGGGACAGTCACGTGATCGCTCTTAAAGCGGTGTATACGCCAACCCGGGTATTTCTGGACAGCTACATGGCGAAGTTTGGTGTCAGCGCGACCTTTGTATCCGGCGAATCTGTCGCGGAGTTCGAGCAGGCGATTCAGCCTAACACGAAGGTTATTTATTTGGAAAGCCCGGTTTCTAATATTTTTACGCTCCAGGATCTGGAGGGAATTGCGAAGCTTGCGAAGGCGCATGGCATCATTACGATGATTGACAACACCTGGGCAACCCCGATTTTTCAAAATCCGCTGCGCTTTGGCATCGATATCGTGCTTCATTCCGCCTCCAAATATATGGGTGGACACAGTGATATCCTTGGCGGAGTTATTGTTGGCAAGCAGGAAACGCTCAAGGAAATTGCGAGTCAGGAACGCGGGCTGTATGGGGCGAATATGGATCCTCACCAGGCTTATCTGCTCGTCCGCGGTTTGCGAACGCTGCCGGTAAGGCTTGATCGGCATCAGGAAACCGCGTTGAAGGTGGCCTCTTTCTTGGAGGATCATCCGCTCGTATCGCGGGTGTTATACCCGGGGCTCCCGAGCCATCCGCAATATGAATTGGCAACAAAGCAAATGAGCGGGTTTTCCGGGGTAATGAGTTTTATTCCAATCGGCACCCCGCAGCAAATATATCAGGTCATCAAAAAATTGAAGTTTTTTGAGGAAGGTCCGAGCTGGGGGGGCTTTGAGAGCCTGATTAACTCTCCGGGCATCGGCATCACGGAAGAAGTGACACAGCGGACAGGCATTCCTTCAGGGCTGCTGCGCATATCCGTTGGGCTGGAGCATGTGGATTCACTAATCAATGATTTAGATCAGGCTTTGCATTCCGCGCTGCGTTAAGCGGCCGCAGGCGATATTGGTTGAACGATGGAATTACGCAAGAGAAGGGAAGGTACTTCTCTAGTTCAACTTAATGGCTGCGCCGTCCTTGGGGCGGTGCAGCCGCCAACGCTTGAAATGACAGCCAGTTATGAAAAGTGGTGACGAGGGTTGCGAAAGTTGATGGAACTCTTTTTGAATCTGAAATTGCGCACAAAAATTTTGCTGTCATTCGCCGTTTTAATTATGATTTCTGTCCTGACGATCAGCATTGGCAATTACATGTTCAGTGTAAGCGCTATCAAAAAGAATACAACGGATTTCTCTGAATATCTAATTGAGCAAATCGGTTTCAATCTTGAGAAGAGAACAGCTGATATCGAACAAGTCGAATTCCAGCAGTTTCGCAATACGAATATCTCAAGCTGGTTGATGCGGCAGTCCGACGATACACAACTGGAACTGGAGCGAAGCATTCGAATTAACGGCTACATGAACGATTTGCTTTATTCGGCTGACTATTTTCTGTCGGTGATGATTATCGATACGAACAACAAGCAGTATATGGATGAACGGATAATAGCAAAAGGCTTGAATAAAGCGGCATTGGACAGCTTTAACGTAGAGTTGCTGGGTAATAAACGGGGCAAGGGCTCCTGGCACCAGGGTCCGGATGGCGTTGTGTATATGATGAGAACGCTGTATGATATCCCTACCAATCAACTGGTTGGCTATATTATCCTCGGTATCGACAGCAACTATATCCGCAGCATTATTGAGAAAGTAGATGATATTGCCAGCGGCACCGTGCTTATTCTCAATGAGGAGAATGAACTGCTGCTCCGCGAGCAGGAGACCAATGATCTGGTATCCTATTATTTGAATGACTACTCGGGAGAGCCAAATGAAGCGCATAACGTTACTTTTCAATTTCATGGCGAAAATTATTTGACTACCCTGATAGCGACCTCATATAGCAAATGGAAGGTTGTCCAACTGATTTCGGTCAAGGAACTGACACGCGGCACAGACAGTATTAAGCTGTGGACCGTTCTTACCGTCCTAATTACGCTAACCGTCGGATTTTTGCTGGCGATGTTTATTTCCAAGAGCATTACGGAAAATGTCAGGCTGCTGCTTGGCAGCATGACGAGGTTCAGCGTCGATTTCTCCCATAAAGTGATCGTGCCCCGTTCACGGGATGAAGTAGGCATGCTTGCTGAGAAATTCAATTCCATGGCTGAGAAAATTGAAGAGCTGTTCAATACAGTGTATCGGGAAAAGCTGCTGAAGCAAAAGGCCGAGTACCGCACGCTCCAGTTTGAATATAAAGCGCTGCAGGCCCAGATTAACCCGCATTTTCTGTACAACACGCTGGAGTCTATTCATAGTCTGGCGAAAATCAAAGGCGACGACGAAATCGGCGAAATGGTCTATTTGCTTGGGAAGCTGCTGAGGGAAAGCATCAGCAAGAAGGGGGATGTTATCGCCTTAGCGGAAGAACTGGCCTTTATCCGCAATTATTTGGCATTGCACAGCATTATTTACGGTGACAAAATACAAGTTCAATATGCGCTCGATGAAACACTGCTTGCCTGTCAGGTTCCCAAGTTTATTTTGCAGCCGCTCGTTGAGAACTCGATCAAACACGGCATTGAAGAAAAACCGGGCAAAGGAATTATCGTCATTCGGTGTTATCAGGAGACTGATGATCTTGTTCTCGAAGTTGTCGACAATGGCATTGGGATGGATGAAGCGATGATATCCAGGCTTTTTGACGGGGAACGCTACGGAACCGCTGAGGGGGAGGGCAAGCATACCAATGTTGGTATATTAAGTGTTCACAAGCGGGTGCAAATTTTGTATGGCAACCATTATGGGCTGAAAGTCGACAGTGTTCCCGGAGAGGGGACGACAATTTCGGTTAGGCTGCCGATGACAGACGGCGAATAAGCAAGATATCTAATAAATAAATAAAAATAACCTATTTTATCATGGGCGGCAGTCCTTTAAAGTGAAGAAACAGAGAGCGCTTGACTACATTTGCAGCGCCATCTGGATGAATGATTCAAACACTACAGGATAAGACGCTTGGAGGGAATAAGAGGATGTCTGTTGCATTGCTTCAGCGGGAACGTGTGGAAATGTATATTGAACATGTCATTTCGGGAATGAAAAATTTGGAGAGTTCCATTCAGGAAGATACGCCGGTCAGCATTATTGCGATGAATCAATGGGATTGGTCGCAAGGTGTGGGTTTATTCTCCTTATACCTATATTACAAACGGACAAACAAGCCCGATATTCTTAACTATTTGACCGAATGGTTCGACAGCCGGATCTGCGAAGGGCTGCCGCCGCGCAACGTCAATACGATGTGTCCGCTGCTGACACTCAGTTATTTATATGAAGAAACTGGGAATCCGGAATATTTGCGCATTTGTGAGGATTGGGCAGCCTATGCGGCTGATGAGATGCCCCGCACGCCTGAATTTGGGATTACCCATGCTACAATTGAAGATGCCAATGAAGGGGAGCTATGGGACGATACGCTTTACATGACGGTGCTGTTTTTGGGCAGAATGGGCGTACTGCTGAAGCGTGAGGATTACGTTCAGGAAAGTGTGCGCCAGTTTCTAGTTCATCTGAAGTATTTGACGGACAAGGACACCGGGTTGTTTTTCCATGGCTGGTCATTCAAAGAGCGCAACAATTTCGCCGGGGCGCTGTGGGGACGGGGCAACGCCTGGTATACTGCCGGGCTGGTTGACTATCTCGATATTGTCCCGCCGCAGTTGGGCGTGGAGCTGTTTCTGCTGTCATCACTGGAGCGTCAAGTGCGCAAGCTGGATGAGCTGCAGGCTTCGAGCGGAATGTGGCATACGCTGTTGGACGACCCCTCTTCCTATGAGGAGACATCTGCGACGGCGGGTTTTGCCTATGGCATCTTGAAGGCAGTACGCAAAGGCTATATTAGCGAGTCTTACAAGGAGCTTGGCTTGCGTGCGCTTGCTGCGGTCATCGACCAGATCGATGACAAAGGATTTGTGCAAGGGGTATCCTATGGGACGCGCATGGGGCGCACATTGCAGTTCTACAAGGACATTCCACAATGTCCAATGCCCTACGGCCAATCGATGACATTGCTGTTGCTTGTTGAAAGCTTGTATCTATTTGAAGATAATGCACAGCTGGAAGTTTAGCACTGCTCTTGACCGGTTTGGCCGGCAGCTGCCCTTATTTCTCGGATGCTGGCTGTAAGTACCTGTTCTACCAAACGAACGGGATGAGAAGCAGTAAAGCATTAGTGAATTTATAATCGCTAAACACAAGGCGTTCCAGTGTTTAGCGATTTTTTTATGTGAAAATAAAGATTATATACACCCGAGTCTCGTCAAACACTGATTGTGTTTTTGAGTCTGTAAATGAAAGCGAATTCAAAAAATATTCGTTTCGCGACCAAAACAAACAAAAAAACTAATAAAAAGTAAAATCTATCCGATATTAACCGCTTTCAACAGCAGGTATACTTAGTTCAGATTAAAGGACACAAGCGATAACCCTTCGGATGAAACTCAATTGGGACACGAAGGTAAACGCTTACGGAACACGGATCAATTTCAACAGAAAGTAGTGAATGCGATGGAATCACAGGCGGCAAAACTTTCTCCACCTCTGCCGGATGGCGGGACTGCTCGACAAGGGCCGGTCAAAAAAGAATTGAAAAAAAATTATGATCTGTACATTATGCTTATTCCAGGATTTTTGTTCTTTTTTGTATTTGCCTACATTCCGATGTTCGGACTGCTCGTTGCTTTTAAAGACTACAATATCTTTCAGGGTGTGTTCGCAAGCGATTGGAATAGCTTTCAACATTTTAAAGACATGGTTAATATGCCGGATTTCTATAAAATAATCCGCAATACGCTGATGTTGAACTTGCTGGGTCTGCTCTTTGGATTTCCAGCTCCAATTTTACTCGCATTGCTGTTGAATGAAGTGCGGAATAAATACTTTAAACGAATATCGCAATCCTTGCTGTATTTGCCACACTTTATGTCATGGGTTGTTATGGGCGGCATCATCTACGCCTTGCTTTCACCAAAATTTGGCGTCGTCAATCAGTTGATCCAATGGATCGGATTTGATCCGGTATACTTCATGGGCAGCAGCAACTGGTGGGTCGTCGTATATGTCGCCTCCGGCATTTGGGCTGGCGCAGGCTGGGGAACAATTATTTACCTGGCTTCGATGACGACGATTGATCCGAGCTTGTATGAAGCTGCGAACATCGACGGTGCGAGCCGCTTGAAGAAAGCCATGCACATTACGATTCCCGGCATTATGCCGACGATTGTCATTCTGCTTATACTCGAAATTGGCAACATGGTCTCGATTGGATTTGAACGGCCATTCGCCTTGATGAACCCGGTTGTTATGGATGTTGCTGATGTTATCAGTACCTTTGTGTATGATCTCGGTATTATGCAGGGCAGCTTTGGCTTGACAGCAGCCATTGGCATGGTGCAGTCCGTCGTCAATCTCGTATTAATTCTGGGTGCAAACTACTTGGCCAGAGCGATGGGTCGCGAAGGATTATGGTAAATACAAAGGCAGCGAAAGGGGGAGCATGGCATGGCAGCATCATCTGGAATCAAAGTTAATAATAAGATCAGACAGACAAAGGGCGACATTATTTTTACATCTTTCAATTATGTTATGCTGACGATTTTCACCTTCATCTGCATGTTTCCATTTGTGAATACGTTCGCCAGCGCATTCAGCGGTAATCACGCTATCCAGACGGGATCGGTTATTTTATGGCCGGTCGACTTTCAACTAGACGCGATGAAAGCGGTGCTGCGCGACCAGACGATCATTCGGGCGATGGGGGTTACGATTTACGTTACAGTACTGGGTACGACGCTGAATATGATTTTTACGATACTGACCGCTTATCCACTCTCCAGAACGGACTTCAAAGGGCGCAAGTATTTCATGAATTATATGATCTTCACGATGATGTTCAGCGGAGGAATGATTCCCGGCTACCTGCTTATCAAGGAACTGGGCATGCTCAACAGTTTGTGGGCATTGATGATTCCCGGAATTATGAGCGCATTTAATGTCATCATCATGAAAACTTTTTTTCAGAACATGCCGGAAGAGCTGCGCGAAGCAGCCATTGTTGATGGCTGTGGCAATGTGCGCTATTTGCTTCGGATCGTGCTGCCGCTTTCTTCAGCGGTGCTTGCCACCGTCGGATTGTTCTATGCGGTTAACCACTGGAACAGCTACATGTCTGCCGTCATTTACATTGACAGCGCAGATCTTTATACACTGCAAGTGAAGCTGCGCAACATTTTGCTGCTGGCGCAAATGGAAACATCACTCGAGACACTTCAGACGGAAGTGCAGCTTAATGTCATCGAAGAGTCGCTCAAAGCTGCGACAGTTGTCGTCGGTACGGTGCCGATTCTGGTCGTCTATCCGTTTCTTCAGAAATACTTTGTTAAAGGCGCCATGCTTGGCTCTGTGAAAGGGTAACATAAACAGACTGTTCAGAGCCTGCCATGCAGGTTCTGAACAGCGACTGTGCCTGACAGGACTGCAGATCATCTGTCTGCTTTATATATTCCTGTAGTATAATTAAATTTAGGGGAGGATACATTACTATGTCATTCAGAAAATTGCTTGGAAAGAAACGTTTTACAACCGGCTTGACACTTTTGATAGCGCTTGCGCTCATGTTGAGTGCTTGTGGCGGCGGCAATACGCCGGCTAACACCGGGGGTACAAAAACAAACAATCAAAAAGAGGAAACAGGGACAGAAACAAAGACTCCTGAGAAATCCTCGAAGCTGCGCGTAATGTTCTATGACCGTGGCAATGCTCCTGACGGTATGAAGCTTGACGATTCCGTACTAATCAAATGGACGAAGGAAGAAGTGGCGAAGATCGGCATCGATCTGGAGTTTGTGACCGTGCCTCGCGCCCAAGCCGAGGAAAAGCTGAACGTATGGCTTGCATCAGGGCAAGCGCCTGATATCATCTTCACTTATAACCAAGATACGTTGTTCAAATATGCACAACAGGGTGGACTGTGGGATCTTGATGATCTGATCAAGGAACATGGCACGCAATTGCTGGCGCATAATAAGGATGCGTTCGACGCTGTTGGGATGTACAAAGAGAAAATCTACACGGTTCCAATGCTGCGCGGAAATCCGCTGACAGGCGCAGGTTTTAAAATTAGACAGGATTGGCTCGACAAGCTGGATCTGAAAGCGCCTACGACAACAGATGAGCTGTATGAAGTGTTGAAAGCCTTTAAAGAAAAAGATCCAGGTGGGGTTGGCAAGGATAACGTTGTTCCATGGGCATTCCCGGCAATCGGCAAAGCATTCCTGTACAACATCGCATTGTCCTTTGGCATTGATTCCGAAGGTCCTAACAACGGACTGGACATGGCTGGCGGGAACATTATCGATGGACAATTTGTTTCCAATATCGCTACGCCAGCAGGGAAGGAAATGTTGTTGTTCCTCAACAAGCTGTACAAAGAAGGTCTGATTCCACGTGAATTTGCGACTGATGTGAACAAACAGCAGTATACTCAAAGCATTGCTAACGGCACAGCAGGGTTTGTTGATGCCAATGAGGGCGCTTATTCCTTGACAAATGACCAAACGAAAAAAGCAGTTCCAGAAGCGAAATGGACAATTGTTGAGCCGCTAGTTCGTCCTGACGGCAAGCAAGTTGCCGGTAAAGCGCCAGCTTACGGCATGTATATCATGATTCCAAAAGCAAGCAAGCAAGAGCAGGCTGAAGCAGCCATCAAATATTTGAACTGGATGGCAAATGACGAGATTATTTATCAATTGCAAAACGGTTTGAAAGATACACATTGGAAAGAAGAGAACGGTGAGAAAATTGCCATTGACTTGGAAGCCAACAACAAAGAGTTTGGCTGGTTCGCAGGCTCCTCCGACTTGTCGATCGTACAGCAAGGCCAACCGCCAATGCCAAGAGAGTCGTACTTTAAACGTGCTGAAAGAAATGAAATGAGCGATCCGGATTATTATGCAGACGATATTATCAATACTTTTGCTATTTTTGAGAAATACGGCGTAACAGAGCCGCTGCTCTCAATGGAGCGTCCGTTCTCGCAGAAAAACAAAGAGACGATTTTGAAATTTTTGAATGAATCGCTCTCCAAAATTATTATTGCCGCTGATCCGGAGAAAGAATACAACGCCTTGATTGCTGGGTGGGAAAAACTGGGCGGCAAAGAGTATGACAAGGAAGTTACCGAAGCTTTGAAGCAAGGCGGTAGACTGTAATACGCGAGAAACAACAGCAAGAGCTACAACAGATTTCAACAGAATAGACTGTTGTAGCGGAAGATTTTCTCTTCCGCAAGGCGGCCACTAGTGGCCGCCTTGCGGCGTTAACAATACGTTAAGGGAGTGGAGTCGAATGACAGCGACAGCGGAACTTGCCATTGTTCGCAGCCAGGAGAAACGCTGGGAACAATGGATTCAAAAGCATCGGGAGAGCATTGCAGCAGGACGCGAGGGGGAGGGAATGGGAGTGGGGTCGCTTGCTTTGCTGCTCCCTTTGTATTGTCACCCGCAATCCATTTATTATGAGAACGAGGAACTGCCCGAGCTGCTGATGCAGATGGTCGACAAATATTTGGCGACTCAACTGCCAAGCGGCTGTATTTCGCTCGTAAACTGCAATATTGATTCTCCTCCTGATACAGCATTTGCTGTGCCGTTTGTGGCGATGCTCAGCGATCTGGCGGCACAAAGCGGATTGCCCGGGACAGCGGAAGTTGCCAGAGGGCTGGAAACCTTCCTGGAGCGGGCCAAACCATGCGTACTGACCGGCGGCATCCATACGCCTAACCATCGGTGGGTCATGGCGGGGGCGCTGGCCAAGATGTATGAGCGGTATAAGGATGAAGCATTCAAGGAGCGGGCATTCCAGTTTTTGAATGAGGGGCTGGACATTACCGATTACGGGGAATGGACGGAACGTAGCAACGGGGTGTATAACGGGGCATGTGATCTTCATCTCTATGATGTATGGCAAGTTTTTGGCCATCAGCCGGCCTATGAGGCGATTGTTAGCAATCTGGGGATGATGCGCTACCTGCTGCATCCTAACGATGATCTTGTCACCGAATATTCGGGCCGTCAGGACCGCAATACGCCGATGAAGATGAACGAATGGTATTACATTATTACCCGCTTGATGGCAAGTCGGGACAGCGCATTCGCTGGTCTGGCAGCAATTGCGGATCGTTCGACCCCTAAAGGGTCCTATTGCTTGCTTTACCATATGCTCCATCCTTCAGAAATGGAGCTGCCCGAATCCTTCGAGCCGCTGCAGGAAAATTATACCCTTCTGCTAGGTGAGCATAACGTAACGCCCGTTCCGTCGAAGGTGCCTTATCGGGGCAAGCTGGTTGAGCATCCGCATGGCGCCTCTGTGCTGCGTCATCGCCAAGGCAAGCTGAGCATGACGGTGATGGCAGGGCAGCCGGAGCTGCTTGCGCTTCGGTGGGGAGAGGCCAGACTGCACGCTTTGAAGCTTGGCGCAGGCTGGTTTGGCGTTGCCGGCGTCGCTTTCCCGACTATTCGCAGCTTGGGCGCGAACCGGTATGAACTGGAGATTGCTCTGGAAGGCTGTTATTGGCAGCCGCTACCAGATGAGCTAACGCGGTCGGCTAACGGACGGTATGTCGATATGCCCAATCATTTAAGGGAAAAGACACATATCTCCTACCTGCCGATCAAGCTAGAGGTGGAGCTGTTTGATAACGGGGTTGATCTGACGATTGTTTCCGAAGGGATCAACAATATTTATTTGCAGGCGGCGCTGGCATTTAATGCTGCAGGAGAACTGTCCGGAGAAGGTCTGAGTCAGACGGATCTCCCGCATATTCAATTTCTGGCGAGCGGGGAAGCCGTGTATACGGCCGGAGCGGATCGCATTCATGTTTCACCAGGAGCATTGGAGCATTCGGATGCGGTTATCCGCAATGATGTTCCGGACCCATCCAGCAAAAATATCATGATCAACATGGTGACACCGGTAAGACGTACAATCCAAATTCGCGGCTATTAAACAAACAGCGATGCCCAGCCTCTTCCAGAGAGGCTGGGCATCGCTGTTTCATGGGAAGGTCGGACTTTTGAGCGGACAGACAAAAGCTTTACGAAGAGGGAAAAGACATGATAAAATTATGCTACTGCCTGGCATCTTTTCCGGCGCGACAGTTAAACTGATTTAAGGAGTGGATCGTATGACGACCGTTTCAAGTATTTTGGAATTCAATAAGCAATTTGTGGAAGATAAGCAGTATGAAGCCTATTTGACGAATAAGAGTCCGGACAATCGAGTTGCGATTTTGACTTGTATGGATACCCGGCTGGTAGAACTGCTGCCCAAAGCGCTTAATCTGCGCAATGGCGACGCCAAAATTATTAAAAACGCAGGTGCGATTTTGACGCAGCCGTTTGGCAGCGCGATGCGCAGTATTCTGGTCGCCGTATACGAACTGGGCGCGAAAGAAGTGCTCGTTATCGGTCATGAAGGCTGCGGGATGACGAATCTTGATTACAAGGGCATGATCGAAAAGTTTAAAGACAACGGAATTTCTGAAGAATTATTGTCAACATTGGAAAATTCAGGAATAAAAATGGAGCGGTTTCTGCGCGGGTTTAAAAGTCCGCAAGAAGGCGTGATGCATAGTGTTAACATTATTCGCAAACATCCTCTCATGCCTTCGCATACACCGGTTCACGGGTTTATTATGAATCCGGAAACAGGCAAGCTGACAACGATTACCGATGGATACGAGTTCCAGAAATCCAAGAAATAAAAGGGCAGACTACAGGGTGAATTGAATGTGGGCAAAAAAAAAGCGGCGACTGCAATGCTGGATTTATCAGCATTATGCAGCAGCGCCGCGCTGTCCTGCAGCTGTTTCGGAACGAATCTGAGCCGTTCTTACGATGGTCCGGTGACGACGGCGCCTCCGGTATCCTTGCAGGCCTACCAGCAAAATGTAAGCAGTGACGGACAGTAAAATCCCTTTCCACTGCATTGGTATTTGCGGAATAACAAACAGACAGCAGCACAGCAGCATCCCGGCAGCCGCAGCTTGCAGCGGCACCACGAGCTGAGGCGCACTGGCCAACCGTCTGTGCCTCGCGGTCGGCGCTCCCGATTGCGCCTGCAGCGTAAGACGCAGCAGAGCAAACAGCCTTGGCAGCGTGCAGATGATAACAACAGCCGGAGCAATCGTAAGCAGCGCAAGATAAGCCCCATTAACCAACGCTCCTTGCAATCCCATCTCAGCCCATGCAGGCTGATTTTTCACCAGTACCCCCACCTTCATGCTGAGCAGCAAGATGCTAAGTGCGGTCTTGCCGATAACCAGAACGGTCCAGCGGCTCATCTCTGTTACGGTATTGCTGTATACGAGCTTGCCAGCTCGGGAAGCTGAATACCACCACATAGCGAGCAAAAGCACCATGAGTATCGTATCCTCCGCGAAAAACATCGTTCCATCTCTCCCATCCCCTGTTGAAATCTTCTCTATTTATTGTATTCCAAAAGCATGGACAGGAAGAACCGTCTGCAGGATAGGTTTGACTTAGACCGAAGTCGGGGAAATTATTCAGACCCCGGTCCCGTTACCAAGTGCGTCAGCTGTCGGTGGCCGTTGTTCCAAGCAAGCGCAGCAGTGTATCCGGCAGCTGGAACTGCTGATTATTGATCATAATTTGCTTGTTGAGCTGAAGGTCATTATCCGCCTGCTCGTCTTTGATTTCGGTAATTTCACGGTGCAGCCTCTCCATCTGCCGATCCAGCGAAGCGGCAGAATCTGCGGCTGCTTTCAATTCTTCCAGCAGAGAAGGCGGGACGGACTGGTTGTATTTGTAATAAATTTTATGCTCAAGGCTGGCCCAAAAATCCATGGCAATGGTCCGGATTTGCACTTCAACATTAACCTGTTCCTGCCGATCGGACATGTAGACTGGCACTTCAACAATCAGGTGCAGGCTCTGGTAGCCATTGGGCTTTGGATGAGCGATATAATCCTTGATATCAACAATCGTCAGATCGCTCTGATTTTTCAGCATGTCGCTAATTTGATATATATCTGACAGGAAGGAACAGGTAATGCGCATTCCAGCGATATCTTTAATATGATGCTTCATGCTATCGAAGGTGAAGTCCCCTCCTTTTTTCATGAGCTTCTTAACCATGCTCTCCGGTGATTTCAACCTGGATTTGGTATGCTCAATCGGGTTGTAGTCATGCAGCAGGTGAAATTCCTCTTTCAAAATCTCCAGCTTTGTATCCAGTGCGTCAAGCGCAAATTTATAAGACATCATAAAACGGGTAACTTCATTTTTCAATACACGTAATTGTTCTATCTGTTGTCTATTCATAACCATGATTAATATTCTCCCTCCGATGCCGTGCAGCATCCGCGCCAGCGGCGGTTGCCGGACTGTTCTAAGCATAATACAGAAATGCAGGCTAAAGCAAACTTGACATAAACTGGGGCTTGGCCGAATAAATATAGGGATAATTCGAGCTTGAATTATTGGAGGGGGACGGCAAGAATGAAACGAAAGAATGGGGAAGCGTCAATTATTGGTTTGGGTACAGCTGTCCCGGCATACCGGATTGACCAGGACGATGTTGCGTCGCGGCTGGCTGAAGCACTGGAGAATTACCCGGATTCTGCCCGCTGGGCACGCAGAATTTTTCGGCAAGGGGATGTGGATACCCGGTTTACATGCGATCCTAATTTACTGGAACCGGCGTCAACCTGCCGCTATATGCCATCCGGCGAATCAAAAACGACACCGGGAACGAGCGAGCGGATGGCGCTCTACCGCAGAGAGTCGGTGCCGCTGGGTGTGCAGGCTGCGCTCAAGGCGCTTGCGGACGCATGTACAAGCGCTTCGGAGGTTACCCATCTGCTGACCGTCAGCTGTACAGGACAGTTTCTGCCGGGGCTGGATGCGGAATTGGTCCGCAGGCTTGGACTCTCAGCCCGCGTACAGCGTATCCCGCTTACTTTTCTGGGCTGCGCCGCCGGGCTGCGGGCTATTCGTCTGGCACAGGAGCTTGCCGGAGGTGATGAGCATGCAAGGGTGCTGATCGTCTGCGTGGAGTTGTGCACGCTGCACTTTCAGCCTACTGAGGAACGGGACTCCTTATATCCTGCTTCCTTCTTCGGGGATGGAGCGGCTGCCTGTGTTGTCAGCGCTTCGGAAGTGGACAGGGTAGGCGTGCTGCGTCTCGGTGAGGGAGAGTCAGTGCTGATCAAGGAATCATCAGGCGAGGAGATGGTCTGGGAAGTTGGCGATCACGGATTTGACCTCTTCTTGTCCACGGATATTCCCAAGCTGCTTGCCGAATATCTCCCTGCGGAACTGGGTCAGCTGCTGCACAACAAGGAACTGCCTGCGCTATGGGCTATTCATCCCGGCGGCAAGGCGATTATTGACACGGTTCAGCGATTGTACGGGCTGAGCGACGAGCAGACGAGTTTCAGCCGGAACGTCCTTCGCCGCTGCGGCAACATGTCCTCTGCCACGATTCTGTTCGTTTTGCAAGCCATCCGCGCTGAGATGATCGGCAGCGGAGCTGGGGAGGAGCAGGGCATCGCGCTTGCCTTCGGACCGGGACTCACCGTTGAGATGATGCGTTTCGAATATTGCCGGACGCCGCGTATGATGGAGTCGTTCGCTTATGACGATGCCTCCGTTTAGCATGCGCAGCCGGGATTCGCGTCCCGAGCTGATGGACGATACGCGTGCGGGCGGCGCAGAGTTGCATGAAGCGTTTTGCCATCTGCGGCGTTTAAACCGGATTTTTGGAGCGGCAGGGCCTGCACTCTATGGAATTCAATCGTTATGGAGAAGCGCTGGCGAGCCGGCGAAGCTGTCGATTATGGATGTCGGTTCCGGTTCGGGAGAGGTGAATCGCGCTGTATTGCGCTGGGCGGAAAAACGGGGCATATCGCTTACCCTGACACTGGTTGACCGGACGAAGGAAGCGTGCACTGAGGCAGAGCGGCTCTACGCTGGCGACGAGCGGGTACAGGTGCGACGCGGCGATGTTTATGATCTGCCCAAGGAATCTGCCGATATTGTAACGGGAATGCAATTTTTACATCATTTTTCAGAAGAGGAACTGCCGGCAGTTGTCAGAAAAATGCTGGATGCATCAAACATCGGTGTCGCCATCCAGGATATTCACAGGCACTGGCTTGCCTGGTCAGCTGTCTGGCTGACGACAAGGGTAGTGTCGGGCAATCGCTATATTCGGCATGATGGTCCTTTATCGGTTGCCAAAGGGTTTTGCTCCAAAGACTGGCGGCAGCTTCATCAGCAGCTCGGCATCGGGAAGCTTGTCTATAAGTGGCGGCCGTTGTTCCGCTACGCGGTCATTGTTCCAAAAATTCAGGAGAGCGGCCTGGGATAGACGGACAAGATGTACAAGGGAGGGGGGAGCGGCAGATGGGGGACAGGGTGTGTGATGCCGTTGTAATCGGTGCGGGGATAGCTGGCAGCACGTTGGCCAAACAGTTGGCCGACAGCGGCTGGGATACGATGCTGCTGGATCGGCAAACCTTTCCCCGGCATAAAGTATGCGGCGAATTTTTATCCCCTGAAGCAATGGAAATGCTGGACATGCTTGGCATGAAGGAGCGTGTATTGGCCGAGCAGCCGGCGCTGCTCGAATCCGCCAAGCTCTATATGCCCCATGGCGGATGCATTGAAACCGCACTGCCCGGCGCTGCGCTTGGCATAAGCCGCTGGACGCTTGACCCGCTGCTGCACGAGGAGGCCAGACGCGCCGGTGCGGAAGTGTTGACCGGCACGGCGGTAAGCCGTGTCCATCCCTGCAGCGCTGGCTATGCAATTGAAGCGAAGCGGGGCGGAGAGCGGCTCACCTTCCTGGCGCGAACAGTCATCGCCGCTTGGGGGGCGGGCGCCCGGAGCGGCATTTGGTCTGGTGGTGACACGCCGCCGCGGCGGGGATCCGAGGGGCGCGAGTCCAGCAGGCGGCAGCCGGAAGGCGCATCTTATGTGGGCGTCAAATCGCATTATTCAGGCGTCGAGCCCGGAGCGGCAGTTGAGCTCTACTTCGTTGAAGGCGGGTATGTAGGCATCGCCGCCGGAGAGAGTGGTCATGTCAATGTGGCTGCACTATTGACGCGAGCCTTTGTGCAGCAGGCCAAATCTGGCGGCAGCGGCGGGGCCGCGGACAGAGGTGGCCTGGCGGCAGGGCATGGCGGAACGACAGGCAGTGGCGGAATGGCAGGAGCAGGCAGAGGTGAAGCGGCAGGGCATGGCGGAACGACAGGCAGCGGTGGAACGGCAGGAGCAGGCAGAGGTGAAGCGGCAGGGCATGACGGAACGACAGGCAGCGGCGGAACGGCAGGAGCAGGCAGAGGTGAAGCGGCAGGGCATGACGGAACGACAGGCAGCGGCGGAATGGCAGGAGCAGGCAGAGGTGAAGCGGCAGGATATGGCGGAATGACAGGCAGCGGCGGAACGACAGGAGCAGGCAGAGGTGAAGCAACTGGACATGGTGGAACGACAGGCAGTGGCGAGGCCGTGCTGACGATTTTGGAGGCGGCAATCCATTCTCATCCGAAGCTGGCTGAACGCTTGCGGGGAGCGAGCTCAGTCCCCGGCACCCAAGCTGCGGTGGCGCCGGTACGTCTGGTTGCCAAGCCTCGCGAATGGGAAGGGCTTCCGCATATTGGCGATGCCTCCGTCATGATTGCCCCGCTGTGCGGAGACGGGATGTCGATGGCACTTCGCTCGTCTCTGCTGTGCGCGCCGCTGGCAGACCGCTATCTGCGCGGGACATTGTCCTATGCAGGTTGGCGTGAGGCATACCAAAGCGCGGTACAGCAGCAATTTCGCCGTCCTCTGCGGTGGGGGCAGGCGATGCAGTTTCTATTCGCTGTGCCGGGGCTTGGCCGGCTGCTGCCAGCAGCAGCGCGTCTGAGTCCGACGCTTGTGTCAGCGCTGGTAAAGGCAACCCGATTGAAATTATGAACAGTGGGCGGTGGGATGGAAATGGGCTATCGATTGCTGGGGCTAAGCGCCATTCGTTATCCTAGAACAGTTCTGTTGCTTTGGCTAGCTGCGGTTGTACTGCTCGGTCCGTATGCAGCCAGGCTGCCTGCTGTGCTGGGAGATCACGGCTTGCTTGCCGATGGCTCATTTCAGCAAGCGCAACGCCTGCTGGCGCAGGAGTTTGGCATTCCCGGAGACCCTGTTATCATCATGTTTGAGAAACAAGCTGCATTAACACAGAAGGAATTTCATCGTCAGCTTGCACAGACGATGATCGGAATGCAGAAGATAGAAGATGTAACAATTGCGATAGCTCCGTTTGAACGAGCGGATATGATCAGGAAGGAAGCCGCGTATGGCGTACTTGGTCTAAGAGAAGGGCAGACATTATCTGACAGGGCAAAAACGCTTGAACAAATCCGCAGCGGATTGCCTGAAGTAGGTTCCGGCGTGCTGGCTCGCCTAACCGGCAAGCCGGTTGTCCAGGCCGATGTTAATGAGGCAAGCCGGCATGATCTTGGCAAAGCGGAAATGATTGGTTTGCCTGTAGCCTTCTTTATCCTGCTGTTTGCCTTTGGAGGCGTATTGCCTGCGCTGCTGCCCTTGCTGATCGGCCTCATAGCGGTCACTTTGGCGATGGGCATGCTCACCCTGCTGGGCCAACGAATGGAATTGTCTAATTTCGTGCTCAGTGTGGTGCCCATGGTCGGACTGGCGCTCAGCATTGACTTTGCACTAATCATTATTAGCCGCTACCGTCAAGAGTTGCTTATCGCCTCAACGATCAAGCGCGCGCTTGCTGCGACGATGGCGACGGCTGGCCGAGCGGTTGTGTTTTCCGGCGCATGCGTCATGCTGGGATTGGCGGGGGTTCTGTTCATCCCGCTGCCGATCTTCCGCACGGTCGCTCTTGGGGCGATGGCTGTGCTGACTGCTGCGGTTTTGCTTACCATTTCACTTCTGCCTGCGCTGCTTGTCCTGCTCGGCCCGCTGCTACAGTCCGGGCGATTTGTCAGTTTTAACAAGCAGGCAGCACGGCCGAGCCGTGCATGGGTTTCCTGGTCGAGATTTGTCATGAAACGTCCAGTCTTAATGATTACGGTCGCCGCTGCAATACTGATTGGCGCGCTACTGCCTGTCCGCAGCATGAAGCTGATTATTCCAGATGCGTCCTCGTTGCCGGCGAGCTATGAATCAAGGGTGGCTGCGGAAGCGTTCGAGGCGCATTTTAAGCAGCCAGGCGTGTCTGAAATCGATGTGATCGCAATTGCCGGGCGTTCTTCGGACGATTCACGAGCCTTCGACGGCTCCGGCACTTCTCGTACGTCTGGCTTCACTTCGCAGGAATTGTCCGCCGCCTACCAGCTCTCAAACCGTTTGGAACGCGACCCTAACGTGGTGAAGGTTGATTCGATTTTCACGGCAATGCTGCAAAGATGGGGATCGCTGCGTGACGATCAACTGGAGCAAGGATTGAAGTTGGCAAAGACCGATTATGAGCTAAAAGCGGCCGCCCGCTCTTTTATTCAAAACAACTATCTGCTGATGCGGGTGACGCTCAACGGGGAACCCGGTTCCGAGGAAACAGGCGAATGGCTGCGCAAGTGGGAACAGATCGGGCAAGAGCAAGGGAGAACGGACGGATTGACATTTTTGCTGGGGGGCGAGGCCAAATACCGCCAGGAGATTGTTGATAGCATATTCAGTCGCTTGCATAAAGTGTTGCTGTTCATCGGACTTACAAATTTTCTCGTTTTGCTGATCGCATTTCGCTCCATCGCCGTGCCATTAAAGGCCATATTTATGAATTTATTGAGCATCGCTGCCGCTTTCGGCATTTTGGTGTTCGTGTTCGAACGCGGTCTGCTTGGCATGGAGGCGCAGGGGATTGCGATTATGATTCCGGTCTTTATTTTTGGCTTGGCATTCGGGATTAGCATGGACTATGGCGTGTTTCTGCTCTCCAGTATTTTCGAGAAATATCGAACTACCCGCAATCATGAGCTCGCTCTAAGAGAAGGGCTGGCCTCCACCGGGCGAATCATTACTTCAGCAGCGGCAATTCTGATTGCCGTGACCCTTCCGTTTGCGTATGGGCAAGTTATTGGCGTCCAGCAGTTGGGCGTAGGAATCGCCGCAGCCATCATTATTGATGCAACCATAATCCGAATGATGCTGGTGCCTGCGCTTATGACCGTCCTGGGAGGCTGGAACTGGTGGCTGCCTGGGCGAAGCAACAAATAGATGGTGTTGGATTTTGCTAAGAGGACACACGTTCCGCTAATTGGCCCAAAACAAGGGGAAAGTGAGTTTTGGCGGACACCAGTTCCGTTATTTTTGAAAAAAGGGCTGTTTTTGTGGTTTTTTGCGCGAATAGCGGAACGTGTGGCCGTGAAAATCGAATTTGGGACGATTTCGGGCAAATAGCGGAACGTGTGTCCGCTGAGTCCGCGAATTTGGGATGGCCAACGTCAAGTCCAGTCTAGTCGCGAGATTGGGATGGGCATGGCAAGTCTTGTCTAGTCCGCGAGATGGGGATGGGCACGTCAAGTCCCGTCCAGTCCGCAACTTTTTCTCCGTGCCTTCCCCCAATGCAGCCAAAAAAAGCGCGAGTGCCGTCCCGTCAAGGGAAGGTGACTCGCGCTTTATAATCTATCGTTAAAAGATGAAGTCTTCATCGCGCAATGCTTCGACATGAATCGTTCTTACGTAGCCATTGCCTTTCTTCGAGAAGAAGTCATGCTGTTTGGTATGCGTGCTAATGCCGTTTTGGACAATCGGGTTGATCTCCTCATCAGGGAAGATTGGATCAAGTCCAAGGTTCATCAACGCCTTATTGGCGTTGTAGCGCAGAAATTGATTGACCTGCTCCGTAAGTCCAACCGTGTCATATAACTCTTTCGTATACAGCTCTTCATTGCTGTGCAATGTATTCAACAGCTCAATCAGTTCCTTCGAAGCCGATTGCTGCTCCTCCGGAGTCAGTTCACTGTACAGCTCCTGGGCGAGTACGCCGACATAAACGCCATGGATGCTCTCATCCCGCAAGATCAGGTCGATAATCTCGCCGCTGCTGGTCATTTTTCCTTGTCCAGCCAAGTAGAGCGGGTAGAAAAAGCCGCTGTAGAACAAATAGCTTTCCAGCAGTACAGAAGCTCCCATCGCCAAATAAAGCTGTTTGCGGGAATTGATCTGGCTGTAATAGCCGGAAATCATGCCTGCTTTGCGCTGCAGGCGAGGATTTTCTTCAACCCATGCGAAAATTTCATCAATTTCCTCGGTCGTCGCCAGTGTGGTGAAAATACTGCTGTATGACTTGGCATGAATTTGCTCCATCATGCCCATGAAAGCAAGCACAGCTTTGCGCTGCATGCCGTCGACATGCTCCATAATTTTCGGCATGCCTACGCCGCCTTGCACCGTGTCGAGCAGGGTGAGTCCGCCCAACACTTTCTTATATAGTTCACGCTCATCATCGCTTAATGCGATCCAGGACATTTTATCGTCGGAGAGCGGGATTTCCTCATCTGTCCAAAATTGCATAATGTTCTGATTCCAGAACATCATTGTAAAATCATCATCCGCACGGTTCCAGTTTACGGCTTTCATTGTTTTCGCTGACGCGGTTTGCATAGCCTGGTTCATTCCTTTCAAATATTAGATCGCACAGCTGATGCATTCCTCCACGCTTAGCCGGTTCGTTCTTGTATAGTAAAGTGATTTCAAGCCTTTCTTGGCGGCATACACATAACAGCGGGCCAGTTCACGGGTAGTAACGGTGCTGTTAACATGAAGCACGGTAGAAATGCCTTGATCGATATGCTGTTGAACTTCGGCAATCAGGTCGATAATTTTAAGCTGATCCATCTGATACGCTGATTTATAGTAGAAATAAGTATCCTGTGACAAGAAAGGCATCGGATAATAGGTTGTTGAATTCGCATAGGTTCTCGTTTCGATCGGTTCAACGATCGGCATCACACTGGACGTTGCATTTTGAATGTACGAGATGCTTTGCGTTGGCGCAATCGCCAGACGGTAGGCATGATACAGACCATGCTGCTGTACAAGTTGTTTCAAGTTGTTCCAGTCTTCAGGAGACGGGATAAAGATGCCTTCGAACAATTCCTGCACTTTGGCCGTCGTCGGACGGAAGTCTGTCGTGAGGTAAGTGTCGAAATACGTGCCTTTGGCATATTCGGATTTTTCAAATCCTGCAAAGGTTTGTGCGCGATTTTTTGCAATTTCCATACTTTTTTCAATAGAATGGTAATTCATCGTCATAAAAAAGGCGCGGACAAAATCTTTTGCTTCATTGCTTTCATAAGCGATCTTGTTTTTCGTCAAGTAACCGTGCAAATTCATTGCGCCCAGTCCAACAGAATGAAGCTCTTCATTGGCTTTGACGACGCCAGGTGCGTTGGCAACTGTGGTCATGTCGCTGACGGCGGTTAATGCGATCATGCCTTCATGAACCGATTCCTTGATTTTGCGGTGCTCCATTACATTCACAATATTCAGCGAGGCCAGATTGCAGCTGATATCCCGGCGAATGACATCAGGGGTGCCATAGTCGCCAATTTCAGAAGTTTCCTGCAGTTGATAAATCTCGGTGCACAGATTGGACATTTTAATGGAACCAAGATCTTTCAGCGCATGCGCTTTGTTGGCATTGCTTTTGTTCATTATATATGGATAACCCGATTCGAGCTGGATCGAGGCGATTTTGACCAGCATATCCCTTGCGCTCATAATCGATTTTTTGCGAACCTTCGGATTGTTCAGCAGCGTATCGTACATTTCATCAAGATCCATCTCATCCAGATGCTGCCCGTATTCTCTGTAGACGGAATGTGGAGCAAATACATACAACGGCTGATTTTGCTCAGCAAGCGTATAAAATTTATTAGGAACGATCAAACCGATCGATAGTGTTTTTATGCGGGATTTCTCATCGGCATTAATTTTTTTGCTGTCCAGAAACTCAAGAACATCCCAGCCGAAAATATTATAATATGCTGCTCCGGAGCCTTTGCGCTGCCCCATCTGATCGGCATAGGAAAAAGCATCCTCCATCAGTTTAAGCACAGGCATAACGCCTTTGGCTGCCCCCTCGACGCCTTTGATTGCTTCGCCGCGTCCGCGCAGCTTCGACAGGTTAACTGCCACGCCTCCGCCGATTTTCGACAGCTGCATGCAGGTGCCAAGCGAGTAATTGATCGAGTTCAGCGAGTCATCCATCTCCAACAGGAAACAGGATACCATCTCTCCGCGGCGGCTCTTGCCCGCATTAAGGAAAGTCGGCGTAGCCGGCTGCAAACGCTGCTCCATCATGGAAGTGACAAGGGTTTTCGCATCTCCGGCATTGCCGCGTGCCAGATACAAGGCGACAATCGCTACGCGATCCGGATATTGCTCCAGAAATTGGGACTGATCATTGGTTTTCAAAGCATAGTCAGCGTAAAACTTGGAGATCGCCATGTAAGAAGCAAATTGGAAGTTGAAGTTGTGTGCAAGTTCAAATACTTGATCCACTTCCGCTTCGGAGTAGTGCTCGTATACATCCTCATAGAAATCATTGTCGATCATATAACGGACTTTAGCTTGATGGTTGTCAAAATGGACGGTTTTGCGCTCAATTTCCTCCATAAAAGCTCCAACAGCCTCTTTATCTTTGTCCAGTCGGAAAAAGCCGTTCGCGTCGCGTTGCATCAGTTGGTTGTTCAGTTCAATATGCCGCAAGGGAAGTCACCTCGTGCTTAAAATTATTTACGTCCCGGGTTGTTCCGGACAATTCAAATTTGCTGAGAATCGGTACACCGTACTGGTTGGAAATCGTATCTGCGCTTTTGGCGAAGCTGGCACCCCAGTTGCGGTTGCCGCTTGCAGATACACCTTTCATTCTGCGTGCGTTCCGATTAAGGAAAGAAGATACCTTTTCAGGGATCTGGCCGAATCCTGTTGTATAAGTAACAAGCACAAAATCCTCATCTAGATGCTGGATTTCGTCGATGGTAACGGCTGGAAGGTTGACCTTCTCAATAAAGCGGCGGACGTTGCCGGTTTTGGAGTCATAAACAATCAACATCGCATGAACACTCCTTAAACAATAAAATTGCAACAAACTCGCGGGCTAACGGGCTGTTATCACCAGGCAGCTGCGGGATTATTGCGCTTTGAGGGAATAATATTATTTCTTCGTAAACGCGATGCTTCACGTTGATAGCAGTAAAAGCCTTTGAGTTTACGGTATGTTGGTTTCACAACAATATGTAGTTGCTATGTATAAATTTATATCAATATGTTGTGCTTGTCAATGGACAGAATAACTATATAATGATGAAAATGGTTGTTAAATTTTCATAGATTTCACTATTAAAATCGGAGTTTTCACCAAGGCAAATGAGGCCGAATAGGCGTAGCTGCGCGGCTGGCACGTCCCAAAGCGGGAGTGTTGCAGCCGTGAAAGAAAGCGATGGGGACATCATTATTGCCGAAAAATATAGTTGTTTAGACCTATAATCATAACCAGATTCGCCGTCTTTTTTGTTCGAGGAGCGAATCATTGCGGAAGTCGTTCTTGCATGTTATTCATTTCAATCGGAAGGGTGACTTCACAGCATGTTTCACAGCATAAGGCGCAGCCAAGCGGCCCTATACGGCCGCTTGGCTGCGCCTTGCTTTAAAGAAGGAGCAAGAAGTTGCAAATAAAGTTAATACCAGATAAGTGAGCAGCTTATGTCAGGGCTCTCCCAGCCTGCTCATGCCGAGTCAGCGTGCGGAAATCAATTCCCTGTGTGGCAGGCCAGAAAGGCATCTCCTGCTTGCGCTGCAACCCGCCTTATAACCAGACAGACTGATTAAGCCGGATCCTTCTGTGCCTCTCCTTGTGTCCGAACGCGTGACTCTGCACTGCGCAGCGGAATTTCACGAAGGAAGAACACGAGCAGCAATGCGATGGCAAGCAGCGTCGCCCCGACAAGGAAAACCGTTGTCAATGAACTGCTCAGCGCGTCGCGGAGCATATCAATCCAATGAGTGACCGCGCCCTGAAGCTGCTCAGGCAGCGCAGCTTGCAGTTTATCCAGCTCAGGCTTGTTAAGCAAAATTTGCGGATCCTGCAACGGCTTCAGCAATTCCATTGTTTCCGGGTCCAGCTTAGACAAATCAATGCTGCCTTCAGCCGATGACGCAGCTTGAATGTTATGGGTCAGCCGTGAGGTCATGATCGAACCCATAACTGCGATCCCGATTGTTCCCCCAAGATTCCGGAACAGCTGGGAGGAGGCGGTGACAACGCCGAGTTCGGCTGTAGAGACGGCATTTTGCGCGGCCAGAGTAAATACCGGCATGCCGAGACCCAGACCTAAGCCAAACACAATCATACTTGCAATTGCAAAGGGTACACTATTCATAAAGGCCATCATGAGCATACCGATGGTCATAATCGCGACGCCTAGCAGAGCGTATCTTTTGTATTTGCCTGTTTGCGTCATCCATCTGCCAGTGAGGGCGCTGAGCACAATCATGGCCAGCGACATCGGCATCGTGACGTAACCGGAGTAGGTAGGCGATATGCCTTCGACTCCTTGTACGAAAAACGGCAAATATATTAGAGCGCCGAGCATACCGGCATTCATTAGAAAGCCTGCAGCATTCGAAATGGTCACAATATCATTTTTGAACAGCGAAAGCGGCATAACCGGGCTTGCTGCTTTGCGTTCAACAATTATAAACAATACCATGGCGATGAGTGCCAATGCAAACAATCCTAGCGTTTCTGTCGAAATCCAAGGATATTTGGTGCCTGCCCAAGTAATGCCAAGCAACAGCGGCACAATGGTCAGCGTCAAAAACAAAGATCCCCAGTAATCGAGCTTTTCGGACAAATTCCGTTCCGACTTAGGAAACAGCCGCGCGATCAGAACAAAGGACACAGCGCCCAGCGGGAGGAAAATCCAGAAGATCCATTCCCAGTTCATATGATCGACCATCCAGCCGCCAAGCGTCGGACCGATCACGCTGGAGAAGCCGAACACGGCCATCAACAGGCCGGTCCACTTGGCTCGTTCCCTTGGTGCGAACAAGTCGCCGACCGCGGTAATTGAGGTGGCCATAATAATACCGCCGCCGACCCCTTGAATTCCCCGGTAAATTATCATTTGATGAATGTTGACCGAGGTACCGCATAAGAATGCTCCAATAATAAAGAACACGATGCCGATCAGCAAGAAAGGCTTGCGTCCATAGATGTCGGAAAGCTTCCCTGACAATACGGTTGAAATCGTTGAAGTAAGCATATAGATGGTGACAACCCACGTATAAAGATCTCCGCCGTGAAGCAAGGCGTTGATCCGCGGCATTGCTGTACTGGTAATCGTCTGATTGATAGCCGCAAAAAACATCGCGGACATAATACCGATCATAATTGCAATTTTTTGTCTGTTCGTTAAGTGTTGCACAGTTAGTTCCTCTCTTCTTCTGTGTCTATGAACTGAATCATTTGCGTAAAGATGCGCGTAAGATGCTCGATATCTTCCTCTGGCAGTTGTTTGACGATCACGCTGTAAATTTCAAGTCTGGAAGCAAACATGGAATCGATGAGCGTCTTGCCCTGTTCAGTAAGAGATAGAAACACAACGCGCCGATCAGTTTCATCGCGCAGCCGGTCGACAAGACCGAGCGTAATTAATTTGTCCGACATCCCTGTTATTGCTCCAGGGGTTACAGATAGCTTCTCTGCCAGCTCAGCAACGCGCTGGCGGCCTTGGGAATGAATAATGTACAGCATGGAGAAATGGGAGAGCGGCATCAAATCGCCATTGCGCCTTTTCCACAATTCTGTACTTTTTTTCAAAAGCGATTTAAAAAGAGTGTACAGTTGAAGCGTGTCCTCGTCAGCGGTCATTAAATCCTCCTGTTTATTTTTGTTAATCACCTCAGAAATGAATTGCGAAAATTAATTTAGTCATAAATAGTTTAGCAATAAACTAATTAACACAATACTTCATTAGGCGAATGACAGTCAAAGCTGATTAAGGACCTTACTGTCCTAAAATGATCGATTTCCAACAGACAATGAACGAATATCTTGTTTATGCTCATTATTTCTTATTGTACCCAACATTATCCGTTCAGCCTGCCTGCAGTTCCAACAAAATGGCCGAATGAAAAAAGCACCTCCGGCCCCGCGTTGCGGCAGTCCAGAGGTGCTGTTTAAGTGCTTTAAGTGTGCTATATCCGTGTTACCACTGCAGCGCGGCCGGATCGATGGCAGGAACAAGCCCTTCTCCGGCTGCGCGGTTGAGCAGCGCTGAGATGGCCGCATAACCTGCATCGCCCAAATCTCGTGTGAACGCATTGACATACAGCTCAATATGGGCGTCTGCAACCTCGGGAGCCATCTCCTGCGCGTGAGCGAGCACGTAGGAGCGGGAGGCTAGAGGATGGGCCCACGCATATTCCACAGATTGCCGAATCCAGCCGGTAATCTCAGGCAAAGGCAACGAGCGACGCGCAATAATTGCGCCGAGCGGGATCGGCAGCCCGGTATCTTCTTCCCACCAGCTGCCCAGGTCGGTCAGCATGCTCAACCCGTAATTGTGATACGTAAACCGGGCTTCATGAATGACAAGACCCGCGTCAACTACGCCACTGCGCACCGCCGGCATAATTTCATGAAACGGCATGACGACAATTTCGCCGATGCCGCCGGGAACTTGCTGCGCCGCCCATAAGCGGAACAGCAGGTAAGCGGTCGACCTCTCCGAAGGCACGGCTACAGTGCGGCCGGTCAAAACCGCCGGATCGCGCTCAGCGTTTGCAGCGCCGCCCGCGGTCAGGACAAGCGGCCCGCATCCGCGGCCCAGCGCTCCGCCGCAAGGAATAAGAGCATAATCCGACAGC
This sequence comes from Paenibacillaceae bacterium, assembly GCA_004134985.1. Lineage (GTDB taxonomy): Bacteria > Bacillota > Bacilli > Paenibacillales > Paenibacillaceae > Paenibacillus_D. Next base: position 83,481 of record REGQ01000065.1, on the reverse strand, counting down.
ACCCATGGCAGGGCGGCGTAGGAAATTTTCAATATATCAAGCGTCGTTCCCTGGGCTGCCAACTGGTTGGTCACATCAATATCAGCGTAGGTGACTTGCAGCTCAGGCGCTCCGGGGAGCAGCCCATGCACCCAGGCATGAAAGGTGAAGGTATCGTTGGGACAAGGTGAAAATGCGATGTTCATGCAATTACCTCCTTCAATACAGCGCTGGCTGCTTCAAGCGCCTTCAGCGCATCCGGGATGCGCCAGGCATCCCGGTTGCGCGGGCCGACCATATTGGAGATCGCACGGAGCTCCATAGCCGGCACATCGCTGAAGGCGGCAGCTGTGGCAACGCCATAGCCTTCCATCGCTTCAGCGGCGGCGCCGGGCACACGGCGAGCCAGTTCCACAGCGGTGGACGCGGTGCCGGTGACGGTGGACACGGTCAGCACCGGTCCAGCGTCAGCAGCGAGCCCGGCCTGCTTAAGCGCTGCGGCAAGCTTGGCCGGCAAATGCGGCGCCACCTTGGCGCTCGCCGAACCGAGCTTCAGCTCGTCCAGGCTGCGGAAGCCTTCGGGCGTCTCAGCGCCAAGGTCGGCAGCGATGATCTCGCTGGAGACAACGAGCGCGCCGACCGTGGTCTGATCGGCGAAGCCGCCGGCGATGCCAGCGCTGACCGCGAGCCGATAAGGGCTGCGGGCCAGCGCTGCGGCTGTCGCCGCTGCGGCGGCAGCTACCCCGGCCCCGGCTGCGATCACATCGAAGCGGCTGTCGTTGCCGAGCCCGCGAAGCACAGCATCCCGTTCAACAGCGACGGCGGTAACAATAAGAATGCGCTCCGCTTGTGATGCTTGTTCTGTTATATTGACGACTGTCCGTTGTTTATCATCATAATTCGACATTGCTCGCAATCTCCTGCCTTCCCTCTATATAAGTTGAAACGAAAGAAAGTGGCATCGGGGATAAATTGTTGTATTTTGTACAACAATTCCAGACGTAGGAGACGATTCTCGTGAAATTGTTGTATATTATGCAACAATTTTTAAGATAATTGACTTCTACAGGTAAAATGATGTAGTTTATACAACAATTTTACGGCACAAAACCAAAATCAGTGTTTGACGAGACTCGAATGTGCTGCTGCGGTTCGCAGGGTGTTTCCAACCTCTCTGCAACCCTTCGCTTCCTTTCTTGCAGGCGGCAAGCACTGATTTTTAGGCAGAGCCAATTCCACTTTGTTCGCGGCCATTCTTTAGGCGTTGCAAGGAAAGGAATACAATAGTTCTGTTTCTCCCCATCTGTCTCCTTGCGAAATTCAATCGTTCAACTAAGAAATTTAATCGTTCAACTAATAGTAGAATGATCTGCTTTCATTGTAGCGGCTGGTTCATTGGTCTGCAACAAGCGGCCCAAGTAGCGGCTGGCGGATTGGTCAGCAACAAGCGGTCCAAGCAGCAGTTGGCCGATCGCTCTGCAACAAGTGGTCCAAGCAGCGGCTGGCTGATCGATCTGCAACAAGCGGCCCAACTGTGTGGAATGTCGAGCTGTCGAACAGGCAGTCGCTAGCCGCTCATCTGGGTTGGATAGTGAAGATTTATTTTCGGTCTGCCAATTGGCGCAGCTCGGTGACAAGCTGGTCCAACTGGGCGTATTCATTGACCATCTTGTTGATCTGGCCATCCTGAACGCTCATCCGGCTGTGCACTTCTGTGACTGCGCTCATATTCTGAGCGGTCATTGCCGCAATATTGACCATATCTTCGCTCATTTCCGCATATTGTTCATTAAGCTGTTCGGCGGACGCATGCCCCTCGGCAGCCTGCTGACGACCAGCTTCGGTATTCGCGGCCAGCCTGTTCATAATCCCGCTTACTTCAGCGGCGGCATCGCAGCTGGTGGCGGCGGCTTGACGACCAAGTGTAACTTGCTCATGGACGCCGACAATCTGATTTCGAATGTCAGCGAGAATACGGCTGATTTCATCCGCGGCAGTTCTGGAATGGTCAGCGAGCTTTCTCACCTCGCCGGATACAACGGCAAACCCTTGTCCATGCTCTCCGGCGCGCGCGGCTTCAATTGCGGCATTGAGCGCCAGCAGATTGGTTTGCTCGGAAATTTCGCTGATCGTATGCACGATCGAACTTACCTGATTGTTCTGTTCATTTAATTGTCGCATCAGTTCTACGGTTTGCATAATAATGCTTCGAACGCTTTCCACTTCGGCAGTCAGCGCGGCAATTCTGGCATCGCCCTTATGCGTTAATTCCGCATTGCTGGCGGCATATTGCTGCATCAGTTCAGTTCCTTGCAGCAGACGTTCGATTGCCGAGCCGACGGTGTGGGCAGCTTTTTCGAAATTTATAATTCTTGCGGTCTGGTTTCCAATGGAAGTGGACATCGTTGAGAAGGTGGCGGTTGCATCCCTGGAAATTTGACCGGTAGATTGCACAGTCTGCTGCTGGGTGCTGCTGAATTCATCCAATACAAAAATCGAAGATTTCAGCTTGTGCAGCAGTGACTCCGCCATTTCCTTGGCGGCGACGGCTTCTAACTGTTCTTTGGCAACCTGCTGCTGCAGCAACCCGCTGAACCGGGCGGCAAAAGCGAGCGCGATTGTCGCAAATGCAAGGTACATGTACAAATAAATCAATGGATCATGGGGAAACATCCGCTCTTGCAGCGCAGGGTTGGCATAAATATAGGTGCTCACGCCCGCGCCCAAAATACCCGTAAAAATAATGGGCTTGTAATCGGCGTATAAAGTAATAATGGCAAGATTGACGTATACCAAAAAATAAGTGCTGGAAATGGGTTCAGGATCGGATATGATGAGCAGCATTACAATAAGTGTCATAATACAGGCGACAATATATTTGATTCCCGCGGCAAAGATTCGCCGGTAAGTTAGAAACGTGGCGATACCACAGGTGACTGATCCGCTGCCCGCCAGCAGCAAAATCATGTCAAAGGGCAACCCCAATACCAAATCGGCACATAGGCCGAATGCAAAAATACTCCAAATTATTTTGATAAGCAAGCGGTTTTGTTTGTCGAGCGTAGTAAGTTTTGTCTTCATGTCTCCCAACCTTTTCTCTTTGTCTGATCATGCTGGATATTGCTGTCGAGACCGTGTTTAGGCGGTATCGGCCCTGATATTAATTATCGGAAGGGCAGGGGAGGAATATTAGATTCAATCCATGCAAGCGTCGCTAATTTAGCAGATTTGAACAGTGAATTTAATCCATTTAGATAAATAAAACAAATCAGCCCTATAAAATATTTTTTTGAAAATGGTTGACAACATTTTCTAACGCATTGTAAGATAGCAACGTAAGCTTCAAGTGTGATGCTTAATCAAATTAATGATGAGAGGAGGGCCTTGACAATGATGACAAACATTCAAACCACATTCAACGGATTTGTATCTGAAGCACGTTATGCTTTCGGCAGCTTTATCATATTTGCGGGCTCTCCTCCTTTTCGAAGGCTGGAGCAGTTTGACGCATCCTAACGGATGAATATCCCGCTTTTGCCATTTAAGGCTGCCGATCATATCGCGAACGCTTCTCTGCTTGCTGCAGAAGGAGGATGCGATATGGCCAGGCAGTCTTTTTTTGTATCCCATGTCAACAGGGAAATCCAAAATTAGACAATGAACATAAAATAGATAGGGAGGTGATTCCGATGACCATGCTTAGAAAAATATCTTTGCTCGATGATCAGCGGTTTCAAAATTTGTCGGAACAAGGTCTTGAACTGAATGATGTATGCACCCGCGTAATGGACTTCATGTCCGCTGACCCAAAGGCGGGATATCACTTTGTAATTGGAACGGATAGCCAGGTTCACCGGGGACAAACCAAATTTGTAACAGGAGTTATTATCCACCGGGTTGGCAGAGGAGCCTGGGCTTGTTATCGCCAGCTTGCCCTGCCGCGTGAAATTGCTTCTCTTCGTGAGAAGCTGGTGCTGGAAACGACGTTTTCCCAACGTGTCGCTGAGTATTTTGCCTTGAGCACACTCGGACGAATGGAGGAAATTGTACTTCCATACCTTTACCAAGGTGCGCTGCTGGAAACGTACATCGACATCGATGCCGGCACGGAGCCGGTCGTCAACAAATCGTCGCTATACGTGCAGGAAATGGTAGATCGTGTTGAGGCTTCGGGGCTTTATGCGCCGCGCGTGAAGCCGGAGGCTTACGCAGCTTCGGCTTATGCGAACCGATTCACGAAGAAACCGATCCGCAATGTAATCTAATTCAAGTTGAACAATGGAAGGAATATAGAACAAGATGATTGCTACTGAAACACTAGATAAAGATAATTCACTAAAAGCTGCATTTCGCCGAAAAGTATTGCTCCCTGCAGGTGAACTGCACGTTTATGCCGAAGAGCAGTTGTTCAGCACGCTGGACTACAAAGTATTCGAAATGGCCAACAACAATTTACAAATTCCGGGCAGCGCCTATATGAGTTACACGCCTGACGTTCATGTAGGCGTCGGCACCTGCATCGGCACGACGGCGATCTGGCCAAGCGACAGCGGATTTGTGTCGCCGTCCATTGTGGGCAGCGACATCGGCTGCGGAATGCGGGTGCATCTGACACCGCTGCATCGCGACGATTTGAAGGATGTGAAGCTGCGCCGCAAGCTCGTCAAAGCAATTGAACGGTTTTTACCGGTTGAGGAACATACCCGCGGCCACTTTTCCGATATTCGGTTGGAAAATGTTATTCGCAACGGATTGCATGGATTGCCAAAGAAGTATATCCCTGACGGATACACGCCGCGCAAGTCTTCTTCGCTGACCCATGTAGAATCAAGCCGGTTTGCGTTTGACGAGCAAGTGCTGGACCGCTTTCCCGATCTGGTCTGGCACCGGTCGCACCGGCAGCTGGGTACCCTTGGAGGCGGCAACCATTTTGTAGAACTTCAAGCGGTTGAAATTGCGGAAGACAATCGTAAGATTGCTGAAAGCTGGGGGTTGAAGGACGGTCAGGTGATCGTCATGATTCATTCCGGATCACGGGCATGGGGCGGCTATGTCAATCATTACAGCAGCGGGGAAGTGACGAAGGAAATGCGCAAAGGCGGCTATGGGACCGCCGACCCGCGTCTCATCTATGCCCCGCTTGACAGCGAGGCTGCCCGCAATTACGTCCAGTTGATGTACTCGGCGCTTAACTATGCGGTCGTCAACCGCCATCTGATTGCATACGCTGTTCGTGAGGCGATGCAAGAGGTGTTCGGCAAAGGAATGCTGCTGCCTGCACTATACGATTTGATGCATAATTACGCGTGGGAAGAAGAGCATGACGGCCAAACCTATTTCGTCCATCGCAAAGGGGCAACCCGAGCACTGCCGGCCGGCCATCCGGATAATCCGGCGCCTTTCCTTCAGACCGGTCACCCGGCGCTGATTCCGGGTTCGATGGGCTCGGCATCCTACCTGATGGTGGGCGCTGACGGGGGACGGGACAATTATTATTCGATTTGTCATGGTGCCGGTCGGATTCGCTCTCGCAACGCTTCCAAACGCGAGGTATCGCTACAGGAATTTGAATTGTCGATGGGCATCGGGACGGACAATGAAATCGTGGTGAATCATCGCTCGCTGGAATCGATCATTGACGAATCTCCGCAGGCCTACAAGGACGTTGATCAAATTATAAGCAGTGTCGTTGGCGGCGGGCTGGCTACCGTTGTCGCCAAATGCAAGCCGCTGGCAACGGTCAAAGGAACCTAGCAATTCAGCTGGCTTTCGCCAGCTATATACTGAATTTCTTGCGAAAAACCGATGGCCGCAAATGGGTGTGCTTATTAAAAATCCGGCTGAAGTAATAGCCGTTTTCATAGCCGCACAGCGCTGCAATATGATCGATGGTATAGTCGGTATTTGCTAGCAGCGACTTGGCCCGCGCCATGCGAAGCAGGGTAAGGTAATCTTTGGGCGTCATTCCGAAGGCAGCACGGAATTTGCGTGTCAATGCGACGCGGGTCATATTTAGATGAAGGGAAAGCTCCTGCAGCAGCAAAGGGCGCATCGCCTGCTGTTCCAACCACTGTCTGGCGCTCAGCATACTGGCGTCGGGCAGTGGTTTTGCACGTTGAAGCCGCAGTGCGAACTCCTGGCTAAGCAGCATCCAGAGATCATTTATATAATGAATATTTTGTTGTTGTGAGAATCGGTCCTGCTTGTCAAAGGTCTGTTTCAATCTCTGGAGTGTGGAATAGTAGCGTCCCTTGTCCTCGACAGAAATCCGGTAACTGCTCGTCTCCTTGATCCATTCCAGTAGTTCATATCCCTCTTCTTCATCTGTGGGAGCAGGAGCGAACCCGAGATAGTGGATCGTAAGCGGGGCAATAACCTCTCTGTGCAAATCACAGCCAGGCGGGCAAAGAAGCACCTCTCCAGGTCCGATCACACCCTCAATCAGATTGACGGCAAAGCGAAAGCTGCCTTCCTCGACAGCAAACATCATCCAATTGGCCTCATCGCGTCCGACAGGAAGAACAAACTTTGGTTTATCCTGTGAAAAAAAATAAAATGCGCTATGAAGCGGGTAGTTCATTGCAGAATCACTCCTTTATCCCAAGGATTGGGAAATGCCTTATTGGGCATACTGCGCCGTCGTGAGGCTGCTTCAAGTGTACCCCCAGTTATCGCAACTCTACAACTATAGATGAAAAAAAGTGCATCTGTCAGCATCCTTTCTGCATGGAAGCAAGCCTGCGGAATCATTAAACTGAAGAAAACCAATTCTTGGAGGATGCAGAAATGAACAAACATTGGGATGTTATCGTATATGGAGCGACGCCGGGCGGGATTGGAGCGGCTATCGGGGCGGCCCGCCGCGGCAATAAAACGCTGCTGATTGAGCCAACCCGCTGGGTCGGCGGCATGATGACAAGCGGTCTCGGGCGCACCGATATTGATTGGCTGGAAGCTTCCGGCGCTATCTACCGGGAGTTTGCAGGCAAGGTCTTAAATTATTATACGAATCGCTACGGCGCAGATTCCGAGCAGGTAGCAGCTTGCAATGGCGGCATGTTTTTTGAACCTTCGCTGGCAGCCAAGCTTTTTCATGAGATGATAGAAAATGAGCCTCTTCTGGAGTTGAAATGTCTTCATTCCGTTATGTCAGCAGTGGTCACTGATTCCAGACTGACCAGCATTGTTGTGTCATCTCAGGAGGAAGAGACCGAGCGTCAGTGGAGCGCGGCTGTTTTTATTGATGGAACGTATGAAGGGGATCTGGCAGCAATGGCAGGTGTGCCATTTGAAACCGGCCGCGAGTCGCGCGATCAGTGGAATGAGGAATATGCCGGTGTGCTGTACATGAATTTCGATGAGACGAAGGAAGTGCTGCCAGGCAGCACCGGGGAAGGCGACGAACGTATCCAAGCTTATAATTATCGGCTCTGCCTCACGAAGGTGCCCACCAATCGGGCAGCCGTTGTGCAGCCGCCGGTATACCGGCGTGAAGATTATATAAGCCTTGCCGGGGATGTGGCGGCTGGACGTATTCGCTCTATACGTGATGTGCTTAATATTTTGCCAGTGCCAGGGGGCAAGACGGATGCGAATAACCACCATTACTGCATGTGCTCCAGCGATCTTCCGGAAGGAAATGAAGGGTATATAGAGGGGGATCGGCAGGTAAGAGAGGACATTATTATTCGTCACAAGCATTATATTCAAGGGCTGCTATGGTTTTTGCAGCAAGACGAATCACTGCCAAATTCCTTCAGGGAAGAGGCATCCGAATGGGGATATGCCGCCGATGAGTTTGTGGATACCGATAACTTCCCGCCGCAACTTTATGTTAGAGAGGGACGGCGCATTCATGGCGAATATGTATTCACGGAAAATGATGCCCGTCTCGCGCCAGGGTTGGAGAGATCGCCAATTCATTACGACAGTATCGCTGTTGGGGCCTATGCGATTGATTCGCATGCGGTTCGCAAACGGGAGCCAGCAGGGCAAAATGTAGCGCTTGAAGGGTTTCTCGGCCTTGGCTGGATTACTGAGGTATATCAGATCCCTTACGGGGTGATGATTCCACGAAAGGTAGAAGGCTTGCTTGTGCCTGTGGCGGTATCTTCAACCCATATGGGTCTGGGGACAATTCGAATGGAGCCCTGCTGGATGCAGTTGGGGTTCGCCGCAGGGGTTGCCGCCGATCTGGCGATTAGCAAGGGGACGCTGCTTCGGGAGGTCACTGTGGATGTTTTGCAGGATGAGCTGTTGAAGCATAATCAACTCATCAGTTTCTTCCGTGATATTGATCCGCTGACCGCGGAGGGGAAGGCGATTCAATATTTTGGAGCCAAGGGTGTGTTCACGAGCTATTATGCTGCCCCTGCCGAACCGATTTCGGCAAGACTAGCCTCGTCAATTATTGTGCTTGCGCGGAGTCTGCCGGGCGGCCGCGGCTTGCCGTCTCTGCCAGCTTCGGGGAATATTATGCCTGCAGGTGTGGATATGGGGCCGCGCTTCCCTAAGTCCGAACCTTCTCCCGAACAATATTGGGCAGACAACCCGCTGTTGACGCGCGCCATCTTTGTCCGTTGGCTGGATGCTGTCCATCGCGGTACGGCTAGCGGGGCCGCTTCTGAAGACCGCAGTGAGATTTCGGAAGCCTTGAAACAGCAGGAGCCGTCGATTGGAGAGTTCTGTCAGTCGGTGTTTCGGATTTTGAACAGCAGACGAAGCGGATAACTTCTGACGGGAAAAGCAACTTCTATTGCTTGGCGAAACGACGCTTCTCCGCTAATCGCGGGGAAGCTGTTTACGCTTGTCTGCCCGCTTCATACAATTTGTATTTGCCGGTGTTAACGAGTTTGACCGTAACATCAAGCTGTTCGATGGAATGCTCGTCCAGCAGAAAACGGGTGCCATGGTTCGTCAGCTTATCCCAGACATGCGGAGAACTGCGGAACAAGGTGTCGCCAATCAGGTAAATGTCGATTTCCTTCTGTACCCCCTTTTTGAAAAGCGTCATAATTTGCTGTTTAATCGCTTCAGCCGCATCACGCTCGATTTGCGCTTCGCTCTGCTCCTTCAGCATTTCAAGCAGCGTAGCTTTGATCGTTAGTTTTATCCGAAAACGAGCCTTGTCGCCTTCAACGATCGGTTTGATTGTGAACTGTGGCCGTCGCAAAATAATGGAACTGTACGGTTCCGGACTGCCCAACGTTAAATAAGTTGTATTGGTTTTTTTATTTAACCACTGAAAGCCTTGCAGATCCGCCCACGAAATAAACCCTTTCAAATTCCCGCCTGTTTCGAAATAGGCGCCGTTGATCTCCAGCAGGGAATGCGGTCGCTTTGCTTCTTCCCATTGCGAGTGATTAAGGGACAAGGAGGGCAGATAGGAGCTCATTGATATTTCATTATATTCAGCAATATAGCGAAACAGATGCTGTGGAGGAATAACCGAATTCTGCTTGTAGTTTTCTTCAGGATTGTTCAAAATCGAAGCCAAAGGCGAAAGTCGGAAGAACGGGGTCGCTGACAGCAAATTTTCGATCGGCTCATTGGTCCCATAGATCATAATATTGTAACGAAGTTCGCGAAATCGGTTAAGACTGTCGAAAATTTCTTTCTGTTTTGCTTTCATTGCCCTTTCCGAAATAATGAGTGAGGTGATGTGGCCCCAGGATATATTTTGTTGGGAAGTGCGATAAAGGGTGGAGAAGGCGCTGGCAATTGTTGAACCTTGGCCCTTCCCTACCCAGACGGGCGAGGGTTCATTCGTGCCGCTGCTTTCAGTGCTTGCAATGCTCGTGAAATCCAGCACTTGGGCAAAAGTATGATATTGACCATCAAAGTAATCAATACCATAGGAGCTGACATAGGTGTTGAATTGAATTTCCTTGCTGTCCCAACAGCCGCCAAGGAGCACACAGCTGCAGAGCAGCAAAGAAAGGGCTGCGCAGTTAAGACGTATGCTTCGATTTGTTTTCATCCGATGTGGCTCCTTCCGGCTTGGGTTTGTCTGTTTGGGCAGTATCGGGTGCGCTTTTGCGCAATTGGAGGGGCAGACGCAGCAGCGCGTGCGGCAAATCGCGCAAATTAAGCGGACCAGCCGGGGACAGGAACGGCGTCCCAAACGAATGCAGGGTGGATAAATAAATAACGAGCCCAATCACACAGCTTACGAAACCGAACATGCCTGTCACACTGCATACAAGAAAAACGACAAAACGGAACACCGCAAGGGACCCGCTTAACGCCTGATTGCCAAGGGTGGATGAGGCGACGATTGTAATCGCGGTAATGACGAGCATGGTTGGGGAGATCAATCCGGCGCGAATCGCGGCATCTCCGATAATAAGCCCGCCAACGACGGTCAGTGTCTGACCGAACGCAGTCGGCAGGCGAATGCCAGCTTCTCTTAAAATTTCCATGAGAATTAAAATAAGCACCATCTCCTGAAACAAAGAGAATGGCAACCCCAGCCGAGCAATGGAGACGGTAGCCAGCAGCGGAATCGGAATTTGTTCCGGGTGAAAATTCGTCAGGCTGATATAAAAGCCAGGGAGAAAGACCGATACAATAAACCCGATTAGCCGCAGCATCCTGCCGAATGCGACAGCGAGAAACGGAAAATGGGCATCCTCAGGGCTTTTGAGCAGCATGAAGAGATTGACGGGCGCAATCGCAGCAATCGCATTGCCATCCAGCAGCAGCACGAATCGTCCCTTTGTCAGACTCTGCACAACAAAGTCCGGGCGGCCGGAGTAAGTAAACAACGGAAATAATGTAATCCGGGAAATGGTGGTAGCTTCCTCAAGCTGGGCAATGCTGATGATGTTCTCCAGCGTAACATGCTCCAGCCGCTTTTGCACCGCTTTGATGGTGCTGGGTTCGGCTACGTTTTTCATATACAGCAGTGCGACTTTCGTACGCGATTGTGTGCCGATCTCCGTGAATTCACAAACGAGATTATTGGTGCGCATTCGCTTGCGAATGAGTCCGAGATTCATGGAGAGTTCTTCCGTAAAGCCATCCTTGGGCCCAAGAATGGATACTTCGGTATTGGACTCTTCCGGATTGCGCTGCGGCAGCTTGGCGATATCGATCGTCCACAGCTTGCGGAAGGCGGGCAGAAATAAGATGAGATGGCCTTCAAAAATTTTGGCCGACAAATACTGTTCAGCGGTCTGGTCAGCCAACTGATCTGGGAACCGTTTGATAGGCAGCATCTGGTTCATTTGTTCTTCATTAATACTGCCGGTTTCCTGAAACATAGTTGTGACCCTGGGAAGCACGGTATCGTAAAGGATGCGGGCATCGCTTACGACTTCACAGTGAACCATCAGGACAGCGCAGCTTCCTGTAGGCGTTTCAAATCGGTAAGGCTTTAAATGAACATCATGGCATTGGTCAAACCATTGGAAGAGCTTGGCTTCGTCAACTTCGGCAAGTGCGGTAGTTTTGGCGGTTGAAATTGGCATGGCAGACAAGCCTCCTATCTGGAAGTCTTACGATTGCTGAACAGCACAACAAGCAGCAGAAACAGCGTGAAGCTGACAGCGAATAGCAGCATGGCCGGGAAATGGATGTACTTCATGTAATGAATAAAATGGTTGTCTCTCATTTGCAATAGGGTAGCGATGGTCCAGGACAAGGAGATTACGCTGATGGCGATGTAGCGATGCGTTGGCTTATGTAAATTAAGTAGTTCTACTGTTAGATACATCGCCAGTGTTATGCGAACGAACGAGCCGCACATCCATTGGAAAATCGATAGAAAATCCAGATGTTCAATAAAATCCCCAATGCTCAAAAGCCGCCATTGTTCATAAGCGGGCATGCGCTGCTTGGCAGCTTCAAATGGGCCAAATTCAGAGATGGAAGCCATCGTGGGCCCCAATGTCAGGCCAGCCAGGAAAAAGCCGAGCAGAATCAAATGCCAGTAGCGAATGCGGCCCCCGACTTTTTGTTGAATAAAAAGCAGCAAAATAATTTCAGACAGCCCTCCGCCAACATAAATCATCCCTTGCCAGACCGAGCTCATGCCATGTTGGAGCATGGGAAGCAGGAGGCTGTGATCTTTGAATTTGACATTGGCAAACGCGACAAAAAAACCGAGCGTAACGACAAAGGGGAACAGGATGCTGGAAGTAATCGAAAGTGATCGCAAACCGGAAACAGCTGCAGTGGCGCATAGCCCAACGGTGACGAGAGTAATGAGAATTAACGGTGTATTGGGAAGGTAAGCGGCAACCGTCCATGCTGCGGTATCACGAAGGGAAGATGCGCCGATAGAGAACAGTAGAAGGATGGCAAGGCAACGTACCCCCCAAGTGACGGCACTGCCTGTTTTGGCTTTTAGCCAGTCAGTGAGCCGTTCCTGACCGGTGTTTTTCATAATGAGATATACAAAAAAAAGCCACACTGCCAGTATTGGAAGGCAGAACAACACCGCAAGCCATGCATCCCGATGAGCGGTTCCAAGCAGAATGGGAATAACCATCACATGATTGACGATGCCTACACTGAGAATAAGCACAAAAAATAAAGGCACAATGCCAATTTTACGATTGCCGTCTAGCATGAGTTGCCCCCATTTCGTGGATGTCTTGTATGAAGTATTTGCATTTTGAGGAATTTTACTCAAATTGTTCGTGGGGATCTTGCGCTAACGCTTGCCACAGCTATGCTTGCTACACAACACATCCATTTTATGGATGAATGATGAATAGCGCAAATGAAGAAAAGTTGGTAGGATAGAAACAACATGAGTTCAAGGAAGGTAGATTAGGATGAATAAGCATCTGAACCCCACATTTGTAGCCACACCCGACTTTTCTTTCTTTAAACGGATGAAGATTTCATGCGGTCGCACGCTCAATCGTTTTATCCGCACCCTGAGCACCTTTGCACGCCACCCTGGCCTCAGCATAGCCGCAGCCAGTCGTGACGCAGCTGAAGCGGCAGCGATCTACCGTCTCCTTCAGAACCCAAAGTTGACCGAGGAAAATGTGATGGAAGGGTATCGGAACGAGACGATCCGTTGCATGCAAGCCACCGGTGAGTCCGTGTTCCTTTGCGTGCAGGACACAACGGAAGTGAATTACACGCATCTGAAACATACGCCCGACCTCGGCAATTGCCGAGCACCCAAGTCCAAAGGGCTATTCGTGCACTCGGGTCTGGTGCTGACGACCTCGGGTCTCTCGCTGGGATTGCTACACCAAAAAATTTGGTCCCGCGATCCCGAGCTTAAGGGGCAACGTAAAGTAAACCGTCCTTATGAGGAAAAGGAAAGCTACAAATGGACCGAAACCGCCAAAGCGAGTAAGGAGAGCTTGCCCTCTAGTATACGTCTGGTTCACATGGGAGACCGGGAAGCGGATTTCTTTGAATTTTTCCACCACTTGGAAAAAGATGAGCAGTCGTATGTGGTACGTGCCGTACAAAATCGCATCACCGAAGAAGACGGGCGGTTCCTGTTTGACGAGATCCGCCAGCGCCCGGTAGCGGGTCATTTGGCCGTCTCCATTCCGCGAGATACACGTAAGGGAGTGCCCGCTCGAGAAACCACCCTGGCGGTTCGCTATCTGACCGACACGGTACGAGTCCCTACACATCTACAACAAAAACGAGCCGGATTTGCTCCGCTTTCGTGTACCCTCATCCACGTCATCGAGGTGACGCCTCTGCCAGATCAGTCGCCCATCGAATGGTTCCTAGTCACGAATCTGCCGGTCACCTCGTTGGAAGATGCGAGCGAAAAGGTGGCGTGGTACGTGAAGCGCTGGCGAATTGAACGGTTCCACTACGTGTTAAAAAGCGGCTGCGAAGTCGAAAAGCTGCAAGAACGCCAAGCTGACCGGCTTCGGAAGCTCTTGTTGTGGTACAGCATTATTGCCCTACAACTCCAGCATTTAACGGAGTTGGCTCGCCAACAGCCCGAGGCCCCCTGCACCCTCGTCATGGAGGACGAAGAGTGGCGTGTTTTGTACCGGATAGCGAATAAAACGAATACCGTCCCTGATCAGCCGCCCTCCTTAAGAGAGGTCATCTTTGCTTTGGCTAAATTGGGCGGCTTCTTGGGAAGAAAAAGCGACGGTGACCCGGGGGTCAAAGTGATCTGGCGGGGGCTTCAGGCCTTTCGAACCGTCTTCGAGAACTACCGCTTCCTCCTGTAAATTTCTTGAAGTGTTGTGTAGCAAGCATAGTTGCCACAGCGCTTAAATGGCTTGAAACGACCCTTTTGCAACGCTAACGCTTGTCACAGCGCTTAAATGGCTTGAAACGCCCCTTTTGCAACGCTAACGTTTGTCACAGTGCTTAAATGGCTTGAAACGCCCCTTTTGCAACGCTAACGTTTGTCACAGCGCTTATTTCCCCTTGGACCGCTAAAATCGGGCGATTTTCTAGAGATAAGGTGGCTCAGTTTCGTTACAATTATTGTTGGGCTGAATTTCCCTAAATAGCGCCGCTCATCAGCGTTAGAATTCCACATGGCCCGAACCTTGGTTTGATCGCGAATTATGGCAACGACTGATTTTTAGACGGAGCGATTTTATCTCTATCTTTTTTGTGTTAGCTTTGATGCAACGCTACTGGCAGGAGATCCGTTATTTGTGCGGAAATCGTGTTTATAAGCGGATTTTCGTACTATTAGCGGAACGTGTGCTGGCTGGTATTGCAGGTGTTTCCGGTACCGGAGATTCCGCGTGATCTATACACTCCCCGTAGGAGTGGTTTGGCATAGTTTGGTAAAGGTTTGGTAAGAGTTGGGTTGGGTATTCGGTGCAGTAGGTGGCTGGCATTGCAGGTGTATTCGGTGCCGGAGATTCCGGGTGATTCGAGACACTCCCCGTGGTAGTGGTTTGGCATAGTTTGGTAAAGGTTTGGTATGGGTTTGGTATGAGTTGGGTATTCGAGGATTATTCGGTACAGTAGGGTGGCTGGTATTCCAGGTGTTTCCGGTGCTGGATCGCGTCCGGTATCTCAGTGTTTTGAGTGCTGGAAAGCCAGTGTGATCGAGGCAGAGCCGCTGAACTAGGGCGCTTCCAGCAATCGTGAATGAAGCCTTGCCCCAAGATTCCAATGAATCTTGGGCAACGTAAGATTGAGAGGCAGGCTTGAATGCTCATCTCTCATCGTTCATCGCTCATAGGTTGAATGCCATAGCTTGAATGCTTATCTCTTTGCGGCCTGCGAGGAAGGCAGCGAAGGGTTGCAGGGAGGTTGGAAAAACGAAGTGGTCGCTTTTTAAAGCCGGATTTCAACCTTTTGAAAAGTATAATAAGAAATCCGGCTTTGAATGGCGATTGGAAACACCCTGTGAACCCGCAGCAGCACACTCGAGTCTCGTCCAGATCTGATTTTGGTGTAGAACCGTAAAATTGTTGTATAAACTACAAGATTTTACCTGAAAAACGTCATTTAACATAAGAAATGTTGCACAAAATACAACAATTTCACGAGAATCGTCTCATTATGATGGAAATGTTGTACAAAATACAACAATTTATCCTCTGATGGCCTCTAATGGGACTTCTTTTGTTCAACATAAATAAATAGTCCAAAATGCCGCGCTCGAGGCGCCACCAGAAGGATAAAAATGGACCAAACGCTGCTTTATTTTCAAGGTAGCATGTATTTGGCATGAAGGACTATAGCCTTTATCAATAGAAAGGTTTCTTCTGTATTAATGGAAAGGTTCCAGTCTGTACCAAGAGAAAGGTCCCTTCTGTATTAATGAAAAGGTTCCAGTCTGTATCAATAAGAAAGGTCCCTTCTATATTACTAGAAAAGTTCCACCTATATTATAGAAAAGTTCCACCTATATTAATAGAAGGATTCCAGCATGCGGCTTTTAGCCGACTTCCCATTCCGCTCGAAGCACTTCATACAGATCAATCAGGAAGGGAAGAGGCGCTCTTGCATAGATATTCCGATCAATCTGCAGCTTGTTCCCCAGCAGCGTGGCAAGCGACCACCCCAGGTCCATTTGTCTGCGGCTCGTCATCGAAGGCAGCCGTTCAACGAACGCGGACAGGAGCAGCCAATCTTCCCGGTCGATGATGGACTGCGCATTGTCTGGAATGGCTTGTGAGGATGTCGCCCATTGCTTGCGCCAGTTTTGGAGCCATTTGTCCGTTTTGGCGCGACTGCGCAATCGCTCCTGCTGCAAATCGCGAACAACAATTGTGCCTGCCGCCAAGTCGCCAAGACGTTTGTCCATCGGGTGGAAGAACATCCACACTGCTCCGAGAAAATAGAAAGAGGGCAGGAAGTCAATCAGACGAAAAAAATTGCGGATGACTGCCCCCAGAAAGGTAAGCGGCTGGCCGTTCTCTTGAATGACACGCAGGCCAATCCATTTCTTCCCAAAGGTTTGTCCTCCCCGATAATATTCCATTACAATATAGTAGGCTCCGATTAGCAGTGCCGCGCAAATTAGCAGGAAGGCAATCATAAAATCCCCAAGACTGTTGGATATTTCAATACGAAATACGATCACAAAAAGGGAAGCGAACAAGCAGATTACAGCAAAGAAAACAGTCATCAGAATGGAATCTAGCAGCAAGGCGGCTGCTCGGCTGCCAACACCTGCAGTTGTCATCTGGAGGCGGACATGCTCGGAAGTAATCACGGTTGCTTGCCGCTGATCATATTCGTTCATCATCTGTTCTCCTTTCTTTTTTTAGAAGATTTTTCAAAAATATATGGTAAAATAGAGTAGACATGAAAGGAGCCTTGGCACGATTATGGAAATTCGGCGCTTTATCCGCGAGCATAAACCGCTTTGGTCGGAGCTCGACGAGCTGCTCTCCCGATTCGAAAAGCGCAGACGAACGATCGAGGCCGCGCATATCGATCGGCTGACACAGCTGTACAAGACGGTTTCAGCGCATTTGGCTTACGCGCAAACCTATTATCCAGGCGATGAAATAACGAAACTGCTTAATCAGACTGTTGCACGCACACATCATATTTTGCATGCAGAACAGTGGAAAACGTCGCACCCGATAGGGGAGTTTTTCAAGCGGCATTTCCCAACGTACTTGCTGGAACATAAATATGCAATTTTGCTCGCTTTATTGTTGTTCACTGTCGGCGGCCTCGCCGGATTTCTGGCAGTGTGGACTGACCCGCTTCATTTATATGCGCTTGTGCCTGC
This sequence comes from Paenibacillaceae bacterium, assembly GCA_004134985.1. Taxonomy (GTDB): domain Bacteria; phylum Bacillota; class Bacilli; order Paenibacillales; family Paenibacillaceae; genus Paenibacillus_D. The sequence continues at coordinate 66,344 of REGQ01000065.1, read as the reverse complement.
ACAGATGGCCGATCAGATCGATCCGCATGCGGTTGGAAGCAACCACGATCAACTGATGAATGCAACATTTTCTACGACAATAATGACGAATAATATCCGGGTGGCGATCTTGGCCTTTGCGAGCGGAATTACGTTCGGCTTGCTCACCGTCTACATTCTTATCCAAAATGGGCTGTTGATCGGCGCACTTGCTGCGGTGTTCTGGCAATCTGGCAAAAGCTATGTATTCTGGGCCTATATTTTGCCGCATGGCATTATCGAACTGCTCGCTATTTTTATCGCTGGAGGCGCAGGGCTGTACATGGGCTACCGGATGATCAATCCCGGCAATTACACTCGCAAATACCGGTTTTTGCAATCTGTGAAGCAGTCGGCCTTGCTCCTCGTCGGCACGATTCCATTGTTCGTGATCGCCGGGATCATCGAAGGGTATATTACGCCATCGGCGCTTTCGCTCGAAGCTAAATATGCTGTTGCCGCGGCGACGCTTGTGGCGCTTGTTCTCTACATCGGCTATGGCCGGATGAATGAGCGCAGGGCGCGGCAACGCGCAGCTGCGGTTTAATTCAAAAGCGCATAGAACGACTGGCACGCCGCTCCCTCGCCGGGGGCGGCGATTTTATTTGGTTTCCTGTCTAAAGCGCATCTCTTGATTTGACATCGAGATAGCGATTTACGGCTGTCCAGGCCAGGTCATCGACCGCTACATCAATCGCATCGATGCCCATGGCATTGATCTGAGCCGTGTAAGCCTGCCGGTCAAGCGCAAGCTTGTGCGACAAGCTGCGAATAAATGCCTGCCTGCGGCCAGTAGTCTTGGCAACCGTCCAGCGGTGCAGTACTTCGTCGCGCAAACCGATCAGCAGAACAACATGCTGTCGGCTCATACGTTGAAGCAGCGGTCGCATTGCCTCGTCAAACATATAATTGTCCATGTCCGAAAACAGGACAGTCATGCTGCGTTTCTTCTGCACCTTTAAGAGAAATTGCATGGCGTTGCTGTAGCTTGCCTCAACGAAATCACTCTGCAGATCAAACACGGCGGCCGTAAGAGTCTGCAAATGAGTCAGCCCGCTGCCCGGCGGGACATACAATTTGATCTTGCTGGAGAAGGCGAGCAGCGCGACTTTATCCCCTTGCTTCAACGCGACAGCAGCCAGCGACAACGCCGCTTCCAGCACGGCATCGAGCTTCGTTCGGCCATTAAGCTCGATGCCCATCATTCTGCCGCAGTCAATCATGACCGTCACGATTTTGCCGCGCTCCGGCCGGAATACGCTGGTCATCAGCGTCCCTGTTCTGGCTGTGGCGCGCCAGTTAATATACCTCGGATCATCATCAGGCGTATATTCGCGGATGGCGTGCAGCTCTGTCCCCGAGCGCTCTCGGCGATAGATGCGTTTGCCTTCCAGGGTCAGGTGATTCTGCATCGAGCCAAGAATTCCCCGCACGCCGGACAAATCAGGGTAAATATTAACGGTTTGCTCCATGGCTAACTTGGTTTGTTTCTGCCATAGCCCGAGGGGGCCAAGCAATCGAATGCGGAGAAAACGAAACGCGAACACGCCGCGCTCGCTGCCGGCAGTCTGATAGCGCCACTCGGCAGATCTGCCCTGTATTGTGCCGCAGAGTCTGTCAGGAAGCCCGAAAGACTGCGGCAGATCGTCCTGCAGCTCCAGCCTCACGGAAACCGGCCGCTCGGCCAGCGCTGTAATCTTCACTTCAAAGGGTTGCCCGATGTCAGCCTGTTTCGGCAAGCTGCGTTCGAACCGCAAACTTCGACGCCTTGGCAGCAATGACAGATCCAGCGCTGCGGCAGCGACGAGCAGCCCGTTCACGAGCAGCAGAACGGCGGTTCCAGCACCCAAAGCGTAGCCTGCCGCAACAACCAGTCCTGATACCGCTGCAAGCAGCACCATCCTCGGTGTAGGAACAATCAGCTTTCGCTCTGCCGCCTCAGCGAGGGACCGGAACCGTTGCCAGCGTTTCCTGGATGAAGTGGTCACTGGTTTCTCCCTCCAATTCAACCTGCGGCGTTAACAGGAGCCGGTGTCTGAGCGCAGGGACCGCGACCGTTTTGATGTCGTCCGGCGTGACAAAGCTTCGCCCGTCAAGCAGCGCCCATGCACGGCTGGCCATCATCAATGCAATCCCCGCCCGGGGACTTGCGCCGAGCAGCAACCGCTTGTCTTCGCGGGTGGAGCGAATCAGGGTGGCGATATAGGCAATCAATGCATCTTCGATGACAACGTCCTGCAGACTGCTGCGCAGTTCCTTCAGCCGGTCAAGTGAGAAAGCAGCTCCGGCATGATTTTGCTGCGTGCTGGCATAACTCGGGACATGCCCTTTTAAAATATCAAGCTCCGCTTCGGGAGAAGGATAGGCAACGGTCAATTTAAAGAGAAAGCGGTCAAGCTGCGCCTCCGGCAGCGGGTAGGTGCCTTCATACTCTACCGGGTTTTGAGTGGCGACAACAAAGAAAGGATCAGGAAGCCGGTAGGTTTCGCCCTGAACCGTCACTTGCCCTTCCTCCATCGCTTCCAGCAGGGAAGCCTGTGTTTTGGGCGGGGTGCGATTGATTTCATCAGCGAGCAGCAGATTGGTGAAAACCGGACCCTTCACCATCTGGAAAGCATTTTCCTTATTGTTGAAAATGACATTTCCCGTAATATCGCTTGGCATCATATCAGGGGTGAACTGCACACGTCTGAATTCTCCGTCGGTCAACTCCGCCAAGGTGCGAACGATTTTTGTCTTGCCAATGCCGGGCACGCCTTCAAGAAGGACATGTCCCCCGGATAAAAATGCGGTCAGCAGCAAGCGCAGATTGCGCTGCTGGCCGATAACGATCGATTCCATCTGTTGTAGCAACTGCTGCAAATCGGTTCACTCCTTCGAAAGTTTCTGTATAATCAGATCCGCTTTGCGGCTGTCAAAGACGAACTGTTTCGTCGAATAGCGCGGTGTTTGCTCTGCCGCCCGCCAACAGTCAAGCAAATGGGATAATTGTTCAATATCCTCTTTGTCCCAGTGACGCTTGGCTGCGGCGATTACTTGCCGGTCATTGGCGTCTGTACGTACGCCCCAATTGGTACGCATAAGGCTGCGGATATAGTTTTTCTGGTGAGAAAGCGCTTCGCGCGCAAGCCGGCTGCGCTCATACCACCCGGCTGCAGCAAGCAGTGTCTCATCACCGCTCCGCGTGACCCACGAGCGAGGCGTGTATGCCGGCCCGAACCGGACGGCTTTATACCAGAGCCACAGCATTGCCCCAATGACGACCTGCAGCAGCAGTGCGAGCAGCCAGTCCGGGTAGATGGCGAGTGCGCCTGGCTTATCTTGAAAGCCATGATGATATTCGTCAAACCAGAGTGCGCCACCGTTGTTTTGCTGGAGATAGGGCCAGATCAGCTCGAAATGAGCATGCTGCGCAATCTGATCATTGCGCGTCCATTCCGGGGTCAGGAACACGCTTATGCTGCCGTCGCCTGCTGCAAACTGAGCGGCGATAATACCAAGCTCATCGGTCAGCAGCGGCTCGATGCCATGTTCTTCCTTAATCCGAATGCGGGTCTCAACCAGCGCGCTCAGTGGCGCATCGTTATCAGGCCGCAGCAAATCGGTGACAGCTACCGGTGCAGGAACCCGAACAGGTTCAGGTTCGCCGATCTGTTCATTTCCCATGTCTTCGGGCTGTGTTCCGTCATCTGCCTTGACTGTTGAATTGTCGCGAGACGGTTTTTCCCGATATTCCAGCAAAACATGATCCCAGTAGTAAGGGTTTGAACTGAACAAAAGCAGATGGTTGCCGCGTTTCACCCATGCATCCATCTCTTCCATTTCCTGGTCACTTACATTGTGCGGCTCTATGACGACCATCGTCTGATTCGCCGTCCCTGGCAGTGCCCGCCAAGGTTTCTTCCATTGACTTGCTGGCAGCTTCTTCTCCTGCAGCAGTGTATAAAGCGCCTTGACCCCATCGGGTGCCGCTGACGAGGACACATAAGGCGGGTGCGCAGGTGTAGAAGGTTGTGTCAGAAGAAGGCCGACCACAATAAATGCTGCAATTGCACTGAGCAGGGCCAGCAGTTGTTTCTGCGTTTTAATCATGGGCAGCAACCTCCCCCCTGTAAGGAGTGAGCAATGTCAGCATATGATTGTAATCCGCTGCCTCTGCATTGCGGCGACCGTAATATACTTGCTCAAACAAGCGCGCTGCTACTGTAAACGAAGGGAGCGCCGAAGGCTGGCTATCTATCAATTCCTCAGCGTACTCCAGGTTGGTTTTCCACTTCTCGGTTCTTACCCAACCTTGTTCATCAAGCAACAGCAGCATCCCAAGAAAGCTGAAACGAACAGCTTCTGCATAATTATCGGCGGAGGCATGCCTGTCGGCTTCAAGCAACAATGCTTCCGAGGTTTGGCCAAGCTCATCCTCGCTGCGGAATAACCCGCGTTTCTTGTCAAAACGGACGAGCAGCATGCTTCGCACAAGCCATACGATGGCTGCAACCAGCGCGGCGAGCAGCACACTTACGACAATGTAAGCGACAAGTTTGGAGGCGCCCGCCGGGACGGGCGTGTCAGAGAACAAGCCCATCAATTTTTGCCACAGCTTGCTGAGCCATTCAGCTAATGGATTACGGCTGTTTTCTTTTAGATAGGCTGTATATTCAACACGTGACAAAATATTTTCCAACTGTTCTTTATCGGTCTGCAATTGATCCTGGTTCATCATCAGCTCTCATATCCATAGGGATTGTAAGCTGTCCCGTTGTGTCCGGGAACATTCCCTTCCGCTGATGAAGCGTGATTTGAACCTGTTATGTTAGCCAGCCGTGCCTGCAGAACTTGCTCCAAGTCGCTCCCTTCGCTGCGAACGCGCAAATCCAGGTAGATCAGGGCAAACGTAATGGTGAGTATCGGAGAAATGGCCAGGCCAATGAGAATTTGAATAATCTGACCAAGCAACGACATTTTGAAGACGGTAATAACAAGTGCTTGTATGCTGAGCATCAGCACGGTGACGATAGCAAGCAAAACCGCAAGCACGACAAACAACCGCCAAAAGCTTCCTTTGGTCATTCTCCAGCTTCTGCTGATCGTACCATCTTGGGCGCCGCTGTCCAACGCAACGATGGGCAAGAAAAAACCGAATCGTATAATAAAGAAACTGTACAAGGAAACAACTGCCAGCACAGCAGCAACATACAGCAATGCAATCAAGACGACGATTGTAACTCCGCTGCTGAACGGATCAGAGGAAATTTCCATCAGGCCAACCCCGATCAGAGAGGTAATGGTGCCAAACAGAAGCATGACCACCACAACGGCAATGATCAAGGCGAAGTAAATGCCGATCATCATCAATCCGAATAGCGTACTGTTTCCTACCAATCTCCAGTAAGGAGAAAATGCTTTACGCAGCAGCCCGCCGAGATGAAGCGGCTTTCCATCAACAGCTGATTGTACCAGATGAAGGTGTGAGGCAGCAGCGATTGGAAACAAAAATACCATGTAGAGCGGTATAAAGAGCAGCGTAAATACAATGAACCCAGGATTGTATTCAGCAGAGCTACCAGCCCAGTAGCTGAGAGAGTCTTCAATAGTAAGGTCGCTTTGTGGCAAGAATGGAAGATCATTGAAGCTAAACAGTAATAATTGCTGGATAAAATATACCGGCCCCATAAGAATCAAGGTCAGTAGAAACACGGCCAAAAAGTGCTTGCGATATAATTGGAAGCTTCGATCCAATAGTTCAGCAATGCTCATCGGCTTTGACAATAAACCCATTCCATCTTCCTCCCATTTATGTATTACATAATTATACACTATTTACCTGAATTCTCTACGGTCTTTCTTATCTTCTGATTATCGGTCCGTCATCACGTTTGATTGTATAGGAATGCAATGGAAAGTTTATGTTTTCCTCATGGGAAAATTTCCCTGTATTAAAGACAATAAAATGTAATGGGAGAGCTAAAGTTCTTGTTGATATTTTTCTGGATCGCTTTCCGAGCAAATTCGTGAACAATTAAGGAGAGGATTGCTATACTCAGATTACTTTATAAATACTCAAGGGGCTCTATGATATTCTTGCTCATTTGTGGCCTGTTAAGCGTATTGGCGCTAATTTCCCAACTGCTTATTCCTTATTCGAATAAGGTTTTAGTTGATGGGGTACTGATCGAAGGCAGCATGCAATATTTGTGGCTTTCTGTATTTTTATTTGGTCTATCTGCAGTAGGATATTTGATCTTCTCTCAAACTCATAATATTTTATTCACGAAAGTAGAAGAAAGCATCTTATTGAAGATAAAACTGGATATTCATAGCAAGTTTAGAAACTTGAAAGATGTTCACAAGCATGATCTCGGGGAAAAAATGTCCTATTATACGAATGATGCCAACCTGTTGAAGGAATCTTATCGGGCCATATTGGGTCTGTTACTAGGGGTTATTCAAATCATTATGATATTTTTCATCATATTGACAATTGATTGGCGTTTTAGTCTGATTATGTTGCTGCTTATTCCAATATTCAGCATTTGGCCGCGGATCGTCGGGAAGGGGATACATAAAAAATCGATTATTGTACAAGAGTCTGAGCAGAAAGTGATGTCCGGTTTAACAGACAGTCTGCGCTTGTCAACAGAAATCAGAGTGTTTCACAAAGAGGATTGGGATTTCAAATCAATCGCTGGAATTTTCAAAAGCATTATTAAACCTAAAATCGTACTGCAAATGTGGAATGCATTAATGTCGTTCAACCAACTTTTTTACTGGATTATTATATGCATAATTATGTATTTCGGAGGAAGGATGGTTATAGAGGGATCGGTTAGTGCTGGTTTTTTGATCGCTCTGATTAATTATCTTGGATTTGTAAATGAGCCGGTACATTCTATCATCAATAATTATTCGAAAATTCAAACTGTAAAAGGTGCTGTTGGGCGTCTTGACCATTTGTTTCAATTGGAAGACAGAGGGAACGGAACCGAGCGGCTGGAAAGCAAAGAAATTCCCATTGAAGTTAGCAACCTGTACTACATCGTGGAAGGGAAATCGATCCTCAAGAATGTCAGCTTCACAGTTAAACAAGGGGAGTTTGTAGGAATTATCGGAAAAAGTGGTTCAGGAAAGTCCAGTTTATTGAAAATAATATGCAAGCTGATAGAGCCGGACGAAGGGAAAATCACCTTTCAGGATAGGGATATTCACTCTATAGATAATAATAGCTTTTATTCAAATGTTTGTATCGTTACGCAGGACAGCTATTTTTTTAAAGGGTCGATTAGTGAAAATCTGATGCTCGGCGGAGAATATGGCATAGACGAAATAAAGGAGGCTATACACCAAGTTGGTTTATCCGATGTTGTCAATGAGCGGGTTGAACAAACGAACAGCCAGCTCGGAGAGGATGCCAATACGTTATCAGGCGGACAAAAACAGCGATTGGCTATCATTAGAGCGGTACTTAAAGAGACTCCCATTCTACTCTTGGACGAGGTAACTTCTGCTTTGGATCTCGCTACTGAAAAAGAAGTGATGGAATATATTAAGCGTCTCAGGAAGGGGAAAACAACAATTTTCGTAACGCATAGAATTCATACAGTTAAAGATTCGGATTGGATTATGATCATGGAGAATGGAGAAATTCAGGAGCAGGGTACCCACCAAAAACTGCTGGATTCCCGCTATTACAATGGTCTATATGAGACATATAATGAAGGGGTCGGTTAATGAAAAGGCTCAAGCTTGGTCGTAATGACAGATGCGTGCTAGTATGACAACTAACCCATCGAAGAAAAAGGGGGGCATGGAATTGTAACGCTGATGAGCGGCGCTATTTAGGGAAATCCAGCCCCATAAATATTGTAAGGAAACTGAGCCACCTTATTTCTAGAAAATCGCACGATTTTACCCGTTCATGGGGGAATAAGCGCTGTGGCGAGCGTTAGCGTTGCAAAAGGGTCATTTGAGGCCAATTAAGCGCTGTGGCAAGCGTTAGCGCAAGATCCCCCGCACGCTCGCATTCGTCAACCGCTAATTGTGGTTTTGAGCCGTCATGAAATGGATGAAGATGACCTGCGTTATCTGAGTGCCTGACAGCCTGACTTCCAAATACCCGAGTTGGCTTTCTGCCTGATACTCGAATGTCCGAATGTCTGGCTGTCAGACGGAATACCGTCCAGTACGAGCTAATGATTTGCAAGATTTAATTGCCAGGACACACCGTATTTATCGTTAACCCAACCAAACTTTTTGCTAAAGCCATAGTCACCTAACGGCATGAGGACGGCACCGTCCTGCGATAGCTTTTCAAAGAGCCGATCGATCTCCTCTTCGGTTTGACAGGCAACATACAATGACACTGCGGGAGTAAAGGTCCATTTATGCTTAACGCTGCTGTCGATGCACATAAACTGTTGACCGTTTAGGGAAAAGGTAGCAAACTGCACACTTCCTTCTACGCCAGTTTCATTCGCTCCATAACGAACGATACTGATGATCTCGGAATCGTCGAACAAAGCCATATACATGTTCATTGCCGCTTCAGCATTTCCTTCAAAGGTTAAAAACGTAGTAATTTTCTGATTTGCTTGTCCCATCATTAGTTCTCCTTGTTAAGTCATTTTTTTGTTGCATGCTCAGTCGGAGCAGCGGGAGGCCACAAGCGATACTCACTCAAGGGTGACTCACTCACGGATGGCACACTCAAGGGTGAATCGCCCAGCTTTAGCACCTGCCTATCTTTGACATAGCTGAAGCATAACATACGCCATATGAAAATTTATAATCGCTTCCAGTAATAGATCGCCAGCTGTGTCCGGTCCCTGACCTGCAGTTTGTCCAGGATGATCGAGAGTGTATTGCGCACCGTGCCTTCGCCGATATAGAGCTGTTCGGCAATTTCGCGGTTGGAGCAGCCTTGTGCCACCAGTTCGAGAATATCATTCTCGCGCGGCGTTAATTCCGCGATCGCTTCCTTGGCTTCTTTCTCAGGCTCCATGATCTTCTTCAGCACAGCGGCATCCAATACAGAGGAGCCTGACATCAATGTACGCAGCTGCTGAGCCATGCTCGATACTTTGGTGGATTTAAGCAAATATCCCGCTGCTCCGGCCATTATTGCCTGACGAATGCTCAGTTCATCCTGGAACGTAGTCAGCATCATGACAGCGGCCTCTGGCCAAGTCTGCTTGATTTGTCGTGTCGCCTGAATGCCGTCCATCCCGGGCATACGGATATCCATCAGCACGATGTCAGGCAATTGCGCTTTGCAACGGGCAATCGCCGCAGCACCGTCATGGGCTGTTCCGATCACTTCCATGTCCGCCTCGCGGGAGAGAAGCAATTGCAAGCTTTGGCAGACCAGAGGGTCGTCGTCTACAATGAGTATTTTCAAGGGAACAGCTCCTTTCCGAGCGGCAGCACACATACAATACGAAATCCCCTCGACCCATCGGTCGTAACGCTTCCGCCTGCCGCGCGCGCCCGCTGGCGAAGGTTTCGCAATCCTACGCCTTCACCATGATGTGAAGCGTCAACGCCGTCATTGTATACGCTCAACCGGACAATGTGGCTGCTGACATCCAGTGCAGCTTCCGCATGGGTTGCATTAGCGTGGCGCGCAGCATTGGTCAACGCCTCTTTCAGACAGGGTTCAAGAATGTTCCAATGGTAAGCCGGAACGGCAGAAGTATCCCCGTAAACTTGCAGATGAATGGGGAAGGCTGTGAAAGAGCGGCATATTTCTTCCAAACGATGGATCCCGACCGGCTGCACAGGAATCATATTGTGAACTGTTTCCCGCAGTTGACTTGCGCTGTTGGAAAGCCGCTGCTGAGCCTGATCAAACATCTCTCCGGCGAGAGGATCATCCTCTTTCCAGAGCTGTTCGAAAGCTTGCAGGGCCAACAGGGCAGCGGTCAGTTCATGCCCTACATCATCATGCAGCTTTTGAGAAATTCGGTAGCGTTCTGTCAATTCTGCCATGTGGGCTGTGTGGACATGAGCTGTTAAGAGCTCGGTTTTTAACGCTTCCAATTCATAGCGGTCGCGCCGTTCCTGATCGGCTTGCTTCTGCAAGCGCTCTGTCTGCCTGGACCAGCTGCGGATGACCCATCCTACGAAGAGAGCTAGCAGGTAAAGGACAATCATCGTCGGGGTCAGCTCGCTTTGCGCGTAACCGATAAGGATAAATGGTATGGGGAGTGCGTAGATGATTTTTCCTGCACGGGTGCTTTCAAACAACGGCAGCGCCATCGCATACCAAACATCCGGCCAGAAAGGATAAGCAATCACGCATATGAATTGATCCAGCAGGATGGCCCAGCTAGGCAGCGCAAACCGCCATCTTGCGAGCGAGACAATCGCGAGCAGCAGCAGCGCGATAAAGCTCTCCACACCATTAATTCCGTTAAACCAAAGCAAAGTAAGGAGAAGCATAGCCAAGCCTCTCCATAATATGGTAGCTAATTTGGGTGTCCACAGATCGGAATAGCTTATCATGGGCATCATCCTCCCGAACCGCGCATCTTCCATTATCGTAACCTAACCTATTTTATCGTAACATATTTTCGAGCTCCTGGCCGCGAAAGAGCTCCGTCCTGAAACCCGAAGCTCAGGCAAGTTTTCGTCTGCTGCCAATCAGCACAAAGAGGATCGAAAACAGCAGCATCACACTCAGGGGAGTGAGCAGCTCTGAAAATAACGCATTTGCTGCGGCCATTTCCATGCCCGTGGTCAGCCAGTAAGTTGGAACAAACATTGCGATTCGCTGCAGAAATTCCGGCATGAAGGCAAGTGGTACGAAGGTTCCGCCAAGCATCGCCATAATCATAATGAACCCGAACATAACGGCCATGGAAGACTCGGGGTGACGGAACAGGGAGCACCAGGCCAAGGAAAAGCTGATTGCCGTCAGGGAGAAACAACTGAATACCAGAAACAGCTGGAGAGGGTTTCCGAGCAGGCTCCCATGCACAAGCAGACCGCCCCCGGTTACAACGGCGCACTGAACGATAAGCAGCAGGGAGAAGGCGAGCAGGTTCTGCAATAAATATTGAAAATGGGTAACAGGTGCCGCCCCGATGCGGGTTAATATTTTCTTCTTCCTGTCTTCCATAATCAGATGAACCAACTTGGAAGCTGAAAATAACAGCAGCATGCCGTAATACTGGTATCCCTTGGGGAAAATATCCCATTCCGCCTTAGGTAGAAAAATAACAGCCAATGGAAAAACGGCTAGCAAGATGAGATTCGCCACGCTGCGGACGCTTCGGATTAAAGCGAAGGCAAATAGCGTCATACCAGCTTCCTCCTCCCGAGCCCAGCGCTGATGATGATCAAGAGGGCTGTCACGGCTAGCAGCAACAGGATCGCGAGATGGGCCTCGCTTTGCTTGCCGCCGTCAAATTTTTCGAGAATAGCCATTTGCCCCAGTCCCACCGGATTTCCATACGTAGCCATGAAATGAAAGAAACCGTTATTAGGAAGAGGGAACATAATTCCCGTTAAAGCAAGAAAGCCCAGTCCGATTACTTCAGACAACCGCTCGGCCAGTTTTGCGCTTTTTACGGACAAAACAAGAATGAGGTGGGCAAATTGCGACAGAAGCGAGAAAATAAGCAGAACAAGCAATACCCATCCCAAATTTCCCCATTGTACGCCGAATACCCATTTCGTAAACAGTACCATGACGGCTCCCTGCAGCGTGCTGAACAATGTGCAGGCCAGCACAAGGGAACTGGAATAGACTGCGATATTTAAAGGGAGCGTGCGAATTCGCCATTTCCGCGTTTGCAGCAGATCATCGTTTAAGTAGCTCATTAAGTAACTGCCGCCAAAAAACTGAACAGCAATTATGGTCGTAATCGCCGTCCAATCGAATCGGGGGACGCCTTCAAGCTCGGACAGTTGTCCGGTCAATACGATGCCGAGTATGGAGATAATAACTAATGGCAGGACGACGAGGAGCAGCGGCCCGATGGGCTCGCGCAGCATGCGCAGCAAGGAATAGTAACTCATTTTAAGCATAAACATGATTACTCCCCCTCACTGTCGCGCAATTGTTTCCCGGTCAGTGTAAGGAATACGTCTTCTAGTGATGGTTTTTCGGCATGAATCGCTCTTACGCCGCCCGCCTGCCTTGCGAAGGAGAGCACGCGGTCCAGATTGCCTGCCCCGGAGCGTGAAATAATATGAAGCGCTGTGCCTTCCTGCACGACCATCTTCACGCCGTCAAGCTGCCTGATCTTCGCAATCAGCTCCTCTGACAACTCCGAGACTTCCAGTTTGATCTTTTCTTCGTGCTTAATATTGTTGACTAAATCCGCAATTGTGCCCTGTGCAATAACATGTCCTTGATCCAGAATGACCACTCGGGAGGCAAGGTTTTGAATCTCCTCCATGTAGTGGGTCGTATACAGGATCGTAGTGCCTCTTCGCTGCAGTTCACGCACCGATTCCAAAATGTGATTGCGAGATTGAGGGTCGATGCCTACGGTAGGCTCATCCATAATAAGCAGCTCAGGCTGATGGATAATGGAGCAGGCAATATTCAAGCGCCGCTTCATCCCCCCAGAAAATTTCGTGGGTCGTTTGCTTGCCCGGTCAGTTAAACCGACAAACGCAAGGGTTTCGTGGATACGTTGTTTAAGATCAGCGCCCTTGAGCCCATAAATGCCGCCAAAGAAAGCCAGATTCTCTTGCGCAGTCAGGTCATCGAAGATCGTAACCTCCTGCGTAACCAGCCCAAGTCTGCGTTTGATCGCAAGATTATTGCGCCCGTGGCGCTGACCGAACAGTTGGATGCTCCCGAAATCAGTTCCGATGAGCCCAGCGAGCGCATGGATGAGCGTCGTTTTGCCTGCGCCGTTTGGGCCGAGCAACCCTAATACTTCTCCGGCTCTGATCTCCAAATCAATATGGTCAAGCGCAAGATGGTTCCCGTAACGTTTCACAATATTGTTCATTGAGACAATCGTCATTGCGTTGGCCTCCATTTCGTCCATTTGCTTAATTCCAGTATGCCAACCCTCCAACGGGTTTAATAGTTACAAATGTAATGGTGACAAACGTGCCGCTGATTGCCGGATAGATTAAAGAATACAAGCCTACTGCGGGATATCCCGCAATATTTTATCGGTCAGGAAGGCGAGTCGGAAGCGCATGGAATCGTTGGCATCGCGAAGGTTGCGATGGGTGAGTTGTTCAAATTTGTTGATCCGATAGGCGACTGTATTCCGGTGGACGAACAGCCGCTTGGATGTCTCGGCAATTTGCCCATGGGTTTCCAAGTAGACAAGTACGGTATTCATCAGCTCTTCTCGCTCCCGTGTCTCCAGATCAGCCAACAGATGGAACGATTCCTCATAGAAGTCTTGCAGCGCTTCCCGGGGGATCATCTTCAGTAGTTCGACAGCTTCTTTGGCGCGGTAGGATTGGATAAATCGGGTTTGGCGTGATTTATATCCCATCGTAAGCGCACCCAGCGCCTCGTTATACGTATTGGGAATGAGGGTTAAATGCTCAACCGGGTTGCCGATGCCAAACGACATGGAAATCCGGTCCGCTTGATAAAGCTTTTCCTGGAATTGAAGCAGCCGCTCTGAAAGCTGGTATTCCTGCATCGGCAGGTTCTGTTCCCATTTGAGCAAAATAACGAACAGATCTTTTTTATTAAAGAGGATGTAGGGCTGCTGGAATTGAACCAGCATCCTTTTGATATGGCCATAGATATGATCTCGCTTGCTGTATACATGGTCACCGGCTGTGTCGGCCGCGTCGTCGACTTTGCACACGATGCCAAGGCAAGGATAGGGTTCCTGAAGTCCGTACCGTTTCCCTTGGTGAATCATTTCAGCGGCAGAGTGAAAACGTCCTTCCACCAAATCCTCGCAAAATTCATTTTTGTAGCGGCGTGACTTTTCCTTGACTGCCTGTTGCTTCATCAATTCGAACCCAATGACATTCGCCGCCTGCTCCAAAGCGAGCTTGGGAAGTGAGGCGTCATCATCAAGCTGTGCGGCAACGACAATGAGAAAGCAGGTTTGTTGGGGCAGTCCAATGCGATAAAATAATGCCTCCGCATAGTGCGACGGGTCGCCGGATAACGGACATAACCGGATAAATGGGGAGCTGTACTCTCCTTTCAGTGTCAGCAGATGCTGTGCGACCCGCTGCAGTTGGACTTCCAGCAATGGGGCGATTGCGCCTGAGCTGGCGATCGTCTGCAAGCGGCCGTCAATTAGCAGAACGGTGCCTCCGACCAGTGGAGATAATGCATTGATGATGGAAGCGATATTTTGTCCCTGAATGACCATTTGGGAAAAGTCGCGATGCGTTTTCAAGGCGTAACGGAGATGTTCGTTATGTCTTTCTACCATATAGCTCAATGATTCATGCAGCAATTCGCCCAGCGAGTAGTCGAGTGAAAGCTCAATAACGGGGAAGTGATTCGCATCAGCCAGGTCAAGCACCTGCTGGGGAATCTCGTTCAGGAAGCGCTTGGTCTTAATTCCTAATCCTGCGCAGCCCGATTGGGTCATATGCTGTACAAGCCTGTACAGTTCATCCGGATGATCGCGAATTGCATAACCGGTTGTCAAGAGCAGCACATCGGCTTTTAAATAATCGGCAATATCCGGCGCATCCATCATGTTCACCGATTTGACGAGGCGGTTCAGTCCGCTGCGCCCGGCTATCACACGGGCATTTTGATATATGGGAAGTTGAAATAAATCCTGTAGTTTCATTTCCATCTCACCCCTACTTCATTTAATGTTATATATAATAACATTAATCTTGTTTTGTTGATTATAAATGTACTGTAATTGGGCTAAATGTGCAAGTTGAACAAAAAGTTGTGAGATGATTGTTTACAATTTATATTGAAATGAAAGGTGGATATGCTAATATAAAATCAATAATCGCAATTTGTGTTATATAAACTAACAATAAGATAGAGTGGGGGTGCTTGATGAGGATTTTCGATGAAGTTGTGATCAAAGGCGGACAGGTTGTTTTACAAGATCGGGTTGAGCATTTGGATATTAAAATTGTCGATGGCGTCATTCATTCAATGGAGCCTCATATTGAGCATCATAATGGCAACGTAATTGATGCGGATGGCTTATTCGTAGCCCCAGGCATGATCGATATCCATGTGCATTTGAATGAGCCTGGGCTAGCGGAGTGGGAAGGGATTCCTAGTGGCTCCAGCGCTCTGGCTGCCGGAGGTTGCACAACTTATTTCGATATGCCGCTTAACGGGCTCCCGCCAACGATCAGCATTGCTGCGCTGGAAGAGAAGCGCAGGCTTGCAACGGGGCGATCCGCCGTTGATTACGCGTTCTGGGGCGGTCTTGTGCCAGGCAATCTCGAACAGCTTGCTCCGCTCAGCGAAGCCGGGGTGATTGGATATAAAGCCTTCATGTCAGCGGCGGGAGGGAAGCAGCCGGGGGCATTCCGCGAATCCGATGATGCGACACTCTATGAAGGGATGAAGCGGATTGCCGAGCTCGGCCGAATCCTTGCTCTCCATGCAGAAAGCGAGCCGCTTATCGCTGCTTTGACCAGAGCACAGCTTAGCGGCGGCCGGACTTCTGCGGCGGATTATGCGGCATCAAGACCGGTGTACGCAGAGGTTGAAGCAGTGCGGCGTGCCTTGTTCTATGCGGAACTGACAGGCTGCGCCTTGCATTTTGTCCATATCAGCAGTCCGGAGGCTGTCATGGAGATCGTCAAGGCCAAGCGGAGTGGGATGGATGTTACGCTGGAAACCTGCCCTCATTATCTGGTGCTGACAAGTGAAGCTATGCATGAAATTGGGGCGTTGGCCAAGTGTGCACCGCCGCTTCGCACCGTTGAACTCGTGGAAGAGATGTGGCAGGCCATCGCCAGGGGGGAAGTTGACATCATCAGTTCAGATCATTCGCCCTGTCCTCCGGAACTTAAAGTTTCGGAGAACTGGTTTGAAATTTGGGGAGGCATATCAGGCGCACAAAGCTCGGTGGAACTGTTTCTTGGGGAAGGCAGCGCGGTTCGGAAGCTGCCGCTTCCCCTGCTATGCCGGATGCTTGCTGCGAACCCGGCTCAGCGATTTGGCATGGCATCCCGTAAAGGAGAGATTGCGCCGGGCAAAGATGCGGACGTGGTGCTGATTGATTTTGCTTCGCCTTATGAGCTGCGCAAGGAGCACTTGCTGGATCGCCACAAGCAAAATCCGTATGCAGGCCAAATGATGCATTGCCGAATCAGACAAACACTGGTGCGGGGGCAAATGGTTTACGATTGGGAGAAGGGAATCCTGAACGGACAAAGCGGTCGATTCATCCTGCCTGGTTGTTAAGAAAGGTTCGGGAAAGGTCATTTTGCGAAAGGGTGCTTCACGATGGCGGGTGAATATACAAACGAACTGCAAGTGTCAGAGGAGGATCGCCTGCAGTTTGCTGAAGAGATTGAACAAGCGGTTGAATGGTTGGCGTCATATGGCAAGGATGATCAGGGAGGCGTTACACGGCTGCTGTACAGCGATGCGTGGGTTGCCGCGCAGCAAGCGCTCGCCGGAAGGATGGGAGCGGCCGGACTTCAAACGTACTATGATGATTGCGGCAATTTGTTCGGCAGACTGGAAGGGGACGGTTCGCAGCGAGGCACACTGCTGACGGGTTCTCATCTCGATACGGTAGTCTGCGGCGGTAAGTATGACGGTGCTTACGGCATTTTGGCCGGGGTGATCGCTTTACAATATTTGCGCAAGCGGTTCGGCCCTCCGGCAAGGACGATCGAGGTCGTCTCGCTGTGTGAAGAAGAGGGCAGCCGGTTTCCGCTCACTTATTGGGGATCGGGCAACATCACCGGACGCTTCGATAAGAATAATGTCCCATCCGTGCGGGATAACGATGATATTCCCCTTTCGGATGCGATGCATCTTGCCGGATTTGGCATGAACCGGTACCGTTCTCCGCTTCGGAAAGATCTTGCGGGGTTCATTGAATTGCACATCGAACAGGGCATTATTCTGGAACGGGAACAGAAGTCGGTTGGCATCGTGGAAGGCATTGTTGGGCAAAAACGTTTTGCCGTTCGGTTGAAGGGTGCGACGAACCATGCGGGTACGACGCCTATGAGATTGCGAAGGGACGCGCTGGCTGGCGCTTGTGAAATGATCAGTTGGCTTGAGACGGCGGCTTTTCAGGAAGCGGAGCCCTTCGTCGCTACGACTGGCCAGCTGACAGCTGTGCCGAACATGTCCAATGTGATTTCCGGCGAGGTGCACTTCAAGGTTGATATTCGTGATAGTGATGCCCATGTGTTGGGACGTTTCTCGGAACGGATGAAGCTTGCTTTCTTCGAGATCGCAGCGCGCAGAGGTCTGATCGCGGACATTGATGAGTGGGTGAGCAGTCAGCCGGTCCGCATGGATCGGGAGATGAATGGGACGCTGGCTTCGATTTGCGCGGCACGTGGACTCTCCTGCCGGACGATGTTCAGCGGTGCCGGGCATGATGCGCAAATGCTCAGCTCCATCTGTCCGACGACAATGCTGTTCGTCCCGAGCAAAGACGGCATCAGCCATTCGCCGCTGGAATACAGTGATCCGCTGCATCTTGCCAATGGTGCGGCGGCGTTGGCGGAATGGCTGTACTTTTATGGCTATAAGGAGGGAAATTGATGAGACGGTATCGAGAATTGGCGCCGACTGCGCGCACCATTATGACCCCCGGACCTGTGGAGGTTGATCCGCGTGTGCTGCGGGCGATGGCTTCCCCGATCCTGGGACAGTTTGATCCGGAATTTACTGAGATGATGAATGAAACGATGGCGATGCTGCGGGAGTTGTTCCAGACTGCCAATCATCAGGCCTTTCCTGTTGACGGAACGTCGCGCTCTGGCATTGAAGCGGTCTTGGTCAGTTTAATTGAGCCGGGAGACAAGGTGCTGGTGCCGATATACGGACGATTTGGCCATCTGCTGGCGGAAATATCGGAGCGCTGCGGTGCGAACGTCGTGGTGATGGAGCAGGAATGGGGGAAGGTATTTGATCCGGAACAAGTTATTGAGAAGATGAAGCTGGAGCGTCCGGATATTGTTGCGCTGGTTCATGGTGAAACCTCTACCGGACGAATGCAGCCGCTGCGGGATATTGGCCGGGCATGCCGGGAGCTTGGCAGCCTGTTCGTTGTCGATGCTGTAGCTACGATAGGCGGGGCTGATGTGCGTGTGGATGAATGGATGTTTGATGCTGTCATCGGCGGCACGCAGAAATGCTTGTCAGTTCCTGCAGGAATGGCGCCAATTACGTTCAATGAGCGGGCAGAGGAAAAGATCCACAGGCGCAAAAATGTAGAGCGGGGCATTCGCGATGCGTCGGTGGACAGGAATGGTTCAGGCGTAATTATTCGCAGCAATTATTTTGACTTGAGCCAATTGATGGATTATTGGGGTCCCCGCAGATTAAATCATCATACGGAAGCGACATCCATGCTGTATGCGCTGCGGGAAGGGTTGCGGATTACGCTGGAGGAAGGTCTTCAGGAACGTTTTGGCCGTCACAAGCTTCACGAGCGGGCGCTGCTCGCCGGACTGGAGGCGATGGGGTTGAAGTTGTTTGGCGATGCTGGATGCAAGCTGCCGGTGGTCACCTGTGTTCAGATTCCCGAAGGGATTGACGGGGACGCTGTCATTCGTATGCTGCTGCAGGAGTTCAAGGTTGAAATCGCTACTTCCTTTGGCCCCCTGAAAGGAAAAATATGGCGAATAGGTACGATGGGATACAGCTGCAGCCAAAAAAATGTGTTGACGGTGTTAGGTGCGTTGGAGGCGGTTCTCATCCGACACAAAGCCAAGGTTGATGCGGGACGCGCGCTGCAAGCTGCGCTGGATGTCTATGTGGAAGCGAGATCGTCCATGATTTACGTTTAGATCAGGTTTTTTGTTTGCTGGGCAGCTTCTTTCTTGTTCATTCGAGAGAGAGGTGCTCGGCTTTTTTTGATAGGGTTAATGTCATGTAATATAACATTAATCCTGAGTTGGAATCGTGTGCAGGTGCATTTTAGTATTACTATTGTGCGTTTGGCCTAAACGATTCAGGTTATTTTGTTGAATGTTGCTAATGACAAATAGCGCGATCATGTTCATAATGTTAGGTATAGCACGAATATGTTATTATAACTAACATGATGAAAAGGGGTAGGTCAACAATGAAAGTATTAAAACGAGGGACAATCGCAGCGTTGGCATTAATCATGGTTTTGCTGGCTGCATGTGGAAATGCAACGGATTCGAGTAAGCCAGCCGCAGCAGGCGAGGGGGATAAGGCCGCGCCTCCAAAAGCAAATCCGATTCTTAAAGTGGGATACGCCAAAAGCGTCATGTCCTACCCGATGACTTTGCTGCCGGAATTGACGGACGATCTGAATGTGGAGCTGTCCAGCTTCGCTTCCGGCAATGATGTATTGACGGCGCTTGTGTCCAAAAGCATTGATGCCGCACAAATTACGTATCTGCACTATATAACCGCAGTAGGCAAGGATCTGGATATTGTGCCGATCTCGGGACAGGTGAACGGCGGTACGGATTTGTTGGCTCATAAAAGTCTGGGATTGGAGACGGATGATTGGGAAGGATTCAAAAAGATCATTCAGGACTTCAAAAATAACGGCAAACCATTTCGTATTGGAGCATCCCGCGGAAGCGCACAGGATATTCAAATGCGCGGTGAGTTCAAAAAGAATGGCATTGATCCATTAACCGACGTTCAAATTGTGAACATCCCGAACTTTGCCGATCATATTGTCGCCATTGAAAAAGGCGAGGTTGAAATGGTCACGACGGTTGAGCCGATCGCTACACAAGCAAGATTAAGCGGACAAGCGGTGCATTTCACTTATCCTTATAATCAGGCAGCCGGCAAGCTGACCAATCTGATCGTTACCCGTTCGGATGTCATCAAGGATCGTCCCGAGGATTTGACTTCATTTGTTGGCGGGGTAGTCGCTCTGCTGGATAAGCTGGATACCGATAAAGAGGAATGGATCAATGTTGTGAACAAATACACTCCGCTGGATGAAGAGACTGGCAAGGAGGCATTGAAAAATGCATATCCGGATTATAAAATTCATCGGGAGTCTGCGTTAGCGATCGTAGCGATGATGAAAGAGCTCAATTATATTCAATCCGACGTATCCGAAAAGGTGGGGAACAACATTGACTATACTTTCTTATCCAAAGTCACTGGAAAAACCAAGGAAGAGCTCGGTTACAATGACTAATCTATGGAATCGGAACAAATTCCGATTCATCGTACCGGTTGCGGTCTTTATCGTATGGGAAATCATTTCGCGGTCAGGGCTGTTTCCTTCAGCACTGTTCCCGGCGCCGACCAAAGTGATTGCGGTCATGGTGGACTGGATCTTTGGGACGAACGGCAGTGCGGAAGTGAACAGCGGTTTTTGGATCAGAGATGTGCTGAATAGTGGAATGCGCGTTATGCTCGGCTTTGCCATTGCCGTTGTGGCAGGCATTACGTTGGGGGTGGCAATCGGCTGGTCCAGAATTGCGGAGAAGATGCTGGAACCGACGATTCAAATGCTGCGGCCCATTCCGCCGGTATCCTGGATTCCACTGGCGATCATCTGGTTCGGAATTGCGAACAAGCCAGCAATTTTCCTTGTTTTCCTTGGCTCGTTCTTCCCGATCGTCGTGAACACGATTCAAGGTGTCAAAACAACGGACAAAACGTTAATCCGCGCGGCTTCGATGATGGGTGCGAACGGCTGGAAACTGATCCGGCATGTCATAATGCCTGCGGCGCTGCCGACGATCTTTACCGGTTTGCGTCTGGGAATCGGCATTGCCTGGGCGTTGACGGTAACCGCTGAGATGGTAGCGGTCAAAAGCGGCCTCGGGTATGTGCTGTGGGATTCGTATTACTTCCTGCGCTATGATTTGGTCATGGCAAGTATGGCCAGCATCGGTCTGATGGGCTTTCTGATGGATTTTCTGATCAAGAAATGGATGGACAAGGTGCTCCATTGGCAGCGCAACACATCCGTGCAAGGCATGAAATAACACGGGTGAAGTTGAGCGAAGAGACAGGATGACGGAAAGAAATAATGTGTGGACATGCGAAATATAGAACAAGAGGTTTTATTGGGAGGGAGACTGGAATATGGCGCTTATCGAGATGAAAAATATTATAAAATCGTTCCATGATCCGAAGCGCAAAACAAGTCTGGTTGCTGTAGACAATGTTGATCTTGCGGTGGAGCAAAATGAGTTTCTATGTATTCTCGGGCCGAGCGGGTGCGGAAAATCGACGTTGATGAATATGATTGCCGGTTTCGAGAATCAAACTTCCGGCACTGTTGAAATGAATGGCAGGCGAATTGATGCGCCGGGCGTTGATCGCGGAGTCGTCTTCCAGCAGCCGACATTGATGCCTTGGCTGCCCGTATGGGAGAACGTCTCCTTTCATTTGAAAATTAACGGTGTGTCCTCCTCGGCACGCAAACAGAAAGCGCAGGAATACATTGAAATGGTTGGGCTGAAGGGCTTTGAAAATCATTATCCGTACGAGCTGTCGGGCGGAATGAATCAGCGGGTCGGCATCGCCCGCGCCTTGATGCTGAATCCTTCGGTCATTCTGATGGATGAGCCGTTCGCCTCGATCGATGCACAGACCAAAATGGATATGCAGGAAGAGCTAGTGAAAATTTGGGAGAAGCAGAAGATTACGATCATTTTCATTACGCACAGCATCGATGAAGCGTTAATTTTGGGCACGAAAGTGGTCGTAATGACACGCAGACCGGGAAAAATACGGGAGGAGATTCCAATCGATCTGCCGCGTCCGCGCGATATTACCTCGGATGCATTCAACCAGTACAAACGTCAGATTCTCGATCTGCTCAAAGAAGAAGGAGAGCTCGCCAAGCTGTCGGCCGGGCGTCAGGCAGGATCATGAAGAAAAGGATCGGCATGCTAACCCCTTCATCGAATACCGTATTGGAGCCGGTTACCAGCGCGATGTTGCATGGCATCGCTGATGTTTCGGCACACTTTTCCCGGTTCAAGGTGACTGAGCTGACGTTAACTTCCAAGGCTGCCTCGCAATTTGCCATTGAGCCGATGCTGGAGGCAGCTTATGAGCTTGCGGATGCCAAGGTAGATGTCATTGCTTATAATGGAACATCTGGCGGCTGGGTCGGTTTTGAAAATGATATCCGGCTCTGCGAGAAGATCAAGGAAGAAACGGGGATACCTGCGACGACCTCCGTACTGGCGCTGAATGAGCGATTCAAAGCCTACAATGTGAAGAAATTCGGGATTGTCTCACCGGCTGAGAAGCAAATCGTTGAGCGCATTATCGGCAACTATGCCAAGCTCGACCTGCAATGCGAGGCTTCGGTATGTCTGGGCGTGACAGATAACTATGCCTGCGCGCTTATTGATGAAGCGGCAGTCAAGCGGATGGTGCGTGAGATCGCGGTTCCCGGCGTTGAGGCGATTACTACCTTCGGGACGAACTTGTGGGCGGCGCATTTGGTGGAGGAACTGGAGCGGGAACTGGATATTCTAATTTTAGACACGATATCTGTTGTCGTATGGCAATGCCTGAAAATGCTGGATATTTCACCGACAGCCGTTACGGGTTGGGGAAGGCTTTTCGATAGGGAATACTGAGCGGCAAGTAAGCAAACAAGGCAAGGCGAGGAAAGGAAAGAAAAGGAAAGGCGAGGCGAGGCGAGGGCGGGTTCCCTCGTCTTTTTTGTTTTAACGAGTGAGTATTCACTAGTTTTGTTGACTTGGAAGGATTTTGAATTTATATTTAAGTTGCAAATGGCTGGTGCGAATGTATAGTGCACATGAAAACCCCGGGGGATTCGCACTGAATAAATTCCTTATAATGTAAAACGAAAGAGTGATATCTTTAATTTATTTACAATATTTAGATAATGAAATAGTTTCTCACGCTGATCTAGCTATTTGCGAGCATTTTTTACGAAAAATCGCTGTCACATCCCGTACGGGATGTGTGGATTGAAATTACCGTAGTTCATGCCACATTAAATAAACATAAAGTCACATCCCGTACGGGATGTGTGGATTGAAATGTTGTACCAGCTGTCCAGTGCCTCACCCCACCCAGTCACATCCCGTACGGGATGTGTGGATTGAAATTCGTTAGACTTAGTAAAAGATGGACAAGGAAGGGTCACATCCCGTACGGGATGTGTGGATTGAAATTTCCAACTATCGGTCGTACCCTGTCGAAGTGTTAGTCACATCCCGTACGGGATGTGTGGATTGAAATCGGACTATCTGGCGGCAGCGACGGTTTAACCGCTGTCACATCCCGTACGGGATGTGTGGATTGAAATGACAAATGCGATCCGGGACGCGCTGCCACCTCCAGTCACATCCCGTACGGGATGTGTGGATTGAAATAACGATAGCCACAAGGTCAATTTGGGGGATATGGTCACATCCCGTACGGGATGTGTGGATTGAAATGGCTTCTTTCTTTTTAACGCGTCCGGCTCGACCCAGTCACATCCCGTACGGGATGTGTGGATTGAATTTTCTGGATGGAGGCCATCGTGTTCTTCATGAACCGTCACATCCCGTACGGGATGTGTGGATTGAAATAATTGTGTATATTGCATCTCCAAATTGGTCAAAGTCACATCCCGTGCGAGATGTGTGGATTGGAATTTCGGAATTTTTGCGTACTTGTCTTAATTTGCGGGGTCATATCCCGTACGGGATGTGTGGCTCGCGACAATCTTAACAATGAAACTATTGAAAATCCGCGATTGGTGTTGGTATGAACTAACCCCTACTATATCTGTGACCTTTCAGTTTGCGCGATCCAACAATATCCACCTCTGAAGCTCCAGAGCTCCTTAACACACAAATTTATACAACTAACTACCGCTTTTTTCCAAATAAATGTATAATGAAATTCAATATATTACCCTGCTGCAGGAACTTTGTGTATAGAGATAAACTGGCTCCGTCTAAAAATTAGTGGTTGCCATGATCCGCGACCAAACCAAGGGGAGTATGTGGAATTCGGGCCATGTGAAATTCTAACGCTGATGAGCGGCGCTATTTAGGG
Source organism: Paenibacillaceae bacterium (assembly GCA_004134985.1). Taxonomy (GTDB): domain Bacteria; phylum Bacillota; class Bacilli; order Paenibacillales; family Paenibacillaceae; genus Paenibacillus_D. The sequence goes on along the minus strand of REGQ01000065.1, from coordinate 42,211 downwards.
AAATTCAGCCCCATAAATATTGTAAGGAAACTGAGACACCTTATTTATTGAAAATCGTACGATTTTAGCCGTCCAAGGGGTGAATAAGCGCTGTGGTAAGCGTTAGAGTTGAAAATGGGTCATTTGAGACCATTTAAGAGCTGTGGCAAGCGTTAGCGCAAGACCCACACGAACACCCACACGAACGCTCACACGAACACTTGCGAAATAGAAAGCCCCTCAACAAAGGGGACGTGGCGGTTTGATAGCCATCATCGTAATGACTCCAGATGCAACTTCATGGATAGGTATGGGGACATTGCCTATAAATTGGAATTGCACTCAAATGCCAGTGTTGATGAAACGCTAGTGAACGTGTGTCCGTGAAAATTCGGTTATGATGGTTAGGGGGCAAATAGCGGAACGTCTGTCCGCCCACGCAAATGTTGGATTGGATAGTGGAGTGTCTGGAACACCTGTCCGGTCAGTCGGATATGCTCTCGCGCCAATGTGAACGCCAAAAGTGGAACCGCTTGCCCTAACGTAGACCATTGTCATACATCGTAACCATGTAACCACTATTACTTGCCACGAATTACGAAACTATGGACCACAAGCACGCGAACTACTCTACTGTTCTGCAAAGGATGATCCTTGAATGAATCTGCAATCCGTCTGGAAATCTGCTGTGTTGCGTGCGCTGTTCTATCCTGCCCCTTCGATCTACATTTCGAAAGAGGAGGAAGCGGACTTTGAAACGCTTTATGACGAGGTCTGTTCAAGCGGCCAGAATAGTGTTGATTATCGCTTGAAAGCGCCTAAATATAAATTTCTGGAATATTTGCTGCGCAGCAAACCGGTTGTGCTCCATGGATCAAATCGCCCTGGCATCGAGCAATTTGAACCGCGTCAGCAGACGTTGTTTGATGGGAAGATGACGACTTCCGTGTTTGCTAGCAAAGATGCGATCTGGCCGATTTTTTACGCGGTTTTGCGCCGCGAACAGGTTGTCGGCAATTTTCGCAACGGTTGTCTTCGTGCAGGAGACAGCAACAAATATCATTATTATTCTTTAAGTACACCGACCTTCAACAACAATCCGTGGACTAACGGCGTCATTTATGTGCTGCCGAGCGAAGGATTTATTCAATCTGACGCAGGCATGATTCAGTTTGATGAATGGACATGCGACGAACCAGTCGCGCCATTGTTTAAACTGGCGGTATCTCCGGCAGATTTTTATTTTTTGAATAAAGTTGCGAAGCATCGGGCGGAAGAATCGCTGGCCAAAACATGGATGCTCTATAAAGTAAGAAGCGTTTTGCGGCCGTCGTCTTTTGCTTCATTGGATTGATTTTTACGAGGATGGTTTGTATACTGGAGCGTAGTAAACGATTTCCATCAGAGGAAGAGGTAATTATGAACAAGCCAACAACAATTCATGATATCGCCAAAATGGCGAAGGTTTCTTCAGCTACAGTATCACGCGTATTGAGCAACAGCGGCTATCCGGTCAGTAAAGAATTGAAAGAGCGAATTCAGCGCATTGCCGCCGAATCAAACTACATTCCCAACATGCTGGGCAAGCAATTGAAAATGAACAGCACGATGACGATCGGTGTCATCATTCCTTCGATAGTAAATCCTTTCTATTCTTCCGTAATGTTCGGGATCGAAGAGGTCGCCAGACAAAACGATTTTGTCGTGATCGGCTGCAATTCACTGGAAGACCCGGCGCTGGAAGAGAAATATATCCAGACGATGATGGAAAAACAGGTGAAGGGGCTTGTCATTTCGTCGATTTCACAAAACAAGAAACTGATAAAAAATTTGAAAAACTACGGCATCAAGGTCGTAGCAATCGACCAAAAAATAGAAGAAGAAGGCATCTGCCAAATCGAATTTGATTACCATAAGGGCGGATATTTGGCTACCCGCTACTTGCAGGCGAAAGGCCATACCCGGATTGGCTATGTAACGTCCCAGATGGACCGTCCAAGCCGCAAAAGCATTTGCGGAGGCTACCTGGAAGCGATGAAGGATGCCGGGCTGGAGCCGATTGTTGAGGAAGCGGACACGGAGGAATTGTATAATGCGGTGCATATTTTCGACACGGGCCGGCATTTGACACAGCGACTGCTTGCGCATGCCAACCCGCCTACGGCTATTTTTGCGTGCAATGATATGATGGCCTTCGGGGTAATGAACGAGCTGTCACTCAGGGCGTACAAGGTGCCGGAGGATGTTTCGGTAATGGGGTTTGACGGGATCGATCTTGGCCAACTGATGCACCCCCCGCTTACGACGATCAAACAGCCTGATTATGAGATGGGCAAAATGGCTTGTAAAATGCTGCTGGACATGATGCAGGGCGAAGATATCCCGATGTTTGACGTCATGCTGCAGCCGAGATTGCTTGAGCGCAGTTCAATTAGGGAGACGAACTCGGTTCATCAGTAGATGAAGCGAGCGCTGCTCCGGCTTTTTTTTGGCATTTGATACAGTAATCGATTTCTATTATCAATTAGAAACAGCCGAATTCCTAAGCTGAAATGAAAATTAATGTTTAAAATAAGGCGAAGCAGGGTAATTTAAGTCTGAAATAGCTTAAAAATAAATAAATATGTTTTAAAGCAAGCGGTTACGTGCTATAATCCATCTATAGATATCGATTACTTGAACAACTTGGTTAGGAAAATTAGTTTGCTCTAAGTTAAACTGCCACTCTAAGTAATCGATTTCTAAACAAAAAGGAGGGTTTGCTTTGAAGAAAAAGATAAGTTTGTTTACCCTTTTGTTAGCAGTAATTATGGTAGTTGCAGCTTGTTCATCCGGTAATTCCAAGGAAGGAACAAGTGATCCGGGAAACAACAACAATCCAAGCAATACCGACAATGAAAAGAAAGTAACACTGAAAATTGGTTTGCCAGGCAGCTATGAAGTGACAAGCAAAGAAATCATCGATGGATTTATTGCTTCGCATCCGAACATCGATGTTGTCATTCAGGAAGCGCCTTGGGGGGACTTCACTTCCAAAATTGCAACGCAAATTGCCGGCAATACAATGCCGGACGTATGGTTTCAAGAAAATGCGACGATCCTTAGCTACGGGGAACGCGGCGTTGCCGAGGACCTGACCAAGTACATTGAACAAGATTTGAAAGCGGATGACTATATTGATTCGTTATTTTCAGCGAAAACGCCTGATGGACAGGTATGGGGTGTTCCGCACGGAATCAATCCCGTGGCGCTTGCTTACAACAAAGATGTATTCGAAGCGGCAGGCTTGCCAGTACCTACAGATGACTGGACGTTCAATGACCTGATTGAAGCATCCAAGCAGCTGACCGTCAAGGAAGGCGATGCAAAGCCGACGCAATTCGGATTTATCGGTTCCTTCTCGATTACGAACGGCTGGTTCCCATGGATCAAGCAAGCGGGCGGTTCAGCGCTTGACGAAACTAAGACAAAAGCCAATTTCGACAATCCGCAAACGATTGCAGGCTTGCAACAGTTGGTTGACGGCAACCTGAATGGCTATTTTGCCGACATTGACTTCTTGAAAGCAAATGGCGGCGAGCTTGAAGTATTCGCCAGCGGCAAAGCGGCGATGTACTTTATGCAATACAGCTTGCAAGTATCGATGAATGACAGCTTCCCGGATGTAGACTGGGATACAGTAAAAATTCCAAAAGCAGTAGACGGCAATCGCTACGTACCTACTGTTGCCAACTCATGGCTGATTTCGTCCAGAGCGAAGGACGAAGCGAAAGATGCGGCATGGCAGTTCCTGAAGTATTACTTGGGTGAAGAGGCGCAAGCGATTGTCGCGAACAGCGGTTCTGCGCTGCCTGTCAAGAAAGACGCGTTGGCATTGCTGAACGATAGCACAACCAAGCCCCTTAACAAACAGGCATTTACGGAAGGAATTGAAGAAGGCGGCGTAACGCTGGATGAGAATGCTACCTGGAGTGAGTGGCGTATCCTTGTTCAGCAGGTTGTCAATGAAATGATGGTTGGCAATGTCGATGTTGAAAAAGGCGCGGTAGATATCCACAAGAAAGTCCAGGAAGTGCTGGACGCAAACTAGCAGTTGATGAAGCAGCCTGTGGTGCGTTCGCAAGAACGCACCGGGGTTATAGAAAGGCTGGGGTTTTATGAGAAAACAGGGGTATTGGGGTTACCTCTTCACACTGCCATTCATTATTAATGTTTTGGTATTCCTCTTGTTTCCTGTTATTTTTTCTACCTACATTTCCTTTACGCAGTGGGATCTGTTCAATGCGCCGAAATGGGTAGGACTAAGCAACTGGATTAGTGTCATCAATAAACATGAGTTCTGGATTTCGATCCGAAATGTATTTGTATTTGCGCTGCTATTCGTACCATTGCAGACCATCGCGGCGTTTCTCATTGCGTTTTTATTAAATCAGGCCATTCGGGCGAAAGCGATGTTCCGATTGTTCTACTTTCTACCGGTCGTTACCCCCTGGATGGCAGGCGGCGTAGTGTGGGTCTGGATGTTCAACTATCAGTACGGGGTCATTAACTGGCTGCTTGGCACAATCAACATCAATCCGGTCAAATGGATCGACAGCAGCAATTGGCTGATGGTTATTGCCAGTATCGCCGTCGTCAACGTCTGGAAAGGCATGGGGCAGTCGATGATTTTGCTGCTTGCCGGCATGCAGAATGTGCCGAAAGAAGTGCTGGAGTCGGCGGAAATGGATGGCGCCACCAGTTGGGATAAATTGCGGAGCATCGTGTTCCCGCTCGTTACGCCAATGGTGTTCCTGGTCATGATTTTATCGACAATTGCGGCATTTCAGGCGTTTGATGTGTTCCTTGGACTGTTCGGCTCGATTACAACCGGAATTCCGGAACGCAATATGGTTCCGAATCTGCTTATATATCGCGATGCCTTCCTATTGTTCAAGATGGGTCCTGCCTCTGCGACAGCATGGATCTTGTTCATCATCATTTTAGCTTTCACCTTGTTCCAAAAGTACTTTGAGAGAAAGTGGGTGCACTATGAATAAAACCACTCATCCTCTCTTGAAACTGGCCATATACCTGTTTTTGATCGCAGGCGCGGTGTTTATGGTGTTTCCGTTCATCTGGATGCTGTCGACATCGCTCAAAACGGTAGGGGCTATATCGCAAATGCCGCCTCAACTCATTCCGGATCCGTTTAATTGGGAAAACTATGCGACCATTTGGAATAAGGTTGATTTTGGGCGTTACACGGTAAACAGCTTTTTCCTTGTTACCTTTGACATGATCGGCTCATTGCTGTCCTGTGCGTTTATCGCATTCGGGTTGGCGATGTTCAAATTCAAGCTAAGAGGCTTTCTCTATATGATTATGCTGGCCACGCTGATGATTCCTTCACAGGTGACGATGGTGCCGACGTATTTCATTTGGAAGCAGTTTAATGCTTTGGATACGTATGCGCCGCTGATCATTCCGAGCTTTCTCGGCGGGGCGTTTGGAATTTTCCTGATGCATCAATTTATTAAGACACTACCGAAGGAAATTTATGAGGCCGCAACAATTGACGGCAGCTCGCCGCCAGGCATCTTCTTTAAAATATATTTGCCTTTATGCCGTCCGGCATTGGCTGCGCTTGGCGTATTTACCTTTATGGGAGCTTGGAATAACACGCTGGGTCCGTTGATTTACTTGCAAGACAAGGCGCTGTACACGCTGCCGCTCGCTTTGCTTTATTTGAAATCGGAAAACGTGAATCAGGCATTGCTGATGGCTGGTGCGGCAATTACGACCCTTCCTGTCGTGATCGTCTACTTGGTTGCACAAAAGCAGTTTGTGCAGGGGATCGCTTCAACAGGGATGAAAGGTTGAAGATGGGGAGATGCATAACAGATGAAAACATATGTATTGGTAGGAGCCGGCTCAAGAGCATTATTTATGTTCGCCAAGCCGATGGCGCTGGATTTTAAAGAGCATGTTGCCTTCAAAGGCGTCTATGACATCAACCCGGCACGCGCCAGATTTCTGAGCGAAGAGTGCGAGAATGTGCCGGTCTACGACGACTTCCACCGGATGCTTGCAGAGGTGAAGCCGGATGTCGTCGTGGTGGCAAGCACCGATAATACACATCACACTTACATCATCGAATCGCTGAAGGCAGGCTGTGATGTCATATCGGAGAAACCGATGACCATTGACGCGGACAAATGCCGCGAAATTTTGGAAGCGGAGCAAGCAAGCGGCAAGAAGGTTACGGTAACGTTCAACCTGCGGTTTGCCCCTTACTTTGCCAAAGTTAAGGAACTGCTGATGGATGGTGCGATCGGGGAAGTTTTCCATATCGATCTGGAATGGTTCCTGGACCGCAGGCACGGTGCGGATTATTTCCGCAGATGGCATGCCGAGATGAAAAATAGCGGCGGTCTGCTCGTTCATAAATCAACGCATCACTTTGACATTATCAACTGGTGGATGGACAGCAATCCGGAAGAAGTGCATGCCTTCGGCAAACTTCGGGTATACGGCGACAACCGCAAGGAAAAGGGCGAGCGCTGTCTGACCTGTGACTACAAGACAACTTGCGAGTTTTATCTGGATATTGAGAGCGACGCATTTATTGAAAAATATTACCATCAGGCTGAAGAGGAAGACGGTTATATCCGTGACCGCTGTCTGTTCGATGACCGAATTGATATCTATGATACGATGTCCGTCAATGTGCGCTATGAAAATGATGCAATGCTCACGTATTCTCTGGTGGCGTACAGTCCGTATGAAGGCTGGCGCGGCGTCATCAATGGCTCCAAGGGCCGAATGGAAGTAACGAATGTATATACGAGCTGGGATATGAAACAGAGCGATACGAGCCTGATTACAATCCATCGGCCGGACGGTTCGACAGAGCATGTGGAAGTCAATACATCGGCTGCCGGACATGGCGGCGGCGATGCGAAGCTCAGGAAGGTGTTGTTTGAAGGCGGTGTAGAGGATCGGCTCGGGCAGCAGGCGGACAGCGGCGTTGGCGCGACTTCATTGCTGATTGGCGCGACAGCCAACCGTTCGATTGCCGAAGGCAGAGCGCTCCGGCTGCCGGATGTATCGCCATCGGCGAATACCGCGAACGGCACAGCCGGAAAAGGCGCGGCAGCTGTTGAGCAGGCGGGGGCACGTTCACAATGAGCCGGGTAGCCGAGCTGGAAAACTACGTCTGCACGCTATATGATACGCGCGATCAGTTGACACGTCATATTTACAGCCGTGCGGATGCTGCTTTTGCCAAGGGCGACAGCGATCGTGACAGCATACGCGATCTTCATCAGCTCAGAGCGCGGCAGGCGCAGATGAAAGAAGCGTTTGCCGCGGCCATTGGCGGACTGCCGGAGACGAACCCGCCCTTGCATGCGCGTACGGTTAACACGGTGCAGGGCAGCGGCTATCGGGTGGAAAACGTTATTTTTCAAGCGCGGCCCGGACATTATGTGACGGCAAATTTATATTTGCCTGACGGCTGCGGAGAGCCTGGCGCTGCGGTACTGTTCCATAGCGGACATGAGTATGAGGGCAAGCACAGTGCTTATTATCATCAGGTATGTCTGCGCTTTGTGCAGGCAGGACTGATCGTGCTGGCGATCGATCCGGTCGGGCAGGGTGAACGGCTCAGCTTCTGCGAGTCACAGTCGGCAGATGGCGCTGCTCCCGTATGGGGAACGCAGGAGCATCAATTGCTAGGCATCCAATGCTATAGTCTTGGCGATAGCGTGGCGCGCTACTTTGTCCACGACTCGATCCGTGCGATCGATTACTTGTGCAGCAGGCAGGAAGTCGATCCTGCGCGGATCGGGGTTACTGGCAATTCAGGCGGGGGCACGCAGACGGCGATGCTGATGGTATGCGATGAGCGGATCGCGGCGGCAGCTCCAGCCACGTTCATTATGAACCGCCAGTCTTACATGCATGCGGGCGGGGTGCAGGATGCGGAGCAAGTATGGCCGGGACTGACAGCTGCGGGGTTTGATCATGAAGACCTGCTGTTATCCTTTGCGCCCAAGCCGTTGATGGTGCTCGCAGTGGAATATGATTTCTTCCCAATTGAAGCCACAAGACGCACCGTAACCCGTTGCCGCCGTTTTTGGGAAATGCATGGCCGCTCAGACGAGCTGCAGTTGATCGAGGACCGTTCGACCCATTACTACACGGACAAAATGGCACTTGCAGCAGCAGCATTCTTTGCAAAGCAGCTTGCCGGGCGCGGAGCTGCCTCGACGGCAGACTCACCGCCGCTTCAGCCGCTTGCGGCCAAGCAGCTCTGGTGTACGACAAGCGGGCAGGCCATGCTTGAGCTGCCGGATGCGCAGAGTGTGCAGCATGTTAATGCAGCACGCTATGCCGAGTTGCAGCAGCTGCGGCAGGCTTTGCCGCCGGAGAAGCAGCAAGCGCAGGCGGAGCAGGCAGAGGCCTGGCTGCGCGGCAAAGTACATGCCAGTCGCGAGCTGGTCGCTTTCAATTCCCGCTGCGTCAAGCTGGGTGAGGCGGAGGGCCTGCAGGTGGAGTACAGGCTGTGGTGGTCGCAGGCGGGTGTGATGAACAGCGGTTATTTCTTTGCTGCTGTCGCTGGCGCAGACGTGAGCCGACAGCCGGTTACAGTTGGGCTGTGGCCTGGCGGCACAAGGCAGTTAGCCAGCCGCTGGTCCTGGATTAAGGGCGAATGCGCCAAGGGTCGAACGGTGCTCGTTCTGAACTGTTCGGGCATGGGGCCGCATGAGCCCTATCCGATCTATGGCAAGCCTGCCAGCCGGTTTTTCGGAGTGCTGCACAAGCTTGCTGATGAATTGCTTTGGCTGGGCGACAGTCTCGCTGCCCTGCGGACCTATGATGTGCTGCGCTGTCTCGACGCGCTGGAGCATTGGGGGGAATGGCAGAGCAGCGAAGTGGATTTTTATACTGAGGGACAGCATCGTCTGTATGTTCAACTGGCAGGCTTGCTGGATCGCCGGGTAGCCGCGATTAGCGGAGATGATAGTCTGCCTCGCTCAATGAACTGGGTGGACGGCGGCAAAATGGAAGAAGAAGAGGAAGCGATGAGCGCGGTTCTGCCGGGGTTATTCCGTTATTTTGGACTGCCGGAGCTTACGGCGTCATTTCCTGGACAGACACCGCCAGGGAAAGGAGTGGAACGACGATGACGAAGCCGTTGACAATTACGATGATCGGCGCCGGTTTGCGGGGCATGATCTATAGCAAGGCTACGCTGAAGCGTCCGGGTGAGATGAAGATGGTGGCTGTGGCTGATCCCGATGAGGTAAGACGCACGAGGTTTCAGCAAAAATTCGATATTCCGGACGAGAAAAGCTTCACGAACTGGGATGAACTGTTTGCACAGCCGAGGCAGTCGGATGCCGTCTTCATTTGTACCCGAGATCAGGATCATTTCGAGCCGACGATGAAGGCGCTGGCGGCAGGTTATCACGTGCTGCTGGAGAAGCCGATTTCTCCGAGCTGGGAGGAATGCGTTGCGATGGTAGAGCAGGCGGAGAAATATGACCGCATTTTGACCATTTGCCATGTGCTGCGCTACGCGCCATTTTTTCAAAAAATCAAAGAACTGCTTGATGGCGGCCGGATTGGCCGGCTGATGACCATTCAGCATAATGAGAATATTGGCTACTGGCATCAGGCGCACAGTTATGTGCGCGGTTATTTTGGCCGTTCCGATGTGGCAAGTCCCATTATACTGGCGAAATCCTGTCATGATATGGATATTTTATCGTGGTTTGCAGGCGGGGATTGTCTAAGTGTTGCCTCTTATGGGCATCTGTCGCATTTTCGCCCGGAGAATGCGCCACCTGGAGCACCCAAGCGCTGTATTGAAGGCTGTCCGGTATCCGACACCTGTGTTTATTACGCACCCGATACGTATCTGATCGAAAATGGCGGTTGGAAAGCGGAGGCGGCGAGCAACGATCAGAGTTATGAAGCGCTGTACAAGGCGATGGTTGAAGGGCCATTCGGTCGTTGTGTGTATCATTGCGACAACGATGTGGTCGATCATCAGGTCGTCAGCATGGAATTTGAAAATGAGATAACTGCTGTGTTCACGTTGAGCGCATTTACCGAGAAGTGCAACCGGACGCTGAAGCTGATGGGCACCGAAGGGGAAATCCGGGCGACGATGGAAACCAATGAAATTGAAATTCGTCGATTCGGCAGCGGGGAGCTGGAGCAAATCAAGCTTGTTGATCCTGAGGGCCATGTCGGTCATGGCGGAGGCGACAATCGTCTGGTGTTTGACTTTGCCAAGTCGATCCGCTCACAGGGGACGCACAGCAGCAGCACATCGGCGCGCGCGTCGCTCCAGAGCCACTTGATGGCATTTGCGGCAGAGCAATCCCGAGTTGAAAAACGTATGGTGCGGTTAGAAGACTATCATAGCAAGGAATTGCAGCATCAATAATTCATATTGGCTCGTATAAGCCAGCATTGTGCAAGTACAGAAGGAGGATTCACTATTATGCAAATCAATATTTTTGAAAATCCGAATCAGATGGGTTTGGAATCGGCAATCGTAAGCAGCCAAATTATTAATGCTGCCATTAAAGAAAAGGGGAGCGCAAGAATTGTGTTGTCCACAGGCGCATCCCAGTTTGAATTCCTTGAGCATTTTATAAAAATGGATATTGAATGGGACAAAGTGGAAATGTTCCATTTGGACGAATATATCGCCTTGCCTGAATCGCATCCGGCCAGCTTCCGCAAATATTTGAAGGAGCGCTTCCTGCAGCATGTGAATATTGGCAAAGCCTGGCTCGTTGACGGCGAGGACGATCCGCAAGCGGTCGTTGCCCGACTCAATGAAGAAATCAACAAAGCTGAGATTGATCTGGCATTGATCGGCATTGGTGAAAATGCGCATATTGCTTTTAATGATCCGCCAGCAGACTTCGATGAGCCGGCTCCTTACAAAGTGGTTAACTTGAGCGATACTTGCAAAGCACAGCAGGTCCGTGAAGGATGGTTCCCGAGCAATGATGATGTGCCGAAGCAGGCGATTACGATGGCTGTACCGCAAATTATGAAGAGCAATGTCGTCATTTCTGTCGTGCCGCATGCGTCCAAGGCGGAAGCGATCGGCAATACGGTCAAGCAGGACGTGAACGTAAACGTTCCGGCGACCAAACTCAAAACCCATCCGAATTGGAAGCTGTTCCTCGACAAGAAGTCGGCAGCGCATTTCTACAACTGGGTCTAATAGAGAATTCTGTCCGATGAAGGATATAATAGAGAGAGACAAGTGATGAACTAGCGTATGAAAGCTGGAATAGATTAACGAGGACAAGGAGGCGCTCTCTGATGATCATCAAGGGCAGATTGGTGGAGACGGGAGAAGCTGTTGCAATTACGGCTGCTCATGGAGTCATTACCGAGCTTGCGGCAATTGCCGGGGAGAATGAGCATTTGCCATGGCTTTCCCCTGGTTGGGTCGACCTCCAGGTAAACGGGTTTGGCGGCTATGATCTTAATGGTGAAACGACGACTGTGAGTGACGTGGAGGGTGTAACCGAAGCGCTGCACAAGCATGGAGTGACAACGTATTTGCCGACGGTGATTACTGGACATTTCGATCGGATGCAACAGGCGTTCGCAGTGATTGAGGCGTATAGAAGCGCTGGACGCAAAGGCAGCAAGTCGATTGCGGGCATTCATATGGAAGGGCCGTATTTGTCAGGAGAGGACGGCAGCAGGGGCGCGCATCCGCGAGAGCATATTCGCAATCCCGACTGGGAAGAGTTTCAGAAGCTTCAGGAAGCTGCGGGCGGACTCATCACAATGATGACGCTCGCCCCGGAACGCGAAGGTGCCGTACCTTTCATCAGAAAATTGGCAAGTGAAGGCATCGTGGTTGCGATTGGCCATACGATGGCGACCGGGGAGCAAATCGCGCAGGCAGTGGATGCAGGCGCAACGCTCTGCACCCATCTGGGCAACGGCTCGCAACCGATGCTGCCGCGGCATCCGAATTATATTTGGCATCAGCTTGCCGAAGACAGATTATGGGCCACCTTTATCCCGGATGGCCATCACTTGGCGCCGCCAGTATTGAAGGCGATGCTGCGTGCCAAGGGGAAGCGATCGATTCTGGTAAGCGACTGCACCCAGTTCGGCGGCATGGCGCCGGGCGTATACGACAGCTTGATCGGCGGCAAGGTGGAGCTGACGGCTGATGGGCACCTGCATACGGTGAACAACCCGAACATTTTGGCCGGATCGGCGGCAGCGCTTGATCTGGGCATCGCCAATGCGGTGCGTTATACCGATATGACGCTGGCAGAAGCGGTGGAGGCGAGCACGCTGAGGCCGTCCCAAGTGATGAATGATCCGTCGATCGGCCGACTTGCCGTGGACGGGGCAGCTACATTCACGCGGTTTAATTATAGCGGGCAAGACGGTCAAATCACGGTGCTGGACACGATTGTGGCGGGTGAGACGGTTTATTCACAAGCTTGATTCAATTGTATGCAGCTTGTGCCGTCATTGGGAGCAGGCAGGAAAGCAAAGTTACAAGAAAGAAGATTCTGCGGCATGGATGCCGTGGAGTCTTCTTTCCTTAGCAATAAAATTGCGCCCGGACAGCCGTCAGCGCTTGCCATGCTGCAGTTTGCGCCAATCCGTCGGAGACAGACATTCGCTGCTCTGAAACCACGCGCTAAAGGCATGGATGCTTTCAAATCCGACCATTTCGGCAATTTGCTTAACCGATCGTGCCGTAGAGCGCAGCAGCCAGCGGGACTCCTCAAGTCGGCAGGCCTGCTGAAACTGCTTGGGGGAGACACCGAACGTTTGTTTAAAGATGGAACGAAAAGCTGTTTCAGATTGTCCGCATTGTTTGGCAAGATCAGCAATCGACAGCTTGCTCTGAAGATTGGTGCGAATATAATCGGCGCAGACCGCAACAGATGCATGCGCTTCTTCATTTTCATGCTGCAGCAAAAAGAGCAGAAGAACTTCCATCCACGCGGTTAACTGACGCGCTTCCTGACGCAGTGGCTGCGAGAGGATGCGGAGAAATTTTCCGAAGAGCGCTTCGTATTGCTCTGCTGTCATAGGCGATAGAAATTGCAACTTGGCAGTAGAATAGGGGGCTAATTGATGAAACAGCTCCATCGTCGCCGGGGGCAAATTACCAGCTTCCAGCACACTAAAGCGGATGGCTTGCTCAGCCCGATAATTATGCGGCAGCCCTGAAGGTACAATGATCACATGTCCGGGTCCAATGGTGCGAGCGCGCCCCAGGCACTCGAAGACACCTTTCCCATCCAGCACAACCGACACCTCAAGCAAATCGTGGACATGCTCTCCCATATCCCATCCGGATTCATGCGTGGAGAACCCCGCCCTGATAAAGGGGATGGACATAATAGCCCCTCCTAAAAGTTTTGTGGAGCCTAAACATCTCTGAACAACAACGCAACAAAACTTAGCTACGAAAGCATCACCTGTTTTGTGGAGCCTGAACATCTCTGAACAACAACGCAGCAAAACTTAGCTACGAAAGCATCACCTGTTTTGTGGAGCCTAAACATCTCTGAACAACAACGCAACAAAACTTAGCTACGGAAGCATCACCTGTTTTGTGGAGCCTGTTTGAAACGATCGCTTACCGCCCCAAGGACGATACAGCCGTCCTCACGTGAACGCTTACACTCATTTTATCATACATCGTCTCACGTAGCCCTAATCATCGTACGATCGAATTCGATCTTTTCACTAAACGTCCAAAACCCGCATTAGCCAAGCTGGCCATAACCTAACAAACAAAAAAACAGACGGCCCACGGCCGCCTGCTTTGTATCCACTATATAGTAAGTGCTTGGTTGTCGTATGTGCCATCCATGTCAGCTCACTCGATCCCCAATGTTAAAATTGGGGCAGATAAGGACGGTTCACTTCCAGCAGTTCGCTGATCATCGACCGAATGTCATCGAAGGACAGCTCCGAGGACGTATGCGGGTCCAACATTGCCGCGTGGTAGACGCTCTCACGGTCACCCTTGAGGCCGGCTTCAATCGTCAGCAGCTGCATATTAATGTTCGTTTGGTTGAGCGCTGCCAGATGATGCGGCAAATCCCCCACATAGCAAGGCGTAATGCCGCTGCCGTCCACGAGACAAGGAACTTCTACACAGACATCATTCGGCAGGTTGGAAATATGCCCTTTGTTCAGGACGTTCGCGCCGATTTTGACGGTCTTCCCGGAAATAAGGGATTCGATAATGTGCGATGCATACTCATGTGTGCGCTCATGGCTTAATCCGTTGTTGTGCACCAGTTCTTCCTTTGCCTGATTCCAATGGTTGACCTGGGATTCTCTCCAGTCCAAATACATATGTGTCCGAATACCGAAGCGCTCCAGCAGTTCAGGGTAAGCATTTTTGATAAAATAAGGCAAATACTCCGCTGTATGCTGGGAGGATTCCGTAACATAGTAGCCAAATTGCTTCATTACCTCATAGCGCACCATATCATCATGCCGCTCTGTTCGAGCAAGCGCTCTCCGCTTGATTTCAGGGTAAAGATCGACACCGTCGCGGTGAGCCTCCAGCAGCCAGGCTTGGTGATTGATGCCCGCGATTTTAGACTGCACACCCTCCGGGTCCATGCCCAATCCGCTGAACAGCTCGGAGATGCAAATTTGCACACTGTGGCACAGTCCCACCGTCTTGATGGAGGTTGCTCGCTGAATTGCTCCGGTAACGATGGCCATCGGGTTCGTGTAATTAAGCAGCCAAGCATCCGGGCAGACGTCCTCCATGTCACGGGCAATGCCCATCATGACAGGAATGGTACGCAAGCCGCGGAAGATGCCGCCGATTCCCAGCGTATCCGCATAGGTCTGCTTCAGTCCATATTTTAGCGGAATTTTAAAATCATTAATAACGCAAGGATCATAACCGCCAACATGAATCGCATTAATGACAAAATCCGCACCCCGCAGCGCTTCACGCTGATCATCATATGCCTGAATTGTGGCTCTGCCTTCATTAATATTGTTGTTTAATTGCTTTAACATTTGCTCGGAATAATGCAGCTTTTCCTTATCGATATCGAGCAGTGCAATATGAGCGTCATGCAAGCCGGGCGTTAGCAAACAATCCCCGATCAAATTTTTTACGAAAATAATGCTTCCTGAACCGATAAATACTATTTTTTTAACTGACATAACCTTCACCGCTTCCAATTGGTATGATATTTCGGTCTAAACAAACGCAAATTAGTTGGCTATAAACATTAAATGGGCTTTCGGAATGTGTAAAGGGACTGCAGCGGGTGGATTGTGATTTTTTGCTCGTCTGCGCTTGCCCGCTAGGCGTCGAAAATGTCTGGCGCAGGTTTTTCGCGGCCAGACGTTCCGCTATTTGCCTCAAAAAACGCTAAACTGGATTTTCGCGGCCAGACGTTCCGTTATTGCTCCGAAAACTAGCACAATTGCCCGGTTTTCACGCAAATAACGGATCTGGTGGCCGCCAAATTCTCAAAAAGCTGATTTTGAGCGATATAGCGGAACGTGTGTCCGCTCGCGCGCAATGCTATCCTCGCAACAGTCTGCCGAACGCATCGCGGCAAGTACAGCGCCCGCGCCGGTCGAATGGAGCGCTCGCGCGACCGTCTCTCGGCGTTCCGCGAACGCTAGCATCCAAAGGATGCCAGCATGCCACGGGTTTTGCTGCGCATCAGCCCTTCACACTGCCGAGCACGATTCCCGAAGTGAAGTACTTCTGCAGAAACGGGTAGACGCACAGCACAGGAACGGTTGCGACAAAAATCTGTGCTGCCTTGGTTGTTCGGTCTGACACATTCACCATTGAACGCCAGTCTGCCGACATGGACAAGCTTAAATCCCGGTTGACGATGACGGTTTGCAAATAAGTCTGGAGCGGGTAGCCCCGCGGGTCATTCAATAGCATCAGCCCTTCAAACCATGAGTTCCATTGCGTCACAATACAGAACAGGACAAGCGTGGCAATGGCGGGCGCGGAAAGGGGAACATAAATTTTCCACAAA
The DNA here is from genome assembly GCA_004134985.1 of Paenibacillaceae bacterium. Taxonomy (GTDB): domain Bacteria; phylum Bacillota; class Bacilli; order Paenibacillales; family Paenibacillaceae; genus Paenibacillus_D. The sequence continues at coordinate 26,186 of REGQ01000065.1, read as the reverse complement.
ATCTTCCACACATTGGCTCCGTCGATCAATGCGGCCTCCTCAATTTCCTGAGGGAGGGACCGAAAGAAGTTAAGCAGCAAAATAACGTTGAAGATTGGCACAGCGCTTGGAATAATCAACGCCCAGAATGTGTCGATCAGCCCGGTGGCCTTAATGGTCATATACCAAGGGATTAATCCCCCGCTGAAGAGCATGGTTACAACAAAGAACCAGACATAGACGCTGCGCCACTTGAACTGGGAACGCTCCTTGGACAGCGGGTAAGCGATCAGAATGGTCAGCAGCATATTCAGCGGCACGCCAACCAGCACACGTTTCAATGAAATGAGAAAGGAGGTCATAAACTCCGGCTTCTGCAACACATAATTGTAGGAATCGACATTAAAGCCGACGGGCCATAGCTTTACTTGTCCTGAGCTGACGGCTGCGCTTGCGCTAAAGGAGACGGCGAGCACATGGATCATCGGGAGCAAACAGACGGCAGCCGCCCCAAAAAGTATGAAATAGTTAACAATGACAAACGTTTTTCTGCCAAGTGAGGCATGTTTGAAGACGCTCATTTCCATCACGATCCTTTAGAAAATCCGATAGTCGGTATAACGATAAGCGAGAGCATAGGAGCCGCTGACCAGCAGCAGAGAAACAAGAGACTTGAATAATCCGACAGCGGTAGCTACTTCATACTGCGCATCCAGCACACCAATCCGGTAAACGAGCGTATCGATAATATCTCCGGTGGAATATACCTGGGGACTATATAAGTTGAACACCTGGTCAAACCCGGCATTTAGTACATTCCCCAAGCTCAGAATCGTCATCAGAATAATCATCGGCACCAGGTTAGGCAGGGTGATATAGAAAGTTTGCTTCCATCGTCCGGCGCCATCCATCACTGCAGATTCATAGAGGGTCGGGTCGATGCTGGTCAAAGCGGCCAGGTAGACGATCGCGCCGTAACCAAATTCCTTCCAGACTTCTGTGCCTACGAGGGTGAAGGGGAACCAGCCTTTGCTGCCCATAAAATAAATGGGATCAAGCCCGATCGCAGTAAGCAGTTGGTTCACAATGCCGCTGGAAGGCGATAGGATATCGATAAAAATACCGCCGAGAATAATCCAGGACAGAAAATGCGGGAAATAGACGATCGTCTGAACGGAACGTTTGAACAGTCGATTTCTTACTTCATTCAAGAGCAACGCGAAGGCGACTGGAAACACGACCCCCGCAATAATTTTCATAGCAGATATAAAAATTGTATTCCACAGCACTTGATAAATATCAGGGATGTTGAGCATGTATTGAAAGTGATCCCAGCCAATCCAGGGGGAACCGAACATTCCTTTGGAAGGCGAAAATTTCTTGAATGCCATCACTATGCCAGCCATTGGGATATAGCTGTAAATAAAGACGAGCACAACACTGGGCAGCAGCATTAAATGGAAAATATGTTCATTTTTAAACTTGCGCTTCATCATCGGGTACCTCCATGTGGCAGGCAGAAGCGCTCGCATGCAATCGCCCATAGGTAATCATTCATGTGCATTGCTCGCATGCAATTACTCATAGGTAATCATTCATGTGCATTGCTCGCATGCAATCACCCATAAGTAAACATCATGTGCAATCGCTCGCATGCTATCGCTCCTGCCCGTGGCTTGACGTTCTTTACTGCTGCGCTTTATACCACTCGTTTACTTCGTTTGTCATTTTTTCGCCGCCCTGCTTCTTCCAGCTTGCTACGAATTCGTCAAATTTATCAATCGGGTCTCCCATAATGATGCTCGTGAAGGCTTCCAGCTGCATTTTTTGCAGGGTGCTATCTTTATCGACCATCGTATCCGTCGGAGCACCATAGAATTGATTGTCCATCGTGTTGCCGTTCGTTGCATAATCATTCAGAATGCCAAGCGATCCGCCAGGGCCATACATTTTGTTCAACCCCCAGTAGTTCACATCTCCGCTAGCGGCAGCCGTAACCCCGTCATAGTAACCTTTTTCCTCTTCATTCAGAGTGGACGTATCGCCGTTTTGCAACGCTTCAATGACGTGAAGGTGAGCGTCCAGGTTTTTGCGGGGAGCTTCGCCATACATAAGGGGATATTCGAATATGGAATGTCCTTCTTCATCCACATTATATTTCCCAGGCTCCGCGGATTCGCCATAGCTTTTCTCAAGCACGAGGTTGAGCATTTTGATCGCTGCCTCGGGATGTTTGGCGCCTTTCTTAACGACGAAATACGTATTAATTGCGAATGGCACCTGCGACTTGGCTGTATTGCCATCGATCGAAGGCAGTGGGAACGGCACCCATTCCGCTTCGGGATCGCTGATCTTGCCATCCTGGAGCCAGCCGCTATTCCAGAAATAACCGTACAGCATGCCGACTTGGCCAGCGTTGGCGTCTTCCTTCACCTTGGTAGCATCGCGTGTACCGTATTCTGTACTAATTTGACCCGCTTTGAACATCTCCTGAAGCTTTTGCAGCGCTTGTTTCATTTCGGGCTGTGTACTGCCGTAGACAAGTTCATTCGCATCATTTTTCACCCAAATATTCGGGTAGGCATGATAGCCGTTAAAGAACCCTTCCAATCCGGCGAAGAAGCCCCAAAGATCGCGGTTGAGCGCAAGACCGGAAGTATCATCGACGTTGTTGCCATCCGGGTCCTGTGTGGTGAACGCTTCAGCAATCTGCAGCACATCCTCCATTGTTTTGGGCTCCGGGAGGTCGAGCTTGTTCAGCCAATCCGTGCGAACCCAGAGGAGATGCGATTGACCAATTCCTGATCCCATCTTCGGCAGCGCCATCATCTTGCCATCGAACTGCGTCGATTTGAGCGCAATTCCGCCATCTTCGGAAAGAATTTTTTTGGTGAACGGAGCCGCATAAGTGTCATAAAGTTCGCTAAGATCCTGCAGCTGATCATCTTCCACGAGCTTTTTGAGCTGGGCGGAAGTCACTTGGAAGATGTCCGGCAGATCATCCGAGGCAATCGAGATGTTCAGCTTTTGCCCATACTGTGATTGAGCGACCATCCATTTGTACGATGTTTTGATGCCCAAACTTTCTTCCAACGTTTGCGACCAGATATTGTTCTCCAGATTATCGCCTTCTTTGAAGGTGATGCTCTCTGGAATCGGACGTACGGCCGTCACTTCAATCGGCGGATCGTATTTGTCCAGCGGGCCGGACACGACGGCGGGCGTTTCGCTCTGTTGCCCTTCATTTGCGTTCTGCTGATTTTTGGCTGTGCTGCAGGCCGTGATGGAGAGCGTTACCAAAAAAGCGCAGCATAGTATGGCTAGTTTTTTCACAGGCTCTTTCCCCTTTATAGCGTAATTTGCTTCTTAAATAGGAGGCTCAAAACCAAAATCTGTGTTTGACAAGCTGGCTGAGGCTGAGCCTTGTATGCTAGGTCTATTATATCAATCCATGCCGGCAGGCAGAGAGCGAGGAAATAACGCAGCTGGTAGGAGAATAATTGCTGATGATGCTCCAGTTCAAATTATTCCTACCTTTCTAACAAAAAAACCGCTCTTTACAAGAACGGTTCGTGCTTCACCCTCTATGCCTGTAATCGCTTGGCAGCATCCCTGTCAGCTCCCGGAACACTTTGCTGAAATATCTTGTGTCGGAAAATCCGCAGCGCTCGGCAATCCAATAGACGGGATGGTTCGTATTTTGCAACAATTGTTTCGCCGAATCAATATAGATGCGCTGGAGGTAGTATACGAATGAAATGCCGACAATTTCCTTGAATACTTTGCTAAAGTAGCTTTTGCTTAAATTCACTTTGCCGCAAATATCCGTTTGCGACAGTTCATCTACCGGGGACTGATGAATGAGCTCAAGCGACCGGACAACCGCATAGATGACTTCTTCAGAATACGTCGTTTTGCGCAGCCACTGCTGGATGCCCCGGCGGATTTCCTCCAGCCATGCGGTGTCGCAGCTATTCATTGGAGTATTGCTATGAGCTCCCCAATTAGGGTAGCTGCTCAAATATCGCTGCCAAAGCTTTACGTATTCGGGCAGTTTCTGCTGAATCTCCGCCGGTTCCTGAACCAGCGCATTTCTCATCATGCTGAATTTGTTGTCGTCGACGACCCATAGCAGCCCGTGCCAAAGTTGCTCCTTGTCCTGATTCGGCGGCAGGGCATCGCTCGGTTTATCCTGTTCAACGGCCAGGCTTCGCTGCAGGCGACTGGATATTCGTATTAATATTTCATCCAGATTTTGATCTTCCAACTGCGTCTTTACAATATAATCGACGGCTCCCAGGCGGAGCGCATCCTGAATGTAGTCAAAATCCTGATGGCAGGTAACGACGACGACCTTAATGGCAGGGTGCAGGCGCTGAAGTTCCCTCATCAGCTCAATGCCTGACATTTTCGGCATGGTGATATCTGTAATAACCAGCTGCACGGATGTCTCCTGGATAAAAGCGAGCGCCTTCTCGCCGCTTGCGGCTTCCCCGACAATTCGAAATCCGTGTCGCTCCCAGGGGAAAATCATCTGCAGGCCTTTGCGTGCCAGCCCTTCGTCATCGACAATCAGTGCATTAATCATGCTTGCAGTTCCTCCTTCATCTGAGCGGGCAAACGAATATAAATTTCCGTCCCTTGTCCAGGCGAACTGATGATTTTCAATTCGGCTTCCTCGCCATAATACACTTCGAGCATTTTTTTGACATAGCCAAGCCCAATACCCAATCCGCTCTTGCGAAGATCGTTATCCTGTCGAAACAAGGCTTCCAGACGATCGGGAGGAATACCGTCGCCATTATCCTGAACGGAAAGCAATACGCCATCCTCCTGTTTGTCGATACTGACACGGATAAAGCCGCCCTCATCCTTGCTTCCATGGTACATGGCATTCTCGACAAGCGGCTGCAAAATAAAGCGGGGAATCTCAATATCCCATGTCTCAGGGTCCACAGCGACATCGACCTGGAACGGATAGTCATAACGGATGCTTTGCAGCTCAATATAGTCTTTGATGGCGGTCACCTCTTCACTTACGGTAACAATAATACTGTTTTTGCCCAGATTATAATGCAATATTCTTGTAAAGATGGATACCAGTCTGGCAATTTCCTGCTGCCCGTTCATCCGTGCAATCCATTGAATCGTATTCAACGTATTGTGCAGGAAGTGCGGGTTAATCTGCACGAGCAATTTTTCAACCTCAAGCTGTCCGCGCCGCTTTTCTTTTTCTTCAATCGCCATGATGAGCTTGGCAATCCGTTCCTTCATATGCTGGAAGCTGCTCAGAACATGATCGAATTCCTGCAGTCCCGTTGATGCCGGACTGATCCCTTCCTCACCATAGCTATACTTGCGTATTTCCCGGTTAATCGTTCGAATGGGGCTATAAATCATTTTCCAGATGCTCCAGGCGAGCAACACACCAACCTGCAAAGAGACAAACGCGATAATAAAAAACTGCCACTTCCATTTGTTAATGACCTGAAAATATTCTTTGTCCGGAATGGCGCGGTACAGCTTCCATGTCTGCGCACCTTCGGCACCGAAAAGTTGAAAATGATGGGCATTGGGTTCAAAGGCACTTCCCGTCGGGAATGCATCAAGGCTGCTGTATACGATTTGGTCATGTTCATTCACAATAAGCCATTGATTGGACGATCCTTGGAGAACATCCTTAATATCTCTTTCGATATAAATCGATATAGACAGATCTCCGGCATATTCCATCTTGCGCAGCAAGGAAAAGACAAGCGTATCCGGCTGGCCGTTCATTGAAGCATGAGGGCCGCGGTAAGCTAACAGTTTCTTCATATACAGCGATGGCTGATCTTCGACGGAAGTTGAAGCGATGGGCACATTCGGGAACAAAATGGGCTCTTTGTAGTCTGGCGCATAGTAGAACAGCACATTCAGTCCCGGGTTGGCGAAGCTGACATTTGCGGTAGATTGAATAAGATCCCGGGAGATCAAGGAGCGGCTCAGACTGTTTCCGCTCTCTACATAATGAATTAGCTCTCTTCCTATCCCGCCCTCGACAACAAGCAGTTGGGAAGCGCGTCCCAGTTCATCCAGCCTGTTTTCCAGATCATGATATACATTCTGTACTTGATTGTTAATATCTGTACGGTTCCGCTCAATTTGAACCATGTACATCCAATAGTAGGATACATAGCCAACGAGTACGATTGGAACAGCAGAAGCGATGAACAGGGTCAGTGCAAGTCTGCCCTTTAATGTCTTTGGTCCAAGCCGTGCCGATTTCCATAATTTCATAATGTCACCTGATGAATGCGTTTTATTGTATCATAACATATTTATTTCAGGCAGGTAGCTGAAAACCCGGGTTCCATTTCTGCGTATTCGCATTATTTGACCGTTGAATCGCCTGTTAGAATAGTCGGTAAAAAAAAATTATGGTGCCAGGGGATTGTCCTAAATATTTTTAATAATTTACTATATTTATATAAAAAGTTAAATGTAGACTGTATTCCGAAGGTTTTTTCGAGAGTAATTCATGCATTCCCAAACGTTATCAGCAAAAAAGCTTCGCCATGAAGGCGAAGCTTTTTTGCTTGGAAAGTGCGTGGTGTGTGGCAGACAACGCAGCTCGATTAGCATACGCCAAGCAAACGGGGTGGCTTAACGGCCACAAGCGTGCCGCCTATCATGCAGCTGTCGGGCGGCAAGCAATTCTCGATGGTGATGCTGCAGCCGCGCCGCCCGAATAACGTATTCTCTCTCCACTCATCAGGCATCCTGCCGCTCGCGCTTACTGATCTGCCGCGGGATAGATCACCGAGCCGCGCTCAGTCAGCGAATGCAGATCATTGGCCTTGAGCATGCCTTCCGACAACGTGTAAAGCGTATCGCCCGCGTACATTATCCGCTTCACATACTTAGCGTAATCAGCGCCATAATAGCCGCTTTTCATCATCTCCTCATCCGAAATATGCGTGATGCGTCCGCGAAGCTCGAACCCTTTCAGCGGGTCGATCCGATAGATATACGCGCCCTGGTAAGTGAACTCGCCGTAAGCGAGGCCGCCTTCGGCTGATTGCTGCCGTTTGTCCTTAACCTCCATCAGGTTGACCGGAAAGGCGAGTAATTGAAGCTGCCGTGAGAACAAAAGTGCTTTGTGGTTCTGCAGCAGCTCGGAGTACGTGTCGCGGTCACCAATAATTTCCTTGAATTTTTCTTTGGGATGATTGACGTCGGAAACGTCGAACAGCGCCATTTTCATCCCTTGATAGTAGGCAATTGTCTCGTCTGGACCTTGCCCCTTGGAAGGAAGCTCGATCGTTTCTTTGCCGAAGCCGATAAGATGGTTTTCATCATAAGGGTGCAAGTAATCGCTATAGCCTGGAATTTTAAGCTGTCCTAGCACAGCGGGTTTCGCCGGGTTTGCCAAATCAATGGCGAATAGCGGATCGACATTGCGGAAAGTAACCATGTAGGCCCGTTTCCCCATAAAACGCGCGGAATAGATCCGTTCGCCCGGCGCAAGGTTTTCCAGCTTGCCTGCGATTTGCAACTGCTCATCAAGCACATATATATTGTTTTTTGAAGTTTCTTCTCCACTGGCAAACATATTGCCCTTTGTTGTAGCAATCCGGAAGTACCCTTCATGCTCATCCATTGAAAACTGATTCAATATCGTACCGGGAGCGGCGCCTTCTCCGATATAGACGATGCGCCCGTGATCAAGGCGGAATTTGTGAACCTTCGTCTGTTCCGCATTGTTGTCGCCGTCCAGTGAGGAATAGTCCGTGAACGCGACATACAAATGTCGGGCCGATGCATAAATCGTTTGCCCGGAACCGAGATAAGCGGACACCTGCATCTCTTGATCAGGCTGATCGATGTCGACCGCCCCAATGAGCATCGTGCTGGTTTCCGGAGATTTTGGGAAGTAGTGCAGCTTGTCGAGCGGCAAGGCCTGCGTCTTCTTGGACACCGCACTGTCACGGTAAAGTGGTTCGAATAGGCTGCCGTTATTGTTGCTCTGATCTTCGCTGTTTATCATGGGATAGACATCGTTGTATTTGGAAGTGATCAGATAGAGCGCGCTGCCGATTTTGCGAGAGGAAATGTAGCTGCCTTCCAGCTCCAGCTCGCGCTCCAGCAACGGCTGCCCTCCCGCATTCAGCTTATAGATGAGTGCTTTGGCATTGTTCGCCATCGGGTACCAGATGCCAATACCGCGTTTTCCAACGAACATATCGGGGACAGCTTCCTCCATGACCTGCGCGTCGACATTGCTGCTCGGACCAGATGAGGCAGCAGCGTCGCTGTCTGCAGCCTTCCCGCCCTTGCTCGCCTTTTGATCCAATGGTTTGCCGGAGCTGTCAAATGTGCGCAACGGAACGTTATGATGGCCGATGACAACCAGCTTCCCGCTGTCCACGTACAGTTCTTGCGGATAAAACTGCTGCTCAGCCGCATATTCAAGTGTTGCCGTCAACTTGGGAGCTTCCGGGTCGGCAATTGAAGTGATCCGCACTTTGGAACCGCTGATTTGGTAAATGTAGCTGCCATCCGTTTTGGCCCAATCGGCCTCGTCAACCCCGTTCACCTGAACATTCGTCTGCGAGTATCCCTGACCTGCAGGCTCGGCTGCCGGGCTTGCTTCGGCTTGCACCGATTCAAATTGCATACCGTCTGCTGTAACGGCGTTCTCCACTTTCATCGCTGTACTGTATCTGTAGGCATCAGGCAGCTCGGCAATTAGCTTGCTGAGCTTGGCAGGCGTATCGACTGTCGGCAGTTCTACCGGTTTGGCGATCCGCACCGTCCGCTTGGGAGCATCCCAGATGACGACAGCGCCCAGCGCTTCGGACAGCGCTCGCACCGGAACGAACGTCACATTGCCGTTTCTCTGAGGGGCGGCGGGAAGCTGCACGGTTCGTCCCTGTGCCGCCATCTCGACGGACCCAATTGTCAAGACGGCTTGACCGGCGCTGCCATTAATCGTGACGGTCTGCTTGCCGGCATCTTTGCCAGCTGTTACTTGAGCGCCCAGCGCTTCTGCGATCTGCCGCAACGGCACCATGGCTGTTCCCTTGTCGAGATAGGCTGGCGAGGATAGTTGCAGCGGTTTATCATGCACTACAACATCAATCTTCTGCTGTGGCTGGGCAGCTGTTTTCTTCATAGGCGCTGCGGCAGCCGGCGTGACGAGCAGCGTCAAAATTAGCAGAAATGCAAATGCAGGTGTCAGCTTCATCGATATCTACTCCTTTATTGTTCTGTGTTTCAATTGGAAATATATTCTTGTCGTTCTTGACGCAAAAAGGAAAGCAAAGGTTGCGGGTCCTGCACGTTTTTCTGGCATAATGGACTATTTTTATGATATCAAGCGAGCGGGAGGGAAACGGTGATTTATTAATCATTGCTTATGAGCGTGCCGGGCAGTGCGTCTGGTTTGCAGTCCCGCAGAAAGGGAAAGATGATATACAGGTTGCTGTCATGTGATAGGATACCGGGCTCCAGCAGGTTACAGAAGTTGCTGTTCTTGAGCAGATAATGGAGACGGACTTGATGCTGCTTGACCCAACACAGCGGTTCCTTGCGCTTGAAATTGATGGCAACGATACGGTAGTATACGATATAAACCGACAGCGGCCAGTGAAGTTGTCACGCGAATACAGGACGAAGCGCCAGACGGGATTAATATGCGCTTTTGGGATGGCGGCAAGCTTGTATTATGCGGTAATGGCATGGCAGGCTGCCATTTATCAGAATGATCCGGTTGCGGACAAGGTGGAGACATTGACTGCGGATTAACAATAAAAAAGCGGGTAAGGGGTACTATGCAGCAAATAAAAGCGATACGGAACAGTCAGAACGCTAACGAAGGAAGAAGCAGTCGCAAATTCACTTGGACGATCATTGTGCTTCTTATCTTATTTGCGGGGATGGCGGTAGATTATTGGAGCGAGGTGAGAATGCAGATTGACGGCTGGGTGGGGGAGACTGTTCGCCAAGCTTTTGGGATGGCGGCGCTGCCGCTGATGGTATTCGTTACGGAGGCGGGCTCTGCCAAAATAGAAGCGGTGCTCTTCGTGGTGGCAGTTCTGCTGCTCGCCCGTTTGCCAAAGTCGCGTGTCCAGATTGCTATGCTTGCAGCTGCTCTTCCCGGCGCGTGGCTGCTTAACACGGTGCTGAAAACACTGTTTAAGCGAGCGCGTCCGGAAGTGGAACATCTTGTGTCTGCAGCAGGCTACAGCTTCCCCAGCGGGCATGCAATGGTGTCGATTTGTTTCTATGGCATGCTAGGCTGGTTAATTTGGCATAATACGGGCAGGCGGCCGTACGTGAACGGGATTGTGATAGCGGTGACGCTGCTGCTTATCGTGATGATCGGGGTGAGCCGGGTTTATCTGGGTGTTCATTTTACAAGTGATATCGTTGGCGGATACGCAGCTGGCGGCATATGGCTTCTCATTTGCCTACGGTTGTTTACAAAAAAATACAAGCAGAAAAATTAAAATAATTTCCAAAATTCCGCTTAACAGGTATACTTAAGGGAAGGGCTTTTTCGAGGAGGGATTAATATGTTGAGATCAATAAATCACGATGGCAACCAAATCAAGTTATTGGAAGGCACGGTGTCAGATAAGCCTGTCATTCGCAATCTCATGCAGCTGTACCGTTACGATACGAGCGAGTTCAATGGCAAAGATCCAGACAGACACGGAATTTATGATTATAAATATTTGGATCATTACTGGACAGAGCATGGTCAGAACGAAGAAGGACGGCATGCGATTTTGGTGCAAATCAATGACCTGCTTGCCGGATTCGCTTTTATTAACAACTTCAGCCTGATTGTGCCAAGAACGCCAACAACGCGCAGCCTGGCGGAGTTTTTCATTATGCGCAAGTGGCGGAGAAGAAAGTTTGGCAAAGTCATTGCGAATGAAATTTTCGAAATGTTCCCCGGTCATTGGGAAATCAGACAGGAACGTGAAAATGTCAACGCCCAGCATTTTTGGCGGAAAGTTGTTGGCGAATATACGAGCGGCGGATATAAAGAAGTCAATGTGAACAATGAGGAGTGGGATGGCCCGATCCAAACGTTTAACAACAACGGAAGGCTGTAATTCCGCATCGCTTCACCAATGCTTCAATCTCTCTCTTCCGAAACTTTTCACATTCCTAGCTGAGCTGTCATTCTCCGTAGAACGGTCTGTTTTCTATCCAAAAGGATGCAAAGCCGTTTGTGCCCTCCTTCCTGTGTTGCCGGATGCTTTATCTCCAATTTACAAGATCGATCCAGCGTCTATAAGGTTGTAAACTTAACAGACCTTCCTTTTCTCTGCTCACAATAAGGGGAATGGAAGCTTTGACGGACATCCGTTCCCTTATTCGTGCGAAATGGAATTTCTTTTGCAGATTTGCGAATAAATTAGGGAACGCGTGTCCTGTAAGTTACATATGATGTTTCTTCATAGAATTGTGCAACGAAGCGGGTGACTGTACTGCTTTTTAGCGTGACAAGTAAAAACAGGAGAAAAGCCCTCTTAAATGAACGATAAAATCATACTATTGATTCTATTCATTTGTACACCAAACTGATATAATGGATAACTAATTCTATTGTCAGCGAGGTGGATAATGATCCGAAGAATTATTGCTACCGGGTTGATTTGGATGCTGTTTGTCAGTATCGCAGGCTTGAATACTGAAGTTGCAGAAGCCCGGAGTAGCAAAGTTTACCATGCCAAGGTGTATGCCGACTCTCTTAATGTACGTAGTGAAGCGTCTAGCAATGGTAGTGTTAAAGGTTCAGTCAAAAACGGGCAAATCGTTTCGGTTACTGATGAAGCCCACGGCTGGCTGAAAATCCAGGCGGATGGCATTTCCGGCTGGGTGGCAGGTTATTACCTTAAAAAAGTAACAGGCAGTGAAGCAAACGTAAAGACGGTGTCAAACACAACCTCAACGAATACCGGTAAAACAAGCACGGTGCAGACAGCCTCGGTAGGCAAAAGCACTAATAAGCTTGCTGTGGTGAGCGTGGATGCGCTCCGGATGAGGGAAGGCCCAAGCGTTGATCATGCAGTCCGCGGCGTATTGTACAAAGGCGCCGAAGTTTCGGTTACCGAAACCAAGGATGGCTGGCATCACGTGAAAACGTCAAAGGGGTCAAAGGGCTGGGTATCCGGCACTTATATCCAATTTGGTGGAAGCGTTGGCAATTCATCTTCCTCAGGTGATCTGAAGGGAAAAGTAATTGTAATTGATCCAGGACATGGGGGCAATGACCCAGGTAAAGTCGGAACGGCTTATGAAACGCTCGAAAAAAAGATAAACTTGAGCACAGCGAATTATTTGGCCGATTATTTGCGCGCGCGCGGTGCAGTAGTGAGAATGACAAGAACTGATGATACGAAACCATCCCTGGCAAGCCGTGTGGCGATTAGCCATGAAGCAGCTGCGGATGCCTTCGTCAGCATTCATTATAATTCGTCGCCGAAGAAGACATCAGGGACGCTGACTTATTTCTATTCTCCCAAAAAGGACGAGCGTCTTGCTAGAAGTATTGAAACACGGCTCGGAGGCGGCATTGGCTTGAAGAGCAACGGGATTGCTTACGGGGATTTCCACGTCCTGCGTGAAAACAACCGTCCCGCCGTATTGCTTGAACTTGGATTTCTATCCAATCCTAAAGATGAAGGCATTGTCCGCAACGCCGACTATCAGAAGAAAGCCGCCGCGGCTATTGCCTCAGGATTGGCAGACTATTTCAAAAACAGAGCTTCATAACTATAGCATTGCAATAAAGGGTACAGCACAGGCGACGCAGCTTTTGAGTGCGCATGCTGTAGCAGCCAGCCAGACGGCGGGGATTTCGCATTTAAGCGAGCATCCCCGCCGTTTTATATTATGAATAAAGCACGATTTACACTGCCTAATGTGAAACCCGAAACCGCTTACTGTTGTGCTATACTAAAAAAGTAGAAAAATAGAATAGTGGAGAGGACGGAGACTATCTATGAGCAAGCCTCGCGTTTTTATTGCAACTCGCATTCCTGAGGATGTAGAAAACTATATTGCACAGCATTGTGAATATCGAAAGTGGGATTCACAGGAGAAGATTCCCCGTGAGCTGCTGCTGAAAGAAGCCGCGGAAGCGGATGGACTGCTGCAATCCGGTCTTGAGATTAATGCCGAGCTGCTGGAGCAAGCACCGCAATTGCGGGTAGTGAGCAACATTTCAGTCGGCTACAATAACTTTGATTTGACAGCGATGAAGCAGCGAAACATTATTGGCACACACACGCCCGAAGTGCTGGATGAGACGGTTGCTGATCTTGTGTTCGGCTTGATTCTCGCTTCAGCACGGCGCATTGCCGAACTGGATCATCTGGTAAGAGACGGCAAATGGAAAAAAGGGAATGACGGCGAATTATTCGGTCTGGATGTCCATCATAAAAAGCTGGGCATCATTGGAATGGGCAGAATTGGCGAAGCGATTGCCCGCCGCGGCAAGTTCGGCTTCGGAATGGATATTCTGTATTACAATCGCTCCCGGAAGCCGGATGCCGAGCAGCAGTTCGAAGCGACCTATTGCTCGTTGGAGCAATTGCTCGGGGAAGCGGACTTTGTCGTATTGATGACACCGCTTACGAAAGAGACAGTCGGTTTTATCGGAGAGGCAGAGCTGGCTTTAATGAAGAAAACAGCGATATTCATCAATGCATCCCGCGGCCAGACTGTGGACGAGCAGGCGTTGATTCGTGCGCTCCAGACAGGCCAAATTTATGGGGCAGGGCTGGATGTGTACGAGCAGGAGCCTGTCGCTTCTGACAATCCGCTCTTGCAAATGCCCAACGTGGTAGCGCTGCCCCATATTGGCTCCGCTACAGCAGAAACACGCTACAATATGGCGATGCTGGCTGCGCAGGAACTAGTCAGAGGCTTGACCGGAGAGCAGCCGCGTCATGTGGTTAAGGAGCTGAGGTAGCCAGGCCGCTGGCGTAGCAGGGCTGCAGGGTTGGCAGGTTGCGAGTCGCGACAAGCTGCAGGCGTAGGTAGACCGCAGGGACGGCAGGCAGCGAGTCGCGGCAAGCTGCAGTCGTAGCCATGCCGCAGGGACGGCAGGCAGCGAGTCGCGGCAAGCAGCAGGCGTAGCCAGGCCGCAGGGAAAGCAAGGCAGCGAGTCGCGGCAAGCTGCAGCGTAGCCAGGCCGCAGGGTAAGCAAGGCAGCGAGTCGCGACAAGCTGCAGGCGTAGCCAGTCCGCAGGGACGGCAGGCAGCAAGTCGCGGCAAGCTGCATTAGTAGCCATGCCGCAGGGACGGCAGGCAGCGAGTCGCGGCAAGCTGCAGTCGTAGCCATGCCGCAGGGAAAGCAAGGCAGCGAGTCGCGGCAAGCTGCAGTCGTAGCCATGCCGCAGGCCCAGCTTGCTACAAGCTGCGGTCCCGGCGGCGGGCAACGCCGGATGCGTAGGCAGCCTGAATGACGGCATCCCGAACTCTGTCGGCGACCTGCGGGTTAAAGACGCTTGGGATGACATAATGCTCATTAAGCTCGTCGTCAGCAACGGCAGAAGCAATCGCCTGGGCTGCGGCGAGCTTCATTGCTTCGGTAATTCTCGATGCGCGACAGTCCAGCACACCGCGGAACAAGCCTGGAAAGCACAACACGTTGTTGATCTGGTTCGGGTAATCTGAGCGTCCGGTCGCCATGACACGCACCAACCCTTCGGCTTCCTCCGGTGTGATTTCCGGTGTCGGATTCGCCATTGCGAATACGATCGGATCGGCAGCCATGCGGCGCAGATCCGCCGCCTGCAGTACGCCGGGCGCAGAAACACCGATGAAGATATCGGCGCCTTCAATAACTTCAGACAGCCGTCCTTCCATCAGTTCCGGATTTGTATGTTCCGCATACCAATTCCAGGCATCATGCGCATAGCTACGTCCGCGCACCAGCGCCCCTTCACGATCCACTCCGATAATTCGGGTTGCCCCTGCCGCCAGCAATATTTTGGTACAGGCAATGCCGGCTGCTCCAATGCCGCACAAGACAATTTTGCTGTCCTGCAGCCGTTTGCCCGTTAACTTAATCGCATTCAGAATGCCGGCGAGCATGACGACGGCCGTGCCATGCTGATCATCGTGAAAAACCGGAATATCCAGCTCTTCTATAAGCCGCCGTTCAATCTCGAAACAGCGCGGCGAAGAAATATCTTCCAGATTAATGCCGCCAAAAGCCGGTGCAATGCGTTTGATTGTGGCAACAATTTCTTCAGTATCCTGCGTATTCAGACAAATTGGGAACGCATCGACCCCGGCCAACTGCTTGAACAGCATCGCTTTGCCCTCCATAACTGGCATTGCCGCCAGCGGTCCGATGTTTCCCAGCCCTAGAACGGCGGTTCCATCGGAAACGACGGCAATCATATTGCGTTTGATTGTGAGTGTGTGGGCGCGGCTCGGATCATTTTTGATAGCCATGCATATGTTTGCCACCCCAGGCGTGTAAACGCGAGATAAATCATCCCGCGTCTTGATTGTCATTTTGGACGTGACCTCAATTTTTCCGCCCAGATGCATCAGAAAGGTCTGATCGGACACTTGAAGAATTTGCACGTTTTGAAGTTTATTGATCGCATCCACAATGAGCTGCTGCTGATCTGTTTTGGTGATGCTGATCGTCAGATCACGAATTGAGGTGGTTTTGCCGGAACCGCTGACGTCAACGGCGACAATGTCCCCGCCTGCTTCTCCGATCGCGGTGGCGATGCGACCAAAAGCGGATGCTTCCCTGCCGATCTCCAGCCGCAATACGATATTTGTGCTTGCCGAGGCCGGTATTGTCATAAGATTCACTCCTTTGTCAGACAGATTGGTATGCGCTCAACTTTCCACTGAAGCGTATTATTCCCAAAGATTGCGTACATAAACTGGCTTTTTATTTTGCTAGGAAGGAAAGTGTATTTCTTACGCGGAACAGTGGTCTGTTGGCACGAATTGCTGCAATGGTTTGTTACGGATAGATGGACAGCAGTCCTGTTGACTAATTTGGAGGACAGAGGTTCCGCTATTTCGCTAAAAATGTGCAAAATGACGATTTGGCGGCCACCAGATCCGTTATTTGTGTGAAAAGCATGGTTTTAGGCGGGTTTCCGAGGCAATAGCGGAACGTGTGGCCGCGAAAGTTGGGTTTAGGGGTTTTTCGGGCAAATAGCGGAACGTGTGTCCGCTCAACAAGGAACTGAGCGCCCGCCGCGCCGAAGGCTGCGCCCGCCGCGCCGAAGGCTGCGCCCGCCGCGCCGAAGGCTGCGCCCGCCGCGCCGAAGGCTGCGCCCGCCGCGCCGCGCCCGCCGCGCCGAAGGCTGCGCCCGCCGCGCCGAAGGCTGCGCCCGCCGCGCCGAAGGCTGCGCCCGCCGCGCCGAAGGCTGCGCCGCCGCGGTATTGCCGTCCGGTCCGTTGGGCCGTCGGGCTGTTGACGCGGCTCTTGCCGGTTCAGAGATCGGGCAAAGCCGCTTACGCTTGTCACAAGCGCTGTTCTTTCGGTTATAATTAAACAGAAATACACGGTTTAACGCAGAATATTGGTTAGGCATCATGAGCGAGCGGACAAGGGGGATAGCCATGATTAGACGAGTGGTTGTCATTGATGACAAACCGCTGATTCGCAGAGCAATTGTGCAAACAGTTGACTGGCATGCAGTCGGCTGCGAAATCGTCGGGGAAGCAGAAGATGGAATTGAGGGAAAACAAGTCATTGCAGATACGCGTCCGGATATTTTAATTACGGATATCAAGATGCCCGGGTTAAGCGGTCTTGATCTGGCAGAGTGGATGCATGCTTACTTGCCGACCTCAAAGACGATATTGATTACTGGCTATCAGGATTTTGCCTATGCGCAGCGGGCGGTTCGATTAGGCGTATTCGACTTCATCGTCAAGCCGGTGAAGAACGATGAACTGCAGAATACGATTCGCTCGGCGGTGGAGGAGCTAAACCAGCAAGCAGAAGACAAGTATGAGCTTGCTGCGATTGAAGCGGCATTCGCGACACTCTCGGAGCAGCATCAGCACTCTCTGACTTCCCTGCGAAGCAAGTTCGCAACGGACTTGATCGAAGGGGGAGCGGGCGACGAGCAGAAAGTTGCTGAAACCGCGGCGCGTCTTGGATTGCAATACGCCCAGTGTGCGGTCGTGATCGTCCGGGCCAAGCCGGCTGCAGGCCACAGTGCCCGTTTCTCCGATCTGCTGATTGATGTGGCAGTGCAGGAAGCGGCTAAACGAGAATTCAATTTGATCGAAGCGTATCGAAAAGATCATTTTATTTTTATTTGTCTGTTTGATAAACCGCTCAGCTTGCGCGAGCTTAGGATGAAGCTGCAGAGCTTCTCGCGGGAATTGATCAGTCAAACGAAAAACCCGCTCCATGCAGTTTGTACAGTCGCCGTCAGTGCAGTCCGCAAATCGCTGTATGAGGCTGGAGAAGCTTATCAGGAAGCCAGCCTGCTTATGGAAAGCCGTTTCTTCGGCGCGAGCGACGCAGTGCTGCTTGCCGACAGCGCAGAAACGGGCAAAGAGAAAAATAAATTTTCAATTATCGAAGATCTGGAGAAATTTAACGAAACACTCAAGCACGGGACGAAGACAGATATCATCACCCATATGGAGTCTATGCTGGAGCAGATCAAACGATACAGCGAAGGAAATATCCTTGTTGTCAAAGGATTGCTATCCGAAGTTTGCCTGGCGGCTTTGCGCTATTATTACCGGGTTACGGGCAATGAGTTCGGCAGCGGTCAAAGTGTCGATCAGACATTGGAGGATGTGTACCGGCTCGGCAGTCTGAAGGAGGCGGCCGATTATTTGACCGCGTTCATTACGAAGATCAGAAACGGCATCAGCGGAGGGGAGAAAGAATACAGCCTTGTCGTCCGCAAAGCGCTTGATTATATTAATGCGAATTTTACTGATAATATCAATCTGACCGCAGTCGCTGATTATTTGGGCATTAGTCCAAGCTACCTCAGCAGGCTGCTAAGTACGGAAACGGGGACGAACTTCGTTGATTTCGTCGCTCGCGCCCGCATCGAAGCGGCCAAACGATTGCTGCTTGATCCGAAGAACAAGGTTAATGAAGTCGGAGAGATGGTCGGGTATAAGGAATACGCCTATTTTTATCAGGTGTTCAAGAAAGTCACAGGAATCTCCCCGAAGGAGTTCAAAAACCAAAGTAAAGAAATCTAATAAAATAATAAGAATTCGGTATTTTAACCGCTTACATCCCCGTTTAAAGTGAAGATAGCGTAAAAATTGTCCCTGATCACGAATCGAATGCTGCTCTCCCGATCATCAAAGGCGAGAGCTGCGCTCAAGCTTCAAACAGCGGATACAAGCGCTTTACTACTGGAGGTGCAAGCATGGAAATTACAGTGCAGCGTGAGCAAGTGGAAGGGTTGATCCGCAAGGTTGTAGCAGGGATGCAAAACTTGGAGGCGGGTTTTACAGAACGCCCGTCAATTAGCCTTATCCGTATGGATAACTGGGATTGGTCGCAAGGGGTAGGCTTGTTTTCACTCTATTTGCACTACAAGGAAACAGGCGACAAGGCAATATTGAATTACTTGACCGACTGGTTCGATAGCCGGATTCGGGAAGGATTGCCGGGCAAAAATGTCAATACAATGTGCCCGCTGCTGACGCTCAGCTACTTGATTGAAGAAACGCCAAACGAAGTTTATATGGATATTTGCCGGGAATGGGCAGCCTATGCTGCCAACGAGATGCCCCGTACCCCGGAGGCGGGCATTACCCATGTAACGATTGACGGCGACAATGAAGGAGAGCTTTGGGACGATACGCTGTATATGACCGTTCTTTTCCTAGGCAGAATGGGCGTGCTGCTCGACAAAGACGACTATGTGCAGGAGAGTATTCATCAGTTCCTTGTCCATCTGAAATATTTGACAGATACCGAAACCGGTCTGTTTTTTCATGGTTGGTCATTTGAACGCAATGACAACTTTGCGCGGGCGCTCTGGGGGCGTGGAAACTCCTGGTACACTGCAGGATTGGTCGATTATCTCGAAATCGTCGAACTGCCGTATGGCGTCAAAAAGTTTATGCTTACCTCGCTGGAGCGGCAAGTACGCAAGCTTGCAGAACTTCAGGCTGCAAGCGGGATGTGGCATACGCTGCTCGATGATCCCGATTCATATGAGGAAACATCGGCGACAGCAGGCTTCGCCTACGGGATTTTGAAGGCGGTCCGGATGGGCTATATAAGTGAGCAATATCGCGAATGCGGTATGAAAGCGCTGCAAGCGGTGATTGGCTGCATTGATGAGCAGGGAGCGGTGCAAGGGGTTTCCTATGGCACCAGCATGGGGCATACATTGCAATTTTATAAGGATATAGCTGTTTGTCCGATGCCGTATGGGCAATCGATGGCGCTGCTGATGCTGGTAGAGGGCTTGAAGCATTATGACAACGGATAGTTGATAATTGGGTACTCAAAAACCAGAGCTTCCCGCCTGCAGAACGGCGTGGGAAAGGTGACATTCCATGAACAAAACCATTTATCGGCAATACATTGAGCGCGCTGTCCATACAGGCCGTGCCTCCTATGATACGCAAATTGCAGCATGGCGGGCAGCTTATGACCCGGAACGGTTTCTGGGTACTTATACTGCGCCAGGAAATATTGCCTTGCAAGCCAAGCTGGAAGGGTTTATGTATCAAGTGACCAAAGACATGTCGTATGCAGAGCAAGCCAAACGTGCGCTTCTGGACGCGTGCGGCTATACGTCGATTGTTACTTCGGAGGAAAAGGCACGCCATCCTGAGTATGCCAATGGTGTGCCCGTTGTGGAACCGATGTTTCAGGGACAGCATTATATTGGCGGATATCTTGATGTGAAGGATAGCGGCGTATTCGCTCCGGAAGAAAAACTGCAGGTGGAGGCGGCGATTCGCAGCTGCATTAATGCCTTGTTCCATTATCCAGAATGGGGTGCACATAACCGATCGATGCTGCGGGTATGGACGCTATCTCTGGCAATTGAGGCGCTGGGCGTCAACGAAGAGACAGACCGCTGGAACAAATTGCGTCACAGCTTGGCTGAAGGCTCAATCGGACAATGGTCAATTGAGGATGCCCAATTGTATTTGCCCCTGTGGCTGGCTTCATGTCTGGAATATGCCCGTTCCGCAAGCAGGGAGGATGCCTATTTCGCACTGCCGCAAACCCGTTACTACTTTGACTATATGACCCGCTTAATTACGCCGTATGGTCAAATCCCGGATTTTGGCGATGCGCATTTCAACTCTTTCTGGTATTTGTGGCTTGCCTGTCTGGAGAAAGGGGCAGCCGTGTATCATTCTGGACAGATGAAATATGCGGCGGAACAAATATGGCGGTTCGCAATGGCGCAGGAAGGCGAGGAAGCCTCTCCTTATCTGGCTGCTTATTTCACCTATGCTTATGCGTGGTCTGATGACAGGATTCAGCCGGTTCGGCCCGATTCGGGAAGCGAAGAACTGCTTGAGGATCTCATTGGCAAAAAAATCGCAATGCGCAGCGGCTGGGAAGAAAGCGCTGTCTATCTGCTGCTTAATTACCGGGATGAAGGGGATTATGCGAAGATTCCCCGCACCTATTTGCAGCATACGATTTCGGCGGCGGCAGAAAAAACACATCATGGCCACAGCGATGAAAATGCGATTTCCCTTCTGGTGAAGGATCAATGCATTTTGCTGCATGACGGGGGCTATCGCGAGCAGGCGCCTAACGGCAAATACCGCAATGATATTTACCATAACCGGCTTGTTTTTCGTGACGGGCGAAAAGGGAAGAGCGAGTCTGCCTATCATTTCTTGCATGACAGCGGAGCCTATAAGAAAGCCGTTACGGAAAAGCTGCACTTTCAAACATTTGAGCAGCTTGACTACAGTCGAACCCGGCTCTATGAACCGGCCAGACAGATGACATGGGAGCGACATATCACCTATCTGAAGTCGGATGATGTATTTATTATCGTCGATTGGGCGCGATCGGAAGTGACGCAGACCGTAAGTACCGCCAATCTGTGGCATACCGGCGAGGTGCTTGAGCGTGGCGAAGCGTATTTGGACACTTGTGTTACCCATATCCATCGGGGGCCAGGAGACCTTCATCCATACCGCAACAAGGACAATCTCGCCTTGCTGATCGAATTTCCCGGATCAACCCGCAGCATCGGCAGCGAGACGATCAAGCGCTGCTACGGCCAGGGAGAAATGATCTATGAATGGGATGAGCGACTGTTTTCCGAAGGCAGCAGCTCGGTATTCGTTACTGTCTTGACGCCGCATGAACGGCAGCAGTCGCCAGCAGACCTAACCGGCCGTGTCACTGTCATTCCTGATCAGGATGGGCGGGGAAATCGGTTGTCCCTGGAGTATCGCAATGGGGGCAAAACGATATCTTTCGCTTATAAGCTGAATCTGGAATCGGGTTTGCTTGAAGATGCTGTCTACCCGCGATATTCATGGGCGGACGGCAAGCGCAGCTACGAGAAAATAACGACCGATGCCGATTTTGCTTTTGTATCGGACAATGAGGGCGATGACAAGGTGTGCTATGGGCTGTTGAACGGGAGCGGTCTGATGTATGGGAACCGCACGTTGTTCCAGGCTCCGCCGATGTCGGTGTACGTATTTGAAACAGGAACCTGGAAGCAGTCTGATCACAAGTGGCGCATGTGGGAAGATAAAGCCTGATAAAGGGAATGAGACTGAGTGTGGTTGGATGTGGCCGGGCAAGGCGAAGATGTGCATGTAACCAGCCAACTTCAATGTTGTTTGTGAATAGGCTAATAGAAAAAATGCTGACTCGGCAAACTGCCGGTCAGCATTTTCAATAAGTTAACGTTAATTATGAGTGAAATCAGACCGGGGCGTGACGCTTGGTCGCAATTGCAAATCTGGCTTTAATGAGCTGACTTGCCTGCCTGCTGGCAAGACGCTGCTCCGCGAGCATTTGGGCGCTGCTTTTGGGAAGGGCGGCGAACAATAAAGCATCGCGGGGCTGCGCGCCAACGGCCTCGGATATTTCACCATTTTTGGATACGAATACGATTGTACTCACAGCTGCATCCCTCCGATTAATCCACGCACATACTCAAGCATTAATGGATTTTTTGTAATTATACCATATAAAATACTGTCTCGGAAAGCCATAAACCGATCATTATTCCATGTTTCATCACCGGGGAAATGCATTGTCAGCACGCAATTGCCGATCTTCAGGCACAAATAGAAGGTAAGGTTGTCTTCCTTGAAGAAAACCTGCTCAGGATGCGGCGTCCGGTATGTGATTGCAACATAGGACCCTGGAGCGTCAAGCTGGTAGCGGGGTTTGCCCGCTGCTGCACCGGATTTGGCGACGAAGACAAGCTGGCTACCTAGCCGCTTGAACAAGGTGACGGCCGAGCATGGTCCATAGGTGCCGATGTCTTCGGCAAGGTATTCGCCATAATGATGGCTGATTGTCCCACCGTCCATGCTTTTCATAATGATGGTGAGAAAAGATTCAATATGCTGCTCTGAAAGGGAGATTGCGGGTTGGCAGCTCATAACAAATTCATAGAATTGCTCATGCCGGTTCAGCGATTTCGCCGTCACTTCGAAATAGTTTTCCAGAGGGAGCAGCAGCACGCCCCGGCGCAGAAGATCGCTGAAGTAGGCTTTCCAGTCGATAGGGACGCCAAGCGACAGCTCTTCAAAGTAGATGCCTTTTTCCACAAGATCATGAATGAAAAACCACACGTAAGGATCGATATGGGACGGAACCCGCTCATGATGGCGCAATCGGCCTACGATTTCCGCCGCACGGGGGTATTTGCCGTTTTCATGTTTGTAATGATGGATATACTCATCAATAAGCGCTTTGATATTTGAAAAATAGCTGTTCTTCACGGTGCTTGCGACAAAAGTCAGAATGGTTTTATTTTGTTGAAACGCTTGCATAAATTCCAAGTGAGTGATCGTGCGGTCGGCGCTTTCGTAGAAAGACCCGGCCTTGTCGTTAATAAACAGTAAAAAAATATCCGATTCATCGACTTTGTCCAGACAGCGCCGAATGGCGGTACGCATGGAATCCCACGGCCCGAAGTTGCGTTCATACATAAGCGGCTCATGTCCCATCCCGGTCAGCTCATCAAAAACATTGCTGCGAGTCCGAATAAATTCATCTTGTCCTACAGAGCTGATGAATATTTTGGTTTTGACAGCCAATCGCATGCCTCCCTTCGTATTCCGCCCAAATGACTTTTTCAATGAGAACGTATATTCTTAATCTATCATACTAAAGATCATTTCTACTGTAAAGGATTGGATGAGCGTTGAAGTAAAAGAACAATCAGAAAACACTTGACAAATTATTTTATAATGTCATAATGATATTATCAATTAGAAAGTATTGAATAAGGAGTGATCGTGATGAAAGCATTGATTGTGATTGATTACACGGTGGACTTTGTAGTCGGGAAGCTGCCTTGCGGTCAGCCGGCTATCGATATTGAGCAGCGAATCAGCGAGTTGACACAGCAGTTCGCCGATGAAGGTGAGGTTGTAGTTATGGCAGTAGATCTTCATGATGAAGAGGATGCGTATCATCCGGAACACCGTTTGTTTCCGCCGCACAACCTGCGCGGGACGGCTGGACGCGAGCTTTATGGGAAGCTTAAAGGAACCTTCGAAGGTTTGCAAAACAATCCGGCCGTATACTGGATGGATAAAACGAGATACAGCGCCTTTGCCGGGACAGATCTGGAATTGAAGCTTAGGGAAAGAGGTATTGCCGAACTGCATCTGGTTGGCGTATGTACCGATATTTGCGTGCTTCATACGGCAGTTGATGCTTACAATAAAGGATTTCAAATCGTTGTGCACAAAGATGCGGTAGCAAGCTTTAATGAACAGGGACATGACTGGGCGCTGCAGCATTTCAAAGGTGTACTGGGAGCAAGTGTTGTAGGTGAATAATAGAAAAATCGATCATAGATAATCGACATCAGATTGGGAGGGATCGGCATGAACTATGGAAATTTGACACTTCACACCGATAAATATCAAATAAATATGATGTATGCGCATTGGAAGCAAGGATCGCTGCAAGAGCGGGCCGTATTCGAAGCTTATTTTCGCAAGCTGCCATTTGGGAATGGGTATGCCGTGGCTGCAGGTCTGGAACGAATTGTGCACTACATTAACAATTTGCGGTTTACAGATCAGGAAATCTCCTATTTGCGTGAGCAGGAGGAAGAATATGATGAGGCATTTCTGAATGAGTTGCGTCACTTTCGTTTTACAGGTGATCTGCATGCTGTCCCTGAAGGGACGCTGGTTTTCGCCAATGAGCCGCTGCTGCGAGTAGAGGCGCGGGTGTTCGAGGCTCAACTCATCGAGACGGCTGTCCTTAACTTCTTGAATTATCAGACGCTGGTTGCGACCAAAGCTTCCCGTATCAAACAGGTGGCAGGCGAGGATAATTTGATGGAATTTGGAACGCGCAGAGCGCAGGAAGCCGATGCCGCTGTGTGGGGAGCGCGTGCAGCTTACATTGCCGGCTTCCATAGCACCTCCAATCTGCGGGCCGGGATGATGTTCGGCATTCCGACGAAAGGGACGCATGCTCATGCATGGGTGCAAGGGCATGACAGCGAGCAGCAGGCTTTTGACAAGTTTGCCGATGCGCTGCCCGGCCAGGTAACTTTGCTGGTTGATACGTATGATACGATTCGCAGCGGGGTGCCGCATGCCATCAAGACAGCGAAGCGCATGGAAACCCAGGGGAAGCGTATGACAGCCATCCGGCTTGATAGCGGCGACCTCTCATACCTGTCGAAGACAGCCCGGGCGATGCTGGATGATGCAGGATTGCCTTATGTGAAAATCGTTGCGTCGAATGATTTGGATGAGAATATCATTTTCAATCTGAAAGGGGAAGGCGCGCGCATTGACAGCTGGGGAGTCGGCACGCAATTGATTACTGCTGCGGATCAGCCTGCACTGGGCGGTGTTTACAAGCTGGTTGCCAGAGAGCGCGGCGGGGAACTGGTGCCGGTAGTTAAAATCTCGGGCAATCCCGAAAAAGTAACAACGCCGGGAGTGAAGGAAGTATACCGAATTATAAATAAGCAGACAGGCAAGGCAGAAGCGGACTATATTGCTTTGCAGCATGAAGAGGATGTACGGCGCGGAGGCAAAATAACGCTCTTTGATCCGGTGCACCCGTTTATGCGCAAAGATATTGAGCAATACGAAGCAATCCCACTGCTGCAAACGATATTTCGCAATGGGGAGCAGCAGTATAAGCTGCCTTCGCTGGCGGAAATCAGAGACTATCACAAGAAGCAATTCCAACCGTTTTGGCCAGAGTATCTGCGCAAGTTGAACCCGGAGAAATATCCGGTCGATCTCAGCGTAACGGCTTGGGAATTAAAGATGAAGCTGATCAAGGAGCATCAACAGGCCTGATTGACTGCTCAGCCACTTCGTTGGATCTCAGACAATGAGCCAACGGAAGTGGCTTTTGTTTTGGAGATTGGCAGTGGCGGATAATACGCTGCTTCTGCCCTGCTCGGGTTGGATCGATTCATGTGGGTTATAATACGAATAATCTGATTCCAAAGGAAGTGAGAGCAGCGCGTGCAAATTACAGATAAACTGATTGATAATATTGTCGCTGATGATTCAGAAGCCGAATACCGCGTGCGAATCGCAACAGGGGAAGTGGTAACAAAGTATGAGCGGGGAGTTTATGACGATGCAGAGGGATTGTTGGCGCTGCCAGGACTGTCGACATATGAAAATGTACGGTCAATAATGAACCAATTCGCTGAAACGTTGGAACCTTCCGCGCAACATTTGCTAATGAATGAACTGGGCACTGACCGTCCGGTTCGTGAGTTTAAGGATGCGCTTTACAATTTGAATCTGTGGAAGGAATGGTTGGCGTTCAAGCATCGTGTAAAACGGGAGCAGCTTGAAGCTTGGCTGAATGAGCATCAATTGAGGGTTCACTAAGCCAGTTACCAGCCAGTTACTAGTTAGCTTTGCCGCGAGCGGCCACACGTTCCGCTATTTACCCGAAAATCCCCCCAAACCGGTAGCGTCAAGAAGTTTGTGTAAGTAAGATTTTCCATCGGGACAAAGAAAATAAGATGTTATAGGTGCTACGTTGG
>REGQ01000012.1 GCA_004134985.1 Paenibacillaceae bacterium | reverse complement strand
TGGTAAGGGCGGCCTCCATTTCAACAAGTGACATTTTCATAGCATAGTTAAGGTGACATTTTCACAGACGATTGACAGGGGTCAGTCGGCACCGGGGACTGCGACACCGGCAAGAGCTTTTACCAAGGCAATGCCAAACGGCAACTACATCGGGACATGCGCGGCATTCACCGGCTGCAGCTCGTGGTCGTCGTGGGTGTGGAGCATTTCTCAATATTGTATGCTAGAACATTGAGCCTTTTCCCCTCCCATTTGCCGCGCCCCAAATCCCTGCGAATAATTTGGAGTTTGAGTAACAAATCGTTGACCCGTTTTATCGTTCTTTATCTTGTTCTTGGCATGCTGGCAAACCCATATTGTACTTTATCGGCCAGATTCGAAATGGTTTGCTGATTCAGATCCGTAAAATCATGTTGCTCAAGTACGCTTATCATTCCACTTATGATAAAGGTAACAATAAGTTGGTCCGTTCCATGATTGCGATCCTGATCATCCACCTTTTCCAGTACCTTCTCAATGATTGCGTTTTTCATTGAACATAAATTATAGGAAAGACTTGGAGATTTAAGAAAAGGTATATAACGGTCTTTGTTCTTATTGAAGATAATTACAACATCTTCCAGTACAATCGAAAAATTATTAATAATATCTGCAAAGCTATATGGAGCAAACACGGCAATCAAATCATCAACGATGGTATGCCGTAAGTACTCAGCACAGTCATAAATATCTCTATAATGTAAATAAAAAGTGCTCTTATTGACATTGGCTACCTCGCATAGTAATTTCACCGTCATTTTGTCTATACTTTTTTCTCTTAATAGTTCTGCAAAAGCGGATTGAATAGCGTCTTTCGTTTTTTGTATGCGTCGATCTTTCATAATGACCTCCTTAAATAGACTGACCTACAAAATTCGTTGAATAATAGACTTTCATCTGTAAACTGATGTTTGCAAGTATAAACTTACATCAGCATAATAAAAGTACTGCCACTTTTTAGACTGTAGTCTATTATTAATCTGGTGTCAATTTGGATTGAAAACTGCACAGGAGGAACTTGTATGAATTCGTTTACCTTTCCCAACGGGCGAACAATAAAAAACACGCTTGTGATGGCACCTATGACGACTTATTCATCCAATAAAGACGAATTCTTCAGTGAGCAAGAACTTCGTTATTATGAGAATCGATCAAAAGATGTTGGGATGCTCATTACCGCTGCCCTCTCGGTTTCTGTAGATGGACACGGATTTTTCAATCATGTTTCATTGGATTCAGATCGGAATGTTGCTCGATTTGGTGAATTTACTGCAAATTTAAAAAATGAAGGAGCAGTAATCGTTGCACAATTAATTCATGCAGGGAAGTTAGCCCTTCCGGCGGAAATTGGAGAGAATGACGTCATTGCGCCCTCTTCCATTCCAACGAAACGGCCAGGCTATGCTATTCCAAAGGAAATGACATACGAACAAGCCGAACGGATCATTAATGACTTTTACGAAGCTACCAAGCGTGCAATTAAAGCCGGTTTTGACGGAGTAGAGCTTCATGGTGCAAACGGTTATCTTATTCAACAATTTTTCTCCCCTTACTCCAACCAAAGAAAAGATCAATGGGGAGGAACGATTCAAAATCGCCTTCGTTTTCCGTTGGCAGTTGTCCAGGCTGTACAGAAGGCTGTCGCAGAATTGAAGCCCGACCATTTTATCGTTGGTTATCGCCTATCGCCGGAAGAAACCGGGCAAACAGGGATTGCATTGTCAGACACCAAATTGTTAATAAATGCCCTGATTCAACAAAAAATTGATTACATTCATTTCTCACTTCGTCAATTTAATCAGAAAGGGATTCGTCCTGAAACTAAAAATGTCGAAATTGGGCGTGAACTTATCGATCTCATTAATCGGCGTGTACCTGTAATCGGAGTCGGCAAAATAAAAAGCCTGGAAGCTGTGATCGCAGCGCGCTCTTATGGCTACGATCTTGTCGCAATAGGAACAGCGCTCCTGTTCCAACCGCGATTCGGAAAGACGATTGTTGAGAACAGACCGATTAAATTTAAATTCTCTCCATTCATGTTGCTAAAAAATGATCTCCCTAAAGGGCTATTTCAATTTCTTAAGCAGGTCATTCAAACGGAATTATCAGGGAAACTAAAGAATCTCTGGAAACGAACAGAAGGCGACCACTGAACTGAAATACCAAATGAGGTAAAGCTGCAAGTTTAAAGCTTTGGCGGCGGCTTATATCGATGCTATCTAAATTATTTACCGGTTGAAATTATAAAGATGATTCCCGTTCAGTACAGGAATCATCTTTTGCAAATTTTATATTTTGTACGCCTTCATCATTTTCCGCAAGCCAGGCCAAACAATAACTCCGTTTTGAAGATCTGCTTCATTCTTTTATTCTCGATTGCAAGGCCAAAAACCTTTCACCGCTAACACTTCGTTCTATCAGAATTGTTCCAAGCAGATGAAAGAAGCCTTTCTGACGCAGCAAGTGCCGTCTGATATCTATACGGTATCAATTAGCGAAATCAAAAATCATTTTATTGCCTATCTGTTCGATCAAGGCAGGTATCGGGATTTTACCATGATGATGGTGTTGCTTGAAAGAGGATGCGAATTGGTAAACTATGCAATTTGAAGACGGGTGACATCTTTTTAAAGGATTGGAGATTCGAATTACGAAGGGAAAAGGCGAACGGGCACGCAGAGTGCCATTCCAACTAACCTGCGGGAAAATCATTCGCAAATACTTGGACATACGAGGTGACTTGGAGACGGATGCCTCATTCGTCAACATGGACAACGAACAATTCAGTACACGAGCCTTGCAGGACAAAATGCAGGCATACGGTAACGTGGCGGGCATTACCGGCGTTAGAGTCTCCCCACATACGTTCCGATATACGATGGCGAAATTTTATATTTTGAACGGAGGAGATCCCTTTACGCTTAGACGTATCTTGGGGCACGCATCCCTTAAAATAGTGGACTATTATGTGGATTTATTTAGCAGCGATATTAAGCAGCATAAGAAGTTTAGTCCTGTTGAAAATATGAAAAAAATTCTATGAATATTAAGATGAGGCACCGAAAGTGCCTCTCTCTTTCTTTTCGTTGAAACTGGCTAAATGAGCTCTAAACTCCGTCC
Source organism: Paenibacillaceae bacterium (assembly GCA_004134985.1). Lineage (GTDB taxonomy): Bacteria > Bacillota > Bacilli > Paenibacillales > Paenibacillaceae > Paenibacillus_D. The sequence goes on along the minus strand of REGQ01000012.1, from coordinate 178,924 downwards.
AATACGTCCTGATTTGGCAGGAGAATGTGAACGGCCAGCCCATCTTCTCCGCCATGTTTATACGTACGTTACTTCTTCCGCACCCTCATATTGCCTTGATTTACTCCCCCTGGTTCCTTACCTTCCCTTTATAGCGACTCCCTTTCGCTCTTTGAACCTGAACCAGCAACCATCCCCCCACGAGAACAGCACCTCCGAGAAAAAAGTACTTCAAGTATTGTTCGATGATACTAAACATATATTGCCAAGGCTCGCCGAAGAAATAGCCGATTGAAAAAAATGCTATAATCCATAGAGCCGCCCCGGTATAGGCATATGGGAGCACTTTCTGATAAGGTACCCGGATAATTCCTATAAAATAGCCGATAAACTGCCGTACTCCAGGAATGAAAAAGCTGATCAGCAGTAGTCGGTCCCCGTATTTGTCATAGTAGTAACGCGTCTTCTCGACAATCTCCAGCTTGAGAAAAAGCCAGTGTCCGTAACGTTCTATCACAGGCATACCAGCCTTGTAGCCAATCACGTATGTGATGGTGATCCCTATAATCGATCCGCCAAGGCTACTGTAATAGCCGTCAGTCCGTGAAGCACATCTTTAGAGGCTAAGAAACCGGTATAGGTTAAGGTACTAGCCATCATAGCAACACTGATACTAATGGTAGCGACATTCGTATATTGGCTGGAAATCCATCCCCCGATGAACGGTCCAATCATTATGCCGATCCCTTCAATCCCGGACAGTACGCCCCACCCGGTTCCCTTCTGATCCTCTGGAACGAGGTATGACAACACCGCATTCCAGGCTGGAAGCACGGCTGAATATGACAAACCCAGCATAAAGGCTAGCAGCATCGTTAATGCAGGTGGCGGTGTGGATACGACTAACAGAGCCAAAACGGCCGTAAGCGATACAAAGCCGGTGACCAGCATTTGCTTGAGCCCCCATCGATCGGCTAACTTCCCCATCGGAACAAGAAACAGTATTGCTCCAGCCCCTCCTGACAGAGCATCATCGAGTATTGCGGCTGACTCAGACTGAGATCGTCAGCGGCATGACCAGGCATTATCGGAAGCAGCAATCCTGCAGCGGTCATCTGCAGAACCATTCCTGGCAGCAGCCATTTCAACTGAACGAGCTTTCTTCGCAACCCTGCTGCTTGATCGACAAAGCTGACATTCTGGAGATGCAAAGGCGTTGTTCTGTTAATCGCGAACGATGCGACGCAGCCGACGAAGAGTAGCACGACCATCAGCCGAAAGGCATGTTCATAGCCATAATCGAAGGTGAGATTAATCGTGATCGGCCCTAGACCAATGCAGGCCAGCCACACCGTATATATGGCTCCCATCTGGGCTGCCCTCTCTGTCAGCCGGATTTTCTCCAGACAAATGAGCCATATAGGCGACGCCCCTATTCTTACAATTTTCTTGCAGCCATTAGCTTCGTATTCGTCCACAAAAAAATACCGGGTGTGTCTTGAAAAAATACCCACACATTCTTATATTTTCATTCTCATGTTTGTATAATAGGGTTTAAATCCTGCTCTTCCCCAAAAATTCATTCCTGTAGTGTTTGATTCTAATACATCAATTTCAATTGAATTAACGTCTTTGAACCGATGTTCTTTCAATAATTTAATCCCCTTCAAGCCCAAACCAAGCTTCCTGAATTTCCTTCCAATAAAATATTGTCTTAAATAAACACCCTGGATGTTCTGCTCGTATTGATTTTGTTTAAAATGATATAACGCATACCCAGCAGTTTCCTGATTTAAGATAAGGAAGTCAGCGTTATAGGATGTTTCAAGCCATTCATACATCCTTTGTTTTAATTCGTCGAGAGTCATTGGATTCATACTGCCTTCATCTTCTATTAACTGCCTGTTCATTTCTGCTAAAATTTCTATATCAGATAAAGTCGCTTTTCTAAGTTCCAATTCCATTTATTAATCATCTGCCTTTAAATTAGAATAGCCGCGGTCTGTCATATAACGTTTCCGTGTTCACGATGTCCCACCACCTTAAGCGAACGTAGTGAGCGGCCGCGACGTGGTTTAGGTGCGGATGTGTTCCCGCAACTGCTCCCTCGACTTGTCTTCCGGGACCGAGGCGGCTTGTCCGCCGATGCGTGAACACAATGTTATCAGACGTCAATGCCTTCTCTGCACGATCATTCAATAATTATTACTTCTCCATCTCGTAGAGGCTTAAATGCAACATCATTTGCAATCATATACTCAATCGCTTTATCAATATCTTCTGACTCTGGATGATCCGATTTATAATGAGGAGCAATTACATAATCTAATATACTTAAACCTTCCCAAATTGTTGGGTGTTGTTCCCCATAAGGTTTTTGTTCCGGTTCATCAACGATATGAATCCCCCTTAAAGTTGGTCCTAGGATACATACACCTGCACTGTATCCACCATAAACGATATTCTTTTTGATTCTGTAATATTTCTTAATAATCTCATCAAAGCCACTTAATTTCATTGCTTGGGCCAGAACAAATGTATTTCCTCCTCTAACCCAAATCACATCAAAATGTTCCAGTGTCTCTTCGAGGTCATTTGGATTATCGAAATACATTTTCAAATCTATAATCTCCACTTTAAAACCAAGATTCTCAAGTTCATGGATGTCTAACCTATCGCTTTTATTTCTTCTATCCAAATCAGTAGCAAAATCCATTGCACTATTAATAAAAGCAACTTTCTTATTCCCCGCAGCCGTCATTTCAAATAATTTGTTTTCATGGTTGCCTATCTTAAATGAGGATAAATAGAACTTCATCAGTATTCCTACCTTTCGTCGCGTTGATTTCCGATAACGTCTTTGGATTCACGAACCCGTGAGGCTTAAGCTGCCGCGGCGTATCGTCTTGTTTTATAAATGTTTTATTAAACTAACACGAACAACATGATCCCAAATTGGCCCTCGTCGAACTTGATGATACCCAAGTTTTCTATTTAACTCTATTACATGTTCATTTTCTTCTTCTGTATGTGTATAAACTAAATTGACTTCTTGCTTTTTTGCTTCGAACTCTACTTCTTTCTTAAGCAATGTTGCAACTCCTTGCCTGCGATAATTTGAATCCACCCACAAATTAAAGACTTCTAAAAATCGACCATCTTTTTGAAAGAGGGTCCTCTCCAATTCGCAAAATGCAGTTCTCCAAGGATAAAGATTATCCCTATTACTAATTCGATACATAATATAACCAAGACGTATATTCCGTTCAATATCTTCGATTATTAATGTTCCTTTATCTTCATCTACTATAAATCGTTTCATTTTGTCTCTATGTTCCATTAATTCATCTGGTGTCATTGAATCCTCATTCGATGTGTACCCTTCATTTAACAAGTCAGTTTCAACAACGAAATCAAGGTCATTTACATCTGCTCTTCTTATTTTTTTATTCATTTACCTCTCCTTTGGATTATTGTTTGAATAATATGATTTTTCTATAGCCTTTGAATGATTGTCCGGCTGATTCCGCTCTTTCGCTTGAAACTTCAGCCGGATCAAGGCGTCACCGACACGACACGACGCGTGAATACGGTGTTATCTGGTGCAAGCACCCTCATCGAATAAACTATAATTAGCAATTTGCCTGCCAGACTGTTACTTTATTTCCGTCTGGATCATAGAAATCAAAACACTTACCAACCCAACCATGATCAATTATTTCATCTACTTGAATTTTATTTTCTCTCAAATATTCATATAATTTTTCAAAACCTTCACACTCAAAGGTTAATGTCGGAATCTTCTTCCCGTCTTGATAATTTTGAACACAGTTATCCACTCTGACTAAATCTAAATCAGGCCCACTGGATAACCTCAAAAAAGAGTGCACCTCTGATTGATGACCTTCATAATTACAACCTAAATGCTCTACATACCAATCAGAAGATTGCTTTACATTGCTAACAGGGATGCAGCAATTATTAACTTTGGTCAGTTTCATTCAGTTCGCTCCTTTAATAAAGTCGCCGGCAACGATACGCTTAGTCGCTGCAAGTGTGTCCAATTGATTCCGCTTCCATGTTATTGAAAAATACTTCAACCGAATCCTCTTCAGCTCCGAATCGGACCAGGGACGAAAGCACTCCGCGTAAATATGGTATTAGCTGAAGCAACCCTTTCTGAGATACTTACAAAATTCTTTCTACTATTGGTATATAAATATCCGCATTATTAAAGTGTTGTTCTTCTCCAAACTTAAATACTTCTAATGCTAATGATTTGATATTGTTTTCAATACCTGTTTCTTTTAAGTATTTCTGGCTTATTGCATATGGATCTTGATCTAATGATCTTACCTTGATGTACCTTTGACTAGGCACATGAAATCCAATCATTCCATTGGGAATATCACTGATCCCTTCCACTTCCATACAGTAAATATATGTAAACAATATATCGTTTGCAAAATGAGGGCAAACGTATTCTTCTATATTAATAATCCCTTTAATTTCATTTCTTCTTTCAAGAAAAATTGGTTTGCTTCTTTCATTCTTTCTGAATCAAATCTTTGGAATACATTAGTCACCGGAACTCCGATAAAAAACTTCGCTTCTAAAGTAACAATTTCAATTTGAGAAGTCTTCATTATCATCTCTCCCTTATTTGTGTTGTTTGTTTTGATTAATCTCTTGCAGTTATTTCAGCTAACGTTCTTGTATTCACGACGTCCCTCCACCTTAATCCCCGAAGGGACGGCCGCGATGCGGTTAGTCGGTGCGATGTGTCGCCTGAATCTACATCTCCAACTTTTCTTCTGGCGACCGAGGTGCTTGACCCCCGATGCGTGAACACATTGTTATAGGATGTAAGCGCCTTCCTCGAATTGCTTTCATGAATTCTTTTGTCATGTTAGTTCCTTTATGATTTACTTAGGCCAACCACCCCATATATCAATTTTATTCCCCGCTGGATCGTAAGCATAAAAATTATGACCGCACCCGCCATTATCCTCGATGTCCGAAATATGAACTCCGTTATCCTTCATTTTTGAATATAGCACTTCAAAATTCTCAACTTCCATAGTCAAGATACATTGCTCAGTACCATTAATCTCTATGTAATTTATGTTAAGTGGCTCCTTAGATTTGATTAGAAAGATACTCTGTTCGGGACTGATCTCTAGCTGCGCCTGGTGCTCATGGACTGGTCTCTTAAGACGCAAGCCCAAGTAATCCACGTACCACTTGGCAGACTCCTCTGTATTCGTTGCGGGTAAATAAACACAGTCAATTCTTTTTACCGCTGTATCTGATTTTGTCATTTTTTTTAACTCCCATCATTTTTAATTTGTAAAATAACTTAAGGTTTTACTTTTGTTTTGCGCTGATTTCCTATAACGTTTCGTGAATAAAAAGACGTTAAATGAATCCCTGAAAAAAGATTAAAAAAAATACAAAAGGATGATTATCTTGGAAGTCAGACCCTAGAGGCTTAAGCTGCCGCGGCGACCACGCAGTGATCGTCACGCCGGGTCGCCAGACTTAGCCTCGTAGGGTTGTTCGCCTGACTCCAACTTCTCCGAAACTCCTTCTAGCGAACCAAAGGGCGAATGCCCTGCAGCGTGAATGCGGTGTTATCCGATGTCTCTGCCTTCTCGATATGCTATCAAAAAATAACTACCATACAGACAACCTAGTTCTAAAGTCATTCTCGTCGGTTATGAAATTTAGATTTAGATATCCCAGTTCATTTGCGTTAATGTATAATCCTTCTAACATCTCAACATCCTTGCAATAAACAGTAATATAAGAACTATCTACAACTAACAATGCCAGTACACAGTTGCTGTTTAGAAACTCATCGTAAGTCTTAATTTCTCTTGTTTTACTGGTTTTAGGAAAAGCCCTTATGTCTTGAAATATCAAGTAGTAATCATTATTCTCAATAATATTCTTTAATGTTTTTCCTTCCATATCATTTATCAACTCTGGAAAAAGCGCTTCTATTTTCCCATTTGCTATTATGTACGACTCTTCGTCACCAATCCACCAATTATGTTCTTCTACTCTAAATGGCTTCAATATTTGTCCGAGAAATCTACCGTATTCATTAGGAATTTCAAAACTAACTCCTCTGATCATTCACTATTCACCTTCCTTCTCTGCAGAGATTTCGGATAACGTTCTTGTATTCACGACTCCTACCACCTTATAAGCCACCAGGACGGTCGCGACGCGGTTAGGTGGTGCGGATTTGTCCGGCTGATTTAACTTCCCCGTTACTGAGATGCGTCCCCGAATCTACTCCTAACTTCTGCCGGACCGAGGGCGAATGCCCGATGCGTGAACATGGTGTTATACGATGTTAATGTCTTCTTCGGGTTTGCTATGAAAATCTGTTATCTTGCGGTAAATGGTTTAACTAATCGGATTCTAGAGATTTCAATTCTTCCCGTTACTGCCTGAAGATTTTCTTCACCTTTCCAATACTCGTATTTCTTAAGTTCTTTGTAATCAAATATTCTTGTCCAACTTTCTTCTTTAGTCATGGATAGTTTGTCTGCTTCGAACAAATCATCTTCCTCTTCTGTCAAAGCAAGAAAATGATTATTTATTACGAGATGCCAAGCCATAAAATCAGAGATCAATACTTCATCATCACTTAATTCAACTTCTAATAAAACTCCAAGTTCTTTCTTATTCAAATGACCGCTTTGTCTTAAATCAGGTCTTTTAAGCCTAAGCCAAATTGGAAAGTTCCCTTGATAATTTGCCAGACGTTTAGACATCTGTTCCATCATCCACATATAACTATCTAAAAAATCCTCGAAGATATAGGCGCGATTTCCTTCTAAATATCCCTTCTCTTTTGCAGTGTTCCAAGAATTAATATGCTGAACGGTCCAGAATTTCATGTTTCACCCTAGCTTTGCTTTAATATCGTATAACGTTTGGTATTGACGACGTCCCGCCACTTAAGCCGCGAAGTAGCGGCCGCGATCGTTTAGGTGGTGCGGATGTGTCCGGTTAATTCTGCTTTCCCGCTGCTGAAAATGTCTCCCCGAGTTCTCTCCTAACTCCAGCCGGACCAAGGAGCGAATGCGATGCAGCGTGAATGCGGTGTTATAGGATGTGGCTGCCTTTTCTGAATTACTTACAATTAAGGTTTTACTGCTTTCCAAATGTATTTCAGCTCTTTGAAGCCAATTCTTCCATTAATAAGATTTTCATTCAGCTTTTTTTGAAGTTCTTCCTCATGTTCCGGTAAGGTATAGTCTGGATTTCCTGGAGTGTCAGATAAAAATTTCGCAAACTCCAGCTCGTTAGGAAAATAAAATATAGCTTCATTGTACTCATTAATTTCTATATCCTTATAACCATTCATGACTAATCGTTCTCTTGCTTTATCTACATTATTATGAATTCCAAAAATAATACCATCCGTTGCTAATATCCTACTGTGATTAATAATTGACGTTGGCCCGCGTCGATCGTAAATAAAATTAAATTGTCCATCCGTAAATGGCAACTCTGACTTTGTCGTGGTATGAACAAATTCTACGTTATCAACTTGGCTTGAATCTAATAATTTTTGCGCAATGTTAATCATTTCAATTGAATTATCAAAACCAATGATTTTATTAGCATGTTTGGACATTCGAATTGTAAATTCACCGTGACCGCACCCTGCATCCATTACCGTCCGAAAATTTGGCAACAAACTAATCAAACGTTCTTCAAATAAATCCTCTGCGGATTGCCCTTCGATTGTGAATATAGATCTACTTTTATATCCGCCATTTCTTCTGGCGATCATGTCATACCAATCTACTCCCATGTATAACCTCCCATGTTTTATCAGATTTGCAGCCATTTTTTATAACGTTCCCGCATTCACGAACCCGAGAACCTTAAGCCTCCAACGGGGGATGGCAACGAGGTGCTTACAAATCCTTTATTTAGGCTCTTCATGTACTACAATCATATTTCCCGTTGGATCGAAGAAACGGAAAAACTTCCTGCCTTCTTCGTCTAGAGTTGGCTGTCCAGCCCCTTCATAATCAGATCCAGATTCTTTTATTGAAGTAATTACATGATCTATGTTCTCGACTTCTATCCCTATAGTTGGAAATGGTTCCCCATCAACTGTAAATGTGCTTGTAGTATTATCATTAGTCTTCCATAGATTAATGTTTGGTCCTTCGTTGAATTCAATAATTGCAAAGACTCCAAAATTTGCCGCAAGAGTTCCTCCCAAGAACTTTACATACCAATCAATAGAATCATCCAAATTGTTAACTGGCACTTGTACATGGCTAATAAATTTCTTCATAATATTTACCTCTCTTCTTGGGTTTTAATGATTTTTATAATGGTTTCACATAACGTTCTGGTGTTCCCGAACCCTCACTGGCTTAAGTGAACGATAGCGAGCGGGTCCGACGGACTTAGCCAGTGCAGGGTTGTCTGCTGCTTCCAACTTCTTCGAAGTATCTTCTGCACACTTAGGAGCGACAGCGACGCAGCGGAAACACGGTTTTATATGACGTTCTCGCTTCCTGAATTCACTTTCAATAAGTCCCTTAATTTTATCGCACTTTCCAGGGCTTGCTTATCTCGATTTCTTCCCTTTAAAGTTTTTGTCTGTTCAATCATTTTAAAAGCTTCTTCTTCGTCTACCCATTTGATTTCTTGCGTTTCCTTATCGTGTTCTACCTTAACACCGGTGGGTTCCATCAAAAAATATTTTGTAGTACAAGTATCTGATTCAAATTCACCTGGTATTATGCTTAATATATTACATTCATATCCGGTTTCTTCTTTAACCTCTCTTATCGCTGTTTCTTCAGGTGTTTTATCGCTTTTGTCAGAACCGCCTTTGGCAAATGTCCAAAAATATCCTCCCCAATGTCCCATTGGGCTTCTCATAAGTACTTTACCTTCCTTATTAAATACAATGCCTCCATAAGCAAACTCTTGGTTCAAGAAGATCTCTCCCTTCTTTGTATCTTATTGTTTGTATGAAATTTTCTAGTTTATAGCTTTTTGGAGAATGTCATATAACGTTCTTGTGTTCACGACGCCCCACCACCTTAAGCCCGAAGGGACGGTCACGATGCGGTTAGGTGGTGCGGCTGGATCTACTTCCCTGCTGCTGCTAAATACTTCTCTGAATTCACATCTAACTCCTGCCGGACCGAGGGGCGAATGCCCCGAAGCGTGAACATGGTGTTAGCTGATGTCGCCTCTTCTTCGGATACCCTCTACTATCTCTTAATGGTTCCAAACGAAATCTTCATGTTCGGTGCATAAGTTAACCATGAATTCTCTATAAATTCTTGTGATAATAATAATTCAGCTTTATATTGTCTTTCTGCTTCTTCAGCAGTCAATCCTCTCATTACTAAATTATTCATGATTTCGTTCTTATCACCAGGTACTTGACCGATCCCTTCTTCTCTTAGAGATTGATAAAGTCTTACCTTATTCATTATTTCCATGCTTTGATCCAAAAAATTTACTCTATCACTTACTCTACAATCTACATTCTTTATTCCTAATTGACTTAGAAGTATCGGCACATTCATTCCGATATTCCCATCTTTACCATTCTGTTTAGCATCTTTTTCATACAATTTCTGAAGTATACCCAATTGAATTATCTTCGATTGGTCAAGTTCATGAAAACTATAATTGGCCATATTAGCAATCCAGTGGGGCTCAAAACAAATGATTCTCCCATTATTGACAACACTTTGAATCATCTTCTTAAGAATAGAGATTGGTTCTTTCATATGTAGTAAAAAAGCATGGCACATTGCTATGTCATATTCACAGTCAATATTGGTATTTTCAATGTCAGCTACAAAAAATTCGGTCTTATGCGGAAGCTCCAAAAATACTTCCTTAGCCTTACTAATCAAATCCTTACCTTTGTCTATTCCAGTATAAGTTGAGCCTTCTGGCAGCATTGGAAGCAGTTTAAGACCAAGATATCCATAACCACAACCAAAATCAATTATCTTTACGGGTTCGTTAATCTTCCAAACCCTTTGAATTAGGAATTCAAGATAATCATCATTGTAATAAAGCCACCGAGTATTTCTAAGGTATTCAATCTGGTTGTCCCAAAAGTAATCCGACATAGGAAATTCTCCTTATGATTTAGGCTTTAGGCGATTTCAGCTAACCTTCTTATCTACGTATGTCGCAAATGACACTTTGGAGGAGTGGTTTGCGTAGTTTTACGTGAATATCTCTTTTCCAGAGGTGTTCATGTACTTCTACTCCCGCCTTTAATCCTCTATTATCCCGTCCAGTGGGCTTCTGATCCGGCGGACGTCCTTGACGCTCACATGGGTGTATCCCTCCGTCGTCTTGCTGCTCTGATGGCCCAACAGTTACGAAAAAATCGTCCTCCGAAACCCTACCTCCATTTTCTTCCTCTCCCTTCATTATACCAAAATTATCAAATTTCGACAGAAAAAAAAGAGATTCTCAGCCCGCTTGTCAGCAGGCTGAGAATCTCCGAAGCTCGAATTCATTTCATCTAAATTGACCTATATCCAATTTCACCCATTTATCGTTCTAAAATCTAGATATTCTTCCAAACCAGCTATGATTTCGTCGCTGCCCGACCTTCGTGCATCCCCCCGCTCACAGCTTGATCGGTTTATAATTTAGCGCTTTTTCAACGATTTCTTCTGGTGTCAGCTCCTCTTCCGGCCAGAAAATGAAGTTGCTGATGTCGGGATGCGGGACATTCATTTGAAGCAGATCGATCCAATGGCCCGCCTCTTCGTCGCTACCTTCCCCATTGCAAAGCCTGATGACCAAATCAACAATTTGAGCTTTCGTTAAGTTGTTCATGCGGCACGCCCTCCTAGTAATTTTACCTTTACAGCTTTAATGATCGATTACGATTATAATCAGTGAGACTGTTGGGTATATGTCCAATCGCCAAAATTACGCTAAAAATAAATAAACCGTAGGAATGCGTAAGCACAGCGGCAAACAGGAAATAAAGCGATGGAAAAATAGCCAAAGGGACTGGAATACCCCAAAGTGGAGCAAACAGCAGCTTATACTGGCGATCGTTCCGAAAATATCTGATCCATCCAACATAGTACATCATTAGTGACAGCAGCATGACGAGTAGTGAAATAATTTCGTAGGTTGTTTGAATATGTATCGACAAGAATAAAGGAAATAATATAACCCCAACTCGTCCAATGCCTTCTGCTGCAGTGAAAATCCATTTTTTATTTTGTTCACTAGGCATATTTTGGGGCGGGAATTTGAAGAACATGAGATTAGGCAACAAGATCAGCACCGGTGTTATAAGACTTAGCGGTTGAAACAAGCTTTCTCCCCCTTTGTTGTCTACAAATAAATAATCCGCTGCATAACATGCGCCGCGCTAAATCACCTTCATTAATATGTTATAATCGCTCTTTTAAGAACACAGCCAGACTCAGCCTGTCCTCTTTCTTAGGGTTAGTACATTGACTCAGTTCGAAATGATAATATTCTTCCGTCTCTTGAATATCAATTGCGCTGCAAATGGAACTGGTTTGGCCCCTGTCAGAGCTCATGCCATCCCTTGTATTGTCCACTGTATAATGTATTTCCCTGCCATTTGACATGACATCATGAATCCAATATCCTCCATCAACGATGGGAGGAATCAACGTCAGGTTCCCTCCCTTTCCTTCTTTGAAGCGATGGACGAAATCTTCTAATTGCTTGAAATCTTTCTGATCAAAATTAATTAAAAAATGTTCGTTATTCGATGATACTGTACTTTCATTACTTGCTTGACTTGCTTTTGTAGTGATCAAAACAGCAATTAACCCGGCAATAATGATAAGCAAAACATAATTCAAACGCTTACTATGCAAATTCTCACCTCTTTAGAAATTCGCTTGCTTGTCTTATTATACTATAAATTGGGTCCGCCTTCAGCAGGCACGGCTTGGCCGTTTAAGTGATCCACCTTTACTTTAAGCTTATTTCTAAAAATGGAAGTCTGAATTTAAAACGAATGGCAAATATCGCTCTCGCCAACGGTATTTGTGTAAGGATTGCGGAAAGACCTTTAACGATATGATTGGAACGCCACTCTCTAGAACTCATCATCCCCATAAATGGCATTGTTGAAAGTGATGAAACACTAATTTAGGTTGCATAGTTCTTCCAGCATAAAACCACCTACAAAAGAGGTGGCTTTATTGAATACGGTTCACAGTTAGTTGAATACATTTGATGGAATTTCACCATTAGAGTAGTAACGAATTGCTTTTCCTTTTTCTTTGGCATATTCAATCTCTCTTTTTGTGCTACTTCCAATGTAACCATTTACATCAATCACGAATATTTCATCAGAAATATCGATTTTTCTAAAATGAAGATTTCCAAGTAGTTCAGCTTGTCTCTCAGTTATTCCAAACCCTTCACTCTGCTCAAAGAAGGCGAGGCTGATTACAATATTTCCTTGAAGTGTAAGAAATACATTAGCCTGTTCGAATTGTTCTTTGAACTTTGTAGAGCCACATAAAGTTATTATTTTCATAATCATTTCCTTTCATAAATTTCCTCGTTAATGTATGTATTCATTCAATAAATTCATTATCCTTCAAAATAACAATTTTTTAGAAAAAAGCGTTACTTTAAAAGCGATGCACTGAAAATTTGTTCTGTAGCCATGTTGCCGCTCGCAAAGTAGTTAGCCTTTCCTCACTGGACTTCAATTACAAAAACGGATGATGTGCTACCTTTCGAATACTTCCCGTCATCTGTTGTCCAATCACCTGAAAGTCCGTAATAATAAACACCTTTTTCTTTAGGAGCTTTGAAATATCCATCAACTAATGGAGCATCAACAGTTTTTTCGTCTTGAAACTGTTGAACAGCTATTTGAGTGGGAGCAGGTTTGTAATCAAATGAAACTTCAATGTTTGATTCAGGAACTACAACGGTTGGGGTTTTCCCTTTTAGCATCGTTTTTCCTCTTGCATAATCCGCACATCCCAATTTCCCCCAACAGTAGCTACTTTGCGTCACAGGTATCTGATTCTTATCTGAGGTTATTTTTGGAATAGGTGGTGTTTTTTCAGAACAGCCTACCAAGATAGATAATGATGTTATAAAAACAATTACTGCTAGTATCTGTTTTCTCACCATATTCACCTCCATAAGAGTAGACGTGGAATATATAGGTATTGTTTCATAAACAAAACAAGCAACAATCTCTATGAAAAGAGCCAAAGAAAAAGATCACCCTCCCTATACGGAATAGGAAGATGGCGATCTTTTATCGTGATCTATTACGGCTGAGCAGTGGGCCTAATCACGATCTCGTTGATTCCCGTATCCTCGGGTTCATTGATGGCGTAGGCGACAGCTCTGGCAATACGGTATGGAGAAATGGCCAAGCTGCTAATATGACTCGCCATCGCTTGCACCTCGGGACTGTTGACGGTGTTGATCAGTTCCGACTCCGTTATTCCCGGAGAGATAATTGTCGACCGGATATGGGAGGACGGGGATTCCTCCTTGCGCAGTCCTTCCGAGATCGCCCTAACAGCAAATTTGGTCGCGCTGTATACTGCCGAAGTTGGACTCACCTCATGCCCAGCAACAGATGAAACGTTAATAATATGCCCTGTTTGCTGTTCTCTCATAACTGGCAGCACCGCGGCGATGCCATGCAGCACACCTTTAATGTTCACATCGATCATTTGATCCCATTCCGCAACCCTTAGTTCATTAAGCCGCGAAACCGGCATGACCCCGGCGTTGTTCACCAGCACATCGATTCGGCCGTACTGTTTCAAAGCGAACTGTGCCAGCTGTTGCATATCCCCGGATGACACGACGTCGGCTTTAATATGAACAGCCTCCCCGCCCTCTTGTTCAATTTCTTTCACAATCGCTTGCAATCGTTCCTCTCTTCTTGCTGCCAAAACCACCTTTGCACCGTTTTGGGCCAATAACTTGGCCGAAGCTTCCCCTATCCCGCTGGATGCTCCTGTTATGATGACTACTTTGTCTTGTATGTTCTCCATTTGTTATCGCCCCTTAATGAATTTGTTTATGGCTGTATTGGCTGCCTGGTCGAAATTGAAATCCGTTTCCTTATATAATAATTATTCAACTAATGTACATTATTGAATCAATGTTGATTATTTAACGGCCGTTGATTATTATTATATAGAGAATAGACATGAATTCAATCGCTAATACAGGCGCTTTTGTTTCATATACAACAGATGCCATGAAATTGTTCATTAACTGGAGGCGCAATCGAATAATGGAGACCGACACGAAAATCGACCGGCGGATTATTAGAACAAAGGAAGCCATAAACAAGGCATTTCTGAAGCTTTTTTCCGAAAAGGAGTTTGAACAAATCACCATTAACGACATCGCGGAGCGGGCCAATGTAAACCGTGGAACCATCTATCTGCACTACAGTGACAAGTATGACCTGCTGGACAAATGCATTGAAGAACATTTGCGGAGGCTGATCACGTTTTGCAGCGCAAATGAATTGAATCGGGGCATAACAACGCTGGGCAGCGATCTGAAGCCAGTGTTCGATTACTTCGGAGACAACTTTCTGTTCTTTTCCGCCATGCTTACCAATCAAAGGACCTCCGTATTTCGGGAGCGTCTGCTTCAGTTCGTCTCAGCCAGTGTTAATGAGAAGCTGGACAAACAAGACCTTCAACCGGACATTGACAATGAACTCAATGCCCAATTTATGGCCTCGGCTTTCATTGGTATTTTGGAGTGGTGGATTCGCAATAAAATGCCGCATTCTCCCGCGTATATGGCTGAGCAAGTGCGGAAACTGTATGAAAAAAATGAAGTCCTTCCTGTACCCAAATAAATCGCTCCCAACCTAAATCATCTATTGCGCCGAAGTGGTTCGAAGCATAAATTATTATTGCTAACACTTCCATAAAGACGGAAATGACTACTTCCAGGAGGTAACTAATGAAAGTAATATATGTGTTTTTGCTATGTTTTACTTTACTGATCAGTGGATGCGAACGACCAGAATCTGTGCAAAGCGAAACTCCAAGCAACGAACAGATTCAAAGTGAAAATCCTAGTAATGAAGACGCTCAAAATAGAGCGCCGGATTATGAAAGTATGTTTTTCCCGCCAAACTTTACAGTTACTTATTTCGCTGTCCTTTATGAGAATAAAAGCATAAATATTACGATTGATTATGAATTTAATGTTGAACTATACGAGTTATTAAAAAGTGATGTCAAATATTCATTCATGATTGCCTATCCTCAAGAAATATCTAATATCATCAATAAAGAGCATTCTGAAGTTATTGAGACAGATACAATAGATGACACAGGAAAATTAAATTATAAAGTTAATTATAGTGAAACCCTAACAACAGAGCTAACTAAAGAGCAAATTGATCTTATCATTCATAACACATCATATGGCTTGTTTGTATTAAATTCAGATAATAAAGTCTTTTCAATACTTAATGACCTCATACACAGATTGCCGAGCATTTCATCCCAAGATGATTAAAAAATCCCAAATAACGACATTAACCCCATTGGAATCAAAGAAAGGACAAGCAAATAAAACATGTTTCCGATCAGCGTGCCATAAGTGAATGCCTTGATCGGAATCGAGCTGATTCCCGCAGCGATATTGACCATGCTCGTCGGAATGAGTGGAAACAGCCTTCCGATTAATACGTAATAGAAACCGCTGCGTTCGAACCGATCTAACAGCTTTTGGTTCAGAAACCGAAGGAAAAATCGTTGAACCCCGCTGCGAATGATTAAAAAGGCAATGACGGCACCAATGACACTCGTTAACCAGCTCCATAGATAACCGTATAAAAAGCCGAAAATCGACACGTTAATCGAAACAAGCAGCAGCAGCGGCAGGACGGTAAATAAATTTTGAACAACCATTAGCAGCAGCGTCACCAGCAATAACAGCATAATATTATCATTTGCCAGCGCTACTAATTGCTGCGGATCCCAATAAGGGATAAAGGAAAGGAGATCTGAATGAAACAACAGGACAGCCGCGATGACGCAAACAACAATTAACACAATTGCTTTCTTCTTATTTTTCATTTAGCTCCCCTTGTCACGTTACAGGCAAGTAAACACGGAATGTTGTCCATTCGCCTAACTGACTCGTCACCTCAATTTCTCCGTTATGCAATTCAACGATCCGCCTCACAATCGACAGGCCGATCCCGTTTCCTTTGATGGTGCGATCTCTGGATTTATCGACCTTGTAAAAAGGCTTGAAGATGCGATTGAATTCTTCCTCAGGAATGCCTTGACCATTGTCTGTGATCGTAATCTCCACACCGCTGTTAACCTTCCTGCCCTTCACTTGAATTGTACCGTGCTCGCCAGTAAACTTGATGCTGTTGCTAATTAAATTCGTCCAAAGCTGTATCAGCTTCCCCTCATCTGCCTGGATAGTCATCTCGATCAGATCCAATTCGATTTCCTGATTTTTGAGCGACCATTGCGGCTCAGAGGCGATTATGACGTTGCGAACTTGTTCGTCCAGGCGGAATTGCGAGACATTCAAACTTAAATGTTCATACCCCAGCGACGACAGTTGGAGCAGATCCTCGCTCAAACGCGATAGCCGGTTGCTCTCGTCCTCTATAATATCGAGAAGGCGCAAGCGGCTGGACTCATCCATTTTCTTTTGCTTGAGTGCTTGCGTAAACCCTTTAATCGATGTCAGCGGCGACTGGATTTCATGGGAAACGTCAGAAACAAATTGCCTCCTCATCTTTTCCAGCATCCCCAGC
Organism: Paenibacillaceae bacterium; assembly: GCA_004134985.1. GTDB lineage: Bacteria > Bacillota > Bacilli > Paenibacillales > Paenibacillaceae > Paenibacillus_D. Next base: position 162,117 of record REGQ01000012.1, on the reverse strand, counting down.
TCATGGGCCATATGATTAAAACTTGTCGTGAGCTCGCCAATCTCATCTTTCCGTTTTGTATTAAAATGTATGCTGAAGTCGCCTTTGGACATTTTGCGTGTTGCAGCAGTAAGTTGTTGAATCGGGCGTACGATATGCCTGGCGGAGATTAGAATAAACACACTTCCGAACAGCAAAACAATGAGAAGCAGGTTTTGGAAAAAACCAGCTAACATTTTGGCCAAGCCGCCAAACTCCGAAGTGATAAACAAGGCATGCGGTTCCCCATTGATTTGGAAAGGAAGCCCGACCATCGTATGTTTAAATCCATGTTTCTTCGTGCCGCGGTAAACGTCACCATGCAAGACATTGCGAATTTGATCGCCATTGATTTCAAATGTGATTCTCGATTGATCTCCTGTTTCATGAATCGGCCTCCCCTCGTTATCAAACAAGCGAATGGAGTAGAGCGGCAACGCTGTCAGCCCGCTTACGAGCACATCCAGATTTTGAGGGTGGGATTGCTTGTAGGAATCAATAATGGTTTCCCCATTTTCAATCATGCTGTCCTGCATATAGGTTACCAACTGTCTGCTGTAAATCCGACCGTTCACGATTGAGCTTAGAACCAAGCTGATCATGACCGAGCCGAGGAATATAAAAATTATTCGTACATAAAGGGACTTAGTCACGATAAACCTCCAGCCGATATCCCAGCCCCCGAAGCGTTACGATCGTGAAGTCTTCCTCGTATAGATGAAAACGGTCTCGCAATCGCCTGACATGGGTATCAATTGTGCGCTCATCTCGGTCATATTCGTATCCCCATATTTTTTCAATCAGCGCATTCCGCGTAAACACTTTTCCCGGCTGGCTGGCGAGCGTAAAGAGCAGTTCGAATTCTTTCAAAGGAATGGAATCCGTTTCCCCTGTATCCTTATAGCGAACCTGATAGCTCGTTTTGTCAAGGGTAACGTTGCCCAACCTGACAATCTGCGAGATCGAAATACGATAGCGTTTGAGCAGCGCTTTAACCCGCATCACCAATTCCAATGGTTCGAAAGGTTTCACCACATAATCGTCGGTACCCAGCTGAAATCCCTTGATTCTTTCTGTCGGTTCTCCCTTCGCGGTAATCATCAATATTGGCTTATCCCCTGCTTCGCGCAATCGTCGGCACAATTCCCATCCGCTCATGCGAGGCATCATGACATCCAGCACGACGAGATCAACACTATGCTGCTTGTAATAGTCCCATGCCTCCTCCCCGTTCGCCTTCTCTACAACTTCCATCCCTTCGTCCTCCAGATATAACCGAACGAGCTGCCGAATATGCGCTTCATCGTCGACGACCATGACGATTGTCATCATATAGCCTCCTTCACTTCTTTCTCACCTTCACTATTTAGAATTCTCATGTTTGGTGACTTGCAATATGGCAAACGAAAGAATGAGTAGAATGAATGGCATGATGGCAGCATCACTGCCCTGCCGTTCCTGCACTTGCGAACAAATCGCTCCAACCACCAAAATAGCCAATACACCCACTGTCATTACAGCGATGCGCAGTTTCCTTGGACCGATCCACACCATAATTGCTTCTAGCCATTTCATCATCATTACTCCAATCTTATTTATTTCTCTAACCATTATACCGCTTCAAGCTGTTGTATTAAAAAACGACTTCTTTTTGCGATCTATCTCGGTTGAATTATACAACGTTAAGTTGTACTCAATGTGTACGGGGAACATAAAACCGGGCGTTTGGGGCTTTGACCACAGCCAAATTGATTATTTTGTAACCAAATCCCGGGTTAGGCAATAATCTATATAGACAAATGACTATAACAATCGGAGGTAATTTTAATGAATCGTGGATTTGTTCCTGGTGGTTTTGGAGGTCGCCCCTTCTTTCGTCCGTTTCCCCATCCTTTTTTTCCAAACCGTTTCTTGTTTCCGTTCTTCTTCTTTTCCCCGTTTTTCTTTCCCTTCTTCAGAGATGGAAAATCGGATGACATGTTATTCGCACAGCACCAGATTCAGCCTGGAGACACGTTAGCTTCAATCGGACACCGATATAACATGCCTCATAGCATTCTGGAGGAAGCCAACCCGCATCTTGGCGACGTGAATCAATTAAAGCCAGGAGAAATGGTCTATGTGCCTCGCATTTCAAATATGGTCTGTCAAAAAACCTATTCAGAGATGCCCAATCCCAACAATCAAGGTTAGTAGCCAATAAAACGCGAAGCCGGAACAGAACAGGGAGAATGACAAATTCTCTCTGTTTCATGCGTCTCACCATAAACTTTTTTTTCGAGAAGCTGCTGATTCCGGATTTCTCTAATTTGAACAAAAATATGGTATAATTCTCCTTTAGAGGAGGTGCACGTACCATGGCTGTTGTTACTCAACGCCTTGATGACTATTTAAGCGGTTATGAACGCAACTGGCCGCTCAGCGGAACGGTATTGGTTGCCCAACATGGAGAAATCCTGTTCCGCAAAGCATACGGGTATGCAAACATCGAACATCAGGTATCCAATACGATGGATACGAAATTTAGAATCTGGTCTTTGACCAAATCGTTTACAGCTATGGCCATTATGATGCTTTATGAGCAGAAACTTCTTCATTTCGAAGATGATATCAGCCACTATCTGCCGGAAGCGGCCCATCTTAATCATGTTTCAGTTGCCCACTTGTTGACGCACACCTCAGGCCTTGCAAATTACACCAGCCTGCCCGAATACAACAAAAAGTTAAATAAGCTCCGTCTCACCCAAAGTGATGTCCTTCATTTGTTCATTGATCAGCCTCTTTCATTTAAGCCTGGCACATCCTTTGCCTATACGAATTCCGGTTATTTTTTGCTCGGTATGTTAATTGAACGGATTGCAAATTCCACTTTTGAAAGTTACATACAGAACCATATTCTAACCCCTCTTGGGATGGGCAATACAGGGATCGACAACAATAAAAAAGTTATTAACCAAATGAGTTCATCGTATCATTCCTCGTGGGAAGATTTTATTCCATGCGAATATATGGACATGAGTTCCAGCTTCTCAGCGGGAGCCATGTATTCGACGGTAGATGATCTATACCTATGGGATCAAGCCCTGTCCTCAGCAAAGCTCGTTTCCCGAGAAACGATGGACCTTGCCTTCAAGCCCAATGATTTCAATTACGGCTTTGGATGGTTTCTTGATAAACGATATGGCCGCAGTAGAGTATACCATGGCGGTGCTTACCGCGGCTTTCGAAGTGAATTGCACCGTTACCCGAATGACAATGCCTGCATCATTATGTTAACAAACTATGATTTCGTTCCGGTGTTAAGGCTCACAGAGTCATTGACGGATATGCTGTTTGGCGGACATGCTCCTGTTCCGGAGCGGCCGCAGCCATGGTCAATTGATGAACACGTATATGCTAATTATATGGGGACATACGAAGGGTATGGATGCACAGCGGTCGTTGATCGCCATGATGACCAGTTGTTTTTCGTTTGGAATGAGGAGGAGTTTATTCCTATTTACCCTATTTCAGAGACAACATTCCATCATACTTGGTACGATTGGAAATGCAATTTTATGATCGAAGATAGCGGAGATATCTCGTTCCTTGGCATGAAAAAGCGACAGGAATAATGAATGTGAATACAGCAAAACAGCGCCACGAGATGTGACGCTGTTTTATTCTTCTGTTTATATTTTCGTCACCATCAATGTTCCCTCAGCATATCAACCGGTACACTTTGCTCATGCTCCGGATTATCGAGAGGGAAAATCGTTGCCGTTTCATTTTCTTCGTTTACATGTTGAATATATACCGGTGTTCCTTGATGGCTTACATTTGCCATAACCGGAGATGCCGCTATTTCAACAGCTCTTTGCGTATTCATTTTCAGTGCCTCCGTGTGCTCCTATTTTTTTCCGCCCTTGTTGCCTTTTTTGTCAGAAGTTCGCGTTGTCGTATTTTGTGCAGCATGCCCTTGTTGTTTAGCCACTTGTGATCCCTCCCTCGTTGTTGAGATTTTATCTACATGTATTGTCCGTTAAACCAGGCCCCGTTATTCATATCTCAATGATGATTGGGAGGATCATCGGTCTTCTCTTGGTTTGTGCAAATAAGAACCGTCCGAGGGACTCTTTTAGCGATTGTTTTATTAAATTCCACTGGTTAACATTTTCCTCTAGAAGCTTCTCAATGGTCGAAAGTGCAAGTTGATTAATGTCACGCATCAGCACTTCGGAGTCGCGAACATAGACGAATCCTCGGGAAATGATATCTGGGCCGGACAAAATATGACCTTCTGTTTTACTCAAGGTGATGACGATGACTAGCATGCCGTCCTCGGATAGTTGTTTGCGGTCGCGGAGTACAACATTTCCAATATCTCCAATTCCCAATCCGTCCACCAGTATGTTGCCCGTCGGTATTTTACCATCTTTACGTGCTATTTTGTCACGAATCTCAACAACTTCACCATTGCTAACGATAAAAATATTCTCTTCGTCCACCCCGACCGATTGGGCCAGCAGCCGATGTTGATGCAACATCCTGAACTCCCCATGAACCGGAATAAAATATTTCGGTTTCATTAAGGTAAGCATTAATTTCAACTCTTCTTGACTGCCATGTCCAGATACATGCATCCCTGTCGCACTTCCCGATCCATAGATAACCTGTGCGCCGAGCAGATAGAAATTATCTATGATGCGGGCAACGTTTCGCTCATTGCCAGGGATGGCCGTAGCGGCAATAATGACGGTATCCCCTGGCATAATATCGATTTGTCGGTGGCTCGAACTGGCCAAACGCGAGAGAACTGCCATCGGTTCGCCCTGGCTTCCTGTACACAAGACTGCAATTTCCTCAGGCGCATAACGGTCGGTTTCGCCGGCTTCAATGAGTAAGTTCTCAGGAATGTTCAAGTAGCCCAATTCTTTGGCCACCGATGTTGTATTGATCATGCTTCGGCCAAGCAAGACAAGTTTCCGGTGCGATTTAACCGCGGCATCGATAATCTGCTGTACGCGGTGGACATTAGAAGCGAAGGTAGAAATAAACACCTTCTGCTGCGCTTTGCTGAATGCTTCTGTAATATGCTCGCCAACAAGACGTTCTGAAGGGGTAAATCCGGGCCGCTCTGCATTTGTACTTTCGGACAACAGCAGCAACACACCGTTTTTCCCAATATCCGCCATCCGATGAAGATCAGGATATTGCTTATTGACCGGGGACATATCAAATTTAAAATCGCCAGTGTGAACAACGGTTCCTTCGGGCGTCTGAAAGACAATGCCCAAGCAATCGGGAATGCTGTGACTCGTGCCGAAGAAGGTCACATTAACGGTTCCCAAGTCAATACTTGCGTTGGCATCGATTAAATTCAGCTTGCTTTCATTTAAAATGCCAAGTTCTTTCAGCTTTACCTCGATTAGACCAATCGTTAATTTTGAAGCATATATGGGGATATTCAGTTGTTTCAACAAATAAGGAATACCACCGATGTGATCCTCATGTCCATGCGTTACGATTAATGCGCGTACTTTGTCTTTATTTTCCAACAAATAGGTTGCATCCGGGATGATCAGATCAATGCCTAAAAAGCTCTCGTCGGGAAATTTGGACCCGCAATCGATAACAATGATATCTTCATTGTATTGCAACAAGTACATGTTCTTTCCGATTTCATTAACCCCGCCTAAAGCGGCAATTATTAACTTGTTACCCTGTTTGTTCATAGCGCTGCGCTACCCCCTTACATGCTATTTATTATGTTGTAATTTGGAGAGCACTATCCATGTTGATAAGCAACCTAATTATTGGCGAAAATCCGTTTATTTGCTCTGCGGAATATCTGTTAGAAGATCAAGCAAATACGGTTTTAAATCGATCATTCTTAAATGTTGCGGTTTCTGATCCGTGCCGCCAATGATCAAGGGAACAAGCGACTCTTTTTTGCGAATGGAGCCATGACCGCCCCCTCCCTTATGCGTTGGTGAACTTCTGTCCACCAATTCGTATCCAGGCTTCGCCGTGACCACTAAATAGTTGCCCTTGTGAGAGTTTAATGCGCCTGATAATCGCTGCAGTACATCGGGATACTCCCCATAATTCAATGAACGTGCAGCCGCATTCAGGTTAATATCCAGCATTTCTTGCTCCTGTTCGATCTCCCATGATTGCTGGTAAGGATCAGTCAGGTTTCCATTTGCTTTGAACCTGAACGGTTTGGCATTTGGTCCTTGAATGACATACATCCACTCTTTTTCTTTCCATGCAATAAGATCAATGCGCGGTTCGTTGATTAACACATTTGCTGTGTCTCTAAGCGAACGCGCTGCTTTTAACGAATATACATAAGCCATCGTTTCATTGACGGCCAGAATGATTTCTGTTTCCTTCGTAACGGCTTCACCAGGACGCAACACGCGGGCATCTCCGAATAAAGCGGACAGATCGATGATCGGATTTTGATCGGCAGGCAGAATAGGAGTCATTCCACTGTCCCCGACAACCATAATAATCGCATCATTCAACGCTTTTTCCGGCGAACCGAACGATTGCAACAAAGATTGGAGCTGCTGATCCGTTACTTTCACCCCTTTCAGCTCCGCAGGGCCTTTCTTATGCAGCTGCTGGTCCAAATCGGGCAAATACACGAGTAAAAAGTCCGGTAGGTTATTGGTTTCAATTAAATATTTTGCTGTTTCTATCGCGTAGTCATTATTGAATCCCATCTTATCCATTAGACTTTCGGGCAGGTTTTTCACCCCTGCGAGTGGATTGGACAATGCACCCAAGGTCAAGAAATCTGGTCCTTTCACTTGAATTTCCCTTGCCAAAGAAGCAGGGCCTTGCATATAGGCAGGAATCGTCAACAAATGATCGAAAGTCCCCCGGTAAATCAGCCCGTTAATTGAACCGGACTTCAACCCATGCCGGGCTAAATCCTCATAAATCGTAGGCAGCTTCCCATTTAAGTGGCTCCCGTTCAAATGGATTAGCGCATCGGTCAACACCGGATGCAGTCCGTGCCTTAACACTTCCATCGGTCCTGTCCCGTAATTGATCAATTTCTTGTCGTCCGCTGAATACCAGGTCAGGCCTGGCACGTGATGAACATCCGGATATTTGCCGGTAAGCAGCGAGCTGTCGATCGTAACAGACATCGTAGGAAAAGAACTAACCAGATCTTTATAATATTGCCCATGTTCAATTAGAAATTGAAAGGCCGGAAGCTCTTGTTGACGAATTCCTTCATCGATTGACTGAGCCATTAAAGAGTCTATTAACAGTAAAATAACTTTTTTCTTTTTTCCATTGTTATCGGATTTCAAATGCATCAAATCTTGCTCTACAGGCTTCGGGTGATGGCATCCAGAAATGGCGACCAGAATAAGGATTGCCACCAAAATTCGAATCCCTTTGTTCAGCATGTCAGTTCACCTACTTTATGTACATTTTGCCGCAGAGATCTTGATGTCATTCAAGGCATATTTCACCATCTGATATAGGGAATTCGATTTAATTTAAAGAGGAAAGTTGTTTGGGAGTGGTTTATGTACACGGCTCTTTGCAATTACTCTGATTATCTCGCGAGAAAGTACAGAAGAGAATTACATTTGTAGGGGAAAATCGATCGAATAGAACGAGATCGAACCGGCATTTCATCTCTGAAATGCCGGTTCTGCCTCGACAAGTGTCAAGTCTGGCCTCGACATGTGCTTTTTACTGAAAGCAGCATGACTTTGGCTTGTTACTGCCTGAATCCACACAGACGCTCAATATCTTCCTGGGCAGGCATCGCTGGTATGCCTCCTCTTTTCGTAGCAGCCAGTGCACCCGCTGCACAGGCAAATTTTACGCACTGCTCCATATTGGTCATCGTCAGTACATCTAACTGTCCCTGATAAGTAAGTATTTGATATAATATGGCAGCCATGAAGGCATCCCCTGCTCCTGTCGTATCGACAGCCTCAACTTGAAATGCGGGCACGAATCCACTTACGCCTTTCAGCGTATATACACAGCCGCGTTCTCCGAGCGTGACGAAAAGATAAGGGATACGGTATCGATTGTATAGAAACTCGGAAGCTAGCGCTACATCTTCCTCTCCCGTTATAAAAGCGAGTTCTTCATCTGATATTTTTACAATATCCGCATATTTCATGCCTTGCAGAATCATGCTGCGAGCCTCATTTGCATCGTTCCACAATAGAGGTCTCCAATTGGGGTCGTATGAAATCAGTTTGTTCTTGCGCTCCGCATGGGTAACTGCACGTAAAGTTGCCGATCTTGACGGTTCTCCGCTCAACGAAACCGAACCAAAATGAAAAATGTTCGTTCGATCGATTAATTCGGTATTAACCTCCCCAGGCTGAAGCAGCAAATCCGCTCCGGGATTTCGGTAAAAGCTGAACGAACGCTCGCCCTGCTCATCCAGATGAACGCAGGCAAGTGTGGTCGGCGCCTCGTTATCCATGACGAGTCCTGTTCGATCGATATCGCTAACCTCCATTGTGGATGCCAACTGCCGTCCGAACGCATCACTGCCTACTTTTCCGATAAAAGCTGTTTTCTTGCCCAGCTTTCCCAATGCAGCGAGCACATTGGATGGGGCTCCGCCCGGGTTGGCTTCAAATACGGCATGGCCTTGTTCGGAAACACCGAACGGCGTCAAATCGACAAGCGCTTCGCCAATGGCTACGACGTCGTACACTTTATTTCCCTCCTCTTTGCCGCACGGGCATCTTATTAATGTTTAAAGCGCGATTTGCACCTTTAGCAAATCCGGAGATTTCGGCTCATAGAAGAACGGGATCGCTTCCTCCAACGAGATCGTCCTGGATATAAGCGGTTTGACCTGTATTCGCCGTTCTTTCAACCAGTGGAAGGCGGGAATAAACGTATGGTTTATAGCCATGGAGCCGAGCAGCGTCCAATCCTTGTGATATAGCTCGAACGGATTAACTCGAATAATGGCATTATCCGGTGTAACGCCAAACTGCAAATAAGTGCCTGCCGGGCCAATATACTGCATCGCTGTCTCAATAACCGCTGGTATGCCTGTCACATCAATGACGGTATCAAATCCGAATTTATACTGGGAATTGTTCTTTATCTCCTCAGCTAACCTTTCGCTTAACACAGCACGGGTCGCACCGTTCTTCAGTGCCATGGCCAGCTTGTCCGGCGATAGGTCAACCGCAACGATTTCGGAAGCGCCGGATACGGCCAATGCTTGAATAAGCTGCTGTCCCATCGCCCCCGCTCCGAACAGGATGACTCTGCTGCCGACTTTGAGCTGCAAACGGTTCATCGCATGAACGATACAAGCGACCGGTTCGATAAAGGCCGCCTCGTCAAACCCCATGGTATCCGGCAGCTTCACTACGTTAGCAGCGGGTACGGCGATGTATTCGGCCATGCTGCCGTTCTTCGTTACGCCGAGCGCACCCCAGCGCTCACAATGGTTCCCGCGATTGGTCAAACAGAAAGAGCACGCCCCGCAAAACAAGGATGGATCAGCGCTGACACGGTCACCTGTCTTTAAGTCGCGAACCCCTTCGCCCACCGCATGGATGACACCCGAAAACTCATGACCCGGAACGATTGGAAATGGAGACAAATACTCGCCTTCGAAAATATGCAAATCTGTGCCGCATATACCGATGCGTTTCACTTCAATCGTCACCTCGTTCATGCCGGGCTCGGGATATGGAAGTTCCCGGATTACAGCTTGACGAGCCCCTTCAATCACCAATGCCTTCATGTCGATCATCTCCTTATAATCGTTTATAATGGGATGTGATGGCGTTTTCTCTCCCGAAAGAACGTCCATTCTTTGAACCCGAGCTGCTTCAACGTCTCCCGAACAGTTTCCCACTCATCTCCGACTCTCTCCGGTACATGAGAATCGGAACCGAAGGTGACCGCGACATTGTGATAGGCTGCCCGTTCCAAAATATCCGTTGACGGATGCCATCCGCCACTCGCTTTGAATTTCCCTGAAGTATTCACTTCAATGGCTGTCCCGCTGCTGCCGATTACCTGCAGCGTCTGCTCCAGCAGTGGGGACAGATGCTGTGAAATCGCAGGGCAAAAGCCTTTTATCGCATCAATATGTCCCAATATATCGAACATGCCGCTTTTTGCCGATGCCTGGATGAGTCCCAAATAAGTTTCGGCTTCCTGCTTTAGCTGTTGTTCTTCGACATTGTCCCAACGCGTCTTATCGAAAATATGCTTGCCGTTCGACACATGGACAGAGCCAATAATATAGTCAAAGGGATATTTCGCGTAGATACCGCGATACAGTTCCGCATGCTCGGGAAAAAAATCCGACTCGATGCCGAGCAGCACTTCAATTTTTCCACGGTACTGCTCCTTTAAATGCAGCACCTCCGCTACATATTCCGGTAACTCCGAATTTGCCATCGCAATGGCCGGATTTAACTGGTTGACCTCGCTTGCCAGGAAAGGGGAATGATCGGAAATGCCGATAAATTGCAAACCGTTGGCTATGGCTGCCTCAATATAATCGCGAATTTTCCCCTCTGCGTGCCCGCAGCGGTCATGATGGGTATGCAAATCAAATTTCACAGTAATGCCTCCTTCTGATTGCCCACGCTTTTAACGCCCGGTATAAGTTTAATATTTTCAATGATGACAAACATATTTTTCTTCTTGGTGCTATAGCTGATTTTAACGCCCAGCATCCCGTTATCGATGGATTCCACATTCAGATCGCCAAGCTTAACGTCCGGCCTGTCCAACGCTTGCGAAATTTGCTTGAGCATGCCCGGAGCATCTTCCATAATGATATGAAGCATTTTGGTAGCACGAGACGGAATCATTTTCTTGCCCAGCCAATTCAGCGCAAGCAAGGTGATCATCATCAGCAGGGTGGCAAGTCCGGTCACGAAGTAAAATCCCGCACCAGCGGATAACCCGATTGCGGCCGACACCCAAAGCGATGCCGCCGTCGTCAGCCCGGATATCGATAAACCGTTCCGGATGATGGTGCCTGCTCCGAGAAAACCGATCCCGCTGATGACTTGTGCGCCAAGACGTGCCGGGTCCATGCGCACGTTCGGTTCATCTGCGAATTGCGAGAAGCCATACATCGATAAGAGCATGATGAGCGCAGCCCCTAAGGCTACCAGCATATGGGTTCTCAGTCCGGCATGGTGATTGCCCCACTCCCGTTCAAGACCGATCATCCCTCCGCCCAGCATTGCCGCGAACAAGCGGATGGCCATTTCCCAATGTGAAATATGCCATACATCCATCTCTCTTTCATCCCCTTAAGCTCAGGTTTAGCCTTTTACCCCCCCGCTGGACAGTCCCTCGATCACTTGCTTTTGTCCGATGATGAAAATAATCAACAGTGGCAAAATCGCGGAAACTGCTCCCGCCATAATGAGTGAGTAGTAAACACCGCTCAAATCCGAAAATTTAGCCAACCCCAGTTGGAGCGTAATTTTGCTCTCGGATCGAATAAAAATGAGCGGGTTCTGGTAATCGTTCCACGTCCAGATAAAGCGCAAAATCGCATACGTCGCCACCGCCGGTTTCATAAGCGGCATGACAACCCGGGTAAATGTAATGAAATGCCCGGCCCCGTCGATTTTCGCAGATTCAATAAACTCATTGGATATTCCCATGAAAAATTGCCGCAGCAGGAATGTACCCAATACGCTGAAAGCGGAGAGCAGGACCAGTCCCAGATGGCTGTCGAACAATCCGACCCACCGGTAGATTAGAAATTGCGGCACGAGTGTCGCTTGATGCGGAATCATATAGGTCGATAACACGATAAAAAACAGCACGTCTCTTCCCTTGAATTTCATCTTCGTAAAGCCATATGCGGCCATACTGGAAAACAGTGCGGACATGACCGTTGTAATAATAGCAACTTTAATCGAATTCCAGTAGTACATGCTGAACGGAAACTTGCCGAACCACACCTGCGTATAATTTTCGACGGCATTCCAGGTTGAAGGAATCCATTCGATCGGATATTTGAACACATCCGACTCGACTTTGAAGGAAGCGGATACCATCCAAATAAAAGGGAGAATCATCACAATGCCGAACAATAGCATGATGACGGTCATAACCGTTTTTTGTATTTTATGCTTTCTGTGCATATGAGCCTCCTACTAATAGTTTACCCATTTTTGTTGCGCCTTCCATTGGATGACAGTAATGATGAACACCAGAATAAACAGTATCCAGGCCATTGCGGAAGCGTAGCCCATATTCAGATTAATAAAGGCTGTTTCATAGAGATAATAGACGATAACGGATGTCGATAATGCCGGTCCGCCCTGGGTTAATACGTTGATAATATCGAACACCTTGAAGGAGGAGATGATGCCCGTGACGAGTAGAAAAAAGGTCGTGGGCGTCAGCAACGGCAACGTCAGCTTGAAAAACTTGCTGTACGGTCCAGCGCCGTCAATATCGGCCGCTTCATAAAGATCCTTCGGTATCGACTGCAGTCCAGCCATGTAAATAATAAGATTAAAACCGATGTTGATCCAGACCACGATCATGATGACCGATGGCAGAGCAAATTGCGTGTCAGCCAGCCATTTCGGCGGATTGTCGATACCGATTGCCATCAAGATCTGGTTAACCGGACCAAATGAAGGCTGGAAAAGTACCATCCAGATGACCGAGACGGCAACGACGCTTGACACATACGGGAAGAAATAAATAACTTTGAATAACCCTTTAAAATACACCTGCTTGTTGATAATGACCGCCAGCAGCAAGGAAATCGCCAGCCCGATCGGCACTTGAATCATAAAAACCAAATTGTTGATCACAGACCGGATAAAAGTCTCATCATCCGCCAGACGGGAAAAATTGGTCATCCCCGTAAATTTGATCGCTCCCGGACTGAACCCCTTCATAAAATTCCATTCCGTAAAGCTTAGGACTAGCGAAATTAATATAGGCGCAACTGTCAGTACTAATACGCCTAACAGCATCGGTCCAATAAACACATAACCGGCCACTGTATCTTTCCACTTCATCCAGGTCGTTTGCATAAAGTATGCTTCTCCTTTCACTTTCGCATTGCTTACTCTCTTATCATAAAATGTTGCGATTAAATTTATAATGGAGATTCCTGACCAGTTACAGTCTATTCTTGCTCTCGCGCAATGCGGGAATGCGCTTTGGCAGCCGCTCGGCACCGTTAACGATAGCCCCGATAATGATTGGGGGTCATGCGGGTCAGTTTTTTGAATACTTTGTAAAAGTAATTTTTCTCATAGCCGATTTTGTCCGCGATTTCATCGACGGATAACTGGGTTTGATCCAACAGTTCCTTCGCATGCTCGACTTTGATTTTGGTAATATACTCCACAAAGTTTTCCCCTGTCTCTTTTTTAAACAGACGACTGAGATAGCTCGGATTAAGATGAAGAACATTGGATAGTTCTTCTAGCGTGACAATTTTGTCAATATTTAAAATAACATAGCGCTGCGCATTCAAAATTTCGATGCGTCGAATGCCATGACTCTCTTTTCTCATTTTCATCATCATACTGCTGACAAGCCCAATCCACTCATCCTTCATTTCTTGCAAAGCATAAGCATTGCTCATCGTCACGGGAAATTCCTCACTCGCATCAACGGCAATCAGGCACAGTGATCTGACTTTCATCTGCAGCTCGACGACAATTTTGTTGATCCATTCCTTGGATATTACACTTGGAAAACGTTCCGCTCGAATAAACTCGACCCAGCGGCAAATAGTCGCTTCCAGCTCCTCAAACTGCCCTGAAATAGCCGCCCGCTTCATCTCATCCAAGGCTTCATAGTAATAACGGAAAATATCATCCTTGGACAGCACGGGAGGGTTCAGCTTCTCCACAGCCGCCTTCTCCATGTAGAAATACTGCTCGTCCGAATGAAACAGCAGCTTCAAATGGCGCGCCAGCACAGGCGAGAAATCACTTTGCTTGCCAATAATAAACGACATCTCTAACGACAGCTGCTTGCGGAGCAGCCGTTGAATCGACGTCATGACAGCCGCAGCATGATCATAGATGTTGTACGTCGGGTTTTCCTTGAAAGTGAATAACACAAACCCCTTGCGGAGATCATGCTCGAAATAGATCGCATTATCATATTCATGCAGCAATTCATCTATCGCATTCGCCAAGGCAAACTTAAGCAGATCCTCGGACATTTTCAAGCGCCGCTGCGTTTCTTCCGCACGGTTTAATATACATAATACCGGCAGCAGCCCCGGCGCTTGCGCATCCAGACCGCATTCAACTGCCTCGCTCCTCCAGCGCTCTTCATTCCAGATCGGATTGTGCAGCGTCGTATGCATCCAGCGATTGCGTTGAATCGACAAGGTCGATTTGCCTGAGAACTGTCTGTCCTGCTTCTGCTGGCGGCTAAGGTCCGCCCGCTGGTCAAGGGTATTCTTGAATTTGTTAAGCGTATGGATGACGTTGTCGATATCGAAACTTTCCTTGAGCATATATTCGCATACACTCAGACTGATTGCCTTTTGGGCATATTCGAATTTATCGTGACAGGAAATAATGATGGACAGCAATTCCGGTTGATACGCTCTAATGGCTTCAATCAGCTCCAGTCCATTGAGCTTAGGGATGCCGATATCTGTTATGAGAATATCCGGCGGGTTGCTCTCCGCCGCATGGAGCGCTTTCAATCCGTTCTCATGCATGCCGATTAATTCAAATCCCAGCTCCGTCCATGGAATGTTGTTCGCTAAAAACTGCAATACCGGGTAATCATCCTCTACCAGCATCAGTTTGTACATAGAATGCTCCCCCTCCTGAAATCGGCATTCTTAGTCGAATGGTCGTTCCGAATGCTATGGCACTCTCAATGTCCATCCCGCAGTCGGTTCGATAGATCAACCGCATCCGATCATACACATTCGTGAGGCCGATGCCCGCATGAGGCTTATGTTTCCCGTCCAACAAGCCGTTTTGCAGCTTCTCTACCTCCTCGCCAGACATTCCCACACCCGAATCCTTGATGGCTACGATCAAATGCTCCTCCTCCACCCAAGAGCTAACGGTGATAGTGCCGCCCATATTTTCCAGTCCGTGTATGATCGCGTTTTCGATAATAGGCTGCAGCAAAAACCGTGGCACCTCTACGACCTCGCTGTCGGACGAGCTGTAAACTTCAAACGTTACCGTCTCCTTATGACGGAAATTCATCAGTTTCACATAATGATTCATCGTCTCCAGTTCCTCGCTCAATCGGATCCACTCGTTCTTGCGGTTAATTGTCATTCTTAGAAACGAAGATAAGGAGAGGAGCAGTCCGGCCGTCTCGTGATGGCCTTGCGACATACTGTTAATCCGAATCGAATTCAAAATGTTGAATAAAAAATGAGGCTGCAGCTGCGCCTGGAGCATCTCCAATTCCATTTGCCGCTTTAAATTTTGCTCTGTCTCGATTTGACCGATCATCAATTGAATCCGGTTAAGCATCAGATCAAACGATCTGCCCAATATACCGACCTCATCCCGCCCCTTGATATGAGAGCGAAACTCCAGGTTGCCGGAATCGATTTTGGAAGCGAGACGAGCCAGCTTCAACACCGGTTTCGTAAAACGGTCCATCATAAATACAATCAGAAATACGAATATAGAGAACAGAATGAGCTGAAAAATAGCGATGCTGCGAAACAACTGTGTAATAAAGCGGGTAATATGGTCATAAGGAACAAGACTAACGACTCGCCAACCGCCAAAAGAGAGCGCTTTACTATTTACATATAATTTTGACGTGTCATATTCCATCATCGTGCCGATCTTCTCCGGTTCGTTATGAGACAGAATCATGTTGTCGCTATCGACAATCATGATTTGCTGGTTGCTGTCGTAGTTTTGGAGCACCTTGCGGATTCGTTCCTCAGGCAAGCTGATAATCAAATAGGCATATGGCACTTCAAACGGTCCTTTGATCGTTCGGGCAATCGTCAAAGAATGGGGCCTGCCCTGCATATACATGCTGTGCGACCCCACCCAGAATGTTTCGAGCGCTGTAAGTTCTTCTAATCTAGGAAACCATGGTTCATCCAAATACATTGAAGGATTCAAGCTTTTGTAGGTATAATTCGTGTAGGACTTTCCATTCTCCAGCAATAGTGTCATGTATAAACTATCGTCCATCAATAAGTTCTCCAGAAATTGACTGATCTTGCGATCACCCATCCATATTTTCGGATCATTCTGATTGTCGTTGCTTTTCTCTAATGCTTTATTCTGCAGCAAGATTGCATTGATTTCCGGGTCAAATTGGATTTTGTTAGATACATAAATCATATTTTGGACCAGTGTGAGGACATATTGATGGACCACATCCATCGAAGCCTCCGCATTGTCGATCGCCTGCTGCTTCAGCACGCTTTTGGTCAAGTAGCTGGACAGACTGAGGGCGGCCACAGCAGGGATCAACAAGCAGAGTACAGCTGTAACAATCACTTTGGCTCTTAACGAAATTGGCCGTAAGCCGACTTTTTTCATCGGGGTCCCCATCCTGTCGTCATCGCAGCTGCCACCGGGAAGCCAACCGCCTGTGGCCTCCTGTGTATGCGAGGGGCCCTAAGTTTGCTGTTCGGCTACTTCTGGTTAAGCTGAACGATTTTCTTTATTTTTTCATCAGTCTTGCTGATCGTCGTATCAATATCCTGGTTTCCTAGCAAAAACAGCTCAACCTCTTCATTGTACGCCTTAACAATCTCATTATAGTAGGTAGGCGGAATGCCCAGTTTGGCAAACTTCACTTTGGACATTACATTTTTGAATGATTCTCCGTCTACGAATTCCGGATTTTGCGTATGGCTGATAATGTTATCGATTTCTTTATCCACGTCGAGCTTTTTCCATGCGCCCAAATATTTGCCTTGTACCGAGAAGCCTTCGGTCGTGTAGTAACGGATGAATTTGTAGCTTGCTTCCTTGTGTTTGGACGCAGCTGCTACAGACAAATACAAGGTTTCAGAGACCGGTGCATAATTTTCATCATCCTTGCTCATTTTCGGGAACGGGGCAAACGCTGTTCTGAAAGTTGCCGGGTATTTATCATATCCGCCAACACGAGTCAGCATATATCCGCCCAAAATCTGCATACTTGCTTTACCATTGAAATATGGCCATGCGTAGTGGAGCTTCTGGGAAATAATATCGGCATAAGGCAATGCAGACTTATCGGTCATCTGGGTTTGTTGAAGAATCTCCAACGATTTTCTGAGCGCCGGACTGTTGGCATTAGAGGTCTCGTCAGCGTTGATCAGCATGTTCTGTTCAGGCTGGCTTCTCAGAGCGAAAGAATTGGAAGATGCCCAGCTGTGAATGTAAGTGCCGTAACGCTTGTCCGTCCCCTCTCCTTTTGACAGTATTTTGGCGTATTCAAAAAACTCGTCAAACGTCCAGTCGGTCGGAACAGGCAGGTTAGCTTCTTCCAGATGATCCATGTTCAACAACACCATGTCAGGCATTAAATGGCCGGGCAGCGCATAATAAACGCCATCCATGCTCGTGTCCAGTTTGTATTCATCTTCAAACACTGCGCCTTCCTTCTCCAGGAAAGGATTAAGAGGCTCCAGCATGCCCATCCCTACCCGCTGTGCATAGGTAATATTGGAAGGCATCATGACGACATCCAACTGCTCGCCCGATGCAGCCAGCAAATCGAGCTTTTTCAATGACTCTGTCGAATCAATCGCTTCCAGACGGATCGACTCCACCTTAATATCAGGATTCAGCTTTTCAAATTCTTCGATCACAAGATCCAGCTTCTCGTCCTCTGTATTCTGCCAATGATGAAACTTGATTATTGTTTTCTCATCCGATTTGTTGGCAGGAGACGCTGGTGTCGGCTCCTCTTGTGAATTTTTCCCGGCACATCCGGCCATGACGATCATTGCGAGTAGTAAGCATACCCACTTGCTGCTTCTTTTGACCATTTCTTTATTCCTCCCATAGAGCTTGTTATGATGACGAATAAAGATTAACATAATCATTCTGTCAAAATAATCGACTATATCTACTATTTGTATCTTATCTTGTCATCATTCAATAATCTCGGCCCTCTTGGGAGCCAAATAATCATAACATCTGCTCATCGCAATTTAAACGTATAATATTCCCATAATACGACTTCACAGAGGTCAGAAACTGATCATTTTCTCATAGTGACTTCTAAGTTGGCTTGAAAAGAATCTGATCTCTTTAGATTAGCCATTCTCTTAAATCAATTTTAGACGCAATTATAGCGAAATGCATTCCGCATCATTAATAACCCTGAAATGGCGAGGTTTTTCGGGTGTGCTGCTGCGGGTTCGCAGGGTGTTTCCAATCGCCATTCAAAGCCGGATTTTTTAGGATGATTTTCAAAATGTTGAAATCCGGCTTTAAAAAGCGACCAATTCGTTTTTTCAACATCCCTGCGACCCTTCGCTGCCTTTCTCGTAGGAAGCAGGTACTGATTTTTAGGTAGAGCCTAATTTATTCATGTTTCATTTATTTCAACACTGACTTGTACTTTAATATACAACCAAACAGTGCCGGAGTCATCCTAGATTTTAATCAAATAGCAAAACACCACGAGTTGTGGGGCTGTTTATTCAAAGGGGACAGAGAAGGGAACAAATTTTGTGTTTTTAGCGTGCAACGTACAGCGCGTGGAGTGATACGTGTTGGCAGCTAACCACAACAATCAAACGGTCGCAAAAAAAGTAAAATTGTTGTATAAAATACGGCTCAAAACAGAAATCAGTGCTTGACGAGGTTGAAAACGGATAAACGTCTGCCAATCCTGTATTGTTGAAAGTCATACCCAACAACAAAAGAGGAATAGACCGATGCAGAATCAGCCTATCACAACGACGAAAGGAAAGGACCTGTCCTAACGGTCACCGCTAACCTTTAGAGGCTGATTTTTACAACTTCCCGATTCTAATGGACATCCGCGACCATTAGAAGGCGTTTTTCCCCTCAATTGCCCCCTTTTCAGCCTGTAAGGGGCATCCGTGACTGTTACAATCTCAATTCGCTACATTTCCGCTTCTAACGGACTTCGGTGACCATAAGCACACATGTTCCCCTCGCACGTGCCGGGCCGCAATAAAGCTAGTATTTTCATAGAATTTAACCGCCAGCTTGACTGTCAAGCACTGATTTTTAGGTTGAGCCATTTTTTCATATCTTTTTTTATTATTGGCTTCATCTTCTCTCCACCATTCAAAAGATTTTATACTTTTTATACTCCCCCCTTTATTTGGTATTTCCATATAAAGATTTAATAATTGTTTGACTTTTGCCCCGCCTTCTTCATATAGTAGTTATAATCTTAACGCCTATAAGGAGGAGCTATGACAGATATTTTCGCGGAGCTTCAAAAACTCGGGTTTTCCCAATACGAATGCAAGGCTTATGTAGAACTTTTGAAAGACTACCCTATAACAGGCTATGAAATTAGCAAACGTTCCGGGGTTCCCCGTTCAATGATTTATGAAACATTAGGAAAGCTGGTCGATAAGGGCGCTGTCCATACGGTCCCTTCAGATCCTGTTACATACGCTCCCCTACCTGCCAAAGAGCTGGTCAATCGGCTGCGCAATTCGTTCGAACAATCCTTTGATTACTTGGAGAGAAGCTTGCCAGCATTGGAGCGTGAACGTGAAGTGGACGTCATTCGGCGCATTAGCGGCAATCAACGGGTCATCGACGAAATGATCGACATCATTGATAAAGCCCAGGAAGAGCTTTGGCTGTCCGTTTGGGATGCCCAGGTACCTTCCATCCAACCTCATATCGATCGACGTTTGAAAGACGGGGTAGATATTTTCTCTTGTCTCTTCGGCGCGCCGGATGTGCAGTTAGGGGTCACCACACACCATGACTACATGTCGCCTAAAATTCCCGAGCAACGGATGAAAGGTCGTCTGACAATCGTCGCACGAGATCATGAAGAGGTACTGATTGCCAACTTTGCCGGCACAGGCGCAGCATGGGCAGTAAAGACACAGGACCCGGCACTTGTCCTAGTCGCCGTGGAATATATCCGGCATGATATTATGTTCTCGGAAGTAACAACCCGCTTTGGCCCGGAGCAAATCGAGGCCTTCTGGAAGAAAAGCGCTGATCTGATCCATATCGTGACCGGAAAGCGAGTCGAGTAGCAAAGAGGTTGGCTCTCCACAATTTTTTTTAGCCTCTCACTAGTGGTTAGTTATCTAATCACTATTTATTTTGAAAAGGTGGTTCGTATGAGCGAGAATAGCAGGTATGCAGAGGAAATCACTTTAACAGAGCAAAATCTTTTTTTTCAAGGTGTCAAAGACTGCCTCCCCACTTTACTTGGATATGTGAGCATCGGGATTGCCTGCGGGGTTGTCGCCTCCACTGCCGGGCTTAGCCTGATGGAAATTTCGCTGTTCTGTCTGTTGCTTTATGCGGGTTCAGCGCAGTTTATTGTTGCTGGCATGATTGCCAGCGGCAGTTCGATTGCAGCCATTACCCTGACGGTGTTTTTCGTCAATGCCCGTCATTTGCTGCTAAGCGCGGCTTTGTCACCATATTTGAAAAATCTGTCTCCGCTTAAAAATGCAATGATCGGGTGCTTAATCTCCGATGAAACGTTTGGCGTAGCGGCACATAAAGCTTTTCAGACCGGGAGGCTTAGCGAGAAGTGGATGCATGGTTTGAACATCACCGCTTTTATCGGCTGGTGGCTCGCTAACGTAGGGGGTGCTTTTCTTGGACAATGGATTACAGATCCAGAGAAATATGGGCTAGATTTTGCTTTAACAGGCATGTTTATCGGGCTGCTGATTTTGTCCGCATGGGGAAGAAAAAAGTTCAAGTTGGACATTGCGGTCGGCATGATCGCGGTAGTTGTAGCCGTCGCCAGCACGTTATTTTTATCCAGCAGCCTGGGGATTATATTGGGCACGGTAGTTGGGGCTACGATAGGAATGGTGATTGAAAGATGGAAATAAGAGAAAGTATCCTGCTTATTGTTTTGGCAACGGCACTTGTAACTGTCATTCCAAGAGTGCTGCCTTTAATCGTGCTGAGCCGGTTTGAACTGCCGGATTGGGCAATGAGATGGCTCAGTTTTGTTCCCATTTCCGTAATGGCTGCTTTGGTCGGACAGGAGTTATTCGTTCATGAAGAACAGATCGTATGGTTTAACGGAAATCTTAAATTGCTCGCTGCTGTCCCTACACTTATTGTTGCACTCAAAACGCGCAGTTTATTGTTAACGGTTATCGCTGGCATGGGGACATTGATGGTGCTGCGTTATTTCTGGGGATAATCAATTAAATAATAGCAAATAAAGTTCTGCACAAGCGATTGCTGAAACAATAAAAATCCCGCCAAAACGGCGGGGCTGCTCAAATATAGGTTAGCTATGCATCGCTTTGCCCCTCCGGATCGCTTCCACCCGGTTGGTTACTTGAAACTTGCTGTAGATATGATTGATATGCGTCTTCAATGTCCCGATTCCAATGCCGAGCGCATCCGCGATCGCTGCATTATCCAATCCTTCCTCCATGCAATGGAATATCTGCAGCTCCCTTCGGGTGAGAAGCGTATGTAATGCAACGTCCGAGCGAAGTGGCGCCGCGGTTTCTCCCCCATAACAGGACAATATCCGGCGCACATAAGTGAGCGAAGGCATGTGTTTATCCCGAATATTTCCCTTTTGCCGCAACTGAATGTATGCCGTTAGCAGTGATGCAACCGGCTCTCCTTTGTCTACGAATACCCGAATATAATCGTCGGGTTCAGCATAATGAAGCGCCTCTTCGAGCTTCAGCACCGCTCGTTCCGGCTTGTTCATTCGCTGAAGAATGACCGCTTGCAGCACCTGGATTTCCAATGCATCCATCGGCCGATGATGTTTGATCGCGATGGCAAGCAGCTTCTCTGTCAGCGCCCACGCTTCCTTAGTCCTGTCGGTTTCGGTTAACGTTCTCGCGAGAAACAAGTAGATGAACAATTGATGAACGGACACCGGATCATCAGGCGTTAACCGGTATCTCTCCAGCCATTCATTAGCTGCAGCCACATCCCCTTGATCCAGACGCAAAGCGGCTCTTTCTGCCTCAATGAAAATAAAAGCGGCTTCAGCTTGATCTTCCCATGCATACTGTGCAGCCTTGTCCAGCCATTGACTCGCCTGTGTCTCGTCTTGCCTGGCCTTGCTTATTCGCGAGAGAAACAGGCAGGCCGGAATGTATACTTTCTCCGGCTGAAATCGAATCTGAATCTGTTCACGCAGACCTAGCATCAAATAAGACTCGGCCTTCTCCAGCTCATTCCGCTCGTACAACAGTTCCCCGTAGCACACATTAACGGTTTCTTCCAAGCGCATCGTTGCCATAAAGGCAATCATGTTCAGAAAGAATTGATCAGCCAGGTTCCTTGGCAGATGCCGTCCCCGTTTCCCGTTGTAGGAGCGGTAGATCGACGGTATAAGCGGCATTTGGGGAGAAGCAAAGATCAGGTCTGTTCCGCCAGGGCTGTATTGCAGCGATAGTCGAAGGTATTCAAGCCCTTTCACCATATCCATATCATATTGTGTCGCTTTGAAATTTCTTACATAATACAAGTAGCCTAAATAACGATTTTTATCTTCCTCATTCCAGTTCGCTGCATCCTTCTCATAATAACGTTCTGCAAGCTGCAGATGCTTCTCTGCCTGCGCCGGTGCATTGTCCCACAACAGCGAATAAATATAAGAGAAGTACAAATAATGATGCTTCCGCAAGAGCGATTCGGGAATATCCGATAGCCATATCCGCAGCGTAGAGAACTCCCCGCGAATCATTAGCGTTCTCATCTGTTCCAGCAAACGCAAAGCTTCGGTATACTCGCGGCCGATGATACAATAATCGATTGCTTCTTCGCCGAATCCTTGCGCCTCGCACCATGAAGCAGCTGCACGGTATAACTTTTCCGTTTTGTTCGGGTGATGACGCTGCTGCTGTTTTTTCAAGAAATCGCCAAACAATGCGTGAAAGCGATACCAGCCATTCTGTTCATCCAAAGGCGTAAGAAACAAGTTATCACGAGCCAACTCCGCCAGTTTTCGCTCGCTGTTCGGCTCGCCTGATAACGCTTCGCACAACGGTCCATTCAATGTCTTCAGCACAGAGACATCCATTAGAAACTGCCGGGTTGCCTCGTCCAGCGCTTCGAAAACTTCCTCCAGCAAAAATTGCTCGATTTTGGCGTTATTGCCATCCCGCTTGCCGCTTGCAGCAGAGGGCTGCTCGCGATACTTCATACCCAAAGCAATTAATCGCAGTCCCGTTACCCATCCTTCTGTCCGCACCGCAATTTGTTCTGCCTGTTCTCTTGGCATTTCCAGATCAGCGCACAGCCGGAAGAAATCGATCGTCTCCCGCAGATCGAAGCGCAAATGATGGATATGGATTTCATTCGTCCAGTCACGTCCACTCCACCTTGCTTTCGCCCATTCGAACCCGGTGCGGCTGGCAAAGCAAACATGCGCAACAGGCGGCAAGTACTCCAGAAAAAAAGCGACGGACGAC
The DNA here is from genome assembly GCA_004134985.1 of Paenibacillaceae bacterium. Taxonomy (GTDB): domain Bacteria; phylum Bacillota; class Bacilli; order Paenibacillales; family Paenibacillaceae; genus Paenibacillus_D. Next base: position 138,542 of record REGQ01000012.1, on the reverse strand, counting down.
AAAATATGATGATCCCGTATCTCATGCCAGTCGTCAAACACCAGCAGAAATTGCTGCTGCACACTGCTCAATTCATTAAGCAGCGCAGTAAGAAATGTCTCATAATGGCCTGGGCTCAGCGTCGCGGCCGCCGCACGGCACGAAGGGGATAGTCCTCCGATTGCCTGCTCAATCGCCTTGCATACATATTGCCAGAACCGAAAAGGGTCATTATCTCTCGCGTCAAGCGACAGCCATCCTGCCGGTATACTTAATGATGTTGTCCAAGCGCCAACCAGCGTTGTTTTGCCGTAGCCCGCAGGCGCGGTAATAAAGGTCGCTTTGCGGTGCAAACCCTCGTTCATTCGGGCAAGCAAATGATGGCGGGGAACCATGTGCAATACCGGTGGAGGGATTTGCAATTTGGATAATAGGAGCAAACTGTTATCTATATTCATTTCTGTACACCCTTTGTCCAGGATTGTATCAACTGCGTCTTTTATGTCCCGACTATGTTCTCATCTTTCCACTAGTTTAACATATTCTGCGACAAGCTGGGGAAGATCATCGCTTGGATGATTCGCCGAATAGTATTTCTTCCTTAGGGAAATGCTGTAAATGCAATAATGTCTTATTTTGTAAGGAGAACAGCATGTGGAAACCGCCTCACGACAAGAGCCAATCATTTAATCAACCGTCTGATTTAAACCAACTGCCAGACGAAGCAGACCTGTCTTCAAGCATTTCCAATGCCATTTCTTCTACGTTGGAAGATAACTTGAAGAATATTAACACCTACTTTGCCGATTGCAATGATTTAAAAATTCTTCCATGGAGCTATGGACCGGAACTTGCACAAACCGCGTTTTCCGTTTATTTCGACACGCTGACCAAATCCGCTTCTACACGATATATTAAAGATACATTGCAGAACCTTGTCGCGCATGAACTTGGTCCGGCAACGGAGGTAACGGTTCAGGACGTGATCGACTTTTTTGATAAAGACGGTCTGACCTCCCCGCACGCCGAATTGATGAACGACTTCAATCAAACGATCCGGGGCATTCTCGATGGCAAGATCGTCACCTTCTTCGACGGATGGGAAAAAGCAATTGCCTACACAGCGCTGGATATTGAACAGCGGCAGGCATCTGAGCCCATTACAGAGCCCACCGTGCAGGGTCCCCATGTGAGCTTTATCGAAAACCTGGACCGCAACATTGGCGTCATTCGAAATTTGCTTAAGTCGCCTAATCTTAAATTCGAGTTTTTCACTACAGGCAAACAAACCCAAAGAACGGTATCTTACGGCTATTTGAATGGCATCGTAAAGCCGGAAACATTAACCGAATTCAAACAGAAAATCGCCAGCATCGATCAAGAGGAAATTGTGGAAGTCTCCTATCTTGAAGAATGGATCGAAGACTCTCCCTATTCTCCTTTTCCCCAAGTCCGATATACGGAGCGTCCCGATACGGCCGTTGCCGCTCTTTTGGATGGCAAAATTATTGCGATGGTAAACGGAAGTCCCGCGATGCTGATCTGTCCGGGAAATTTCATGGAATTTTTTACTACGACGGAAGATTATTATTACCGGACAATCTTTTCTTCCTTAATTCGGATCATCAGGGTGGCTGCTTTCATCCTGGCGCTCATGCTGCCAAGTACCTATATCGCATTGTCTACCTTTCATTCCGAGCTGATCCCAACTGTGCTGCTCCTGGCAATTTTGAACACACGGGAGGGCATTCCGTTTCCGGCGATGGTTGAGGCGCTCATTATGGAGTTTTTCTTTGAACTGCTGCGGGAAGCCGGTATTCGCCTGCCCAGACCCATCGGGTCGGCCGTCAGCATCGTGGGGGCACTCGTTATCGGACAAGCCGCCATTCAATCACAAATTGCCTCACCAGTGATGGTCATTGTGGTTGCTCTGACGGGCATTGCCTCCTTTGCCCTCCCGCAATACAATATGGCAATCGCTATTCGGATTTTGCGGTTCCCGCTCATGTTTCTTGCGGCAACATTCGGTGGACTAGGCATTATGGTTGGCATTATTCTGATTTACCTGCACTTGGCTGCCCTGCGCTCTTTGGGCCAGCCGTATATGACGACCTTGGCGCCGCTGGATCTCGACAAACTGCGTGACGCCATTATCGTGCTGCCAAGGCGCTTGCTGCTTTATTCGCCTCGAAACCGCCACTTGTACAAAAAAAGATCAGAGAGGAAGAAGATACCGTGAAACCATTTGTTTCCATACTCGCTTCCCTGCTTCTGCTCATCCTGACATCTGGATGCTGGGACAATAATGAATTGGACGAATATGGTTTCGTTCAGGCGGTAGCGATTGACCGGAGCGACGACCATCTTATCGAACTGACGACGCATTTATATAATCCTTCCAGCAAGATGGAAATGGGCGATGAGGCCAAACCAGCTCAGAAGAGCATCAATTTTCGTACAACCGGGGAAACATTTTTCGAAGCGCTGCGGGAGATTCCCGCAGAATTCGGCCGGAAAGCCAAGTGGGATCACATGCGTGTTATTATCATCGGGGAAAAGCTGGCCAAAACCATCAACATTCGGGAAGTGCTTGATTTTTTTTCAAGGGACCACGAACCGCGCGGCACCGTACTTCCCTTAATCGCTGAGAAATCCGCCGCAGATTTCCTGGATGTTAAACCGTTTATCGAGCAGACCATTGGTCAGCAGTATAAGAAGATGGAGACCAACGGCGCGCGTTATTCTGCCAAAACCTCCAGCATTCCGCTGTATGAATTGGCAATCCAAATGAAAAGCCCCTCCAAAACATCCGCCGTCCCCTATATTCATAAAAACAGCTTGGATCATAAAGCGGTCGTATCCGGTACCGCATTAATTCAGGATGGAAAAATGGTTGAACTGCTTAAAGAGCGGGACACGGAGGCACTGATGATGCTAACCCAAAGGTACAGATTTGGAATCATCGAATTCCCTTGTATGAAGCATGACAATGAGCAAGTGCTAAGTAAAGAATCTTTTGAAGTGCTCACCTTTCACAGCAGCGTCACACCGACCTTAACCGATGATAGTGTGTCCATCAAGGTGCAGATTAGTATGGAGGGGACAGTTGGTGAGCTGCGGTGTTCCCACTTGAAAACGAATAGCGATATGGAACATTTCGAGCAAATCGTCGAGGACACTATTGAGCAACAGATTACACATACGATAAACGTCTTAAAGCGTAAAAAAGTGGATGCGATCGGCATTGGCAATCAGCTTTACAGAAAAAACCCAAAACGCTGGAAACAACTTGAACCAGACTGGGAAGAGCGGTTCGCCCGCAGTGAATTTGAGGTCGACGTCAAGGTCAAAGTATTAAGTACAGGCATGAATTCAGGTACGATTTTCGGTACGAAGGAGAAATAGCGATGTACGGTAAACTGTTTTGTGTCTTGCTGCTGGCTGCGGCAATGCTTATCCGGGACATCCCCAATTTCAAACAGGCCAGTCATCGCGATCGGGTCGTGTATGGCGTGATGATGGTGCCGCTTCTTTATCTCGCTTTCTTATTCGTCGCATCCAAGCCATGGCCCAATCTGGACACACTTTTTAATCTGCTGACGGGCCCGGCTGACCGCTTCGTTCACTGGCTCAATCCTGCCAAGTCGTAAACTCGGAATAGGAGGAACGTATGCGTAAACGAGAACGGATTAGCTCGATCCAAATGACCATGATGTTCCTCTTCTTTATTACCGGCTCATCGATCGTCATCGTCCCTGCTCCGCTGACCAGTATTGCCGGCAATGGTTCATGGGTTGCCATTTTAATCGCTATGGGGATGGGGATGATTCTGCTATCCGGCCTGTTGTACTTGCATCGGCAGTTTCCGGATTTATCGTTCGTGGGACAAAGCCGCGCTGTGTTGGGGAATGGATTGACCATGGTGCTGATGATCCCGTTCACCTGTGTCATGTTTTGGCATATTGGCGGAATTGTCAGTGAGATCGGCATTTTCTTCAAAAGCACCATGTTAAAAGAAACGCCTACCTATGTGGTAAACTCACTGTTCTTTGTAACAATCGCGCTTACTGCACTCGCTGGAATAGAAGTGATTGCCCGCATGGCGGGCCTTCTGCTTGGCCTGATGTTTGGATTCATTGTTTTAGTCTGGGTTTTGGTCGGAACCTTGTACCACCCAGAGTATCTCATTCCAATTATGCCCGAAGGGATTGGGCCTGTTTTGAATGCCGCCTATGTCGTTTACGGCTTCCCCTATTCGGAATTGATTGTTTTCGCGATAATATTTCACTTCGTTCGAAGGGAGGACGATTCCAAGCTTGGGAAACAACTGCATCTCGCACTTATTATCAATGCCATGACGCTGATCGCCTCGGTTATAAGCAGCATTATGGTGCTTGGACCACTCTCCGGCGACTTGAAATATTCCTTATATCAACTTGCCAGACTGATCTATGTTCAGGAAATCATCGAAAGAATTGAATCGGTTATCGGTTTTTCATTGATTGTCGGCTTTTACTTTAAAGCCGCCATTCTGTTGATTATTCTAATGAAAGTGTTGAAGGAACTGCTGAGAGTAAACAATGAACGTTTGATCGTCCTTCCCGCTGCTTTTATTTGCCTGCTGCTGTCATTGACCACTTATACGAAGGAATCTGAGCTTGAGGAACTTGTAAATAGCAGTTGGCCGCTCATTAACACGCTCGCCTACAGTGTGCCGTTTCTGATCGTTCTGGTCGTTGCATTTATTCGCTTTCGCAATAAGCGGAGTAAAAATCAACAGGAGGTCTAACCTTCTCAAATGGATGGTTGACCTCCCTTCCGGCCTGCTATTGTACATGCACATACATATTTGCAACAGCCTTCGCTTGCTGCACGATTTTGTCAATCAGCGGCTCCGGATGAATCAGTCTCATGTTCTCACCAAAGCCAAGCACATATTCAACGATTTCCTGTTCGCTATTAAAGGTTAAGGTAACGGAAACCCACTGCTTGTCTGCTGCAGCTTCCAACTGTATGCCATGCACAAATTTGCTTGTAAAACGCATTCGGCTGATTATCGAGGGATGTGCCATAACTTTGGCTTGAAATAAGGGGAGCTGTTCCGCAAAATCCGTTTTGCTTTGCTTCCAATAGTCTGCAAGCGAGAAGCCGGTTGGCCGGGAAAATGTCTCAAGCCCCATCTGCGCCTGGCGGATTCGTGAAATTCTGAAACTTCGGTACTCTCCTTCGTCAGACATGGCTATCAGATACCAAGCGTTGCCTTTAGCGACCAGTCCCAGAGGTGAAATCTGTCTGCTTGAATGCTCCCCATTCGTTTTGTCATATACAATGTCCAGCTTCTTTTCTTCCCAGACCGCTTGCTGAACCGTTTGAAAAGGACCAGGCAGCTCTGTTGAAGGTTTCCATGTGCCTGTATCGATATAAATTTTCTCCACATAGTGCTGCGCCTCGTCCCGGATAAAGCTGGGCATGGAAGCTAGCAGTTTGTGACGAACGTCAACTTGCGATGCCTCGACTCCCAGGTCACGCAAAATCTTGTCGGAGGGCACGATCAGCAGCGATTTCATATCGGCCAGCTTTATGCCGCTTAACTGACTGCGAAAGTGATCCATTAACCGCCAGCCGCCCGCTTTTCCCCTGTCTGCGACAACAGGGATACCGGAGCCGCTTAAAGCTTCCATGTCTCTTAAGATCGTCCGGGGGGACACTTCGAGCAGGCCTGAAAGCTCCTCCGTCGTCATTTTCCCTCTGTTTTGCAGCAAAATCATAATATTGACGAGCCTGTCAGCCCTCATAACCGTCATCCTTTCAAGTTGCAACTGTTGAGCGGCTGTTGCTTCGTCTCTCCCGTGGAGGGGCGCATGCCCTGTTTTGCTGTATACCCTGTCTCCGCTAAGTCGGTAAAACATCGAAAAGCTGATTGGTACAGTCGCCGCGCCGAGCGGGAAGGCAAGCCTCGAATCCACTTCAACCGGAGTTATGGTATACAAAAAAACAACAAGTCGCTTGCCGCATAGAATAATTCCTTCTTTTCGTAGATGATAATGGAAGCTCTCATCGAAATCAAGACGGTCAATAAACTGACCGCTCGCTTTATGCAGGCCGGATACTTCCATCACACTGCTCATTGCCCATCCTCCTCGTATAAAATGTCCATCATTGCCGTTAGTTCCGCTTTCGTAATTCCGAGTGTTTTGGCCTCTGAATAACCTCTTGTATCTTCTGTTCAACAAGGTGCCGCTTGGAATCCCACAGCAGTTCCTCGGAAGATGGCATCCCCTACGAACGATAATCGGAAAAAAGCCTTGAGAGATGTTTCTCCCAAGGCTTTTTATGTATAATCCTTCATGCGATGCGAATGCTTAAGCACTGCCGACCCGTTTGGCAAAGCGTCGTCTGACAACCAGTCTCGCGGCCCAAGCCATAGCTACAAGCACAATGGCGGCAATCGCAAGCTTCCAGGAATGACGCTCGATCGCATGCAACAGCTTTTCCCATTGCGGACCAAACAGGTTCCCCAGCCCGATAAAACAGACACACCAAAACAACGCGCCGCTATAGGCATAGATGGCGAATGTTCGAAATGGGGTACCGGTAATACCGGTGAAATAGCCGGTGACATGCCGGACACCGGGAATAAAATAACCGATAAACACAAGCACATGACCGTAACGATTGAACCATTTCTTTGTCATTTCAAGTTTCCCCGGAGTAAGCAGCACCCACTTGCCATAACGTTCAACGAACGGCATTCCCGCTTTCAGGCCGATAAAATACGTCACTGTCATGCCGATTGTCGTTCCGGTGAAAGCAAAGATCAGGGCGGTCCATCCATTCAGAATACCAGCGTAAGACAAGTATCCCGCATACAGCATCGTTGTTTCCCCGGGAAAGGGGAGTGCAATAAATTCCAGCAGCAAGCCCACAAACAGGAAAGCATACCCGTATTGATCAAACAGCATTTCAATATTAAAGTTCATCATGATCTGTCCTTTTCCTATTTCCCCAGCGTCGGCTTACCTAAGAGTTTCATATTTTTATATAACATTCTTGTACGCATATAATAACACAAACGTTTCAGGAAAAATACGTTGCCACAGAAGGTGCGGACTTGCCGGGCTACGCTTGTTGTTTTTGTTATTCGGCAATAACTGCCCCCTACGATGCCAAAAAAGCAGCTGCGAATGAAATTCCATCACAGCCGCTCCTTGGATCGACATTTTTTATAGATAATGATGCCCGCTATCCAATCGCAATCTGCGTTTATCCAGCACGTTATTTCACACGGTAAGCTTCAAAATATTGTGGGATAATGGTCGTGGATGCACCAGGCTGCTGCGGCAGCACATAATAACCATCCTGCACTGTAGCCGGCTCCTCGAAAATATGACGAATCCATGGAATGTACTCCAGCATAATGGCGCCTGGTGTAGCAGCAACCAGATGCTGATGAATTTGTCCCATGTCCCCAACATGCGGGCATACTGGCAGATCGTATGCCGCGGCAAGACCGGCCACCTGCATCCATTCGGTTACGCCGGCGACCCGGGTGACGTCTACCTGCACATATTCGACCGCGCCTTGTGCGATATAATCTCGGAAGGCATACTTATTATAAACGTGCTCGCCGAGCGCAATGGGTACATTCAATTCGTCAGCCAATTTCTTGTGGTTGGCGATATCGTCAGGGTTAAGCGGCTCTTCGAGCCAGATCAGATCGAACTGCTCCAGCTTCTTCCCCCATGTCATCGCCGTCGTAATATTCCACTGTTGGTTCACGTCGATCATCAAGCCGGTGCGGTCGCCGATTGCCCGTCTGACTGCTTCCACCCGCTCATAATCTTCCCTTGGGTCGGGTTTGCCTACCTTCATCTTGACCGCGGTAAAGCCCTGATCCAAAATCGAGGCCATATCTTCAATGAGCCGCTCCTTACTCCAGTTCAGCCATCCGCCGTTCGTGTTATAGGCTTTGATCTTCTCCGGCTTATGCCCGCCAAGGTACTGCCAGAGCGGCTTCTCGGCCGCCTTGGACATGATGTCCCAGAGTGCGATATCGACGGCAGCCAGCGCCATGTGGGTGACACCTGCACGGCCAATCCAGTGCATTGCACCGTAGCGCATCTCGTCCCAGAGCTGCTTCACCATAAATGGATTTTTGCCAATGAGCAGCGGGGCGTAATATTTGTCGATCGTGTCTGCGATCATTTCATCGCCCTTGGCACAAGTTCCGGTATAACCGTATCCCGTAATCCCTTCATCGGTCTCGATGCGTACGCCGGTCACTCCCCAATGGGTGGCAATGTTGATCGCGTCGGTGATCGGCGGCGTAATTGGCACATGCAAAATAAAACTTTCCGCTTTCGTAATCTTCATCTCTCATTCCTCCAAGTGTTAGTCATGACTCATGAATTTAGAACCGCCCGGCTAATAGCCTAGCGAAGCGCCCCCATCAACAGGCAGCGCGACACCGGTCACGAATTGCGACAGGCTGCTGGCAAAAAATAACGCTGCATCCGCAATTTCAGACGGCTTGGCCGGCCGGCCAAGCGGATGCATCTCATCAAGCATAAGCCGCGCATGCGCAGGATCTTGCTGCTCGGCAATCCATTGTTCCAGCAGCGGCGTGGACACGCCTGCCGGACAAATGCAGTTGACACGCACACCATCGGGCGCGTAATCCAGTGCAAGCGATTTTGTCATCGCCACGATCGCTCCCTTGGTAGAGGCATATACCGCGTTGTTCTTCTGGCCGATCAATCCATTTAATGATCCCATATTGACGATACTTCCCTTGGACTGCCTTAGCATGGGAATCATATATTTAATCAGGAGAAAGACGCTTTTTAAATTAATGTCCATCATCCTGCTCCATTCGGCTGTTTCCACCTCTTCCAGCCGTTTCGGCAGTATCGTTGCCGCATTGTTAAGCAACACGTCCAATTTGCCGCACTGGCTGGCGATCGCGACTGCCAATGACTGAACCTCCTGCTCGTCGGAAACGTCCGCGCGGATCGCGATTGCAGCTTCTGTGCCGTAAGCGCTCCTTACTTGCGCTGCGACGCTCTTGCCGGCGTTTTCGTCAATATCGGCAATGATGACACGCGCTCCCTCTTCTGCAAACCGCCAGGCGGCAACTTCTCCAATCCCGGACCCGCCTCCGGTAATGAGACATACCTTTCCTTTAATGAGCATGGGTGTCCTCCCTTCTTCCTGACACTTTGAAAATCCGCCTTTTCATAAAACCCCTTATATTATGTCTCGCGTGCAGCGCCAAAGCTTGCCGGATCAATCCGGTACAGACTGTCTGCTGCAAGCTCTATTCTAATCGTATGGGCACCGTATCTTACGACAGCTGTGCCTGCTGAACCTGCCCGGAGGGTCGCTTCTTTCAACTGCCCGTCTTCCCAGACGGCATCCACCTCTACATTTCCTTTGGCCCGGAGTCCGCGGAATGAACCGGTTGCCCATACAGACGGCAGGGCAGGCAGAAGATGAATCTCCCCCGCTTGGCTCTGCAGCAGCATATCTGCCACAGCGGCGGCACCGCCGAAATTGCCGTCGATGACAAAAATATTTTCCTCCGCACCGGCAACCCCCGCTTTGGAATAGGACAGCATATTATCGAAGCACAACTCACTGATCAGATGCATGATATGCTTTACAGCCCGTTCACCCTCGTAAAGTCGTGAGAAGCCGGATGCGAATAACGCCGCCGTAAACTCAATATCCTCCAGCCCGTCGACTGCCATCCTGTTCGTCAGTGTGTTCCGCAAGGCTGCGCTCAGTTCAGGCGTCTTCTGCGGCGTAATCTGACCGCCCGGATACAGGCCGTACAGATGAGCGAGATGCCGATGCTCAGGCTGGGCTTCCTCATAATCTTCCAACCACTCTTGCAGCTGCCCCTTCTTGCCAATGAGCAGTGGCGGGAGCAGTTGAATCGCATGCTGCAGCCTGTCGCGGAACGCGGGGTCGGTCTGCAGCAGTTCAGCGGCCTCCAGACAGAACGTGAACAAATCCCGCACGAGCATCTGATCCATTGTCGTTCCCATCGACAATTGCTGTCCCCCATCCGCCGGGGAACCGGGATAAAAGCTGTTTTCCGGTGAATTGGAAGGCCCGGTCACAAGCCACCCATGTTGCGGATGAACAACCATGTAATCGAGGAAGAACAAGGAAGCCTCCTTGAGCACAGGGTAAGCCTGTCTGACCAGAAAGTCGCGGTCCAGCCCGTATTCATAATGTTCTTTCATATGCACCGCCAACCATAAACCGCCCGTTACATTCAAGCCCCATGACGTTTCCCACCCCGGTGCGGCGAAGCCCCATACATTGGAAAAAACATGTGCGACCCAGCCCTCGCAGCCATAGAAGTCCTCTGCAGCAAGGCGGCCCGCTTTAGACAATTGTTCAATATAATTCATCAGTGGAACATGACATTCAGCTAAATTGCTGATTTCCGTCGGGAAATAATTCATTTGCGTATTGATGTCCAGATGGTAATCGCAGCTCCAAGCCATACGGTTGGCCTCGCCATCATTCCATATGCCCTGCAAGTTCATCGGTAGCGGCGAGCCCTCCCTGGAGCCGGAAATCGTCAAATACCGGCCATATTGATAAAATAATGCTGCCAAACCCGGATCATCCAACTGACCTGACCGCGCGCGCGCCATTCTTTCGTCCGTCGGCAGGTTCTCATATGTCGATTGGCCCAGCTCCAGGGTTACCCGACCATATAGCGCCTGATAGTCCGCAATATGACCTCGCTTGATCTTGTCGTAGCCTTTGTCCAGTGCGGACTGCAGCTGCTTGCCGCTTTGCGTCGCCCACTCCTCGGTTGACCGGCCGTAATTCGTATTGACTGCGTAATAGATAATCGCTTCATCCGCGCCGCTTACAACAAGCGCATCGCCTTCTCCTGTGAGAACGCCGCCCTTCAGTGCAATGGCAATTTCTCCATCGCATAGCACACCGCATTCGCCATTACTATGCATACGCTCAAGCGCCTGTCCTTGAAAAATGATCGTATGCCTGTTCGTAAGCGCTGTCTTTAATTCGCCTCCATTTCCCTGAATCCGCAGCGAAAATGACACCTGTCCACTCCGGTCGGCGGAAATACGCGACACCACGATATCGTCGACATGCGAAGCGAAAGTTTCACGGGTTATTTGGCAATCATCGCTTATATAAGCAACATGTGAGATAGCGGTGTCGAGGTTCAGCTCACGGTGTAGCTGCTCTCCTTCACGCCCGTAGCGAAACACAACATCACACATAGGCAAGTTTGTGCCGAAGTTTTGCTTTTTGGGCTGCAAAGCTTCCTTCGCCAACCTGTCCCCTTCGACATAATCCCCTGCAAAGAAGCGCTCGCGCATGATTTCCAGCTTTTCTCTCGCATCAGTCGGCCCTTCAATGTGTTCGGCTTGGCCCGACCAGTAGGTGACTTCCGTCATGCTCCAAATTTCGCTGTCGACGCCGGCTTGAATAACCGCGCCAATTCTTCCGTTGCCGATCGGCAGCCCTTGTTTCCAACTTGCTGCCGCCTTGTTGTACCACAACTTATGATTTTGCGCAGGTTTGCTGTCCCCCGCTGTCTTGCTATTTTCCACAACCTTGTTATTATTCATGTCTCATCAATCCTCATCTGATAGTATTTTAGTCAATTTGTGAAATGATCCGCTATTTTTCTAATAACGCTTTCACTAATTATGCAGATAGTGTACCATCTTTCTAAGGATGCGTATTTGATGGGCAATCCATTGATTTGATAAAAAGTCCGTAAAAATAAAGAATCAAACTCAAAATTAGCGGTTAATCAATTCGAGCGAGTGTAGAACGAGGATAGCAATGAAAAAATCCACAAATCCAATATTGTTATCGTGATCGACAGCCAACACATGTCGCCCCGCTACGCGCTGGAAGCTGCGCGCGGCGCAGGAGTCCTGCCAAACTACAAGTGCTATGATAGAGGTCACTCCAGGATGGCAACGAACGGCTCGGATTAACCGAATGACACCCAAGTGACAGTTGCAGATGAAGATGGATAACATCATCCAAATGGCCATCCGCCAAGTTCATCTGGGGGCATTACTGGTGGTCGCTGGCAAACCGCGATGTTCCATCGGAGGGGGCATTATTGGTGGTGGCTGGTAAACCTCGATGCCCCCTTTATTAAGGGGCTTCTATTTCGTGGGTGTTCGTGAGTTATTGCTCTAACGCTTGCCACAGCGCTTAAATGGCCTCAAATGACCCTTTTACAACTCTAACGCTTGTCACAGCGCTTATTCACCCCGTGGACGGCTAAAATCGGGCGATTTTCTATAAATAAGGTGGCTCAGTTTCCTTACAATATTTATGGGGCTGAATTTCCCTAAATAGCGCCGCTCATCAGCGTTAGAATTCCACATGGCCCCTTTTGCTTGGATAGCGGATCATGGCAACCACTGATTTTGAGATGAAGCCTAAATAAACGAGAAACCATGATGAATACCGGGAGAGTGGCTGGACGTATGAAGAAGTTGAATGAATTGACGCCTTATATCGGGGATTCCATGAATTACTTATATGATGGCAGTTCCAATGAAAAGCTGCGGGTATGCAATGTTTATGCCTTTCATCTGTTTAACGATGGACCAGGGGAAATGGAAATTGACGGGAAGCGATATGCAATCGACCGAAGAACGCTGATCTTTCTCAGACCCGGGCAGCCCCACGCCTTTCATATTCGCAGCGGCCATCCGCTCGGCTCTTATAATGTATATTGCGAGCTTTGGGAGGAGAACGCACCAATCTCTGCCGCCCGAACGTTTATCTATGCACCGGAGCCACTAACCTTCGCCAAAACTACAGCCATTTGCCCCTGTGCGGAAATGGATACGCTGCCTGGCGTCTTTTCCTTGCAGCCCTACCCTTGGCTGTATGAGTCATTCGTTACGCTCGCGCGATTGTTCCATGACAGTGTTCATTATAGCAGCGAGCTTGTCAACAGCTTACTGTATGGCTGGATTCTGAGCTGGTACAACGTCGTGCATACCCACCAGGCGACCGACTACCGCATCGTAAAGCTGCTGGCGCATTTGAATGAGCATCCCGAGGAACGCGCATCGGTCGACGACTGGTCGGAGTTCTGCGGCTTGAAGCGTTCCTACTTTCACTCACTCTTCCTCCGCGAAACAGGCTTGACGCCAAAAGCCTATCACCACAAGCTGCTGATGAGGCGCGCCGCCAATTTGCTGCAGGAGAGCGAGCTTTCCGTTACCGCCATCGCGGAGCGGCTCGGTTACCCGTCCATTCATCCCTTCACCAGACATTTCAGCGCCCATCATGGCGTCAGCCCACGGGCATATCGTCTGCAGCCGAGGGGTGGGAGGGGGAAGTAAGTCTGTTTACTCCCCCATCCCGACGGCAAAAACTTTAAAATTCAGCTTTTCATAATACGGTACCAACGCATCTTCACAAAAAAACTGGACATGCAAATTACTTTGCTTACATTGCTCAACAAGCAAACGGAAAATGGCTGTACCAATGCCTTGGCTGCGATAGTTGGGGTGAATACCCAAACCGCAAACATAGGCATTAATGATCCCGTCAGATACAATTCTTCCCGTACCGACCAACAGATGGTCATGGTAAGCGTAGATGGCGTACCAGCTTTGTTTCATTGCCAGCAGCAGCTTGCTCCTGTCCAGCTGCAAAAACGAATTCCAATCAAGAGATTCATAGAGATCATAGATATGGTTTTCTGTTGGCAGCTCCGTCACATAGCATATTTGCATTTGGGTGCTCTCCTTATATGTATACCGTACTGTAACTGAAGAGTTGTTATTGCAACGTTGTCAGACCTTCCAACAAACCTGTCAGGTCTAATCCTTCTTTCCTAAAAGCTTTGCTAATTAACTCAGGAGCTACAAACTCTTCATACTTTCCTGATAGTGGAATTTCATCCGCAGCAAGCAATGTCAGCCTTTCCTCATCTTCTGAACTCGACTGCAAAAGACTTCTCAGCAAAACGACTTCATCTGTTTTACCAGTAACAACCAGATAATACGGTTCAAATGAGATAACGGATCGAAGTTTCAATTTGAAAAACAATTCATATTTCAATAGTCTTTCCACTGTTCTAAAAGCTCTGCTACCTACCCATGGCAATACATAAAAAGTGTTCTCTCCAATGGGAACAACAGGTTTATCTAATATCCCGCTTTCACTGACGAAGCGCCGTGCCTGTATCAGCCTTTCTTGCGCATTTGGCTTTAAATAAGAGTATAGTCTATCTTCCAGTAATGTTTGTCGCATTTTTTGCATGACACGAGTGTCAATTCCCCCACCAGAACCAGACCATAATGTTTGTCCCTTGCCTTTTGCCGGAACTACAAATATATTCTTTCGTTCCAAATCCGTTTCAATAACTTTCCAAATTATTCCTGATAACGAAAAACAGCTGTCCACAGGGGGAATTCTGTTTATTGAGCCGATTTCCTCCAAACCTTTATACACTGTAAATGTTTCATCATCCTGAAATACAGCATAAAAACGAAAGTTATTGACAACCTTCTCGCCAGCCAATCCGATAATCAGCTTTCCATCCTCCAATCGCTCCAAATGATTCGTACCCAGTAGATGATTTAAAAATATTCGATAATCATTTGGCACAATCGACTTAAATGCCGGTAACGTCAACACCTCTTTTGCAAGCTGAGAAGGTGTTGCTTCACCCAGCCCCTTTAGAATGCTCATTGTCTGATGATATAGAATTCCCCAAGGGAGTTGCCGTGAAGTAAAGGATTCAACCCATTTATCTCGTATATATAGCTCAATTACGGCAATGGCCCGAAGCAGTGTCCAAGGTAATGACGCGGGTAGTTGTGATTGCGCTGTTTCCTCCTCAGGACACAGAAAAAACATTTCAGAGGCATCATTGCCTCTGCGGCCCGAACGGCCCAGGCGCTGCACAAAACTCGCGCATGTATACGGAGCCCCCAGTTGAACAATTCGGTCAAGCTTACCAAGGTCAATCCCCAATTCCAACGTCAAGGTAGCCGCGGCTACTGCTGGCCCTCGTTCCTCCTTTAGAGCGGTTTCTGCTTCCTCTCTCAACATTGCAGACAAACTGCCGTGATGCACATAAAATACGTCGGATTCATGACGCCTCTGCGCGGTGCGGCGAAGTTCTGTAGTTGTAATCTCAGCTTCTGTTCGACTATTGGTAAAGATAATTGCTTTTTTTTGATGTGTTAATTCGTATATTTTATTGTAGTACGCCTCACGTGCTTGAGCTAGCTCTTCCGCCCCTTTTTCATCTATCGGGTCAGGGAACCAGACGTGATCCACGCCAAGCCGCAGCTTCCTGCCTCCGTTTGGTGCAATGATTTCAATCCCGCGCGCATCTCCTGAAGTGAGCCATTGTTCGGCCTGATCATAATCGTTTAGTGTTGCAGACAAGCCAATCCTTCTAGGCTGGCACCCAGCCATTTTAGCCAAGCGAGATAATTGGCATTGTAATTGGATTCCCCTGTCTGTTCCCATAAACGCATGTACCTCGTCAATAATGATAAAACGCAAGTCACCAAATAAGGAGGGAACAGAGCTGGGCCGATTCATTAGAAGCCCTTCAAGGGATTCCGGAGTAATTTGCAAAACTCCAGAAGGCTTTCTAAGCAGCCTTTCTTTTTGTGACTGAGCTACATCTCCGTGCCAAGCCCAAACCTGAATGTTGGCTTCTAGCAGCAAATCATTTAACCTCTGGAATTGATCATTGATTAGCGCTTTTAGTGGGCTGACATAAAGAATGCCCACAGTACGTGCAGGATAAGAAATAAGTTCTGTAAGCGTCGGAAACAATGCTGCCTCCGTTTTGCCTGAAGCCGTGCCAGAGGCAATGATCATATGCCTGTTTGTATCCAAAATAACACGACATGCCTCCACCTGAGCTTCACGAAGCACATTCCACTGTTTTTTATAAATAAACTCCTGAATAAAGGGAGCTAGCCGGTAAAATGGTTCTTTGCTCATAACTCAAACTCTTCCAAAAAGTCATGAATTTCATCAGGATCCGTAGTGGCAGGTTGAATATTTCGATTTCCAAGCAGTTCCTCTACGGTTATACTAGAATTTTGCTCTAATGTATGTAATAAGTCCATAAAATCCCGGACGACTTCCCTGGTTGTCAGCAATGCATCCGCTCCTAAACGTCCAACTATTAGCTCCATAAATTGCACAAGTTGAGCATTACTCAATCGCTCTCTATAACCATAATGAAGAGCGTGAATTGTACTCAGCTTCTGTAAAAGCACCAAGATTTCCTCATGGGAGAGCATATCAAGTTTAATCATAGGTCCGGCAAAAATGCCTGACACATCCCGGCCAAAACGTCCCTCCACAAGACGAGAACGGATAGCCTCATAGCTGAACAAACCCCGCCGCTCATCCTCCACAAACTGGGGAGTCCCTCCAACAAATACCCCCAAGTAGGAAGATTTCCCTTGCATTGTGTCATTAAATATCATAAGCAGTTTTTCATAATTGCTCTGGCGAGAGACACTGTTGGAAATTTTATAGAGATTGACCCCTTCGTCGATAAACAAAAGCAATCCCTTATAACCGATTTTGGCTACAAATTCTGACCACAGTTTCATATAATCATACCAATTGTCGTCGTCAATAATTACACCGACATTCAAGGTTTTCCTAGCCTCGGTTTTTGTCGCAAATTCGCCGCGAAACCAGCGAAGCGAAGCTTGCTTTCGATCATCATCCCCCGCCTTATAGCTATTCCAATAGCTAGCAAGAACAGCTGCAAAGTCAAAACCGTTCACCATATTCTCCAATTCATTAGTGACACTAAAAATCCGCTGCTCAACTGACAAATCTAAAGCGGGGTCCCCTGGGCGAAGAACTAATTCTTTCATGGCGGCCTGTTGAATACCGGCGATCCATTTTTGTAAAATTACTTCAAGCGCCCCACCATCAGGCCTTGTTTTGGTCGAGAGGTTTGACATTAACGCGCGATACGTCGCCAGCCCCTGTCCCTTAGTACCTACCAATCGTCTCTCTGGAGAAAGATCAGCATCTGCAACCACAAACTCACGGTCCATTGCGTAGTTGCGAATCACCTGGAGTAGGAAGCTTTTCCCGCTTCCGTAACGCCCCGTAATAAGTTTAAAACCTGCTCCTCCCTCAGCAATGTTATCCATTTCACGCAGAAGAGCTTCTATTTCGTATTTTCTGCCGACTGCAATATATTCCAGTCCAATCCGGGGTACAACTCCTGCAGTTAAAGAATTGACAAGTGCCGTCGTTACTCTTTTAGGAATTTTAATCATGTTCACTCATGCTCACCTCTCTCTTAAATTCTCAAATAAATTGTGATACTCTTCGACGATAACGCCATCTACGACAACTAAATCACCAATTGTCTCCATAGACGCATCGTTAATCTCATCTATGATCAGTTCGGGCATCGTACCAATTCGATCCGCAATCTGTTGTATTTCAAACATGGCCGCTCCGTTTTTCAGTGCAAACAGTACTTCAAGATGTTCCGGTCTTAGAAGATCAGACAATTGCTGTACCACGGGCTCTGAATTTGTCGCAATCTCCCATACCAGTTCGCACTCATATTCCCCATTCACAAATTTGTGATGAATAAACAAATATTCAAGCTCGTCACGATAGTCATCCTCTACAATTATTTTTAAGCCTTCATGGACAATTAACAGGGACCCTAGCTGGTTAAGTGCCAAAGCATTAATATCGTCAATCTGTAACGCAATCATCAATTCACCGACGACTTGCAACAACTCGTATTCTTCCATTTCCCAGTTACCTTTTTCTAATGCCTTTAATAATGAAATTTGTCCATCAGACAGGGAGTTCAAAACTTTTGACATCGGTTGTAATTCAGTCAGCAAACCTTCAGGTGTATCTTCTGGGCGTTCCCATTCTGCAGCGACTTCATTTAATGTGGCATCAGTTTTTTTAAAATCATCGGTTTCATTCCTTTCAGTAGTAAGCATCTCGCGCACCGCATCTGAATCTTTTATTAGTTGTTCAAGCTTGTCCGCATTGATTTTAACGACCGGATCTACGGCAGTTATTTTTATGTCCTGCCCCATTTCCCGTTCCAAGTACCGACAGATTAAAGTATCAATTTCAGGATCAAGTGCCACTCCCCGCAATTTGTTTTTGTAACCTGTCAGTTCACGTAGTTTATTTTCCGCAGCTCTGATTACCTGAGTGACAAAATCACGGAGTGGCTCATGGCGACTAATATTCGTTACCGTTAAAACAATCGTTTGTCCGTAAATTGAGGAGTCATATACAGCGCTTTGAAAAAGCGTCTTTTCTCTCTGCCGCGGCGCGCCAGGATTAAATAATTCAATGGTCCGTAAACCCTGCTGCTTTTTCAAATAAGCATCAACCATAGTCATCACTTTGGGAATATAGGCTTCAATAACTTCCTTCCCGCTCTCAGCATAGAATTTACTTCTTCTTTCGTCATAGTTGGAAAGGCTGCTGATTGCCGTATACGATAGTTCCAATGGTTCCGCACGGAAGAGTCGCAAAAGCTCCATATCTCTCCATTCACTGGACCACCCTGAGGAAGCAAAACCTAAAACTTCTTCTGTCGAAATGTTTAACTGGTTTACCCAAACAAAGTCTGCTGTCCAATCCACAAGATAGTAGTCCAGCTTCGGATACTGATCACGGTAGGCCATCCACACATCCATGAAACATCTATATCCCTGAAGGGGAGTTCGCCAACCGATTCCATTAATCAATTCATAAATTAAAAGGAAGATATATGATAAATCGGTATGAGGATATCGACGCTGTCGAACTTCGTTTCTCCAATAAAAATACCATTTGCTTTGATCTCGCGTCATATTATCATAAGTTGGCCAGTACGCCATAAAAGGGACGAACGCTGCTTTCGCTTCCACATGATTTTCCAGTTGTTTTGCCCGTCTGCTGAATTGTCCTTCGCTGCTCTCGTATGTTACCGCAGTTTGAATCACTACGTTTCGGCCATAAGAAGCATTTTGAGTAGGCTGCATTACAGAGCCTTTTGTAGGAACGGCAACCATCCGTTCAAACCCTGATATTTCTATCTCTGCAAAGTCATTTGCCTGAAAAGTAGTCATTTGTTGCTTGACCATTTTATAAGGCTTAGGCAAAGCAGGAACAGGTCGTCCTCGGTCCAACAGGACATACGGTTCCAATCGAGCAGATGGAACTTTAAGTAATTTCATATGCGCTATTCGTGTCGACTGTTGCTTCAAATGAGCTGCTTCTGAATAGATTGCCAGACGCAACCTCGTTTTCAATCCATCCAGGTTACGGAATACTTGTGTGGTGCTCGATTTAGTCATTTCGTCCGGCTCTATCATAATAAGGATATCTATATTCGCATTTCTCAACTGAGTGTGATTGGCAAGCATAGTAGAGGTTGCAATAAGTACCCCTCTCCAATTTCCGGCCACAGAAGAGTCCTTTTTATTCCCCGTAAGCCACAACATAGACGCAGAATCCCATTGTTCCTTTAGCGTTTCAAGCGTATTTTTTTTTGCTATTATTAAGATACGACTAGCAGGAGATTCACGAAGGATCTCTTCCCAAAAACATCTTAACTCAACTGCGCATGAATGCACTCCTCCAAAAACGCCCCCATTTATTCCCCATTTGCTCAAAAACAACGCATGCTGAAATACAGGTTGGTTTTTTCCTTGGGGCCATTCAAGTTCCGGCAAGCACAGTTCTTCCCAAGGGCCCTGTAAGCGCTCGCTCCCCCAGAAAATTATATCTTGCGGAGACAACTTATATTTGCTCTCCAAAGACTGCCCATTAATCATACGCCCCATTTGTCCAATGCCGATTTCTTTTAGTCTCTCAACCGGAACCCAACCATTTTGAACACGCAAAAAACGGATGTCTGGCTTAACTTGTTGAGACAGCTCGGCCGCACTAATCAATTGACCTGCCATACGTACTTTGGCAACAGCGTAAGTTTCACCAACGCCATTTTTAACTCTGTAACTACCCTCAAGAATCAATTCAGCACTTTGGTACACAGAATGTTCTTCTAATTTGGACACATCACCCTTGTCGACAAATAAGTTCCACTCGTTTAAAGCCTGTAATACGAAGGTTGGAATGTCCTCCCCACTCAAAATACGCGTTGTTCCCTGAGGAAACAACATTTCAATAATGGATGACTCCAAACTTGGTCGAATAATGGAGCCATCAATAACGAAACCTTTTAATCCATTTATTATATGAGGATCGTTTACCAGCTTTTTTAACCCAATTTTTATTTCATCTGATGTAACATTTTGAATGACAATGCTAACTGCAGGCTCCCGTTCCAAACTAAAGGGAAAAGATACTGGGATACCCCGTTTTTTAACAACAGGCAATATATCCTCCATAAAATAAATAAGTTGATTGTTGGGAATGGGCCTTAACAAGCGGGATATTTCCTGGTCTTCCACATCATTAAGTCGCCATAGATGTTTGCCTTGGATAAACCAACATTGACCCAAATATTGTACACCTTCTGTAAAGCGACCTAATAAAACAGAGCGCTTGTCGTCCCATTGATAGATAAGTTGAAAATTTTTGGGCGGCTCACTCACTATTAAATCTCTAACTTTGTCGTCTATGCTGATTTGAACTTTTTTTGAATTGGCAGTCCTTGCTAGCTCATTAATAACATCTTGCACTCGAACCCAGTCAATAGGATGAAGCAATAGAACGGGCTCCGTAGTTTTCATGATAAAAATAGGGACACGGTTACGGGGCAAATTTCGAGCCGCCTTGCAAATCGGCACGAATTTTCCGTTGCGAGAAGCTTCAATTAATAGGCAATTCCCGCTATCAAAACGTACTTTTAACAGATAAGGCTCTTTATTAAAAAGAAACGAAAATAATGACATTATGCACCCCTTTGAACCTATAGATCATGAAAAATGTAGTTTTTCCTTGGAATCATTTCCCATAGATTTATACTATCAAAAAATAACAAATTTAGCACTATAAAAGCCGATTCAACCAATTTACTTGTCAATATTATTAGTCTTTTGTCGAACGAATAGAACAACAAAAAACCCACAAATCCAGAACGCCTTTTTAGCCATCCGGGTTTGCGGGTTGTTAATTATAGAATCTCATTTCAACTCATTAACTAGAGAAGTGATTCATGGCAGTCAACCACACGCTGTGCTTATTCATAAATGTCCGTCAGCAACTGGCCCAGACGCTCCAGCGCCTCCGCTTCCTGGTCGCCGTCGACTTCCAGCGTCACTTCTTCCTGGGCGGCAATAGCCAGCGTCAGCATGCTAAGCGAGCTTTTGCCATTTACTTTCTTCCCCTTGCTGATTACGCTGATTTTACAAGGAAACGATGACGCGGCCTGAACGAACGCCTTGGTCGGCCGAACGTGAAAGCCGGTTGGATTAATAACGGTAAATGTTTGTGATATCATCAGTTTTGCCCTCCTGGCTTCTGTTTGCGGACGAACGACTGGATCTCTTCCTGGGTGGACAAGTCCGCTGCCTCATCGGCGAGAACTGACCAAGCCTCCCTGGACAACTGTCCAATCATCTCCCTGGACGGGAGTATTGCGCCCGCGCTCATGCTGAATTCGTGCAGCCCCATACCGAGCAGCAACGGAATGGCTGTTTCATCGCTTGCCATTTCCCCACACATGCCAACCCATTTGCCTTCTTTACGCGCGGCTTCAATAACGATCCGGATGAGCCGCAGTATGGACGGGTGGCACGGCTGGTACAAATAAGACACCGTCTCATTCATGCGGTCGGCAGCCATCGTATATTGAATCAAATCATTCGTGCCAATGCTGAAGAAATCGACTTCCTTGGCGAACAAATCCGCCGTAATTGCAGCTGCCGGAACTTCAATCATCATGCCAATTTCAATGTTTTCGGCCAGTTCGGCACCCTCAGCCACCAGCTTGCTTCGCTCCTCTGCCAGCAGTCGTTTCGCTTCAAGCAGCTCGCTCTTGACAGCAATCATCGGGAACATAATCTTCAGGTTGCCGAAGCGGCTGGCCCTGAGCAGTGCGCGAAGCTGCGTGCGGAAGATGTCCGGCCGTTCCAGACAAAGGCGCAGCGCTCGCTGTCCAAGAAAAGGATTGCTTTCCTTCGGAAGATTTAAGTAAGGAAGCTCCTTGTCTCCACCAATATCCAGCGTACGAATGACAACGGGTTTTCCCTCCATTTTCTCCAGTACATATTTATAGCTTTTGAATTGCTCCTCCTCCGAAGGAAGTGTGCTACGGCCCATGTAAAGAAATTCGGTACGAAAAAGTCCAATCGCCTCTGCCCCATTGTCCAGCGCTTTCTGGACATCCTCAAGCTTCCCGATGTTAGCGGCCAGTTCCACATGGTGACCGTCGAGGGTAGCCGTGCTCCGGCTCACCCATTGCGCCAGCTCGGCTTGCCGCTGTTCATAGCGGCCCTTCTTCTCCGTGAATCGCGCTTGCTCTTCCTCGCTCGGATTCACAAGCAATTGTCCTTCCACGGCATCCAAAACTGCCCATGCGCCCGTCTCCACTTGACGAAGCTGCGGCCCGGCCCCAACAACAGCGGGGATGCCCAATGAACGTGCCATGATGGCCGAATGGGATGTACGGCTGCCAATTTCGGTTACGAGCCCTTTTACACAATCCAGGTTAAGCTTGGCTGTATCCGAAGGCGATAAATCTTCAGCAACGATAATCCATTCCCCGGTTAAGGAGGATAGATCCTGCTGTTCCGTACCGCGCAGGCGATTCATAATTTTGCCGCATACGTCCCGGACATCCGCGGCGCGCTCACGCAAGTATTCACCTTCCGCCTGGCTCAGTATTTCAATAAACGATCGGGAGACCGCGTACAGGGCAAATTCAGCATTGACGGCTTCCCCTTCAACTTTTTCCAGCACCGCATCGATCAGATCGGGGTCCTCCAATATCATCAGATGTCCCTCGAAAATCTCCGCTTTATCCGCCCCTAATCTGGCTTCCGTTGCGTTGCGAATCTGCTCCAGCTCCGCACGCACCTCATGAATCGCGGCTTTGAAGCGCGCCGCTTCCGACTCGGGGTTCTGTGTCTTGCTCTCGGCAGGTACATAATCGTCCTGGTGATAAACAAAGACTTGCGCCGCAGCCATTCCTGGCGACGCGCCAATTCCTTTATAGACATATGTCATGGCTCTTCAGTCCTTTCTTCCCTTAGTGCAGCCGATGCAACTGTTCGTAGGCCGACAAAACGGCTTCATGCAAAGGATGCCCGCCTGCCAGTCCCGTATAGTTGAATATAGTCGCACTCGCTCCCCGCTCCTGCAAGCTCTGCTGTATTTGGACAGCTTCCGGGTCTTCCGCGTAATCGAACCGCAATGCCGCAGCCATCGCTTTGGCCAAGTGTGGCGTATCAATTCCGAAGGAACGGGCAATAACAGCTGGGCGGACAAGCCGGTCGTCTGGCGATAACTTGCGAATCGGCGACCGCCCTACCCGAACGACCTCGTCTGTTAGATAGGGGTTGCGGAACCGCTGCAAAATTTTGTCGATATACTGTTGATGATTAGCAGGGTCAAATCCATACTGCTGAATTAAGGCCGCCCCAGTCTCATTTAATGCTCCTCGCACCTCCGCATAGATAGCTTGATCCGCCATCGCATCCTGAATAGTCACATAACCTTGCAAGTAACCCGTATATGCAGCACAGCAATGGCCCGTATTGACGGTAAACAGTTTTCTTTCAATGAAGGGCTTAAGGCCCTCCACATAGTGCACCCCGGGAATTTCGCAAAACCCGTCCGACATGACAGGACGTTCAACGACCCATTCATAGAATGGTTCAACAACGACTCTCAGCCGGTCTTCGTTCTGCTGGAGCGGTACAATCCGGTCAACCGCCGCATCAGGAAAGACGATGTATTGATCAGCGCGCGCTTGCAGTTCCGCGGCCAAGTTCGCATAGACAAGCGATTTAAGCTGCGTGCTGCCGCCAATTGTATTTTCACATGCAATAACCGTTAGCGGGGAAGATGCCCCTTTCAACCTTCTGCGAATCCCTTCCGCTATATTGCCCGCAATTAAGGGCAGGACATTGACGCCAACCGCCGTCGTAACGATATCCGCTTCAGCCACAGATTTCGCGACAAGCTCTCCATCCTTCCCATCGATGGCGCTAACCTGATCGACAAGTATCGTCTCTGCCTGATCGCCAGCAAGCTCAACGACATACTGCCCGCGCTCGTTCAGCAGTTGGACAAGCTGGGCATCAACATCGACGAATTGAACACGGTAGCCTGCCTGCGACAACAGCAGGCCGATAAATCCCCGTCCGATATTGCCCCCGCCGAAGTGGACCGCCTTCATGCCTCCATACCCGCTTCAAATATAGCGATAAGCTCTTCCTCGGACGATGCGTTTATAATGCGCTGCATGTCGTCTTCATCCGATACGAGTACAGCAATGCTCGACAATATATCCAAATGCTCATCTCCAACAGCCGCCAGCCCGATAACGAGGCGAGCCGGCTCATCGCCGAACGCAACTTCATCCGCGAGCACGATGACAGATATCCCGGTCGAACGGATCAGCCCTTTGGAGTCATTCGTTCCATGCGGCATGGCCAGCCCTCCGCCAAGATAAGTAGACGATACTTTTTCCCGCTCGATCATTTTTTCCACATATGGCTCCGGAACGTGTCCTGCCTGAACGAGTAGTTGACCCGCGAGACGGATAGCCTCGAACTTGTCTTTAACCTTCGCGTTCAGTTTAACGGTTTCTTTTGTGAGTATGCTCATGATTGTTCGCTCCATTCCAGTTTTGTTTTCATGTAAGCTTCCATGTTGCGCGATATAAACGACCGGATACTGTCGGCATCGCCTTTCTCCAGTTCTTCAGCCATATCTTCCTGCAGCAGCATTGCGCTGATTTCACTCAGCACCTCAAGCGCCTGCTTGTTCAGCGCAGCAGGAGCAAGCATAATAAAAATTTGTCCTGCCTCGTTGCGCGTTTCCTGGCTAAGAAGCTGCGGGGTATCAAATTGAAACAACGCAATGATCGGCTCCTGCACCCATTCACTGCGGGTATGAAAGAAAGCAAGCGCACTGTCGGGGAGATACACACTACCTCGGGCTTCCCGTTCGAACAGCTGCTCTGCAATGTGATTACGCCGTTCCTTACGTTCCTCGGGCAGCATGATTTCCACCAGTTCATCCATCAGGCGGCGCAAGTCGCCGGCAGCCAGTTCCCGATCCGGCCGATACACTTGAAATCGCTCCAGGATGACGATCATTTCGGAAGCGTACCGCTCCATCATCTGCAGCCGCTCCCAGGCCCCCCGTTCCTTGTCCGGTACAGCTGCAGGCGTAGTATTATTGATCGACAAGGACAGTTCACGGACATGCCGTCTCAGCCTTTCCGTTTCCTCGCGCGTCAGCAGCGGACTAAGCTTGATGTAGCGATCCGATTCGATCGGGAGATCGACGGTCGATACGATCAGGTCGTAGCGGTCCCGCGGCATGCGCGAGGCTTCATACCAGGAGTAGTGACCGAGCAGTTGAATTTGCGGGATTTCCTTCGTAATCCGTACTGCGAGCAGCTTGGATGAACCGATACCGCTCATGCAGACAAGCAGTGCCCTGACATTGCCAGGGGTCAGTTTCCAGCGTTCAATCGCCGCTCCGAAATGCATCACCAGATAGCCGATTTCCTCGTCCGGTATCGCGATATCCCTGGCGATTTCCTGCGCATTGGCACGGACGGTATTGAACAGTGTAGCGTAATCCTTTTTGATCTGACCGAGCAGCGGGTTGCGAATGGCTTCCCCTTGGCGAAGCCGCTGCAAGGCTGAACCCAGGTGGCGGATCAATCCGTCAAGCAGCGACCGGTCCTTGCTAAGTGGAATAGCCAACACACGTTCGATTGTGCGGATAAACCCGAATGTCCGCTCGGCAAGCTCCAGCCCCTCATTGTCCAGCATAATCGGGGAGGCAGCCTCCGCCCGCTCCTCCGCTTCCGTGAACAGGCGTTGAATATATGACGCCTCGTTGTAAGACAGTTCCTCCAGCCCGAGCGAGGCTGCGAAACGCGCGATGTTGTCTGCCGTTGCAGCTGAAACGCGTTGTGCAGCTGCCCTCTCAACGATTTTTTCCCCAATGCGGTGTCCACGTTTGATTCTAATCACCGCTACGGAAAGCCGGATAAGCAGTCTTGTGTAATCCGCTTCGTTCAGCCGTTTGAGCCATGCTTCATTTTGCTGCCATAATGATTGTTCAATTGCCATGAACGCGTCTTTGCCAACCAGATGCAGCAGTTTGCGCGTTGTCGGCCACAGATCGGTCTGTCCCGGCGATGCGGAGCTTAGGAAATCCGAATGTTCCAAATAGCGTTCAGCCAGCATTACAATAAAGCTGCGCTTGGCCGTTTCCGCGCCGGTAATTTCCACTCCATAGCCCCGTTTCCGAATGAGCTGCAGACCGCCTTGCTTTAACTGGGGCTCCAACTCCTCCAGGTCGCGGCTGACGGTCGGAATGGCCGCTTGTGCTTCACGAGCCAACGAAAACAATTTGACCGGCTCCTCTTCCTCCAACAGCACACTCAGCATTAACAGTTTCCGTTCATCCGGCGAATAGGTTTCCGTATCCGATTCGCGCAGCTCGGATTGAAACTTGCTAATCTGCTGTTCGTCTCCTTCGAGCAGGATGCCAAGGCCCGATTTCTTGACCAGTGACAAGCCATAAGCGTGCAGCTCGGGTTCAAGCTCCTGCAATTCGCGATGAATCGTACGGGAACTGATCTGGACAGCTTGCGCGAGTTGGCCTGCAGTTACTTCTTCGCGCCCGTTCAGCAGCACTTCCAATATTTTTCGTTGTCTATTGGACACTTTCATCCCGGCTGCCTCCCTTTTATCCAACTTAAATGACGGTAACGCCGGCGCTATGATCCGCCTGCGTCACCATTGTTTCCTTAGCCTTTACCTAATCGGCTTACCAATTCATCATAAGCCGGACTTTTCAAGAAATTATCGATTGAAATATGTTCGGCGTTTGGCGCTGTCAGTCTGGCGCGATCGGTTAGCGATTGATGCGTGATAACGATGTCCGCATCCTCAGGAATATCGCTGATTGCCGTATTCACCACATTTACCGGCACCCCGGCCACATTCATTTTTTTGCGAAGAATCGAGGCGCCCATGGCGCTCGAACCCATTCCTGCATCACAGGCAAATACGATTTTTTCCACTTGAGAACTGGTCTTCACTATGGCCGCCGGCACTGCCGATTCAGCCAAGGTCGTCCCTTTGGACTGCGCCTTCATCTGCTTCACTTTTTGCGTGGCAGCCTCCAGATCGTCTTCTTCTGTTTTTCTGGAAGTCTTGAGCAGCAGTGCTGCCACCGCAAAGGAAGCTGCCGTCGCTGTCACGACCCCGCTCAATACGGGTAGAAGTCCACCCTTTGGCGCCATGGCGATGTAAGCGAAGATGCTTCCTGGAGAAGGGGTCGCTACAAGTCCCGCACCGAAGAGCGAGAAAGTAAATGTGCCGACGATGCCCCCTGTAATAGCCGCCAAAATCAACCTGGGGTTCATGAGAATGTAAGGGAAATAAATCTCGTGAATCCCGCCGAAAAAGTGAATGATGGCCGCTCCCGGCGCCGATTGTCTCACTGAGCCTCGGCCAACCAGCCAGTAAGCCAGCAAGATGCCAAGACCTGGCCCAGGGTTGGACTCCAGCATAAAGATAATCGACTGCCCTGCTTTGGAAGCCTGGTCGAGCGCGATTGGCCCAAGCACCCCATGATTGATGGCATTGTTCAGAAACAATATTTTACTTGGCTCGATAATTACATTGACCAGCGGAAGCAGGCCGGCATCAACCAGTGCTTGCACGCCATTGGCCAGACCTTTGCTGATGGTCTCAACGACAGGCCCAACGCCTTTGTATGCTCCAAGCGCCAGCAGGCCCCCGATAATACCCGAAGAAAAGTTGTTGATCAGCATTTCAAAGCCCGGCGGCGTTTTGCCTTCGATCGATTTGTCAAACTGTTTCAAAATCCAGGCGGCTAGCGGACCTAGAATCATCGCGCCAAGGAACATCGGAATGTCCGTTCCTACGATGACTCCCATCGTCGCTACAGCGCCGATGACACCGCCACGCCCCTTATGAATCATATTGCCGCCTGTATAACCGATCAGCAGCGGCAGCAAATAAGTGATCATCGGACCTACGAGCGATGCCAAACTTTCATTCGGCAGCCATCCCGTTGGTATGAATAAAGCCGTTATTAATCCCCAGGCAATAAAGGCGCCGATATTCGGCATAACCATCCCGCTCAGAAACCGGCCAAATTTTTGAATGATAACTTTTGCACCCTGTTCAGAAGCAGACTGTCCATTGACATTCTGACTCATCATTGTTAACCTCCCGACTAAACGATTTGAATTGCTTCTTGCTTTGAACTCTGAACCCATCATATTACGAAAGCGCTTACTAATTCAATCAAAGGAAAATCAGCTTTCGTCATGAAGCTGTTGACAACATCTTAATTGTTAACCAATTTGCCTTTTGAAATACAAGCAAGCCGCTCCAATATTCAAACATGATGACGGCTATCAGGTTAAGCGCTTCCCGGGAGCCCCCGGGAAACGTCAGCACATCGTTATGTATGTAGGCGCTAATTGAATTTTACGGCGAAGAGCATATCCGATAAGGATACGGATACCAGCTTGCCGTCCTCTTTCTGAAACGAAATATGGTATACGGTCAGTTCTTCATTATCGGCATAGTTCTGCTCTTCCAATATCTTGTATCCGTTATCCACTTGTTGAAACAGATAAGTATCATAGTCCTCGCTTGCGACAGTAGGCCTCAGCCCGTAGGCCACCAAATGATCGTGCGCTCCGTTCGCCATCCCGATGTTGCGCATTGTCACAAACCTGCCTGTCCCCTCGGAGCCCATAATAAAAGAAATCGCCCGGTCCAGCCGATAAACAATTTGCAATCCGTCGGCATACTCCAACGCTTCCAGTGGATGCGACGGAACAAAGGCCCATGCTTCGCCTTCCGCGTCGCCAACAATTTGTTCAATATCGGCTTTTGTCATGCCGTAGCTGATCCGTTCCCCTTTTAAAGTATCATAGATGGATAGGTCGAGTTCAGTAAATTGTTCAGGCATGTACTGATAGTCAGGCACCAACGCGATTGGCGCCTCGCTTAGCAAGCGATATTTGTGTCCATTTAATAGGTAATTCACTGCTCCTATAGTAAATATTACAGCGATCATCAATACAACAATCCACCATTTTTTTCGCAAATTCATTTCTGTCTGCTCCATGTCAATTGTCTTTCCCCTCCGCATTGGTTGCCGTTATGTAAGATAAGCGATTATCTTATTGTACAAAATGCAGCGTTACATGATCGCCACACCATGCAGTGTTTTCCCCTGCAATCGCATATGTCTTTTTAGAGGGCAATGTTATAAAATGAAGAAGTTATACACTTATTTAAATAATGAGAGGAAACCCGCAAGCAAATGCCGTATGTAACTCGAAATCATGTGAAAATCTACTACGAATATCTTCTTTCGAGCACCGCTCCTCCTTCCGCAGATACGCTGCTCATTATTCATGGCGCAGGCTTGGAACTGCGCTCATGGGATCTGATTATTCCTTATTTGGAGCAGCACTACCATATTCTCCGTTATGATTTAAGAGGGCATGGCTTGAGCGATCGAGGGACCGAACAACTAAGCTGGGAGCTGCTGTTTGCGGATACGCTTTTTTTGGTAAATAGTTTGGGGATCTCCACTTTCTATGCTGCGGGACACGGAGCAGGAAGCATCTGTGTTGTATTGCTTGGCGCATACCGCCCGGAGATGGTTTTGGGCATCACGCTCCACTCGATTCCGCTGTTTTTTCCCAAAAGCACAGCTGATAAACTGACGGCGCACCGCAAGTCGCTCGTAGACAACCATTCGATGCAGCGTCTGGCTGATTATATTATTCCGCTTATTACGCTTTATGAAACGGATAGCCCTCAGATTAAAATGCTGTACGAAAGCTTTAACAAGGTCGCTCCGGCAACTTATTTAGATCTGTGGGATGGCTTTGCAGCGATTCACGATGATATTTTTGCGCAATTAAAGCGAAATACCCGCCCCGTGGCTATCATCTCAGGTAATCTTGACCCGATCTACCCGCCGTATTTATCTGGGCTGCAAACAGCATACATTCGAAATTCGCAGTGTATGACGATATTGAACGCATCGAATATGACATTTTACGATCAGCCGGAGGAAACCGGCAGACAAATGCATCATTTTTTTCAAAATGGCAACATCTCGCCCCAGAGCGAGGACGCCTTCCTGCAAGCGCTGCATAGTGAATTGTTTGAAATGCTGCATGGACAACCTGACACCGTGCCTGCCAAGCTGCTACGAGTTGATCTTATGGGCCAGTTCCAGGTGTTCGTGGGCGGGGAGAAAATTATCGAGGGATGGAATCGGCGCTACGCCAAACAACTTCTCATGTATCTCATCCTGAATCCGTCTGTAACAAGAGAACAATTATGTGATGATCTATGGGGGGAAGTTGCAGCAGGGAAAGCCAGACACAACTTGCGAATGTATTTGACCCATCTGCGAAAGCTGCTTCAGGATGAGCACAACGGCTTTCTCTCGCTGGATAAGGGACATATTTATATGAATGGAAAAATACAATGTGACTTGAAGACCTTTATCGAACAGATCGATGAAGCCTTGTCTGAACAGAATACTCATCAGAAGCAGCTGCTCTGTACACGTTTGTTCGACGTGCTTCATCCCGGCTCCCTTCGCACATTGAACGATGACTGGATTTTGAGTCTGCGCTCCAGGTTGGAAGACAAGCTGTTCACACTCAGCCTGTTCATGTCTGAACATTGCTCCATGCAGGGCGCGCTCGCGGAAGCGATTAAATATATGGAATGGGCGGTTCATTTCCAGCCGGATCATGAAGATTTGCAAGTGCGCATAGACAATCTGTACATGAAGTATAACAAACAAACGTAGCCAGACCGATTTACCATTAATCGGTAAATACTATTAAGTGCAATGATGACTGGGGACACATTTCCTGTGTCCTGCCAGTCATCGCAAAGTTCCAACTGCAAACCGGGATGCCATAAATTCGTTCACGATATCCTTTTCGTTAAAAGGCAATGCCGTGTCGCCTATCAATTGCGCTGTTTCATGCCCTTTGCCCGCAATCAGTACGATATCGCCAGTCCGGCATTCGCTGAGAGCGCAATGGATCGCTTCTTTGCGGTCCACATGCGAGCGATACTCGCCAACCGTCTGCCTGATGCCTTCCACAATTTCCTGAATAATGTGCATCGAATCATTGTTTTTGGGGTTGTCTGATGTGACAAAGGACAAATCTGCATAAGTTCCCGCCACTTTGCCCATCGCCTGCCGTTTGCGCTGGCCGGGCTCTCCTTCAGCGCCATACACGCCAAATACAAGAATTATTCTTGCCTGAGTAAATAAGCGTATCGTCTTCAGCGTTTTTTCCAGCCCATCTTCCGTATGTGCAAAATCAACGATGACTTTGTTGTCTTTGTCCTGATAAACGGTTTCCATCCTGCCACGCACGCCCATTACATTATGGAGTCCAGCCTGAATCGCGTTCAGGCTTACACCGCAGTTGACTGCGCAGGCAATGGCCGCAAGTGCATTGTATACATAAATCATACCAGGCATTCTTACCCGAATCGGTATTGATCCAGCCGGGGTATGAACAGTGAAATACGTTTCATGCTCAAAATACTGTATATCCGTTGCATAGACGTCGCTGTCATTATAGATGCCATATGAAATCAGTTTAGCCGGACGGCCTTGAAGTTTGCTGATTAACAATTGGCCGTAATGGTCATCCGCATTAATAATATTGGTCTCTTCGGTTATATCGAACAATTGCGATTTGGCTGCGAAGTAATTTTCCATCGACTGATGAAGTTCCAAATGATCGGGTGTCAAGTTCGTAAAGATCCCTGTTTTAAACCGACTGTATGCTGTACGTTTCAGACTGAGTGCATGGGATGACACCTCCATGACGCAATGATTAATGCCTTCTGCACGCATCGCTTGAAACAAACACTGCAAATGAACCGATTCAGGCGTTGTATGTCGGCTTTCAACTTGCTTGTCATCAATTAAAGCGCCCATGCTGCCAATCAGACCCGCAGGACGGCCCGCTGCTTTCAAGATCGAATGGATGAAATAAGTAATCGAAGTTTTGCCATTCGTCCCTGTCACACCGATCAAGTTCATGCCTTCTGTAGGATCGCCATAGAAAGCTGCGGACAGACGTGCCAATGCGTCACGGGAATCTGTGACTTTCATCACGGTGATTCCGGCCGGTACATTCAATAAGTCCTGTTCGACTACGATGGCAACCGCACCGCGCTGAATCGCCTGATCGATGTATCGGTGTCCGTCGGTCTCGAAGCCTGGAATCGCAACGAACAGACTGCCCGCAGTCGCTTCCCGCGAGTCAAAGACGATTGTTTTCACTTCAAGATGAAGGTTCCCTTGTGTATTCAATAATTCAAGATGCTCAGCAATGGACGACAGCCACATCAAGCGTACCTCCTTATACATTTACACGTTTATTTAGGTTTCTTTGTTTTACATTGTAGCAAGCTGCTGTTTCCAAGTTGTATCGCCCTTGTAAATTTGTTGGCAAGTCCAGAAACAGACAGACAATGGGATAAAATCTTCTAACGGAGTTTTGCCCCCTGATATCCTCTGTTGGAAAGCGCTGCCATAGGAATTTACCCGAACGGCTGTAAAAAATGAAAAAAGCACTTTATCTCTCTCCGTCTCTGCCCGTCAAAATCTGAGAAGATCCAAGATATTAATTTCCAGAAAACATCAGCAAAATATCTGGAAATCCACCGTAATAATTTGCAATAGTCAGATTTCCCTTACTAAAATCACATTTAATTAATTTCTATTATTTTACTTTTAATCCACGTCATACAGATGATTCTGATCCATTCTTGTCCATCCCGCATCATAACACTTGCTGCATTAACCCGTCACAACCTTACCATGCCCAACCGTTGCGCTTACATATCATGTCATTTTATCCCTATTCTTTTAGAGAAATGTATCCCTCTCACGATATTGACGTTGTTTTATGCTTAAAGTACACTTTTCGTAGACAGCTGGATTATACAGATGTTTCCAAAAACACTATTGTTCGAGGGGGAGTTTGGAGTGAAAAGATCATCATTAGTCCTTTTAAGTATTATGCTATTATTCGCCATGTTCCTGGCTGCTTGCGGCAGCAAGAACGAAGTGAAAGATCCTCCAAAAGAAGAAACGGTGAAAGAAGAACCGGCGAAAGTGGAAGATCCGCCTAAAGAAGAACCGGTGAAAGAAGAAGAACCGCCTGCAAAAGATGTATCATTGCGCGTTTTCTCCACTTTTGGCGGTACTGACGCTGCACGTGAAGCATTCCAGGCTGCTTTGGATGAGTTCACTGCAAGCAATCCAAATGTAAAAATCGAAAATGAAGTCATGTCGGCGAATGATGACAGCTTCAGAACCAAAGTAAACACCGATATGACAACAGGCAACGAGCCTGATCTTCTGTTCTACTTCGTCGGTGCAGACGCGCAAGATTTTGTTAATGCAGGCAAAGTCGTTCCTCTGAACGGACTGCTGGATGCTGACGCAGACTGGAAAAACGGATTTTCCCCAAACGCGCTTGAGAACACTAGACAAAAAGACGGCAACATCTATGCTGTTCCATTGACTGGCTACTATGAAGGGCTGTTCGTAAACAAACAACTGTTTGCAGACAATAACCTTGAACTGCCAACCGATTGGGATAAATTGAAAAAAGCAGTTGAAACATTCGCTGCCAATGGCATCATTCCATTGTCTGCGCCATTCGATCAATCCCATTATCTTATCGAGCATTTCATTCTGACTGCGGCTGGTCCTGAAGGCCAATCGAAAGGTTTGGCAGATGGCATTGATCCGAACTGGGAAAAAGGTTATGCAGCAATGAAGGAGCTTTATGAGCTTGGCGCATTCCCTAAAGATGCTGCAACGATTGATCTCGGCATGGCCTCCAACTACTATGGTGAAGGCAAAGCGGCAATGATTCTCGAAGGCTCATGGGCGTTCGGCGGATTCACTGACCAGGAAGTGAAAGACAATACGACGATTATTCCTTTCCCTGTTGTTCCTGGCGGCGTGGGCAGCGGCAACGATATTATCGGCGGGTTCGGATCCGGTTTCTATCTGTCCAAAGCTACCCATGACAATGCAGACAAGAAAGATACTGCTATCGCACTGATGAAGCACATGACTTCTCCTGCCATTATTCAAAAAATCGCTTCAGCCAACGGCGGCGCTCCTGCTGCTGACGTTGAAATCTTAGGGCTGCCGCAAGCGGCAGTTGACGGTTTCGCAATGTCTGCCAATTCCGCTTCGATCACGACACCGGTGGACAGCAAAATTTCGCAAGAAACGTTCACTACGCTTCGCGCTGGCGTTCAACAAGTCGTAACAGGCAAGAAAACGCCTGCTCAGGTGCTTGAAGAAGCGAAGAAAATTGAAGACGAAAACCAATAATACGATTCCTATCCTTTTATAAAAAAGATTACGCCGCCCCTCTTCACTAAGGCGGCGTAATCTTTTAAAAGAAAAATAAACACTAAAGGTGATAATTATGAAGGGCGATCGCAAGTATATTTTTATTTTCTTATTCCCTATGGCGCTGCTGATGTCGGTCTTTTTATATTATCCATTTTTCAAAAGCATGTACTTGAGCTTTTTCCGGACGAAAGGATTTTTCGAGAAGCGATTCGTCGGCTGGGACAATTACAAGCGGATGGTGTCGGATGAACTGCTGGGAGCGTCGACCCTGCACACGCTGGAAATTATGCTGTATGTCATTGTTTTTCAAGTGGGCATTGCCTTATTGCTTGCTGTCTTGGTCAGCAATATTACGAAGTTTCAAGGATTTTTCCGCACCGTGTTTTTCTTTCCGGTCGTTATTTCCGGGACAGCCATCTCGCTGTTGTTCGTTCTGATCTACAACTATAATTTTGGTTTGCTTAATGGCCTTTTGGGCGCTTTCGGCATCGAGCAAGTGCTTTGGCTTAGTGAAAGCAATGCGCTGAAAGCCGTTTCCATCCCTACCGTATGGCACTATGTCGGTTTCTATTTTGTTTTATTCCTGACTGCTATGTCCAAGATCCCTGCCGACTACTACGAAGCAGCCAAGCTTGAAGGGATCACCGGGTTCAAGAAAACAGTCAAGCTGACGATCCCTCTAATATTAAGTGACATTAAAGTTGTCATTACGCTCGCTATAACCGGGACCATGAAAGTGTTCGAGTTCATTTGGGTCATTTCAAGAGGACAGAACGGAACAGAAGTATTGGGGACGTATATGTATAAAAAAGCGATTGTCGATCAAAACTTCGGTTACGGCTCCGCGATTGCCATTTACATGGTGATCTTCGGAATCCTGTTGGCTGTACTCGCCAACCGTCTGTTGAAAAGTGAAGAAATTACCTACTAAGCTGTCATTAGGAGTGTACTTTTATGCAACCAATCATTCATAACAAACTGAAAATCCAGCTGACCAAACGAAGCCGGTTTAGTTTAGGAACGACATTCATGTACATTGTGCTGACCGCCTGGTCACTGACGACAATCTATCCGCTATTTTGGATCGTCAACAACTCGTTCAAACTGTCAAGAGATGTCATGAACAAGTCGTTCTCCTTATCCTTGGAACCGGTTCTCGCCAATTATGTCACTGCATTCGATAGGATCAATATTGGACGAAGCTATATGAACAGCTTGATCATGTCGGGAAGCACCGTGGTATTGGTGCTGCTGCTCAGCGGGTTCGCTGCCTATGCCTTATCCCGGTTTAGATTCAAAGGGAGAAGACTGATCTACTCCATTCTTTATGGAACCCTGCTCATCCCCGCTTTTGCGACTGTCGTACCCGTATACGAACTTCTGATCAAGACGAGTTTGGTCAATACGTATGGGGGACTCATCTTCCCGCAGACCGCTGGCAATCTAACGTTTGCGACACTGGTTATTGCGGGCTACATGACAACAATCGCCAAGGAATTGGAAGAAGCGGCATTTATTGACGGTTGTAACCGTTGGCAAATGCTGGTTAAAATCTTCTTTCCCGTATCCAGGCCCGCATTCGCATCGGTAAGCATTTTCGTGTTTCTGTGGTCGTACAATGACTTGTTCTCTGCGCTGATTTTTGTCAACAAAGAGAGCGTCCGTCCGATTGTGGCGCTGCTGAACGAAATCAGCTCCCAATACGGAACCGATTTTGGACTGATGGCAACGGCCGTCTCGCTTACCGTAATCCCCGTATTAATCATTTACTTGTTTATATCAAAGTTTATTGAAAAAGGCTTGACGGAGGGCGCAGTTAAAGGCTAGTCAATCCACCCGCTCCAAAACAGGCAAGTCAAACGGGACGGTCGTTCGCCCGGTTTGACTTGCCTGTTTTTTCATAGCCAATCCAATCTAATGAAGCGGTCCATCGGTTAGTTATTGAACAACGGGTTGAATTAAATTATAATGAAAGCGGATTCAAAATAAGCCGATGTTAGCAACTATGAAGAAGGAGAACTTCACGATGAAATATCAATATGCATATCGCGTTCCAGATCTCGATGACAGGGGCCATCACAGCCGGGGCGAGTCTTTAATTATCAATTGCATCGGATACGAATACGACGAGCCGGAGGGATTCGCCAATCGCGAGCAGGGCAGGGTTGATTATTTGCTTTCTTACCTTCACAGCGGACAAATGAACGTGAGGATTGCCAATTGTGAGCAAACAATCGAAGCCGGCACCGTATTTATCGGCAAGCCTTACGAAAGACAATTTTATGCCAAATCCGGCAAAGAGCCGACAGGCAGCTACTGGCTCCATTTTACCGGTTATGGGGTGACTGACCTGCTTATTAAAGCGGGGCTGTGGAATGAGCGTATTTTCGTTACCGGTATCAATGATGAGATTCCTCGGCTGTTCGCAAGAATCATCGAAGAGGAAACGGAGAAACAGCCGAGTTTCGAGCAAATTTCGGGCGCATTGCTGCAAGAGCTTATTTTTACCGTCTCACGCAAAATGTCCATTCAAGAGAAAGTCCGCCATATGGACCAGCGGGAGCTGGACTTATACGCTTCCTTCAACCTGCTCCACAAAAATTATGCCCGGAGAATCACTGTGAAAGAGCTCGCCGCACATGCCGGGCTAAGTTTGAGCCGCTTTACAAGTTTGTTCAAGCAGTATACGGGTTTGTCGCCACAGCAATATTTGATCCAATACCGATTCCAGAAGGCCAAGGATCTGATGCGCCATACCCAGCTCAACATTCGACAAA
Organism: Paenibacillaceae bacterium; assembly: GCA_004134985.1. Classification (GTDB taxonomy): domain Bacteria; phylum Bacillota; class Bacilli; order Paenibacillales; family Paenibacillaceae; genus Paenibacillus_D. Next base: position 101,127 of record REGQ01000012.1, on the reverse strand, counting down.
TCTCTTCACTGGTCGGTTTTGACGATCAATTGTATTTCAGCCGGCTGTTTAAAAAATATGAGCAGCTTTCCCCTACCGAATATCGCAGCAAGCTTGACAGTGAAGGCAGCATCGACTAATTCACGCGAAGCTGCCAACCTGGGTTATCCAAACGACCTTGCGGGTTTACCGTCTGCACGGGAGACCCGAATTCGCTCCGTTATCTGTTCTCCCTGCCACGCAAGCGCTTTACCTCCCAGTCTTACAAGCAGCGTATCCGTTCCCCAAGCTCCTTCCACAGTGAACAAGGCGCCGCCCTCCAGCATTACACAGGCTACATTGACAGGAGGCGGATTGCCTGTATTCGGGTAAGGAACCAACACTGCCGCAACGTTCATTGTCGACTCATCGACATCGGGATGCAGCACGAGATTGTAACTGCTCACCGCTTCGCCGTCCTCATACTGGCTTAATCGGTAAGTGAGCGGCACATCCGAAGCGTATTTCATAACGAGTCCCGCCTTAGGAGCTTCTGCGATAAACAGATTGTCGTCTGCTTGCCGCAATGCGCCGCGGCTGTGGAAATTCCATTCCATCCCGCCGGATGGCGCAGCCAATTCATCCAGAACCACAAAGTAATTAGGCCTCACAAACAGCAAGGTTCGGTCATAACGCGCCAATTCCTTGTAGCTGTTCTCCAAATCGGCTTGCAAATAATTGAACTGGCCGTCATTGTCGTATTGTTGAATGAGAACGGCATGATCCGCATTTTTATAAGACTGGTTTTTGCCGCGAATCGTGACAATATTGTGATAGGCGGACTGTACATAATTGACATGTCCAGGATTGCTGTAATCCAGCATTCCCGGGTCAGCGGCCAACATCTCGCCGTAGGCCTGAATGATGAATTGGCCTTTATCGTAATGAGCATGCTCGAACGTCTGCTTGCCGCCTTCGAAAAACAGCAGCATGTCCGTCCCCTTCGTGCCTGTTCGCCAGAAAATCCGATCGCAATCAAACCTTTGTTGCGCTGGCAAAGTCGGCTCCGCTACAGGCTGATCCTCATGAAGCAGAAACGTCAACAGCCCGTTGGTCGTATATTGACCACTGTTGTTCTCGGCCCCGAAAAAAGAGCATCCTGTTGGATGAGGCGTATCATAATACTTGTGCCATAACCCATAAGCAGAAGCATCCTTATAGTACTTGGCAAAAAACAGGAAGGATGGCCCCATATACAGAAACCGCTCTGCCCGGCAATCGCCAATCGGCAGGAAGCTGATCACCTCATCGCTTAGCCCGCGCATATGCTGCACATATTCCATTCCTTCCTGAAGCTGTGGCGGGGCGAGCTCAACAACCGACTTATTCTGGTAACGGGAAATAAGCAGCAGACTTTCTATCGCATAATGCGTCGTGTACTCCCAATACATCATCCCTTCGCCTGTCGTTCCGTCTGGCTTGTAATAGGTGCCGATCATCCGCAGACACCATGCCGTTTGCCGCTGCAAAATCTCTTCGACATCCGGATGGCTTCGTCGCGCAATCAGGCAAGCATAGAGCAGTCCCGCAGAATAAACTGTGCCCTGATTGCTCTCCAATAAGTAGCCGTCCTTATGCCTTCGCAAATACATATCCAGAAACGGTATAGCCTTCTCATAGACCGCATCCTCCACCGCTCTTTTTTCCTCTGAGGTAAGCAGATCGCCAATGAAATCATAACAAAGCCCCACCGCCTGCATAAGATGCGCTTCCGTAAACGGTGCGCGATAGCCTGTAATTCCTCTCGGGATCCGGCACAGAAAACCCCCGCACCATTCCTCACATTGAATAGCAGCCAGCAGTGCCCTGCGGGCTGAATACCCATAGGATAAATTCCCGCTCAGCAAATAAGCCAATGAACTGTAAACGAGCGTGCTGAACCAATAGCGCGTCTTCTCATAGGGAACAGAAGGCCGTTCAATTCCCTGCTTCCCCCAGTACACCGGGAAATAAGTACCGACGTAACCTTCCGGTTCATATGCCAAATTCGCCTCGGCTTCGGCAATGATCTCATCATAGAAACGCTTGCCTGTACCCGAGGCAGTTTTTTGTCTGAGCCGTGCCAACTCCGCATTGTCAAACAACAGCTTAAGCGGCAGCTCCTCTGTTCTCTCACCGGAAACCTTCTCAGGATCTGCAATCATTGGCATCCCCGCTATCTCATGGGATTGCTCCGGCAGCACTCCGATGCACTCCAGCATGAACCAGTATACATGCGCAACATGCTGGCCTTCCTTGTCAGTGGCAAGCGCAATCGTGATTGCCTGCAGTTTATTGCCTGCAATCGGTACGCGGATCTCTTCCATCCCTGATCCGGGACGGCTGTCAATCAACAGCCGCCTTTCACCGTCAATGGTTGCATAAAGACTGAATGTTGCCTTTGGTTCAACAGACACACAGACGATAAAAGCCTGAAATGCGCCTATATCATGGTTATAATCCCGCGAGTAAGCAATGCTGCCTGAAGTCGTATTCTGCGGGAGAGCAAGCATCAGCCGTGCATAGTTCCAGGCACGGAACAATCCCGATTCCTCAGTTAGCACGCAAGAGCCCGCTGGTTCCCTCGTCCACATCTCCACCTGATAATAGCCTTCGCTCGTAAACATATCCAGCAAATACTCATTGGCGTTAACAGGAAGAAAGGGACGCTGCTGCAGCCAGGCCGGAGCCCCAATCGACAACACTGTACCGGCATAGGTGAAATCTGCCGCTCTCAGCGTAAGCGTGCGAGCAGATTGCCGCGCATGCTCCGGCAGCAGCAAATAGATGATTTCCATTCCGGACCATTCTACAACGATCGATGTTTCATATACTTGTTCCCCGCTGCTGTCTTTCAGAAGAAGATGAACACACAGCATGGATTTACAATTGGCGTGAATCGGAAGCGCAAGAAAAAGGGAATCCGCTTCGGCCAGCGGAAGCAGCACGTTTTGCTCGCTCTCCTGCTCTGTATTCCATCGGATAAGGGAATCGGTTTTACTGATATTTTGCATCTATAATACCTCGCTCTCCTTATTTAACCCAGTCGTTTCGCGGATGATTGTTGCATCTGCCCGCCCGCTGCGACAGCGGCGGATTAATTCCCGCAATTGGGTGCGTGTCAGTGCATCTTTGCTCTCGAAACCTGCTCCAGGCTGTTCGTAACCGAGCGGCAGGAAATACGAATCCATCCGCTCCGCCGTCTGCTCGATGGTCTGCCAGGAAATATCCGCCTGCGCTGCGTCTTTCTTGTACAATGCATTGTAGTAGGTTACAAACGCCACCAGCAGTCGAAGCGTATCGACGCCGTACCGCAGCAGGCGGCGGTCCTCGCCCAGACGCAGCTCATACCGCAGTCCGTCAAGCGCTTGCCTCCTGGCTTCAACCGGATTAAGCGCGACCTTCCACTGCGCGGGACGCTGCTGTGCAGCAGCCGACTTGTCGGCAGCAAGCGCCTGTTCAATCAGCTCTGCAGCCTGCTCAAACAAGCCAAGCGACCTGTGTCCCGACTGTATAGCCACAACTGCCTGATGCTGAAAATGATCGCCTGGAGCGAGCGGCTGAACAGGCTGTGCGCCATCCCATGCCAACAGCAGCGACAAGATGCTGTCCTTCTTCCAGCTGCGCCAATCGGCAATGAGCAGCCATGCCTGCTCAATCTTCTCATAGGCGCTGCTCATCCTCTCTGCATGCGGACCATACCAGTTAGCGTGATACTCCCTCACAAAAGCGGCGACATCCGTATTCACATCCCAGCTTAATTGCGCATACATCAGTTGGGTCAATGTTCGCATGCCCCAATTGACGAGGGGGACATGCATATAGGTCATCCCCCTTGTCCCCATCCGGTAATAGGACGGAAGATCCTGTGCTAAACGCGTCGTGAACAAGAGCGGCAAATCTTCAAACTTCGATACATTGTAATATTCACCGATGATGACAGGCAGCGATTCTTTATGATTGCACCAGCTTTGCAATGCTTCGTGATAACGGGCATTCGTGGAACAGTTGGCATCTGCAAACCCATGTTCATAACAGCGGTTGATTGGATAGTACACAATAAGATCGCCGGCTGCCGTAACATTCTCCGGTACGGGACGCACCGGGCCGGTCAGTGTATCCGTTCCTTCATAACCGCAGACGATCAGCTTCACATCATGACTGAGCGCCCCTTCCGCCAAAGCGCGATTGATGATATCTCTCACACCCGAAACAAAATAAAGCAGCCGATCGGCACTGTTCCCGATCCGCTGGCAATTCGCGCACATACAGGAATGCCCCCACGTATCGAAGCCCCACAAATCTACACGATCCGCATGTTGCCAGACGCCTTGCAAACGCAGAACAAGCTCCGCCCCCAAAAAATCGATCAAATCAGGCTGGGATACGCAAAATTGAATACGCAAAGCTGATTCTTTGGTGCGAATGCCATTCTCGGGCATTCCATACCATTCAGGGTGGCTATCCCAAACTGTGCTGCCACCGGGAAGGGGACGGTCTGGATCAAGCAACTGTTCAAAAATATGTCCGCCCACTTTGAAGCTCATCCCCAGCTTCCGGCAGAACGCTGCCGTCTCAAAACGGTAAGTTGCTATATTCAGCCGATTTCTCGCCATCCACAAAAAAAACGATGCCGACTCCATCGATTTGTATTCGAAATCAAAGCCCCTGCCCAAATCCATCGAAGCTTGACAGAGCAGCTTGGCTGCAGGCATAACAAGACGGCTGCCTGGCTGCGGAGCAATTTCTCCGGAATTGCCTGGCGCATACCAGCGCCAGCCCTGCATGCGGAGCAGCTCATAGGCACCGTAAAGCACACCCGCTCTACCCTTCCCTGTAATGATAACACCTTCACCAACGCCCTCCATCGTGAAGGCTTCGCCAGCTTGAACCCTGTCTTCTATACGCAGTGACACGAAGCAGCCGGCATCCGGCTGCTGTTCAACGATTCGGCATACCGCGCTCGGCAGTGTATGGCTGAGGCAGCGTTTCAATTCTATTGCAGCAAAAGCGGTTGTGCAGCGCGCAGCCTCATCATGCCCATTGTAAAAATCGATTTGTTGCTCATCTTCCGCCCATAATTCCGCCAATTGTGCTGCACCGGTGAATGGCACAACAATGTCAATTTGCTTCACTTCATCGCCTTTATTCAAAATCATTTCGTATCCCCTCTCACCCGACAGCCTATTTATACTGAATTCTCTATTACATCTATTAATTAGAGCGGTGACAGCGCTCTCACTACATTTGAAGTGCATATCCATCACCGCTGCACTACCTCAGGTGCTTATTGCATTGCAGCCAATTTTTTTTCAGGCATGCGTTGTTGTAGATCGGCATAAAACCGGTGTGCCTTCCAAACTTTCCAATTGGAGCGGTCGAGCAGAATTTGCCCGATTGTTACATTTAGACCTATTATACTGCCGGCCCAATCAATAAGATATGCAGAGAAAGATTTGACATATGGACAAATCGATTATTTAAAAATTTCTTGGAGTTTATCGTTATTTCTCTTGCTCTGTTCGAACCCCGTCATAAAATAGGGGGAATTGTCCCTTCAGTTGATTTATCCATATAAAAAGATAATCCGCCTATACAATAAAATGGGTTTAAAAACTATACTTTGTTTTGAAAAACCAATACCGGAAAGGCGGAATATCGCATGAACCATTCCTACCTCGAAATATTTGCACAACACGAAAGCTTGCGCCAAACATTTGACTATCTTCAGTCGCAAAGGGAAGCCATTTCCGAGCTGCTGGAAAAGGAGAACCCGCAGGAGATTGTTTTTGTCGCTTGCGGCTCCAGCTATTGGGGATCGCTCTCGGCAGCAGTTACGCTGGAAGATAAGCTCGGTATTCGCTGTTTCACAGCGGCGAGCGGGGATGTATTGCTTAATAAGGCCTACTATAAGAAGCGGTTCAAGAAACCATTAATTATTGCTCCATCCCGCTCAGGCTCGACAACAGAAACCGTTGAGGCCATTAAATTGCTGAAAGAAACATATCATTGTCCCGTTCTGTCCATTGTCGAATATGAGAACAGCCCGCTGTCCCAATTGTCAGAACTGTGCCTCTATCTTCCCTGGTGCAATGAAACGAGCGTCTGTCAAACCCGTTCCTTCTCCAGTTTATATATGACACAGCTGATTCTGGCATCCATCTGGGCAAGCGATGCGGTGCTGCTCGATGAGATTGAGCGCTATATTCAGAACGCGCCCAACATGATGCAGGCGAATGAGAGCGCATTGCAGCACATTGCAAGCAAGAAATGGGATCATGTCGTTGCCTTGGGCAATGGACCTCTGCACGGCGTTGCGTGCGAGGGTGCGTTGATCATGCTGGAAATGGCGCAAGTTCCCGTCTCCTTCTACAACACGCTGGAACTGCGGCATGGACCTATGGTTAACGTCAACGCCAACACACTCGTTGTCCTGTTCAGCAGCGGCATTGACGGGCAGCGGCTGGAAGAAGATTTGGCACAGGACTGCCGGAACAAAGGCGCAGAAGTAGTAGCGGTTGGTCAAGCAGGCGCTTTTCCACAGCAGGACAACACCTTCTCTCCTGCTCAACCGGTACAGCCCGATTTAATCGGCCTGCTCGGCTCCTTTGTAACTCAGGGACTCGCTTATTACAAAGCAGTTTCAACCGGGGTCAATCCCGATTCTCCTCAAGGACTGTCACCCTGGATTCAAATCGGTACACCGTGATGAACAACAACAACAACAGCCTATACGATGTCATTACTTTTATGGATGTTGGTGTCGATTTAATCGTCCGTGGCGGCGACATCGTCCCCAAATTTGGGCAAGCTGAACAATTGGTAGCGGATTACGCAATGGAACTTGGCGGATCTTGTTGTATCTTCGCCGCACAAGCAGCCAAACTGCAATTGAAGACCGTTGGAATTGGTAAAGTTGGCGTTGACCCTCTCGGTGCATTCGTACTGGATTGTCTGCAGCAGTCCGGAATAATGATGGACTATGTGCAGCAACATCCCGGCTGTAAAACAGGTATGGGCGTCGCCCTCTGTGATGCAGATGACAGGGCAATCCTCACTTATCCGGGTACGATCGATGCGCTGGGTCCCGAAGATATTCCCAATGAATTGTTCGGTTGCTCGAGGCACTTGCATATTGGCAGCTACTATTTAATGCAGAAGCTGCAGCCGCATTTCACAGCAATCGCCCGTCAAGCGAAGCAGCACGGGATGACGGTCAGTCTGGATACCAACTGGGACCCTTCTGAACGCTGGGATAGCGGAATAAATGAATTGCTGCCTTATGTCGATATTTTCCTGCCGAATGTCAATGAATTGAAGGCCATTACCAGGCAGCCTACTGTTGGGCAAGCCATTGAGGTGTTGAAGGATACCGTTCCGTTAATCGTTGTCAAAGCCGGATCGGAGGGCGCTTTTGCTTACCATGAAGGAGCTCTTCTCCGGGCTGAACCGCTCAAAGGGTTGGAATCTATTGATTCTGTCGGCGCGGGAGACAGCTTCGATGCCGGATTTATATACGGCTTTCTATCAGGTTACGATGTGCAGACCTGTTTGCAAGCGGGGTCCATCTGCGGCGGAATGAGTACGCTCCAATCAGGCGGCACAGCGGGTCAAATTACATTGGCGGAGTATTTGCAGTTGAAGGACAACGTTAATTGATGGATTAGTAGAACCAACAGCCGGAACGCATGCAGCATTTGCGTATCGGCTTGTTTTATATCGGACAACCTTTACTGGCAGCAATCACCCTTCGATTATAATTGATGTAAACTGTGCATAATAACCCCAATGAAAAGCGAAACGTCACAACGATTACAAAGGACAACTCCATGGCAAACGACCAGACTACATATGATATCGGGACAAAAGACAACGCGATATTAAGCGGCAATTTTCAATCAGATACCGACTATTTCCGGACGCTATTCGACCGCTCTGCCGATATTGTGTTCAAAGAGTTAATTGTTGGTGAAAGCTATAACGGAACAATTATTTTTGTTGACGGACTCGTTGATCTCTCCCTCATTGACAAAGATATTATCACACCCTTGCTTATTAGCAAAAAGCAGCTGGAGGAAGGTTTGCGCGCTGAGATCAATGCCGAAAAAACGATGCAAGCTGTCCTTCAAAAACAAATGACTTCTGTCTATCTCACCAGCCTGGAAAGCAGAATTGACAAAATAACCGAGGCGGTTACTTCCGGAGATAGCGTCCTGCTGCTTGAAGGGTCGAATGAAGCGATTATTTTTGGGGTCAGAAAGCGGGAGTCGCGTGCTGTCGAGGAATCGCCGTCCGAACCTGTCATCCGTGGCTCCAGAGAAGGCTTCACTGAAAATTTATGTACGAATACAAGTTTGATCCGCAGAAGACTGCAAACCCCCAAACTAAAAATAGAAGCCATAAAGGTTGGGGAAATCTCACGGACAGACGTTCTGCTCGTTTACTTGGATGATATTGTACAGGAAGGTGTACTGAATGAGGTGCGCCAGCGTCTTGGGAAAATTAAAATCGATGGAATTTTGGACAGCGGCTATATCGAAGAGCTCATTGAGGACAGTAATTTCTCGGCATTTCCGCAGATTCTGAGTACGGAGCGTCCCGATCGCGTAGCTGCTGCAATCCTTGAGGGAAGAGTCGGCATTATTATCGATAATACCCCGTTCGCCCTTGTTGTGCCGATCACATTTCTGGGCCTGATGCAATCATCCGAAGACTATTATCAACGCTTTATGATTTCGACGGCTACCCGATGGCTTCGTTATTGGCTGACGTTCATCGCGTTGACCTTTCCCTCCCTTTATATCGCTGTTACTACTTTTCATCAGGAAATGGTGCCGACCAACCTGCTGCTAAGTATCGCTTCCTCTCGAGAGGCGGTTCCCTTCCCCGCTATTGTGGAAGCTTTCTTAATGGAACTGACGTTCGAAGGGTTGCGGGAGGCTGGCATACGAATGCCTCGGCCTGTCGGGCAAGCCGTCAGCATTGTAGGGGCACTGGTTATTGGGCAGGCTGCTGTGCAAGCGGGAATTGTATCGACAACGCTCGTCATTGTCGTATCCTTTACAGGGATCGCCTCGTTTATCTTTCCCACTTACAGCCTCGGTCTTGCGATTCGGCTGCTGCGCTTCCCATTGATGTGTCTTGCCGGGGTCATGGGGTTATATGGCATTTTTCTAGGCTTGCTGGCTATTTGCATTCACATGCTTAATCTCCGGTCGTTCGGCATCCCCTACTTTGCTCCTGTGGCTCCGTTTTCCCGGGAAGGTCTTAAAGATACGCTCGCCAGAGTTCCATGGCCGATGATGCTTAAACGCTCGAAGCGCAGCGTGAATAAAGGCAAATGAATTTTGAACATTTGCCATTCCCCCAGCACAAGAGGATTGTGAGGTCCGACAAAATGACGGTTAAACGATTGGCTGTTTTCCTCAAATGTTGTTTGATTATTCCACTGCTTTCCGGCTGTTGGAGCAAAATAGAAGTCAACGATATCGCCATTGTGACCGCTCTAGGTCTGGATCAAACGGAAAGCGGAAATATTATTCTTTCCTTGGAAGTCGCTATCCCGCGTATGCTTGGTGTTTCCAGTCAAAGCAGCGAAAAAATCGAAACGAAAGCTGGATGGATTTTGACAGCCGAAGGCACAACCATTTTGGAAGCCTACCAGTTTATTCAGCAAAAGCTGCCGCGCAGAATTGCTTTTTATCACAGCAAAGTGATCGTCATCGGGGAAAGGCTGGCACGCAGCGGTGTTCTGCCTGTCCTGGATTTCTTCGAGCGTTACAATCAATCATTAATTCGCAGCCATGTATTGTTTGCCAAAGGAGAAGCATTGGAAATTTTAGAATTTAAACCGACACTTGAAAAGCTGGCATCTGAAGTGATGAGAGAAGAAGCAAAATCCCAAATCAGCGTGAGCATCCGCTTGCTGCAATTTATGGATATGCTCATGTCGGAAGGCGATTCCGCCGTCGCCGCCAGAGTCCAGTTAATGCCTGCTGAAGCAGGCAGCTTAGGCAAGGAAACAAGAATTCATGAATCGGATACAATGAGCCTTTCCATAAAGGGCGCTGCCGTGTTCAAGCAAGATAAGCTGATTGGATGGCTGAACGAAAAGGAAGCCAAAGGTTTGATGTGGCTGAAAAACCGGATGGACGAAGGCATTGTCACCGTCCAAATCCCCGAAGAGAAAGGCGGCGGCCTCATCAGCTCGCGTGTTGAAACAACACATAACAAAATCAGACCCAAGCTTGGAAAAGACCCTATTGCCATTCACATCGATCAGTATGCAGACATTGCTATTTACGAGAACAGTTCGAAGTTGGATCTCGGCAATCCAAATGATGTGACATACGCCAAAACGTTAATCGAAAACGATATTAAAGCAAGAATCGAAGCGATCGCCAATAAGGCAAGGAAGCAGTTCAAGTCGGATATTATGGGATTTGGCCGTGTGGTATACCGCTTTCACCCTGCGGAATGGGAGAAAACCTATGCTAAAAATTGGGAGGAACGGTTTCCTGAGCTGGAAATCGTCATCAGGCCACATGTTACCGTGAGCCAAGTGGGGTTAACGAATAAATCAATACCGATTAAATAAAGGCGACGGAAGGAGGAATTGCATGATTAAGGTTTCAGGATATCAGCTTTTTTCAGCTACCGTGTTGTTTCAACTGGGTACCACGGTCATCTTTGGTTTCGCATCAGAGGCTGGACGCGATGCCTGGATTGGAATCCTGCTTTCCGCCTTTCTGGGCTTGTTTGTTATTCTTGCCTATACGTCCATCATGTATATGATGCCGGGGCTAACGTTAGTTGAATGGTTTCCCAAACAATTCGGCCCATGGCTGGGCATTCCGATCGCCTGGTTATATCCCTTGCTGTTCATTTACGACGCAGGCCGCGGACTGAGCGACTTAAAAGAGATTATCCCGTTGACCCTGCTGCCCGGCACGCCCAAATGGGCAATTCTCGGTGCAATGATGCTCGTCATCACGTACCTGCTGTTTAGTGGTGTCGAGGTTATTTTCCGGCTGGCCAGTTTGCTGCTGCCAATCGTTTTTTTCTTTTTTGTGCTTGAACTTATTTTACTGTTAAGCTCCAAAAGCGTTCATATCAGCAATCTTCAGCCTGTCATGGGAGGAGGATGGAAGCGTGTTTGGGACACCGTTTGGCCCTTCGGAATTTTGCAAACCTTTGGTGAAACCATTGAGTTTGCAGTGCTGTGGACCTTTTTGAAGAAACCTGGACAGCTTGCCAAAATTAATTTGATCGCCGTTGTGGTGACCGGCATGACCATTGCCATCTTTGATATGTTCGCCATAATGGTTCTGGGCGAAGGGGTGTTTCAACGAAACATTTATCCGCTGCTGGTGCTGCTGAAACAGCTGAGCCTTAGTGATTTTTTAGATAATTTGGATGCATTGGGCGTCATGTATTTCATGATCACCATCTTTCTGAAGCTGTCGCTTCATCTGATGACCGCTGTGCTTTGTATTCAAAAACTGACCCGTGCCGCTACCAGTCACATTCCAATCCTGTTTGCTACCGTAACAACGTTCTGGATCGGCAGCAACATGGCCAAAAATGTGACAGAACATATTTACGCCGGGACAAAGGTGCTCCCATACAATCTTTGGATTCCGCTTTTCCTTGTTATCCCGGCAGTTCTCTTAACGGTGACCTGGATCAGAAGCAAGCTGGTAACGCTATGAGTGAATATCTGTGGCCTTGGCAATCGCAAATTATGATGAAGCACCCTTGGGAGCTGCCGCTGCTTTTCATTGTTCTCGCGATATTATTATCGATATTGACCTGGTTCAGAAAGAAATAAGCGCTGGCAGAAAACATTTAATGCTGCTTCGCTGCCCTTGCCGCCTCACCAGCAGGTTTGGCTTTCACCACCAGCATCGTAATGGCCATCAGCAAAATTAATGCCGCGATAAATACAAAAGGAAGATGTTTATCCAACTGATAAAGAGTTGTGCTCAAAATGGGAGCAATGACGGCGGAAATACCCTGGACCGATGCGACCAGCCCAGCTACTCCTCCCTGCTGTTCACGGGAAACCGCAAGCGAGGAGCCTGTCATAAATCCCGGCATAATCAATCCAGCGCCGACACCGAACAGGAAATATGCCGTATAGAAGCCATACAGATTAATCACAAAGAGGAAGATCAGCATGCTGACAATCAACAAAAGTGAACCAGCCAATATTAGCGGCTTCGGCTGCCATTTTGGCTTTTTCATTTGCAACCCTTGTGTAATGATCATCGCTACCCCGCAAAACATCAAGCCAAAGGAGACCATGCGGGCGGTTTCTGTCGTCGTTAGCAGCAACTGATCCTGGAAGTAGAAACCTCCGATCACTTGCAGCGAAACGATGCTGATCATCGATGTCAGGTCGGCAAGCAAATAAAGCCGGACGCCTTTTTGAAAGGGACTCACTTTGGGCGGCTTGGCATGAATGACCGCTTTTTGAGTTGGAATCAACAGCAGAACAACAATAAAAGCGATTAACGGCAAAATTGCGCCGATATAAAGCGGCCAGATGAGACCGATGAGGGCAAAAGCTCCCGCGATCGCCGGGCCCAGCACAAGCCCCATGCCATTGGCCGCACCGATTAAGGCCATCCCCGCAGAGCGCCCGTTCTCGTCGGTGACATCCGCCATATAGGCCTGTGCCGCCGCCGGGACGGCAGGAATGAACAATCCGACCAATCCCCGCGCTGCAATGAGCAGCACGACCAGCAGACCTCCACTGATCAGTTTGTTCAGCCCTGCATACATCGTCAGGGTAAACAACACATAACTTGCAAACATCCCGAGAAAGCCAAGCAGGATGACTGGTTTCCTCCCCTTCATATCACTGCGCCGCCCCCAGATCGGCGCCATCACTGCCATAGCAATCGAACCAAGTGAAATGATTAAACCGGAGTGGGTTTCACTGAGCCCAAGCTCCCGGATAAGCGGCGGCATAACCGGCGCGATAATCATCAATCCTACCATTGCCACAAAAACACTAAAAAAAATGCTGAATCGAATTCGTGCCATTTTGCCTTTTTCTCCTTCCACAACATCTTGCCATGGATGCTTAATAGCTAAGATATTACGAAAAAAAAGAAAAACCCGCTACCTGAGGACGGATTTTTTATACGGTAAAACGGATTTTTGGGTAAGCATGTTCGACTTCTGAAAAGTATGCTCCCTCTGAAAATTATGCGATATCATAAGATGATGCGTCATATGAAGTTGATGTGTCATTTGAAGTCGATACGTCATCTGAAGTCTATCGTAATTTGAAGTCCATGCGTCACCTGAAGTCGATGTGCATTTGAAGTCGATGCGCATTTGAAGTCAATGCGTCATTTGGAGTCGATGCGTCATCTGAAGACCATCGTCATTTGAAGTTGATGCGTCGTCTGAAGTCAATGCGTCATTTGGAGTCAATGCGTCATTTGAAGTCCATGAGTCATCTGAAGTCGATGTCCCTTTTGGTGCAGAAGTCCTGCCAAACAACAAGAAAGGGAAAGGACAGAGTTCACTTCAGGTTGGCAATGACTCCGGATTACCCAGTGACGGCTGCATAATACCCTCTTAATAGCGATCCAGAACGTTCCATCTCGGGGGCAATAGTGTGGTGTCGATCCAGCGAGCTCCATCTCGGGGCAATAGTGATGGTGTCGATCCAGCACGTTTCATCTCGTGGTAATAGTATTGTGTTTATCCATAACATTCCATCTCAGGAGAATAGTGGTGTCGTCGATCCAGCACGTTTCATCTCGGGAGAATAGTGATGGTGTCGATCCAGTAAACTCCATCTCGTGGCAATAGTGATGGTGCCGATCCAGCAAGCTCTATCTGAGGACATTACTGGTGGTGTCTGACAAACCGCTGTCTTGTTCCCTTGTAAATGTGGTTTTTATGCGTGGGTATTCGTGAGGATTTTGCGCTAACGCTTGCCACAGCTCTTAATTGGCCTCAAATGACCCTTTTGCAACTCTAACGCTTCCCACAGCGCTTATTCCCCCTATGGACGGCTAAAATCATGCGATTTTCTATAAATAAGGTGGCTCAGTTTCGTTACAATATTTATTGGGCTGAATTTCCCTAAATAGCGCCGCTCATCAGCGTTAGAATTCCACATGCGCCCCTTTGCTTTGATCGTGGATCATGGCAGCCACTGACTTTAGACGGAGCCATTTTATCTATATAATTTGAACGAAAGTAGTATCATAAGGGGTAAATTGTTGTATTTTGTACAACATTTCCAGACGTATGAGCCGATTTTCATGAAATTGTTGCATAAAATACAACAATTCTTAGTATAATTTACTTTTAAAGCTAAATGTTGTAGTTTATACAACAATTTTACTTTTGTCGCGGCCATTCTTGCCAAAATAGTAGAACCTATGGCCGCTTCACAGTGCAGGAGGGCACACCGACCCTACGCAAAGCATGCGCGTGCAGTCGCCGTACTCAACCCTACGCAATGCGGGTTGCATTCGCCGTACCCAACCCCACGCAAAGCGGGTGCCTGCAGTCGCCGCACCCGACAATGCAATGCGCGGACACTACCGCGTACACCGCTTATTTGCAATGTGCCTACGCCGCACCCCCGACTGTGCTCGGACATTGCCCTACGCAAGCGGGTGCGTGCAGTCGCCGTACGCAACGCTATGCAAAGTGCAACGCGCGGAAACTATCCCACGCACCCACGCTACGCAAAACAGGTGCCTGCATACGCCGCACCCGACAATGCAACGCGCGGATGCTACTGCGTACACCGCTCATTTGCAAATGTGCCTACTCCGCACCCCCGGCTGTGCTCGGACATTGCCCCTCGCAAAGCAGGTGCCTGCATACGCTGCACCCGACAATGCAACGCGTGGACGCTACCGCGTACACCGCACATTTGCAAATGTACCTACTCCGCACCCCCGACTGTGCCGGACATTGTCCGGTTTCAACGAGTCTCATCATTATTCGTCAGCCGCTCCATTATTTCGTCCAGAGACAGCGGCCGGTCCCTCACTATCTCAATATTTTCAGCCTGCAAGAAAGCGAGCGTTTCGCCCCAATTACAGGAGACAAGCTGTGGAATAGGCGAGGCGATTCGCTCAATGACACCGGGTATGTCCTGCAAATCAGGCAATCCTTCGCCCGATAGCCACACTCTTCGCCATGACTCGATCAGCGTATCCTTTTCATAAGGCCCCTCGATCTTGCCGTCACGCAGCAGCAGCAGACAGTCTGCAAACTGCCGGATATCTTCGATAGAATGGGTGGCCAGCAGCACGGTGCGCTCAATCCGCTCCGCATCTTCGACAAGCATATGCTTTAAGTGGCTGCGGCTCGCGATATCCAGACCGTTGGTCGGCTCGTCAAGCAGCAGCAGCGGCGCCTGTGTGCTCAGCGCCAGCGTCAACGCGGCTTTCTTGCGTTCTCCCTGTGAAAGCTGCCCGTACCGCTTCTTTAATGACAGGCGGAACAGCCCAGCGCGCCTGAGAAAATCGCGATGATCCCAGGAAGGGTACCAAGGAGCGATAAAAATCTCCATTTCATGAAGTGTGAATAATTCACATCCCTCAAGCGGTTCCGGAGAAAACGCTATGCGCGTTTTGATGCTCGCTTCTGCCTGTTCGTAGCTCTCTCCAAACAGCTCTACCGTGCCCGACGTAGGCTTTAGCAAATTCATACAGCATCGCATCAGCGTGCTCTTTCCAGAACCGTTCGAACCGATCAGCGCATAGGTCAGTCCCTGCTCCAGCATCAGATCGACCGGTCCGAGCCGAAAGCCGTTCAGTTCTTTCGTCAACTGTTTCATATGTAGTGGAATGGCGCCGTTCATCGTTCTATTCCCCTCTCCCGAATAATATCCGCCAGCACTTTTTCAAAGGTATCTCGCGTTACTTCCGCATTATTCTGCAGCCGAAAGCTCATCTCCACAGCTGTCCGAAACGCCTGGTAGAGACTCTCGTCCGCTACCTGCTTCTTCTCCTCAGGCTGCACGTGAGCGACGAACGTCCCTTTTCCCTGAACCGTTTGAATGAAATTGCGCTGTTCAAGATTATGATAAGCACGGCTGACAGTAATCACGCTGCAATTCAATTCGCTTGCGAGCAATCGGATGGAAGGAAGTGGCGTTCCTGGTTTCAAGCGACCGCTCACAATAAATGACATGAGCTGTTGTTCAATCTGATGGTAGATCGGTTCCCGACTATGTTCGGAAATTTGAATGGGCAGTTGGATAGCCGCGGCCCCCTTTCTAGGAAAGATCCCGTTTGGTCAATTTGTTCGCCAAAGCCCGTTGGAAGAACAACAAACCGAGCAGCCCCACCACAATTGAAATCACTGCAGGCCAGAATGGATTCACTTTAACGATTTCAATGACCCAAACATAGATTGGCTTTCCCAGGAGTCGGTGCAGTAAATAAATAGCGCCGAACGATATTAAGATCATCGATGTCGTTCCCAAGAAAACAACTTTCCCGTTGGACCCGTATTCAATAAACGGATTGATACCGTTTAAAGCAACCGCATAGCCAATCCAAACGAGCAGATAGGAGGCATATTCCGCTGGGCTCCACAGCTCCGCAAGCGTAGGCCAGCTAATCGTCACAAATACAGCGAGAAAACTGACTAGCGCTGCGCCGAAGCAAATAAGCATATAAATAATACGGCTCCAAGCAATGACATTTACCGGAATCGCCCACATCCGGAAAAACCGCAGCCTTCTCATAAAAGGCTCATCCGCCATCGTTGTCCAGGACATGTATTCTCTTGAAAAGGATAGCGCCCCCAGAGATGGCGATATGGCGATCAACAGAAAATCGGCAAAATATCTCTTATAATGATCAGATGCCGACAAGTTTCCCAACATAGCCGCCTTCACAGCCTCAGCGCATAAATAACCGATTAAGCAGGAAAACAATACTGTCATCAGTAAGGAAACATACTTATACTTCAACTCGCTCCAGGCCATTCGAAACGCATAGTGCAATTCGATCAGCCCCCTGTAAACAGATCAGTACGAATTATACCAATCGCGTCAAATCCATAATATGCGGCTACGGCAAAGACAATTGTCCAAAATGCCATGCCCGTTGTCAACCAGAAGGTGACTGGTCCACGCGGAGCCTTGAACACCATCGCGAAAGCTGCTGCAATTTCTGTGCCGATAAGCAGCGGACCCAAAATAGCCAAACCAGGCAGCCCATACTTTACAAATATGTGATGAGCCCGCTTTTTAATCTTACCCTCTTTATCCGACTCCTTCTTACTCCTTTTCTTGCGCCATTGCTGAAAACGATCAAATGCGAAAATGACCAGAAGCAGTACAAGCCAGTTTCCCAAAAATGCTGCAACCGTTACGGCGATCGGGTTCAAGCCCAGTAGGATGCCAATTGTAACGACGACCGCTGATTCAAGCCACGGAAGTGCAGCCAGAATAAAAACAGCCAAATAAGTCCATTCTTTTAAATACTCCATCATCATAGCGAAATCTCTCCTCCCAATTGTTCATGTGTGTATGTGTTTATATTCATATATACAGTACAACACTATAAATTGGATGTCAAGCCTGCTAACGCAAATGCCAAGCATAAATAAGCCGTACCGCCATTGAGCGGTACGGCTATACATTCATTCCTGTTAAACGCTGTTTGCACTCGGGAAGCCAAATGAAATAACCGCTCCTCCATCCTTACCGTTGCTTGCCTTGATCAGCCCGCCGCTGCGTTCAACAATCGCCCTGGCAATCGCCAGACCAAGACCTGATTCGCCATCCTTGCCCTTCACAAACCGGTGAAACAGCGTAGGCAGCAGTTCCTGAGGAAAGCCGGGACCATCATCCGATATCGTCAAAGCCATCATTCCATCCTTTGCGCTTGCAGCAATATATATATTGCTCCGTGCATGCCGCACTGCATTGGCTGTCACATTCAACAGCGCTTGCAGCAGTTTGTCCCGATCAGCCGTAACGATCAGATTGTTGTCTTCCGGTAATTCGATATGCAAGGTGAGACCATTCTTCACAAGCAAAGGATTGAGACGTTCTGCCGTTTCAGTGAGCAGGTCTGCCAGTTGTACTTCGACAGGCCGAAAAATATCCTCCTCGCTGTCCAGTTTGGCCAATAACGTCATTTCCGTCACAATTTTCCCAAGCCTGCCGCTTTCACTCACGATAACATCCAGCCCTTTACGGACGCTTTCCCCTTCGAAAACACCGTCCCGAATGCCTTCCGCATACCCTGCAATCGACATGAGAGGCGTCTTCAGCTCATGCGATGCATTTTGAAAAAATTGCTTTTGCACCTGATTAAATCGATTCAGTTCCCCGGCCATCTCAAATACCGTTTGCGCTACAGCCCCGATTTCTCCGCCTGCTTTAACCAGCCTCACATCTGTAAAGTGCCGCACCTTCACTTTTCTTAATTCTTCCCGCAAATTCATCAGGGGTTGAATCAGTTTTTTCGTGATGAACAAACTCAGCAGGAACATGATGGCCCCCACCACAAAAATGACCAGAATCAGCCTGCCCATCAGCGCCTGTTCGATCTCTTTTATTTTGCTCATCGGTGTAATAAGCGTCAGCGTTCCTTGGGGAAGGGCTGTTACATTGGCAACAAATCGGCCATCCTTCCCATCCCAAATATTTCTTAAGTCTCCAGCAGAAGTGATTGCCTCACGGACAGCTGAGACGGGTGTTCCTGTCACGGCGAAGCTGGTGCTGCCTGGCAGCTCTTCCGAAGAAAGTACATTGCCAAATTCGTCTGAGACGAAGGCTTCAACGCCAACATATCCAACGGGGACAATTGAGGTCGGCAGTGGTGCAAACGTTCCTATATCCGGTGCTGGACGAGTGCCTTCGGACACCTGCAAAGTGGCAGACATCGCCTGTCCAAGCGTCTTCAAGTCATTTTTCTGCGTGCCAATAAAGTGATCAAGCAGCACATAATGGATAATAACCGCTGTAATTGAGAGAATAAGCACAAGCGATAAACCGAATGCTAAATTTATCTGGTGAACTAGTTTCATCGTAAGATAACCCTCCAATACTTCCATGCTTGTGTTGAGTATACCAAAAGTAACGGAAGCAGAGGGGAATGCCATTGTTTTTCCACAAATTCACCAGTTATTTATTTAAGTAAGCCATCTATAGCCAAAGTATCCTAAAGTGATAAAGAGACTGCACCAAATAAGCGCGCCAATCCCCGATATTAGCAAATAATTACGGAACCTGATGCCGATTACGCCCGCCATATAACAGGTCAAATGACGGATGCCAGGAATATAGTAACCAAACATAATCGACCAGATACCGTACTTTTTAAACCACCTCTCCACTTTTTCTAATCGCTGAGGCGTTAGACGAACCCATTTCCCGTATTTGAGCAACAGCGGCTTGCCAATTCGATTTCCCAGAAAGTAGGACAAGGTCATCCCTGTCATTGTTCCTAAGAAGGCAATAAGAATCGCATCGTACAGGTTTAAGATCGAAGATGAAGACAAAGAACCGACAAGGATCATCAACATTTCATCGGGTACAGGCAAACCCACAATCCCTAAAGTAAGCAATCCATATATAGCAAAATAGCTATATTGCGATACGAAAATCTCCAAACTTTCCATGCCTGCCTCCAATGAAGAAACCTCGATATTGCACGTTATGTCAAGACAACATAAAAGCCCTTAACAAAGGTGCTTAAGGGCAATTATATAAAAATACTATTCTATTTGTCATTATTTTTTGCATTTTGTCGTAAAAGGTCAATTTATCCCGTTATCAACAAGATTGCGAAGATTACCAGTCACGTTCCCCGATGGCAGTTTCAATATCAATATCGATCTCAAAAAACTGCAGGATCTCTTCAACTGTTGTACCGATGGAATCTCTTGCCACCGTTTCAATTTCACTTTCATTTTCTTCAAACTCTTCCTGCAAATCATTGATTGCGAGGGTCATTTCGTCAAGCTTTGCCTGTATATCATCATTCGTATACGTTCCGCTTTCCAAAAAAGAAACCAGGCTGGCAATTTGCTCTTTTACTTTGTCTACTAGAAAATCCGGGAAATAACCGTCGATGTACATGTCCTTTAAATAAGTGAAATTGGCATCCAATTTTTTCATATGAGAGCTCCTTTCCAAGCGCAAGTTATTTATTCATAATAATAGGAAATATTCCAATAGGCAACTTTAACGGGATCTGGATTGTATTCTCTCTGTTTCTCTCGTTATCCTGCCAACGATCAGGCCGTTCGTCTTCTGCTACGCAAGACAAGTCCTATCGTCAAGACGACGGCAATAGCGAGCACAGCGGCACCCACATACACCCAAACAGGCGAGCCGTCCTTGTCGCCGTAGGCAAGCTCGACGGACGAGACGGAGAAGGAGGCGTCGTCATTCCCTTCAGCCAGCAGCCAAACCTGCACCTCCGCAAAACCCGATTCCGAATTTCCCTGCGTCCCCTTCATATAGTCAGCCAATGAATAGCTGATACGTCCTGATTCGCTGACCGGCGGCTGAATGATGATGCCTTCATTCTGCCCCCGTATATAGAGCATAACAGACCATTCGTCGGTTGCGTCCGTCACATCAACGGTCAACGTCGGATTGCGCGCCACATCCACATTCATATAAGGCGAGCTTACGCCCCCGCGGTTCAGCAAGGCATCCTCTTGGATTACGGCCGCTTTCCCGTCAAAAATCACGCTGCCCTGCAGCGCGGGAACCTGTTGCCACTCCGCGATGGCCGCCGCATCGAACGGTGTTGACCATTGCTCCTCACTCAGCGGAACATCATCTTGATAGAACAAATCGATTTGCTCGAACTCCGCATACGCGCCTTCCTGGCCGGCGGCAATCAGCCAAAGCTCTACTTCCTGCACGCCAAGATACGCCATATCGGGATGCATGCGGCGCAGTTCCTTCATGACATCGAGAATGAAATGGCCGGTTTCCGTTCCGTCCGGCTTGACATAGAAGCCCCACGGCTCCCCCTTGACATGAAGCTGCAGCGCCCACTGCGGACTGGCCGAAGCCACATCGACAATCGCAAACGGTCTTCTGCTGAAATCAAGCTCGAAGGTCGGACTCGTCACACCGCCATATCCGCCTGCATCGTTTGTCTCCATCACTTTGACCTTGCCGTCTTGCCGTTGCGCGCTGCCTGGCATAGCTTCAATCGGCTCCCATGCCGAGAGCTGCTCCGGACCTGCAGCGATAATCGATTCCCCGCCTGCATTCCGTACGAACAATTCAATTTCTGTGGAATCCTTGGCCCCGCCGGACGTGATCACTTCCGCCTTCAACCGGTGGAATCCGTTATTGAATTGTGTCGTATCCAGCTCCAGCTTGTCCGGCAGCATCGCTCCGCTGAACAGCTCCTGCCCCGCAAAGGCAACTGTCAGACTTTCGAGCTTGTGTTTGGCCGGGATGCCTGTCTCAAGTGCGATTTCCACTGTTCCGGCTACAAGCTCCCGCTTTTGCAAACCAAGGATGTTAACGGCTGGCTTCGCTGCGGGGCTGACATAGACCCCATCAATCAGCGTCATCTGCTCCTCCTCGGTTACCGCAGCACCAGCAGGAACGACCGCGATAACAGCCGCTTGGTCGCCTGCAAGCGTAATGCTCGCCTGCCCCTTGGCATTCCGGACAATAAAGCTCCCGCTTACCGTATCGAACAGATCGACCGGGCTGTCGCCGAGTCCATCCATTTCAACGATGTGCTCCGTCTCATGCGGATTGTAGTACAAATAAGTCGGATACGCCTCGCGGTGGAAATAATCCGTCTTCAATGTATCGATTTTTAGTATGCCTTCGATATTGGTTTCCTCGATCAAGCCACCCATAAACCCGGCATAGGAACCGCTGTACAGGGAGAAGTCCGTATTGCCCCATCCATATACCGTCGGATCGCCGCTTGCATAAGGCGTCTTGCCGTTTAGTTCTTTTCTCAGGCCTTCATATGGAATCACATGCTGTGGATCTCCCTTCCAATCCGCGCCAGACTGATGGTCGGCTGGAATATGATCAGCATAAAACAAACGCGACTGGTTGGCAGCGTTCAGCATCCATTTCCCGATATCGCGCGCATAGCGCGGATCATAGCGGACAACTGGCGCCAGCGCGCCGAATGCTGCGAACGTATTCATCGCAAAGGCGTATCCGCCATTATCGTTCAGACTGCCGAGCAGACCGTGAACATCGTAGTCGCCCCACTTCTCGGCGATCGTCCCCCAGCCTTCCCGTGCCCGGCTTCCACCATCAAACACCCAATTCATCATCTTGTCGACATCGTAGTCTTTGCCTTGTTCGGCGTTCATTTTTGCAGCCATATACGGCGCATGATAGAGCAGCACTTCATACAGCGGATTGTCCTGCTGCCGCTCCAAAAAATCCATGCTCAATACGGCCGCGTCCAAATATTTAGCATCCCCGTATTTGGCGTAAGCCATATATTGCAGCATGGCAACACCTGCAGCGGCGTCGGGCTCCGTCCACCGCTCATTGCGGAATGGCGCCATCTTGTGAAAGTCAAATGCGGTATATTGAAAGTCGGCCCTTCCGTATTGGCCGCCCAACACCTGGACCGCTTCCGCCCACTTGTCCGCCGTGCTGCGCATCATCTCATCCATTTGATCGACATCGGGATAATAAGAGGCCAGCGCATAAAACAGGACATGGGGCAGCAGCTCATACCAAAACGTTTGCCCGCTTACGGTGCTAGGGTTGTTCATAATCATATTTTCGCCATTATCGGCATTATAGAACGTTTGCAGCATTTTTACATAATCGATCCCGTCCTGATCGCTTTTGTCGATGCCGACCAACGTCGCACTCAGCACAGCAGCCATCAGATTGATTGCTTCCTGCGAGCCGTCCGTCCCTTGTGAAAATTTGCCGACATACGTCATCAGTCCAAACGTATCCTCATCCATATTATGATGTGTCCGATCCCACCAGCCAACAGGCAAATAGTCGCCTTGCTTCGTAAAATCAAATACGAACGCATCATAGTCAATGGCCGTCTCCCGCCAGTTTTTCATGTCGAATGGTTCTGGAAGACGTGGCATTTGCTGAATTTTATGAATGCGTTTTTGTACGAATGGATCAACCCCCGCTTCTTCCTTCGCAACGGCTGACGCGTCCACGCTGTGCGACGGCACCGCATTCACACCCGACCCCACCAATATGACAACAAGCAGCATAGCTATCGTTTTTTTTAACATTGCCAATCCCCTTTCTCTACATGACACCTAAAAACAAAACACCTGCCTCTTGCGGGAGCGGCGCCCCCGTTGACGACAGGTGTTATCAAAATCCGGCAAATCGCACCGGGCGCATAATGCATTTTACTTGATTACATCGTTAAGCTTTTCGATTGCATCTTTAATTGTTTCCGTAACATTTTCGCCTTTTTCGATCGGCTGCGTCAGCTTCTCCCAAATGACACCATCGATTTCGCCTTGCTTAGGCTGATTGTTAAAACCTCTGGCTACTTCGGAAGCCTGACGAATCGCTTCCACCGCATATTCCTTGTCCGGACGGCTTTCCTTAATCAGATCAAATCCACTCTTCGTAGGCGCAACAACTTTCCACTCGTGAATCGCGTTGGTCAAGTCAACCAGCGCTTTGGCAGCGACCGGCTTGTTTTTAGTCGAGCTGGCCATCGCCATCGCCCCGATCCAACTGAACGTTACTTGCTCGCTGCCTTTCGGCGGTACAACCATGCCGACTTTGAAATTCGATGTTTTCTCAAAATCATCGCCTGCGCCGCCGATAAACATCGCTACCTTGCCTGTTTTGAACATGTCGCCGTTACCCATCGAATCGGCTTGCGCGCGAGCTGGGGAAATACCGGATTGCACAATGGTTTGGTACAACTCCATCCCTTGGATTGCTTCCGGCGCATCCAGCACAATGTTGCCTTCTTTATCGAAAATATCGCCGCCATAAGACCAGGCGTACATCGCTGTCGGCATATTGCTCAGCAATGCGCCCCATTCCCCGTCCTTGGTCAGCTGCTTGCCCGCTTCGATAAAGTCATCCCATGTCCAGTCGTTGGACGGAAGATCGACACCCGCTGCTTCGAACATATCCTGATTGTAGTACAGCATGTAAGGCTGGGAAATCCATGGAAGCGCATAAAGATTGTTGTTGTATACGCCTACATCAAGCGCACCCTGGAAGTAGTCATCCTGGTTATAAGTGCTCAGGTCTGTCAAATATTCATCAAGCGAAGCGATTGCGCCCAAGCTTGCATATTGTGCGACATATTCTTGCGACACCCACATGAAATCAGGGGATTGCTTGCCCGCGATCATATTTTGCAGCTTCAGGTAGTAGTCAGCCGGAATGCTTTGTACCGTGATTTCATAATCGTCGGCACCTGCATTTACTTTGCCAACCAGCTCCTCAAATTCTCTTAATTCTTCTGCACCCGCCCAGGTCGCTACTTTCAGCTTTTCTTTCTCGCCTGACGAGGCACTTTCATTGCCTTTGCCAGGTGAAGTATTGCCGTTGTTTGAACTGCCTCCGCAAGCAGCCAGCACCAGAACGGCCGCCAGCATTAAAGCGATAATCTGGCTGATTTTTGTAGTTGCTTTTCTGTTCATCATGAATTACTCCCCTTAAACTATATTTGAATTTGACTTCAGCGCGATCATACGCTGCAATCAGCAGCTGAAGCCAACATTCATACGAACCCAAAGAATTACCCTTTAATGCCGCTGAGCTTGATTCCTTCAACAAAATACTTTTGTGCCATAAAGAACACAATAACAACCGGCAGCAGTGACAGGATTGAACCTGCCATCAGAGGTCCCCATTCGACCTTCATAATGCCCTTGAACATGGCCAGACCAAGCGTCAACGTAAACTTGTCAACATCGTTCAAATAGATGAGTGGTCCAAGCAAGTCGTTCCAACTGCCCTGGAAGGAGAAAATCCCGATCGTAACGAGCGCGGGCACGGACAGTGGAATAAAGATGGTGCGAAAAATTTTAAATGTGCTTGCCCCGTCGATAAAGGCCGATTCTTCCAAATCTTTTGGAATCGCCATAAAAAACTGACGCAGCAAAAATATGAAAACCGGTGCGCCGCCGAAAAAGCCGGGGACGACGAGCGGGAGGATCGAGTTGCTCCAGCCGATTTCGCTAAATCCGATAAATACCGGGATCATCGTGACTTCACCAGGCAGCATAATGGTAGACAGCACCAGGAAAAACCAAATGTTTTTGCCCGGAAAATTAAATCTGGCGAAGCCGTATGCTACAAACGCAGATACGAATACATTGGCCAGCAGCTGCAATAACGTAATGACCGTCGTATTTTTGAACAGCGTAAAAAAGCTGATTTCTTTAATGGCCCTTGTATAGTTTTCCCAATGGAGTCCGTCCGGCAAAAACTGAGGCGGGATCGAAAAAATGACATCTCCCGATTTCAGCGAGGTGGAAATCATCCATATTAACGGAAACAAGGTGCTGATGGAGAAGGTCCCGAGCAAAAGGTACAGAATGATATTGCGCCACATTTTCCTTTGCTTTCTCCCCATTCCGTAAGAGACCAATCCGATCACCTTCCTTTCCGTTTCTTCTTCTTGCTGACTTCGCTTTCGTAATACACCCATGCTGACGAAGACTTAAAAGTCAACATCGTGAGGGCCATAATGATGAGGAATAAGATCCAGGCCATCGCCGTAGCATAGCCCATCTTGAAAAACCGGAACGCATTCTCATACAAATAAATCATATAAAAGCGGCCTTCGTTGTCGGCACCTCCAATAATATAGGCATCACCGAACTTACGCATTGCGCCTACGATTCCCATAATAAGATTGTAGAAAATAACGGGTGTCAGCATTGTCAGCGTAATGTGCTTAAATTTCTGGAATGCGTTCGCTCCGTCAATATCCGCCGCCTCATACAAATGCGAAGGAATATCCTGCAACCCGGCGAGATATGTCAGCATGCCGCCGCCCGCTCCCCATATCGCGATCATTAAGTAAGAGGGCATAACTAGCGAGCCTTCTGTGAGCCAGCCAAGCGGAGCGATGCCGACTTTGGAAAGAAGCAGGTTGACGAGACCGAAATCGGTATCCAAAATCCACTTCCATAGCAGTGAGATCGATACACCGGACACGATCGCTGGCATATACAGCGCTGTCCGGAAAAAGTAGACACCGCGAACTTTCGTGTTGACCAAAATCGCGATCAGCATCGACGTCGCGATGCCAAGCGGCACCGAAACGACCGCGAATTTGATCGTTATCCACAATGCCTTGCGGAACGCTTCATCGTTGAACAATGCAATGTAATTGTCCAGTCCAACGAACTTTGGCTTGTTGAACGTATCCCATTCCGTCATCCCGACGTAAAAGGCAAAAATGAGAGGCGCTACCGTGAAGATCAGGAATCCCAATATCCATGGCGAAATATAAACATAGCCTGTGTATTTTTTAGACCCCACATTCTTTCCTCCTTTCTGCATCTTCCCCACAACAATTTTCTTGTTTGTCATGTTAATTTGTCATTCTTGTCATTTGAAGCTTAGACCGTCTGCTCCTTCACATGCTGTACCGAGACGAGACCGTCCACCATTTGCTGCAAACTAAGCTCTGCGCAGGCCATTGAAGTATCCGCTACCCCATAGTACATTTTGACGATATCGCCGTTAACGACAGCACCGCATGAAAATACCACGTCGCCAAAAAAACCTTGCTGCTCGTAAGGCGCATCCGGCTCCAATATCGGTCGCTCCGAACGGGCAATCACTTTTGTCGGATCGTCAAGATCAAGCAGCACAGCCCCCATACAGTAACGATGTTCCTTGTTCGCTCCATGATACAACTCAAGCCAGCCGTGTTTCGTCCGAATAGGGACGGCTCCGCCGCCAATTCTGGCGCTGTCCCACATTCCCTCCCGCAAACCGAACAGATGCTTGTGATTGCCCCAGTAAAGCAGATTGTCCGACTCCGCAATCCAAACTTCAGGCATTCCCGCGCTGCTGGTCGTCGGACGATGCAGTGCATAATATTTGCCATTGATCTTCTCAGGAAAGATCAGCACATCCTTATTATCCGGACTGAATATCATCCCATGGTGGATAACGTTTACAAAGTCCCGGGTAGATACCATCGCCTCACCGATTCCAACGGGGGATACGGCGGAAAAATAAATATAGTAATCGTCACCCATTTGCGTGACGCGAGGATCTTCGATTCCAAATATTTCATGCGTATTGGACGGATAAATAAAGGGCTCGCTGTCGATGGTGAAACGATGCCCGTCAACGCTCCTCGCAATCCGGATATACGATATCGAAGTCAGGAAGGCGAAGGTGGTGCCTTGCGTGACATCTCTCACGACGCGCGGGTCCGAAAAGTCGTACCGCTCGTCACGCAGATCCAGCTCGACAAGATCGACAGTGCCGCTCTCCGTATTGTAAACGGGAGCCAGCAGCTTATTCGGGTCATCGCTGATCGGCTGCTCAGCGACACGCAGCAGCAGAAGCGTTTCGCCGTTATACTCGGCAACGCCCGCATTAAACGCTCCGATCACTTTAAATCCTTCATGGTACGGCTGTATGTCCGCTGGCGTTATGAGCGGGTTTTCTTCATAGCGGTAAATATTCATCTGCTCTATACCTCGATGCTTTCATAGCTTAGAAAGGGATCTTCAATCGTAATTTTATGCGCTTCCGCATCGCTGATTCCGGCGTACAGATCGGCAGTTCCATCTGAGTTGCGAACTAGACCGCCACTGAAGACAACATCAACCAAATCGCTCCGCTTGGCTTCGCCCGGGAGAAATTTGTCGCGGACGGCGATCAGCCTAATGTCAGAGTGCTCGCCCGTGTATGGATTTACGGCGAACACCATCGGATAATAATGCCGATTGTCCGACTCGTCGAAGCAAGCGATATGGCCGAGCACGCCTATCAGGCCATTGGACAGCAGATGGGGCTCGTTGGCTCCTCCCCATTCCGTATCAATAAATTGACCTTGGAACAAAGGCGCTTGATCAACCTGTTCAATCGTCAAATCGGCAAGCGAAGCCAACCTTGTGAACCCAATTTTGCCGCGGCCGCCCTTCTCGCCTTGCGGTCGGGTGAACACAGCAATGCTGCCGTCTTGAAGACCGGCAATTCTCAGATCCTTCATCCCGTTCGGCCCTTTGAAGAACAGGGAAAGACTGCGCAGGTTCTCGCCTTTGTACATGACCGTCCGCCAAGCCAGTGCGCCTTCGTGCACAGGATGCGGGTATACTTCTACGCCGCCAAGCACAATCTCCCCCCCGATACGTGTGTAGAACGGGTCCTGAAGCGTAAATTGCGGCATCCCTTCTTTGGGCACCCACGTCCCGTTCTGCTCGGTGAAAAACATAATATCGGAATGCTCGCTGTCTCTTGCTTCAACTCTCCCGGCAATCACCAGTTCGCCCTCGTCTTCAATTGGTGCTGTAATGTTGTACACATCCCGTTCGCCGACACCCGCAAATTTCAGTTTTGCCGGACTTACGGCGCTATCTCTCTTCTCCATATATTCGGCCAATAGGCGCACACATGTAATGACCTCGTTTTTGCTCAACTTTGACATCCTGTTATCCTCCTGCTCGAAATAGCACCCTCTAGCATTCTGTAACGTTACTAGAAGATTATTTTTATTTAATTATTGGATTACAACAATTATTAATTAGACTTAACAAAATGTCAAACAAAAAATAAAATGCTGATTTATGTACAATTATAGTTTCTTTTTTGTAATCAATGCGTTATAATTTGTAACGTTACAGATAAAAAAACTGAAACTCTTTATTGACATTCAATCATACAACAAAGAGCAGATCAGGTTCAGATATACCATTCGGAAGGGAATGACAGGCTTGAAACAGCAAAAGGTAACGATGCAGTCGATTGCGGATCTATTGCACATTTCGAAAAATTCCGTATCGCAAGCCCTTTCTGGAAAGGATGGCGTTAGCGATGATACAAGAAATTTGGTAATCGAAACAGCTGAAAAGCTCGGCTACATGTACGCGGCTGCGCGCAAAAAGAATCAGCAGGAACATAAAGGTTCCATCGCCCTGATTGCTTCCGAATATGCGTTCTCCAAAAGAAGTTTTTTCGGAGAAATCTATTTGTCAATTGAGCAGGAATGCGCGAAGCATGGCATGGCGCTGCAAATCCAGTCCGTTAATCCACAAGCGCGGGAAGGGCTTATTTTACCCTCCTTTGTGCAAAATCAATCCATAGACGGCATACTCATACTGTCCCATATCAGCACAGAATATATAAACACCATACTGGCAACCGGCATTCCGACGGTGCTGATCGACCATCATCATCCGAAAATTCATGCGGACTGCATTCTAACCAACAACAGGTTTGGCGGTTATGAGGCCGTTCATCACTTGATTAAACTCGGTCACCAAAAGATCGGTTTCGTAGGCGATGTCAACATTTCGCCAAGCTATCAGGAACGGCTGGAAGGCTACTACTTGGCAATGAACGAAGCCGGTTTCGCCGCGCATCCCGAGTGGCTGCTTACCGATATTAACGAGACGGCGGCAGAAGTGGCGGACAGACTGGCAAGTATCGGATCGATGCCAACAGCCTGGTTTTGCGTCAATGACGGCCTTGGCTTTATGGTCATCGCCTCCTTGCAGCAGATGGGCTTTAAAGTACCTCATCACATTTCCGTCTGCAGCTTTGACAACGGCGAGCTGTCGCAGATCAATACCCCGACAACAACTACAATGGCCGTTGATCTGGGCAAATACGGCAAGAGGGCGCTGGAGCAGCTGCTGTGGCGGATTCAGAATCCATCCGAGCCGAATGTAGAGATTCTTCTGCCGGTAACCTTGATTGAGCGGGAATCGACACGCCAGCCGGATAATGGCCATTTGGAATAGGCAGGGGCGGCAGTCCCCAGCCTCCTCGAATCTTTCACCCTCCAGATGACGCCCATGCCGGGCGCATACATAAAAGGATCATCCCTTCCCCGGGATGATCCTTTGTTATTGCTCAGCTTACACTATACCAGTACACCATCCTTTAAATGCAACACACGATCACACCATTCCAGCATGCGCTCATCATGGGTCACCATTACAGCTGATTTGCCTTCCGCTTTCACTTCATCAGCTATCATTTGGACAACTTGTCTGCCGCGCTTATAATCCAGACTTGCAGTTGGCTCATCTGCGAGAAGAATAGCCGGGTTGTTCATCCATGCCCGCGCAATGGCAACACGCTGTTTCTCCCCTCCTGACAGCTTCTCAGGGTAAAAATTGCGTCGTCCCCATAAATCCAGACGCTGCAGCAGCTGTGCGGCACGCTCCTTGGATGGCTTGGCTTTCATCCCGACGAGATGAGTTGCATATAACAATTGCTCTTCCACCTTCAAATAGGGAAGAAGATTCGCGCTTTGAAACATAAATCCGATTTTGTGCAGACGGATGTCAGCAAGCTCCCCCGCACTCTTCCCGGCGAGCGACTCGCCGTCCAGTACAATCTCCCCGCTCGTCGGCGACAGCAATGCGCCAGCGATGGACAGAAAGGTGCTTTTGCCTGATCCCGATGGCCCCAGCACGGCAATAAATTCCCCTTCCTTCACCTCAAGGTTCAACCCGTCAAGGATCGCAATCGTTGCTTCTCCATCACCAAAAGTTTTCGTGACCTGCTTTAACGTTAACTTTGTACTCGTCATCATGCGCCAACCCTCCCGATGGCTTCCAACGCATCCACTTTAGCAACCTGAGTTACGGAAATGAGCGAGCCTAATAAGGACATGACTACAAACAAGCCGCTTGTTGTCATTGCGGTAGACATCGTCATTTGAAACGGCATCGTTGCGGGCAACATGAGATGCGTGCCCCAAATGAGCAAAAGACTTGCACTCAGACTTGCAACCGACAAGAGAAACACTTGCCCCATCACACTTTTCGCCAAATACGAGCTCTTCGTTCCCATCGCTTTTAATATACCGAACTGGCTTGTTTTTTGAATCGTTAACACATAGAAAAATACAGCCAGTACAAGTGCTCCAATGACATACAGGAAAACAATCATCATCATTAACGATTTCTGCTCCTCTGCGTAACCTGGAATATTAGCAATCGCCTGTTTCTTGGTTATAACTTCCATCCCGATCAGCTCATCTGACAGGGCGGCTGCCTGCTCTGCAGTGATGTCAAGCGCGATCGCATTAAACAGCGAGGATTGCAACAAATCAGCATCTGAGGACATCATCCCCCTCATCTTCTGCCAATCCTGAATGTTCACAAACATAACCGGCGTATGGCTAAACGACTGGTTTTCAACAAATCCGATTACCGTCAAGCTTGCTCCTGTCGCCTGATCACGAATGACACTGCCTATTTGCACGCCAACTTTCGCTAGCTTGGCATCCACCACTGTATTGCCTGTCTCTTCATTCGTC
The DNA here is from genome assembly GCA_004134985.1 of Paenibacillaceae bacterium. Lineage (GTDB taxonomy): Bacteria > Bacillota > Bacilli > Paenibacillales > Paenibacillaceae > Paenibacillus_D. The sequence goes on along the minus strand of REGQ01000012.1, from coordinate 69,691 downwards.
AATCCTTGCCCGCTTGAAACAGCCGGCAGCAATCCTCCTTCCGCATCGACTGCAAAAAAGGTGACGTCGGCTTTTTCAGCCATATCATGAACGGTAACGGTGCTCATCTGCATCGCGATTGGCGTTGCCTGTTGTTCCCCTACGATCGAACGAGCTTGGCTTAGCGTGTCTTCTCCAAGTTGCGACCGTCTGAAACGCTGCTCAGCATCCCCTTGCATGACAAAATAGCTATTGCTCATTCCTTCGATCGCTGAAATATTGGCCTGAGACAAGCCTTTTGCCAGACCGGTGACGAACAGAACCAGAAAGGAGACCAGCAGCATAATGATCATAATAAATATGTACCTGGCCTTTGCATGACGCATTTCTCTTAGTGCTAAAAACATCAAAAAACCCTCCTTATCCCTATGGTTTTAGTCTAGGAGGGAAAAATGAACGGAATATGAACACGAAATTACAAATTGCCGCAAGGCAGCACAACCGTAAACACCGCCCCTTTCCCGTCTGCTCGATTGGCTGCCTGAATCATCCCGTTATGAGCTTGAACAACCTTCTGGACGATCGACAACCCTAGCCCGGTTCCGCTGCTTTCGCGGGTTCTCACCCGATCAACTTTGTAGAAGCGGTCGAATATATAGGGTAATTCATCCTTGGAGATTCCCTCACCCGAATCGGCTACTGTAACCGTACATTGTTCGCCTTGAATTTCGGCAGTTACGATAATCTGACCGCCAGCAGGGGTATGCTTAATCGCATTGGACAATAGATTCGTCCATACCTGATACAATAAATCTGCATCGCCATGAAGCATTAGATCCGGGATACTTAAGCGTAGCGAAAGTTCCTGTTCGGTCAGCCTCCACTCCATCATCTGGGCCACTTGCCGAATTTGCGAGCGCAAATTGAAGGTTTTCATATGCAGGGCATGGGAACCAAAATCCAGTGATGATAAGGTCAGCAATTGCTTGCTGAGCGTGGACAGACGTCTGCTCTCCTCTTCGATGATCGCAAGATAACGGACTCTCTGATCATGATCCAGCGTTTGCTGCTGAAGTGTCGCAGCAAATCCCTGAATTGAAGTGAGCGGCGACTCAATTTCGTGAGAAACATTGGCGACAAACTCCTGCCTTGCCCGCTCTGTCCGCTGCAGCTCGCGGCTCATCACATTGAAATGGGCTCCCAATTGGCCAATTTCATCGCGTCTGCGAGATTGCACTTGGAGGTTGTACTTGCCTTTGACGATATCCTGAGTGGCTGCTGTCAGTCGGGTGATGGGTCGAACAATATGGAGCGTGCTGGCCATCAAGAACAGGAAACTGAGCAGTAGTGCCAACCCCAGCAGCAGTGCAAAAAAAACACGAAGCTCTCCGAACTGCACATTGGCATCCGGCCGCATAAACATGGCATAGGTTTGACCATTCATTTGAATCGGCACGCCTATGGAGTTTTGGATTTCATTATCAAAAAAACCTGTAATCAAGAGGTTGGCTTTGTATAGAGCAACCCCATGAAATATTTCTCCTGCCAATACCTGCTGCAATTGCTCCGCGTTCAAATGATAGTTTTTGAAGGGATTGCCGTAAAACCGCTGATCACCTTCATTGTTCGTCACATATATTCTGTAGCCCAAAGCAGCTATGTGGCTGAAATACGCATCGGTTGATCCTGAATTGTTTTCACTGAAAGTCTGAATATTCAATGCCATTTCAGTCAGCTTCTTATCATTTTTCGGCTTGATCTTGACGTGGTAATACACATTTGACAACAGAAATCCGAGCCCGAAACTTACGACAATCATCGAGCAAAAAATAAGACACATTCTTGCGTATAAGGACTTCACGTATGAATCAGCTCCATCTTGTACCCAACCCCTCGAACGGTACGGATCTTGAAGCTATCCTCATACTCCGAGAATCTCGACCGCAGTCTTTTAATATGGACATCCACCGTCCGTTCATCGCCTTCATAATCAAACCCCCATACGAGTTCAATTAATTCTCCGCGGGAAAATAGTCTTCCAGGGTACTGGGCCAATTGGGAGAGCAGCTCAAATTCCTTGGCTGGAAGCAAGAACATATCTCTGCCGTCGGTTACCTCATAATTTCTGCGGTCAATTACAAGCTGTTTCAAGCGAATTTTATCATCGGAAGCCAAGGAGTAGCGCCGAAACAGCGCCCGAATCCGGAATAACAGCTCGGCAAGTTCAAAGGGTTTGGTTAGATAATCATCTGTGCCCCGCAAGTAGCCTTGCTCCTTATCGCTTAACTGTTGGCGTGCTGTCAGCAAAATGATCGGGATATCGTATGTCGCACGAATATATTCGCAAAGCTCCAGCCCATCGACATGCGGCATCATGACATCCAGAATCGCCAAATCGATGGTGCATTCCTTCATTTTCTCGATCGCCTCTTTGCCATCTCTGGCTTCTACGACGAAATAGCCCTCGCCAGTCAACGTATGTTTTAGCAAAGTAACAATATAATGATCATCATCTGCAATCAAGAGGTTTTTCACTGCGCTCATCTCCTAAAACGAACATGTAGGTACCCATCAGATCATATCACAATATTAACAGATAACATTATTTTTTTGACACAAATGCATGCGCAAAAGGCTCTGTCAGCATTCCTCATGCCGACAAAGCCTTTATCCCTATTGATCTTACATTATGAGTGATTGTTTGAATGATCTGCCTCAAGCTCGATTTTTTGCATCGCACGAAGCAGCATCGCCACCGCTTCCGCCCGTGTGGCCGTATCCTGCGGGCCAAATACGCCGCTTGTTTTGCCCTGCACAATCTCTTGTGTGTGCAAGGCTGCTATCGAAGATGCTGCCCATTCGGGAATAACGGCCGCATCGGTAAATGAGGCACTTGTGCTCGCTGCCGGCAGGTTACCGGTCTGAAGCTGCAATGCCCTTGCGACCATGACGGCCAGCTCCGCACGGCTGATTTCCTTGTCCGGCCGGAAGCTGCCATCCGGATAACCAGCCGTTATCCCGGCTTGAACTGCCGCATCAATCGCCGCCCGTGACCATGCTTTAATGTTGGCTTGGTCAGCGAATGGCTGCGCTTCAATGTCTGCTGGCTTCTCATTGTGCAGCCTCATCAGCATTACCGCAAACTCAGCGCGCGTAATGCTCGCATTCGGCCGGAAGGTGCCGTCTGAATAGCCCTGAGCGATTCCTTTGTTTCTTGCCTGCTGCAAAATCGCTTCCGCCCAGTGATTGCCGGTATCCGTCCATGTATCCGTAGATACAGCTTCTTGCGCCGACTCTGACTCTTCCACATTTTTTGCCTCTACCGCGAGCAGCGCCAATAGGCCAGGCTCGTTTACTTTAGCGACAAAGAATTCATGAACCCGCTCTCCATCCAGCTTTGTCCACTCCCCTTTCACTATATCGTAATGAAAGAGCTGCGGCTGCTGGCCGCTCGCCAATCGCTTCGGATCAAACTGTACAAGCACCGTAGCTTCTTGCTGCAGCTTGGCTTGACTCGCGGTCTTCAATTCATAGATCCCCCCGAGCAGACGTCCCTCAGGAACTTCGTTCGTATATTTACTGTCCTGCAGCCGTACAATGGTGACATCCTGCGCAGACAGCTTGTGTTCCGCTGACATATAGAGTACGATTCCGTCGGCCAGCGCCACAGCAGCTTTCCCTTCTATCGCAGGCACAAGCTTGCCATCGGGCAAATTCGGCGAGGTTATAATCGGGGAACCTCCATAAAAGATTGGCGCCCCTCCCCCATCTGGCCGCTTCAATACCGTTACCCGCAGCTCCTCTTGGCTTCCGCCAAATGCTGCGGATATGACTGCCGTTCCTTCCGCATGCGCGGCCACAATGCCTTCTTTGCTCACGGAAGCAACACTTGGTTGAGAGGAGTTGTAGTCCGCTTGTGCGGTAATCTCTCGCTTGCTGCCATCATAATAATGCGCAAATGCCGAGATGCGATGGCTGGTGCCCGCCTGCAGTTGCTTCTCATCCACATCAAGGGAAAGATTCGTCATGGGCATCCACACAAATTTGGCGGCATCAGCGCGCAGTGGACGATCATGCGCCGGATTGGCATCTTCCAGCACCACGGACAGCACAGCGTTCTCCGGCAAGTCATATTGTCCGAGCTCCTGCCAAGTACCTTGCAGCACAAATTGATTGAGCAGGACCGTGTCGACCTTCTCACCGTTTATATAAACCGAATATTGTGCTTCTGTTGTCGTATAGGCAGGCGCCTCAGGATTTCCCGGCAAATAAACCGATACCTGATACAGCCCTGCATGTGCAAGGGAAGGCGCCCACTTCGCTGACGCGCCAGTTGGATGCGTAATCGCACGGGACTTTCCATTATTGTAGCCTTTCAGGACAGTTGAATTTACCCACTTGTTTGTCGCTGTGCCAAGGGAACCATCCACCTCGGAATAGCCTTCCGTATCATAATGACTGTATACGGTAACTGGCTCCACCACCGCATTCGATACGACCTCGACGTTCGCTTCGGCAAATTTGCCTGTCGTGGCATGCGTGGCGCGAATAACGGCTTCCCCCGCCTGATGGCCTGTTAATTGTCCTTGCGCATCCACGGTGACAACCTGCTCATTCGAGCTGCTCCATACTAATGCGCGATCTGTCGCATGCTCAGGTGTAAAGATGGCCTCCAGACTGGAGGTCGAGCCGACTGGCAATTGCACCGAAGCGGGATGCAATCGAAGATCTTCCACCGGAATGAGCTCGAACTTCACCGCATCCGCCCGAAGCGGACGATCATGCAGCTCACTGCTATCCTCCAGCAGCAAATAACTGCTTGCGCCTCTCGGAAGCTCATACAGGCCAAGCTCAACCCACTTGCCTTGCTCTGTCCATTGATTCACATTGGTCTCGCCTATCTTGGCTCCTGCCACATAGACGGAATAGGTTGCGCTGCGAGTTGTGTTCGCAGGTGCATCCGGATTACCCGGCAAATACGCCGAAATGCGATACTTGCCCGGAGTGGAAATTGCCGGTGTCCATTGTGCGGATGCCCCTGTCGGATGGGTAATCGCTTTCGAGCTTCGACCGTCATACCCCTTCAACACTGAGGAGGCTACCCATTTATTCGTCGCTGTACCAAGTGTTCCATCGGTTTCTTTGTAACCGCCATCATAAAATCCCGTCATCAGCGTGATGGGACCCGTAACTTCCGGCACAATATCCTCCATACTGCTAATATGGCCTTTCACATAAATAGGATCTTTCGTAAGCTCGACACGAACAACGCCATCTACAGGCGCCACCGTGCGCGTATTGCCCATCATATCGGTAATCGCCAAGCTTACGGTTGTATTGAGCTGCAGCGCGGTATCATTCGGCGCATACATCACCCGAAGCTCCTCGGAACCGTCTTGGAATTTGTATACATGGGCAAGACCCGGCTCGATCTCTTCCTTGGCTGCAAATTCAGCATTCGACAGCTGACGAATCATCGCAGCATACGCTGGGAAGCCTGGTTTCGGCGTATAAGCCCCCTTCGGATCATCAGGGTGGCGAATCATGCCAAAACTGCCTTCAAACTCATTTGGAATGATCGATTTATTTTGCAAATTATAGATGTTAATCATTTGAATCCCTTGTGACAGCGCTACCACTAAACGGCGAATATTGTAGTTAGCCTGAACGTGCTCATCAAAGTTGAAATTCGTAAAACCCGTTTCAGACAGATTGATCGGAATAAGCTCACCATTGTTGTATTTCCGCAGCATATTTTTGTGACGATCGATATCCTTCACAATATCCTCTGGAATTCTCGTATAGGAATGGAAAGATAATTCATCCATGTATTGCAAGGAACCCTTCTCATAAAGCGATTCCAGAAAAGCATCCGACCCTAGCTCACCGAACACGATCCCGGATATGATCACTTCCGGAGAAGTAGCGCGAATCTGCTCCGACGTCGTTTTTAACAAGTTGAAGTAAAAGTCTGATTTCTCCTCTTCCGTCGTCAGCCCTTTGCCGAATGATGGAATATCGGGTTCATTCCACACCTCTACCCGCTGCACTTGCGGATAACGCGCCAGCAATTCCTTGCTATATTTCGCAAAAGCCAATCGGGCCTCTTCACTGCGCGGCGCAAGGCCATCATCATAGAGCTTGTTGTACAAGGCAAGCGTGATGAAAGGCTTGATAGCGCTGTCATTTAATAGATTCATAAAGGAATCGTGGAAAGGCTGAAATTCATAGTTGTCCTGCTCCAATTCGACATCTTCCCAACGCAGGGCATCACGCAAATGTTTCACGCCAAGCTTCTTTGCAATCGGGACCACGGCAGCGGAATCCTGCGAGATCGTATCGGTACGGGCAGCATGGGTTTGAATGGCGAACGGTGAATCTACGATAGCATTCAGATCAAAATCACTCACTACAGCAAAGGAGGTCTCTTTGCTCATCAATACCTGATCATCCTGCCTGGCTGTAAGCAGCAGTTTGAACCAGCCGTTGCGGGCTGGTTCGACGACCAGCTCTGCACTGCCATCCGCGACTGTTTCTGTGCCTTGCGCAATCGTCTCGCCCCAATAATCATAATAAATCCAGTCAATCGCATTGCCAGTTGTCTCAATCCGGAAGCTTTTTGTTTCGGATGCGTAGAATATGTTGCCTGTCACTTGCTGAACAATTGTCAGGGCTGAAGCGTTGGCCGCTTGCGCGGGAGCCCCCATCGCTGTCCCCTCCATCACAAATACGATACACAATACAATCAGAACGTTCGCCCATTTAGGCATTTTTCCCTTCAACATCTAATAATGTCCTCCCTTCATATAGTAAAGCTTTGCCAGCAAACAAATATCCCCCCTTTCGCGGCGCAGCTAAGCTCGCATCCTAATGCAAAATAGCACCCTGTTTCAATAATGCGGTCTGCAATGCTTCGGCTTTCAACTCACCCGGGACCAGTCCCAGCTTGCCTGCCAATGCCGCGCCTGTCCCCGCCGCTTCTCCCAGTGCGATAGAGATCGACATGACGCGCAAAGAGCTGAACGCTTCATGAGTTGCCGATATGCAGCGGCCTGCCGTCAGCAGATTCGTCACTTGATTTTGCAGCAAGCAGCGGTACGGAATATCATAGGATGTCCCTTTGGCCAGCTCAACATATTGTGTATCATTGCCGACGGGATCATGAATATCAATCATATAATGGGCTTGGGCGACCACGTCATCGAACTGCCGCAGGGACACCACATCGCGATCGGTTAACGTATACAGGCCCTTAATTCTGCGGCTCTCTCGTATGCCGACCTGAGTCGCCACCCGCTGCAAATAGCATTGCTCGAAGCCCGGGATGCATTCCCGCAAAAACTTCACGGCCTCTTCAATCTGATATCTGCCTTCAATCTCCGCCCGCGTCAGATCCTCCATACGGGTTCCATCCACATGCTGAACTCTCGTCATATTCAAATAAACGACATCTGGCCTGCCTGGCAAGGTCCATGCAATTGCAATCGATTTGCGCGGGACATTGAACAAATACCCGCGCGCTTTCGCCTGTGCAATCCGTTCCTCCTGCCCGCCGAAGATGACATGTTCCATCCCGGCAATATGGCCGTTGAAAGGCCCGCCTTCAATCTGGTCGATCTCCTTCAGCAACCGGTCGCCGTTCACGCCGGCTACAGCAAACATCAGCGAGACAGGCTGCATCAAGCCGTCCGATGGACGACCGATCTCAAAACCCACACCTGCCCGAGCGCTCACATCGGCATCACCTGTCGCATCGATGAAGGTTGTCGCCTTAATCGCTTGCCGACCGGACTTGCTTTCAATGATAATCGCATCAATGCGATCCCCCGTCCGCACAACATCGGCCACCCAGCTATGCAGCAGCAGTTCCACGCCGGCATCCAGCAAGCTTTTCATATAGTAGAAGGCGAGCGCCTCCGGATCGAATGGCTCATAATTATCTGTCTTGACCAGCGAACCTTGCCGATATAGCGCTTCTCTCATCTCCTGATAAACACCGCCAATAATCAGTCGTTCCCCATCATGAAATCCGCTGGAAAATCCGGATACGAGACTGTTGGTCCCTACGCCGCCGAGAAATCCATACCGCTCGACGAGGAGCGTCTTCGCACCATTTCTGGCTGCTGCCAGTGCGGCCGCATAACCGGCGGGTCCGCCCCCGGCTACGACAACCTCTACTTCTCTAATCACTTCAATCGATTGCTGTGGAATATAAATATTCATTGTCATGCACTCCTTCACCGTTGCTATCGCAGGATGCAAATCCCGTGTTACTTCAAGCCCGTATTCGCGATGCCTTCAACAAACCATTTTTGAAAAAAAGCGACAATAACGATCAGCGGCACGAGCGAGGATACAGAAGCCGCCATAACGAGCGTATAATCCGTCCCGTTCTCATCCACGAAATTCGTCAAGCCAAGCGGCAGCGTATACAGACTCGAGTCCCGCAAGAAAATAAGCGGGTTCTCATATTCATTCCATGACCAGGTGAAGGTCAGAATGAGCAAGGAAACTAAAGCAGGCTTAGCTAGCGGCAAGAAGATTTGCCAATAGATTCTCCAGTAGCCCGCTCCATCCACCTTCCCGGCCTCCAGCAATTCTCCCGGTACCGTAATGAAAAACTGCCGCATTAAGAACGTGCCGATGACAGAGAAGATCCCTGGAAGAATAATCGCCCAGTGCGAATTCACAAGACCCACATAGTCAAACACGATAAACCGCGGCACGAGCAGCACCTGTGACGGAATGATCATCGTGGCCAAATAAAGCAGGAACAGCACGTCACGCCCTTTGAAATTAAGCTTGGCAAAAGCAAACCCGGCAAGTGAGCTCGTTAGCAATGAACCGAAGATCGTAAGCAAAGTGATCTTGATCGTATTCCAATAGTATTGCATGAACTGGTACTTCTCGCCCCATACCGTCCCATAATTGCGAAAATTCCATTCCTTAGGAATCCACTCCACCGGATAGTTAAAGATGTGTGCCGGAATTTTAAAGGAAGCGGACAGCATCCACAGAAAAGGTGAAATAATGAGGATAGCAAGCCCGCACATTAATAAAGTAACCGCCATCTTCGTAACCGTTGGAAGCGTAAATCGTTTGATCATAACCTTTCATTACTCCTTTGCGATGCGTGAACGTCCTTTGCTCGTCCTAACCTTCACAAGACGCCCGCAATAAATTCTTTCCCTGTATTTCTAGAAATGCTGCTGCCACTTCTTCTGACTTCTCCACTGGATTAATGTCACAATAAAGATCATGATGAACAATAACCACGATAATGCCGCCGCATAGCCCATTCTGTAATACTGGAAAGCTTGCAGATAAATATGATAGGCCATCACCATCGTAGAATTAAGCGGTCCGCCCTTCGTCATAATGTTGACAACGGCAAAGACCTGAAAGGTAGAAATCATCAGCGTAATGGCAATCAAAAAGCTTGTAGGCTTCAGCATCGGTACGGTAATCTTGAAAAACTGAATCCCCTTGCTCGCCCCATCAATCGAAGCGGCTTCATACAAGTCCTTTGATACGCCTTGCAGACCCGCCATGTAGAGTACAACGGTATAGCCGATATAGGTCCAGGCCACCAAAATCATAATCGCGATGAGCGCCCACTGCGGACTTGCCAGCCACCCGGGCGGATTGTCAATGCCGATCGAGCGCAGAAACCCGTTGATCGGACCATTCTGAGAATTGTACAGCACACTCCATACGATGGAGACGGCAACCAAGCTGCTTACATAAGGCAAGAAAAAGATCGTTCTAAGGAAGCTTTTCAAAAAAACATAACGGTTAATAATGACCGCCAGAACAAGTCCCACCGCCATAGCGAGCGGCACCGTCACTGCGGTAAACAGTACATTATTGATAAGGGCCCGCCATAAATACTCATCCTTCGTCATGCGAACGATATTTGCAAATCCGGTAAAGGTCAGCCCCTCGAAGCCCTTCAAATAATCCCAATCCATAAACACAAGAATCAGGCTAAATAACAGCGGCAAGACAATGAAAAAAAATACGCCAAGCAAGTTAGGCAATATAAATAAATATCCTGCGATATTTTCTTTCATATTTTCTCGTAACAGGCCCGCTCCATGCTTCCTTCTCAAGTTCGTTCACCCCTAATGTCGAATATAGGCTTAATAGTAATCGGATCGCATTCGAAACTGAACGGACTATTATTGGTGAAAACAGGATTATTTTTTGCTGCAGCCAAGCCATACTCCCCTATTTTTGAACAAAAAAATACCTGCCCATGAAGGACAGGTAGACTTTCGCTGTTTGCAGTTGGGATAAAAATTATTTACTCTCTGCCTGAATCGCTTGATCCGCACGGGATTTCACTTTTTCCATCGTTGCCTCTAACGTTTGTGCGTTCATCATATATTTCTCGGATTCTTCCGTCAAAATCTTCGTCAGCTCCGCATAGGCAACCGACTTGATTTGTTTCGGAAACACATACTCGGTGCTTAAAATATTTTTGAGTGATTCTACATCAATTAAAGGCTCTGCCTCACCTACGAAGAGCTCGACGACTTGGTCCATATCCGCCTTCTTGTTCGTTGGAATACGTCCGCCGGCAATCATCGCTGTATTGCCTTCCGTCAAATACCATGAAAGAAACTTCATCGCTTCTTCTTTGTGCGCACTTTTGTTGTTGATCGAGATTAGATCATTGAATCCGGCAATGTTCACATTGCCGCTATCCACATACTGCGGGTTAGGGGCAAACGCTACTTTAAATTCGCGCGGGAAATCCTGGGTGTTTTTCACATAACGCATCAAGTGTGTCCCGCCAAGCACCATATTGGCCTTGCCCGTGAACAGTTCGCTGAAGGTTTTCAAGTTGTTGGAAATCGTCTCCGGCCAGCTTACCATATGTCCCTCGTCATAAAGCTGCTTCTGCAGTTGCATTCCTTTGGCTACTGCCTCATGATCGAACAAGGACAACCCTTCCTCGTTATAATACGTATCCTGCGGCTGGGCCAGCGTCAGCATGATTTTAGGCAGAATCTCGCCCGGAGCTTCAATAAAGCTTCCTTTGGCGTCATCCTTCGTCAGCTTCTGAGCCAGCTGTACATACTCATCCCAAGTCCACTGAGTCGGCAGCTTCTCTCCTGTTTCCTCCAACGCGCTTTGATTAATGAGAACCATTGAGATTTGCTTCATTGCCGGCAAATAGTGAATTTTATCTTCATGTTTAATAATATTGTCTGAACCAATAACGCCTTCAACATCGAAGCTTACTTTACTTATCCATTCATCCAGCGGCTCTGTCATCCCGGCATTCATTCTTCTGTTGAAATACGTTTCACCATAGCTGATGAACATGTCCGGTGCATCGGTTTTACTAATCAGCGCCGTATCAAGCTTCGTATTGCCGCCGTCATCATTCACATAGCGCACGTATTCCACTTGAATATCCGGGTTGTTTTTGTTCCAGTTCTCGACAACCTCGGCTGGACCATTCTCCTCTGGGACGCCGCCCCACATTTTCAGTTTCACTGGCGCTTGTGCTCCCGTTGTTCCTTCTTTCGTACCTGTACCCGGGTTCGTGTTCGCCGGATCACCACTTGAGCAAGCTCCAATGACCATTGTGCAGGCCAGCACCAATGACAACATCCCTTTTTTAATCAAATCTTTCCCCTCCAAATTCATTATCGTCTGTCAACATGTACAGAATAGCAAGCCCGCACCGCTACTAGAAGGGGGTTTTCCTGTATAAATCTGTGCTTTCTTTAGATGTTAAAATACATCTTGCGATACTCCTGAGGGTAAATTCCCTCCATCTTCTTAAAAAACTTGCCGAAATAATTCGGATCGGAGTAGCCGATGGCGTCTGAGATCTCATATATTTTGAGCGCTCGGTCCTTGAGCAGTTCCTTCGCTTTCTGCAAGCGATGACGAGTGATCGTTTCCATCACGGTCTCCCCCGTTTCTTTCTTATACAATACGCTCAGATAGGACTCTGAATAGCCTACTGCCTGCGCCAAATCGCCCAGCTTAATGTTGGAACAATACTGTTCTTTAATGAGTTTGGCAACATGCTGAATTTCTGGCCTCCACTGTTGATCAGCACAGCCGTTCAAATAGTGAAAGAAGATCGAAAGCCATTCCTGCATCCACTCTACGATCTCATCCAGCGTCTCTGCGCTCCGCACCGCCTGAAACGGATATTTGCCCTTGTAAGGCGCAATTGAATAGATATCCCCTCCAACATCATGAAGCACTTGTGAAAAACAGTGAACAGTCTTCACCCACTGCTCCTTCACATCGGCGGGGTCTCTGGTGTGATCTTGTCTCATCTGCTGCCCAAGCTCTGCAAGCAGCTTTGCGAGCTCCACTTCATTACGCTGCTCTAACAGACGCAGCAGCTCATCGTCCCGCATCAAGATGCGCTCCGAAACGGGTGTCTCCTGCTTTCCAGCCTCATAATGCGCAATCTTGCCAGCCACGCCATAAAAATTGGAACGCATCGCTTGATCAGCTTCAATATAAGCATGATGCAGTTCATAGATGCTTTCGAACGATCTGGACACGCCACAGCTTATATCCAGCTTCAAATAGCGTTTGATGCTATCGCGCAGCTCCTCCAGCATGAGCTCCTTATAATCGATCACTAATAACGTGAATTTACCTGCTTCGAGCAGCACCAATTCACCGTCACAGCGCTGCTTCATCACTTCTGTCATAATGTTCGCCACGGAGTGCAGCAGCAGCTTCTCGCTTTTGAACTTGTCCTCTTCCAGCACTTGCTGATAATGATCGATCTGAATCGTAACAATATGAAAGATGCCTGTATGCGGGAATTGAAACTCCTGCAATACCTCATGAATTTCTTGTTTGGAGCAGGCTCGTGTAATGATGTCATAAAATCGTTTCTCGCGAACTTCTTTTTTGAACAGCTTCAATTGGGTGTGAATTTGGCGGGAGCGATCGACCTCGGAGCGTTCCTGTTCAATTTGTTTTTGAACGACACGCAGCTTCGCCAGCAACTCCTGCGGCTCCATCGTTAGCTTCAGTACATAATCGAGCGCCCCGATCTGCAGCGCAGTGCGCACATAATGAAAATCATCATGATTGGACAGAATAATGCTTTTCATATGTGGATATCGCTCTTTCACATGCTGCAGTAAAGTAAGCCCGTCCATCTCGGGCATATTAATGTCGGTCAGCAGCAAGTCACAAGACGATTGTTCTAATATACGCAGCGCTTCCACACCATTGGAGGCTTCATTAATTAGCTCAAATCCTTCATCTTCCCATGAAATAAACGTTTTTAAGCCCACTCTGACCAAAAACTCATCCTCAATTATTAGTACCTTGATCATTGCTGCGGTCTCCTTCTAGTAATGGAATATGAAGAGATACTTCAAATCCTTCATCCTTGATGCTTCGGGCGACTAGGCCATAACGTTCTCCAAAGTGCATCTTCAATCGCTCATGGATGTTATTGAGACCAATGCCGCTAAATTTGGATAGGCGAATCGGTTCATTCACGGCTGACTCGGCATCATCCTTGTATCCGCCGCCGTTATCCTTCACAATAATCGTCACTTGATTTGCTTGCAGCTTGGCGTCAATCGTAATGACAATCGGTGAGCTTCTCCCGTGCATAATGCTATTTTCCACAATCGGCTGAAGCGTAAATTTTAAGAAGGGAATGCCAAGCAGCTCTTCTGGCACATGAACTTCAAGGCACACATGATTGTTAAAACGAACATTATGCAAGGACACATAACTATGGAGAAATTCGATTTCTCCCCGCAGTTCCGTCAGTTCTTCTTCATTTTTCATGGAATAGCTCAACAGCTTCCCGAGCGAAGTAATCATTTCACTTACGTGCTCAGCACCCGACAGTTTGGCTGACCATTTAATGGAAGTTAAAATATTAAACAAAAAATGCGGCTTCACCTGCGCCTGAAGCGCTTGGAATTTCGCTTCTTCCTTTCTTTTTTGTTCCTCAGCCACATTTCTCATCAGCAAGCTTAAATTAGCTACCATATCATTAAATTTATAGCTGAGCATCGCCAGTTCGTCATTCCCTTTAACTACAGCAACAGGCCTGAACTGACCATCCCCCACCTTGCTCATGGAACGATACAACAGCTTAAGCGGCTTCACTATCCGCAGCATGATGAATACATACAAGATACAACAGCCAAGTAGCAAAATCGCAAGCCAGAAGATCGACTGATTGCGCAATGTTTTCAGCTTCTTGGACACACTTGCCTTTGGAATCGCTTCCGTCAAGTGCCAGCCAACTTGTTTTATTTCTTGTTGATTGATGAGATACAATTGTTGCAAGCTTTGCTCCTGCGCCTTCGTCTCTCCAGCGGTTAATGTCTCATAACGCTCAGCATCTCCATACAGCACCTGGCTTTGATCGACAAGAAACAATTCACTTCTTTCGACACCTTCTGCTTCCTGGGGAGATTCAGCAGGCAGCAGTGAAGCAACAGGAACGGCGATCATTACAATGCCATAGTTTATGCCTGTGCTCCCCATCAGCAAACGAGACATCATGAGGAAGGAATCCTGCTCAAGTGTCTTCTCCAGCTCAATCTGTTGTCCTTGTACAACGCTCCATAGCGGTACACCCTGCAGCGCCTTCGTTTGCTGAAACCAATCATCATGTTGCATCTGCTGGTACACATGATCCGCCTGTTGAATCGGCCATGTCGCAGTGAGATGGCCACGAAAATCAAATACAGCAACATAAGCTTCGGTCTCCAGCAAAAAATCGCGGATATTCACCATCTTTTTCGTAAACGTTTTATATTTTTGGAAGGCTCCATAGTCGATCAGCCAGCTCTTGTCTGCAATTTGCATATATTCTAAAATATCCGGGTCATTCACAATTAGATGGGAGGCCTGATACATGCGCTCAGCCGATCGATTCACACGGTCAGCCAGCTTGGCGAGCAGTTCAGCATTCGTCGCATTCACTTCATTCATCACAATGGTATTAGAGGAATTATAGTAGAGGATAACGGCGGACATAATCGGCAGGGCAATAAAAACAATAAAAGATAACAATAACTTCGATCGAATACTCGATAATAAAGATCGAACTTTCAGCTTCATGATAGTCTCCTAAACGATTATTCGATATCTTCACCATAGGGTATCTACAACAATAGCGCCTTATACAAACAAGGCGCTATCTTTCTGTATCATATCATACCCTATAATAATACCCAATATCCAAATCGAAAAGGTTATTTTCTATTCTTTTTCTGGACTTTCTATAGATAGGACTGCCATGGGATCGATATCTTTGTCATTAATCAACCATTGGCTGCATTGCAAAAAGCCAATAGAAAGAGCCGCATGGTGCTGGCTTTGACTATTGGCTTGTTCACATTCAAATGATTAGCAGGCGGTTAGTTGCGAAGACTAGCGAAGCCAGCGCTTAGTTAACAGCCAGCTTTGCAGCAGCCTGGAGCGCAGCGGCAATTTCGTTCTCAACCGCTTTGGCGACAACGTCGGTATGCGGATCATAGTCCGCAGCCAGATCAGCGTCAGCATAGCCGTCTACAGCGACAATGGCGCCCGCGCGCACGCCGCGCAGACTCGCGATGACAAACAGTGCGGCAATTTCCATCTCGACGCCCAGCACGCCGGCCTGCTTGTACTGCTTGTGGGGGATTTCCAGCGCCCCTTGAAAAAAGACATCAAGCGTAACCGTAATTCCTTTGCGCACGATTGCTCCGGTAGCTGAAGCCGCTTCGAACAGGGCGTCCACAACCTGGGAGTCTGCGACCGCCGGATAGCCGTCCGGCACCAACTGCCGCGTCAGTCCGTCGGCACGCAGCGCAGCAGTACTGACGATCAGACTGCCTGAAGGGGTCTGCTCTGAATACGAGCCGGCAGTACCGATGCGAATCAGCGTAGTAGCTCCCGCTCGGATCAGCTCCTCGAAGCAGACGGCCGCGCCAGGCGAGCCTACGCCATGGCTGACAACGGCCAGCTTGACGCCGGCATAAGTGCCGGTGAAGGTGCGGTACTCACGGCTGAACGCCAATTCCCGCGCATCCTCGAACTTGCGGGAAATCAACTCCGCGCGCTTCGGGTCGCCGCATACGAGTACAATCGGCGGAATGTCTTCCGAGTTAACTTGCAATATTGGCATAAGCATTTCAATCAGGCTCCTTCTCTGTTAATCGACTTCCTTCAAGGCATTGCAAGCACAGCGTTCCTTGTTATCTTGAGCTTGAACCGGAATTTTGCGCCTCCTGGCGGAAGCTTTTATTTTTGAAGAAAAACATTGCGATAATCGTTACGACATAGGGAACCATATCCGTGAAATGCGTCGGGAACGACAAGCCTTGAAGACGGATGCTAAGGGCATCCATCAAGCCGAACAGCAAGCTGGCCGCTGTTACGCCCAGCGGGCCTGACTGCCCCAGCATGGTGGCCACAAGCGCGATAAAGCCGCGGCCTGATGTCATTCCTTCGGTAAACATGGTAACTTGCCCAAGCGACAGCTGAGCGCCAGCCAGTGCACACAGCACCCCGCAAGCGAGTACCGCGCCGTATTGATATCGTTTGACATGCAGCCCGAGACTTTTGGCAGCAAGCGGATTTTCACCCGACGCCAAAAACCGGAATCCATTGATCGTCTTGTAGAAATAAAACCAGATCAAGCCAGCGAGCACAAACGCCAGATAGACAAGCGGCGAGTGTCCGGAGAGAATATCGCCAAGCACCGGAATGTCCTTGATGACCGGAATGTTCCATTTCGGCAAGCCGACCATCTCATTATTGTAGTAGGCGCCCTTCACGTTAAATATTGTTCTTAGCGAAAACGTCGTCAATCCAACCGCCAGGAAATTAATTGCAAGGCCAACGACGATGACATTCGCCCGCAGATGGATGCTCACGTACCCGAAGATAAGCGAAAAGACACAAACACAGACGATCGCAAACAAAATGGCCAATGCCGTATTGCCGAAATAATGGTTGCCGACAATCGCCGAGAAAGCGCCGACGAGCATCAAGCCCTCCAAACCAACATTAAACAGGCCAACGCGTGCGCACAGCGCCCCGCCAAGCGCGGCAAGCAGTATCGGTGTCAGCATCCGGAGTGCGGAATTGAACAGGGCCAGATCAAACAGTTGTTCCATTGCCGTCCCTCCTTTTTCGCCGCTTCCAGAACTTCAATGAAAACTTGATTGTAATAAACAGAATGAGCACGGACTGAATGATCCCGCCAACTTCCAGCGGCACATCCGTATTCAACTCCACGCCCATCCCCCCCGTTTGCAGAGCGGCAAGAAAAAACGCGGCGAATGCGGTACCGATCGGATGCGCATTGGCAAGCAGCGCGGCCATAATGCCTGTCCAGGCGAAATTCGCCGAGACGAAGGCCGTGTCAATATACCGGTACTGGGAACCGAGCACCTCCGCCGCGCCGGCAATGCCGGCCAGCCCGCCGCTCGCAAACATCGTACCCAGCATCAGCGAAGATCTCTTTACCCCGCCGTATACAGCAAACAGCGGATTGCCGCCAAGCATGCGGGCTTCATAGCCTTTGACCGAACGCTGCAAAAAAATAAAAACGGCAATGGTGGCTGCAATTGCCAGCAGCAACCCCGCATGCGTCGCCATCCCTTTAAACAGCTTTGGCAGCCACACCGCATTGTCAAGCATGGCGGATTGGGACATCGCCGCCGAACCGGAACGGTCTTTAAATGGATAAGCAACCATATAGCCAGCGAACAATACGGCAATATAGTTGAACAACATCGTCGTAATAAGTAAATTAACTCTAAACTTCACATCCAGGTAGCCTGCCAGCGCAGACCATAAGCCCCCGGCAATGACACCGGCCGCCAAGGCAACCGTTGTAACAAGCCAGCCCGGTCCCGGGCAATACAACCCGACAAGTGCAGCCGTCAGTCCGCCCAGCACCATCTGCCCCTCCGCGCCAAGATTGAAAAATCCAGAGCGAAAGGCAAGCGCAACACCAAGTCCTACCAAAATAATTGGAGTGGCGCGCGTGAGCGTTCCATTCAGAAAGTAGAAGTTGCCAAAGGCTCCTTTCCACATTTCCGCATAGGTTTCGCCAATCGAACCGCCAGCGGCCAGGATCGCAATACTGCCCGCAAGCAGGCCAATCGCCATGGCAATAAGCGGGCCAACCAGCGGATTAAGCAACCTCCCCCATCTATCCATCCAGCTTCCCTCCAGCCATTAACAACCCTAACTTTTCCTCGTTCGCTTCGGCAGCGGCCAGTTCACCTGCTACTTTTCCCTCGAACATGACAATGATCCGGTCTGCCAGCTGCATAATTTCCGACAGCTCCGATGAAACGAGTAAAATCGCTCCGCCATCGTCTCGTTTGCGAAGCAGCTCGCGATGGATCGTTTCCATCGCTCCGACATCGACACCACGAGTAGGCTCCGCAGCGATGAGGAAAGGGGTTTCTTGGGCAAGCTCGCGGGCGACGATCAGCTTCTGCAGATTGCCGCCGGACAAATATTGGGTTAACGTATCGAGAGAACCGGTCTTGATCGAGAAAGTGTTCACCCATTCAGCAACCATGCTGCGAATCGCCTTGCGGCGAAGAAATCCACGGCGCTGCAGTCGCCGCTGATGCCCCATTAATCCTGTCTCGTACACCGGGGCAGACTTGTTCGCTCCCCATATGTAACGATCCTCTGGAATATGCGCCAATCCCGCATCGCGCAGCTCGCACGGGCTTTTGCCAGTTACTTCAGAGCCCAGCAGGCGAATCGTCCCCGTATCCGCTTGAAGCAAGCCGGATACCGCTTGCAGCAGCTCGGATTGCCCGTTCCCGGAAACGCCGGCAATGCCAACGATTTCGCCAGCTCTAACCTCAAGGCTCACCCGGTCGAGCAGCGCCTTCGTCTTCCCGCCATGGAGCGTAAGCTCCTTCACCTCAAGGACGCTCGCTCCCGGCTTGGATGGCGGCCTTTGGCTCTGATTCAAGTCGCGGCCGACCATCAGCCGCGATAATTGCTCGGCCGTTGCGCCTGCCGCTGGCAGCGTGCCGGTAACGGCACCGTCCCGCAGCACAGTAATGCGATCGGCGACCTCCAACACCTCGTTCAGCTTATGGGTGATAAGGATGAAGCTTTTGCCCCGTTTGGCAAGTAAACGAATGGCTTCAAGCAGTTCCTTTACTTCGAGCGGTGTAAGTACGCCAGTCGGCTCGTCCAAAATGATAATTTCCGCTCCCTGATGCAGCACCTTCAAGATTTCCACGCGCTGCTGAATGCCGACCGGAATTTCCCCGACTTTAGCCAGTGGATCGACCGTCATTCCGTACGTTTCACATAGCCGAGTGACATCCGCAGCAGCTGCTTTCCGGTCAAATCGGATCCGCCCCGGCTCACGGCCGATCGCAATATTTTCGGCGACGGTGTAATTGGGAAAGAGCATGAAATGCTGATGCACCATCCCGATTCCGCCAGCTATCGCATCCTTCGGATCGGCGAACACAACCTCTTTGCCCCGTATGGAGACCGTTCCGGACGAAGGCTGCTCCATGCCGTACAAAATACGCATCAGCGTCGTTTTGCCTGCCCCGTTTTCACCAATAATCGCGTGAACCTCTCCAGGGCGGACATCAAAATCAATTCCCCGGTTCGCACGGACATCCCCGTAGCTTTTGGAAATCTGCTTCATTTCGAGCAACATCTCGCAGGCACCCTCCTTTCTCCATAAGCATAGGAAACCGGCTGCTTGTCAAGCAACCGGTTGTCGTGAGCTTTAATGTTCTTAAAGTACCCTAATTATTGCAGGGGATTAGTCACTACAATTTTGCCTTCTACAATATCATTATTGATCTGCTTCAGCTTGTCAAGAATTTCTTCAGTAATGACTTCGCCGCGTGGAGCAGTGCTCTCATAATTGATATGTGGAATGCCTACTGCGCCTTCCTTCAAACCGTAGTCGCGAACGTCGTAGGAGAAGTCGCCTTTAACAAAGTCTTCCACCGTTTCATAAGCGATTGTGTCTGTGCCCTTCAGTTGGGAGAAAATAATTTGTTTGCCGTCAGTCATGTCGCTATCTTGTCCGGAAGTGTAGAACCCTTTCTCTTTTGCAGCTTCGAACACGCCAAGATCGCTGACTGCGGACATGCCGGCGATGAAATCCGCGCCTTGCGAGCTTTGCAAAATCGCCAGTTCCTTTGCCTTCGCCGGATCATTAAAATCGCCAACATAGTTCACAAGAATTTTGATATCCGGGTTGATCGCTTTTGCGCCTTCTGCAAAACCATCTGTATATTTTTTCAGCAAGGAGCCTTCGATTGCAGCTACGTTGCCGACTGTGCCCGATTCGGAGATAAGAGCTGCGGCAGCGCCAATTACATATGCTGCCTCGTATTCACGGAATACAACACTGCGTACGTTCGGCAGATCAACAACGGTATCGATAATCGCGAAGGACTTGTCCGAAAATTCAGGTGCGATTTTCTTCAAAGCGTCTTCCATCTGGAAAGTTGCCGTAATGATCAGATCGAAATCGCCAGCTGCGGCTGTGCGCAGATTTTGTTCGATGGAAGCAGGATCTGTCGATTCAATTGTTCTAACTTCAACGCCGAACTCTTCGCCCGCTTTTTTGAAGCCTTCATCCATTTGCTGGAAGAACGGATTGACACCGACTGGCTCAGGCAGAACAAGTGCAACTTTTTTCGCTTTTTGCTCGGAACCTTCATTTTCTTTTTCGCCAGCACCTTGTTTGGAACCGTTATTCTCTTGATTTGGAGCAGTTCCTCCGTTGTTTTTCGCACCACAAGCAGCGAGTACCCCCCCGAGCAACACCACTACCACTAGAAGCATTAATGACTTTTTCATGCACAGTTCTCTCCATTTCTATTCTATATATAGTTTGCCTTTTGAAGCCTATGTATATCCTAGTATATGGGTTGGGATTTGTCAAAGGCAAATTTATTACAAATACGGCAATCGACGCTCGACTTCCCTCTTAATGTGCCTTTATATTGGAACTGGCATTTGGAGAGTAACATCCCTGTCAGCCGAACACACTTGTCCGATTTTGCTGTATACCTAATCTCCGCTAACTTGACCGGGAGGTAAAAAAGCGCACGATAGCAGTAACAGCAACCAGCGCGATCACCTGGCATAATATCGGCGGCAACCTGAGCTAAGGTATACAAGCGAACACGAGCAGCAGTGTCCCCTCTTGCCCGAATGAAGCAGCTCGTGCTGTTTACCTGCCCGCTATCCCCACCACACAATCGGCACGCACAGCAGCGGGGTCAGCATGCTTGAGAGTCCCATGGCGAATCCGCTTATGCCCCCTTGCAGTTCCGAGTCCCGCAATATCCGCGCAGTGCCGATTCCATGAGCCGACGTTCCCATCGCCGAGCCAATCGCCGCGTCGCTTCGTATCCGGCACCGTTTAAGCAGCAGCGGCCCGATCATACTGCCGAGCAATCCGGTGAGCACCGTGAACACGCCTGCAAGCTCCGGCGTACCGCCGATCGTACGCGCAATCTCGATGGCTACCGGGGCTGTCACGGACTTCGCGAGCATCGACAGCAGCGTGTCTTTGGAAGCGCCCAGCAGACTGGAGAACAGCCATACGGACGCCAGGCCGCTAACTGCGCCAACAGCAACCCCTGTGGCAATCGGCAGCAGCTTCCCTTTGAGCTTGCTTGCATATTTATAGAAGGGAACTGCCAAGGCAACGGTTGCAGGACCAAGAAAGAAAGAGATCATATCGCCACCCGCACGATAGGCGGTATAAGGAATTTTACAGAGCAGCAGCAGCGCCATCAGCCCTCCTGCGGTGACGAACAACGGGTTCAGCCAACGATAGCGGCGGTTGAGCAGTTGCGCCAGTGTATAAAATACTACAGTTACCGTAATGCCGAAAAGCGGCAGTTCATAAAACGCTTCATTCATTAGTCTTCTCCTTCGCTTTCTCCGCCATTCTCCCCATCCGTTCGGTCACCCCTCCGGATACGAGCAGCACAACGATGGTTGCGCCAATCAAACTTGCAGCAATCGGCAGCCACTCCGCACCTATTCGTCCGAAGAACATCATCGTGCCGACAATAATCGGCGCAAAAAAGATCATCATATGGCGCAGCAAAAATTGCGCGGTATCCTCAATCCATTCCAGCTTTACCCAGCCCGCAAACAAGCTGACAACGAGCAAAATAAGCCCGACGACATTGCCCGCCACCGGAAGCTGCAGTGTGGAACCGATGAGATAGCCTAACAGCGTAAACCCTAATAAAATTGATAACCCTTTCATTTTTCATGGCCTCGCTTCTCGTGTTGGTCACTAATATTCAGCCGCTTATCAGCCGTCTCTCCCATTCTAGTTGATGCTGATGGAGAGAAACAAGCATTTTATTGCGTGCTTATTTTTAACTATGACAATAACTGTCACTATTATCAGCTATACTTAAGTTGCAATGATTCTTTTGAATGGAAGAGCATCACTCAAGCGTGCCGGACTGAAGGCCATCGGTTATTTCTTTGAAAGTGTGTTTGAGGATGCACGCGGAGACGGTTACTATCGGGCCGTCAAATCTTTTCTTGACGGGTTGAGTGGATACGAGGATGATCGAACCTTGTTGTTGGCTGGCATAAGGACGCATCCAGACGGCATCCAAATGGCGTTTAGACGAAGAAGAGGAGACATCGGCAACTGCGCTGCCGGCGCCTCCTCTTCCTTTTACACAGACTCTTCAAGCAGAAACTCTGACAATATTGCCTAGTCGATCAAACCTGATTCCTTAAGGAACTCTTTGGCGACAACATCGGCACGCAAGGCATCATTATCCACTTTACCGTTCAGCTTTTGCATGGCTGTCTCGTCAATTTTACCTTCAAGCAGCTGCAGTACCTCGGTGAGTTCAGGATGTTTCTCCAACGCGTCCTGACGAATAATCGGCAATGCATGATAAGGCGGGAAGAACGCTTTATCGTCCTCAAGCACCCTCAGATCATAAATTTGAAGTTGACCATCCGTCGAGTAGGAATTAATGACATTCACATCGCCCGATTGGAACGAACGGTACATCATGCCATGATCCATCCCTTTAACTTCTTTGAAATGAATATCGTATTCCTTCTGGAAGCCAGGCAGACCGTCCGGGCGGTCGATAAACTCGAACACAGCACCGAAGATGAACGTATCTGAAACTTTCGCAAACTCGCTAAACGTTGTAACATCCAACTCCTGCGCCATAGACTCGGCGATTGCGAGTGTGTACGTATTATTGAAACCGAATGCATTAAAAGCATGCAAGCCATCCTTGTCAATCAGCCTTTTGGTACTCGCCAGCGTTTCGTCAGCTGTGCCGGTCGGCTCTTGGTAATAGTTGGCAACAATTGTACCCGTGTAGTCGGGGATAAGCTGGATTTCATTTCCTAGGAGCGCGTTCCAAAGTACATTAGAACCTCCCAAATTATCTTTACGGACAACGGTAAGATCCGTTTTGGCCTCGATCAGTTGTCCCATTATGTTCGCTAAAATAATGCTCTCGGTATTATTCCTTGAACCTACCGTTATCGAATCTTTCGTGTCGCTCGAACAAGCCGTCAATGCCAAAGTGAAGATTAAAACGAGAATTAATGCGATTTTTTTATTAATTTTCATGAATCCTCCTTGATTTTTAATCCGCGTGGCGTCGTTTTGCGTTCAAGCACGCCAAGCAGCAGTTCCAGAATGATTGCCAAAATAGCAGCTGGGATTGCGCCCAACAATACAAGAGCATCGATACCGCGTGTAATGCCCAGGAAAATAAAATCGCCCAGTCCGCCGGAGCCGATAAAGGCAGCAAGCGTGGCTGTACCGACATTTATAACTGCAGCTGTCCGAATCCCTGCCATAATGACCGAGAGTGCCAACGGCAGCTCTACTTTAAACAAAATTTGCCAGCTTGTCAGTCCCATGCCTCTGGCGGCTTCTGTAGTGGATTTATCCACATCTTTAATGCCTGTACTAGTATTACGAATAATAGGTAGCAAAGAATACAAAAACAAAGCAGCTATCGCTGTTTTTATTCCAATGCCGAAGATCGGAATCATAAACCCTAGCATCGCCAGACTGGGAATCGTCTGCATCATGCCTGCCCCGCCTAAAATGACGGTAGATAAGGAAGGCACGCGGGTAACGAGAATACCTAGTGGAATACCGATACAAATGGCAAGCAGCATTGAAATAAGCACAAGTTCTACGTGTGTGACTGTAGCGGACAATAAGTCCTGCCAGCGTGATTCAAATTGAAAAACCAACTGTGACCAAAGCGACGTATCCCTCATGCTTCCACCCCTTCTTCGATCCACTGACTCGACAAAGCAGAGAGCAGCGTTCCTTTCGTAACGACGCCAACGACATGTTGTTGGTCATTAATGATCGGAATAATGCCGAATTTAGCTTCTGGCATGGCGAGTATGGCATCTTTGGCGCTTGCAGAGCTGTTCAAGCAAGGGTGAGGTGGCATTAATATGTTCTCAATTGATTTCATCTTTTCTAAATTCGCCATTAAGTCATAGGCGGATATCATTCCCTGTAGCACATCGTCCTCATTGACGATGAGTAACGCATTCGTTCGACGTTGGCGCATGTAAGCGAGGGCTTTCTCGGGGGAAGTTACGGACAAACACATCGAAACCTTGTCGGACATAACATCCGTAATTGGCATCAATTCCGGATTTTGAATCATGCGGTGCTTGCCGATAAACTCCTCCACAAATCCATGTGCAGGCTCGTATAAAATCTTCTCGGGAGTGTCCAATTGCAGCAAATCGCCGTCTTTCATAATGGCAATTCGATCCCCTAATTTCAACGCCTCATTCATGTCATGGGTTACAAAAATAATCGTCTTCTTCAGTTTTTTCTGCAAGGTGAGCAGCTCTTGCTGAAGTTGGTCTCTGGTGATCGGGTCCAGCGCGCCGAAGGGTTCATCCATCAAAATAATATCAGGATCAGCTGCCAATGCTCTGGCTACGCCCACACGCTGCTGCTGGCCTCCGGATAGCTCTCTTGGATAACGACCTGCGTAAATGTCAGGGTCTAGCCCTACCATTTTCAACAATTGATTGACCCGCTCTGCAATTTTGCTTTTACTCCAACCTTTAAGTTCAGGAACGATGGCGATGTTTTTGGCAATCGTATAATGCGGAAAAAGTCCGATTTGCTGGATGACATAGCCGATGTTGCGACGCAGTTCTGCTGTATTCAACTTTGTTACATCTTTGCCGTCAATGGTGATCGTCCCGCCCGTATGAGGTACCAGTCGGTTAATCATTTTCATCGTTGTCGATTTACCGCAGCCACTGGGCCCAATCAATACGATAAACTCGCCTTTTGGGATTTCAAAACTGATGGATTTCACTGCTTGAAATCCATCCGCATACGTCTTGCTGACACTGTGAAACCTTAGCATGTTACCCCCCCAATTATTTCTTTGCAATAAAAAAACCATTATGCGTAAGAGCTTTCTCGGCTGCTGCCTTGAATAATTCAGACGTAAATGATCTGTATATTATCATACAATTTAAGGAAAATAATTTCAACGCGGGTAATCGTACTTATATTACCATATCTCCCCTTCTCGGGGTCAGGGGGCAGTCTCAGCCTACCTATAGTTACATTTCCGACAATATACATGGGTATCCCCCCATTTCCTCCAAAATGGTGGCTAATGGGGGCAAACGGAGGTTTTTCATCTTCCGAAACTTTTAACGCACCTTGATTTTCGGAGAATAACTGGAGATTTCCACCAAGTTTTCATCAGGGTCCCGAATATAAATTGAGATGATGGAACCTAATGCTCCGGTTCGTTCGACCGGCCCCAGCTCAATTTTTACACCAAGCTTTTTCAAATGACGAAGCACATTCGGGGGCGTCTCATCGGTAATCAAACAGAAGTCGCCTGAGCCAGGTGTCGGCCGGTAAGCTTTCGGATCAATCTCCTTCCCGACTTCCTGAAAATTGATCTTCTGCTGGCCAAATACGGCCGCCTTCCTGTCCTGACCGAATGTAACGATTTCCATACCTAGCACTTCGCTGTAAAATTTACTGGAAGCGTCGACACTTTGGACCGTCAATACCAAATGATCCAACCGCAAAATTTTCATGGATTCCCTCCCGTCGCATTGTCCGTTTTTCACGATTTGTTACAGTATATACCAATATGCCTGTACTAAGCTAACCGATTTGCAATTGAATTTGCAGAAAAAAAGGAAATGCCCTCCCTATGACGAATTCCCTTTTTCAGGACGAATAACTATTTCCAAGAGTAACAACTACAGGAGGTAACGAGTGACGAATACTAACATAAGGCTACAACAAATTACGCAAGCGCTTGAGGCTGAATGCGTTAATTTGAAGGTAAGCAGCAAGCAGGAAACACTTGTTGCAACCAATGCAGACTCACTTGTACACGCCAAAAAAGAACTCACTTCGGTGCCCTATGGAATTTATTCCGGTGCCCAAATGGTTGGCTTTATTCTATTTGACAATGAAATCTATGAAGACGGTTACTATTGGATTTTGCGCTTTATGATCGATGAAAGATTTCAAGGAAAAGGTTACGGTAAAGCGTCCATCAAGGAAGTAATAAACATGCTGCGTCAGAAGGATAATTGCCAGCAAATCAGAGTCTCTCATGTGCCGCATAATACCGTGGTAAACAAACTCTATAAGGACGCAGGATTCGAAGAAACCGGGGAGTTTGAGGATAACGGAGATATCATTCTGGGGTATCATATGCAATAAACGATTTATACCGCAGGCTCGCTAACAGTCCTCAAACCCGCACCCCAACGTTGCTCGGCTGCGGTGGGATGCGGGTTTGAGGAAACCCATGAATTCTAACGCTGATGACAAGCGCTATTTTGCTACATCTAACGTTTTAAAAATTCTAAGGAAACTGGGTAACGCTATCGCCTCTTCTGCTCAAGACTGCCAGTAATGCCATTGCAGAGAAGCAAATAAAAAGATTGATTTGAAATGCGGTTTTAAAAGCAACAAGTTCACCGTCCCCTGTCACCGTTCCATTCATTACACCCAGCCCGAGCGCCGAGCCGAAAACCATACCTGCGTTGCGGGTTAAAGCAATCATGCCGCCGATGGAACCAACATGTTCTGCAGGAGTATGCCGCATAATAAAGCTGTTGTTCGGAGATGCAACCAGTCCCATTCCCATACCAATCATCGCCAACACAGCAACAATTCCTCCCATCTGCAGCTGTTCCAGAAACAGCACCAATACGATAAAGCCGATCCCCATGCTGGATAACCCCAGCTGCATCAAACGTCTGGAGCCATAACGATCCGATAATTGCCCTGCGAGCGGTCCCATAAATGCCAAAGCTATCGGATAAGCTGTCATTGCATATCCTGTTATGGAAGGGGTAAATGCAGGCCCCATCTCGCTCAAATAAAAGGGAATAATAACCAAAATTGTATTGGCCAGCATAAAAGAAGCACAGCTTATGAGCAGTCCGCTGGCAATTGCCGGAACACGCAGCACGTTGAGGGGCAAGAAAGGGACAAGCTGGCGCCGTTCCCAGAAAAACAACAGAACCGCCACAATTGCGACACCCGATAAAATGGTCAGCGATTGCGCCGATAACCAGCCCCATTTGCTCCCATTCGTTATCTCGATAATGACTAAACTAATCCAGCCTGCAAATAACACCGCTCCCACCGTATCCAACTTCTTGGACTTGCTTATCAGGTTGCGAACAGGAATGTAGCGATATGCCATTAGGGTAGCAGCAATTGCCACTGGAACATGAATCAAGAATAGCCACCGCCAATTGAGCCACTCTGCGATCAGTCCTCCGGCAATCGGACCGCTCATTCCGCCAAGGGCAACAGCAGTACTTACAATGCCAAGTGCCTGGCCTCTTTTTTCCTTCGGCAAATGGACAGTAATGAGGGCGATATTAGTCGCTTGAAACATGGCTGCGCCGATAGCTTGCAGCACCCTCAGCAGAAGCAGAGCGGGTAAATTGGGAGCAAAGGCGACCAGGATGGAGCCGACGGTGAATACAACATAACCCAGATTATGAATAAGCTGAAACCCGTAGCGGTCTCCCAGCTTGCCCATTACGGGGAGCAGTGCCGTGATCACAAGCAAATAGCCTGTCGTAATCCATAGCACCAAGCCAAGATCCGCTTGAAAATAAGTGACAAACTGCGGGAG
Source organism: Paenibacillaceae bacterium (assembly GCA_004134985.1). Taxonomy (GTDB): domain Bacteria; phylum Bacillota; class Bacilli; order Paenibacillales; family Paenibacillaceae; genus Paenibacillus_D. The sequence goes on along the minus strand of REGQ01000012.1, from coordinate 41,537 downwards.
TGATACGTTGACGATGCCGGCTGTGAAATGAGAGATAAACGCCCCCATGCATATCGCTGCCATCATTCCCATACGTTGCTTTCTAGTGACAGCCTGCTCCGAAATGTCTGATATCCGCATGTCGATCCCCTTGTCTTTTTCTTATCAATTATAGACAAGATCGTTCAAACAACAATCCCACAAATCTGGGATCAGGCTGTTATTTTTTCAAAGGCTTGCAGCGGTCATAACAGTTGAAGTTATATGGCTTTATGAGCGCATCAAGCTCCTTTGACTGAAACTCCTTCTCTGCCAAAAAATCCAGAAGCGTCGCTAAAGACTTGGCTGTTTCAGTCTTGTCATGCATAAGCACGATCGGGGTTACGTCTGCCTTTTCCAGGTTATTAATTTGCTTCTTGGTTGTGCTGATCAATTGCTCGCTCGATAGAGACCAGTCGCTGCTATCCACGTTCCAGTCCCACAATTTATAGCCTTGTTCATCCAAAATCGTTCTGTACGAATCAAGCAAGTAGGGAACACTGCCGTATGGCGTACGAATAAGTACGGATTTGATGCCCGTCAGCTTTTCCAACGTTTCCTGTCCCTGATTCATTTCATCCAGCGCCGTTTGCTCGTTACGGTAAAACTTGTTCTTGTCATGCGTAACACCGTGCATCCCGACAGCATGACCTTCGTTCACAATTCGCTTCACCAATTCGGGGTATTTCTTCATGTTCGGCTCCAGCATAAAAAAGGTGGCTTTGACATCATATTGCTTCAGTGTATCCAAAATATCGCTTGTTGCCGAGGAAGGTCCATCATCAAAAGTCAAATAAATGAGTTTGCCGCTTGCTTCTTTTGGGTCAGTGGTTTGCTCATCATCAGGAGCATCGTCAACGTCTGGGCGGGTGTCTATTTCACGTTCAATTACTTCTGGTTTCGCATAAAAGTCTGTTGAATTCACTTCATTGGCCAGTAATCCCCCGAAGACGCTGCCGGGGTGATCGAATGTATTCCAGACTGCCAATAGAATACCGGAAAATAAAATGATAGCTAAGGTGAGTTTCTTCATGTGTGCATTCCTCTTTTTCTTTCTGTGTTTTTCTTTCTTGTGATTTCGTCATGCAAGCTCTGTCTGTTTTATCAGTATAGTATCTGGATGTATCATAAGTTAGATAGACTTATATTGAAGTTGTAAATTGTCGAAAAACATCATTAAGGGGGGAGTTTTGACAGGGGTATGCTTGTTGGTGGATTTGGTGAACGGTTCGGGAGATGACCGGGGAGGACATGCCCTGTTTCCGTGTATACCCTATCTCCGCTTATCGAGATCCGGAACGAAAAAAAAGGAGAGTATCCTCTCCTCCCGCTACACTAAACCAATTATTGATATGAAATATACGTTCGGAAATTATAATTACATAGGGGTGGTGGGGGATACGTGTTGGCAGTTAACCACATAAGGTGGCAAACCTCCCTATTTTCCAGTCTTCCATGGAAGAGACGGGGCAGTTGATTACAATCAATGAATAATGATTATTTGCCGAAAGGCTGGATTTAAGCCGAATGTAGTAACCGCCCGCTCTCCTGTCCAGGAGGCGGGCTGTGCGCGTCTATGACAGGTAATAAACGAATGAGCCATGCAGTCATTGGCCATGCATTCAATGCTCTTTTTTGGGATTCCCCTCAGCAGACTCCTCGTCCGCGGTCGTCAATTCTTTTGTCCCGTTTTTGAATTCACGCAGTGTCCGGCCAAAAGCTCTGCCCAATTCGGGAAGCTTGTTAGGCCCGAATAATAACAGCGCCAGCAGTCCTAGTAATATAAAACCTGTCGCGCCAATACTTGAGATCATCTGTCTCATCTCCTCATTATTTTTGAGTCGCCAGCCATCGTGCCAGTGCATCGACTTCCTCTTTCGTCAACCGGGAACGAAAAGCAGGCATTTTGGAGCCGCCCGCAACAATTTGTTCCGCAATTTGCGCACGAGTCAGTATCCCCCCAACTTTCTGCAAGCTCGGGCCGACTCCACCGCCAAGGTCCACTGCATGACAGGCAACACAATTCGCCTGATAAATCGCTTCTGCCTCAGCCAAGGATACTTCATGGCCTATATTTGGACTCTGTCCTTCACTTTGACCTGCACTTTGCGTGCTGCAGCCGACAAGCAGAAAGCAGCCCGCCAAAACAATAGCTAGCACGCTATTTGGTTTGCTCATTTACTTCCCCCTCACAAACGGCATTGTATAGCTGCAGCGTGAACATTCGATATCTATTATCTAATATGAACACTTACACCAGTAGAGCGGTGGCATACATCACACTAATACCAAGTACAACGCTCGCAAAGTTGCGCCATGACACCAGTGGATAAGACTGCTTTGCGGATTCCTTGATAATCATTCTTGCGATCACATAGATTACTTGCGCAATCGCACCGGCGCCAATGCCGAAAAACAGTGCTGCCAGCGTTTTATCAATGATCAATCCTCCCGACCACACGCCAAGAATAGCGGGGCCACCGCCGATCAGCGCAAGCCAGGCGAATGTCCGCCAGGAAGGCTTCCCTTTCGTTAACGGAGCAGCGATGCCAATCCCTTCCGTCATATTATGCAAGGTAAACCCGATGATCAGGAATGTCCCCAGTGCGACTTCCCCGACGGCAAACGCCGTCCCGATCGCCAACCCTTCACCAAAGTTATGCAGCCCGATACCGGCAGCCAGTTTGTAGGCCAGTGATTTCCCTTCAAGCACCTGATCCTGAAGTCGGCTTCTATTGGACTGATCGAGCGCCATCAGAAACAGGAAGCTTAGCAAAGCGCCAAACCAGACAAGCCCCGTCCCCTGAAAGACCGAAGGCGCAGCAGCAGCAAACTCCATTCCCTCCTCAAACGTGTCGATCACGAGGAAAATCAACAGTCCTGCGGTAAAAGCAAGCACGGCATGCATGCCGCGAGCGGTGAAACGGCGCATGAACGGGAACCATAACAAGCCGAGCGCAACCGGAATAACTCCGACATAGAGTCCGATCAATGCGTATTTCCAAATACGTTCTCCGCTCATTTCCGGTGTTTTAAAGGCGATGTCAATCCCTTGATCAAATATCGTGCTATTGGCGGATATCATCCGAATTTCATGTGCATCCCCCTCCACCCATGGATACGGGATCGTAATGACCGCCCTTCCCATACGCGGAATTTCCGCAGCCGGATCGATGTTGAAATTCCAATACGCATCATCCACCATCACTTGTGCGATCGTTAACGCTTCTGGACCGGAATTCAGCACTTTTAATGTAACCCCTTCGTCTGTCAACACCATTTTCTCGACATCCATGCTTTCGATTGGCACCGGAGCTTCTTCATTGATTCCGGTTCCAAACAGCATAATCGCCGCGATGATAGCGATCAGCAGCAATACAGGCAATACTCCCCATACAAGCAAATTTCCTTTTTTGACCTGGCTAGGCGATGTGCTATGGTTGATTTGCACCTGGCTCATGTACCCTTCCCTCCTCTATTCTGCTTCAAAGAAGCCCATCCAGCCGAGCTCCGTAAATTCGCTTATATGGGCATGAAACATATACTTTCCTGGCGCTGGAAATACGACTTCAACAAGGCCCCGTTCCCCTTGTCCCATCATGACGGTATCTGTGTAATAAGGTCGCGCTTCAGGATCGGCACCGGTAGCATAATAATTAAAGAAATTCGCATGCAGATGAAAGGAATTAATAAGATCAAACTCCAAAAAATTGCTTACGTAAACGCGTACCAACTCGCCAACCTTTACTTTAATCGGCTCCTGCATATAGGCGAAGGCGTAGCCATTCACGGTATACACTTCATTTTCCCCGTCAAAATCCAGGTCGTATCCATTCATTACCATCGAAAACTCCTTCGCCGGCGTACGCGGTTTCTTGGGATCGATAATAAAATTTCCGTACATTCCTTTGTGGAGATGATGGCGGAAAGGTTGAACGTGACAATGATAAACCATCATACCAGCCGGTTTTGCTTCAAACTCGTAAGTAAATGTCCCTCCGGGAGGAATCTGCTCCAAGCCGTCCATATTCGTCGGATGAATACCGTGAAAGTGAATGGAATGGGGATGCGACGTTCCATTGCTGAATTTAACTCTGACGATGTCGCCTTCTGTACAGCGAATGGTTGGTCCAGGGATCGTTCCATTGTAGGTCCAGCCTGGGAACATAACCCCTTTCATAATTTCAATCTCCTTGTCTACGGCCAGCATTTCATATTCTCTGATCGTGCGGCCATCCAGCGATGTGCTGACCTTGCCATAATCGAAATTGGTTAACGCTTCCCTTGCCATAACGAGTCCTTCTGTCACTTCCGTTCCGGGGTCATAGCCGTGCTGCATGCCGCTCATCCCCTGTGATCCGCCATTATGTCCATTATGTGATTCTGCTTTAGCAACATTGCCTAGCAAAGAACCAGGGTTTAGCAGGACACCACCGATCAGCGCTGCCGTCCCTGCCGCTCCAGCCATCAAAAAATTTCGCCGTGACACTTGCTTATTCTGTTCCTTTTGTTCCTTCATCGTCTTCCCTCCATAAAATTTGTACAAGATTAAATATCTTTCCCTAGGGAAAGATATTGCCCAGGCGCAAACGGCTCCGCCCCCGTAATGACAGGAAAGCAAAGACTTTCTGTAATAACGTCTTTGCAAGACAGCGCATATTTCTCATTTCTGCTCACTAGTATACGCCTAATTTATTTTGCTGTAAATCCATTTTTTTGCTTGAGGAAATATATTTTTCCCCAGGGAAAAATATTTGTCCTTATCGAAAGATCTCTTACTTTACTGCACATTAAAATAAGTCGTAAAATCCGCGAAAAACAATAAAAGAACCACACCTGCGGCTGGGGAAATGCCGCCTCGTGTCGTTCTCATATGGACGCGCATTGGAGTTGTGATACATGAATATAGTGGCTGTCTACCCGCAGACAATTGTCTAATATGGATGTCAATCATTCCAATTTCACCTTCATTACCATATGATCCTTAATCTAGCCCAACCATTAAGTATACACATTGTGCAACGAATGGTCTTTGTGTATACTTTATTTTAAGGAGAGATGTGCATGAGAAAACTAGGGAAATGGTTGAAAATAGCGTTGTTTACCGGGGTTGGCATCATTATGTTAAGTGTAATTGTTGTGTATGCTTTTGTTATCAAGCGCCCTACAGCAATTCCTGTCGCTGACGACACGAAACCGTACAAATGGAACAAGGTCGAACTCGGTGAACAGACGTTTTCCAGCGATGGATCGGAATATTATCTTCTAACCAAAAAAGGAGAAAGCAGCAACTGGATAATCTTCTTTTCAGGTGGAGGGGTCAGTTGGGACGAGAAAAGCGCTGCAGAGCCGATCACCATACTGAAAACACTCAAGACCGGGGAACTAGGAAATTATTTTGCAAATATCCCTTTTTATAAAGTAACGCTGCTGAAAGGCATGCTCGAGACGGAAAATGCGGATAACCCGTTCCAAGGGTGGAATGTGGCGTATATTCCTTATACAACCGGTGACTTTCATATCGGCAACCGCACGGCGGAGTACAACAAGGAAGACGGCAGCAGCTTTACAATGCGTTATAATGGCACTACCAACGTACGCCACAGCCTGGAATGGATATATGAAAATGCAGGTGAACCGGAGAAACTGCTCATTGCAGGCGAAAGTGCCGGAGGGTTCGGCTCGGCCTTCTGGGCTAGCGAGATTGCCAGTCACTATAATGAATCGGACATTTACCATTATTCGGACAGTTCCTTTTTAAAATCGGACAAATGGCCAAATATCGTAGATAACGAGTGGAACGCGGATTTTGAAGCTGCCTTTGGCTTTGTACCGGAAGCGGATATCATTGGCTCAGTCTTCAAAGCAAACCGTCAGCAGCTGCCGGAAAATGCAATACTTTTGCAATCCTACTCGCTGTACGATGATACCTTAATTCATTTTCAATATAAAATAAATGATGACGTCACAACTCCTATCGAGCAGAAAATTGCCAACTGGTCCCGCGAATTAAGGACATCTGTCCGGTCGTTGTCTAATTTGCCCAATTATTATTATTACTTGACCGATTACGGCCTGAATCCCGATAAAGGAACGACCCCGCATACCTTCACCGCAGACGACAACTTCTACCAGACAGAGCAAGACGGCGTAAAGCTGCTTCGATGGCTGGACGATATCGTCAACAAGCAGCAGCACTATTCGGTTGGCGGCAAGTTTATTGAGTGAGGATTGACACAGCAAAGCCGGCTTCCCCCGAGGTTGCCGGCTTTGCTGTGTCATCATCTGCCGTTGGCAGATCCGATCACTATTTCTCTTCGTCTGAAGCCAAGGTGCGCGCAATATAAGAAGTCAGCAGCTCAATGAATGCACTCGCCGCTTTCCCGAGATATTTATCCTTATGCACAATAATGCCCACATCGCGGCATAAGACCGGATTTTCAATAGGGATGATCGTCAGGTCTTGCGTGTCGTGCAGCTGCAGAAGCGTTCTCGACAATATCGTTGCACCGGCACTTTCCCTCACCAAATAAAATAATGATTCGATAGAGGTCGTCTCAATTAGAGGCTGCAGTCGATAGCCAATCGTTTTGCAATTGACATCCAGCAGTTGGCGGCAATGATGGGTTTGAGGAAACATAATGGTAGGGAGCTTGACCGCATCAGCAAAGTTTACCTTCTCCTTGTCCGCCAAGGGGTGCTCGGCTGTGCAGACAAAGTAAAAGGTTTCACTGTATAGCGGTATTATTCGAATGCGTTCCTCCTCCAGCGGCAATATCGAAATACCCAGTTGAAGTTCATTGGAGAGAACCCGCTCCATAATATCCTCTCCACTGAACAGCTTGATTCGAATGCTGGGGTAGCTTTTATGAAAATCAACAAGCAAGGTGGATGCCAAATGATTTAATTCACCTGGCAATGCGCCGATCGATAATGAGCCTCGCTCCATCTGCTGTAATTCATTAATTTCTTCACGGGCGCTTGATAACAAATTAAACACTTTGCTGCATTTCTTGTGCAAGATCATTCCAGCTTCGGTAATCGCGATTTTTTTGCCAATCCGGTCGAACAGTGGGGTGCCGATTTCATCTTCCAGCGCCTTAATCTGATGACTCAAGGTCGGCTGTGTTATTCCGAGCCGTTCCGCAGCTTTCGTGAAATGCAGCTCCTCACAGATCGTGGTGAAGTATTCCAACTGCCTCAATTCCATGATGATCACCCCCCCTTTATTCGCCGCATTGGCTTCTTTGTCCGTTATGATCCAGTTATTCTTGCCCATGCACGCACAGGGAAAGCACTCATCCCGCTAAGCTTCATCGGCACAGCGGAGAAGCGATACCCTTCCGCTGGCAGCATGCCTGCATTATTCAAGTTCCCAACAATTGGAATTGCCGCCTCCAGCAATACCGAATGCGCAGGACGTTCGAGATCAGTCGTATCGTCAATGTTGTGGCTGTCAATTGCAACAAGGAGCGCCCCCTCATCGCGCAAATATTCCGCTGCTTCTCTCGTCAGGTAGGGATGCTCCGCAAAATAATCCGGCGAGCCCCAACGCTCTCCTTGCCCCGTTTCAAGCAGCACTGCCCGATTCCGAACATTGGCGGTTGTCAGCATCTCACGCGTAATTGCACGCCCGCTCTTTCCTTTCAATGGAATGACAATCCCGGCAAGATCGGCAACGGCAGCAAGGGGCAGCTCGGCTACATCCGCTGTACCTGCAAACCGATGTGCAGGACTGTCGAGTGACGTTCCTGAATTCGCGACCATTGTTACCTTGGCAATATGGAAGGTAACACCTGGCGCATACCGTCCCTCCGACGCTTCATAGCTCAAATAGTCGCTCACTTGCGGCGCTGGAAATCCGGGATACGTCTCCATCCCACTTGTAATTGTGTGACTCAAATCAACAATAACGCTTGCGTTGCTCCGAGCGTCTGCCGCAACGCCCATTGTGTTCTCCGCACCAGGCTGTGCCTGGCTGCTAATATCTGTCATCTTCACGCCCCCAGTCCATTGCTGCTTCACTATATTGCGCGCTGCTTAAGCTTATCCGCTTTAATCCATATTATTATAGTTGCTGCATTTCGATTGATCAATACGGCACTATCTATCCTTTTCATTGATGTCGTCTATCATTATTCAATGATTGGCGAGAAGATGGTTCAATCTCAAACAGATGCTGTTTGCGAATGCTGCTTGCGTATGCGCAGCGACAGAAGTGCGGCCAGCAAACACAGAAAACCTGCGGCAACAAACGCCGTCGTATAGCTTCCCAGCAGTTCTCTCACCACGCCCGCACCATAAGCTGCCACTGCGGCGCCAGCCTGGTGGGCGACAAAGATCCATCCGAAGATCATACCTGCTTTCTCCTTGCCGAACGCATCTGATGACAGCTTGGCGGTTGGCGGCACCGTCGCAATCCAGTCCAGTCCGTAAAACACAGAGAAAATAAGCAGCTGGGTATAGCCTAAACCAAGCGCGTATGGCAGAAAAATAAGCGATAAACCACGCAGACCATAGTACCAGAACAACAGCCAGCGGCTATCGAAGCGATCCGTAAGCCAGCCGGACATCGTCGTACCGACAAGGTCGAACAATCCCATCAAGGCCAGCAGACCTGCAGCGATGACGATCGGGATGCCAAAGTCGCCGCAAGCCGGAATGAGATGCGTCCCAATTAGCCCATTGGTGGAAAAACCGCATAAAAAGAAGGTACCGGCCAGCAGCCAGAATGTCCCGCTTTTCGCTGCCGATCCAAGCACAACAAACGGTGTTGTGAACAAATTGCCAATGAAGGGCTTCGGCTGTACAACCTTGTCTTCTCCCAGCACCGCCAGACCGATGGTGGACGGATGCTCCCGCATGCCAATGGCGATGACCGGAATGAGCAGCACTAAGGCACCCATAATCAAGTAAATGGCAAACCGCCAGCCGAGCGCATCGGTAGCTTTGGCAAGCAGCGGCAGGAACAGCAGTTGGCCCGTAGCCGCCCCGGCAGTGAGCAGGCCGATGACCAGTCCTTTATGCTTGTTGAACCATCGATTGGCTATCGTTATGCCAAGCACGTTGGAAAGCGCACCTGAACCCAGGCCGATTAATCCGCCCCACAGCAGTATATATTGCCATGCCTCAGTCATGAACGGTGTAAGACCAATACTCACAATGAGCAGGACGGCTGAAATCAGCATAATTTTTGTAATGCCGAAGCGCGCCATTAAAGCGGCTGCGAACGGCCCCATTAAACCATATAACAAAATGCGAATGGATGATGCGGCAGATACGGTGCTGCGCTCCCACCCGAATTCCTGCTCCAGCGACAGCATCAAGACGCTTGGCACGGAGCTGATCGCCGCAGCTACAACCAATGTCAAGAAGCCGATCGCTACGACGATCCAGCCATAATAAAACCGTGAATTACGGTAATTGATAAGCATGTAGATATTCTCCCCTTAGCATAACAATCATTAATGAAATCAAATCAGTTACATTATAAATCAAAAAAATTTACGGCCGTTATTCAGCCGCAAAGCTCATCGTATCTTGAAACACCATCTCCAGCGAAGTCTTTGCCAGTTCATTGCGAAAAGCAGCCTCGGCAGCATCATAATACGCCTGCAATGCCGGCTGTATTCCTCTGCCTATCGGGCAGTTGAGGTTCGGCTCGCTATGATGCATCCCCTGCAAGGGCTCCGCTTGCACCGCATCGTATACATCAAGCAGTGTAATCTCTCCCGCTGCGCGCGCAAGTTTCCAGCCGCTTTGCACACTGCCTCGGCGAACGTCCACAAGCTCGGCTTTATGCAAAGCGCCCAAAATACGCCTGATAAACACCGCATGCGTGTTTACGCTTCTGGCAATCGTCTGGGAGGTAATGTAGGAGGTGCTGTGCTCATAACGAATGCGAGATAAAATATGCAATGCGATTGTAAAATGACTATTTGCCCCCATTATCTCACCCCTTTAATAAAACTATCTTAGTTTCATTTAAAAATTTTGTCAATGCGCTGTTACAGTTACTTTTTAGTACCTAGCGCACTTTAAAGTACGTACTTTTCTTTTAGTTCTCTCTTCGTCATACTAGCAGTTGTGAGGCTGGCCAGTTGTATGTTTGGTCTTTGAAATATTATAAAAGTGGAGGTTATCATGATGTTACAGCATATAAAAGATACGGTTCAATTGCATAATGGCGTTAAAATGCCAGGGCTCGGCCTTGGCGTATTTCAAGTAGAGGAAGGCCAGGAACTGGTTGATGCAGTGAAAGCAGCCATTGCCCATGGCTATCGCAGCATCGATACCGCAGCGATTTATCAAAATGAAGAAAGCGTCGGACGCGGCATTCGGGAGGCTATTCAAGAAAGCGGCGTATCGAGAGAAGAGCTCTTCATCACTTCAAAAGTATGGAATGCAGATCAAGGCTACGATGCAACGCTTGCTGCTTATGAAACGAGCTTGCAGAAGCTTGGTTTGGACTATTTGGATCTGTACCTGATTCATTGGCCTTCAGAAGGCAAATATACAGACACTTGGCGCGCGCTTGAAAAGCTGTACAATGACGGCCGCGTTCGTGCGATCGGTGTGAGCAATTTTCATATTCATCATTTGCAGGATGTACTGCAAGATGCCGTTATTAAACCGATGGTCAACCAGGTGGAATTCCATCCGCTGCTGGTGCAGACAGAATTAAGAGCATTCTGCCAAGAGCAGGACATTCGCTTCGAAGCTTGGTCCCCGCTCATGCAAGGCCAACTGCTTGACAATCCAGTACTGCAGAAGATCGGCGCCGCGCATGGCAAATCAGTCGCACAAGTCATTTTGCGATGGGATATTCAGCACAATGTCATCACCATTCCGAAATCAACGAAGAAAACCCGCATTATTGAAAATGCGGATTTGTTCGACTTTGAGCTTTCAGCAGCAGAAATGGATTTGATTGACGGTTTAAACGAAAACCGCCGCGTAGGTCCAGACCCTGACAACTTCGATTTTTAATTACACCGTCTATTTTGGATCAAAACCAAAATCTGATCTATTACGAGAGATGCGGCTGTGTGCTGCGGGCTTGCAGGGTGCTTGCTTCCAATCCATTCGCCATTCAATGGGCGATACGTGTTGGCAACCAACCACACAGCTGGATTTCTTATCTTTATTTTCAAAAGGCTGAAAATCGGCTTAAAAAAAGCGACCAATTCGTTGTTTCAGCCATCCCTGTAGCCTTCGCTGCCTTACTCGCAGCGAGGCAACCACTGTTTTTTTAGGTAAAGCCGAAATTGTTGTATTTCTTACAACAATTTCGGCTAATTATTGCTATTTCATGAAAATTGTTGTATAAAGTACAACAATATCAAGGAAATAACAGATAATAAGCTGAATTCTTGCAGAAAATACAACAATTTCAGGGGATCAATCCCGAAATCAGTCCTTGACAACAGCCAAATCGGAGTCGTTATCGCGAAGGAAGTCTTATTTATTGTAATCGTCATCGATTGTAATCGTCATCGAATGTAACCGTCGAATGAGGCCTTAAGCGTCATGCGCAGATTTTGAGGTTGAGCCTCTTATTTTAACGAAAAATCCAGGAAGGTTACAGATGCGTCTGCGGTTGAAGTTTCATTAACGGCTGGACAAACTTCTGCCAACGTTCAGGTACTTCCCTGTGATCGTCAACATATACGGCTCGCAAATACGCTGAAAGGTCATCAACCCGCTGTTCAATCAGCACTTCTTGAATTTCCGACGCTTGGACCGGCACCACAGTATTCAACGTGCGACGGAACATGCCAAGCGGCAAAAACATCTGCATACTTTTTCGATACAAACATCGATTCGGGTAGCGCGGCGCGCTGCCCGAATCGTATTTGGTCAACTTAACGGCATCATAGTTTGCCGTAATGAAGGGGAAGGCATCAAACTCCAGCACAGCGAATTTCGACTCCGGTTCCCTTCTGCTATAAGTGGCAAGCATCTTCTGACAATCCCTGATCGTTGGCCAGAAGAAAACATGCTGGTCAAGATAAGCCCGGAACTGTTCCAGCGTTACAGCAGCATCCATCATTTGTTCGGGAATGGCAAGATGAGCATTAATGGTGATTGCTTGCTTTCCATGCATGACCTGCACAGGCTTCAAGCGACGCTGCCCCGCCTGCTGCGGACGAACTTGGCTGCTGGCAAGCAAAGCATCCATCGCCACGATCGACGGCAAATTCCCCGCTCTGGTGAAATGAAACAACGATTTCCTGCCCTTTGCCTTCGTTATGGCAGCTGCAGCGCCCTCTTCACTCATTGCTCATGCTCCTTCTATTGATCCGGCTCTACTTACTCCAGTGTTAACCATTTCTCCATAGCTAGATCAAGCTCGCTCTGCTTCGCTTCCCGTTTCTGCCAGACCGCCTCAAGCTGCTCCTGCTCGCCAGCTTCACTCATCGTGAGCAATTCCTTGTCAAGGAGCGCCAGTTCCGCTTCATGTTCTTCTATCTCTTGCTCCAGATGCTTTCGTACTTGTTCAATCGAACGAGCGCTGCTGGCACTGCTGCTGTTTTTGTTGCTGCTTCCACCGTTCGCTCCATTGTGCTTGTTACCCGCTCCAGCAGCTCTATCGCCAGTGCTTCCGCTTCTCTTCCGGGAAGCCGCTGGCAGCGATACATCTTTGCCGAGCCCCCTGTCAGTATTGGCTAGCTCACTGGATCTGTTCCCGGAATACTTGCTGCTGGACGTCTTTGGGGGAAGTATCCCAGTGGTAATAATGGCTTGCGACGATACCTGCTCTTCCCGCTTCGCTTTGTACTCGTCATAGTTGCCCAGATATATTGCTATTGTGCCGCCTTCCAGCTTCCATATACGCTTGGCAAGACGGTTAATAAAATAACGGTCATGGGAGATCGCCAGTATCGTCCCTGGAAACTCCTCCAGCGCCTCCTCCAATGCTTCCCGGGAAGCCATATCCAGATGATTGGTTGGCTCATCCAGCAACAGCAGGTTCGGCTTGCGCTGCACAATCAAAGCGAGCCGCAGCCGGCTCCATTCTCCGCCCGACAGCATTTGCAGCGGCTTGAAGACATCTGTGCCGTAGAACAAGTAGCTGGCCAGCACATTGCGCGCCTCACCCTCTTCCAACCGCGCCTCCGTACGAAAGTAATCCAGCACCGTGAGCTTGCTGTCACCGATCGGCTCCTCCTGGGACAAATAGCCGATCTCTACCCGTGACCCTAGCTCGACAACCCCACTTTCCGGTTGAATAGCGCCAAGCAGCAGCTTGAACAGCGTTGTTTTCCCTGAGCCGTTGTCGCCGAGCAGCACGACTTTTTCACCGTATACTAAACGGCCTGAAGCGTTATCCAAAACCCGCTGATCCCCGAACTGCTTTAACAATTGTTCGAAGGCAACGACCTGACGCCCGGAACGCTGCAGTGGAGCCAGCTCGTATTCCGGAGCAGGGCGCTCCAGAACCGGACGTTTGACACGTTCTAATTTGTCCAGCGCTTTACGGAGCGAGGCGGCTCGTTTAAAAAACTTTTCGTTGTCGCCAACTCTTCCCCATTCCTCCAACCGGCGGATGGACTCCTTCATTTTTTTAATCATTTTCTGCTGCTCCTGAAACTGCTGGAACTGCTGCAGCAGCAGTTGTTCCTTTTGCTTCATATACCCGCTGTAATTGGCAACGAACGTGAACGCTTCACCGTCCTCCAGTTCGATAATTTTTGTCGCAACAGTATCCATAAAATAGCGGTCATGCGAAACGATGATGCATGCGCCCTCATATCGCTGAAGAAATCGTTCGAGCCACTCGATTCCGCTGAGATCGAGGTGATTCGTTGGCTCATCCAGCAGCAGTAAATCCGGACGGAGCACCAGTTGGGAGGCGAGCGCTACCCGCGTTTTTTGTCCGCCCGACAAGGAGTCGAACAAGCGGCCATCCGCAGCTCGATCAATTTGCAGTCCGTTTGTCACCTGATCGATCAGCGTGTCCATCTCATAGCCGCCATTTTGCTCGAAACGTTCCTGTTCTGTGGAATACGCTGTGAGCAGCCGCTGCATCGTTTCCGGGTTGCCGATGGCTTCTGCGCCGGACATTTGCTGCTCCAGCAACGCAATCGACCGCTTGGCCGCCAACAGCTCCCGAAAGCCATAGGCCAGCACTTCATAGACGGTTAGTGCCGCAAATTCAACAGGGATTTGCGGCAAATAACCGATTTTCAAATCTTTTCGTGTTGTCAGCATTCCTTCATCCACTTGCTCCAGACCCGATATAAGCCGCAGCAAGGTTGATTTCCCGCTGCCGTTGCGGCCGATCAGACCGGTGATGCCACTGCTATGAAGTTGAAAGGTTACTCCGTCCAAAACAAGGTTTGCTGCATGGTATTTTTTTATTTGTTGAGCGTTAACGATAATCATTGTAAGAGCCTCCTGTATTTATGGAAGACCCTACTTAGAAACACAAAAAAAGAGCCGCAGCAACAAGCCCGCGACCCCTCAGGATGACAATTATCCGTTGTGGTTAAGGTAGGCGTCTTCTCGCGATTGGTTTAAACGTATGCGCATAATTGGACAGACTGATCCCGTTCGCGAAAAAAGCATGAACAATGCCAGCCATAGCTAACGGCAGCTGGCTAATGCGGTTGTTAACCAATTCGTGATTCACCTACCTCACCTCCCTTTAAATGAATATGGAAAATTATATCACAACTACACGGTCACTTCAAGTTGCTTAACGTACATTCTCCAGCGCCGCAACAAAATTTTTCAATGCCTGGAACGGTGTCTGCTCCTTCCATTGTTTCAACTGCTCTTGCTGACTATCACTGAACCAATCCAGCACCGACCGGATTTCCTGCAAATACGCAACTGACCCAACTGCATGAGACTCGACGCGCAAACGCTCCATCATGTTCTCCCAGTTGCGCGCCGGCGGTCCAAACATACGCTCCGGATAGCGCTGCGCCGCCTTTAACGCCTCTTCCCCTTTATCATTATAAATCAGGGTGGCCAGATAAGTTCCAATAAAGCGATGGCTTTCATCAGCGGCAAGCGATGCCGCAAGCTCTATCTCCGCCTCCTGCCATTTGCCCTGCTTGAGCAGTGCTGTCCCATGAATGGCTTGCACATAATGGTTAATTTGGTCGTCAATAATCTTCATATAGGCTTGATACGTTTTATTGTAAGCCGGCCAATCTTCCTGATCATAGTAGTAATAAAGCAAGTCAAACAAACTGGTTTGCGTCGGATGCATCGTAGCCAGTTGCTCCAGATAATGAATTTCTTCTGGCGCAATGGTTCGTTTCCTGTCCATAGAAGCTTTGGCCTCCAGCAGTTTGACCATCATCCGCAGATGGTGAACATTGTCCGGTTCGCTGGTGAAATCAGCTTGGTAAGCTGCCATCGCCTCTTCCAGCCGTCCTTCAAGCAGCAGGCGGTCCGCCGCTGTGAGCTCACGCTCGCGCAGGTAGAAAAACGGAAGATTGCCGATCGTCTGTTGGTTCAGCCGATATCCGCTGCTTTTGGTTAGCAGTTTGCCAGCTGCATCGTAAGCTTGCACACTCCAGAAGTAGCGGCCTTCCGGATTGGCAAAACCGAGCAGGGGCTGCGGATCAATCGTCATATCTTCTCCACTATAGGACAACCCCATCTTGGCGTCGTAAAGCTCTGCAGTCGAAATATCCATTTCGGTGCCGCGAACATGGCTGCGTACAATCGTACCGATTGAACCGTTCTTCACTTCAACAATCGCTGACAACTCATAATAATCAGCGTCCTCAACCGGCTCCCAGGCGAAGTGCACCTTGCCTTCTTCAATGACCCGTTCATTGACCGGCTCATACAGCTCAAGCAGCGGCCGCATGACCAAATTGTGCTCCGCCTGCTCACTGCCCTTAATGATCAGCCAATCGTTACTGTTGACCGGCCATGTCCAGCCATCCATCTGCTCAAAGGTAAGGCCGAGATAGATTTGGTAGCTGCCTGGTATAACGCCTTTAAAGCTATAGCGGCCTTCACTGTCGGTCAAGGTCTGGTAACGCTCATCTGCTCCCGGACTTTGATTGACGATCCGCTCTTCCCGAAGAAAGACGGCTGCTCGGGAGATCGGTGTACCATCATTACGTCTGAGCGTTCCCGATAAAGTCGACGTTTCGGTGCCGTTTATCACCTCACTCCGCAATGTTTCGCGAAGCAGCATCAAGTTTTCCAACTCGGAGTTTTTCCAACCTTCTTGGAAGGAGCCTGTATTTTTCCGTTCCCGGTCCGCCTGCTCAGCCTGCTTGATCGCCTGCTCAAGCTGTGCAAGCGAGTCTTGCAACGCCCCTTTTTGCAGCATAATATCCGCCCTGACCTTCGCAATTTGAGTCTGCAGATAGCTATAGTTGCTGCCCGTCTCATTGGCCGTCTGGACAAGCACCCGGTCCGCTTCATCCAAATCGCCAGCCAGCGCCGTCAGTTTGCCGCGTTCCAATGCAAGCTCTAAACGTTGATTGCGATAATTGTCCGGCAGCCGCTCCTCAGCCCGGTTAAGCAGCGCGATCGGCTTGCTTGTTTCATTGATCGTCGAGTAATAGTAAGCAAGCTGTTTCGCCGCCCGCACCAAATAACCGTCCGCAGGCGCTCCCTCAACGTACATTTCCAGAAACGGCAGCTTCTCTTCCCAGTTGAAAGGCAGTTCCTGATCGCCGCCGGTGGTGGTCGTATGGCCGGGACCTACATAAATATTGAAATCTTCGAGGATACTTTCTGGCGTATGTTCGATGATATGAGCTTTAATCAACTCCCACTTCCTCGTTTGGGAAGTCGGATGAAGAATCGCATCGACAATCGCCTGCTTGCTTTCCAGATTGCCTTGAGCCAGCTGACGCTCGGCCATCTGCAGCCTGGCTTCCGGAATGATCAAGCCGAACAGCATGATGAGCAGCGCGCAGCAGAGCAGCAAGCTGAGTGCAAGATGCTTGACTTTAATTCTGATCTTCATGCTGCTCCACCGCCCTCTCGTAATCCTTTTTCCAGTAGATGTTGCCTCCGGCCTCGATTAACCCCTCTTTGAACGGTTCCGGATTGACCGGGTTTCGATTCCCTCCGGGCAGTGTCGTCACGGCAAAGATAAACAGCAGCGTGAACGCCGCGCCAAGCGGCAGCACCGGCAGCTCCAGCTCCTTGTTCCAAAATTTCTTTAGCCGCTCATGCCACGTTTTTGGATGGGTACGACGAATAACCGTCTCGCTGCTATGGAATTTCATGCTTTCCAGTTCTATATCCAACTGTTCCTTCACTGCTGCTTTGTCTATGCTCATGATCCAACTCCCCTTCCTGCCAATATTTTTTTAACTGCATTCTCGCCCGGGACAGCCTTGCTTTCACCGTATTTTCATTTTGCTTCGTACAGGCCGCGATTTCTTTAATCGTCAGTTCGTTATAGTAATAGAGCGTTAACGCTTCCTTATAAATGTAATCCAGCCGATGAATGGCCTCCAGCAGTTTTCCGTTCCGCCATTTCAGCAGCAGCTTCTCTTCCGGATCAGGCCCTTCCTCTTCGATGTACCGCCAAGTATCCGCCGATGGGAACAAGTTGCGCCAACTCCACGTACGCTGCTTCATCCTGCAGCGGTTGATTACGATGGTGGTCAGCCAGCTTTTTATACTTTGGGCATCCCTTAGTTGGCTGCTTTTTTCAAACGCCGTCAAAAAAGTGTCCTGAACGGCCTCTTCTGCCGCTTGCCGGTCTTTCAACAGCAAATAAGCGGTACGCAGCAAATAGTCGCCATATGTATCCATCAGAGCCCGGAGAGCGGATTCCTCTTTATTGTACAACCCCTCTAGAACATTCAGTACCGTCTCCTCCTCTCTTCTACAGTTAAGATGCGGCTCAGAAGCAACAGGTTGCATAATGGCTCAAAAAAATGAAAGCCTGCTGGCCCATGAGGCACAGCAGGCAGTACGATTAACACAAGCATAAGCTCCGCAAAGGAGGAAATGGATAAGAAGTTGAACAAATATGGAAAAGCTATTGCTCATGAGAAAACTTGCGGTTCAGCCGCCAGTAGTATATCCAGGTCCTCGCTGTATATGTGCCGAAGACCAAGATTAGCGTAACGAATAACACCAGGTTCGCAAGCTGCAATCTGTTCATGCCAAGATGATTGTACAAGTTAATGTTCGTTCCGACAATTGTAATAAAATACAAGGTGAGAGGAAGAAATAAACAGGAATAAGTGACCGCGATTCGTTTGGCATGGCTTAACTGATCGGTTTGATCACTGTATATACGCGGCTTATCTTCCCCTTCCGCATATTCACGGCTCCATAGCGTCCACCGCTGAATGGAGGAGGTAGAGATAAAGCTGCTTTGCCAACCCGCCTCCCGATGAAAGTTGAAGTAATCCGCATCCGCGCTTGTCTGATAATCGGCGCAATAGCTCATTTGACGTGAGGTTCCCTGCATAAAATAAAAAGTTGTGCCCGTCTTGCTCACACGATAGAGCTGCCATCCTTGCTGCTCCAGATCCTCCAGCCATTTTTCAAGCTTATCGGGCGCATACATCCAGCCGGATTTCCATTTGACGATAAGTTTGCCGGCGCGTCTTAATTGTTTTTCTTCGCTTTGGCTCAGCTTTCCCTCATCTACTACTTCAGCTCGCGTCACACCCTTGGGCATCCTTCCAAGGCTCATCCGCTTGTTGGAAGCTCTAATTTTCAGTGTTGAATAAAGTGCCAGCATCCATAGTACAATGGCAATCGAAAGCAAAATGTCAGTCAGCACCCACATCGGGCTGTCAACGACATTCATCGTTTCCCCCCGGAGGGCTGTAACTGAAAATATAATAAGAAACAATAACGCAACCGCCGTCAGATAGATGAACAGGCCAGCCGATAAAAACATAATGCGTTTGTTATGTTTCATAATACTCTCGCGCATTGGAAAGGCATCGATCTGATCCTGAGCTTTCCTATTTAGCAAGACATGCCATTTTCCGCTTTGTACACTCGTGTTCCATCCGTCATTTGTCAGACCAGCGGGGAGCGTGTATGGCTTGTTTTTTTCATAGCCGATTCGGTATGTAACTTGTTTGGCTTCCGTTTGCTGAAAGGAGAACAGGCGAGCTGCCCGATTGATGGCAATCAGTTCATAACCGCGCTCGGTCATCCCGGCAAGCCAACGCTCGGTATGCGGCACGTCGTAGCTCCAAAATGGCCGGAAAACCGTTTTTGTATGATCCATTTGCAATCCTCATCCTCCTCCGTACTTCAATGCATTCTGATACAACTCCGCAAGCCGTTCAATTTCGGCGGCAATTAACGCTTTCCCAACCGGCGACACCTCATATACCGTTCTGCGCTCCTCATCGGCAAATACGGTGATAATGCCGTCCTTCTGCATCTTGGTTAACGTCCCGTACACGGTTCCCGACCCCAATCGGATACGTGAATTTGAGATTTCTTCCACATGCTTGACGATACCGTATCCATGACGAGGCTCATGCAAAGCAAGCAGGATGTAGTAAGCCGTCTCAGTCATAGGTACGTACTTTTTGATTACTTTGGCTATGTCCAGAACATCACCTCATAAAATATGCTTCTTTATAAAGTATCTCACGACAAAACATGTCGCATCTCTACTATATCACGTCGTGACATAACCTACAACGGCTATACGCAAATTAACGAACACTCAACCCCTTAATTACATTAAA
This sequence comes from Paenibacillaceae bacterium, assembly GCA_004134985.1. Taxonomy (GTDB): domain Bacteria; phylum Bacillota; class Bacilli; order Paenibacillales; family Paenibacillaceae; genus Paenibacillus_D. The sequence goes on along the minus strand of REGQ01000012.1, from coordinate 21,852 downwards.
ATAACCCGCAAGCCAGACACGCCTCGAGGGAGTGTGTCTGGCTTGCGGGTAGGCAGTAAACTTTCTATTGATTAATCAATGCAAACAAACGAATAGCCGTTACTCCGTTGAATAGCCCAGTTCTTGCAGCCGCTGCGCTGCTGCCGGGAACAAGCGGGCGGCATTTTTATAAAACACCAGCTCATGAAACCGTTCCGGCACCAGCCGCTGGACAAAATCGATGTATACATCGATCGGTGCAAGCGGCCAATCGGTGCCGAAGATCATCTTTTCATAGTTGTCCGCATATACGAGCCCTCGCCGGATGTGGTCCATAAACAGCGGCTCGTCAATGAAACGGTTGAATTTCTGCTGGTCTCCAACGAGCAGCCCAGACAAATCAGCGTAGACATTCGGATTTTTATTTGCCACTTCCCCGCCTTCGAGCACCCACGGGTCGCCAAGATGGCAAATCATAAACTGCACATCGCGATGCTGAACCGCCACTTCGTCCACGGTCAACGGATGGGAATATTTCAATAACGCCCGGTCGGAATAAGTCGTCCCGGTATGGATAACAACCGGAAGGTTATAATGCTTGGCCAGTTCATAGACAGGCCCGTATACCGCATCATACACATAGTAAGGGTAGTAACCGGCATAAATTTTAATACCGGCCACCCCTTTCTTCTTCAGCCCTTGCTCGATGTTGTCAAGCTCGACTTGCTGATGATCCGAATCCAGACGCACCGGGTTAATGCCGAGACATTCGAGCAAAAAGGGCGGCAGCGGGTCAGCAAGGTCGAGCGGCATCGGATTAGCCGAACGATGATCCGGGAAGCCGCCAGGCTCCTGCTCGGTCACCCCCATGCCGATGCCAAGCACAACGCCGCAGCGGTCAAATTCCGCCTTCAATCCTTGGACGGAGTAATCTACCCCTGACAGTTCAATTGCCGTTTGCCGAAAGCTCGCAATGTCGGACAAATGAATATGCGCATCAATAATCATCTGCTGCTTATCTCCCCTCGTTTGCTTATTGGTCATTCAAACGGAAAGAAATGCCATTCAATCCGTTCAGTTCTGCTATTTTTAAATCCTGATTGTGGAAAACGTAGAACTGCGGCTCCAACGTCAGGCTCTCGCCATCAGACAGCCACAGCGCTTGCTTGCAATAATAGCCGATCACGGTATTGTTGCTGTACATGGCGCCTTCGGACCGGGCAGGATGATTGACAATATGCAGACGATCCTCCGACCTGTGCGAGCCGAACCGGATGACGCCGTCTCCTTGATAGCCGCCTTGCCCTGCGCCGCAGCAAAAGATGTCCTTGTCTTTGCCGCTCACCCAGCTCTCATCATGCCGGTCATCGGGCAGAACGTATGCCGCAGCGCTGACGCCCTCGTTGTAAAGCGCTTTTCCCGTCTTATTAATCAACCTGTTCCACCCGCATACAACGGCTGTGCCCGGCTGAAGCAGCGCATACTGCTCAATGGTCAGACCACGGTAATCTTGATGCTGCTGAACCGTCGTGCGAATGCGAATGCCTGACCACGTGTTGCCAAACCCATCCGTTAACTCCACGAATTCGGCTTCCCTGGACTCTTCATACAAATTGCGTGCAGATAGCCCGTTTATTTCAATACCAATTCCGCCATGCCACGGATTCCACCACAACATCGGCCCTGGTACAGGGTAGGAGGATGACAGCCATTCACGGCCTTTGTAAGTCAAGGAATGAAATACGTTGCCGAAGGACGGGTCTGCTGCGATCTTCACCACTCCGTTATCAACGGCCAGCAGTTGACCGGACTCATGAGGGTAGCGAATTTGCTCCACCGCCGCTGCTGAACGCGGGAATACCGCTTTGGTATATTCGGTCAGTGTCGAAGTCGAACGATAACGGGCCGTGACCAAGTCAATCGCCGCCTCTTGCCCGTACCGATAACCAGCAATCTCGAAGCCTGCTTTATTGATGCCGTCGCTCTCCTCGCACTGCAGCCGCAAAGGCGCAAACCGCTCCTGCCGGGAACTGACTTCCACTTCTCCTGCGAACGGTGCTGTATCATGTTTGAGCAGTGTAACTGTCACAGCACCCTGAACAAACGGGTTGCCTTCATTCCCGATCACAAGCTCAATTGGAGCCGTCAATGCGGGACGCACCGGATTGTCCTGCTTGCCGGTTGCGAATGAGCGAAACTCCAGCCAATCCGTGTAGGTGCCAAATGCCACATGCATTGGCGGCAAAACTGCGCGCTCACCACTGGCTACATTCCCAATTGAATATTCAATGCTGAAGGAATAATTCGTATCAATCAGCTTTACTCCCGAATGCCAACAGACGCCGACCGGCAATTTCTCGCTGTTGATAAACAGCCAGTTTTCAGAGAAATTTTGAGCCTTCCACACCGCTTCCTCAGCACTGGAGCGATTCCCTGCCTCAATAATCTTATCATTCAGCGGGAGAATACTATTCGTAAGCGAACAATACAGCGGTTGCTGCAAGTAAAGCGGGCTTTGCTCAGCATGCTGTCCTCGTTCAATCTCATAATGACGCTGCACAAAACCATTCGCCTGCAGCTTGGTGATCAACGTTAGCTCAACACCCGGGAAATCCTCCGAATGGTAGACAGCTTTCAGTTGGATCGTCTCATTGTCCTGTACCCACTCCACATGGGCAGCCTGTTTCGTGCTGAACTCTTGCGAATAAGGCTTGCCAAGTTTCGGACATCCCCAGGACACCGGCGAACCCTGATCAAAATAATTCATACGGAAATCATTGTTTTTCTTATATAGATGAAGGGAGTAAGCACCGTTAGCCACAAACCACTCATCCTCTGTTTCGCCGCCATAGATGCCGCTGTATCCTTTGAGCAGCACATGCGCCTTCTCGGAAAAGGACAACGCTTCCGCTTGACCGCACGCAGCCTCCACCTTGATCGAAGCGTTATAAAAACCGAATTGCTGCAAGGAGTAGTCAATCGGCACCGTGCATCTTCCGCTCGCAGGCAATGAAACTTGAAAGGAATGCCGCGGCAAGGTAAGCAGGCTGTTTTCTTCAAACGTAATGGTAAACGCCGCAGGCTCCCTGTACTGGTTCTCCAAGCTGAGCGTTAACTGGTTTGGCACGCCAATCACACTTCGGTGCTGCGATTTTTGCAGGCGAAGCTTGAGCGGTTTCTTGGGCGTAATTCCGGTGCGAAGCAGCAGCTTCCGCCCGTTGATCAGCCACTCGCTTGTGACAGCTGGCCGGATATCCCACTGGCTGTAAGGACTGGCCGGCTGATTGACAACAAATTGTTCTTCCACCACGGTTCGCTCCGAGACTTCTCCTTGCGCTTCCGCTGTAAACTGAATTTCCTTGTCATCGCTGCCTGTCATTTTATAATGAAGCGGTTTGCCTGACTTGTTGACAATCTCATAACGCACTTTGTAACGGCTTCCGAACACCAGTTCATGATGCTCGATTTCGGTCGTAATGAGGAAATCATCCGTTTCAACACGGTTGATGCCGCGCGCCGATTTTTCGAAATCGATCCGCATCGCTTGTCCGCGATTGGCCCAGGTATAGGTCAACAGATCAAAGCCGGCATGCTCCTCGCCATCTGGTTTTACAGCCAGTTCGCGTGTACCATCCACATACCAGTCTAACTGGTCAAAATACGGCTGCAGCGCCTCCATTTGCAGCAGCAGCGGCATAAAATTCATCATATGCGTATAGTTATCGCTTTTTTCCCAGAAAAATCCGCATTTCTTATACATAGGAACAGCCTTCGTATTTCCTGCCCACGTAAACAGATCAAGATACGGGTAACCCCTTGTTACCGTCTCCTGAACCGCTCGCAAAATGAGCGATTTGCCGATCTTCTTGCTATGATAATCCGGTCGCACATTCAAAAGAGGGATGTACATCGTCTGCTCAGCATTTGGGTATTTGGAATAGCTGCAATAGCCGACAACTTCTTTCCCGTCAACCGCCAAAAAAACGTTCAGCAGCGATGCGCTCTCGTGCTCGGCAATGATTGTTTGTTCGGTACGCATCGGTCCGCCGCCGCCCCAACTGTCTCGGCTTAAATTCCACATCTCAGCCAAAGACCGGGCATATTCGGGCGCGTATTCTACAATTCGAATCTCATTTGTCATCCAGCGGCTACCATCCCTTCATCGTAACATGCGTAATCGGCTTCATCATCCTTCAAAAGAGAAACCTTAGCGCAGCGCAAAATTGCCCTAACGGCTGCAATAACGCGACAATCGGGCAATTTTCTGCCCTCCATGGTCGCTATTACTACTGTAACGATTTACCGGAAATATAGCAACAATAGGCAATCGGGCAATAGCGGCTCTCCGTTCATGGAACGGCTGGCTTCGCTATTGCCCGATTCGGTTAACAGATATGCGCTGTTCTGTGTGCGCGTTATAGTTATGCATAGTAAGCCTGCAGAAGCTGCTGCATCTCTTCCGCACCTTCCTCCAGAGGTTTCCCAATCCCCGCTGCCTCCCAGCAAGCGCGGCACTGTTCTTCGGTCGTGCATTCGTGAGCGGCTTCGCAATGATAGCAAAACCTGAGCAGGTTTTCGGTAACCGGAATTTGTTTGGCTGTCATGTGAATCACTTCCTGTTCGATTTGATGGTTTAATCATAGCATACACTTCGGAAAAAGTACGTGATTTATTTCACAATATAATGATGAAATGCAGCATGATTTAAAATAAAAATACAGCGTACATAGACTCAAAACCAAAATAGCCCAACATGCCGCACTTCAGGCGCCATCAGAGGGGTGAAAATGGACTAAACGCTGCTTTATTTTCAAGGTAGCAGCGGTTGACGAACGCGTGCGAGTGCGTAGAACGAGTATTTCGCGCTAACGCTTGTCACAGCTCCTAAATGGCCTCAAATGCCCCTTTTCCAACTCTAACGCTCGCCACAGCGCTTATTCCCCTCATGGAAGGCTAAAATCGTGGAATTTTCTATAAATAAGGTGGCTCAGTTTCCTCACATTATTTATGGGGCTTGATTTCCCTAAATAGCGTCGCTCATCAGCGTTAGACTTCCGTTAGCATTCCACACGGCTCCCTTTGCTTTGATCGCAGATCATGGCAACCACTAATTTGTAATATGGAGCCTTTATATATCTCATTAATCCGCTATGCTTAGTATATTTAAAACTTGCCAAATGACGCTCAAAAAAATACAATGAAGAAGCAGGTCCAATTTGGAAGAGGAGTTGAATAGAAATGTCAACAAACCATGCAACTGCTTCATCATCCGGTTCATTCGCCATCGGCGGTGATCTGACAGTTAACAGACTTGGGTATGGCGCGATGCGCTTGACAGGCCCCGGTGTTTGGGGAGACCCGGAGGATCCGGAAGAAGCTGTGCGCGTATTGCGCAGAGCCATCGAATTAGGGGTCAATTTCATTGATACCGCCGACTCTTACGGTCCATTCGTAGCAGATTTTCTTATTCGCAAAGCTTTGCATCCTTATCCGAACGACCTGGTAATTGCGACAAAAGCGGGGCTAACCCGCTCCGGACCGAACGATTGGCGCCCTGTTGGCCGTCCGGAGTACTTGCGCCAGCAGCTTGAGCTTAGCCTGCGGCACTTCGGGTTAGAGCGTATCGATCTGTTTCAGCTTCACCGGATCGATGCCAAAGTTCCGCTGGAGGAACAGATTGGCGAGCTTTCCTTGCTGCAGCAAGAAGGAAAAATTCGCCATATTGGACTGAGTGAAGTATCGGTAGAAGAACTGCAGGAAGCCGAGAAAATTGCTAAAATTGCTTCCGTACAAAATCTTTATAATTTGGCGGACCGCAAGTCAGAAGCGGTTCTTGAATATGCTGAAGCGAATGACATTGCTTTTATTCCATGGTTTCCGCTTGCGACAGGCAAGTTGGCCAGAGCAGGCGGACCGCTGGATGAGTTGGCGAAACAGCATAATGCCCAGCCATCCCAGCTTGCCCTTGCCTGGCTGTTGAAACGCTCCCCCGTCATTCTTCCGATTCCGGGCACAGCTTCTGTTGCACACCTGGAAGAAAATATCGCCGCTGCGGGGATTGAACTTAGCGATCAAGACTTTGATGCACTTTCTAATGCGGTTTAAACCATTCAACGCATGTAATAAAATAAAGCCTTCAGCACCGATATAACGTGTGCTGAAGGCTTTTTTATGGTTATTGTTCTCCGGTTCCCAAATTAAACTGCCAGTGAATACCAAACTTGTCCACTAAGCTGCCGTAACATTTGCTCCAGAATGTTTCCTGAAGCTCCATCTCGACTTTACCGCCTTCTTGCAATTTAGCAAAAGCGGCTCTCAACTGCTCCTCATCTTCAATGACAAGCGCAAGCGTAATATTATTGCCCAAAATAAAAGGCATGCCAGGAAACACGTCTGAAAACATCACATTGCTGCCATGAATTGAAAGCCGCGCATGCATAACCAGGTTTTTGGCTTCCTCGGGAAGCTGATACTCAGGATTAGGCGGGCTTTCTCCAAAGGTCATCATTTGCCTAACTTCTGTTTCAAATACCTGTGCATAAAACTCGACGGCTTCGCGGCAATTTCCGTTAAAATTAAAATAAACGTCAACTGACATGCGCACAGCTCCTCTTTTTTGGTTTTTTTATAACTTGTCCTATCGACATGCGTTTTTATTATACCATCTTTTCCGTACTTATGTTTGCACAAAAACAATTGAACGATACCTTTGGAGTGAACCCTTTGTCGAATAAAAAGGAAAAACAGGAAAAGTGTCGAATCTAATGCATATGATATGGACAAGGAATAAACGACTGATTAAACATATTGTTATCGTTTTATTATATCTGGTTATTCTGCTGGGCTTGCGGTGGTTTTGGCTGACCGGCAATGATGCCGGTCAGCATCCGACAGCCATACAAGGTGTCATCGATTTGCGGGATTGGGACGTTGACAACGCCAACTCCATTCCCCTGGACGGCGAGTGGTCATTTTACCCCGGACAGTTCGTGACCCACGACAATATAAAAAATATGGAAGACGGCAAATCGACTCTCCTTCAGGTGCCCGGGGACTGGAGAAGCGCAATGTCCGGCGGTGAACATCCCTCCTTCGGTTACGGAACTTACCAGCTGCGCATTCTGATTGACCCGAATCACGAGCAAGATTACAGTTTCTGGATTACAAGAATTAATTCATCATCCCAACTAGAAATAAATGGACAGAAGCAGAATGAATTCGGCCACCCTGCTGAACAATCGCAAGATTATGTTCCGAAGTCGATTTCCTATCTTGCGGAATATCGCGCAGCAGCAGGGGAACAAGAAATTGTGCTCCTGATTCGAGCTGCCAACTTTGATCGACCGTTAGGCGGCGGCATCGGCCGTTCCATTCGTTTCGGATCACAGGCTGCCGTTGATACCGAACGAATGTATTCGATCGGTTTTCAACTCGCAACCTTTCTCATCCTGCTGCTGCATGCCATGTATGCTTGCATTTTATTTTTGTTCAACCCTCGGCAGAAAGAATTTCTTGTATTCTTCCTGCTCCTGGTTTCTGCTGCCCTGTCGATCGTGACGGATCATGACAGCCTGCTGCTGATCTGGCTGCCAATCAATTATACCTGGCACTTGAAACTCAAGCTGTTATCCTATGTGACGCTAACCTTTTTCATGCTTATATTGACACGCAGCTTTTCAGGCAGTACAGCGCGCGGCAAGCTGTTTTACGGGTATGTGACTGCGACCGGGTTATATATCGCATTCCTGCTTGCAGCTCCGGCTACCGTAATTTATTATTCCTCGTTTAAAATTTTTATGTTGCTGTATGTTATCCCGATCGTTTGGTGTGTTGGTCTGATTGCAAGAATGGTGCTTGCAGACCACAAAGGCGCCTTGTTTTTACTGCTTGCCTCTACAAGCATTCTTTCCAGTGTTATCTGGGGATTATTTAATTACCGCGGCCAACTGAGCAACGGCAATATTTTTTATCCGACCGATATGATTGCGGCTATTATCGGGTTCTCCGCATATTGGTTTAAGCGCTATTTCCGCAATGCGGAGGAAAACATCAAGCTCAATGAACAACTGCGGGCCGCAGACAAGATAAAGGATCAGTTTCTGGCCAATACATCCCATGAACTGCGTACACCGCTGCACGGCATTATTAATATTGCTCAGACGATTGCTGCCAATGAACGAAATACAATGGGAGAGAAAAGTTATAAGGAGTTGGAGCTGCTTATTACAGTCAGCCGCCGCATGTCCTATTTGCTGAATGATTTGCTTGATGTTGCACGGCTTCAGGAAAAGCGCATCACTCTGAATAAAGAGCCGCTGCTGGTGCAGTCCATTGCCGCTGGAGTAATCAGCATGCTTAACTATATGATTGAAGGCAAACCGGTTCGACTGAGGACGGAAATTCCGGCAACGATGCCTCGTGTTCTGGCCGATGAAAAACGGCTGGTCCAAATTATCTTTAACCTGCTGCACAATGCGATTAAGTATACTGCTGAAGGCGACATTATCATTTCAGCCAAGGTCATGGACAGCAAAGCTTTTATCCAGGTGTCCGACCCAGGGATCGGAATCGATCTGGATACACAAGCCCGTCTCTTCATGCCCTATGAGCAAGGGGAACAAGGCGTGCGCGACGGCGGCGGAATCGGGCTGGGTCTGAGCATCTGCAAACAGCTGGTGGCACTGCACGGCGGAGATTTGCAAGTGCAGTCGGAGAAAGGCAAAGGTTCGGTATTCAGCTTCTCGCTCCCACTGGCTGCTTCAACAGATCAAGCAGCGTCTTCGGAGCAAGAAAAGTCCGTTCATACGACCGAAGCAGAACCATTGCTGATGCAGGAAGCGGCAGCCGGGATTCAGAATTCCATTCAAACCAGTCATTTGTCTGACATGGCCAAGTCGATGAACATTCTTGCTGTTGATGATGATCCCGTCAATTTAAAGGTGCTGGCCAGCATATTGGCTGACGAGCCCTACCGTATTCAAACCGCCCTCAGTGCGCAAGAAGCGCTGGAACTGCTCAGTACAGAACAGTGGGATTTGTTAATCACCGATGTGATGATGCCGAATATGTCAGGCTACGAACTTACTCGACTGGTGCGCGAACGCTACACGATATCAGAGTTGCCGATTTTGCTGTTGACAGCACGCAGCCAACCGGAAGATATCTATACCGGCTTTTTGTCCGGCGCCAATGATTATGTCACGAAACCTGTCGATGCGCTTGAATTCAAATATCGGGTCTGGTCGCTGACAACATTAAAGCGAACCGTCAATGAAAGCTTGCGTATGGAAGCTGCTTACTTGCAAGCGCAAATTCACCCGCATTTTCTATTTAACACCCTGAATTCAATTATGGCGTTAAGTGATATTGACACAGAAAAAATGCGTATGCTTGCCGATGCATTTGCCTCCTACTTGCGTATCAGCTTCAACTTCTTGAATTCGGAACAACTGGTGCCGCTGTCTCATGAACTGGAGCTGGTGGAAGCTTATTTGTATATTGAGAAGGAACGTTTTGAGGAGCGGCTTCAGATCGTTTGGGATGTTGATCCGCAGATCGATTTGCAAATACCTCCGCTCTCGCTGCAGCCGCTTGTGGAAAATGCGGTGAAGCACGGTGTCCTCAGCCTAGCGAGGGGAGGCACGGTGACGATCCGAATTTCACAGGAAGCGGCGTACACCATATTCGAGGTCAGCGATAACGGAAAAGGAATGGAAGAAGGCTTGCCAAGCCAACTGCTCGATAATGCCAATCGGTTTAAAGGCGGAATTGGCTTGCTGAACACAAATCGGCGGCTTGTCCAGCTTTATGGGCAAGGATTGAATATTGTGAGCCAGCTTGGTTCCGGGACGAACGTTTCCTTTACGATCCCGAAACAGAGTGGAAGCAAAACAAAGCAAATTTCAATTCAACCGAAATGAACAACAATAACAGGAGGCTGCCCGATTGTGTTAATCGGGCAGCCTCCCTATTATAAATGGGTTTAGCAGCTTGCTATTATACGAACCCTCCGTTAACACGCAGCGTTTGGCCGGTCACCCATTGCGCTTCGTCACTAACCAGGAAAGCAACTACACCAGCAATATCCTCGGTTTCTCCAAGACGTCCAAAGGCGTTAAGCCGCTTCATCCCTTCAATTTGTTCCTCGCTTTTTCCGTTTAAAAACAACTCGGTATTGATGGGTCCAGGAGCGACCGCATTAATGGTAATTTGTTTGGGACCAAACTCCTTGGCAAGATGTCTTGTAAATTGCTCGACCGCTCCTTTGGTGCCAGCGTACACACTATACGCGGGGAACATCGCTCCAACTACGGAGGTAGAAAAGTTCACAATTCTTCCGCTGTTCTCCATGTGTTTCATCGCCTGCTGACAAGCAAAAAAGGTACCCTTCACATTCACAGAAAATTGTTTTTCAAAATCATCCTCCGTCACTTCGAGCAAGGGCTTGGTCAACATCAGTCCGGCATTGTTAATAAGGATGTCTACCTTGCCGAATGCCGCTAGCGTTTCGTTAAACAGCGCTTCTACTTCCCTTATTTGACTGAGGTCAGCTTTGATCGCTATCGCTTCACCACCATGCTGACGGATGCCCTCAACTGACTCCAACGCTTTCGCCTGATTGCCGGAATAATTAATGACCACTTTAGCACCCAAACCTGCCAACTGTTCAGCAACCGCACGTCCGATACCTCTTGAAGACCCGGTAACAATGGCAACTTTTCCAGTCAATGTTTTCATATCTCAACAATCCTTTCAATGGTTGTTTGTCTGATGAATTCCCGCTTCGAGCAACTGCAGCACAGCTATAAAATCATTGTGAATCCGCTCGCTTCTCCATTCCTTCGCATGCGCCGGATGATGAAAGCGAGCTGTGGCATCAAACAAGCTGGTGGCTAATCTTTTGGAATCTGCCGTTTGGATCCCGTCTTCCGTAATAATATGTTGAAGCTGATTGATCATTTGCTTGATATGATACTCCAGCAGTGCAGTCGCTTCTTCCGTTACTTTGGCATACATAGCAAACATTTCTTCATCCTCGCGCGCATATTGCCTTTTTAATTCAACTAATGTAGTTAAGTAGCGCTTGATCCGTTCCGTTCTGTTCGAATCCGATTTCGGTTCGGTAACAATGGCGGTTAACGGCTCAATGATCTTCTCGTCCAGCCATTTGGCTGTAACGCCTTCCATAAGATCCCCTTTGCTCTTATAGTGGCGATATAATGTTCCATGGCTGACCTGCAGCGCTTTTGCCACATCCGTAACGGATGTTTTCTCCGGTCCGTAGCGGCGCAGTGCCTCTTCAGTAGCAGTCAAAATCTGTTCTTTCGTCAAAGCTGCTGTTGGTTTATCCGTCATTCGCGTTAACTCACCTCCTGAAATCAGGATAACATACCATATATCAAATGACAAATATTATTTTTTGTCATTTGATATGAATTCTTAGATTACCTTGTATTGATTTATCTCTGTCGCTTTTCTCCGCTACGCATCAATCTACAATTAAGTTGCCCCTCTTAATAAAGCGAATATCCCCCGTTAGTTCACAAAACTTAGCAATACTTGTCGCCGCCAAAAAAAAGCAATCCTGCAGGACTCGCGTGGAATCCTGCAGGATTGCTCTCGTTTTATTCAGCCAACCATTCTTTGTGATTTTCGTCTACGTTATAATGATGATCGATTGTTGCTTCTTCAATGTCCTGCAGTGCCCAGTGCCCAGCTCCCACATCGCTGAAGCTTGATTTCGTTACACCAAGCAATGGTCCACGGTCGAAAGTACGGTTAATCATCTTGACCGCTTCTGCTCGTGTCAGGAATAAGTTCGGAGCAAAACTTCCATTTTGGTGACCAGTAACAAAACCAGCTTGGCGGGCTGCCTCGATGATCCATTGGGCCCAGTGGCCGCTTGTATCATTGAATGTCAACTCAACGGATTCATCGATTGCCAGCTTCTTGTAGTTAGCGATGACAACGGACATTTCAGCCCGGGTAATTGGATCATTAGCACGGAACAGTCCTTTTTCATTGCCTTGCATAATACCCGCTTCTTTCACGAATGCAATGGCCCCAGCGGCATAATGTGATGAAGACACATCTTGATAACCGGAATTCACTGTCTGACCATCTTCTACATAGCCAAGGTTGCGGGCGAACATGGTCGCTACTTGTGCACGAGTCACTGTGCTGTCAGGTTTAAACTCTCCGTCAGGGAATCCCTTAATATAAGCCTGATGTTGGCCAGTCGTTCCAAGGTGAACAATTGTAAAGGTGCCGAACTTGTCTGTATTGAAACGAATACCCTGTTCCCCATTCGCCAAGGTGACGACTTCACCAAAGACAACTTCTTTTTTGCCATCAGGAAGTTCAACGAATACGGCAAGCCGTTTCAAATATGCATTGCGCTTATCTTCGCCCGCTGGCAGCTGAACATCTTTTAGCGGGAGCGTAATTGTTAGCGGACGGTCGCCCAAATTTGTTTCGATCGTCATAGGACGACCCACAACTTGAATTTTACCGTTCCCTGCCGCATTTTTGACTGCTTGTTCATTTTTTGCGCGCGTTTCAATCGCCTGACGCTCGTTTGCATCCTTTACTGGAACAAGTCTCAGGTAGAAGTCACTATTGAATCCTTCCAGAGAGCTGCCCGGCACTTGCACCAATCCGTTGGCAGTTGCTATCTCCAGATCAACACCGCTATCCTTAAGCGCTTGCCACGCTTGCCGCGGTACACGTACATTTAATTCACTGACCTCATCTTTGGCGTCAGGAATGACAATGCGGGCCGTGTTCTCGCCTTTGCTTGCAGCTTTCTTGGCAATTTCATCCGCTTTCTCACGGGTCAGAATCACTTCATCTGTCAGGCGGCCATCCGCATGCTTCGTACGCTCAATTTCCACTTTGGATGAATCAGCGTTGTCTCCGATCACAACTTCAGCCGTCAGCTTCTCTTTGCTTTCGGCTGGCGTTGTTGGATAATGCACGTAACCGCCGTTCCCTCCGTTATTGCCGCCGCCGTTGCCGCCACCGTTGCTGGTGTCTTCCACAAGCGCTTCGCGAGCTTCTTCAAGAGCCTTCTTCGCGTTATCAATCTGCGTTTGAGATGCGTACGGATTTTGCAAAACAAGCTTCGCATGATCCAACGCGTTTTTGAAATTTGTCCAAGTGTCTGCTGTGTACTTGCTTTGCTGCTTGCCATTGCTTGTTGCTATTTCGGTTTTCAACAGGTCTTTGTCAACCAAGCTAATTGTTTTTTCCAGTGTTGTGGTCTCGGCATTCTCTTTCGTAGTGCTGATGGTTATGATGCCACCTAAGAAATCAGAAGGCAATGGATACTCCCACTTTCCATCACCATCTGCAGTAACCGTTACATTATTATTGTCAATTGTTACAACTACGGTTGCACCCGGCTCCGCATTGCCTGACAATAGTACCGGAGGCTGAGCGCTAATCAAATCTTTATCAAGCGTATTGCTAATGGGATGATCAATCGTCAGTACAGGCTTGCTCGCATCAATTGTGAAAGCCCTTTTTTTACTCGCTTTGTTATTGTCTTTGGTTGCTTCTACAGTGTATGTCCCGCTATCGAATGGGGTAGCCGGCGAGAATGTCCAGTTCCCGTAATTGTCCCATTTGATTTCGCCAGCAATGGGATTTCCAGCGGCATCTTTAATGACAATTGCAGATCCTGGTTCAGCCGTCCCTGTGATCGAGGTGACTGACGGTACAACAGCTCCAGCGCCTGGTGCTGTAATTGTGAGTTGTTCTTTAAATAGATCCGTTGTTTGTTCACTGAAATCATCAACTGCTGAATCGTTGATCCCTTTCAGGTTGCCTGACGACTTATCATAGCTGATCAAAACGCCATTTTTGTCAGCGAGTTGTTCCTCAGGCAGCATGATAATAATCTTTTTAGGATTCGTTGGATCGACCAAGATGCTATCAGGCGTAATGTTTCCACCATCAAATGTAAATCCGGTAAATGGATTTTCGGTTGATAGCTCCTGATCGAATGTCAATGTCAACTGATTGCCCTCCAGCTTGCTGTCAACAAGCTTGGGTGGTGCAACGACTTTGGCAAAAGTAAAGTAGGATGCCGTATTAAATAACGTGCTGTTTACAGTTGCCTCGCCATTTGCATCCAGTGGCCGTACAACAGAAAAATTGGTGCCGTCATTGCTGGACAACAAATAATGTTTGCCTGTCAACGGAGTTGATTGATTCAGTTTGAGCGTGATATCTTGGTCAGTCCAGTTTGTCTTTTCTACCCGGAATTTCCGTCCAAGCTGTGCTAATGCATAATCAGTAACAGGTTCCTTCAAACTGCTATTACTATATTCATTTGCTCCGTTATCATCACTGAACAATAAAAACGACAAGTCTGACGTAATATGTTCTTGATTGGACGCGTTGGAACTATTTTGCACCGTGTTTCCAAGCGCAATCGTTACCAGAGCATCTGCGTCCTGCGACTTTGACTGCTTCTGATGCAATCCGCTCGCATCATCACGGCCAATACCGGTAATGCGATAGCCATAGCCTGTGTTTGCAAGGGCTGTCCAAAATTCGGATTTATCGCTGGCCAGATAATCCGTTTTGCCCTCGTTTAGCGTAATTCCATATTTTAAAGCGAGATACGATTCGATTCTCTGAGCTTCATCACGAGTGGATGCGTCAAATAAAATGATTTCAGCTACTTCAGCATTTAGACCAATCCAATTGCTGGTGCTTCCCCGTGTCGCTCCAATAACAGGCGTGATGTTTAGTGGTGCATAGGCTTTAGATCTACCAATTGCAGCCGCTTTGCCATCTACCTGAGCCACATGATCATTTATAGCAATAATATCATAAGCAGGCAGTTGAAACTTTGTTCTTACTGGTGGACCAAAAGTTCCCCAGGCACTGTTTGCCCCTGTACCAGCGGAAAATGCGCCACTTTCACCACCCAAAAATTGTGCTCCATAATTGATTGTCTCTGTGGATCCGACAAGTGCACCTGCGTTTCCTGATTGAGGCCATTTGTAGACCGCATACCCGGACTGAACTTTAATTTTAGTATTTCCGACTAACTTGGCAGAAGCAGCATAGTGATTTGATGCGGTAGGATTATTAAATTTAATCGTCGGGTTAAAGTTGCTGCCTGTTTCAGTATAAACAGGCCGTTTAGCTTCATCATTATTGGTGGGCATCTCCAAATCAAATGCTAGCCCGCCATCGACCTTATTCGCCCACCCAGTAAATTTGCTATCCTGTTCCAGAATAGCATCTTCGGCTTTTAGCCATACTGTCAGATTGTCAGAAACACCTCCTGGTCCTACCACTGGATTGGAGGGATCTGCGCTTACTGTACTTGGCGATGCTGTCGCGGCAAAGCTGCCTGCCAATAACGATAGCGACATCATGACTGCAAATGGCTTTTTAATCCATTTCTTACCTATTCTTTTGTCAATGTGCATGTTTTTTTCATCTGCTCCTTTTCAAGTCCTTATGTTCGTTATTTTGTATAACAGACCCATATCAACGTTCGTCAAACACCTCCTTACACGAAGCGAATGTTCCTCAACTTGATGAGGCTTTATAATATGGAAGAATAATTTCCAAAGTTTTCTTCCTAGTTAGCAGTATAACAAGGCATCATATACAGCAGTTATACGAAACCTATACAATAGATATACAAAGTTCGATTTAATTCGACATCAATTAACAACCCACTATCCAAAAAAGGCAATGCCCAGCCGACTAATTACATCAGTGTTTCCCAAGTCTCCGGGGTATTGGAGAATAGAAATGCTCAATTGATTAAGAGACGTACTTGAACGCAACGAGGGGTCTGCAGCGAATGCAGACCCTCGTTGTATTGCAACTATATTGGCATGTAGTAAGGCTTTTCACCAAGCGGACTGTTATTGCTGTGCACTCCGCTCGGCAAAATCAGCCAGCAATCGCGCCCCAAACCCCGTCGCCCCTGCTGTAATATACCCTTTGGTCGCATCTGACTCCATTGGACCAGCCATGTCCACATGCGCCCACTGTACCGATTCTCCTACAAATTTGCGAAGGAACAATGCAGCTGTAATGGCGCCAGCATAAGGGCCTACGCTTATATTGGAAACATCGGCGTAATGGCTTTTGAGTAAAACTTCATAATCATCTTCCAGCGGCATCGGCCAAACTTTGTCGCCATTTAATTTCCCAATGCCGCGCAGTTCCTCTGCCACATCCTCTGTTCCCCATACCCCGGCAATCCGGTCGCCGAGCGAAACCGCGCATGCGCCGGTCAGCGTGGCAATATCCACAATTTTCACCGCACCGAGATTTGTTGCATGGATCAGCGCGTCAGCAAGTACCAGACGGCCTTCGGCGTCGGTATTTTTCACTTGTACACTGACCTGATTCGCATATTGAATGACCTCGCCCGGCAGCATTGCGCCACCATCAGGCATGTTTTCCGCGGTGGCGATCAATGCCACAACATTAGCCTGCAGTTTGTTTTGTACGATGATATGCATTGCCCCGATCACCGCGGCAGCCCCGCCCATATCGATCCTCATTCCGCTTAAATCCCGGCCAGACTTAAGACTGATACCACCTGTGTCGAAAGTAATGCCTTTGCCGACCAAGGCAATCAAAGGCTGGGAAGGATCTGCCGCATACCTTATTTCGATTAAAGCGGGCGGGCGGCTGCTGCCTTTGCCTACTGCCAAAATGCCATTCATCTGTTTTTGCTGCAGTTGCTCACCCTGGTAGACCGTAATTTGCACGTTTTTTTCGGTGGAAAAATGGTCAGTGACCCGCTTGGCCAAACTTTCAGGGTAGAGCTGATTAGGCGGTTCATTGCCGAGATCACGCGCAAGTTTGGTTCCCTCAGCGCGAATAACGCCCTCCCGAATAGCCTGTTCCAGTGCATCACTGCTGTCCGTGAGGAAATTCACCTGCTCTACATGCCGTTCTGTCTTCTTTGCTTTATATTTATCGAATACATAAGTTCCTAGCAGCCAACCCTCCACAATGGCGGAGAGTGCCGCAGATTTTTCTGCCAACGTTGCTTCCTTGGCTTCAAACACTTCCATACTAACTGCCACGTGAGCAAGCTGCTCCGTTTCAACCGCCCTGCCTGCCGCTCCCGCGACAGCGCGCAGCGTCTCTGCCGTTAAAGCGCTCTCTTCGCCAACTCCGACAAGCAGCAGATGCGGCTGCCCGCTTCTTCCGAAAAACCACGTGATGGCTCCTTTTGCCCCCATGTGCTCCTTCAAGGTCAACTCACTAAGCGCTGCGCTCGTCTGCAGCCGGTCTTTAAAGACCGGTATGACTTTTACCTGTGCCTGATCTGACAAACCAATTATGAATTTCATCGCTTACCTCCAGTTCAATAATTGCAACAATCTCCCATTATTTTAACCTTAATAGAGCGTGCATGCCAGACTTCAAAAACATCGATTCGTCAATAAGCCCAAGATGAGGAAATTATCATTCAATTCTCATACTTGCAGAAAAAAGCGGACAACCACTCACTTTTTAAACTAATTGGTAATTTAATGAATTTTTTACTGTGTTATGCTATTTCCATGCAAGCGACACAATTATTTATTTTCAGGAGGATGTTATGAACCAAAACCTTAAACAGCTTAGCAAGGTAGTTGTCGGAGCAGCACTCAGTTTCTCGATTGTCTTCGGTAGCGGCGCGTTGATTGCGCCTCAAGCCCATGCTGCAGAAGTTACTGCAACTACAAATGCGGCGAAAGCGAACAAGATTGTTGCGACGGGAAAAAAATTTCTAGGTGTTAATTATAAATTTGGCGCAAAAACAGGAAACACTTCTTCATTTGACTGCTCATCCTTGACCCAGTATGTTTATAGATTAAACGGCATCAATCTGCCGCGCTCATCAAAACAGCAAGCCAAGGCGGGACGTTATGTTTCCAAAAGCAATCTGAAAACCGGCGATCTCGTATTCTCAGACACCAACCGGGACGGTGTAATCAATCATGTGAGCATTTATATTGGCGGCGGCAAGCTGCTGCACACTTACCGCCCAGGCATTGGTGTTACGATCTCCAATTTTAAAGGAAGCACCTGGGACAGAACCTACGTGACAGCGCGTCGTGTACTCTAGTCCAGCAAACAACGAAATTTTACGGGGCAGTGAAGGACAAGCAGCTGCCCGCCTCTGGCGCCCGGCATTTATGCCGGGCTTTTTCTATTGCTCATGCATGGCTTTGTGCATCCTTGCAAAGCTTTGAACCCATTCATGGCTTTGTGCATCCTCGCAAAGCTTTGAACCCATTCATTTCCTTTGTGCATCCTTGCAAAGCTTTTAACTCCATGCATGGCTTTGTGCATCGTTGCAGGGCTGTGGCCCCCTTGCATTTCTCTGTACATCCTTACACTCCTTTGCGCACCCTTTCGCATCTATGCATGCCTTTGCAGGTTATGGCTCCTTTTTCCTTGTATACCTTATCTCAGCTTTCATTGGTTCTGCGTCCAGTCGGCGCTGGGCCTCCAATTACTGTCCTTTCTTGTCTCAATGAGCATAGCGGAGTTAGGGTATACAGCGGATCAGAATATCGCTCCCCCTCAAAGAAGAAATTACTATAAAAAACCTCCCCTTTCGTGATGTCTGTCACTTACGAAATCTACATATTGATTTAAAATAGCTGAAAAGACACTAAATATTGATTCCCCATCGAAAGGGAAAGCTCGTAAAGTTAAATCCAATTTCTTCAGGAGGCGAGGCGAAATGCTCATTTTTTACCCGCGCTTTACTCGTACCTTCGACGATTTGCCTGGAAAAATCGCTTTGCTCGTCCATGGATGGAACGGCTGCAACCTCCGCTGTTGCGGCTGCCACAATTACAGCGAATTAATAGCCCGCCGCCCGGCGGACTATTTGACGGCAGAACAAGCAATCAACCGGCTGGCCAAGTGTCACCAGCTATTCGATGCCATTCTGTTGAGCGGTGGCGAGTTTTTGATGGCAGGGCTTGATGATGTAACTCATTTCCTTACACAGCTGCGTGCTCTATTTACCGGCGAAATCATTATTTTGACCAATGGGACTTATCCCGACAAGCTGAATTATATATTGAGCAATAACCTCATTGACGGAGTTCATCTGGATCTGAAGCTGCCATTCCACTGCCTGGATCCGATTAAGGACAGATCCGTATTCGAATTGGTACTTGGCGTTCCGCCTACCCGCGCTTTATGCCAGCGGATCCTGCAATCCGCTGTGCTGGTCATTCGCCACAACAGCCGTACAAGCCAAATCCGCACCGTGCGCTATCCTATGCTAAGCGACGATTATTTTCAACAAATCCGGGTGTATGTAGAGACGCTCAAAATCGAACACAACAGCGAGGTGCCTTACTTTCTCAACCCCTACTATCCGCCGGCAGGCTGATGCCAAGTGATCCCAAGCAAATCCCGAAACAGGACAGGAACGGAGGAATTAACGATGTTTCGCAATACGGAACAAATGATTCATACCTTCACATCCACTGATGAGACGATCCAAGCCGATTACTTGAAAAGAGAAAACAGCAATTTCGTCTATTCACTGCCGCTGCTTCGTCATAATTTGACTAATATGGCCGAGGAAAATTATCTGATGCAGCACATTTTACCCGCCAGACTGACTGAGCTATATCGGGATGGCGCCATTTACATTCATGACAAACAATTAAGTCCATACTGCATGAGCGTCTCCTGCAAAGATATCGCAACCAACGGCATTCCTACGCTCGCCAAAAATATGATCGCATCGAAAGCAACCCATAAGCTTGATACGTTGCTCAGGCATTTCAGCAATATGATTGTGCTTTTGTCTCAGCAGGTATCTGGAGCAGTTATGTTAGCACAGATGACGACCATATCCGCTTCCTATCTTTACAAGGAGGAGACCTGCCAGGGACGGCTATTTTCCGCTGATGATCTGAAGCAGTCGTTTCAAAGTCTTATCTGGGAGATGAATATGCCGCTCAGAGGCGGCTCCCAATCCGCTTTCACGAACATCACGCTTGAATTCGGCAAACCATCCGAAGAAATCAAGGACGATTGGGTGATCATTGGCGGCGAGCCGCAAGCCTACCGGTATCGGGACATTCCTGCCGCTTATTTTGACCGGATTAATCAGGCGATTATTGATGTCATGAAACAAGGGACAGGAACTGGCATCCCTTTTACTTTCCCGCTAATTACGGTGCCAATTGATGATACATTTAACTATGACTACCCGCTGTTTCATGAATTGCTGGATGGCATGTACCATTGGGGCGGCGTCTACTTTGAAAACTTCCGCACTGCACCGTTCTTGAGCGAGCATTACCGCCAGCTTAATCCGTATATTAAACCTCGTGATCCGGAAGTCAGCCGCAGCTTGTGTTGTCGATTGCAAATTGACTTAACCGTATTGTCCAGAGTAGGCAGCGGAATTTTCGGCAGCTCAACTGGTTCGACCGGCGCGGTACAGGTGTTGAATGTGAACATGAATCGTCTGTTAATGGAGCATGGGCATGATGAGTCGAAGCTGCTGCATGTGTTGGACGAACGCCTTGAAGTGATGCAGGAAGGACATCAGGCCAAACGGCAGTGGATTGAGCAGAATAAGGAACTCTACCCCACTTTTTTCGCTTTAAATCACGACTTGTCCCATTATTTCAATGTATTTGGGGTGGCCGGGATGCATGAGGGACTGATTAACAGTGGCTTTGAAGGGGGAATGAACAATGCCGAAGGCCAGCAGCTTGCCCATCGAATCATGCAGCATATGAGCGGCAAAATTAATGAATTCATCATACGCGACCATGTCGCTTGCGGGATCGAATACGCGCCAGGGGAAAATGCCTCTATCAAACTTGCCCGTCATGATTTGAAGTGGGCGAAGCAACATGGCCGTGAAATCTTTGTCCAAGGTGTCGATGATAATGTCTATCTGACATCTGGCTGCATGCTGCCGTTCAGTGAAGAGGATTTCACACGCCAAGTGGAAAACAGCGCCGAATTTCAGACCTACGCTACCTCGGGCAGCATTTTGCATCATTTCCTGGAAAGCAAGGTATCCCCCGCCCTATTGGCAACGTATTTGCGCAAAATTTTCGACAAGCCGATCCAATATTTGACCTTAACACCGACATTGGCAAGCTGCCTTGCCTGCCATCAGCAACTGCTGGCAACCGACGGGAAACACGCCGCGATTTGCCCCGTCTGTGGCAGTGATGATATTGCTACGTACAGCCGAGTGATCGGCTATGTAAAAATGATTGCCCGCTCCAAGTTAGCTGTCAATCAAGACGGCTATTATTCCGGGGAATTCAATTTTTGGAGCAAGGCGCGGCGCTTTGACTGGAACACGAGGAAGCGGATTACGGATAATGAATTGCAGTAGACAGACACGAAAAAGCGGCCAACCCGATCTCCCGGGCTGGCCGCTTTTTATTTTACAGCGATTTGGAGTCGTTCAAATTTACACTCCGGCGCTCCACAACTTCTTCCGTCTCCCCAGGTTTCCACTGGGGTTGGGCCGAGGGAAACAAGTGGTCGACCGACCACCGTCATGCAGCGAAAGCACCGTGCGCGAGTGGGGCTTTAACCGCGGCAGCGCGTGCGAGTAGGGCTTTAACCGCGAAGGCAGCGCGTGCAAGTCGAATTCTAACGCTGATGAGGGGCACTATTTAGGGAAATTCAACCCCATAGATATTGTAAGGAAACTGAGACACCTTATTTATAGAAAATCGCATGATTTTAGCCGTCCAAAGGGTGAATAAGCGCTGTGGCAAGCGTTAGAGTTAAAAAAGCGGCATTTGAGCACAAATCTTGCAAAGAAACTAACATGGAAGAATAGGAAAAGAGAGGGAAGGATAATTTTACAAATAAAAGAGGCTC
>REGQ01000011.1 GCA_004134985.1 Paenibacillaceae bacterium | reverse complement strand
TGACCGTCTGTGCATCCGCATGGAGTCTTCCTTGCTGAAGCTCATTTAGCCTAAAATCATTAGTTGAACTTATATAGAAGGGAAATTCAATTCTTTCGATTGTATATGAAAAATCGTATATATTTTTCTTTAAGAAGGCGAAATTCATTAATGTATATGAAAAATCATATAGAAATTGCTCATTCGCCGATTATTTCAACGATTGTATATGAAAAATCATATAGAATTGCTTATTCGCCAATTATTTCAACGATTGTATATGAAAAATCATATAGAATTGCTTATTCGCCGATTATTTCAACGATTGTATATGAAAAATCGTATAGAAATTGCTCATTCGCCGATCATTTCAACGATTATATATGAAAAATCATATAGAATTGCTTATTCGTCGATCATTTCAACGATTGTATATGAAAAATCATACAGATTTACAGGCATTCAGTGTGACGAAGCTCCTCAAGGGGAAGTTAACAATAAAGCCATCTCCCCTTTGCAAAAATTGCTCACTCGGGACGCGCTGATTAATGAAATGAAGCGTGTGCACTCTATGCTTTGACGCCACGATGTTCTGGCGACCCGGCGTATTGATCGCCGCGGCGGCTTAAACTTTTCGGGTTCGCGAATACAAACGTTAGGCGAAATCTAGGCATTGTTTTATCAAATATCTTTAATTAATTTGGAGAAACGATATGAAAAGAGTTGTTAAGTGGAGTTTTATAACAATCGGTATACTTTTCTTAATATCAATAGTCACATGTCCAGACGAAAATGATTACCGTAGATGGTTATCGGAAAAACATAGTATATCATGTACAAATAATGGATTAGAGAATACATGTAAGAAACACAATGAGATTATTGAATGGAAATCAAAACATATAAGAAGCGCATTAATATATTTGAAGGTTGAAGATAATTATGTAGAATCAAATACTATTTATGAAGTAAAGGTCTTGGGTATTTTTGGCCGCTTTATTGATTTCACAAATGATAATATCTATGACTAGAATATCTTGTAAGTGATCAAGGATGGCCTAGATTCGCCTAATATCGGATTCACGCAGCACCGCATACGCTCCTTGGTCACTGGAGTAGTTTTTGGCAGAAAAACCTATTCAAGTGACAACCCTGCAAGGCTAAGTCTTCGACCCCGCTTTGCGCTCACTGCGTTTTATCGCCTAGGTAATTAAAGCCTCCCGGGTTCGTGAATACAGAGACGTTACATGAAAGATCTGTAAGTTCAAAAGACATTTGTAAGTAGGCGAGTTGCCATGTTCTGTGGCTAGTAGAGAAGGAGAAAACACAATGGATTACATTAAATGGATAAGAAATAAAGTAGGACATGATATGATCTTTTTGAATTTTTCTGGAGCAATTATTAGGGATGAAGAAGGAGCTGTACTGTTACAACGTAGAAGTGATAAAAATCTTTGGGGATTCCCAGGCGGGGCAATGGAACTAGGAGAATCGGCAGAAGAAACGGCGATTCGTGAAGTTGAGGAAGAAACTAGTTTAATTATAACAATTGAAAGTCTAATTGGTGTTTATACAAAGTATTTTGATGAATATCCAAGCGGAGATAAAGCACAAACGATAGCATTTTTTTATAGAGGACGAATCAAAGGTGGACAATTAGCAACAAGTAATAATGAAAGCTTAGAACTAAAGTTTTTCCAACCAGATGAAATTCCAGAGTTATTTAACCAACAACATAGAGATGCATATCAAGATTTTATAAACAAATGCATTGGCAATTCTAGATGATGTAAATATTATTTAGGAGAGTAAAGAGAAACTGGGGCGAATTACTGTCTTTACTCGAAAAAGTGGGACAAATTCAACAAGATAACACCGTACTCCCGCTGCGTCGCTTTCGCTCCTAAATCATTGATCAGATATAGCTTACATTGTAAAGCAAAGTCAATAGGAAATTTATATTGAAGGTGTGATGTGTTGAAAAGAAATAAACCAAGGATATTTATGATGAGTAATTTGTTAGAGAGGAAACAATTAATATTAATCTCTATTCTCGCATTATTTTTTGCAATTATTACAAGAAACATTTTGAATGATCTAGTTTACAAATATTGTACGAGTATTTACGAAGTGATGATAGCAGATAAAGAGCCATTCTTTTCAAAAGAAGCAAACATTAGTATTGAAACTATGTTATTTTTGTTTCTCTTATTTAATTTCATAGTATATGGCCTGCTCATTAGAAGATTTAAAATTTTCGCAATACTGAGTCTCCTTTTGAATTTAGTATCAGCGTTGCATGTTTATTTTTTTGTTGAGGTTAATATTATAAGAGGACTGTAATAATAAAAACAATATATGCTGAAGTAATTTTTAAGAATGACAAGAACATCTAATAATGCAAGATTCACGCGGCGACTATGTCTCGTCACTTTGATGCTTTGGACAGAGTAGCCATTCATTTGACAACTTGCTGCGCAAGATCGTGAATCTCTGAACGTTATAGGAATTCGGAGGAAATTTTAGTGAGGGGAAAATATGAAATATAAAAGAGTTATTATATTTTTAATTTTTGTGATTATTTGTATTACAGGATGTGAAACAACAAAAATAATAGAAGTTAGTTATAATGTGAAAGAAATTCCTAATGAAAACTTTCGAGTAACTATTAACAATTATTTCAAAAATTTCGATGATATTAGGAGATGGAAAGAATATTCAACAGAAACTTTTATAAAGAGAGCTTATTCATGGTGCACCGGGGACTATTCTGAAGATGCTACAATTGATGAGATGATTGAAATATATTATGAACTTAATAAGAATTCCTTAAGGTTGAAATCAATAGAGATAAACAACATTAAAGTAAGTGACAGTGATGAGATACTAATTGAAGTAACAAGAACATGGGAAAATAATCAAAAAGATGAGTCTATCTATTCATTACTATTAGAAAACGAGGAATGGAAATTTGATAATAGAATGTGAGGGTAAATTCGCTTCAAGTCCCCAGCAGCCTATAGTTCCGTTCACGCTGGGGCATCCGTCCCTCGGTAATTGGAGATGTTTTTTAGAGAAATGTGTTAATGTGACAACCTGCGAACCTAAATCTATCGACCCATTGCGCTGCTCCACTCAAGGTTCTCGGGTTTGTGAACACCAAACGTGATCCGAATTAACAAAATCAAGTAAGAAATAAATAACTTATGGAGTGAGTACCTTGATTGAATCAAATATTCATATTAGATGGGCAACCACAAATGATGCACAGGGTCTTGCAAAACTTAATGATGAATTTAATGGAGTAGGAATCACTGAAGATGAAATTATTGAAAACTTATCTTCTTCCAATGAACTTGTAGCTCTGGCTTTAATTAATGATTTACCCGTAGGGTTTGCCTGTGCTCAATGTTATAAATCAATTTGTTATTCAAATCCTTGTGCAGAAATTACTGAAATGTACATTAAGAATGATGCACGAAGAAGAGGGATAGCAACATTGTTATTAGCTTTTATTGAAGAAGAACTTGAAGTGCGTGGTGTTAAATCAGTGAAGGTGTTAACAGGTAAAAAGAATGGAATTGCTATAAAAACATATGAAAAATCAAGCTATATTAAGAAAGAGGAACAAGTGCTGCAGAAGAAATTATGAAAAACATAACCTAACTTTTTATTGAGGTAAGAGAAGGGATAGAGCAAAATGCCATTAGCAATTGTTACAGCTAGAAATGCGCCTGCCCACTCATTAATAATAGGAAAAATTAAGAAGAGAATTGATTTTGAGCTTGATAACTAAAGGAGAAAACTGCTATGACGAATAAAGGCTTTTGGGAAATAATAAGCAACTCTAAAGAATACGGTGCTGAACAAATAGAATGGTTAATTAACGAATTATCCAAGAAGACAACAAATGAAATTATCGAATTTGAAATAGAATTTAAGGAGAAGATGGAAAGGTCATATACTTCCTCGTTATGGGGGGCAGCATTTGTAATAATGGGAGGATGTTCAGATGATGGTTTCGATTATTTCAGGGGTTGGTTAATAGCTCAAGGCGAGGAAGTATTCAATAAGGTACTAAACAATCCGGAATTATTAAATGAATATTTGTCTGAGGACTTTTTGGAAAACGATGAATTGGCCCCCCAATTGGAAGAGATGTTATCAGCAGCTTCTGATGCTTATACATATAAAAAAACCGGAGAGTTTGAATATAACGACATTATTACAACAGAATTTTTCAATGAGGTAGAAACTCGGGGACATGAATTTATACCAGTAGATATCGAAATTGATTGGGAAGAAGAGGACCTAGCAGAAAGGTTTCCTGTACTATGGGAAAGATTTAATGAAAACCCTTTGACGTAGGTAAGGCAGGAAACGCTTCAGCACTACTAAGCGTATCGTACCCGGCGACTTCGTCGCCAGTCGCTGGGACGTCGTTTTTGGCAGCGAAGTGGATTCAGCCGGACATATCCATCCCCCCTATCGTAAGGGGAACGAACCTCGCGAATAAAAGCTGCAGAATATATTAAATACATTAGATCAGAGGGCTTTGCTTATGAGAGATTTTGAAATTGAAGAAATTAAAGATGAATTGAACATGGAAGTACTTAATGAATTGTTGACAGAAAGCATTTTGGAGGGATTTCGGCACATAACCAGATTAGTTGAAGACTATAAGAAAGGAACGAATAGATTTGATCAATATGATGAAGCTTTATTTGTGTGTCTAGTAGATGAAAGAGTCGTTGGGATATGCGGACTGAATCGAGATCCGCATTATGGCGAAGGGATAGGAAGGGTTAGAAGACTGTATGTTTTGAATGAATTTAGAAGACATAATGTTGGGAGAAAGCTCACAGAAGCAGTTATACAAAAAGCAAAGACATGTAATAGAAGACTTGTACTAAAAACGGATAACCCAAATGCAGAGAAATTTTATAAGTCATTAGGTTTTATCGAAGCCGTTGGTGATGAGAAGGTGACACATTATTTAGAGCTGACATAAAGACCATATACGAGTAGATTCGAAGAAGGCAATAACTGCTTCTAGCACTATACGAATGAAGGGACATAATATATGAATCTTAGTAAAAGGACGAAAGAACGAATTCTATGGCTATCAATCATAGGGATTTATACCTCCTTAATAATATCAATAATTGTCATTTCATCAATCGATCTGAATCCCGTTTTGTTATCCTTGTACTTAATTCATTTAATGTTTGGAATTATATTTACTTACTTTCTTTTGAAAAAAAGCAAAGTTGTAAGGCTCATATCGATAATTGTATCGTTGGTCAATTTCGTAACTATATTTAATCAATACGATCAATCAGTAGTTGAAATTATATTTGATTCATCATTGATGAGCTCCTTTGTTTTAAGCGTACTCCGTTTAACATATACACCCATCGTTTGGATACCATATTTTATAATATCTAATACCTTGAAAGGTAAGTTTGCTGATTAATATTTTTGCAGGGAACTCGATGAAGTTAAAGGCATCTTATAAGACCGTATTCACGCTTCGGAACTATCACTCCTTTCGATTGGAATACTATATTTTACTTATTCCATTTTTAAAAAGAAATGATGAATAATCTAACAGAACCACAGTGTTTAAATAATATTGCGTTGCGTTATAGAAATCAGTGGAAAACTAAGAAAGGTAGATATTGATATGAAGAAAAAACCAACTGTTTTACTACTTGGCACATTTCATATGAGACCAACTACTGACATGTATCAGACTGAAATTGATGAACTTCAATCAAGTAAAAGACAAAACGAAATCCTCGAGGTCGTGGATCGGCTAAAACAATACAATCCAACAAAAATTGTTGTAGAGATGGTTCCGGAATTGGAAAAATCTTTAAATGAAAAGTACAGAGACTATACATCCGGGAACTTTGAACTTGAAGTGAATGAAGTCCATCAATTAGGATTTCGAATTGCTGCTGAATTGAAACATGAGAAATTGTTTGCGATAGATTGGATGGAAAAAGGCGCAGGAACACGAGGCGTGGGAGAGGTTTATGAATGGGCAAAAACTAATCAACCAGAACTGTTCAATACCATATTTAAAGAGCTCGAGAGCATAGATAATAATGAAGATAAAAATGAACCAACCATACTCAATTTATATCGTAATTGTAATAATCCCGCTGCAGTTAAAAAACACCATCAGAAGTATATAAACATGGCGCGGATTGGAGAAATAAACAATTATGTGGGAATGGATTGGTTAATTTGGTGGTACCAAAGAAATCTAATTCTATTTTCTAACATTGCCCGCATATCAACTTCTTTTGATGACCGTATATTGTTGATCATTGGTAATGGACATGTGCAGATTCTTTATCAGTTTCTTGAAGAAAGTGGACTCTTCGATTTAGAGTCAGCAATAAAATATCTTGAAAATTAATTTAGGGTCGAAATATTAAAACAAGAATGGAGTACGTGAATTAATGGAGACAGGAATAGAAAATGAAAAAAAAGAAACCATGCAACTTGGTGTGTCAGGATTAGGTGGATGGTTAATTTTGATACAGATAGGTTTGTATTTAAGTATTACCATGTTAATTATACAAATAATAGGAAATGATTTGGAAGCTTTAACAGGTGAAACATGGCAGCTATTAACCTCGAAGGATTCGCTATATTATGACCTACTTTGGAAACCTTATCTCCTATTTGGATCGGTATATAATATAATGAATTTCATTTTTATCCTTTATATCCTTATTCAATTCTACAGAAAAAAATCAATGGTTCCCAGATTAATGATTATTTTTTATTCATTAAGTATGCTAATTGGTATAGTGGACTATGTTTTTATACAGCAAATTGCTATCGCCAAGGAATTAGAAGATGGAGGTTCACTCAAAGATATAGTAAGATCCGTCCTAGCATGCTTAATTTGGATACCCTATTTCTTAAAATCAGAACGCGTCATGAATACATTCATAAAATAATTCAAGGTGTTGAGATCGGAAAATGTCAGGACGAGCAGCAAAAATTCGATGAGTATGAGAGCGAAATTGGAACAGTGGCACCAGAATGGAGGATAAGAGTGAAAGCTATGGACCTTGATTTTAAGCAATTATGGAATGAAAGGAAAGCAGAATTTAGAAGAGCGATTTTTACAGAAGAAGAGAAGTCACAATATGAGGAGAATCTTCAGTATAAATTACCGCAGTCCTATATATCGCTGTTACAAAACACTCAAAACGGGGGTCTCCTGAAAAGGAACTGTTTTCCTATTTATGATGAGAATCAAAATGTAAAACAACTTTTCCTTTGCTCCTACATCAGTTCCATTTGTGATTTGAAGAGTGAAAAAGCACGAAAAGCTTATCCCGGACTTGTCAATTTGCCGGATATCGGAATTTATTTTGGAAAAATCTAGATGCAGCACGTACAGAACGGTTTGTATTTGATTACTCCGAATGTACTGTAAAAGATGAGCCAAGGGTCACTTTTGTAAAACAGATACATAAAGTCGGTTATGAAAAAACAGTGTTAGCGCATAGTTTTAAGGAGTTCTTGGAAAAGTTAATTCAAACACCAAAACCTAAGCCTTTTGATTATGATGAAATCAAAAAACAGATAAAATCCGCCACTCAAACAACCTTTTCTAGGATGGTTAACCTCTATGAACAAGAAGAAATGATTGCTTTCGGGCTTTATTTGGATGCTAACGCAACTATGGTATGCCCCGCCATGAACACAAAAGATTTTCTGAAACAGGTTGTTGAGAAAGATCCCAAGGAACAGGAATTTTACAAGTATGAAACAACAGAATGGAAATATGAAGGTGAACATACAGAGCATTTTAATGTTGTGTGCGAGACGATGGTGAGTCATGTAACCCTACTTACCAGCAACAGTAAAGTTGTTCAGTTTAGAAACAAGATGCTTGAGATCTGCATTCAAGTGTTGGAAGAGTTAAATGCTGATCTTTTCTTTACACAAATATGCGATAGAGACATTCTCCTGATGATAAATATATCAAATGGAGAGTTGTCCGGGCAAAAAAAGAAACAGATTATTAAACGACTAAATGGTTAAGCAAGGTCAGTCCTTTCAGAAAACCTTATTGTCAATTTTCAATTTACATGAAAGGAGAAAGTAAATGCAAAAATCACATGATGCCGCAGGCATTATTATCATTGATACCCAAAATAGAGTTTTATTAGTTCATCAAACCTATGGGAAGAAACAATGGTCAATTCCAGGCGGCATAGTTGAAGAAGGTGAATCCGCCTGGGATGGGGCAATTAGAGAATTGAAAGAAGAAGTCAATATCGAAGCCAATGGCATAGAAATATCAGGCATTTATTTTATGTCTCACCGGAATGGTTATATTTATACTTTTAAATCTTTTGCGTATCGGGGGAATATTGAAGTTGATAATAAAGAGATAGATGAGTATGAATTTTTCCATATTAATGAATTACCAAAACCAATTTCAAACTTCACAGTGGAAAGAATAAAGGATGCAATTGAAAATAATAAAGCAGTATTCAAAGAGCAGCATATTGATAATTACAAGATTTTATTTTAAGACCCTTAAGATATTGATGAATGCAGTTCGAGAAGGCAAGGGTTATGTAATAATGAAAGGAATTAAGAATGAAGAAATATATTGAGTTTTCCTTTTATTTACCGTTTTTTGATTTGATAGATGATACGGATGAGATATTGAATTTAGAGGAATTAATGAGACAACTAAATATAAGTTTTAATAAGATGGAATTATATAACCAATATTTATCATATGGGGAAGGACCTTTTAGAGCAGGAAAGGGAGATGTTTTTGTATTTTTTAAGAAAGATGACAAGGATAGTTTTATATTAATAGATTTGTTTAACGACTTTACCGATCAGCATAATATGGTGAAATTAGGAGTCCGTTATGAAATTAAATATGATAAGCAGATAAGGAACATACTATATAATATTCATTCTAGGGCAGAGATTAAAAGTAAAACAAAAGAGAGTAATGATGATTTGCTGAAGTTTGAGATCAGCAGCGAAGGTTATCCAAAAGAGATCCGTTATGGAAATCAAAAATACATAAAAAACATTTATTATAACATGGTATAGCATTATGATCGTCAGGAATGCACAAATGTTAGGTTAAATTCGACAATGCTAATTAAAATAGATGGGGATGACTATGTCGATAATATGGCACGACTTAAAAAACCAAGAAGATTTAGATAAATTCATGCAATCATTTGGTTGGTTTCATGATTCATGTATCAAAGAAATGTATTTGTGGACTGACCACTATGTAGATGAAGATTTATCGATGTCGCTATCAGTAAACAGAGACCATAGAGTCAGACTATTAATTCAAAGACAGGATATAGCCCCTTCTACAATTGAATTGTTGTTTGAAGAAATCACTCACATATATTTAAGTCCAAGTCCTGAAAATCATGATTCACTTATTTATGAAGCAACATTTTTATTTAGAAATGGATTGTTTTATTGGGCAGACGATAGAAATTGGGACCCGGAAGGTAAACATAGATTTGCTGAAGTGAATTGGATTAGTTCTAAGAAGGTTAAGTGGAGAGATGCAAGTGCGTGGATAGGAAAGAAATTAAGGTATGGGCCAAATGATAACTCACGGCATGACGATCACTTCGTTTGATTGCCGCGGCAGCTCCAGCAAATGCAAGAACGTTATAAGAAATATACGATAGAGCCTAGAAAACAAATTGGTTGGTGATCTCTAAAGACACAAGGAATGAGAAGAACACATTTTCATGTTAGAGAGTATGGCAGTAATACGAACTTGCAAACCAATAAAGAAATCAAAGAGGACGATATGTTGAGGGCAAAACTGAAATAGTATGGATCGTTATGATTAAGGCAAATCAGTGGAGTCAAGAGGTTGGATGGAAACCAAGTAAACCAATGTTATAAGGAGCTCGAAGAAGTTGTCGACATTCTTATAACACCGGATTCACGCATCGGGCCATATGACCCTCGGTCCGGCAGTTGGATTGCAAGGGAGCGAGCACAGCCGGACACATCCATTTCCATAAGATAGGAGCTATATAAAGCGAATGGGCGTCGGGAATACAGAAATCAATATGAAATCGCATGTTTATTTTTAATCATGTTGTTCAGACAACACAACTAAAAAATTGACTGAAAGTGATAAACAAGCGATTGTAAGGATTTCAAGTGAGTCCCGAGTGAGCAATTCTTGCAAATGGGAGATAGCTTTATTGTCCTCCCCTTGAGCAAGCTTCGTCACATATTGTATATGATTTTTCATATAGAATCGTCGAAATGATCGCCGAATGATCCATTGTATATGATTTTTCATATAGAATCGTCGAAATGATCGCCGAATGATTCATTCTATATGATTTTTCATATAGAATCGTCGAAATGATCGCCAAATGTATCCATTGTATATGATTTTTCATATAGAATCGTCGAAATAGAATTCGGAAAAATTACAAGAGATAAAGAAGATGAATAATCGGAGGGTTACAATGAAAACCAGATATTTTATTATTACCGGATCATCCAGGGGCATTGGTGCCGAATTATCCAAACAACTTCTTAAAGTAAACCACCATATAATATGTATTGCACGAACGGAGAATATAGAAATTTTGAACACTTCAAGAGAAAATAATTATCGATATGATTTTATACCATTTGATTTTAGTAATATTACGGATGTTAACAGATTGAGTGATCAAATTTTCAAAAAGATCAGTGGAGCAAATGCAGAATTGGTTTGTTTAATAAACAATGCCGCTGCTGTAACGCCGCTCGGTTCGATAGACGAGTGTAATGTTGAGGAAATAGTAAATAATGTTCATATCAATATGTTAAGCCCAATTATTTTGACATCAAGATTTTTAGAAGCGACAAGAGACTGGAGTGCGAAAAAAACCATTATTAATATCTCGTCTGGTTCTGGGAAATACCCGGCAGCAGGTATGAGTGTGTACTGCTCAACAAAAGCAGCAATCAATATGTTTACAAAATGTGTTGAATTAGAATTAAAAGCAAGAACTGACGCTGTAAAAATATACGCAGTAGATCCAGGAATGGTGAACACAGAAATGCAAGCAACGGCAAGAAATGAGACAAAAGACTTTCCGTTGAAAGCTTATTTTCAGGAAGCTAAAAATGATGGGAACTTACAAGAACCACATGAAGTAGCGAAAAAAATTATTAAAAACTATATTAAACCATGAGATCAGCGGAGTAGCGCTAATGACAGCCCCATGCCTCAAGTTCCCACTTGTGGACACGGGGCTTTTTGTGCTTGGGCAACAACTCGCCTTTCTAATCTGCAGCGACATCAATAAATTACAATATATAATGCTAAAATTGTAGAATGAAGCCGAAGTTAGTATTGTTTAAACTGAATAATGTAAGCGTTATCAAATATTGTCACTCAGTCTACTTTCAGGGGGAAAGGAGGTTCGTTGGCGACTACATCATTGTGCAGCTTCGCTCTTGACCGCAATTGATATGAGAGGGAGGATTCTATAATGCAAACCGGTAGTAGAAGAATGCATGTAACGAGGGTGGCCGCAGTGGCGATTGCGATTGCTATGCTGCTTGAAATGTTTGCCTTGGTTGGTATTCGCACCAACACGGCATCAGCAGCGTTAGGCCCCAGTGACTTCCTGAAGACCGACGGCAGATTTATAAAAAATAACAACGGTACTGGTGAAATTGTCACATTGCGCGGTACAAATCTTGGCGGCTGGCTCGCCCAGGAGGACTGGATGTCTCCGCTCGGCGAGTTTGCTGCGGATCGGACAGGCTGGACGGCTACAGCTTCCGTTAATAGCGCGAATGCAGGCAATGTTCTGGATGGCAGCCATACCTCCTATTGGGACACTGGAAGTGCTCAGGCCAGCGGACAATGGTTTCAGGTGAACTTAGGTGCGCCTACACTCTTTAACCGCGTTTATGTGGATGCTGGCGGCAGAGGAACAGACTATCCGAGAGGCTATCAGGTGCTTGTCTCGAACGATGGCAGTACCTGGGTAAATGCGGCAAGCGGAACGGGAGCGGAAACAAACACGGTTGTAAGGCTCATTCCGCAAGTCGCGCAGTATGTGCGAATTGTTCAGACAGGCACAGCTACAAATTGGTGGTCGGTAGCCGAATTCAATCTATTCTCTGATCCGGTTCTGCACAGCGGCGGTTTCACGGCTACCGCATCTTCAACAGGAGCGGGCACTTCTCCCTCTAACGCCCTCGATGGAAATCCGAACACCAGATGGACGAGCGGCGCCGCACAGACGAGCGGGCAATCGTTTACGATTAATTTGGGACGAAATACGGAGGTCAGCAGAGTGCTCATTGATTCTGGTCCAACCTCAGCCAGCGATTATGCGCGCGGCTACGAAGTATGGGGCCTCAGTGATGGCGTATGGCGCAAATATGCAAGCGGAATTGGCACTTCGCGGTTTATTCATGCGGAGTTTTGGTGGACGTCATGGATGACCCAGATTCGCATCGTACAGACGGGAACGAGCAGCAACTGGTGGTCAATCTCGGATGTTGCAGTCTATGGGGGCGGCAGTTTGGATCGGACAGGCTGGACGCTGAGCGCATCAGCCAGCGCGCCCGGCACCTCGCCAAACAACGTCAGGAACGGCAATATTAGCAGCGTATGGAGTACGGGAGCGGGACAAGCTCCAGGGCAATGGTTCCAGATCGACCTCGGTGTGAAGGCAACCTTTAACCAGATTGTGCTCGACACGGCCAAAAATTCGGTTCAAGAGCAGGATTATCCGCGCGGCTACATCGTACGCGTGTCTGATAATGGTTCTAGCTGGACGACAGTAGCGACGGGGCAGGGGTTACGGAAGGCTACTCCGATCAACTTTGACGCGGTAGGGGCCAGGTATATCCGCATTGAGCAGACGGGTACGGCAGGCAACTGGTGGACAATCGGAGAGCTGAACGTATCTTTGAACAATGATGATTACTCGCTGTACAACACGCTGACCAGCCGTTTTGGCGCAGCGACGAGAGAGAGTATTTATGCTACGCATCAGGATACCTGGATTACGGAGAGCGACATCGATAACATCAAGGCGATGGGCATGAACGTCATCCGCCTGCCGTTTGCCTGGTTTGAAATGATGAATGTCGACGGGACGTTCAAGTCTACAGCGTGGGACAACATTGACTGGCTGATCGAGAAGGCTGACCAGCGGGATATGTACGTGCTGCTTGATCTGCACACCTTGCCTGGCGGGGGATGCCCATGGGGAAGCTGTGGTCGGGTGGGTCCGAATCCCAATGCCTTCTGGACGACTGCGTCCTATCAGGATATGGTCGTGGAGATTTGGGAAGCAATCGCAACCCGTTACAACGGCAATCCGGTTATAGCCGGTTATGATCTGATCAACGAGCCGCTGCTTGACTACTCGGAAGACGGGGATGACGTCGCGCAAAAAAGTGCCTACTATGACCGGTTGTATCGAGCTGTCAGAGCGATTGATCCGGATCATACGATTTATTTTGCCGCTTTCTTTGGCTGGAATGCCATTACAGCTCCAGGCGTATATGGCTGGGAGAATGTCGTATATGAGGTTCACCCTTACGATATGCCCAATGGCAAGGATGCCGATGCGCAAAATCGGCTCGTCGAATCGACGATTGCCAATGTCGCCTCCATTCAGCATAACCCGAGCTGGAACATACCGATTTTGCTCGGAGAATATTCCTTGTATCATTATGATGATATTTGGGCCAAATTCATGTCGGGGCTTAATGCACTGAATGTGTCCTGGACGAACTGGTCTTACAAAGTACGGATGGATCATTATCAAGGAGCAGGCGGCTATTGGGGCTTCTATAATTCCAATGCCAACCCGCTGCCGATTATTAACAACGATTCGGCGGCAACGATTGCAGCCAAGCTGACAGCCTTCTCAACGGACAACTTTGCGGCCAATCAGCGTTTCATTGACGTGGTGTCGAGATTTACGGAGGGGCAGCCGTGGATGGCTACGATGCCGATACAGAAGAGCGGCTGGACGGCAACGGCATCCTCAACGGAAGCAGGGGGGGCTCCGGCCAATGCGCTGGACTTGAATACAGGCACTCGCTGGAGCAGTGGAGCGCCCCAGGCACCGGGACAATACTTCCAGGTCAATATGGGAGCGAAGAGAGTGTTTGATCAAGTCTCCTTCGAGACCGGTCCTAATGATCGCTGGGATTACCCGCGAGGCTATCAGGTGCAAATCTCAAATAATGGCATAGATTGGACGACGGTAGCCAGCGGCCAAGGATTTGGCTGGAAGCAGGCGATTGTTGTCGGACCGCAGTATGCCCAGTACATTAGGCTGGTGCAGACGGGAACGGCGATGGAATGGTGGTCGATTGCCGAATTTAATGTCTATGCCGAGCCCGCGCTTGAGCGCAGCGGCTGGACAGCGACGGCATCTGTATCGGGTCCCGGCACTCCGGCGAATCAGGCGATTGATGGCAGTGTGAGCACACTGTGGAGCAGCGGAGCCGATCAAACGAACGGTCAATTTTTCCAAATCGATATGGGGCAGAGCCAAATCTTTAATCGTATGCTGCTCGATGCCGGTGCTGCGGCCTCCGACTATCCGCACGGTTATCAGATCCAGGTATCCAGCGATGGAAGCAATTGGAGCATCGTTGCCTCCGGCAGCGGCAGCGAAGCAGCACTTCTGGTGGAGTTCCCTGTGCAGACAGCACGATATGTGCGCATTGTTCAGACGGGTACTGCAGGCAACTGGTGGTCGATCGCCGATTTGCAGGTTTATGGCGAGCGTGAGCTAAGTCGTGCAGGCTGGACGGCGTCGGCATCCTCGACAGAGGCGGGAGGCACGCCGGGCAACGCGCTGAACAGCAGTTCCACGCGGTGGAGCAGTGGTGCAGGACAAGCCAGCGGACAGTATTATCAAGTGGATATGGGCGCACCAAGATGGGTGAATCATATCGTCATGGACTCAGGCGACAGTGCCACCGATTATGCGCGTTCCTATGTCATTGAAGCATCCAACAACGGATCGACCTGGCGCATCGTCGCTAGCGGCGAGGGAGACGGCAGCATTGTGTCTGCAAACTTCCCGATTACGGAGACTCGTTATCTTCGGGTATCCTTGCGCGGAAGCTCAGGCAGTTGGTGGTCGATCAGCGACTTCCGAGTCTTTGAATAGGACGGGGGAGGATGAACGATGTTAATCAAGCCGTTTCGTATCTGGTTGGCGGGCTTCATCGCTTTCATTCTGTTGGCGGCGGCACTAGCAGTG
Organism: Paenibacillaceae bacterium; assembly: GCA_004134985.1. GTDB lineage: Bacteria > Bacillota > Bacilli > Paenibacillales > Paenibacillaceae > Paenibacillus_D. The sequence goes on along the minus strand of REGQ01000011.1, from coordinate 171,883 downwards.
CCGCTACCCCGGACCGCCTATGCCAATGACTATCAGAACCCTGGTCTGAGTATTGAGCAGCGGGTAGACGATTTGTTATCCCGAATGACCTTGCAGGAGAAAATTGGCCAGATGCTCCAGGTGGAGCGGCTGGCAGCAACACCATCGCAAGTAGCGCAATTTGCCATCGGTTCTGTCTTAAGCGGCGGAGGCTCCAATCCAACGCCGAATAATGCAGCAACGTGGGCAGCTATGACCGACAGCTACCAGCAGGCAGCGATGTCGACGAGGCTGCAAATTCCCATTCTCTATGGTGTGGACGCTGTCCACGGGCATAACAATGTCTATGGCGCTACTATTTATCCGCACAATGTCGGTCTCGGCGCTTCGGGTGATGCGGATCTCGTGCGCAGAATCGGTGATGCGACAGCCAGGGAGATCAGAGCTACCGGCGTTAACTTGAATTTTGCCCCATGCTTGTGTGTGCCGCAAGACATTAGATGGGGAAGAACGTATGAGGGCTATTCCGAGAATGTGACGCTGGCCGGCAAGCTCGGCACCGCTTTTGTCGAAGGACTTCAGGGCAACCCGGGCGACAGCGGATTTATGAAAGGAACAAAGGCTGTGGCCTCCATCAAGCATTGGCTTGGCGATGGTAATACGACCGGCGGGGACGATCAGGGAAATGTGACATTGAACGAGCAGGAGCTGGACCCTTACATTCAGCCATACCGTGATGCAATAGCGGCCGGGGCACGTACGGTCATGATCTCGCTGACGACCTGGAATGGTCAGAAGATGCACGTCCATCAGCATTTGATTACCGAGATGCTGAAACAGGACTTGAACTTCCAGGGCATTGTAATTTCGGATTGGAACGGCGCCTTTTCGCTCGTCAATCAGGGCGTTTACGCCACGTACGCCGAAGCGCTGCGCGCATCGGTCAACGCCGGAATTGATTTGTTCATGGAGCCGGACAACTGGCAGCAGTTTATACCGACGCTGGTAAACCTCGTCAACACCAATCAAGTTTCCCAGGCGCGCATTAACGATGCGGTCAGCCGCATTCTGCGAGTCAAGTTTGAGGCCGGCCTGTTCGAAGCGCCTTATGTGGACAACAGCCTAATTGCCAGCGGCTTATTTGGCGGAGCGGGGCATCGCGCGCTTGGACGCGAGGCTGTGAGAAAATCGGCGGTGCTGCTCAAGAACGACAATCACTTCTTGCCGCTGTCGAAGCAGTCCCGATTATTTGTAGCTGGCAGCAAGGCGCATAATATCGGCTTTCAATCCGGTGGCTGGACGATTAGCTGGCAGGGCTCACCAGGTGCTATTACGCCGGGGACGACACTGCTGCAGGGCATTCAGGGGGCCGTCACAGGCGGAGGCAGCGTGACGTATTCACAGAATGGGACAGGTGCCGCCGGACATGATGCGGCCATTGTTGTCATTGGTGAATATCCGTCGGCGGAGATGATGGGCGATGTCGGTCCGGGCCAGCCGCGCCCTAACCTGGAGCTGAGCGCGGAGGACAGAACGCTGCTGACGAATGTAGCGGGCAGCGGGGTGCCGATGGTCGTTATTATGTTGTCGGGCAGACCTATGATTGTATCCAGTGATCTTCCCGGCTGGCAGGCATTCGTGGCTGCCTGGCTGCCGGGTACGGAAGGAGGCGGCATTGCCGATCTGTTATTCGGAGATGATGACTTTACAGGCAAGCTGCCGCTGACCTGGCCTCGAAGCATGGCCCAAATTCCGATCACTGACAAGGATCAGAATTATACGCCGTTGTTCCCGTACGGGTATGGACTCAGCGCTTCGGCTACGCATGTTGCAGAAGTGCCGGGACTCATAGAGGCGGAGAGTGCGCAAGCCTCCTTTGACGTGCGAACGGAAGCGACACTGGATACGAATGGCGGCTTGAATGTCGGTTATTTCGACAGCGGGGATTGGCTGGATTACCGTATTTTTGCTCCTCGGGCGGGCACCTATCAACTGCGTCTGCGCGTAGCGAGTCAAGCAGGCGCCGTTAATGCGATTGAAGTGATTAGCGGGGAGAGTGTACAGTTTACAGCCAGCGTACCGAATACCGGCGGCTGGCAAACATGGACAACGATCAGCCATCCTGTCACCCTGGAAGAGGGCGTACAGACACTTCGCCTGCGTGCAGCCAGCGGCGGATGGAATCTGAACTGGCTGGCGCTCACTCCGACTGCTGCAGCTTCCCCGGACAATCTGCTCGTTAATCCAGGTTTCGATTCGGGTTCAGCAGCGGGATGGGAGCAGTGGAATGGTGGTGTTTCTGCACAAAGTGTCGATACGAATGCTCCTTATACGGGAACGCACAAGTTGACGCATTGGGCCTCGGGAGACTACCGGCAGCTTACGAGGCAGTATGTGACTGTACCCAATGGCCAATACCGCTTTAGCGGCTGGGTGCGAACAAGCGGCGGTCAGCGGGCGCTCCATTTGTATGCCAAATCGGCAGGACGGGAGACGCGGGCGCAGGTATCCTCGAATGCGACCGACTATTGGCAGCAGTATACGATTGATCAAATAACCGTCACTAACGGTCAGCTTGAAGTAGGCGTATGGTCAGATGCGCGCGGCGGCAACTGGTCGGCGTTTGACGCATTTGAGCTCGTGCAGGCCGATCCCCTTGTGAACGCCGGATTTGAACGTGGTAATCTTACAGGCTGGACCATTTGGCACAGCGGTACGGTAGCACAGAAGGTGGATCGGGATCAGCCTGCGGCAGGGAGCTACAAGCTGACGCACTGGTCTGCAGCGGCGTATCAACAGCTTACTTCTCAGACAGTGGCAGTACAAAATGGCATTTACCGGCTCAGTGTGTGGGCGCGGGCAGGCGGCGCGCATACCGCGCTGCAACTGCAGGCCAAGGGCTATGGCGGCAGCGAGCGGACTGCGACAATTACTGCCGATTCCGGGCAATGGGCACGCTATACGATCGATAGTCTTCACGTAACGACCGGAATGTTGGAGATGGGCGTCTGGTCGGATGCAGCCGCAGGCAGCTGGTCGGCCTATGATCGGTTTGAGCTTGTGCCAATGTAATAAGCAGCACAAGGAAAAAAGCGCTTTCAAGTCGAATCTAAATAGAAGGGGCAGGGTGTTCCCTGCCTCTTTATCATTCAACTCGGGCGATCCGGGAGCAGGGGGAGACGGTTTGAAGGGAATGAGTATTCGCTTTCGGTTAATGCTGCTGATGATCTGTCTCACCACGTTGCCGGTTATTACCGTGACGTGGATTGCCACGAACAACACGAGAGTTTCTGTTGAAAAAGAAATCATAGATGCCAACCGCTCGCGGATGATGTGGGCAAATCAGTATTTGGATGAGCTGATCCGTCAGATTGATACGCTATTTGTCAGTCTGCACATTAATCAGCAGCTTATTGAGCGCTTGGCCCAGGCTGAGCCGCTTGACGCAGGAACCGAGTTCCAGACCCAGGCTGTCATTGGAAGCACCATTAAAACCGCCTATTACTCCTATTCACGCAAAATAGATAATTTGACCTTGTACACTCACGCCAACAAACGGGCGTTTACAATTAATCATGCCAATACGGGCATGACGCATGCGCTGGATATTGCTTCCGGTCCATGGAGCCGCATGCTGCTTGGACCTGTCAATATGTATTTTAAGCCGGCGGGCGATAATATCAATGCTTATCACAGCATGAACGAATTTATGGGGCGGGAGCTGATTGGCGGCATAGCGGTACGCATCAACAAGAGTGTCTGGGAGCAGGTCGAGCATATTTTGCAGTCGGAGCCCGAAAGCGCTGTATTTCTAATGAATGACGAGGGTGAGCTGCTTCCCGGCTCGTCGTCGCCCGATGAATCTGCGGAAATCCAGGCACAGCTTGCCGCTATTGATCCGCGCCATGTCGGTTTGGCAGTCAATAAAACCTCGTCCTACTTTTTTTTCAGCAAGCGGGTGAATAGCGGGCAGCTTCATCTCGTAAAAGCAATACCGATCGAGACGATCAACAAGGGCGCCAATACGACTATGACTGCCGGCATATGGACCGGCGCACTTTTTGCATTGGCCTCGGTTGTGCTTTCCATATTTGTCTCGCTGCGGATCAGCCGCCCGATCATCAGTCTGGCGCGGACGATGCGCAAGCAGCATTTATCTGATTTCGAGATGAAGTCGGTGCGTAGCAAGGATGAAATCGGCTTGCTGGAGGTGGGCTACAATTCCATGATGCACCGGTTAAAGTCGCTGATTGAAGTGGAGTACCAGCGTGAGCTTGACCTGAAGAACGCTCAGCTCATCGCGCTGCAGGCCCAGATTAATCCGCATTTCCTGAACAATACGCTGCATATGATTGGCGGTATGGCGCTTGCGAAGGGAGCGCCGGAGATTTATCGCATTACACAGGTCATAGGCGATCTGCTGCGTTATTCAATCAGCACGGAGGGCGAGCTTGTCAGTCTGGGCGATGAGCTTAAGCATATGGAGAACTATTTGTTCATTCAGGAGCAGCGCTTTATCGGACGTTGCCGCTTCGTGGTGGAGAATGATGAGGCGGCCTTCAATACGACGCTGCCGAAGCTGACCCTGCAGCCGATTGTCGAAAATGCTTTTGAGCACGGTCTGCAGCGCAAGGAAGGACGGTGGTTGCTGCACATCCGCACGCGGCGTATCGGCAACCGCATTGCGATCATGGTTGGCGATGCAGGCATCGGCATCAATCAGGAGCGATTGAGACAGCTGCGCAGTGATATTCGGGCAGGCTCCAATCGCTTCACTACGCATCCTCATGCAGCGGCTGGCAAGCGCAGAGGCATTGGCTTGCTGAATGTGCATGCCAGACTGACGCTGCAATTTGGGAAGAAGTACGGAGTGCGCCTCTTCAGCAGGGAGGGGACGGGCGCGCTGGCTGTCATTTTGCTGCCTGCCGAGCAAGGAACGGCAATGCCGAAGGCTGAGGCGGAAGAACGGGGCAGTCAATCAAAGGAGGGGCGCAATGTATAACGTTGTCATTATTGATGATGAGCCATGGTCGCGGGAGGTTGTGAAGGCGCTCGGACAGTGGGAGCAGCATGGGCTTGAAGTTATCGGAGAGGCAGAGGATGGCAATCAGGGCTTGGCGCTCATTCGGCAGCGGCAACCTCATATTTGTGTCACCGATATGCGGATGCCCGGAACAGAGGGCGTAGAATTGCTGCGTGTCATGAACCAGGAGTTCCCCAGCCTTAAGATTGTAGTTATGAGCGGGTATGATGACTTTGTTTATTTGAAGCAGGCGATCCGCTCCAAGGCTGTCGAGTATTTATTAAAGCCAATTAACCCTGACGAACTGAATGAGGCTTTGGCGGCATCCGTGCGCGAGCTGAACAAAGCGGAAGCTGCATTATCGCCATCGATTCCGGCAGCAGTCTTGTTTTCAGACCGGCTGCTGCTAGCCCGTTATATGGAGCTGCGCGAAACGATCTATGCCGCTTTACTTGAACTCAATGCCACGAACGTCAGGAGTGGATTTGAACGTCTGGCCGGTGAGCTGTACGGGAACGGGGAGCAAGTCGATCACGTGGGCATACCGGCCAAGATCGGCAATGATTACCTGCTGATGCTGGAGCAATTTGCCGCCGGTCAAGGGATTGTGCTGGAAACGCTGCTGACGGAGGATGTGCGCTCCATTGCCATGGCGGACTGGCAAGCTGTCCGTGAGGCAGCAGTCTGCATGAGCGGGCTGTTTGAACAAACAATCGAGACGCTGCAGCAGCAGCGGATGAACCGCAACCGCCTCGACCTTGCTACGGTCATTGCGTATATTGACGGGCACTACCAGGAGGCGATCTCATTGGAGTCGCTGGCTCAGCATTTCTATATCAGCAAGGAGCACCTGAGCCGGATGTTCAAAAATTACACTCAGGAGAACATGACGGATTACATTACGCGCAAGCGAATGGAAAAGGCCAGAATACTGCTGGTTAAGCAGGGGCTTTCCATCAAGCATGTGGCCCAATTGACCGGCTATGATGATGTGGCCTATTTTTATCGTGTGTTTAAGAAGCACTATGGGATTACACCCGGAGAGGTGCGCAAGGACGGCTGACGGGGTCAATATAATCCAATACATGATGCTAAAATCCTCAAATGAAAGGGTTTTCAAAATCCTCTATACTGAAGCTGCAAACTAATCTTGTAGGGGGAATTAACGATGAAAAGAGCACTTCCAGTTCTGCTGGTGACGATGCTGATGCTGGTCGTTCTTGCCGCTTGCGGCTCAGGAAGCAACACGCCAAGTGCTTCGCCGCCAGCTACCACGAGCGCGCCGACAGACAACGGCGGCGGCGAAGCGGTCAAGGAGCCGCCAACCAAAGTTGAGCTTAAAGTATTTATGAGCTTCCCGCGCTTCAAGGATCAATTTGAGCAGTATTTTGCCCAATTCAAGGAGAAGCAGCTGGCCGAGAAGAATGTGGATGTCACCATCCATCTGGAGATGCCGAATGCCGACCAGGCCAAGCAAATTTTGCAGTCCCGGCTGTCCTCGGGCGATGCGCCTGATCTTTATACACTCCATGCCAATGACATTCAGACCTACTACGAAGCCGGCTATATGGACGATCTCAGCAGCCAGCCTTTTGTAGCCAAACTGTATCCTGCCGTAGCAGAAACGGTGAAGTATGACGGCAAAATCGCAGCAATGCCGCTGGAGAGCTTGTCGTGGGGCTATTTGTACAATAAGCAGATTTTCAAGGACCACGGACTGATGCCGCCGCAAACGCTGGATGAAATGCAGGCTGTGGTTGACAAGCTGCACGAAGCCAATGTCACGCCGTTTCTGCTGGCGTTCCAGGAGTCATGGGTGCCGCAGCTGATGATGGCGCTGTCGCTGGGCGGCACCGTATCCTCGACCAATCAAAATTGGATTGAACAGATGAATGCGGGCTCCGCTTCCTATGCTGATGTTCAATCGGTATTCGACATTATTGATATTATTATGGCTAACGGAACGGATAAGCCGTTTGAGGTTGGCAATGAAGCGGGCTCCACTGATTTTGCCAATGGGAAAGCCGCGATGTGGGTACAAGGACCATGGAATGCAGAGACGATTTTGAAGGTGAATCCGGATATGGAATTCGGCGTAGCTCCGCTGCCAGTCAGCAACGACCCTGCAGGAGCGATGATTAATCTGGCTACCTCGACCTCGCTCGCCTTATCGCCAAACAACCCGAATAAGGAAACCGCGCTGGAACTGCTCAATTACATTTTGGATGATCAGGATTCCTCCGAGCTGTTTGAGAAGCTGGTGTTTAATCCGATTGCGACCGTGCATAGTTATGAAGTTTTCCCTTGGGTGAATGAGGCCAGTCAGTACGTATCGGAAGGCAAGGCCTATCTCGATCTCAAGCTGCCTAATGGCGTTACGGATGAGACAGCCAAGCTGCTGCAAAGCTACTATGTGAAGACGGTGGATCAGGCGCAAATGATCGAATCGCTGGATAAAGTGTGGCGGACTGCGGTAGGCGGACAATAATCAGCTGTTAAACGAATGCTTGAGCGGGAGTGAGCAATGTGATCAAACTTAGAGGGCTTAAATCAGTATCCCGTCTATTGTTATTCGTCCTGCCGGCTTTCGTCTTTTATGCGGTATTTACACTTGCCCCCGCTTTCGGGGGCATTTGGTACAGCTTGACGGATTGGAATGGACTGAATCCCGTCTATCGTGTGATTGGTCTGGCCAATTATGTGGAAGCTATGCAGGACCGCTTCTTCCTCAATTCCTTATGGTTTACGATGAAATTCGTGCTGTATATGGTCGTCCTGCAAAACGTCATTGCACTGGGGCTGGCCGCGCTGGTGGAATCGCGTCGCAGAAGCAAAGTGTTGTTCCGCACGGTTTTCTTCATGCCCAACATGCTTAGCCTGATTATCGGTGGCTTTATGTGGATGTTCATTTTCACGAAGGTGCTGCCGGTTATTGCTGAACGGGCAGGGTTGATGTTCCTCGATCAGTCCTGGATCGGCGATCCCAGATACTCCTTCTTCTCGATTCTGATCCTTTCGTTGTGGGGGGGCGTCGGCTATTTAATGGTTATTTTCATTGCCGCGCTGCAGGGCGTGCCGCAATCCTTGAAGGAGGCTGCTGAAATTGATGGAGCGAGTCCGGGACAAGTCTTCTTCAACGTGACTTTGCCGATGATCTTCCCGGCGCTGACGATTGGCGTATTCCTGACGCTGAACGGTTCCTTCAAGGTGTTTGATGCGGTGTTTGCCTTAACCGGGGGAGGGCCGGGCCGCGAAACGCAGGTCATAGCGCTCAACATTATGGAGGAAGCCTTCCGGTACAGCAACCGTTATGGATATGCAAGCGCCAAGGCGATGATCCTGTTCATCATTGTTGTTCTGATTACAGTTGTCCAGCTGTGGATCATGAAGCGAAGAGAGGTGCGTGCATAATGGGGAGAAAGCGTCGCTCCGCCGCCTCGGTACTGATTTTGCTGATTTTGATCGCAGCAGCCATCTTTACGCTGTTTCCAATTTATATGGCAATACTGAATTCACTTAAGACACAGGGGGAGATGCTGACCAACATTTTGTCGCTGCCAAGCACGTTGGAATGGGGCAATTATCAGGATGCCTACAAAAAGATCAACTATTTGCGCAGTCTTAAAAATACGGCAATTGTCGTCGCAGTCGGGCTGGCGGGGATCGTTTTGTTTTCATCCATGGCCGGCTACAAGCTGTCGAGAACGCCAGGTAAGCTAAGTGCGTTCATATTCGGATTGTTTGTCATGTCGACGTTAATCCCGTTTCATTCGATTATGATTACACTGGTCAAAATCAGCAAGGACTTGAAGCTGCAGGGCACGACGGTCGGTCTGGGACTCGTTTATATCGGCTTGGGCGTGGCCGTTGCCATCTTCCTGTATCACGGCTTCGTCAAATCGATTCCGCGCGAGCTGGACGAAGCGGCGCTTATGGATGGCTGCGGCGAATTCAGACTGTATCTGCGCATAATCTTCCCGCTGCTGCTGCCGATTACGGCGACGATTGCTATTTTGAATACGCTTTGGATGTGGAACGATTTTCTGCTGCCGCTGCTGTTGCTGACCAGATTCCAAGAATATACCCTGCTGCTATCGACGAACATGCTGTTTGGTGAATACAACAATGATTGGTCAGCGATCCTTTCATCATTAGTGCTGGCTATGCTTCCTGTCGTTGTGCTGTATCTGGTGCTGCAGAAATACATTTTGCACGGCATTGCGGAGGGTGCTATTAAAAGCTAGTCATCAGAGGAGGAAGACAGATGAGGTTACGGACAGATGCGCAAGACGTAGACGGCTTTGTCAGAGCAGTCGGCACGACCATTGTCAACGGCAGCAATCAGGAAATCAAGCTGCGAGGCGTTGGCCTCGGCAGCTGGCTGCTTCCTGAAGGCTATATGTGGCAGTTCCCGAATGCGGGAGATCGGCCGCGCAGGATGGAGCAGATGATTGAACAGCTCATTGGGCCGGACAAGGCGTCCCGCTTCTGGTCGCTTTACTATGATCGTTATATTGCGGAAGTGGATATTGAACGCATAGCCGAGGAAGGCTACAATTCGGTTCGCGTACCAATTAATGCTGCATTTCTCTATACGGACCGGACATGGACGGTTTATCATGAAGCGCACTTGCTGCTGCTGGATAGGCTGATTGGCTGGTGTGCCGACCGCAAAATCTATGTTGTGCTTGATCTTCACGGCGCGCCTGGCGGCCAGACAGGCACGAATATAGACGATTCGGAGCAGGATCACCCTGATTTGTTTACAGACGAACGGTGCCAGGAAGCGACAATCGCGTTATGGCGCATGCTGGCCGAGCGCTACAAGGATGAATGGATTGTTGCGGGATATGATTTGTTGAATGAGCCGCTGCCGGACTGGTTTGCCTCCTATAATGACCGCGTAATGCCGCTTTATCGCAAAATAATAGCCGCTATTCGCGAGGTTGACCAGCGCCATATGATTATTTTGGAGGGCGTACATTGGTCAACGGACTGGTCTATCTTTGAGGATGCATTTGAAAGCGGCCCCGTGGACAGCAATGTCATGCTACAATTCCATAAGTACTGGAACAACCCGGATACAGAAAGCATAGCCCACTACCTGGACATGCGCGAGCGCTGGCAGGTGCCCATCTATATGGGCGAGGGCGGCGAGAACAACCGGGCATGGTATACGGGCGCATTTCGGATGTTTGACGATCACGGCATCTCCTGGAACTTCTGGACGTGGAAGAAAATGGGCAAGACCAATTCCCCTTGCGAAGTGAGACGGCCAGCCGGTTGGGATCAACTTATTGCCTATCTGGAGGGAGGAGAGCAGCCGGATGCAGCACAGGCAGAAACGATATTGTGGGAATACCTGCGCAATATCGAGCTGGAGCATTGCATCTATCATGCGGATGTAAGCCGTGCGCTGCTGCGCAGAGTGCCGTTCAGTCAACCGGCGGTATTCTATGGCTTCAAAGGAGCAGGAGTCAGTTATGGTCCGTCAGCCGTTTCGACCGATGCAGTCAATACGACGGGTTATCGGGAACGGGATGCCACGACTATCGCTTTTGTGGATGGCAGCCAGCGCAAGGCAAGCTTTCAGCATGGCGGCGGCCGCGAATGGGCTGAAAGCGACTGGATAAGCCTGGAATTAGGCCCACAGCAATGGGCCGTCTATGATTTCACGCTACGGAAGGCCGTGTCAGCGGATCAGCTGAAAGTCGCCATTCGTCTGCGCTCAGTCGCGCAGACCGGCAGCATTCAGCTGCTGGTGAACGCTCAATCTGCCGGTTCGGCGGATGTCGCCTCCGCAGAGTGGCATAGTGTGACCGTGCCGATTGCATGCGCGCTGGAGTCAGGTGCGCATGAGCTGCGCATTACATGCTCGGGAGCACCGGTGCAGTTGCAATGGTTGGAGCTTAGCTAGTCTTGGTCCATTTTTCAATCAGAATATAGTTAAACGGATATATCGTCATTTAGACACATAAAAAGCCCGGGGCAGAGAAGATGCTTCCGGGCTTTGGCTGCTGCGCAAGTGAGGTGGTGAATAGGCTCATTGTTATTCATCGGAATTGGAATAGCCAAAATACCATCCTCACGCAGTACTCGAACGGCTCGGATTACCCGTGTGACAGCTGCCTAACATCATCGCAATGGCGATCCGGCTAGTTCATTTGGAGGTATCACCGGTGGCTGACAAACAGCAGGGGGCATTACCGGTGGCTAACAAACAACAGGAGGCATCACTGATGGCTTACAAACCACCATGTCCCCTTTGTTAAGGTGCTTTCTATTTCCGTGGGAATTCGTAGGCATTCGTGGGCATCTTGCGCTAACGCTTACCACAGCGCTTAAATGGCTTCAAATGACCCTTTTCTAATTCTAACGCTTACCACGGCGCTTATTCCCCCCATGGACGGCTAAAATCGGGCGATTTTCTATAAATAAGGTGTCTCAGTTTCCTTACAATATTTATGGGGCTGGATTTCCCTAAATAGCGTCGCTCATCAGCGTTAGAATTTCCACGCGTGCGGTTAGAGTTCCATCCGTCCATGGTGCTTTGCCATTAGCATTCCACTTGCGTGTGGTGATGTCGCTGCCTGACCTGACGGCGGTTGGCCGACTTCTGGCTAACGCCCTCCCTATGCCAACGCAGCTTCGCAGTAAGTCGATAAGCGCGATCGCGCTGCTTGCCGCCTATGACTTCCAACCGCCCTGTTCGATGAGCCGATTTCTCTAGATAACGGGTACCAGTTTGGGGTAAACTAAAGGGGGGAGACAGCTTTTTTTCAGCCGATTAGTCTTGTGATATCGTTATCGTAACCGCTAAAATAAGTAGTAGTTACTGCACTATAAAAGCATTAAGCATGAGGCATTAAGCATTAAGCATTGAGCATTGAGGTGACTGAAGAATGAATAGATTAGTGGACAGCATTACGGCGTTAATCCATGACACGGATTATTTTGCAGAAATAGCTTCAAAAGTTGATTTAAGAAAGTATCTGTTCGACGAGATCGATTCTTTTGTCTATCCTGTTGGCGTATATTATCTCTCAATTAATAAGTCATATGTAGATGATTATCAGCAAGCCTATAGTATATTGTTCCTCAAATCGCTCTATTACGAGTATGATTGGAATGTTGAAGAGCCAGTTCATGCGTCCATCACAGAGGAAAAATGGGCAGAAATTTTAAAAACAATTTGGATTCCGAAACAACACAAAAAGCTACATATAAAGCAGTACAGTTCTTTGGAATTGAGCAATGAAGCAGCGGTGTGGTTGGAACACAACAAGTTCCCTCAAGAACAAATTGAGCAATTTAGAGCTCAACATAGCGAGGCCAATGTCATAGAAGTACTTGATATATATGCAGGACATCATTGTTTTGGCGAAACAGAAAATGTGTTTTTCATTACTGAGTTTGGTTGTGGCTACGATTAAACAGTTCAATTTTGATAAATTCATTTAAGCAGTTCAACTTAGATAGATTCATTAGAGGAGGAATATGATGGGTCACCGCGCTAACCTGATCATTATTAAAGACGCTGCCTATTCTCTGTACTACAGTCACTGGTGTGCAAACACGATGCCAAATAATTTGTTCTGGGGACCTGAAGCGGCGGTTGCATTCATTGAACGGCAGGAACCGACGACAGGCTGGCTGGATAGCGCATGGGCCGAGGGAGGGGCTTTGGTCGATCTGGATCGGAAGTATCTGCTCTGGTATGGCGGGGAAGATACGAAATACGAAATTCCGCTGCGCAGGCATCTGATAAGGATGATGCAGCCTCTGTGGCCAGGATGGACAATCGAATGGGCTGCCGCAGGGATTTTGGATATGGCCGCGTATTTAGGATATCCTTCAGTAAAATTGCAGAGCCTCAGTAAGGAACCATCTGCATCGATTTCGCTTATTCCAGAGCCTAAGGATGGCTGGGTGCGTACGCTTGCTAGCATGATCTATCCAGATGGGGAATTGCGGGTATACCCGGTTCAATCAGAAGTCGAGGAGTATTTGCTGCAAGGCCCGCAATTGTTGGCGTCGCTTGAGCAATCAACGGGCTGCCGCGAGCTCGACTTAAACGAATGGCCAAAGGAGACACCGGATCAAGGATTTCACCTGGACTTGCGTGCCGGGACGATCGATATTTGGTATGCGCCGGATATAGGAATGCTGCTGCATCAGATTCGTGCACTCTGGCCAGGCTGGATTGTCACCGATCGGAAGGACCAATATGAGTCGCAGATTCGCCTTGCGGGAGGCAGAATCCGCTTCCAGACGGAGAATTGGGAAGAGTTGACGGAACGATTAACCACTTCTCTGCTAGGCAGCCATTCCAGCCCGGTAGACTTCATAAGGCAAGTGGCGCAGCTGAAGGAGGAAGCAGGGGAGCAACTCGAAATTAACCCGCATGCATTGGTGGATGAGCCTCAAGATGTCCCGCTAAATACACGGATGAAGCTGCTCCATTATGCAATTGCCAATATGGCTGAGGCATAAATGATATAATGATCCTCCTGCCTAGTTACCCTGCGGGAGTTCTTTTTATTTGAAGCATTATGCTAACTCTAAAAAAAGTTAATAGGCAGATGGACTTATTTGTGTTAACCTTAAGTGTTGTTATGTGAATATAAGTTTAATGACGAGGCTGCAAGACATTAAAAGTTACGTATACATGTATGTAAATTAAGGAGATAAAATGACATTTCATGATTTGAAAATAATACCTGCGATTTTAGAAGGTTTAAGCAAAGAGAACTATACCGCTCCAACACCGATACAAGAGCAGGCGATTCCAGCTGTGTTAGCAGGTCGAGATTTGCTTGGCTGCGCTCAGACTGGAACAGGGAAGACGGCCGCATTTGCTGTGCCGATTATTCAGTTGTTAAGCGAAGAGCCGAATAACTCCAAAACTGGTCGCCGGATCCGCTCATTGATTTTAACACCGACAAGAGAACTTGCTATTCAAATTGCTGATAACATAAAGGGGTATAGTCGATACACTGATATTCGCTGTGCTGCTATCGTTGGCGGCGTTTCACAAAAAGTGCAGGAGCGCGCGCTCAATCAAGGTGCAGATATTGTCATCGCAACGCCGGGCAGACTTATCGATTTAATCAATCAAAAGCGTATTGATTTGCAGCATATTAAAATATTAGTGCTTGATGAGGCCGATAGAATGCTCGATATGGGCTTTATTAATGATGTGAAGCGAATCATCTCCAAAATGCCTCGTCAAAGACAGACGCTCTTTTTCTCGGCAACGATGCCTCCGGAAATATCCAAAATGGTGAAATCGATATTGGTTAATCCGGTGAAAGTAGAAATCACGCCAGTGTCCTCTACCGTGGACAGAATAAAGCAGTCTGTTTATTTGTTGGAGAACGGGAAGAAACAACAGCTATTGAACCATCTGTTACAGGATAAATCCATTGCCTCGGCACTTGTCTTTACCCGAACAAAACGTGGTGCTGACCGCGTTACGCGCGAACTGACTAAAGTGAACGTTTCGGCGCAAGCCATCCATGGAAACAAATCTCAAACTGATCGTCAAAAAGCATTGAACAATTTCAAGAGCGGAGCAACACGAGTACTGGTTGCGACGGATATTGCAGCAAGAGGAATTGATGTTGAGGAGCTGTCTCATGTCATCAACTTAAATCTCCCTAACATTCCAGAAACCTATGTTCACCGCATTGGACGTACGGGACGAGCAGGGAAAAAGGGAACAGCTATCTCTTTATGTGAAATGGAGGAGCTTCCGTTTCTGAAGGATATTGAGAAATTGATTGGAAAGACGATTCACGAGGTGAAAGAGCATCCTTATCCGATGCTGCATAAACCTCAGACTGTAAAAACGAAACAGGCATCGACAGCAGCAGTTGCCAAACCTAAACCTAATTCTGCCAAAGCCAAGGAAAACCCGGCACGCAAGCCCAAATCCGAATGGTTTAAAAAGCGAAATAGAACAAGCAGTAAAACTAGCACTAGAGCTAGCAGATCACAGTAGCATGAGTAAAGCTCGCTAAAGTGATTTCGTGAGCAGCTTTCATGTAGCCTTGCAAATAACAGAAATTCACCTCCTCCAATAAGCGGCGGAGGTTTTTTCATACAATACTAATTGAGAAACGAACACTTGGTTGAAGGGTTTGCAAGCAAGGAGAGGCGACTTATAATAATGCTATAAGCAGCTAAAAGGCGGTTACACTGGCATGAACATTGACAATATTATTGCATTATGGCATTACGCGAATTGCCAAATTATTGATATTCGTTATACCACGCTCAAGTCTGGTGAGTCCGTAGTTATGCAGTCTGCGCCGTCAAACCTGTTTCTTATGTTTATTCGCGGGAACGCTGAAGCTTGTTTGGGACAGGAGCCTATTCGACTGCAGCGTTTTAGGGTGATTCATGCAGGCAAAGGCGATCAGCTTTCTATTATCCCAGGCGTAGAGGGCATTGATTATTACAGCGTTTATTACAAGCTGAGTGCCCAGTCCCATGTACCGCCGGAGTTTGTAGCTTTATTCGGTCAATCGCCCCCCCTATCATCATTCCTACAACGTGGTGCCAGACAATCCGATAGCACTGTGCGGGTTGCTAAAAGAAATGCTGTACAGTTGGCGGAAGCAGCAACAGCTGGATCGTTTGCGTGTGAAAACCTTACTGTATCAATTTGTTCATGAGCTTTTGCTTGACTTGCAGTCGCAGTATGCAAGCACAGTGAAGCGAGATCTGGCCGCCCAGGCCGCGGCTATTATTCATGAGCATTATGCCAAGCCTATTACACTGGAATTATTGTCGGAAAGCTTGAATTATAGCATCCCCCATTTATCCTCCTACTTCAAAATCCGCACAGGACTTAGTCCGATAGACTACTTGATCCAGGTTCGTATTGAGAAGGCTGCGGTATTATTGCTGGAAACAGATGCTGTATTAAAGGAAATTGCTATTGGTGTAGGGTATCAAGATCCGAGCTATTTAAGCAGATTATTTAAAAAATATAAAGGCGTCTCTCCTAAACGATATAGAGAAATGCATGCTGTACAGAAAAAACAACAAGATAGTCCTTCCAAAATCATAGAATCATCTATTGTTCCTTCTCTGTCAATTTCTTATACTGATATATATGATAACGATTATCAACATCAAAATGGCGGAGAGGAAGATTTATTTATGTTTAAACAGTCGCGACCGACTTTGGCATCGGTATTGCTGCTAAGCTTCATCTTAGTTATGAGCGCATGCGGCACAAACGGTGCTTCGGAGACTGCTGCCCCACAGTCAAGCACAAAGGACTTACCTGCTGCTGAAAAGCAGCCGCAAACTAAAATCATAAAAACTGTTAATGGGGACGTCGAAGTTCCTCTTCATCCTAAACGCATCATTGCCGGCGAATATTTGGGCAGCCTTATTGCGCTAGGCATTACGCCTGTCGGAACGGACTTTGGCAAAGGCGGGCAGCCCATTTATAACGGCTTCGGCTTCAAGCCTCCAGCCAAGATGGCCGCAGAAATGGCCAATCCCGGCTGGGCTTCGTTTTCTCCCGAGGCCTTGCCCGACTATACAGGGGACTACATTATTTTAACCTCCGATTCCCTCACGCTGGATGCGCTTGATGCCGACCCAATCTGGAGCTTGCTTCCGGCAGTCAAAAATAAACAGACCTTTGTATGGACAAGCGATCGTTCCGGCTACTGGGATCCCATAGCTATTTTGAGTCAAACGGAGGAACTGGCCGCATGGCTGACAAGCCGCCAATGATACGTGATCGACAGCTTCTTCTTGTCTGAAAGAGTACGCGGCTGCTTTATTGATACCGAACCAATTTTGATATAAAGATAGCTGCATGCAAGCGAACAGTGGACCGGCCTTGACACAGCCGGTCCTTTTTTTTTAGTGTGCCACGGATGGAGATGAACTAGCTGGTGAAAGTCCAGTGTAGGGTTGTAGTGACCAACCACTACCAAGAGCAAGGGTGTCAACCGCGAGACGGAAGCTGAAGGTCTAGAGTCTTCTTGCTCCACAAGTCCTCCCCAACGTAGCCAACAAATGGCGTTGCAAGTGAGTATGCTATTTACAAACCGATGGTCGGTTTATATAATGGAAGTATAAATAATGAGCTGTCACAAATCTGGAGGGATGTTCATGAAGAACGAGGATCGCAGGAAACAAACTATTCGGCAGTTACTTGATGCGACCAAAGAATTGCTGCGAGAAAAAAGCTGTCACGCTATTACCATGAAGGATATTATGGAAAAATCGGAATTATCCAAGGGAGCTATCTTTCATTACGTGAAGAGCAAAGATGAAATTTTCACTTGGGTCCTGCAGGAACGGCTTGAGGAGACCAATCAACATTTTCTTAATGAAGTTAGTAAATATGAAAAAACCTTCGACGGACCGATGCAAATCATTTCGAATAATCTGGCAGGCTTGGAAGATGCTCATGAGGCAACTAACAAAATTCTCGTGTATTTGCTCGGGAGAGAGGATGAACCTGCTGTCGCGGAAGTGCTTCATCGTTTTTATGAGAGGTCTGTGGATTTATCTAAACAATGGATTTTGATCGGTCAGCAGCACGGGGTAATTCAAGAATCAGTTGATCCGAACAAGACGGCTGAAATGTTCGTTCTGCTTGGGTTTGGTATGCGCGTCCGGGCTTCACTACCAGCGTTCCCCGTTTCATTCGCTGCGCGAGATTTATCATCTTTCATGATCGACATGTTAAAAAAATATTAGCATCAAAAAAGGGGAAACTGTTATGAATGTATGGCTGCTCCTGCATCTCGTCGGTGCCATATTATTTGTTGGCAATATTGTTACGGCAGCATTTTGGAAAATTCGCGCGGATGTGCAGAAAAACCCGACCGTCATTCACTCCGTTGTCAAAAACGTCATGCTTGCCGATTATGTGTTCACGCTTCCGGGACTTTTGCTTATCATCGTTTCAGGGAACGTAATGGCTGTCCAAGCGGATATGTTTACGCAAGGGTTGAATTGGCTTATGCTGTCACTCATATTGTTTGCCGTTACCGGTGTTGTCTGGCTGGCGATCCTCATTCCCTTGCAACGGGCAATGATACGTCATAGCGCCGCTTGTGTTGACAGCGGGAAGATCTCGGAGGAGTACGCTCGTGCTTCCCGTATATGGTCTGTATTCGGCATCATTGCAACGTTACTGCCGGTTGTGATTCTATATCTCATGATCGAGAAAAGCTTCTAATGCTAAGGAGGTATAATTATGGTGCCATTCATCGCCCTTGTCGCATCTTTTTTGTTATTCCGTGTGATCGGCTTCCTTGGTTGGTCCTACTTAGACGATTGGCATTCTTCCCTGCAAGGAGCAGTAGCTGTCATGCTGCTGCTTACTGCCTCCGCCCACTGGGGAAAAAGGCGTCCTGATCTAATACGGATGGTCCCGCCTTTTTTCCAAAGAAAGAATGGATCGTGACCGCAACCGGATGGCTGGAAATTGCAGGAGCTATCGGTATACTACTGCCTGCTCTCTCAGTCATTGCTTCTGTATGCTTAACGGTGCTGCTAATCGCAATGTTCCCTGCAAATGTATACGCAGCTCGAGAAAAATTGACGATTGGCGGAAGACCTGTGCCGAAGCTGTTTGTTCGTATATTGCTACAAGTCGTATTTATTACAGCGATTATATTATCTTCTTCGGTGTTCGGGCAGTGAAACTGACTACTGCGGGCGCGATCCGACTGACAGCGATAAGATAAAAGGGGCTCAATCTAAAAAGGGATGATCGGTTACGCAGACAAGGGAGAGCATTGCACATGAGAGCTGGTCTCCTCCAACGCTTCCCGCCGCGCTGATCCGAAGTCCCATTTTTTGTTCTGAATCCTTTGAACATAAGGGCTTCGTGGGGGATAAGCAGCTGTGGGATTGACGATGTCATAGGTGTTTAGAATCAAACAACTTCATTGTAGGCTTATGGAAATAATTCCAAAGTCTATTTTTGTATGGTATAATATACCTAAATATGATGGTTTTTATCGAATTAGGGGTTCACATAAAGAGTCCGAAGTCGAAGCGTATCTGAAAACAGATATTGAAAACGTCAAACAAGATTTCACGAAGGAATCGATTGACTACAATTTGGCTGTAAACCAACTCGGAACGATCAAAAATATCAACCTTCTAAACGCCGAAGTAAGTGCAGCTCTGTCGGAAATAAACAAGTTAAATGATTCGAGAGCAGCGTTTAAGACGGGAAAAGGACTTCTGGAAGCCCAAAATATAAAGGATGCCATCGTGGAATTGAAAAAGGTCATCGAAGCTGATGAGGCTTATTACATAATAGCTCAAGAACTCATAAAAGACACTTCTGCTGACTATAAGTCAGCTATCCTGGATGAAGCAAACAAGCTGTCATCTGAACAAAAATTTGATGAAGCAATCAAGCTCTTAGGGGAAGCATTAACGATCATTCCCAATGATTCGGATTTAACGGCCAAACAAACCGTGTACAACAAACAGCATGAGGAACAATTGGCCGCTCAACTTAAAGAGAAGATAGCGAATTTGAAAGAAAACCAAAAAGTATCCGTTGTCACAACAGGTACATTCACAGATTGGGTCGATGACATTTTTGTAACCATTACTGTGAAAAACAACACGGAAAAAGTAGTGAAAAAATATGATGTTGGCTGGATGGGGTTCGATAAAGACGGCTACCCTGTGAAAACAGGTTGGTTATCTCCTGATTTTCTGAATGTAGGGAATTCGGAAACGAACATACAGCCAGGAAAAACCTATGGTGCAAATAGTGGGTGGAGGTTGACAGGAGGCACTTCCAAGTCAAATGATGCTGTCAAATTCATTGCTTGTGTCAAAGAAGTTGAGTACTATGACGGAACGAAATGGGAGAATGAGTACTATCCGTATTGGGTAGAAGCGAATAAGGAAAAGCCACTCACAAACTAGCTTTAATATAATTTTTTTTAAAAAAATCCGGAGGAACAACCAATGGACTATTATGCACACAGTCATAAGACAAAGGAGTACCAAAATCATAAGTATTGAAGAAGTGATTTGTTTCATAAATATTAGTTTTATAATTACTACCCAGTCAGGCTTGTTATTTTCATAATGAGGCAGTGCAGAATCAAAGTATTGATAGAAAAGAAAGGATTAACAAGAAATGAATGAATCTTTTGATAAAAATAACTTCATAGTTCGTGCGGCGTTATTTGAAGTATATAAAGGTAGATGCTATTTTGAAGGGCTACCTATTAGATTTAAGGATATGCACATTGACCATATCATTCCAGAGTCTATTAAAAGCGAAGAACTTGAGAAAATTAGCAAAGACCTAGAACTAACCCAAGATTTTAATGTTAACTCGTTATATAATTTAGTGCCTTGTTCACCTAATGCTAATTTATATAAAAATAAAAATGTTTATCCTATTAGCTATTTAGAAAAGCTTATATTAGATAAAAGTATTAAAAAAGTAGCGGAAATAAAAATCAAAATTGAGCAACTATCAAAAGAGTATAAGGACGACAAACAATTTATAAAATTGTCTGCACGTTTAAGGGAATATGACAGTAAAGAAAAGCTTGAAGAACTTTATAACCAATTAGCGAACGAGAAACCATTTGAAGTTTCAAGGGTAATCCAACAGATGTCTGATGCTTACATATTTCAAAGAAGTCTTCCAAACATTCATTTAATGGGCCATCTTCCACAATATCCAGATATGAAGGGAAGTTGCTTAATAACATTTAGTAATCTACGTTTAAGGGACTGTATGATTACATTAAATCATTCACAGATAATGAGTGTATTGTTTGAAGGGGCTAAAACAAAACTAGAACACGAATTGAGAAACTACATTATACATTCAGATGTAATAAATCCGGATATTTATTATGTAGATCTTGCCAATGTAAGGATTCCTCTAGAGAGGAAGGAGGTAGAACAACTGGTCGAAATTATTGATGATTATTATGATTATTACATGCACGAAGCAAAAAAAATATATGAATTCTTCAGGCTTGATATTTTCAGTAAATGTGATTGTAAAAATAGATTGCGACTTTTTAAAATTGATAAAAAACTTTGGTATTTAATGTTGAAATTTTGCAGACAATTTGATTATGAAAAAGGAGATACTAACTGGCATATTTTTGATACTACTGGATCTTCTATTAAAATCTATGATAACTCAAAAAATGAATTTCGGTTATTTGTTCATGCTGAAATCGAACAAACTGATTTTTTTATTTCGTCTCAAGAGCAAGTATGGTTAGTTTGGACAGATGAATTTTTTTGGAATAAACATTTATCGGATTTCGAGCAAAATCATTATTGGTCACCTGAATATGTATACCGTTGGCTTATTAATGATTTAATACCATATGTTATATTTTTTTATATGGAAACTAGTAATGGATTTTTTAAGAAGAAAAGAACTTTTTATGAATTCAAGACTAGCTTTGAAATTAACAATTATGCATTTTATTTGCCTAATATTGATCAGGAAAATAGTTTGATAAATAAAATTACAGAGCTACAAATATTTTATTCAACTTTTAAAGATGATATATACCTAAGAAATGAATTGATAGAATTATATAGAGCTTTTATTTTAATTATTGAAAAAACAACGATTAACCATGATGGGTTAAGTTATATCAGCAATAAACTGGGAATAAGAAAGGTAGCCAATACAGATGATTTGATAAAAGAAATTAATAATTTTCAAGCAAATATAAATGATGAGAAAATATACTCCGGGTACTTTATCGACTTAATCTTTAGAGGTATGGTAGTTAGCTTAAGAGACTACAATAATGATCTATCTAGTGAAGATAAGAAAATTATCGAATATAAGCTGGCTCCATTTGTACAGAAAATGAGAAATAATCAGATTCGCAAAAACTTATAGTTAAGATTTTACAAAAACCAGATTAAAGGTTCTGTAAAATAGTTTGTATAAACTCCAAAATCTACTACAATGGGAACAATAGAAAGGTTTCGAGAATACAACAACTGCGGACATTTATTAAGGAAAGCAAGTTGGTGACTGAGCAAAATGCACTGAAGGACATGTTTTCCGAGACGCTGTAGGAAATGGAAATGCTGGAAGCCGAGATGGACATGCATCTAGGCTATGAAAAGCATGATACTTATTATTCAGTAATGAGATGATTATAAGTGATAATGGACTGGACAAAACGCAGAGGTGCAATGGGAAATCAAATTATATATTTCAAATTCGCAGTATTCACACAATTTTTTACACATAATCAAATGACTTTAAGTTCAATTAATAGGAGTCAAACTGAGGAGAACTACCATAATCTATTCCTCGGCAAGGTGGGTAAACTTTAACACTTCGTTTCAAAATTTACTTATTTCAATGAGAAATGGGGGATCGGATGATGGAAGATAAACCTCATTGGTTGTTAAGGATGGAAAACGGGGGAATAGCTGAAGCCAGAACAAAGGCATTTTTAATGGATAGATTCTGGATATTAGAACGTTCCGTAGATATTCAAGGTGCGGATTTTATTATTCAAAGACGTCTCACTTCTAAGAATATATTAGATGCAACACCCCCAAGATTTGGAGTTATTCAAGTTAAATATTATCAAAATACAAACACATCTCAATACTTACAGCAAGAATATATTTGTGATATTGACGGTCAGCCACGAAAGGAATTTTTCTTAGTTGTACATACAGGGGTTGGCGACCACTCTGAATGCTTTCTTTTGTCTTCAAAAGATATTTTATCAGATTTTTTAATTGTGGATAGTTCAAAAACACAGGTAAATAAATATTATTTGCCCGGAAGTCAGGTTTTAAGCAATAAATATAAAATAACTTCATTTTCTCGCGCACTAGACAGAATTGAACGCTCCTTGCTGTTTTCTAACTTTCAAGAAAACCGTAGTTTTATGTCGTGGATTCTTCCATCTTTTTCAGAAATATCAATTGATCATATTGAAAATGAATATACATTACCGTTAGAAAATTGGTATGCAGATATTCCTCAGGGGATTTTTGATCTTAAGAAGAACATCGAAATGATTATGTATGATCTAAGTGAACTAACCTCTACTTTCAATACTGTCTTAAATGAAACGGACCCATTGAAAATACTTGGTATTTTAGAGGGGATATATTCATATTTCGCACAGAGTTTTCCTTTGGGAGACAATTATTACGATAGTGAACTTCATGATGTAGTGTTGTATCACAAAAAGATATTTGATAGTTTGAGAACTGAAGGATTATTAGAAAATTTCTTTGACCTTCAAAACGCACTAGGGAACTTTATTTGTAGTGACTTAGTTCTCCACACAAAGCTTGATTCAAGTTTTGCTTATGTTATTAATGTTTCGTATAATAAGAACGACCTTGCTAACTATAGCTTTCATTCTAAAATAGTGCCACTCGGAGATATAACGGAAGATAACAAGAGATTATTTGGTTTTATTAGTAGTTTACAAGGAAATATCGAGGCTTATGTCATTCCAGGTAGACTAGGATTTGGGACATGGAAAAATGGAGAATATTCAGGAGAAGGAGTTACAGATTGGCATGGAGCTATTAAAGAAAGACTATGGATAATTCGAAGGCCGATTATGGAAAAAATATATGAGGTAAGTTAAATATATCTAAGGGCCATATGATGTACAGACATTATTGACCCACACGTATCTGTCATTGATGAGATATTCGCGTGAATTAAAAAAATGAGAGCCCTGCATGATTGCAAGGGCTCTTACTGATTAAATTAAGTTAATCAACTTGTAGCAGTTTCTAGAATAGTATCTTTAGCCAAACTGTCATAAAACATTTTTGTTAATTCTGATTGCAAAAAATCATCATTTAATAATTTCGCAAATAAGTGTTTTGCTTTTTTAGTAGTCAACATTATTCTGCTTTTATCAGCATTATATTGAAATTGCCCTTTAAGTGCAGGATAGAAATCAGTAAAGGCAATAATTGATGGAGTCGGGATTTTATTAAGCACAGGTGAAGAACTCAAAACTTTTGTTAGTTTACGCGAATACGAAATATCGTCGATTAGTTCTTGTAATACATCAGGGTCTTCAAGTAATCCTGATTGTTCTATTGCAACAATACATTCTTGGGCTTTCTTCTTTATAATTTCGTGAAACCCAAAAAATTTTTCAAGTGTTGCAAGCTCTTTAATAATCAAGCTACCGTCAATCATTAGAAATTCGAAATTAGTATTAATTCTGACTATATCTTCTTCGACACTTACAAAACGCTTTTGGTTTCCAATACGTTTAAAAGTGAAAGTATTATCTTTTTTTATTAAACTTACGGGATAATGTTTTTTGTACAACAAAAGATTATGATTATTATTGGAAATTAAAACAACAATACCTCTGATTTGATTTAATTCATCATTTCTAAAATCAAATGAAGGAATGTCTTCGTCCTCTATAATTGTATTAATTAACTTTATCTCTTCAGGTACTTCATCTAAGTCGTATTCATAAAGTACTTTGTTTCGATCATCTGCATTTGAAATGCTAATTAATTCTAAAGCTTCTTCTTCTATTAATTCAGAGTTGATCTTTTCAATAAATTGTTTTGTGAGTTCTTCTTGTGTTTCTCCTTCTATGTCTATGAACCGAAGTAGTGTAACTTGATCTTGTTTAAGTATGAAGTAAAGTTCAGCAGTGATTAATTCTTCATTTAACAATGTTTCGCGCAACAATGTGATAAGTTCAGTTTTTATCATTGGATTAACCTCGCAAAATATATTTTTTCATCAAGTCTACGATATTTAACTCTGCTACCAGCATTAATTTTGTCTCTTGATATAACAATAATTCCATTTCTTGCTCCAGTTCGAAAGGTTCCTGAAATAATATAAATATGAAAACCCAAAAGTGCTAAGGTTGGATTAGCGTAAAACATTTGTGTTTTTATACAGATCGCTCCTATTGCTATAAGAAGTAAAAGTAATATTACTATATTCCTTGTTTCACTTAAATTGAAACTAATGAGCGGAACAATATAAGTTGTCAAGAAAGTGAGATGCTCAAAATTTCCATTTTGAACTTCTTGAACTGTAAATGTTTTCATGCTACCCTTAAGCTTATATTTAAATCGACTGATAAAGGCCAATCCCAAAAGAAGTAATGACAATGACAGTAGTGGAACAAAATTCATACTCAATAATTTTTTAACTCCAATGAATTGCGCATTCTCATTGAAACTAATAGGAATATTAATAGTTGCTATAATGATCAGGAGAAAAAGAAGCCATAACGAAATAATATATAGTTCTATTTTGTCCCCCATGCTGCTAAATTGTCGGGTGCCGTTTATAATCCTCGTCTCCTATCATAAAAGGGTGATTTTTCCTAAGGTTCCTCTAATTTGACATAGTATCTTTCTCATTTTATATCATCTTCCAAGGAAAATACATACAAAATATATAAAAAGGACTATCTTTTATATAATGCTGCTTTTGTAGAATGAGAGGAAGGGGATGTCGAAAAGAAGCGATCATGCAATTAAGCATAATCGCTTTTTTAAATGATATTTTACTATTTTTCAGTTCGTTTTCCACCTTTCCTATCAAATTCGCAGCCTTCATATCCAGCGCCGCGGCAATGGCAAGCAATGAATTTAAAGAAGTGGGTAGAATGAATACCTCGTTCTAGCATGGATATGTATGTTCGATCAAGATTACATCATAATGCCAGTTCTTACAAATATGAGTATCGTAGTAAGGTGATGGATGTTGATTTTTCAATGCTTTGTATGATCCGATTATCCATGTAGACCCGAAATTATGGGAGTAGGTACAATGATACACAGCTCATTATCGAGGTCAAAGAGCAGGAATTGAAAAAGCAGAAGTGGGCATTGAATAAGTTGCATGAATCGTACCGTTCAAGGCAGATACAGAAGTTGGAGGACGAGTTTAAGGATTTACGGAAAGTGATTGTAGATGAGGAGAACTATCCGACAGTAGACCAAATATATGAGCATCTGGGTCAGTTTAGAGAATTGTGGAGCGCCGCGGTAACGAGCGAAGAGAAGAATCGGGAGTTGAAGAAGCTACCGTGAGCAGATTGTATATGATCTGGATGGGAATCGGGTGGAGTTGACTGTATCTTATAAATGAACTAAATTAGCCGTAGAGAGGGCCTCTGAAGTAATTACAGAGGCTCTATTTTATGATTATTTAAATTTTTCGGACTAGAAGGTCCATTTATAAATACTTTTATGATGCTAAAATCAATAGGAAAAGCAGGAAGAATATAGAATTATGTCGAAAGTAGTAGATCAATAGATTATTCAATTTATAACATTCGTAAATTTGCAAATGGCTAAGTAATATGGAGGTATGTAATTAGGCTTTAAACAAGTTAATCAAATAATTAGTTTTTGTGTAATGAAATAATTAGTATATGAGGTGCAATTATGGAACCATACATACTGGATAAAAGTGGAATATATAGTTTGAGCGGATTTTCTTATCAAATACGAGTATTCGTTTATTATATGTTAAAGGTTAAAGAAGGAATGCAAATTGAGTTTGAAACAATCGATGATGTTAATTTGAAGAAAATCAAACCTCAGCAGCTAGATGATTTTGATGGAAAATTTTTAAATAAAATAGTTGGTGGTTTAACAAATGAGGCTTTTCAAGTTAAAAGAACTAATATCTCTCAAGGTACCGCAGTACAAGTGTTACTAAATTGGGTTTTACTCGAGACTTCAGAACATGAGGTTTCCAAATATACGTTGTTTACTGATGCTGAATATAACAATACAGATATATTGTTTAGCAATTCAGCGGAAACACTTTTTGATCTAATTAGTGGCTCGAACAAAAGTAATAAGGCCATAATTACAAAGATTAAAAAAATGTACGGAAGAATAGAAGAATTCAAAAAAGTATACGACTCTATTAAAGAAAAATACGAATTTGTTTCTATAGAGAATATTGACGAAAAAATAGATGAAAATTGTTCAGAGCTATTTAGAAAAGCTGGGGTAAATAAGGTTGTTTATTACCAAAGAATAAAAGAATTATTACAGTATATTACCGTACAAATTATGGATAGCATACACGGTAAAAACCCCTATATATGTACTTATAAAAATTTTATTGAATTAGTGGAAGGAATTTGCGGAAGGATGACGGAAGAAATAATGCTCCCTCAATATTCAGATTTTAAAAAGCTTCATACTATTGACTTTAATGATTTAAGCATTTCGAAATCTAGAGAATATAAGCAATTACTGGCTTGTGAGCTGCCTCAAAATCTTATTAAAACGCATTTGGGATACGGTGAGTATTACAAGGAGTTACGTTTTAAATATATGGAATTAAATAAGATCGGTAAGATTGATAATATTGAAGAAACAACATATGAGAATTATGAGATGACCAAATTTAAATTACAAAAAAATAAAATTGATACACCATTTAATCGTTTAGATGAGACAAAGAAACAAGGTAACGCATATGCAGAGAATGAACATGTACGTTTTGGATCGGGAATATTCTTAACAAAAGAAGGAATCGAAGAAAATCAAATTTCTTGGAAGGATGATAAGAATGAGACAACTGAAAATTGAAGTTGAATCCATTCAGGTTAGTATTTTTTGTGAAATAGTTTTAGATATGCTTAGGAAGCATAGAGGGCTCAGTATAAATAAAATTTTAGTTTTTGCATATTTAATTAAAAAAGAACGTTTCATTCCTAATAGTGTTTATAACGGAAATAATACTCAAGATATTATTTATAAAAGTCTCTCGCTTCTTTCTGGAGATTACTTAGAATTTTGTAATAGCGTTGAGTTTATTATAAAGGCCATCCATATATTAAAAACTAATGAATCTATAGTTGTAGAAAATGATTCGGTATTTATTAAGGATAATTTATTTGCAAGTGAAAATATATACAAAGAAACCAAATTTCTAGAAAAAGCTATTGAATACAGTAAGAATATGAATGAACGACAATTTATGAAAGAGGTTACTAATAATGTTTGAAATAATTAATTTAGAGCTATATAGTGTTGATGGAGATAAATTTCTATACGAGTTTAACCATGGAATTAATTATTTCAAAGGGAAAAATAGTTCGGGAAAAACTGAGTTCTATAATTTTATTGATTTTATGTTTGGATCCTCGGAAGATATTAGAAAGAAGCCTTGGTACAATGGAACATTAGAAAAGGCCACAATGCAGTTTGAATATAATGGTTTAAATATTAAAATATCCAGAACCAGCCATCCTAATATAAACTATTTGTATTATTCAGATGAAGAGGAGACATCTTTTATAGATCTAAGAGAGTATAAAGGAAAACTAAATACAATTTTTGCAAGAGACATTGATCTCCTTAAAGATCTAAGGAATTTTACAGAGGAAGAACTTACCTATAGATCATTTACAATGTTTAATTTTCTTGGTGAGAAAAGGCAGGGAGCAATTCACGATTTTTTTGATAAATGTAGTGATGTGAAATATTCGGTAAAAATGGCACCTATATTAAATTTCATATTTAATAAACATCTTGAAAGAATATATGAATTACAAAAAGAATTGAATTCTTTATTATCAGAAGTGAGAGAGTTAGAAACTGCAACTGCAAGGTACGATTTTATATTTACACAAATAAATAAGAATCTGCAAAAACTAGGAACTGGTATTTGGTACTCCGGGAAAAACGCGGAAGATATAAAGTTCAAACTAAATGAAATTAAGAACATGAATGAACTTGTAATAAATAAGAAAGACAGAAATATTTCGGAACTGGAAGTAATGTACAGTAATATCTCTGAACAAATAAAAATATATGAAAATCGAATCTCTGATTCTAAGCAAATCGAGAAAGACAATCAGAACAGAAAGCTATTACTAGAAAAACTGAATTCACTTCTGGGTGAAAATTTTGATTTTGAATATTTAATTGCTCCGTTACAAAAGTTGATTTCTGAACTCGATACTACAATATCATTTAGTAAATTTTTGATCGGTGACAGTACTGTGAATGAACTAAGGAAACAAAGAGAGTTAGTTAGAATGGAAATAAAAAGAAATGATTCTCGATTTAAGTTATTTTCAATGGAAGAAAAAGCAAAAGCAATTGTAATAATAGAAGACTACTTATCGGCTGATGTTAAATCCTATGAAGATGAACTAAAGCTGAAAAAAAAGAGGATCAAAGAAATACGTGAAGAATTAAGGGTATTGCAAAATTCTGATGATAAGAGAAAGATTGAGGATTTATCTAAGTTTATTACAGATCTTTATCAATCAGCAAAGGATATTTCTTCTGTGGTAGATGATGATTTCAAACAAGAAGGATTTAAGATACAGTATCTAAAAAAAGGTAACATTTTGCAACCAACAATAATTAAAACAGAACTTGATGAAAATGAAGTAGAAGAGAAAAAGACTGTAAATTATTATATCGGCAGTATGGCAAGGCACACACTAATTCAATTGTGCGGCTATTTCGGATTTTTGAAAATATTACTAGAAGAGAATAAGTATCCGATAATTCCCATATTGGTTATAGATCATTTATCTAAGCCATTTGATCATACAAATTCAAAAGCTATAGGTAAAGTAATATCCAAAGCGTATGAAAGTATCGGAAAAGACAAATTACAGCTTTTTATGTTTGATAATGAGGAATATGAAACATTGGACTTAAAACCAGACCATTCGGAGAATTTAGTTACAGAATTTAAGACTGGTTTTAATCCTTTTTATACTCCAAAAATGAATGGTGATGAGGAGATAGACCAAACTTAGGTTTCCGATAACATATTTATTTATGTTTTTCAAGTAACAGTCAATAAGTCAATAAAGAGGAAAACGGCATTCTTTTATACAACGCTACTTGGTGGAAAGCAACCTGAGTTTGTAGGATTTGCTTAATATAATCAGTGGAACTTTAAAGGTTAAATTCTAAATAATCAAATATAATTTTTTGAAATATATAAAGTAAGGAGTAAGGTCAACATACTGAGTTTTTATGATAATGCATAGAAAAGATATCGAAAATATTAATAAAATTTGGAAGCTAACCTCTGAGGATACGAAAAGGGAAATGTTATATATTGAAAAAGGGTGACAATATTCTAGGGAGTGTGTTTTGAGCATGAGCCCTATAAGTAAAGAATTACTTGCAAAATATAAAGTAATTGATGATGTTTTCGATTATAAAGGTTTAGATATTGAAGAGGAATTATTGCAGATTTATTCGTATTTTGAGAGTTCATTTATAAGTTTATATGAGAATTATGCAAATATTTTCAATATTAAAGACTACTGTTTCTACATTAAAAATAATAATAAGTGCAATGCCTTTGCTTCAAAGCGCAAAGGTTACAATATTATTGGAATAACAAATGGTTATCCAATTCTTCTTAGCAAAAAAATGGATGAAAAACACTTTAAAAACATAGTGCTTGCTGGAATAAATAATGATGAACCATTACGAGAAGCATACATTGATTTGTATCAAGATAAAGAATTTGATTTTAGTAAGTTTATAATCGATTGTTCAATAAGGTTTACCTTTAGGCATGAGTTCCAACATATTATGCAATTTAATAATTTGAAATATGAGAAGCATGATTTTTTTTTACAAGAGACCTTGGAGAAGGATGATTTTAATATCAAATTACATGTATGGGAATTCGATGCTGATAGAATGGCTTGCTTTGAGGTTTTAAAACATGTATTTAGATTAAATTCTGAATTCAAAGTAAAATCTAATGAAAAGTTGAAATGTTTATTGTACGTTGGATGTTCAAGTATGATAATTACAAAATGCTTATTCTATTTTGGAGTAATCAATCAATTGGAATTACCCCTATCAGTTCGTAAGTTAGAGTTTTATAAAAAGAAATTCTCTCATCCTCATCCGCTAGTTAGGTGTATGAATATAATGGGGTATTATTTTGATAATATTACTAATGATTTTTCAGAATTAAAGGTGGATCATCAGGAATTTTTTAACAATACTTTAGCACTTACAAAGTTATATTTTGATTCGCTTATTCCCAAACATGATACTATGAGCGAGTTGTTTGAGGATTTGAAGAAACATCTTGATACTATAACTAAGTACAATGATGAGCTATATGACTGTGCAATTCAAGATGAAGAAATACGAAACATTTTGATATTACGAAATATTAAATTTGAAGATAGTTAACCTTTTGTAAGTTATTACTTGAATAAAAACTTTTTTGTTGAAAATGATTTCTAGACATTAATCAGAAATATATCGGTATAAATGCCGATTTTTATGAATGATAATTACCTACATAATCTTTTGTAACGCTAGGTAAAAGAATGAGATTAATACTTATTTAATTTAAGCGATTTGTTCTCATTCTTTGCAATTTTCTAAAAAGTTTAGGTGAATTAAGCTTAAGTACCCAAATTCAAACCTAAAATAGATGATGCTTCATGACAACTCACAAAATACCCTATAAATTATCCAAGGAAAAATCGACGTATCTACTGCAATAGCACATAATAAACCAGTGAACTGGTTCCCTGGTCAGTAGAAGATGTTGATGATTAATTCCTCCGCGGCGGACAAGGTTGCAACCATGAACACAACAGTTGTCCAAATGGTGTGGTGGACGTAGGGAAGCCATATGGGAGTTATGAATAAGATCATGCCGGTGAGTTTATTACCGTGTGTATGAATGTTAGGTTTTAAATTTGTACAAGGTAATCACAATTGATGCTGCACGAATGAGTGCGATCATGAAGATCCATACGATGATTACAAGCGTGAGTCCCAGAAACGGATACAATTTAAATAATAATACGCCTACCAGCATCGGCAGTAGAATTCAGCTTTGCTTCAAGACGACTTGTCAAAGTAAATAAAACAGCCTGTCTCCCCAATCGGAGAGACAGGCTGTTCCTGACTACAATATTTCGTCTATTCGCGGATTTAAAACAGTAGATAAAACAGGATCCCGCAAGCTGAAAAAATAGCGGCGCATATAGCAAGAAAGATCAGAGTAGGTTTGTAGATTTTTTGAGTTTCTTCTTTCCCGATATTGGCCGTGGAGGTCCCCAAAATAATATTGGCGGGAGCAATGACGTTACCGACAGCACCTCCTGCCGACTGTGAAGCAATCACCTGCTCAAGCTTGAGTCCGTCCATGGATTCGGCGACAGAAGCATGCAAAGGCGAGAACAGCACGTTGGACGAAGTGTTGGAGGAAGTAATATAAGCCCCGGCGATGCCAATAAGATTGGCTAGCCCCGCATAGACGAGCGGGGAAGAGACGGCTGCGATCCCGAGTCCGAGCACAGAAGTCATGCCCGCCTGTCCCATCACATTCGCCATTGTCAAAAAAGCAATGATCGCAAGCGATGCGCCAGTGGCTTCGCTGGCAGTTCCTTTGGAAATGGCGATAATCGGGCTCGTTTTCTCTTTTTCCTGCACATGCTTGTAATGTCCTTTCGATTTGTACCAAAAGTAGCCGAATAGACTGGAAATAAACAAGTATAGTCCGGGATGGGTTAAAGGAGCGATCGGTGAATAAGTTTCCTCCCCTTCCACCGTGTACCCGTAACCTGTACTGGTTTCAGGAACGGAAAACCCGAATTCCCACTGCTCCAGTAATTCCAGCAAAGCGGGCACCCCTAGCATTGCAATGCTTAGCAAGCAGAGCACATAATACGGCATGAACGCTTCGTGAAGCCCCATCTTAGCCTCTTTCTCGTCCCCATCCGATGATTTGAGTATGGCACTGGCTTCCTCCAATTCCTCGTCCTTTTCGCGGTAGGCTTTGAACCGGGAAAAGAGAAGGACAGCACCCAGCGACAAGGTGGCCGACAGAAAATTACTCAAAGCCGGGTTGACTTGCATAAGCACCATTTGACCGCCGCCTTGGATAAGCGAGACGACTAAAACAAAACTCCAGGCTGCCCGAACTCCCTTCCATTTAGCGAATAGGAAGCATATGAAGAATCCGCCCAGCAGATTCGGAATCCAGAGCAATATGCCATGGTAAATCAATGTGAGAGCCTGATTTTCGATATCAACCACATTGATGGTAGCCAACCAGCCTACGCCGAGCGTACCGAACATTTTTCCCCAAGCATGTCCGATAAGGGCAATGGCAATGGCCATAAAAGGTTTCACGCCAATGCCGATCAATAACGGGGTGACAATTGCAATAGGCGCTCCAAAACCGGCAATCCCTTGCAATATGGAGGCGAATACCCAACCTAAAGAGAGAACCAGAAACAAATAGTTTTGACTGTATTGTTCGATGCCTTGACGGATGGCTTTAAATGCGCCGGCTTTTTCCGCTACTTGATAAATAAGCAAGGCCGGCCAGACGACGAGCAAAATGAAAAAAGCGTCCCAGGCTCCTTTTCCCAAGCCTATAGCGGTTGTTAACCAAGGTGCGTCAAAAAGTATGAGGGCGATGACGAAAGCCATAGCGAGTGAAATGCCTCCTGACAGCGAGCCTGACCAACCGAGAAATACCATCATGATCAACAGGGCGGCAATTGGCAGTATTGAAAGTGTCCAGTGCAGAAGTGTAATTGGCAACTCATGATCCATATCGTCAGTCCCCCTGATGTGAAAATTTTGAATATTCTTGGTCTACCAGCTCAGCGCTAGTCCATCCCCTCTTGGATCGGCTCCGGCACTAAGTGTCCCTTGCTTCGGGTTGAAGAGAATCCCCTGAGCATGCCCCATTTCTTCCGACCAGTCCACGGTAAATTCCGCCTGATGTCCTTTCGTCTGCAACATCTCAAGGACAGAGGAGGCGATTCGTGCTTCCAGTTTGAAAGAGTCGGTATCTGCGCCCCAAGTTCGTCCATAGAGCCAACGCGGTGCTTCAATCGCTTGTTGAATGTTATAGCCGAAATCAATGACCCTGGTCAGCATTGCGGCTTGTGTTTGGGGCTGTCCTTCTCCGCCCATGGAGCCGTACAGCATAAAAGGCTTCCCATCTTTTAAAGCCATTGCCGGAATAATCGTATGAAATGTTTTCTTGGCGGGTTCCAACGTATTCGGGTGGTTCTCATCCAAGGAAAAAAACGAGCCCCGGTTCTGAAGCAAGATGCCCGTTCCTTCCGGAACAAACATGGAGCCGAATTCATGGTAGACGCTTTGGATCAGGGAAACGGCGTTTCCTTCAGCATCGACGGCGGCCATATAGACGGTATCCCGATTTGTTTCCAAATGGGGAAGCCGGTCGAGGTGTTTATCCCGGTCCGCGGCTTTGTCCATATCCAAGTGTTCCAGAATGTCTGCCACATTGTCCTTGCTCAGCAATTTTTCGATAGGGATATCGAGGGTTTGGGGATCCGTGACCCAGCGGTCTCTGTAAGTAAAGGCAATCTTTGCAGCCTCCGCCATCAGATGGTAGTACTCGGCTGACTGGTCTCCGAGCTCAGACAAATTGAAGGTTTCCAAATAATTCAGCATCATCAGTGCGGCAATGCCTTGCGTATTAGGTTGCGTTTGATGTATTTCATAGCCGCGGTACGTGGTTGTAATGGACTCTTCCCATTTGGACCGATGCGCTTGGAAATCATGGATTTTCATTAATCCGCCTGCTTGTGCCAGTTTTTCCGTAATGGCTTGGGCAAGCTCCCCTTTATAGAAGACATCGGCGCCTTGTTCTGCAATCAGCTCCAAGGAGTGTCCCAGATCCGGCAGCTTCATGATTTCTCCAGGTTTGGCAGGACTGCCGTCAGGCAAGAAAATCTTCGCGGCCTCTTCGTGCTGCTTGAGTTCTTGCTCAAACCGGTGAAGGAAACGGCTGAATTTGAGTGTGACAGGAAAACCGTTCCGTGCGTAATCGATTGCCGGAGCAAACAGCGCCTTCCAAGGCAGCTTTCCGTGCTCGGCATGAAGGCTGTGCCAGGCGTCTACAGCACCCGGAACCGTGATAGCGGACAAGGCTCCCCGGGAGGGGATGGAGCTGTGTCCGTTCTCTTGGTAAAATTTTCGGGTAGCCTGGCCGCACGCCGCTCCGCTTCCGTTCAAAGCACGAACCGTGGAACGCGATTCATCCCACAACAAGGCAAACAAGTCGCCTCCCAGACCGGCCATATGCGGATAGACGACACATAAAGTGGCGTTGATGGCAATGGCGGCATCGACAGCATGCCCCCCTTGTTTCAGCACATCATGGCCGGCGAGCGTCGCCAGGTAGTGGGGAGAGGTTACCGCACCTTTCCTGCCGGTAGCAGGGGGTCTGCCTGTAATTAAAGAATCAATATATGCACCTCGATTAAATTGATAGGGCATGTTCATTCTCCTTTCTGAAATAGATAATGAAAGATTGCATGGCCATTATTATGCGGCCGCCAGATGCAAGAAAACAGCGGCTGCAGCAACGAGAATTCCGGCAATGGAGACAAAAAACAAGGTGTACTTCAACACTTCCGGTTCTTTTCCGGAAACACCGGCCGTACTGGTCCCCAGCATGACATTGGCTGGAGCGATAGCATTCCCGATCGCAGCACCTGCGGTTTGCGCGGCGATCACTTGAGGGAGCTCAAGATGGTCCATCGTTTGCACGACCGAACCATGAAGCGGTGAAAACAGCACATTGGAGGAGGTATTGGATGAAGTCATAAACGCTCCAATAATGCCCATCAGACTGGACAGCGCGACGTAAACCCCCGGGCCTGAGATTTCGGCAATTCCCATCGCTACTATGGTTGTTTGCCCGGAGCCGCTCATGATTTCCGTCATGACAAGAAATCCGGTGATGGCCAAGGAAGCACCGACAGCGTTGCCGAACACTCCTTTGCGTATTTTTTTGAAGCTGTTCTCTTTGTACATGCCGAAATGCTTGTACCATAACGAAGCAAACAAACAGACGACAAACAAATACAACCCGGAATGCGTCAAGGGAGAAAGGGGTGAATAGCTCTCTTCCGCATCAACTTGAAAGCCGTGCCCTGTATGTGCCGCCGGAAAGGGAGGCCCGTATTCAAACTGATGCAAAACATCATAAATAGCGGGAATCCCCAGCATGATGACGGTTACCACAGTTAACACGTAGTAGGGCATAAACGCTTTGTGAAGAGAGACATGGGCATGCTCTTGAGGAGCCGAGCTGTGCTTTTCATCTAGAATGTCCGAGCTGGTCTCAAGTTCGCTCTTGTTTTGGTATGTTTTCATGCGAGCGAGTAAAAATAACACGCCAAGTGCGAGCGTTGCCGGAACAAAATTACTGAGTGCCGGATTGATCTGCGTCAACAGCAATTGTCCGCCTCCATGAATAAGCGAAATGATCAGCACGGCGGGCAGCCCTTCTTTGACACCTTTCCATTTGGCATAAAGCCAGCAGATCATCAGTCCTGCCAATAGGTTTGGAATCCACAATAGGAGGCTTGAAAACAACAGTGTGGCCGCTTCGTTTTCGATAGGAACCGCATTTTTGGTGGCGAACCAGGCGACAGCCAGCGTTCCAAACGTATTTGCCCAAGAATGGCCGATTAAAGGAATCACCACGGCAAGGACTGGCTTAACCCCAATTCCTACCAATAAGGGGGCGACAATCGCAATAGGAGCTCGAAGCCGGATATGCCCTGCAGGAACGAAGCAAACACCCAACCAAAGCCGAGAATGAGAAACAGATAATTGCGGCTATGCTCCTTCATCCCTTCTCGAATCACAGAAAAGGCGCCGGAAACCTTCGTGATTTGATAGAGCAAGAGGGCAGGCCACACAACAAGCAGGATAAAAAAAGCTTCCCATAGTCCTTTGCCGAAGCCTATAGCGATGTTGTCAAGGGGGGGCCTGAAAGATGAAAAACGCGATGATGGCGGCAGCTCCGGTGGCGATCCAGCCGGCCATCGGTCCGGGCCATCTGAGTCCCACAAGCATGATTAAAAGTAAGATGAGTGGGAGAACAGCTGTACTCCAGTGGAATAGATCGACAGGCAGTGCGTTTTCCATCCAGTTCCCTCCCCGGTGTTACATTTATGTCTGTTTACCCTTCACATCGTCATTTAAACCCCCTTTTACAAATGATAAATCACATCGATCTCGTTGTTGATTGGTTTATCATGCCAAGTGTTGAAGAGCTAATCGATTCGATATTGCACTGCATATCCATTAATAGACCAGCCATGATGACAAAACAAACAAAACACAGAACCGCATCAATACGGTTCTGTGTTTTGTTTTCATATACATATTACAACGCAGTCTAACTGTTTCCAGCCAGCTTCACATTCATCTCACCCTTCACCAAATCATACGCTCGAATAGCCACTTCAAGGCATAGCCGCCGGTCAGCACGCAAATAATCGTCCCCCAGCAGTTCCTCGATTTTCTCCAGTCGGTGATAGAGTGTCTGACGGTGAATGAAAAGCCGTTCGGCGGTTTCCTGTTTGGCTCCCATGCACGATAAATATTGATCAAGTGTCTGGAGCAGCGGCGTTTCGTTTCGATGATCATACGCAAGCAAGTTCCCCAGATGATATTGCACAAACTGAATCAGCTTCTCCGTATTCCCGATACTCTTAAGCATTTGATAAATGCCCAT
The DNA here is from genome assembly GCA_004134985.1 of Paenibacillaceae bacterium. Classification (GTDB taxonomy): domain Bacteria; phylum Bacillota; class Bacilli; order Paenibacillales; family Paenibacillaceae; genus Paenibacillus_D. The sequence goes on along the minus strand of REGQ01000011.1, from coordinate 134,330 downwards.
TTCCTCATAAAACGCGCTTATCGAATCTCGTGCCAGAGTGCGGGTCACAGACAATACATCGAGCGCCTCCCGATAGCTCTGCGCTGCGTCACGCAGCCGGGTTTTCATCAGCCCGAAGCCGGCGTGAAGACGCAGTTTGTGCGTATTTTCGAGCCGGTTGGATCTTGTGGCCAGTTCAAGCACTTTGCGCAAAGATTGTTTGACTTTCTCCCACTGTGCCTCCGCATTGGCGAAGATTTCCCGAATACAGAGAAGATGAATAACATTGTGCTGCAGCAGCAGCAAGTTATACACCCCGTGAGTGGACAACAACGACCGAAGCAGCAGCAACGTATCCTGATTAAGCGTCTTCGCAGATTGATGCTCCTCACCGCGCTCGGGACGCTCAAGAACGATGATGCCGGACACGAACAGGTAGTTGCCGCTGCCCAGCGCAGGCAAGCCGATCTGGGCCAAAATCTGATCCTCGTGAGCGATATCGCCGAACAGAATTTCCTGCGCGAGTCGCGATTGCCCGTCGCTCAGGCGGTCATCGAGCAGCAGCTTGCGCAGCAGTATTTGCTCTGCCGTCTTGCTGGCATACACGAGCAGCAGTGCAAGATACGATTCAGATACTGTGTTCTCGCCGCGCGGCAAAACAATGCCCATATAGGATAATACTTGGCCTAATCCGACTATAGGCTGTGCCAGCACGACTTGTTCATCGGGCAGTATCAAACGAAGCTGCCTTCGCGTTGAAGCGGACTGCTGATCGATCAGGCTGCCGAATTGCGTCAACGTTTCACTAGCGCGCGCGCCATTCTCCGGCATGCATAACGATTGCTCCACGATCGAATGGTAGATGACCTGCAGCGAAGCATATTGCTGCAGAATGCGCAGAATGGTAGGGATATCTGCTCTTTTTAGCATGGCTTGCTGCAGCTTGTGCGAAAATTCGCTTAACGCATGCAGGTGATCACTTTGGTTGCCCGGCATTAGCATCGTCTCTACATGAAGCTGCAGTTCGGACAAGTGAAGTTGGGTATTCACGACGAGCACCGGGAAATCCGCTGCAAGGGCGGCTTGGACAAAGCTGCTCGGCAGCGGCAGGTCAGATGACAGCTGTATACATAGCCCGACGGCGCCTTGCTTCATCATCGAAGTGACCAATTCGGCGGGATCGGGCGAATGTTGAAGGAAGTCCAGGTTGTTCGTCAATATAAGGGCACCTTGAGGGAGTTCGTTCCAGTTGCTTATCGGCACGTACACGCTGCGGATCGGCTGTTGCGAGTCCGGATTTTTGGCGATGACGCGTGCATCCCGAAAGGATGAATGCAGCAGCAGGCGGTTGAATGTAAGTATGTGAATAGTCATGTTGTCCGCCTCCGTTCAAGGTAGATAATGTCATTAAAGCAATCGTAAACGGATCGCGCGTCATTTTAATGTACAAAACGTAACGAATTACGAGCTATTTATAGTACATAACGTATGAAGAAATGTTCGTATAGTAGTATATAATATTCTTATATTAATTCCAAGTTACTCTATCGGAAATTATGCAAGATGGAAAAATTTAATAGATGGAAAGGAATCACATCGCAATGAATGACTTACAAACGAAGAAAGAACGGTTCGAACGGATTCTGATCCATCGTGAAGCGGCTGATCGCCCGCTGGTTTCGGCCTGGCGCCATTTCATCGAGGCGGAGCGGGACAGTGCCGCGCTGGCTGACGCAACGGTTGCCTTCCAACGGCAGCATGATTGGGATTTTGTCAAAATCAACCCGCGCACAACGTACTATGCGGAAGTGTGGGGCAATGAATACGACTATGAAAACTATGACGGCGTCGTTCCCGCCGTATCGAAAGCGCAAATCGGACAAGCCGCCGACTTGCGTCGCATTGTTGCGCGAACAGCTGACGCCCCGCCTCTTCGGGAACAAGTGGAGGTCATCGCAAGCGTACGCGAGCAGCTTGGGCCTGATGTGCCGATAGTCCAAACGCTGTTCTCGCCGCTTGCGGTGCTTGAATACTTGTGCGGCCATCGCACACTTGCCGCCTACCGTCCGGCCGTTCGGTCAGCAACACCGCTGCCGGGCATTCTGGCCGCCGACCCGGGCGCGGTCCATGCTGCGTTGCAGGCCATTACGGAGACGTTGGCGAGCTATGCCAGCGCAGCGCTGAAAGCAGGGGCAGACGGCATCTTCTACGCGGTACTGGGACTTGCGCGCGACGGCTATCTGACGGAGACGGAGTATGAGCACTATGGCCGCACCTACGATTTGCAGCTTCTGCGCAGCATCGCACCCGCACCGGTCATCCTGCATACGTGCGGACCAGAGGCGCATCCGGAACGGTTTGCCGATTACCCGATCGCGGCTCTGCATTGGGCCGATCTGGCGCCGGGCAATCCCGGCTTGCATGAAAGCGGGCCGTGGCTCCATGATCCGGTTGCCATGGGCGGTGTGGACGAGCGCCTGTTCTCTGAGACGAGCACAGCGGCACAAATCCGCGAGCAGGCGCGCACTGCGATCGGTCAAGCAGGCGACCGGCCGTTTATTCTCGCGCCGGGATGCGGCCTGCCGCTTAATGCGACAGCCGAGGCGCTGCGAGCGCTCAGAACTGCCGTACAAGATTGATGACAGCAGAAGGGTTGAAAGCATCGGCCGTTGGGAGGGAACAGAGCATGCAGCCGATTTTGGAACTACAGAACGTGCAAGTTTCCTTTCGAACAGAAAGGGATATCATCGCCCCGGTTGAAAATGTCGAATTTTGTCTTCATAAAGGGGAAACGATTGCGATTGTTGGCGAATCGGGCAGCGGCAAAAGCGTCACCACGCTCTCGATCATGGGGCTGCTGGGCAAATACGGCAAGGTCAGCCGCGGCAGCATTATGTTCAACGGACTTGATCTAAGCCAACTGTCCGCCAAAGCGATGAATCAAATTCGCGGCAATGAAATATCGATGATCTTTCAGGAACCGATGAGTGCGTTAAACCCGGTTCTGACCATAGGGCACCAGCTTGTGGAACAGATTCGCAAGCATAAGAAGCTGAGCAAGAAGGAAGCGCTTGGCGAGGCGGAGCAGATGCTGCGGAAAGTCGGGATTGCGCGGTCGGCTTCTGTCATGCGGGAATATCCCTACGCCTTATCGGGCGGCATGCTGCAGCGGGTGATGATTGCCATGGCGATGTCCTGCAACCCGCGGATTTTGATTGCCGATGAGCCGACAACCGCGCTGGATGTGACGATACAAGCGCAAATTTTGCGTCTGATGAAGCAGCTTAGGCAGGAACTGGGTACGTCCATTTTGCTGATCACCCACGATATGAATGTGGTAGCGGAAATGGCCGACAGAGTCATCGTCATGTACGCTGGCGAAATTGTGGAAGAGGCGGACGTTTTCCAACTGTTCGATCATCATCGACATCCGTATACGCAAGGGCTGTTGGAATGCATTCCGCACATTGGGGCAGACCCGCAGAAACGGCTTGCCGCGATCCCCGGAACAGTTCCCTTGCCGCAGCATATGCCTGAAGGCTGCCGGTTCCAGGCGAGATGTCCTTACGTGATGGAGCGCTGCAGGGCGGAGCACCCGCCTTTGCTGGATGCAGGGGCCGGGCATAAAGTGCGATGCTGGCTAATCGAGCAGCAAGAAGAGGAAGGGGGGCACGGCAATGACAGACAGGCGAGCGGCAGCGGACGGCCAGCCACCCTTGCTTGAAGTGAGCAATGTAAAAAAATATTATTCGGTGAACAAAGGTTTTCTTGCTCGGGGTGTTCAGCATGTAAAGGCAGTGGACGGTGTTTCCTTTACAATTCACGAGGGCAGCACCTTGGGCATTATCGGGGAGTCGGGCTGCGGCAAATCTACCTTGGGCCGGCTGATCCTGCAATTGGAGCAGCCGACAGAGGGCGGTGTGCGCTTCCGGGGAGAAGAGCTGACCGGCCGCAGTCAGCGCCAGTTGCGCCCGGTAAGGACGCAAATGCAAATGGTGTTCCAGGACCCGTATTCTTCCCTCAATCCGCGCTTGCGGATCGGCGATCAGCTGGCCGAGCCCATTCGCGTCCACCGGCTGCATGAGGGAGCCGCGCTGGACAGAAGGGTTGAGGAACTGCTGGATATTGTCGGATTGTCCAAGCATCATCGCTCTCGTTTTCCGCATGAATTTTCGGGGGGGCAGCGGCAGCGGATCGGCATTGCCCGAGCACTTGCCTTGAATCCCCGGCTGATCGTCTGCGATGAGCCCGTATCTGCGCTGGACGTATCGATTCAGGCGCAAATTTTGAATTTGCTGAAGGATTTGCAGCGGGAGCTTGACTTAACTTATATCTTCATTGCGCATGGCCTGGGGGCCGTTAATTACATCAGCAACAGGGTGGGGGTTATGTACCTTGGCAAAATGGTGGAGCTGGCCACCAATGATCGGCTGTTCGCTGCGCCAAGGCATCCCTATACAGCAGCGCTGCTCGCTTCGCATCCGCCGGCCAGTCCTTATCTGCGCGAGCGGGAGGAGCAGGTGCTGCAGGGCGATATTCCAAGCCCGATCAATCCTCCAGCGGGCTGCAGGTTTCATACGCGCTGCCCGTACGTACAGGAGCGCTGTCGCCATGAGACGCCGGAATTAACCGGGAACGAGGACGGGGATCATTTGGCGGCATGCCATTACCCGTTGCATTAACAAACAATCTCCTTAAGTGGGAGGAAGAGCATGTTCAGGTTTCTTGTTCGTCGCATTTTGATTGCAATTCCTGTATTGGCAGGAATTACGCTCGTTAATTTTCTAATCATTAATCTGGCGCCCGGCAATCCGGTTGATATGTTTGTCAATCCGTCGATGAGCCAGGCGGATATTGATCTGCGCAAGGAGCAGCTCGGGATTAATGATCCAATTTACATGCAATATTTTCGCTGGCTTGGCAATATGCTGCAGGGCGATTTCGGCTATTCGTATTCCAGCTACGAGCCGGTCCTCCAAGTGGTCAGCTCCCGAATCGGACCGACACTGCTGCTGATGGGAACATCGCTGCTGATTGCCTATCTCATTGCTGTCCCAATCGGAATTTTAAGCGCCAGGAAGCAGTACAGTTGGATGGATTATACGGCAACCTCCTTCTCGTTTCTCGGTGTCTCGATCCCGAACTTTATTCTCGGCCTTGGCGGCATTTATGTGTTCGCATTGACCTGGAAATGGCTGCCGACAGGCGGCATGTACACGCTTGGCAAGGAGAAGACTTTCCTCGATTTACTGCAGCATTTGATTATGCCGGCTTGCATACTGGCTACCGCCTCCGCAGGGAGCATGGTCAGATATGTCAGGTCAAGCGTGCTGGAGGTGCTTGGTCAGGACTATCTGCGCACCGCGAGAGCCAAGGGAATTTCGGAATTTATCGTCATTAACAAGCATGCGCTGCGCAATGCGATGATTCCCCTGATTACCGTCGTCGGTCTTGACGTTCCGCTGCTGTTCGGCGGGGCGGTCATTACGGAGCAAGTGTTCCAATGGCCGGGAATGGGACAATTAATGATTCAGTCCATCGGCTCGCGGGATTATCCGACGCTGATGGCGATTAATATGATCGCGGCAGTGGCCGTGCTGACAGCCAACATTTTGACGGATCTCGCTTATGCAGTCGCCGATCCGACCATTAAATACAGCAAGCGTTGAAGGAGTTGAGAACATGAAAGGACAAGCGGCTTCGGCGTTAGGCGGAGAGGGGGCGGGCGGCGCTGCAGCGGACTTCGCGGAGATCGAATCGGCTCGCAGCGGCTGGGAGGCGACGGCAAGACGGTTTTTCCGGCATCGGCTGGCCGGTGTGGGCTTCGTGCTGTTCACACTGCTCGCTTTAATGGCTGTGCTCGCTCCCTTGCTCGCGCCTTATGATCCGTATGCGATCGGCAAGTCCTACCAGTCGCCGTCCTTCGCGTCTGGACACTGGCTCGGCACGGATCAGAGCGGGCGAGACGTACTGAGCCGGCTGATCTACGCAGCGCGTATTTCGCTATCTGTAGGGGTTGGAGCTGTCGCGATCTATGTCGTCATCGGAACGCTGGTCGGGGCGGTGGCCGGTTATTTCGGCGGCTGGGTCGACGCCGTCATTATGCGGATTACCGATGTATTTATGTCCTTCCCGTATTTATTGGTCATTCTCGTCATGGTCAGCGTGCTCGGTCCAAGCCTTGGCAATATTATTTTGGCGCTTGGCATTCTCGGCTGGCCGGCAGTGGCCAGATTGATCCGGGGCGGCGTATTGTCCGTCAAGGAAAAAGCGTTCGTCAAAGCGGGCATCGCGCTTGGCTACAGTACGCCTCGCCTGCTGTTCAAACACATATTGCCCAATGTCATCGCACCGGTGCTGGTCAATGCGACGTTCGGCATTGCGGTGGCGATCATTACGGAGGCATCGCTCAGCTTTCTGGGCATGGGCGTTCAGCCGCCGACTGCGAGCTGGGGCAATATGCTGACGGAAGCGCAGTCGTTCTCCACGCTGACGAATCGTCCGTGGCTGTGGATTCCCCCGGCAGGCATGATCGTGCTCGCCGTCATTTCCATTAACTTTATGGGCGATGGGCTGCGCGATGTGATGGACCCGAAGGGGCGGCGTTAAAGTCTTTTTTTGCAAGATGATGGATAGAAGAAGCTATGAAAAAACTTATGTTATTGGAGCGTGTCAAAATTGAAAAAACCAACGAAAATCATCCGTTTGCTCCTCATTCTAATGGCGTTTGCTGTCATCGCGGCTTGCAGCAGCAATAACAGCAAAGAGAATCCGGAAGGCGGCGAAGGCGCGCAAGGAACGAATTCCCCTGCCGCCGAAGCCGCTGACAAAACGCTGTTCATCGGCATGTCGATCCCGCCAGTCGCGTTCAACCCGCTGGCCAATGGCGATATTGCCTCTACCTATGTGCAAGGTTTTCTGTTCGACCCGCTGCTCGTAATGGACGGTCCGCTCAGCTTCGTGCCGAAGCTGGCGACTTCCATTGAGACAACGGACAATCAGACGTACACCATTCATCTGGACAAACAAGCTGTCTGGACGGATGGAACGCCGCTCACTGCGGACGATCTGATCTTTACGCTCAACCGGGCGGCTGATCCGCAGGTACAGTCTGTATACGGCGCATATGTATCGATTCTTGAAGGCGTCGAAGCCAACGGGAAGCTGCCGGAAGGACAGAGCGAAATTCCGTCGATTAACAAGTTTGACGAGTACACCGTTACATTGAAAACCAAACAACCGGTTGACCCGAACCTCGTGAAGGAGCAGATCGGCGCCAAAATTCTGATTTTGCCCAAACACATTTTGGAGAACATAGCGAAGGACCAACTGGCGCAAGATCCGTTCATGCTGAACCCGACTGTAACGAGCGGCGCGTTCAAGTTTGTGAAATATGAAAAAGATCAATTTGTACAGTTGGCGGCCAATGAGGCGTACTACCAAGGGAAGCCGAAACTGGCGAATGTGTACATTAAAGTTTTGACCGTGCCTAACCTTGTTGCACAGCTGCAGAGCGGGGAGATCCAGATGACTTCCGGCGGCTCGCCGTCGAAAATTCCGGTCCAGGATTATGAAACGATTCAAAACCTCCCGGATGTTGCAAGCAGTGTAGAGCCGACGCTGAACTTCCAGACCGTACTGCTGAATCAGGAGAAGCTGAAGGATGTCACCCTGCGTCAGGCAATTGCCCACGGCATTGACCGCAAGTTTATCGTCGATGAGCTGCTGGCGGGAACAGGTGAAATTATTAACGGACCGTTCACCTCGCTGCATGCGTATTCGAACCCTGACGTGAAAGCCTATGATTATGATGTTGCGAAATCGAAGGCGCTATTTGAGGAGGCGGGCTGGAATTTTAATGATTCACTTAGCCTTGTCGTGCCGACCGGCAACCAGATCCGTGAGCAAGTTGCGAATATTATTGCCGAAAACTTGCGCCAAGTCGGTGTGAAAGTACAAATATCGACCTTCGACTTCCCGACTGTAATGCAAAAGGCCAAGGAGGGGGACTACGATCTGCTGCTCATGGGCTACACGTTCACGATGGACCCTGACTACACCTCGATGTATGGCAGCAATGAGCCGTACAACTTTATGAAGTATGCCAGCGAAGAAAACGATCGCTTGCTGCTCGAAGGAAAGAACGAAGCGGACCCGGCCAAGCGCAAAGTGATTTACAACCGTCTGCAGGAGCTGTGGCAGGAAGAACTGCCGATCATTCCTCTGTATTCCGATCCTGACTTTATCCCTGTATCGAAGAAGGTTGTCAAAGGCGGGCCGAAAGTGTTCGGAACGTTCGCTGAATTGCAAAACTGGGATATCACTGAATAATAATAATACGAGCGGAAGGAGCGGTAGACATGTCCGAAAATACGCGCAGCCGCTGGCTGGAAGCGGCGGAAGAGATTTACCCGTCAGCTCTTGAGCTGCTGGAAGGCTTGATCCGCCTCCCTTCCATCGCCGTGCAGCAGCGAGAAATTCCGTCCGCCGCCGCTTACGTCAAGCATAGCATCGAACAATGGGGCGGACAGGCTGAAGTGCTGGACGATCTGCCGGGCAATCCGGTCGTCTATGGTTTTTTTCCTGCCGGTCCAGGCGGCAATTCAGGCAAAACATTGCTGTTCTACAATCACTATGACGTCCAGCCGGAAGATCCGCTTGCGGAGTGGCATTCCGCGCCTTTCGAGCTGACGGAGCGGGACGGCAAGCTGTTCGCGCGCGGTGTCGGTGACAACAAGGGGGACATTGCCGCCCGTCTGGCTGCTGTGCGAGTGCTGCAGCAGCTTCCTGGCGGGCTGCCCTGCAACGTGAAGTTTATGGTCGAGGGTGAGGAGGAGATCGGCAGCCCTCATCTGGCCGCCTACGTACGCAAGTACAAGGAGCGGTTTGCGGCTGATGCCTGCATCTGGGAATTCGGGTACAAGGACGAGTCCGAGCACCAAGGGCTGGTCGCTGGGCTGAAGGGTTTGCTCTACCTGGAGCTGACCTGCCAAAATGCCGACCAGGACCAGCATTCGCTTGCCAGCGGTTATATTGACAATCCGATATTCCGGCTGACGCATGCGCTGGCTTCCTTGAAAAATGAGCAGGGCGACGTCCTTGTCGATGGTTTCTATCAGGATGTTCAGCCTCCGACAGCTGCAGAGCTGGAGGCGGTGAAGTCACTCCCGTTCGACGGGGAGAAGATCAAGCAGCTGTACGGCCTTCGCCTGCCGCTGCTGACGGAGCGCTCGGGCAAAGATCCGCGCGTTGTCATGGCTTTTGAGCCGCTGCTCACCATCTGCGGCATCCACGGGGGATATACGGGCGAAGGGGCGAAGATGCTCATCCCGCGCGACGCATTAGCCAAGATTGAAGTGCGGCTCGCAGCGGGACAAGAGCCGCAGCAAGTGATCAATTGTCTGCGAAGCCATCTCGACCGCAAAGGGTTCGAAGATATTCAGCTCACCGTTATCAATGACAAGCAGCGTGGATTCCGTTCGGATATTGCGGACCCGTTCATACAACTGGTCAAAGCAACAGCCGAACAAATCTATACGGACGGTGTCACATTAACGCCGAGCCATCCGGGTTGCGGGCCAATCTACGAGCTTGGAAAAGTGCTGGAGATTCCAATTGTCAGCACAGGCATCGGCTGGATTGGCTCCAACTATCACGCGCCGAACGAATCGGTGCGCATTGCGGATTTCAAGCAAGGCATTGCACATCTCGCGCTCCTGCTACATCGCTACGGGCAGGATGCGGCAAGGCAGAGCGGCTAATGATGTGCCGCCTGCCAACAATCCGGGGAGGGTACTTATTTGATGAAAATATTGAACAACTGTGTGATGATCGACGGTCTTACTGAAGAAGCTATTCCGGATTCCTACGTCGTCATAGAGGGCGATACGATTGTTGCTGTAGGACAGGGGCATTACAGCTCGCTGAAGGGGGAGACGATCGACTGTCAAGGAAGCTATGTGCTGCCAGGCTTGATCGATACCCATGTGCATCTGATCTGGAACGGCTCTTCCCATCCGCAATCGGTTATTTCCGGCGCCGACCCGGAGATGGTGACGCTGCATGCTTACCGTCATGCGCTGCAGACGCTGGCGCTTGGCATCACTTCTGTGCGCGATCTGGCTTCGCCGTTCAAGACGGTGCTGCAAGTGCGCAATGCCATCAATCAGAAGCTGTTGGCTGGGCCAACCATCGTAGCCTCCGGGCCGTCAATCAGTATGACCGGCGGCCACATTCATTACATCGGCGTGGAGGCGGACGGAGCCGACGAAGTGCGCAAAGCGGCGCGCACCTTGCTGAAGCAGGGGGCCGATGTAATCAAGGTAATGGCTACGGGCGGCATCTACACGAACGGCGAAGAGCCGGGTTCGGTGCAGATGACGCTCGAAGAGCTGAAGGCCGCCCGTGAGGAAGCGGCCAAGAAAAATAAGAAGACGGCGGCCCATGCGCAGGGATTGCAAGGCATTGTGAATTGCCTTGAGGCCGGCATCGAGACGATCGAGCACGGGATCTATGCGGACAAGGATGCGCTTGGACGAATGAAGGAACAGGGCACATTTCTGGTGCCAACGATGATCGTCTTCCGCAATCTGGCTTCAGACAGCGGTATTCCGCCTTGGGCGCACAAGAAGGTTCAGCATGTGCTGGAGCCGCATCGCAGCATGCTGGAGCAGGCGGTCTCCATGAAGGTGAAGATTGCTACGGGAACCGATTGCGGTTCACCGGCTACACCGCCGAAATTTTACTTTGACGAACTGCTCATCATGCAGGAAGCGGGCATGACTCCGATGGAAGTTATCCATGCTTCAACACAAGTCGCCGCAGCTTGTATTGATTTGCATGACCGAGGTACAATTGAAGCAGGCAAGAAGGCTGATCTGCTTATCGTCAAGGAAAACCCGCTGCAGAACTTGAATGTACTGCGGGGGGACAAGCAAGTAGTGAAGGATGGCGAGTGGGTAAGCGGCAAACTTGTGTTACTTTAGGGAAAAGCTCCCGTTATTATAATCGTTAAGAAGCGACTGCCTGTTCGTAGAACAGCTACCCGGGCAGTCCTTTTTATTGTAATAAAGAAGATCTTCGCTGGACTACTGCATCTATAGCTATATAAGTTGAACGATTGAATTTCGCAAAGGAATAAATGTTGTATTTCTTACAGCAATCAGTTGTAACTCTTATAACAATCAGTTGTAACTCTTACAACAATCAAAAGTAGGGTTGCGATAAAAGTTAAAATTGTTATATAAACTACACGATTTTGCCTGGGAAACGTCATTTAACATAAGAGATGTTGCACAAAGTACAACATTTTCGAGAGAATCGTCTGATACGTCGGATGATGTTGTACAAAGTACAACAATTCATCCCCTCTGACCCTTCTTTCGTTCAACTTATATAGCAGATCTATCGATTTCGACTACTTCGTATCGTTCTAATATTCGGGTTGACATACAATTAGGAGGCTGAACAACTTGAGCAAGTCAAAAATTCGCCTCGGCATTGATATTGGAGGAACCTTTACGGATCTGACCATATTCGAGGAGCAGACCGGAACGATGGTCAGCATGAAAACCCCGACAGTGCCCGGTGACCCTGTACAGGGAATTGCGAACGGGTTGCGTTTGCTTGAGCAAAAAGGGCTGACCGTCGATCAGATCCATTATTTCGTGCATGGCACCACAATCGGATTAAATACGCTGCTGCAGCGCAAAGGCGCCCGGACGGCGATGTTCGTTACAGAAGGGTTTCGCGATATTTTGCATTTGCAGCGGCTAAGACTGCCTGTCCCGTATGATTTTCGCTCGCGGCTCCCGGAGCCGCTCATCCCGCGCAAGCATGTCTACCCCATCAGGGAGCGGATGCGGCAGGATGGGGCGATTATGACGCCGCTTGATCTCGACGCTCTTGATGCGGCGATTGACGCGGCTGTAGCGGCGAAGGTGGAAGGCATCGTCGTGTGCTTCCTGCACAGCTACAAAAACGCCGAGCATGAGCGGATGGCGGCGCAGCGCATTAAGGAAAGAACAGGCGGCCGCATTGAAGTTATCATGTCTGCCGTACTGTGGCCGCAGATGCGCGAATATGAGCGTGCTGTGATGGCAGCCGTGAATTTATATATACTTCCTACTTGCAAACGCTACTTCCAAACGCTTGCCGAACGCCTTATCGCGGAAGGGGTCACCGCTACGCCATTTATTACCCAATCCAACGGCGGGCTGATGGATATCGGCACCGCCGCAGAAGCGCCGGTAAGAACGCTGTTCTCCGGCCCGGCAGGCGGCATTGTCGGCGCGATTCGGGCGGCGGAGTCCGCAGGTGTGCGCAATGTTATCACGCTGGATATGGGAGGGACGAGCGCAGATATTTCCATTATCGAGGATTTGCAGGCTTCTTACGTTCAAAGCAATCATCTGGCAGGGTTCCCGATTATTTTGCCGGCCGTTTCGATTTTCTCTGTAGGAGCGGGCGGCGGTTCTTACGCATGGATCGACAAGGGCGGTCTGCTGAAAGTCGGTCCGGAATCCGTCGGCTCTGATCCTGGCCCTGCCTGTTACGGAATGGGTGAAAAAGCGGCAATGACCGATGCGTTTCTGCTCTGCGGCTATCTTAACCCGGAGCGGTTTGCGGCAGGGCGCGTACAACTGCATCCTGAGCGTTCCGCAGCAGCGCTGAAGCCGATTGCCGATTATTTGGGCACCGAGGTATGGGAAGCGGCGGACAAAATGATTCAGGTCGCCGTCGCGAATATGTATGCCGAACTAAGCGGCATTATCGAGCAGCACGGACTCGATCCGCGCGATTTCAGTCTGATGGGCTTCGGCGGCGCCGGCCCGATGGTGACGAACTATCTTGCGGAGGAAATCGGCGCCGATTCCATCTTGATTCCGCCAAGTCCGGGCACCTTATGCGCCCTTGGCTCGTTGTTGGCCGACTTTGCCTACGATGCGGTACAGGCGAGATACGAACTGCTGGAACTCATTCCGCTGTCCGTCCTGCGGGGCGAATATCGCAAGCTGGTCGCACAGGCTGAAGCGTGGCTGGACGAGCAGCAAATTAACGGTCTGGACGGGCAAACGGTGCTGTATTTTATGGATGTGCGGTATGCGGGGCAGGCGTTTGAGCTGGAATTGCCGCTGACGGACAAACTGCTTAAGCGCAGAGATCACCGCGGCATCATCAAGGCATTCCACGAATTGCATCAAAAACAATACGGGCATCATGATGAGCATGCGGCGCTGGAAGTCATTCAACTGCGGGTGCGTATTGTCGGTCATACGATTAAGCCGGGAATTCGTGAAGTGAAGGCGGCTGGCAATCCGCTGCCGACAGTCAGAGGAACGCGCAGCATAATCTGCAAGGGACACAGCTATGAGGCGTCTGTTTATTGGCGGACAGAGCTGCTTGACGGCCATCTCGTAGCGGGTCCGGCCATTGTGGAGCAGGACGATACAACCGTGCTTATTCTTGAAAATTGGCAAGGGCAAGTGGACGGCCGGGGCAATCTGGTCATCAGGCGGAAGGAGGAACTGCGATGAGAACCGATCCGGTCACACTGGAAATTATGCGCAGCTATTACAACGCGATTGCCAGCGGCATGGGGCATATTATTGAACGGACGTCGATGACGACCTTTGTCAAGGAGTCTGCGGATTTCGCTACCGCGCTGGCGGCGCCCTCCGGTGAGTTTTTTGTTTATCCGCAATCTGTCGGGGTAACGATCTTTATGGGGCTCAGCCTGCGTCAGGCGATCTCGGCTTGCGAGCCGCTGGAGCAAGGTGATATCGTTATTACAAACGACCCCTACAGCACGGACGGTCTTGCAACGCATCTGCCTGATGTGCATGTGTTCAAGCCGATCTTTGTCGATCAGGAATTGATTGGCTATGCCTGGTCCTTTGTACATTGCAGCGATGTGGGCGGGCTTGTTCCGGCGAGCATCTCGCCGCTCGCGACAGATATTCATCAGGAAGGGCTGCGCATCCCGCCAGTCAAGCTGTACCGACAGGGCAAGGTCAACCGGGATGTGCTTTCATTCCTGGACGGCAACAGCCGTGTTCCCGGTCTGAACATGGGGGACATTAATGCCATGGTGGCGGCGGTCAATACGGCGGAAGCGCGGATGCACAAGATGGCGCACAAGTTTGGCGTGCAGGCTGTGCGGCATTCCATGCTCGACCTGCTGGAGCAGGGCGAGCAGCGCGCCCGCCAGGTAATTGCCGCGATTCCTGACGGCAGTTATGCGTTCGCTGACTATCTGGATGATGATATGGTATCGGACATTCCGATTCGTCTGGCGCTCACGCTGACGGTCAAAGGCACGGATATGATTCTGGATTTTACCAAATGCGATTCACAGGTGAGCACTGCGTTTAATTTGGTTACAAACGGCAAGCCGCATTCCTTCATGCTGCAGGGGCTGATCAACTATATTATTAGCACCGATCCTTATATTCCGGTGAACGGCGGCATCATCGCGCCGATTAGCGTCATCGCGCCAAGCGGCAGTATTGTCAATCCGGAATATCCCGCTTCGGTCGGGGTTCGGCATGCGGTCACGATGCGGCTGTACAGCGCTGTGCTCGGGGCGCTCGCGCAGGCCGTTCCCGAGCTGGTTCCCGCAGCGGGTGCCGGACAGGCTGCAATTGTGGTTCTTTCGACGCCGGGTGATGATGGCAAATCGCGCCAGATGGCGGTCGTCGAGCCTATGGGCGGCGGAGGCGGCGGCCAGAGCGATATGGACGGTGTGGACGGCATCGACCATGCTTCCGGCTTTCTGCAGAATACGCCGATCGAAAGTTTGGAGCAGCATATCGACGTGATGGTTCGGCGATATGAGCTGCTGCCGGATACAGGCGGCGCAGGCTTGCACCGGGGCGGCCATGCGATTGGATTGGATTTCGAGATTATCAAGCATGAATCGATCGTGACGGCGCGAGGGCTGGAGCGAATGAGCTTCCAGCCATGGGGCTTGACCGGGGGGCAGGCGGGTTCGCTCGGCCATATCGTGCTGAACCCGGATGGCGAGCGCAAGCCGGTGCCGAAGATCAGCGTGCTGACCCCTGATGCTGGCGATGTGATCAGCATCCGTTCACCGGGCGGCGGAGGCTGGGGCAATCCCCTTGACCGTGACCCGGATCTGGTCGTTCAGGAAGTGGCCGATGGTCTGCTGAGTGTCAGCCGGGCGGCTGAAGCTTACGGCGTCGTTGTCGCTGAACTGATCAACGACGATTCCGGTCTGTTGTATACCTGGGATCGGCTTGACACGCAGGAGCTGCGCGCTGAGCGTCAGCGCCAGATTGCGGGTACGGTACAGCCGCTATGGCAGTTCGGGACGGCGCGAGAAGCTTATGAAGAGCGGTTTACGCCAGAAGCCAGCGATACGCTTGCGGTGCTGCTGCTGGAACTTCCGGCATCGCTGCGCTGGCATCGCAAGCAAGAAGTGCACCAGGCATTGGCGGAGCACCAGGGTCCGATTGTCGCAGCGGACATCGATACAATCTGGACACAATACAAATGATAGAAGCAACCTAACTATAAACCGACTAATACGAAGGAGGTTCGGACGGATGCAGCATCGATACGACTTATGGATTAATGGCCAGTGGCAGCCGGCTGAAGCTTATGAGCAGCTGCAGTCCCCTTACAGCAGGGAGGAGCTGGCCAGCATCGCGCAAGCATCGCCAGCAGATGTGGCGCGCGCCATTGAGGCGGCGCATGAGGCGTTTGCTGCCTACCGCCTGCTGCCTGCTTTTCGAAGAAGTCAGATTCTGTACCGCGTTGCGGAACTGATCGACAAGCGCAGGGAGGAACTGGCCGGTGTCGTGGCCCGTGAAGCGGCTAAACCGCTAAAGGCAGCGAGAGCTGAAATTGCACGCACCATTGAAACCTACCGCTTCGCGGCCGAAGCGGCCAAAAGCATTACCGGCGAGCAGGTTGCGATGGATGCGGCCGAGGGGGGAGAAGGGCGGATAGGCTTCACGATCCGCTCCCCGATCGGTGTTGTCACGGCCATAACGCCGTTCAATTTCCCGTTCAATCTGGTAGCCCACAAGGTTGGACCTGCATTGGCGGCAGGCAATACAATCGTGCTGAAGCCGGCGGAGCAGACGCCGATCAGCGCCCTGCTGCTTGCGGAGCTGTTCGCAGAGGCGGGTCTGCCTGCCGGGGCGCTGAACATCGTTACGGGCAAAGGCTCGGAGCTGGGCGAGACGCTGACGACACATCCGCTCGTGCAGAAGGTAAGCTTTACCGGCAGCCATACAGTCGGTGAACTCATTCAGCGGCAGGCCGGATTGCGCCGCACGACGCTGGAGCTTGGCTCCAACGCAGCGCTTATTATCGATCAGGGCACCGATATCGATGCCATTATCGACCGGTGTGCAGGCGGCGCGTTTGGCTATAACGGCCAGGTGTGCATTTCTCTGCAGCGCATTTTCGTGCACCGGTCGCTCTATGATCGGTTTGTCGAACAGTTTGCTGCTGCCGCTTCCAGGCTCGTTATCGGTTCGCCGCTTGAGGAAATGACCGATGTGACTTCGATGATCTCCGACAAAGCGGCCGAACGGGTGGCGCAATGGGTGGAAGAGGCGGTTGCCTCCGGCGCGAAAGTTGCTGCGGGCGGTCATCGGGTTGAAGGTGAAGGGCATGCTGTCTATGCGCCAACCGTCCTGCTCAATGTCCCGAACTCGGAAAAAGTGTGGACGGAAGAAGTGTTCGGACCGGTGGCCGTTATCGCGCCGTTCGATGACTTGCAGGAGGCGGTCTCTGAAGTGAACGCTTCGCGTTATGGCCTGATGGCAGGCGTTTATACGCCGGACATCAACAACGCCTTCGCCGCGGCCCGCGAGCTTGAGGCAGGCGGTGTTGTCATCAACGACATCCCGACGTTCCGCGTGGATCAAATGCCGTATGGCGGTGTGAAAGACAGCGGCAAGGGGACCGAAGGTGTCGCTTATGCGGTACAGGAGATGACGCAAATCAAGCTGATCTCCTTCAATTTGGGCTAAGCATAGTTATGCCAAGCGAAAAATATCGCCGCTTCATAATAATAGAAGAGACGGTCTGTCCGGGCAGCAGTTCATGCTCGGGCAGACCGTCTCTTTGTTGACATTTAGTTGTGGAGAACAATATGCGGTAACGTGCTTATGAGAGAAGGGGCTAAGGGAAGGGAAAGGGTTCCCCACTCTGGATTCCTATCCGGGCTCGGGCTCGTCCCGCATATGCTGTCCGGCGCGGGGGAGCTGTCCTGTTTTGTTGTATACCCTATCTCCGCTAAAGCAGTGGAGAGATGCAAGGGATGCAATTGCAGGCACGGCGTAAAGGGAGGATACAAAACTGACATTTCGCGTAAGCTGTAATAGGGTGTACAAAGAAAATGAGCTAGTTACTCTTGAGCAACTCACTAGCGATTTCTCTAGTGACTCTCTAGCAACATCTAGCAACTATCTAGAACTATCAAGTAATTATTTAGTGACTCTCTAGCACCACTCTAGCGACTATCTACAACTATCTAGCAACTCACTAGCAACTCACTAGCAACTCACTAGCGACTTCTCTAGCACCTCCCTAGTGACTCTCTAGCAACTTTTGAGCTGGCACGCTTGTACCAAATAAATGCTGGTAAGAAGCCACGGTACGATAACCAGATTATTTTGTAGTAGGCAGTGGCAAAGAATATGTTAAAATAGTGGAAAGATGAGAAAAAATTTCCGTAATAAAGGCGCTTTTATACAATATATTGACGGATGAGGCATTCATGACAACTCCCAAGAGCGAAATTAAGTTAAGCCATATGATTTACTTATTATTGTTCATCATTCTACTCGTTGTCGTGCGCTGGAGTTGGCATGAGCAAATGTCTTCCCCCAATGCGCCAACTGTGAAAGCAGGCGTGCTGGATTTGCGAGGCATGGATATTGAACACACGGACTTTTTTCCCATGGACGGAGAGTGGCTGTTTTATCCGGAAAAATGGTTCGGCGCGGCAGATTTCGACGGCACTTCGTCCGGGCAGCTCTTGCAAGTGCCTGGCAACTGGGATGCTGTATTTGATGCTGCAGACAATGAGGCCTATGGATACGGCACTTACTAT
Source organism: Paenibacillaceae bacterium (assembly GCA_004134985.1). Taxonomy (GTDB): domain Bacteria; phylum Bacillota; class Bacilli; order Paenibacillales; family Paenibacillaceae; genus Paenibacillus_D. The sequence goes on along the minus strand of REGQ01000011.1, from coordinate 116,260 downwards.
GTGCGTATTTTGCTCGATCAGCCGTTGTCTGAGCCGCTTAGTATCTGGTTCCAATCGATTTATACAGCATCTGAAGTGGAGATCAATGGAGAGGTGCTTGCCCGATTCGGTGTGCTTGCCGAGGAAAAGGAAGGATATGTTGCCGAAACGAAGTCCTTTTTGGCTACCTATGGAGAGAAGGGACAAAGCGAGCTGGAGCTATTCGTTCGGGTAGCGAATTACGCGTCGCCAGTGAAAGGCGGCATCATTCGGTCTGTCCAGTTCGGCACACAGGAAGAGGTGCACCAGAAATTTCAGTATTCAATCGCTTTGCAGCTTGTCGTATGCGTCATTTTGTTGCTGCATGCGATGTATGCGCTCATTATTTTTTTAATGGATGTCCATAAAACGGAATTTATTATGTTTTTTCTAATAATGGTGACTGCTACCATGACGATTGCCGTTTATCACAACGGGCTTTTGTTCATGTGGATTGACGCCGATTTCGTATGGAGGCTGAAGCTGAGAGCATTCGCGTACATGGGGTTCTCCTGTTTTCTGTTGATGATGGGCAGAGGGCTGATTGGCGTAAAACGCAAAGGGGTGCTGTTATATAGCTACTTCATTGTGCTCATTGCCTATACGCTGTTTATCGTCGGCGGTCCGGATGAAAAGGTGCTCTATTCTCTTGAGAAAGAACGCTATATGTTGCTCTACTACATCCCATTGTTCTGGACAGCGTACTACTTTCTGAAGATGGTGATCAATAAAGTAGAAGGCGCGTTGTTCCTGCTGTTTTCTATCGTCTGTGTAATTAACAATATTTTGTGGGGGACGGTGTATTACGCGGGAACATCGCAATTTATGTTTTATCCCGTCGATTTGATTGCCGCGATTACAAGCTTCTCCGCCTATTGGTTTAAGAGATATTTTCATAATTCAAATGAAATTATATTGCTCAATACACAATTGGCAGAGGCGAACAGGCTGAAGGATCGTTTTCTGGCCAATACGTCACACGAGCTGCGCACGCCGCTGCACGGTATTATGAATATTGCCCAGAGTGTGCTGAACAGGAAGAAACATGTGCTGGATGAACAAAGTCAAAGCGATATGGAATTGCTTATTATGGTTAGTCGCAGGATGTCGCACTTGCTCAATGATTTGCTTGATGTCGTGCGATTGCAGGATAAACGGATAACGGTGCGGATGACGGCGGTGCAAGTGCAGTCGCTGGCGGCAGGCGTCATGGATATGCTGCGCTTTTTGACCGATGGGACCAAGGTTGAACTGCGTTTGAACATCGAAGATGATTTGCCGTTTGTCTACGCAGACGAAGAACGGCTGGTACAAATTTTGATTAACTTAGTCCATAATGCCATCAAGTATACAGACGAAGGAAGCGTTGAACTGGCAGCAGAGCAAGACAATGGGGACGTGTGGATTCATGTGCGGGACACGGGATCAGGCATGGATGAAACGATGAAAAAGCGTGCATTCATGCCTTATGAGCAAGGAACTGCCGGCGGAGGCGGAATTGGGCTTGGGCTTAGTATTTGCAAAGACCTGGTTGAACTGCATGGAAGCAAGCTGATTGTGCAATCGCAGCCAGGCCAAGGCAGCTTATTCAGCTTTAAATTGGCCGCGGCGGACATAAAGCAGCAGCCGTCCGTTCCAGTGTTTGCAGAACCGGACCCGCTGGCGTATGTTAGAACGCACATTACAGCAGAGACGGCAGCGATGGTCGCAGCCAGTTACACGATCAAGGAGGTCGATCCTGTCGCAATACCTTCAACAAATGCTGATCGTATTCGTGTACTGGCGGTTGATGATGATCCCGTCAATTTGAAGGTGCTGGTCCATATCTTGCCGTCGGAAACGTACCTTATCGAAACTGCGTTTTCTGCACGTGAAGCGTTGAACAAATTGCAGCATGACCAGTGGGATCTCGTCATTGCTGATGTCATGATGCCAGGTATGTCCGGTTATGAGTTGACCAGATTGATTCGCGAGCGATTTACGCTATACGAATTGCCGATTATTTTGCTGACAGCTCGTGGCGAACCTGAAGACATCTATGCAGGGTTTCTTGCTGGAGCGAATGATTATGTCACCAAGCCTGTGGATGCTTTGGAATTGAAATATCGCGCTTGGTCGCTTTCGTCGCTGAAGCAGGCGGTCAATGATCGTCTGCGCATGGAGGCTGCGTATTTGCAAGCGCAAATTCATCCGCATTTTCTCTTTAATTCATTAAATTCGATCATGGCTCTAAGTGAAATCGATACGGAAAAGATGAGGGATCTTGCGGAGGCATTCACGTCTTACCTGCGCATCAGCTTTGATTTTTTGACGGCTGGCAAGCTGGTCCCGCTGTCGAGGGAACTAGAACTGGTAGAGAACTACTTATATATCGAGCAGCAGCGCTTTGAAGAGCGGTTGCAGGTAGAGTGGGACATGAATGCGGATGTTGACATGCTGATTCCGCCGCTTATCGTTCAGCCACTGGTAGAGAACGCGGTGCGGCACGGCATTTTAAGTCTGTCGAGGGGCGGAACGCTGCGAATTCGCATTGAGCGTCAAGCAGAGGCTGTTCATTTTGTTGTCACCGATAACGGGAAAGGGATGGATGACGAACAGATCAGCAAGTTGTTAAGTCCGGCAGGCAGAGAAAATCGAGGCATCGGGCTGTTAAACACACATAGCCGGTTGACCCGTTTATATGGGCAAAGCTTGCAAATTCAAAGCAAGCGCGGTGAGGGGACGACGGTGTCGTTCACGATTCCCCTCATTGAACAAACAGCAAGCAGAATTGTGAGTGAATAAAGACAGAAGAACGCAAGTATGGAGGATTTCGTCATGGCAACAATATTGGTCGTTGAAGATGAGAAACCGATCAGTGATCTGATTACAATGAATTTGAAACTTGTTGGACATCAATTTTTAAAAGCTTACAGCGGTGCGGAGATGATGCCGATTTTGGAGCGGGAGAAGGTAGATCTTATCCTGTTGGATGTTATGCTGCCCGGCCTGGACGGCTTTGAACTGATGCGACAGAAGCGGAACCGGAATGTCCCTGTTATTTTTATTACTGCCAAAGATGCTCTGGCGGACCGTATTACAGGTTTTGAGCTTGGCGCGGAGGATTACATTATTAAACCGTTTGAAACTTTGGAATTGCTGGCACGCATCAATGTGGTGCTGCGCCGCAATGTCCAGGAACCGACGGAACTGACTTTCGACGAGGTTGAAGTCCGTCTAGCGGAGCGGCAGATTTACAAAAGCGGACATGTGGTTGAACTGACGGCAAGGGAGTTTGAACTGCTGGAAGTTTTGATTCAAAACCGCAATATCGCGTTATCCAGAGAAAAGTTGCTGGAGCTCGCCTGGGGATATGAATTTGAAGGGGATACGCGCACAGTCGACGTACATATTAGACAGCTCCGCAAAAAGCTGAGTTGGGAAGAACGGATCAAAACGGTCTACAAGCTTGGCTACCGGCTGGAAGCGGAGGGGTAGTCGATGCGATTTTGGCAGAAAACACTGCTGGTTGTGCTTATCCTGTTTATTGTAGCCCTTGATGTCAGCGTCATTATGATCATGAACAAGAGTTGGCAGCTTAATGTGGAAAGAGAAGTGCAGCGTGCCTCCAATGAACAGGCGTTGATCGCGAATAACATCTATGAGAATTTGAATTCAATCGAATCGCGCGGGATGACCATTAATGATGGTGTGCTGGCCGATGTAGCCCGCTCTTATGCGGATTACTACCGACCGCAAGATATCGGTCTGCAGCTATGGAATCAGGACCGTCTGATCTATGATGCAGCAGGAACAACGGTAAAAGAAGCAGCTGTAACGGAACAGGAGATTGTCATTTCGGGAGAATTGCCAGCCCCGTATCAGCATCTGCAGCTGCTTTACCGGCGAAATATGGAGGAGCTTTACACCGCGCGAAACGAATTGAATCGGTATTTTATGTACATCAATTTTATCGCGGGTCCGATGCTGATCATTTTGTTGTATATGCTGATCAGGCGGTTAACAAAACCACTGCGGCTGTTGTCCAATACCTCCACCAACATTGCAAAAGGAAACTACAGTGAGCGTGTGACATTGCCCAATAACGATGAGTTTGGCGAGCTTGGACAAAACTTTAACCAAATGGCTGAGGCGGTGGAGCGGCATGTTGCCGAGTTGTCCGCCATGGCTGAAGAAAAGCAGCGCATCGTCGATAATCTGGCTCATGAATTGCGCACTCCTTTGACCAGCATGCAAGGTTTTGCCCAATACCTCAATTCCGCCAATATTAGCGAAGAAGAACGGATTACGGCCAGCGGTTACATTTGGAGTGAAACGCTGCGCCTGAAAAACCTGGTTTTCAAGCTGCTTGATCTATCCATGATCAACCATCAGCCGATTCCTCTTTTTGATGTATCAACGGTGGAACTGTTCGAAACGGTCGGGCAGATCGTTCAGAAAAATCTGGAGCAGGCCGGCATTTCGCTCGTGTTGGATATTACTGTCGAGCGTGTGTGGGGAGACAACGATTTGTTAACCTCGTTTCTGGTCAATTGTATTGAAAATTCGATACATGCTTCATCCAAAGGCGCTGAAATCAGATTGCTTGCTTATAAACAGGGAGAGGATGGCGTTGTCTTGGAAGTACGCGATTTTGGCAGGGGGATGAATTCACGCCAAGTGGAGCGGGCTTTCGAGCCATTTTACCGTGTGGATAACGCCCGATCAAGAGCGCATGGGGGAGCAGGACTTGGTTTATCTTTATGCCGCCAAATTGCTGAGGCGCACCAGGCACAGCTTTCTCTCACATCAGAAGAAAATAAGGGCACAAGCATTCAAATCATTTTACAACTCCATAACATTGCAGGTCCAACTTCCTAACATTTTTAGATTAAAGTATGTATAGGCAGACAGAAGGCCCAATACAAAGCTGGAGGTTGTACCAATGAACAAAAAAGATATTCCGGCGGCTCTTGCAGTTTTTGCAGTCGCTGGCGGTTTGATAACGCTAAGTGCGTTTGCCGTACCGCATATTTCCGCGTCCAAGGAGGTCGCACAGCATGTCCCAAGAACATATGTTTCATCCCAACAGACAAATCCGTCCGTCATGTTGGCAAGCAGCAAAGCGCCGGTTTTGAATGTGGATTCATCCGTTCCCGTTTCGACGGTGAAACAATATTTGGAACAGACAATGACCGACGAGGAAATTCAAAATATTTATCATCTCATTGATAACATTACGCAGGGGAACGAAACGGGCAATCGGAACATGACTGCGGAGGAGAATAAGCGGCTGAAAGTTTTGAAGGAACAGTATACCTATGACGGCCTTCGGCCGGAAAAGCCATTACCTCTTAAAGAGGGAAAATATGAGTTTTATCTTGATATGGAAAAAGGAAGTTTTGTTTATCCGAAGCGGGCGCTGACAAATGAGGAATTGCTGCAGCGCATCGATTGGTCCGCCCGGGTAAATTATGCCTCGTTGAAGCGGGTAGTGCAGCCACAGCCGGATAGCAAAGATATCAAAGATGCTGATGCGATTGTAAAGGCCGTAGAAAGTGTGAGTAAACTGTTTGATGTTGATTTATCCAAACTGGATGTTATGACGTCTTACAACAAAATGGGCCCAGACCAGAAAGGGATATGGTTTGTCCATTTTCAGCCCTATAAGGCAGAAGTGCTGCAAGAGAACGGCAAAACCTATTTCATGTACGATGTTTACATTGACTCGTTGAGCGGTACGGTTGTGGATACGACCATTTTTCATTCCACTTATAAGAGAACCCCTATTACTGCAGAGGCGCATAAGAAAATCAGCCAGGATAAAAGCTGGTTTGCAGCAGCTAAATCTGTCATTACCGAGAAGCAGGGCGAGAAGCGTGCTATCGCGGGGATGTCTTTGATAAGTGATGATATCTATGATAAGCGCGGCGTCGTAGCTGTCTCCATCAAGCTGGAGGACGGGAGCAGCTACATTGCAGAGCTGCGGTATCCGGAGCAAACGCTGCGCTGTCTAATCTATGAGCCGGCAAAAAAAGCAAAGGACAAAGATTCGCTCTAGGTTGGACAAGCTTTCAGGCTCCCTTTATTTCTTTAAAAAGACTGCCAATGTGCTCAGCACATTACGGCAGTTTTTTTGTATGACGAGCGCAGTACGGACGTTGTAACTATGGGGAAAATCGGAAAAGGGAGGACAAGGTGGGACATTAGGCTGACCGCCGTCGCTATTGATCGAATTTACATCAGAGGGGGGAGGGTAATAACTTAGTTTGCTTGTATACCGTATCTCAGGTGAAGGAGGGAGGAGGCCGGTGTGCTAAGAGAGCTTGTTATGGTTGGGATCACCGGTTTTTTTGCTCTTGGTCTGCTTAAGCGGAGACAGGGTATACAAGCGAACAAGGGACATGGTCTCTAGGAAAGCGTATTTTGTGTCGCTATTACGACAATCCCGATGAATGAAATGAGGAGGTTAGTTGAAAACTAGCGATGATGTTCAATTCAGCATAAAGGAGAAAGAATATATGAAACGATGGTTAAAGCTTGGGATTCTATGTGCTTTAATTGCGATAATTGTGATGCCGATGACGGCTCAAGCTGCAGAGAGTGTGTGGGCTCGCTCAGCGAAGGAATGCCTCCATTCGCCGCAGGTTAAACTTAATCAGGAACTCAGAAAGCTGTGGAGCGATCATGTTATCTGGACAAGAAATTTCATTGTCAGTGACCTGGCAGATCTGGAAGACAAGGAAAAGACGTTGGGGAGACTGCTGAAAAACCAGCAGGACATTGGAAACGCCATTAAGCCTTTCTATGGCGAAGATGCCGGCAACAAGTTGGCGGGTCTCTTGAGGGAGCATATTCTAATTGCCGGGAAGGTCATTGACGCAGCTAAGAGCGGCAATCAGGGCGATTTGGAGAAATACAATAAAGAGTGGTTCCAAAATGCCGACAGCATCGCCAAATTTCTTAGCAGCATTAATTCGAATTGGTCCGAAAAGGAACTGCGGAACATACTCCACACCCACCTCAAATTAGTTACCGAAGATGTAGTGGCAAGGCTCGGCAAAAATTGGGATGCGGATATTGTTGCCTTCGACACCAACCTTAATCATATGCTCATGTTGGCAGATGTAATGAGCGAAGGCATTATCAAGCAATTCCCCGAGCAGTTTAAATAAGGATGTGCGAAATGGTCATCTGATTGGGACTTAATATTGAGCAAAGAGAAGGCTATGATGACATTGTCATCATAGCCTTCTCAATAGCGTTGCAAAATAGGATTAAACGTTGTCCTTGCGGCCATCAACCTTATTCTGTAACGTCAGCCCAAAATTCCTCATCGTCCAAACCTAGTGAAATTTGCGAACGAAAAACTCGCAAATTGTATTGATTGTATACATACTGCTCCAATGATTCAAGCAGATTGGCTTCAATCAGAAACTGACTTCTTTCCTGGACGACAATTTCAGCGGAAAATCCGTGATCCTCGTCCCAAAGCAATTCAACCTCAACCTCATTAGGAGCGACTCTTTTGCGTTCAGCAATGTTCAGACATACTGCGTTCACAATTTCATCGGTATACAGTCGCATTATTAGTTCTGTCTCCGTGCATTTTCAGCTTCTTTTTGCCGTTTGAAATAACGGAAGATACCGCGGACGGCGATAAATAATACATAGATGGCTAGAACGTTGATGATCAAACCTAAAAAGTCGCCCATCGCTCCTAATCCACCAAACATTCCGCCAAACAGCATACCTGCCAAACCACCGATCATCAAGCCTTTCATCAGACCGCCGCCGCTGAAAAATCCGCGGTTAGCGTTCGCTCCTGTGTTTGTAGCTTGGGATTTTGGAGCTGTCGAGGAATCGCTGCGGCTAACATTGTTATCCGCTGGTTTAGATGGTGCTTTGGTAAAGCTGCGTTTACCTGACGAGCGTCGTGCATCCGCATCATCCGGAGCGACAAACCCGATAAAAAACGTAAACGCCATCATGAGAAGCAACACTTTTTTCATTTTTCTTTCATTCCCTCCTGCTTGTCTATTCGTATAGCTCGTTGCCTTCGATTTGTTTTACGGCTATGATTAAAAAAGGTTTCAAAAAAAATTAAATTTTTTTTATTTTGGGAGGGAACTGCCGGATGGCTCATTATCCGCAGCCTTATGTGCATTATTTAATTGAATTCCACGCGACACGTGATTATTTTGAATGCCATGAAATTATGGAGGAATTCTGGAAGGAGCGTGGAGCTGATGATCCGCATGCCCGGATATGGGTTGGCCTGATTCGGGTTGCAGTCGCGCAGTATCATCATCGACGCGGCAATATTCAGGGCGCGAGCAAAATGCTGTCCCTTGCCATTGGCAGCCTGGAAGGGACAGAGCTGTCCCTGCTTGCACTGGACGGCCGCCGCTTGCTGCAGCAGTTGACTGATCAGTATGCCAGGCTGACTGCAGAGAAGGGGCCCTATCCTTTCAATGATATGAACTTGCCAATTACCGATCCCGGCCTGATCGAACAGTGCAAGGCAAGCAGTGAGCAGATTGCCGCTGTATGGGGCATGCCAAGCACGCTTACGGATGATGCGCTTGTCCATCGCCACCGTCTGCGCGACCGGACAGAAGTTATTGAGGCCAGAAGTCAGGCGGCAGCAACCAAGCGGCGGGCAAGGGAAGGGCATTAGACTTTTCATGCAACAAAGTGAAACCAGGGCCTACTAGCTAACCCGCCTGTAGCTGACGTCACGCGGTGTGGCATGCATTGCCAGTAACGAGTGAGAAAAGAGAGGAAAGTTTGTCTGGATCACAGGCAAACTTTCCTCTCTGGGTGAAGCTGGTTAGCTCTTCGTATCTGTGAGCAGCCGCAGTCGGTTCGTGTAGATCTGGCTGTCGCTTTTTAAGATGAAATTTCGTCTTTCTTCATTATAGTCAACGACAAGTTCCGGCTCGAAAAAAATTTCAAAACGGGGCTCATGCCAGAAAGCGAGCGGCACGCCTTCGCCTTGCTGATCATCTGGCCCTGGTTCGTCAAGCAGTTGGAGGGCAGGCACACCGCTAACTACGCAGCCGCAGCCTTCGGTATCATAAAGCAGTTTGAGAACAGCGCCGGTCTGCTCAAACCGGGGCGTCAATTGCGCCACAGCAGCGTTAGTAAACAAAATTTTCATGTTAATTCTCCTAAAGTTTTGTGGAGCAATGCTCCCTGATAAGACTACGCAACAAAACTGGCATCGTAAGCATAGGCTTGTTTTGTGGAGCAATGCTCCCTGAATAAAGTTGATTATACGTCCAGCAAAACGTATGATCAAGAGGCAGACATTAATTCAAAGCGCACCGCTGGTCTGTTGCAGGCAAGAAGTCATTTCAAAGAGAGGATGCAGTGAGAATGTCACAATCGATTGAGCATGTTTTGCAGCGTTTTCAGGAGTTGGACCGTACTATCAAAAGCTTTGGCGAAGCGCTTGGCGTTTTGCATTGGGACATGGCAACCGGAGCGCCGCGCAAGGGATTGGAGAGCCGTTCCGAAGCCGTCGGACTGCTGTCCGCAGAAGCTTTTCGGCTGGAAACATCCGATGAAATGGGGGAATTGCTGGAGTCGCTGACTGAATCCGCTGCTTCCGGTTCACTGGATGCGATAAATGCCAAATTAGTAGCCGAGCGCAAAAAAGACTATGATCGCAACAAGAAAATACCGCCCAAGCTGAATCAGGAATATGTGGTGCTCACTTCCCAGGCCGAAGCCTATTGGGAGGAAGCGAAAAAGAATAATGACTACGCCGGTTTTCAGCCCTATCTGGAAAAAATTATCGACTATACGAACCAGTTTATTGATTTATGGGATGTGCCTGGTACACGGTATGATGCGCTGTTGGACAATTATGAGCCGGGTATGACGGCCGCTCAGCTTGATCAGCTGTTCGGCGGACTGCGTGACAAACTCGTTCCGCTGGCAGAAGCGATCGCGGCATCCCCGCACCAACCGGATGTTTCGTTTCTCCGTCAGACTTTTTCCAAGGAAGCGCAGAAGGATTTCAGCCTGTTTATTTTGAATGAGATGGGTTATGACTTTCAAGCAGGCCGTCTGGATGAAAGCGCGCATCCTTTCGCAACAGGACTCAGCCCTGGCGATGTGCGAATTACAACCCGTTATTTGCCGGACGATGTGACCAGTGCGCTGTTCGGCACCATTCACGAGGGCGGACATGCGCTTTATGAGCAAAATATTAGACCAGAGCTTTATGGCACGACCTTATGCGATGGAACGACGATGAGCATTCATGAATCCCAATCACGCTTCTGGGAAAATGTTATCGGACGCAGCCGTCCGTTCTGGAATCGGTATTACGCCGATTTGCAAAAACGATTCCCGGGACAACTCAATGTTTCTACGGAAGATTTCTATCGGGCAATTAATGTAGTCAAGCCGTCGCTTGTTCGTATTGAAGCGGATGAGGTGACCTACAATCTACATATTATTATCCGCTATGAAATTGAAAAAATGATCTTTAATGAAGGCGCCAAAGCTGCTGACCTGCCGCAAATCTGGAATGACAAGTATAAGGAATACCTTGGCATTACTCCTGCAAGTTTCAGTGAGGGCGTACTACAGGATGTGCATTGGTCTGGCGGCGCTTTTGCCTATTTCCCATCTTACTCGCTCGGCAATATGTACGCGGCCCAGTTTACACAAACGATGGAGCGGGAGCTGCCGCAGTTATGGAGCGATGTGGAGCAAGGAAACCTGCTGCCGCTCAAAGCGTGGCTAACCGAGCGCATTTACCAGCATGGCAAGCTGTTCACGCCTTCTGAGTTGGTGGAGCGCGTTACCGGAGAATCGCTTAATCCGCAATATTTGGTAAACTACCTGGAACAGAAGTATCGCGACATTTACAAATTGGGTTAATTCATCACGTACAAATTGGGTTAATTAATTCATCACGCGCAAATCAGATTAATTCATCACGTACAAATTAGATTATTCATTACGTTAGAACCGGACCTCTTGCACGGGGGCTCGGTTTTTTTTTGCTATGAAACAAACCTGGCTCCGACAAAGAAGCAATGGAGGCATCTACAACCTGCTTCTGTCTGTTCAGCACATTCACACCTTTCCGCTATAGTGCATAGGCTATGAGACCACATGATTGAAAAGCGGGGGGATTGTTATGCGGACACGCATAGGAAAAATATTGGCCATCTTGCTCGTGCCTGCGCTGCTGGCGGCATTGGCTGCGGGATGCGGCGCAACGACGGGAAAAAACAAGACAGTCAAGGTGCAGGTGGGCGAAGTGACCCGTTCCTTATTTTATGCACCGCAGTATGTTGCGCTAAGTCAAGGTTTGTTTGAGGAAGCAGGGCTTGAGGTGGAGCTGACAACAATGTTCGGGGGCGACAAGACGATGACAGGGCTGCTGGCCGGCAACATTGATATTGCGCTCGTGGGTTCGGAAACATCCATCTATGTCGCCCAACAGGGCTCTAAAGATCCGGTGATCAATTTCGCCCAGCTCACTCAAACTGACGGCACCTTTCTTGTTTCAAGAGAAGTGGTGAGTGATTTTAAATGGGAAATGCTGCGGGATACCGTTTTTCTAGGTCAACGAAAAGGTGGCATGCCGCAGATGGCAGGCGAATTTACATTAAAGCTGCATGATATTGACCCGCATCAGGACCTTGAACTGATTCAAAATGTTGATTTTGCCAACATTCCTGCAGCATTCGCCTCGGGAACCGGGCAGTTCGTACAATTGTTCGAGCCGCAGGCTTCCATTATGGAGCAGGAGGGCAGAGGACATGTCATTGCTTCCTTCGGTGTTGAAAGCGGCCATTTGCCGTACACGGTATTTATGGCAAGACAAAGCTATATGGACAAAAACAAGAAAACCATTCAGGCGTTTACGGACGCGGTTCACAAGGCGCAGCTGTGGGTGATTGAAAACGATCCTGAGACGATTGCCGATGCGGTAATTTCATTTTTCCCGGAAACAGATCGCGATATTGTCGTCAAAGTCATTGAGAGGTACAAAAATCAGGGCTCGTATGCCTCAGATCCGATCATCGACGAAAAAGAATGGAACAATCTGCTGGATGTGATGGAGTCGGCTGGGGAGTTGCAGCGGCGCGTAGGCCATGAGGAACTGGTGGACAATGCTTACGCCGAGCAGGCCACCCGTTAGTTATCGGAAGGGAAGCAAAGTGTTTAGGAAGGAAAGTTCCATGCAGTCGGCAGGCTCCGTCAATTACAGGTTCACAGCCTGCTTAAGCAGGCGGCCAGTCAAGTTGGAAGGAGGCGATACAATTGATCCAACCGGCACACTCCATAACGCCAGACCCGTCAAAGCCAATGTTGGAGTTAAGGGACGTCTCTCATGTTTATGTCAATGATCAAGGCGTTTCGCTCGCAGTAGAGGGATTGAACGCCGCCATTCAAAGGGGGGAGTTTGTCAGTCTGATCGGTCCGAGCGGCTGTGGCAAAACAACGATTCTCAGCATGCTCGCTGGATTGTTCCCTCCTTCCCGCGGCGAGGTGCTAGTGGACGGTAATCCACTTGCAGGCCCAACGGCTAAAATCGGCTATATGCTGCAGCAGGATTACTTGTTCCCTTGGCGCACCATTCAGGAAAATGCGTTAACCGGGTTGGAGATTATGGGCCAAAAAACGCCAGCGGCTGTATCCAGAGCGGCACAGCTGCTGGAAGAAATGGGGCTTGGCGGCATGGCAAGCCGGTATCCTCATGAATTGTCCGGCGGCATGCGTCAGCGGGTCGCACTCGTTAGAACTTTGGCCCCTGCACCCGAAGTGCTGCTGCTTGATGAACCGTTCTCGGCGCTTGATATGCATATCAAGCTGCAGCTTGAAGATCTTGTCCAGGAAACGCTGCAGCGTTTAGGCAAAACAGCCGTTCTGGTCACACATGATCTGGGCGAGGCGGCGGCGATGAGCGACCGGATTTTTCTGCTGGGCAGACGGCCGGGCCGTATTCGTTATGTGTTTGATGTTCCTCCTGAGCTGCGTGCTCTTGCGCCGACAGCGGCGCGCAGGCATCCGCGCTATCAGCAGTTGTTCGATACACTGTGGGAGCATTTGGATTCAGAGGTAATCGAACAGACAGCAGAAGAGGCTGAGCGAAGCAGAGAGGGGGAGGCGGAATGAGCGAACACCCGACACCGAACAGTGATCAAGAGCAAGAACATCGTGCGAATTCTGAGGAACAGGTTTCCAAGGAAAAGTACGCTGAGCAGGCCAGCGCAATGATTCCGGGTTGGACAGCAGAGCTCTATCAAACGCATCGCAAGCGAGCTGCCAGACGCACGCTTGCCGTCAGAACAGCGCAATTGCTGCTGTTGATCGGCTTTGTCGGCTGGTGGGAGCTGGCAGGCCAGCTTGCCTGGATTGATGAGCTGCTCTTCAGCTACCCGTCGAAAATCGCCAATCAATTATGGAGAACGACACTCGATGGCACGCTGCCTCCCCATATCGGCATTACCGTGCTGGAGACCATAACCGGATTTTTACTCGGAACGCTGCTCGGCGCAGGCCTTGCGGCGCTGCTCTGGTGGTACCCTTTTGTATCGCGTGTGATCGATCCCTATCTCGTCGTGCTTAACAGCATGCCGAAGGTAGCGCTTGGGCCGATTTTTATCGTTGCATTGGGGCCGGGCTTCATCTCGATTGTCGCCACGACATTGTCAGTAACTGTGATCATTACGACGCTTGTTATTTACACGCGTTTTCGGGAAATCGATGATAACTACATCAAGGTCGTGCGGCTGTTCGGCGGCTCCAGAAGTCAAGTGTTTCGCCATGTCATCGCCCCCGCCTCCTTTCCGGTCATTATTTCTACTTTGAAGGTCAATGTCGGCCTTGCCTGGGTTGGCGTCATTGTCGGCGAATTTCTCGCTGCCAAGTCAGGGCTTGGCTATTTGATTATTTATGGCTTCCAGGTATTTAACTTCACACTCGTCCTCTCGAGCCTTGTTGTCATTGCAATCGTAGCCTCCCTGATGTATCAGCTTGTCGCAGTAGTAGAGAAACGGTTGACGGCAGGCTGGAAGGAGCGGTAGGATGAAGAAAATAACAATAGAGGTCAGAAAAAAGGAATCATGCACAGTGAAGTTCCTTTCGTGGGGTAATTATGGGAATGCGCGTCATCAAAACAGCAGCGGCCGGACTGGCCGCCATCTACACTGCTATTTATCTCGGGCTTGAGCCGTCATTGTCCGCGGGACTTATAGCAATTCTCGGTGTGGAAGTCACCCGAATGAAAAATCTCAAAAGTGCGTTCATTCGGATGATGGCTTCTGCGCTGGGCTTGTTGTTTGCTTCACTCATTTTTGTACTGTTCGGCTTTGAGCTTTGGACGCTCTCCTTATTCGTTCTTATTACCTACCCGGTGCTATCCCGCATTCAGCTCAAAGACGGCATTGTCACAAGTTCAGTGCTCGTCTTTCATGTGTTTGAGCGAAAGGAAGTGACGCTGGAGCTGTTAGGCAATGAGATCATGCTGCTCATTACCGGGCTTGGCTGGGCCATTGTTGTCAATTTTTTGTACATGCCAAAAGAAGAAGGCAGGCTGAGCGCCCTGCAGAAAAGCACAGCACGGCAGTTTAGCGTGATTTTTACCGAGATGGCGCATACACTGCGCGATCCGGCGCATGTCTGGAACGGGGAGCAGCTGCTGCAAGCGGATAAAGATATCGAGCTTGGGCTGTTGCGGTCCGATATCGATCGTGAAAATCGGCCATGGGGATATGAACGCTACTGGCGCACCTATTTTGAAATGCGCCGCCAACAATTAGATTCGATTCAGCAGATGCTTGTCCTGATTGCTTTTGTGTATGAAAAAGTGCCGCAAGGCGAACTGCTCGCTGAAGTGTTCGAACAATTGGCGGAGGAAGTGACGTCAGATGTTTATCTTGGCATTGCGGAGCGGGAACTTACCTTATTAGAAGAACGTTACCGGGAGATGCCGCTGCCGGCGAGCCGGGGCGAGTTTGAAGTAAGAGCGGCGCTGCTGGAGTTGCTGCATGAGCTGGAGAGGTTTCTGCGAATTGCCAAACGCCGGAAGAAACAAAAAGCGGAATAGTTCGGCGTAGCCAAAAATCCCGGCATTTTGTGACCTTTATCTCCCGAATTTCAGAAAGAAGGGAGCGAAAGTGGAACAAGCCTAATAAAATTATAGACATCCATATGCACTCGTTTTATCAACATTTGCCTATGTCCTGCATACACTTTAATTGAATGATTGTATGGAGGAGGTTAATTCTATGGCAATTGCAGATAAACAGCTACAGTGCAGAGAAATAATAACAAAAGCTGTCTGCGGCAAGGGTCGCAAGTTTGCTACAGTCACACATACCGTCACGCCGCCTCATCATCCGACGAGCATATTGGGCGCTTGGGTAATTAATCATCAATATGAAGCGGTACGGTCGGGAGAAGGCGTTGAGGTGCTCGGTACTTACGATGTGAACATCTGGTATTCTTACGACAAAAATTCGCAAACCGATGTAGCCAAGGAAACATTGTCTTATGTTGAGCAGGTTCCGCTTTCCTATCTGGACCGCAAGCACCGTGCCTCGACCGAAGACGTATCAGCCGAAGCAACACAGGAGCCGAACTGTATTGAGGCGAACATTTCCTCTAACGGATCGTCCGTTGTGATTCGGGTTGAGCGGGAGTTTACGGTAGAGATGATTGCCGAAACAAAAGTCTGTGTAGCCGTTTGCCAGAACGGCTGCGACGATCTTGACGGCAAAGATTTTGAGTACGGGCTAAGTGAGGAAGGCGAGTATGAAGATTTGGACCCGGATCTGCTGGATGAAGAGCTGTGATCCGAATCCAAGCCTGCGACAGCCCTGATTCAGCGGTAACTGATGGGTTGTTGTAGTGTATGCAGTACCGCTTTGGCGGTCGAGGGCGGGAGCCCTCTTTTTTATGGAAAATTTTACAGAGCGGATGACTGGCCGCAACAAGGAGGCTAAGAAGGTGGCCAACAACGTATGGAAAATAGAACGCGGCAAGTTCATCCGCATAGCTGCTGTAGAAGGAACGCTGAGCGAGGCCGCCTTAACGCTGCAAGTGGATCAGCCTGATGACGGCGATGCAGTTCTAATTACCGAGCCGCGGGAGTTGACCGATCGCTACGCCGCCGCCCAACCTTACGCGCCTTCCCCCGAAGGGAAGACGCAGGCCCCACCACATAGCCTGCTGTCCAACAAACGGCTGTGGCTGTTGAATAAGGGGATATCCGCTATCAGTTCCATGAAGGCATCCCAAATGCGCTGCAAACTAAACGAAGCCGGACTTTCAACGACACCAGAACTAATTCTTCGCACGCCATCAACATGCGATGTGGACATTAAACAAGTCAAGCGCGACGGTCATCCGTTAGATGAAGAAGAAGGGGCAGCCGCTTCCATTCGTCTGTTCCGCGTACCGGTATTCCACCTTAAGGTGCTCGCAGTGGAGCGAATCCAGCCTACTCGGCCGATTCAATCGTCTCGACCTACCCAACATACTAAATCGACTCAACTCACTCGACCTACTCAACTTACTCAATCGACTCAACTCACTCGACCAGCCCAACATACTCAATCGACTCAACTCACTCGACCAGCCCAACATACTCAATCGACTCAACTCACTCAATCGACTCAACTTACCCGACCTATCCAACCTACTCAATCGACCCAACCTACCCAACTTTCCCGGCTCACCCCGCATTTGCAATCGAGTCAGTCTGCTGGTATTCGGAGTTGGGCCAGCCACAGAACTGCAACTGCAGCAGAGGCACAGGGAGTCTTCCCGCGCCGTGCCACACCAAACAGCGGATCCGCAGCAAACTTGGCTGCATCGGATCCGCTCTATCGCCGCGCGGCACGCACAGCCGTGCGCGCGCTTTATGTACTCGACCTCGATATCGGCGAGGTCGAGATTGCGCTGGACAGCGGCGGACGAACCGCTGTCCATGCCGTGTCAATACCGTCGCCGGACGTCTTGAACGGCGGCGAGTGGGCGGCTGCGGCTGCGCGTTTCGCAGCCGATTTTGCCCGAGGCGCGCAGCGCTCGGCCGAGGGTCCGGGTCCGCTCCTGATCGGAGCGGATCCGGAATTCGTCCTGCTGCGCAAGGACGGAAAAATCGCCTCAGCTGCGCGTTATCTCGGGCGGCACAGCGCCGTTGGCTGCGATGCCGTGCCCGTAGGGCGGCACCTGCGTTACCCTGTGGCGGAGCTGCGCCCGGACCCTGCGGCCGACCCTGCCGCACTCGCCGCCAATGTGCAGCACTTGCTGCGGCAGGCGCATGCGCGGATTAGCGAGCCAGGCTTGCGCTGGCTTGCAGGAGGCATGCCAGTGCAAGGGCTTGCGCTAGGCGGCCATATCCATCTCAGCGGCGCCTGGTTGTCGCGCCGTCTGCTGCGAACGCTTGACAGCTGTGTCGCGTTCCCATTGGCGCTGGTGGAAGACGCGGCAAGTCTTGCCAGACGGCCGCGCTTTGGCTGGCTGGGCGACTACCGGCTTCAGCCGCATGGCGGATTCGAATACCGCACGCCTCCGAGCTGGCTCGTTTCCCCGCTTGCTGCGCAAGGTGCGTTCGCACTCACGCTGTTGGCCGCGCGTGAGGTGTGGGCGCTCAGCGAAGCTGAGGAGGGGCTGCCTGCAGAGTCGGAGCAAGCCGTGCACGCCTTCTATGCAGGCGATAAGCAAATGCTTGCGCGTGCTATGGAGCCATTTTGGCAACGAATCTCCGAAACGGACAGTTATCGGGAATTGGAACGCTGGATTGAACCATTCATTAGAGCAGCGCGCCGCGCCGAGTCATGGGACGCACGGACGGACATCCGCCACAAATGGCGTATTCCGGTTCACAGATAACAGAGGAGAAGAGTCCTATTCAGCGTGCTGCTTAACTCCTCTATCTACCATTGTAAACTCCATCACAGCCCACATTGTAAATCATCATAGCCCCCTGTTAGCCAGCTCCTCCCAAATCCGCTGCATTGAAGGAGCAGCTGTGCAGGTGAATGCACAGGCAAAAAAGCGTGCTGACACGGCTTGTTTCCGCCGCTGAACATATTGCTTTGCTTGCTCAAGAAACAGCCCGGCATTAAAGCCGGGCTCATCCTGATGCGTCGGCCCTTTTTGCTCCAAAAGCAGGCTTTGTTCCTGATGTATCAGTCCTTCCGGCTCCAAAAACAGGCTTTGTTCCTGATGTATCAGTCCTTCCCGCTCCAAAAGCAGGCTTTGTTCCTGTTGCTTCAGTTCTTCCTGCTCCAAAAGCACGCTTTGCTCCTGTTGTATCAGTCCTTCCCGCACCAAAAGCAGGCTTTGTTCCTGTTGCTCATGGTTGTAATGATTCTGCTGCTCCTGCTGGTTCTGTTCTTGCTCCCGCCGCTCCGGTAGCCCCGTGCGTCTCTCTCCACATGAAGGCTCACAACCGAATTCATCTTTGTAGTACTGCCACGCCATACGAATCTTGCGCAGCACCAACCCTGCTGTCTTGACAGAGACCTTCAAAATGGGGGCAAGCTCTCTGACCGTAAGCAAGGGCTTTTCGGCAAAATGCACCATCGCACGCAGCCAAGTGCGCAGGGGAAGCTTGGTTTTGTGAAGAATCGTTCCGGCGGTGGATGAGACCTGGTACCGGCACTTCTGCCGCGCGCACTGCATCATTCCACGCTCGGGCAGCCACCAGCCTTTGGCGCTATAGCAGCGGGGGCAATAGTAGCCGATCTGCCAGCGTTCAGCGTCCCAAAACGCCTCGCAGGACACTTCGGTAGGGAATACTTCATCAAAGGTTTTCACGCAGCAGGGCAGATCAGGGAGCATCAGAACGTACCTTCCTTCCATAACAATAATATATATCTATTATACCAAACATATGTTCTGATTTCAATGATGGATTTAGGATAGTGGGTAGGAACGATGACAGTGGGCTGATTCGTTAATAGATAAGAAAAATTACAGATCGTCATTCGTTATTCTGGTCATTGTTATTATTGTTTTGCTGCTGATGTGAGACTGTCCAAGCAGGGGGAACAAGTCTTTTTTTCTTGTATACCTTAATTCAGGCAATTACCTAGTGCAAGGTCTACTTGTCCAATGAGGGATTACGCTTACACTCTGGGGTATTTGGCCTCCACAATTGCTTGGCGGAAATAGGGTATACAGCAAATTTGCATGGTAAGCACCTCCACGTCAGGAGCCATCGCTCACCTCATCGCTCTCTCATCGCTCATCTCATCGGTCGCCCCATCAGTCACCCCATCAGTCACCCCATCTGTCCCCCATAAGAAGTTACCCTTGAGGAGTTAGCCCATCAGTCACTCCATCAGTGACTCCATCAGTGACTCCATCAGTGACTCCATCAGTCACTACATCAGTCATCCCATCACGCATCCCATCACTCATCCTGTCGGTTAATTCATCAATTAGCCCAGAAGCTTACCCATCGGTCAGCCAGTTGGTCTGTCAATCGATCAGTTCATCGGTCAGCTTATCGGTTAACTCATCGTTAGCCGATTGATTGGTCACCCACCAGTCATCCCACTAGTCATTCCATCGTCACCCCGTTGGCTGTCCGTTGGCCATCAATCGCTTTGCTGCCCCTGCTATATCTGGAGTGTAGATTCATTTCTGGCTCTCTAAAACTTTGATTCGTTTCCCACATTCAGCTACTTTATTGGAGCATTGACGATTTGCTGTCCAGCTGTGGGTGGGGAAGTTCCCCGAACGGCTGATTTTCTGGTATAATTATTGTTCGAATGCAGCAAAAGTGTACAGGAGGGGCTTCATGTCAACTTATACCCCGATGATTCTTCAATATTTGGAGATCAAGAAAGAAGCGGCGGATGCGTTTTTGTTTTTCCGTCTGGGCGACTTCTATGAAATGTTTTTTGATGATGCAATTTTAGCAGCCAAGGAGCTTGAAATTACACTGACCGGCCGCGGCGGCGGAACGGAAGAGCGCATCCCGATGTGCGGTGTTCCATACCATTCGGCCGAAGGGTACATAGCGCGTTTAATTGAAAAAGGATATAAAGTGGCTATTTGCGAGCAGGTAGAAGAACCGTCTGCAGCCAAAGGCGTCGTGCGCCGTGAAATTGTGCGCGTCGTTACGCCTGGAACGGTCATGGAAAGCAAAAGTCTGGAAGGCGGGGCGAATAACTTTATCTCTGCCGTCGCAGACAGCGGTGCAGATTATGGATTGGCTGTCTGTGATCTGTCGACAGGCGAGCTTTATGTGACGTCGCTTACAGCTAATGCTGAAATGCTTAACGATGAAATCAATGTTTACCGGCCTGCGGAAATTGTTGGCGATCAGGCTCCGCTGCGTATTTTGCAGGATGGATATGCAGCCTGGGGCAGTCAGGTGCTGATTACGGAGCGCGGGCCGCTTGAAGAGGACAAGCTTGAGGCGCAATTCGGCGCAGCGGCGCTCGCGGTTCTATCGCCAATCCGCAAACGAGCGGTCAGCCTGCTTACCGGTTATTTGACGGATACCCAGAAGAGATCGCTTGGTCATATCCGGCAAATTCGCTCCTATGAAGCGAAGCAATACATGGTGCTGGATCAGTTCACGCGCCGCAATTTGGAATTGACGGAGACGGTTCAGGAGCGCAGCAAGAAAGGCTCACTGCTGTGGTTGCTGGACAAGACGCAGACGTCGATGGGTGCCCGCCTGCTCAGACGCTGGATCGACAAGCCGCTGCTCAGCCAGAGCGCGATTGAAGAGCGGCTCGAAGCAGTGGAGAAACTGTATCATGATTTGATTTTGCGGGATGATCTGCGCGCCGAACTGAAAGGGATTTATGATCTGGAACGGCTGGTCGGCAGAGTGGCTTTCGGCAGCGCCAACGGCCGTGATCTAAACGCGCTGCGTTCCTCACTGCGGCATGTTCCGCCACTTAAAGCCTATTGCACGAATTCTCCTTCCGGCACATTAAACAGGCTGGTGGATGAACTTGATGATTGTGCCGATTTGGCTGATCTGATCGAAACGGTACTGATTGAAGATCCGCCGCTCACAATTCGGGAAGGCGGCCTCATCCGCTCCGGTTATGACGACTATCTTGACCGGCTGCGCGAGGCAAGCGCCAACGGCAAGAAGTGGCTCGCCGAGCTGGAGCAATCGGAGCGCGAGGCGACGGGAATCAGATCGCTGAAGATCGGCTACAACAAGGTGTTTGGCTACTATCTTGAGGTAACGAAAGCGAACATTGCCCAGCTTCCTCAGGACCGCTATGAACGCAAGCAGACATTGGCTAATGCTGAGCGCTATGTTACGCCGGAGCTGAAGGAGAAGGAACGTCTTATTCTAGAAGCGGAAGACAAGATGGTCGATCTGGAGTATCAGCGGTTTTTGGAGCTGCGTGAGCATTTGTCCGCGCATTTGCCCCGTCTCCAAAAGCTGGCTGAAGTGCTGGCTGCAATCGATGTGTATCAATCGCTGGCAGCTGTTAGCGCAGAGCAGCGGTTCAGCCGCCCCGTCATTGCCGAATCAGGCGATCTACTGATAGAGGATGGTCGGCATCCCGTCGTTGAAGCGGTGATGGGAGACGCTTCTTTTATCGCGAATGATACGCATCTTACTGTCCAGGAGGGTCCGGTACTGCTCATTACCGGGCCGAACATGGCAGGGAAAAGTACCTATATGCGTCAGGTTGCCCTTATTTGCGTACTTGCACAGATCGGGTGTTTTGTCCCGGCAAAGTCAGCGGTTATCCCGGTCATCGACCGCATTTTTACACGGATTGGCGCGGCCGACGATTTGATCGGCGGACAGAGCACATTTATGGTAGAGATGAAGGACATCCAGATTATGACTGAAAAGGCGACGCCACGCAGCTTGGTCATTATTGACGAGCTTGGGCGCGGCACTTCAACCGGTGAAGGCATGGCAATCGCCCAGGCAGTTATTGAATTTGTTCATGACACGATCAAATGCAAAGCGTTGGTGTCCACACACTTTCATGAACTCGCCCATTTGGAGGAGACGCTTGCCGGCTTGCGAAATGCTCGTATGGCAGTGCAGGAGAGCGGAGATAAAGTTACGTTCCTGCGCAAGCTCGTCTCTGGCGCAGCAAGCACAAGCTACGGCATTTACTGTGCGCGACTGGCCGGTTTGCCGTCAACCATTATTGCCCGTGCCTATGACTTGCTGCAAGAAGCCGGAACAACAGATGGCCTGCAAGAAGCGATTCCCATCTTGCCGACTCGTTCCGGATCTGGATCAGGAGGATCAGGAGTTGCTGGATCAGACTACTCTTCGCCGCAAGCGCAGCAGGATCTGACGCTGCGTGAAACGGCAGCGGCCAGCTCTGCTTCGGGGGCAGTTCGCGATAATTCCGTGGATGCCGATGGTGGCGAGACGGGGGCTGCCGTTACTGCTGCAGACGCGAGTGAGGAAATCGTCCAGCTGTCGATCTTTGGCTCGCTGGTTCAACCTGAACCTGTGAAATCCAAGAAAACGGCACGCGCCGAGCAGCTTGCTGATCAGTTGAAAAAGCTTGATCTTTTTAATATGACCCCGCTGCAGGCGATGCAGTGGTTAAATGATATGAAACAAAAAATGACGGATTAAGGAGGCGAATGACAGATGGCCAGAATTCATGTGTTGGATGAACAGCTTTCGAACCAGATCGCTGCCGGCGAAGTTGTTGAGCGGCCTTCTTCTGTCGTGAAGGAGCTTGTCGAGAATGCAATTGATGCCGGCAGCGAAACGATTGACATTACCATTGAAGAGGGCGGACTCAATTTAATTCGGGTGACCGACAATGGCGCTGGTATTGAAGCGGATGATTTGGAGAAGGCGTTCCAGCGGCATGCGACAAGCAAGCTGCTCGACAGCAAGGATTTGTTCCGCATCGCAAGCTTGGGTTTTCGAGGGGAGGCACTGCCGAGTATCGCGGCGGTGGCGCGCGTAGAATGTCTGACCTCCACAGAACGAAGCGGCCTGGGCAGTCGCATCGAGATCGAAGGTGGAAAGGTTCGTTCGGTGGAAGCTGCTACAGCTTCCCAGGGAACGGATATGATCATCCGCGATTTATTTTATAATACGCCAGCCCGCTTGAAATATATGAAGTCGATCCAAACGGAGCTTGGACATATCTCCGATTATGTTTACCGTCTTGCGATGGCTCATCCCGGCATTGCGTTCACCTTGAAGCATAACGGCAATGTGCTGCTGCGCACGCTGGGCAATGGGGAGCGGCTGCAGGTCATCGCAGCGGTCTATGGGACCAACACGGCAAAGGCGATGTTGAAAATCGAAGGGGATCACCCCGATTATGTATTGAACGGCTATTTGTCCAAACCTGAGTTGACGCGTGCCAACCGCAACGGGATGACGACGATTGTGAACGGCCGCTACATTCGCAGCTTTGCGCTGAATCAAGCGATTTTGCAAGCTTATCATACGCTGCTGCCCATTAACCGGTTTCCGCTTGTTGTACTCGAAATCGGCATGCACCCGGCGCTGGTCGATGTCAACGTTCACCCATCCAAGATGGAGGTGCGCTTCAGCAAAGAAGTAGAGCTAAAAGCTTTTGTCGAAAAGATGGTGCGGGAGACCCTCGCAACCCATGTCCATATTCCTGGTCCTGCTTCAAGCGGACCGCGCGCGAAGCCTGAATATGTTCAGGGACGCATTTCCTTTTTTCAAAATCCAGATGCGGGGATCGGGGCTTCAGACCCATTTTCCAAAGTCGGCGAGAATGGGCAAAGTAAATCCTATCAATCGCGAGGGCAGTCTTACACCCAACAGTCGAATCCGGGACAACAGCCAGCCAGTCAGGCTCAAGCGGTGAACCCAGGCTCGCAGGGGAGGACAACCCGAATGGAAGGGCAGAGTGGATTTGCCCGTTCGGAGGAATACAAACCGCAGCCAAATGCGATCCCGCGGGATGCTGCTGAAAGGCTGTACAAGCCCGCCGGACGATTCGAGCAGGAGGGCGCTGTGCGCGAAGCATCAGCTGCCCTGTGGCAATCGGGTCCTGAGACGGAGCGAGTTTCAATGTCCGGCGAAGCGCAATTGTCTCCACGTGCAGCTGACAGTACTGGCGAGATTCGCGATGCTGCGGGACAGCAGCTACCTGATGCAGGACAGCAAGATGCGGGTACAAGCTCGCAAGTTGCGGATGCAATACAGCATGATGCGGATGCAATGCAGCAAGATGCGGCCACAAGCCGGCAAATCGCCCGCACAGCGCAGCGGGCCCCAGATTCTATGCCGCAAGATGCGGAGATGGCGCAGAAAGCCGTCGATGCAGCTCGGCAGCAAGACATGGGTACAAAGCAGCAGATAGCGAGCCCGGCGTACCCCGACGGGAGTACTGTGGCGATGCAGCAGGTTGCCAGCACAACACAGCCCGCCGAAAGTACTGTGGCGATGCAGCAAGCAGCCGGCACAACACAGCCGGCCACGGCCGGTGTCACGGCAAACGCCGATTCCTCTTCGTTTCCGGAGTTGTCGTGGATCGGGCAGCTGCACGGCACTTACCTGATCGCCCAGAATGAGGAAGGTATGTATTTGATTGACCAGCATGCCGCGCATGAACGGATTCATTATGAATATTACTACGACAAATTCGGTCGACCGCAGGATGCGATGCAGCCGCTGATCGTGCCCTTTACGCTCGAATTTACTTCAACCGAAGCGATGCTGATCCGGGAACGGATCGCGTTGTTTGAGCAGGCGGGAGTGGAGCTGGAGCCATTCGGTCCTAAGGCGTTCCTGGTGCGCAGCCATCCGCAATGGCTGCCCCAAGGCGATGAGCAGGCAATTATTGAGGAAATTGCCGAGTGGATCCTCAGTGAGAAGAAAAGTGTTGATATTGCGAAGCTGCGCGAGAAATCAGCGATTATGTGTTCCTGTAAAGCATCGATCAAGGCGAATATGCGACTCTCCCGCGAAGAAGGCGAGATGCTGCTGCGCCGGTTGTCGAACTGCTCCCAGCCGTACACTTGCCCGCACGGTCGCCCGATTGTGGTGCATGTGTCGACCTATCAACTGGAAAAAATGTTCAAGCGGGTGATGTCTTGATTGTAACGACTTCGATTCAACCTGCGCCTGAAACTGAGGCGCGGGCACGTCAATATGCCCGGGAACTCGGGTTCTACTATGTACTTCGCCGCTCGGATTCACTTACAAGAATGGCCGCCAAATACAGCGAGGGACGGCTGTTAGTTGTATCTGAGCGTGATTTGCGGTACTATGACCATCAGGAACCTCATTTTTCCTTTCATCCCAGTATGGCCTTCGTGCGTGTCAAGCGGTTGCGCAACGGAGAGCGCGATACGATGCTGGAGGTTTCAGGCTGCAAGCCTGGGGATACAATCGTGGACTGCACGGCCGGACTTGGTTCCGATGCGATTGTGTTTTCCTACGCCGCCGGCTCGGCGGGCAATGTCATTGCGCTTGAAAGCCAGCCGCTGATCAGTCTGATCGTCCGTGAAGGGCTGCAGCGCTATGATACTGGCCTTTCCGATGTCAACGACGCATTGCGCAGAATTGAGGCACGCTGTGAGGATCATCTGGCAGCGCTCGCGGCAATGCCGGACAAAAGCTGTGACATTGTTTACTTTGATCCGATGTTCCGCAGCCCGATTCACACTTCCAGCTCTCTGCAGCCTTTGCGTGCTTCAGCCAACAGCGGCGAGCTTCGCGAGCAAGCAGTGAGGGAAGCGGTCCGTGTAGCGAGCAAAAGCGTTGTTCTGAAAGAACACCGGAAAAGCGGTGAGTTCGAGCGTCTTGGCTTCGAACGCCGTGCAACTAACACATCGAAAATAGTTTATGGAGTGATAACGCCTTGAGCAGCGCAGAGCGAAGCGAGAAACAAAAATTGCTGGTTCTTCTCGGTCCCACAGCGGTAGGCAAAACCGCCTACAGCCTGGGCATTGCAAAGGCATGGAATGCCGAGATCATCTCCGGCGATTCCATGCAGGTGTACAAGGGCATGGATATCGGCACAGCGAAGCTCGCGCCTGATGAGCGAGAAGGGATACCGCATCATCTGATCGATCTATGCGAACCCTCCCATCCGTTCTCGGTCTCCGAGTTTCAGGAGCGGGTGAGGGGTCTTATTGATGAGATCGCAGGGCGGGGGAAGCTGCCGTTTATCGTTGGAGGTACCGGACTTTATATTGAGTCCGTCTGCTATGATTACCAGTTTTCTGATATCGGCGCAGACAACGATTACCGTGATCGGCTGCAGCAGCTTGCTGATACAGAAGGCAATGAGGCGGTTCATGCCTTGCTGCGGGACGTAGACCCGGATTCGGCGCAGCGCCTGCATCCCAATGATCTGCGCCGCATCATACGGGCGCTTGAGATTTTTCACCTGACAGGAACAACACTGTCATCCCAACTTGCGCGTCAAACCCGCACATCGCCTTATGAGCTTTGTCTTGTAGGGCTGACGATGGATCGTCAAGCGCTGTACGAACGCTTGGAGCAGCGCATTGATGCCATGATGAGCCAAGGGCTGGTTACGGAAGTGCAGCGGCTGCTCGGCAGCGGCATTCCAAGATCAAGCACGGCGATGCAGGGACTCGGCTACAAGGAGATTGTTTCCTATCTGGAGGGTGAATGTTCTCTCGAAGAGGCGATCTACCGGCTTAAGCGGGATACCCGGCATTTTGCCAAGCGCCAGCTCTCCTGGTTTCGCCATATGAAAGAGATCCAATGGGTTGATCTCGAAAAAACAGAAAATTTTCATGAAAACCTGGCGGCAATCCATGGTATAATAGCAGGAAAGTTTCAAGTAGATCTTGAATATACTTCTAACTAATTTATTTTTTAAAAAACGGGGGTAACGGCCAATGAATAAATCCATCAATATCCAAGATACATTTTTGAACCAGCTGCGTAAAGATAGTGTGCCTGTCACCGTCTACTTGACAAACGGCTTTCAAATTCGCGGCGTAATCAAAGCATTTGATAACTTCACAATCATTATTGATAGCGACGGCCGTCAACAGATGGTATACAAGCATGCCATTTCGACTTTTACCCCACAGCGCAATGTTTCGCTTGTGCAAGACCAGAACCAGGATAACTGAGTTGTTCAGATTTTTTGAAACTTTTTCAATTTGAAAAGCGTTAATAGAATAACGGAATGCCGAGCAACCCATTTTGTGCCTGACTTCCGCGACCGTTTGATCGACAACGGGTGCAGGAGAAATCAGCCAAGGGTTGTTCTTTCTTTTCGTTAACTTTGCCAGTCTACCATACAGAGACAAGTATTGAAGGAGCAGGAGGGGAGTCACCATGAATGAGAGGCGACCATATCGACCAACAACACCAACCGCCAATCAGACGGCCAAACCAAAGCCGAAACCAAAGAAGAAGGCAAAACGGAAGTTTTCTGCCCGCAGATTAATGATCTGGTTGTTCTTCACTGTTGCCTTTGGCGTTGTTTGCGGCATCATCGGCTACATGTTGATCATCTTGAACGGGGAAAGAATACTGTCGGAGAATAAAGGCAAGATGATCATGGCTGAATCATCGATTATTTATGATATCAACAAAAATGAAATCAGCAAGCTCTATGACAGTGAAAA
Organism: Paenibacillaceae bacterium; assembly: GCA_004134985.1. Lineage (GTDB taxonomy): Bacteria > Bacillota > Bacilli > Paenibacillales > Paenibacillaceae > Paenibacillus_D. Next base: position 88,705 of record REGQ01000011.1, on the reverse strand, counting down.
TCGTGAGCTGGTTGATTTCGCGGAAATTCCGGAACTGGTGCGCGACGCCTTCGTCGCTGTAGAGGACAAGCGCTTCCGGGAACATTCCGGACTGGATTTCATGGCGATTGGCCGGGCGTTAGTGAAGGACATCATCGCACGCAAAGCGGTGGAAGGGGCCAGTACGATCACACAGCAGCTCGCCAAAAACATGTTCTTGAACCATGACAAAACATTGCTCCGCAAAGCGACGGAAGCTTCCATTTCCGTGGCGCTGGAGAATAATTTGACCAAGGATCAGATTTTGGAAATGTATCTGAACCGTATTTTCTTCGGGAAACGGGCGCATGGCGTCAAAGCAGCTGCAGAGCTGTATTTTGGCAAGGATAACCTGAAAGATCTGGAAATTTGGGAAATTGCGACGCTTGCCGGCATTCCGAAAGGGCCGAACATTTTCAATCCGCTTAGCAATCCCGAGCGTTCGAAGGAACGCCGAGCCGTCGTGCTGCAGCTTATGTATGAGCAGGAATTGATTACAGCGGAGCAGATGGAAGTGGCCAAAGCGAAGGAGTATGACCCGGACAAAGCGAAGATTCCGACCAATACGAAATATATGGCATTTGTCGATTATGCGATTGAGGAAGCGATGCGTGTAACGGAAATGACGGAGGAAGAGCTCCGCCTGGGCGGCTTCCACATTTATACGACATTGAATCCTGCGGCGCAGGATGTGATGGAAACGGAATTTAATAACGCGGAAAACTTCGAGGAGAGCAAGACCGATCAGAAAGTGCAGGGCGCGATGATTATTATGGATCACCGCACTGGCGAGGTTCAGGCGATGGTCGGCGGCCGGGATTATGAGAAGAAGGGTTGGAACCGGGTAGTGAAGACACGCTCTCCGGGATCGGCATTCAAGCCGATTACCTCTTATGGGCCTGCGCTGGAAACGGGCGAATGGTTCCCGTCCTCGATTCTGCGCGATGACAAGCAATGCTTCAACGATTACTGTCCGCGCGACTCCAACCGGAACAAATATATCGGCCCGGTATCAATGAGGCAAGCGATCAAGGAATCGCGGAACTTGCCTGCGGTTTGGCTGCTTGACAAGGTAGGGGTTGATAAAGGACTTGAGTTTGCCAAAACGCTTGGTTTTGAACTGACCTCTGAGGACCGCAATCTGGCCATTGCGCTCGGTGGATTGTATGAGGGCGTGACGCCCATGCAGATGGCGACCGCCTACAGTGTGTTTGCCAACGATGGGCAAAGCGTTGATGCGCATACGATTCTTAAAGTTGAAGCCAACGGCAAGCCTCCGGAGTATGAATATAAGGCGCCGAAGACAAAACAGCTGATCAAGGTTGATACGGCGCGCTATATGACAGAAATTATGCAGGGGGTTGTTGAACAGGGCGGTACAGGAACGAGAGCGAAGTTTGACCGTCCGTTGGCCGGCAAGACAGGCACCACGCAACACGGCATCCCTGGTCTGAATTCGAGCGCCAACCGTGACGTATGGTTTGTCGGCTATACGCCGGAATGGACCGCGTCTGTATGGATGGGCTATGACAATACGAATGCGGAAAACCTGCTCAATCAGAGCAGCGGGCAAGCGGCGTCGCTGTTCGCCAAAGTGATGTCCGCGGCAATCAAAGATGTGCCGCGCAGCGAGTTTCATAAATCGACTACGAAGGAGCCGGAGCCGCCAGTTGTTGAAATCCAGCGGCCGGCCACGGTAAGCGGCTTTACCGCATCCTATATTCCTGAGCGCGGTGATGTGCAGATGTCCTGGAATGCCATCGAAGGAACAAATGTGGTCTACCGGGTTTATCGCAAAGCAGCAGGCCAGGACAACTTCGTCCGGATTAGCGATATGGTAGATGCGATCGCCTCGGAAGATCTTACTGTTGCGGAGGGAACAACGTATCAGTATTATGTAACGGCGTATGACAGCGTCAATAATCTGGAGGGCGATCCATCCGGCATTGCAACCGTTGAAGTGACGGTCGATGTATTGGAACCGGATATTCCTGGTGTGCCTGATGAAGGCACGGATCCAGGCGACGGCGTTACCCCGCCTCCCGACAATCCTGATCCCGAGCAAGGGGAAGGCAATCCCGACATTCCTGATAACAATCCGGGAACAGGTGAAAATCCTGGCACGGATGAAGGGTCGGGCAATAATCCGAATACGCCAGACAACAACGGGATAGACAATTTGCCTGTTAATAATTCACCTTCGCAAGGGGAGGGTGAAACGGGAGAGAACGGGGGCAACAGCGACAATGCTCCGAATCACCAGCAGATGCCGGGCGAGCCGCGCTCCAATACCGACCATCCTGGAAATGCCGGCAGAGGGGACGAACAGAAAGGCAAGCCTTTAATGGGTGGCAGTGTCAACGCTCAAAATTCAGAGTAAGATTGCTTAGCACAATCGGATAAATGGAAAAGCAGGAGCTGCGCGCAGCTCCTGTTTTCGTTGTCAGCGGATGCGGCAATAGGTTTATTTTGGCGGGCCGCTGGAGATGGACGTTAGATTGTGGTAAGCTTTTTCCATGGATGTTGAAAATAGAAGGGATGAATTGGAAATCCCGACGGAAAGGTACGTTCCGTATGAAAAGAAAATTTTCCGATCGTGCAAATTGGCGCCGCATTCTCCGAAAAAGTTATTCTTGCCTCACAATTGACAATGAAGAGTTCAAAGGGCTGGTAACATTTTACCACATTTATGAATTGCGGGACCCGCTATGGAAAGACTATAACGGTAAACGCTTGTGCCTTGCTGATCGCGGGTACTTGTGGATGCAGCATTTTCCCAAGGGAGAGCAGTTCGTCGTGACGACGATGTTTGACGACAAGGGCAAAGTGGTACAATGGTATATCGACATATGCAAAACGCAAGGGCTGACAGATCAGCAGGTTCCTTGGTTTGACGATCTCTATCTGGATGTCGTCGTATTGCCGACAGGCGAAGTATTTCTGCTGGATGAGGATGAGCTCGAAGAAGCAATTGAGCAAGGCGAAGTCTCACAGAAGGATGCTGCAATGGCGAGGAAGACAGCGGAGCGAGTGCTCTCTTCTATCCGCAGCGGCCGCTTTCGCTACTTCACACTCAGTCTGAAGCACCGCAAATCTCTCGCCGTTCGTCCGGGAGGTAATCAGGGATCGTGACCGCAACAAATGTACGTAAAGCGCCGCGGCGCAAGCCGCGCAAGAAACGCCGCAATTCCGTCATTCGCCAGCTGTTCATGGCAGCGCTCTGGCTGTTTGCCATCGTTGCGCTGTGGTGCGGATACGCCCTGTGGACAGTGAATTCGTTTAAAGAGCCGCGCAGTCTGCAGATAGCCGATGTTGGTATTGTCCTGGGGGCCTCCTTGTGGAATGACTATCCAAGTCCAGGTCTTCAGGAACGGCTTGATCATGCGCTTCATCTTTACGAGCAGGGGAAATTCAAGTTTATTATCGTTTCCGGCGGGCTCGATTACGCAGGGGCCAGATATACAGAGGCCGAAGGCATGAGCCATTATCTGGCCAAGCACGGTGTGCCGCCAGAGCGGCTCTTGCTGGAAAACAATGCGACAAGCACCTATGAAAATTTGCTGTTCAGCGGACGCATTATGCAGGAGCATGGGCTTAAACAGGCGATTATTATCTCGCATGAATTTCATGCAGTCCGAGCACTGGAGATGGCCAGGCACTTGAAGTTTGATGCTCCAGTTGCCTCAGGAGCCAAGTCGCGGGTGATGTCGGCTGCCTGGAATCAGTCGCGTGAAGTGATGGCTTATACGAAGTGGAAGCTGCAGGAGCTGTTGATTACGCTCGGTTTACTGGATTGGCATACTGTGCAGAAGACTCCCTGACCGAATCTGTTAATATGCCGGACTTCGCTAGAATACACTTGGTAATGCGGCACCTTGTTGCTCGTTTGCTTGGCAGGCAGGCGACGAGATGCTGACGATTGCGAAGGATGGAGAGGTCCGCATGAACGGAAATGCAGTGAGTGCCGGTAAATCGAGCAATGCCAGACCATCACGGCAAATTAATGTCATTTTGCGCAATTACGATGCGCAGGCTGCAGTGCCGATGCAGGCAGAGAGCAGCGTCGAGTCCGTCCTTCCAAATGCGAAGAGCCATGCTGTGAATGATCCTTATTTGGAAATTCAGAAAGACCTTGATCCTATGATCGGAATGGATAATGTCAAATCGCTTGTCTATGAGATCTACGCACTGCTTCATGTTTCCAAGATGCGGGCGGAAGCTGGCCTCTCAGGCGGCTCCCATGTTTATCATATGATATTCAAAGGCAACCCTGGGACCGGCAAGACAACGATTGCCCGAATCGTCGCCAAACTATTTCAGAAGATGGGTGTGCTGACGAAGGGACATCTGATTGAAGTGGAGCGGGCTGATCTTGTAGGCGAGTATATTGGCCATACGGCGCAGAAAACGCGGGAATTGGTCAAGAAGGCGTTGGGCGGCGTCCTGTTTGTTGATGAAGCCTACAGCCTTGCCAGAGGCGGGGAGAAGGATTTCGGCAAGGAAGCGATCGATACCCTCGTCAAGTCGATGGAGGATCAGAAAAACCAGTTTGTGCTTATTTTGGCGGGATATCCGCTGGAAATTGAAAATTTTCTGATGACGAATCCCGGACTGCCGTCGCGATTTCCCATTCAGATTGATTTCCCGGACTATTCTGTCGACCAGCTCATTCAAATCTCCGAGTTGATGGCCAAAGACCGGGATTATCAGTTGATGCCGCAAGCGTTGTTCAAGCTGCGGCAGCATTTGGCGCAGGAACGGCAGGAAACGATGTTTTCCTTCAGCAACGCACGCTATGTGCGCAATGTGATCGAGAAGGCGATCCGCTATCAGGCGGTGCGTCTGCTGTCGCAATATCCCAGCGGGGTTCCGGGAAAACAGGAACTGATGGCCATCCGGCCGGAGGACTTGAAATGGGATAATAATTGAAGGTTAGGAGCCGCTGTGCAATGACATCGACAACTTATGATACAGAAATCGAACTGGCCGACCGTGCAATTCTAGTCAGTCTCGTTACACCCGCTTTGAAACGAAGCGGGATGAACCCCGAACATTCCATGAATGAACTCGCACAGCTCGCTGAGACTGCTGGTGTGGAAGTGCTCTCTACTGTTACTCAGAACAAGGAAAGCATTGATTCCAGATGGTTTATCGGAAAAGGAAAGGTAGAGGAAATCAAGGCAGTTGCCGATGAGTTGAATGCTACCACCGTAATATTCGATCAGGAACTGTCGGGTGCGCAGGTACGAAACCTGGAGGAAGCGCTCGACTTGAAAATTATTGACCGCACGCAGCTGATTCTGGATATTTTCGCCCAGCGCGCCAAAACACGCGAGGGCATTATTCAGGTCGAACTGGCGCAGCTTAGCTACTTGCTGCCGCGCTTGTCCGGTCATCGCAAAAATCTCTCGCGGCTAGGCGGCGGCATCGGGACAAGAGGGCCAGGGGAATCGAAGCTGGAGATGGACCGCCGTCATATTCGCGACCGGATTTCCGATCTGAAATCAGAGCTTTCCGAGGTGGTTCGCCACCGTCATCTGCACCGGGAACGCCGTCGCAAGGCAGGCGTCTTTCAGGCTGCCCTTGTCGGATATACAAACGCAGGCAAATCGACCCTGCTGCGGGAACTGACCGCAGCGGATGTTTATGTGGAGGACCAATTGTTCGCGACGCTTGATCCGACAACTCGAATTTTGGAACTGCCCAGCGGCAAGGAGATTGTGTTGACGGATACCGTCGGCTTCATTCAAAATTTGCCGCATGATCTTGTGGCAGCGTTCAGAGCGACGCTGGAGGAGGTCTGCGAAGCAGATCTGGTGCTTCATGTCGTTGACAGTGCTTCGTCGGTTAGGGATGAGCAAATGGCGGTTGTCGCCAAAATACTTGAGGAGCTCGGGGCAGCAGACAAACCGCAGCTGACAGTATTCAATAAAAATGATTTGGTGCCGGCCGAAAACGCCAAGGATCAAGGATCAGCATATGATGCATCTCAGAATATGATCCGGATCAGCGCCTTTTCAAAGGACGATCTGGATGCCCTTCGTCAATTGATTCAGGATCGGCTGACTGGCGATACGCGCACATTCGTCCTCCCGGCTGACCGAGGCGATTTAATTGCTCTGACATACCGGATTGGCGAGGTCATCCAGCAGGAGATCGATGAGGATCAAATGCATTTGACAGTGGAGTTAAACAAACAGGATTTCGAGAAACACGGCTACCAGCTTCAGGCTTATATGCAGGTTTAATCATTGCACCGTGTGAGCGCGAAGGAACCAGGGGAGAGAGAGGATTGGCAGAGCATAACACGCACGATAATATTTGGGGCCAGCTGGAACAAATGGCCGATAGGCTAGAGACAGATCTGCAGCAGCAATTCCGCAAGCTGGATCGAACGGCTGAACAAAATCAGTGGAAGGTCATTCGTGCTTTCCAGAAGCATAAAGTGAGCGATTACCATTTTAACGGATCAACAGGATACGGCTACAATGATCGGGGCAGGGAAGTGCTCGATCTCATTTATGCCGATGTGTTTGGGGCGGAGGCGGCGCTTGTGCGCCCGCATTTCGTCTCCGGGACTCATACGATCAGTTGTGCGCTGTTCGGCCTGCTAAGGCCAGGGGACGAGCTGCTCTACATAACGGGAAAGCCTTACGATACACTGCATAAAGTGCTTGGCAAGCCGGGTGACGGTACAGGCTCACTGCAGGATTTCGGCATTGGGTATAAGGAGGTTGCACTGACCGCAGAGGGAGGAATCGATTGGCAGGCCGTGGAGGCGAGCATGAACGCCAGCACGAAGGTCATCGGAATTCAACGCTCCCGCGGTTATGACTGGCGTGCTTCGTTTACGGTACAGGAAATTGCGGAAATGACCGCGAAGGTCAAGCAACTGAATCCGAACGTGGTTGTGTTCGTCGATAACTGTTATGGCGAGTTCACTGAGCAACTGGAGCCGACACAGGTTGGAGTTGATCTGATTGCCGGCTCACTGATTAAAAATCCCGGCGGGGGCCTGGCGGCTACCGGAGGCTATATTTGCGGAACCGCCGACGCGGTTCTCAAAGCGTCTTATCGGCTAACAGCACCGGGAATAGGCGGGGAGGTCGGGGCAACTCTCGACACGCTGCGGGCTATCTATCAAGGGCTGTTCCTCGCTCCTCATTTGGTGGGACAAGCATTGAAAGGGGTAGTCTTCGCCGCCGCAATTTTTCAGCATCTTGGTTTCAAGACCAATCCGGAATGGCATGCCCCTCGGACCGATTTGATCCAGGCGATCCAGTTCGGCAGTGCGGAGCCGCTTATTGCCTTTGTGCAGGGCATTCAGCAGGCTGCCGCAGTGGACTCCCATGTTGTGCCTGAGCCATGGGACATGCCTGGCTACGAGAACCCTGTCATTATGGCGGCAGGAACTTTTATTCAAGGCGGAAGCCTGGAACTGTCGGCCGATGCGCCGATCCGCGAACCCTATATAGCCTATATGCAGGGGGGATTAACCTACAGTCATGTAAAGCTGGGGGTGTTGACAGCACTTGCGGAAATGGCAAAACGTAAAATATTTGTGATTAAACCTAACACAACTTGACATGTATTTGTCGGGGCGCTACAATAGCAGTATAACTTATGGATTGGAAGGTTGATGCACATGGCTGACGAAATTCGTAGAAATATGGCCTTATTTCCCATCGGAATCGTCATGAAGCTGACAGACCTGACTGCTCGCCAAATTCGTTACTACGAGCAGCATGAATTAATCGTACCTGCGCGTACGAATGGTAATCAGCGTCTGTTCTCATTTAATGATGTGGAGCGTTTGCTCGAAATTAAATCACTGATCGAGAAGGGGGTTAACATTGCCGGGATCAAGCAAGTTATGAATCCGGTGTCCAGAGAATCGGAAGAAGCGACGGTCATGACGGAGCAGACAGAGCACAAACGCAAGGAAATGTCTGAAACGCAGCTTCACCGCTTGTTGAAGAAAGAAATTATGGAGAAGCGGCCAGGAAGAGCTTCCATGATTCAAGGACAGTTATCCCATTTCTACAGCAATAAATAATCATTCGATCATCACGAGACAAAAGGAGTGGTTCATGTGACTTACACAAGAGAAGACATTTTGCGCCAGGCAAAAGAAGAAAACGTTCGTTTTATCCGTCTTCAATTTACGGATTTGCTGGGCACGATCAAAAACGTGGAAATTCCGCTTAGCCAGCTGGAGAAGGCGCTCGACAACAAAATGATGTTCGACGGCTCTTCCATCGAAGGCTATGTTCGGATTGAAGAATCCGATATGTACCTTTATCCTGACCTTGAGACATGGGTTATTTTCCCATGGGTAACTGAAGACCGCGTGGCTCGTCTGATCTGCGATATTTATATGCCTGATGGTACACCGTTTGCCGGCGACCCGCGCGGTATTTTGAAGCGTGCGCTGATAGAAGCTGAAGAACTCGGCTATACAGCGATGAATGTCGGACCGGAACCGGAATTTTTCCTGTTCAAAACCGATGAGAAGGGCGAGCCGACAACTGAATTGAATGACCAAGGCGGTTATTTTGACCTGGCGCCAACCGATCTTGGTGAGAACTGCCGTCGCGAAATCGTGCTGACGCTGGAAGAGATGGGCTTTGAGATTGAAGCGTCTCACCATGAAGTGGCTCCTGGACAGCATGAAATTGACTTTAAATACGCCGATGCGATAAAAGCAGCTGACCAGATTCAAACGTTCAAGCTGGTCGTTAAAACAGTTGCGCGCCAACATGGACTTCACGCTACCTTTATGCCCAAGCCATTGTTTGGTGTAAACGGCTCCGGTATGCACTGCCATCAATCGCTGTTCCAAGGCAGCACGAATGCTTTCTTCGACGATTCGGACAAGTTGGGCTTGAGTGTTGTTGCCCGTCAATATATGGCAGGGGTATTGCGCCATGCCAAAGCAATCGCAGCTATTACCAATCCGACGGTTAACTCCTATAAGCGTCTTGTGCCTGGCTACGAAGCGCCGTGTTATGTTGCTTGGTCGGCAAGCAATCGTAGCCCGATGATCCGTATTCCGGCATCTCGCGGCCTTAGCACGCGCGTAGAGGTTCGCAACCCTGATCCGGCGGCTAACCCTTACCTGGCGCTTGCGGTAATGCTCAAAGCCGGTTTGGACGGCATCAAGAACAAGCTTCCGCTGCCAGCGCCAACGGACCGGAACATCTATGTGATGACCGAAGAGGAGCGTTTGGAAGAAGGTATTCCAAGTTTGCCTTCCAACCTTAAAGAAGCGTTGAATGAATTGCTGCGCAACGAAGTTATCTGCGATGCGTTGGGCGATCATGCATTGGCTCACTTCTACGAGTTGAAGGAAATCGAGTGGGATATGTACCGCACCCAAGTTCACCAATGGGAACGCGATCAGTATTTGACATTGTACTAGAATTGAACTGAATAACTTTGAATGTGAATTAGAGATCCCTTGGCGCTGCAAGCTGGCGTCAGGGGATTTTTTTGGATCAAGCTCATCAGTGGACGGAAAAGGTGGAGGGAAGGAGAAGTGGAAGGAGGAGAGGAGGAGAGTAGGATAGCAGGAGAAGGCCAGGGACAGGGCAAGGGGCTGCTGTTGATGACCGTTGCTGAGCGTTTTACTTGTATACCCTAACTCAGGTGTGCAGGAAACGGAGCGAAAAGGCCCTGCTTGGCATAGCACCTGTAATTGCGGGCTTTTCAGTCTTGGTCGAATTTAGCGGAGATAGGGTATACAAAGCGATTGCATATGCAGGGTGTTCCCCTGGAGTTCGAAATGTATTCGAGATGCATAAAGGAATCAGGACGATAACATTTACGGACGGATTGTCACCCGTGTACCAACAGGTACCAACGTGGATAATTCAAGAACATCCTGATTGAACATTCGAATACAGCCATGGGATACTGCCCTTCCGATTGAAGAGGGATCGTTTGTACCGTGAATACCATAGGAGGGTTTGGACAGACCCATCCAAAAGGCGCCGAATGGTCCCCCGGGATTAGCTTGTTTATTAATAATTGTAAATTCGCCTGTTGGGGTTCGTGTAAGCATCTTCCCAATTCCAACCGGAAATGCGCGTACGACGACATCTCCATCCAGAAGATATAATTGACGATCGGATATATCTACGATGATCCTATATTTTGGCATCCGTATTCACCTCCACTACATGTTATGGGAACATAGCAGCAAAGGATTGGGTATTGGGTTATTTTAGAGAACGTTTCAATGGGGAGTGTTCAGGGGAGTCGAGAGAAAAGGGCAGTTGCGTGTAAAAGGGGAATTGGCCATCCAGTTGAATCGCGCCACGCAGCCGGCTCCTACTTAGGAGCGTCATTAGAGTGAATCATGGATATACATCAAAATTAACGGGACTGAGGCATCACCCAACGGATAGACATGATCATTAAAGGCGAAGAAACCTGGCTGGTCACCGAATCCGGGAGATCGGACAAGGTCGAGCTGCTGGTTCTTTTTACATGTTGATAACAGAACGTATATTCGTATATAATGAATGCAAACGTACGTTTGGGGTGATGGCATGAAAAAGTATATTGGCCAGAAGGTTACTCTCATTTACATGGATAAAAAGAGCAGGATTACCCAGCGTTGTGTTCGCATTCTCGCACTGCAGGACAACCGCGTCAAAGTTTACTGTTATTTGGCGAAGAGTCCGAGAATACTGCTGATCGATAATATCCTTGCGGTTCGATCGGAACGCCGCGTCATCTGAGCCATTTATGTAAATTGCTGCGGCTGTGATGAGGCAGTTGATGTTCGCTTGGCAGTATGAACTTTTAAGAAGTTTATTAGTGGCCTCTCAACCCAAGAATAGACGATACAACCGATAGCCACCGCGACGGTCATAATGAGCAAGGATGAGGCAACAAATCCTAAGTAGCGGGGCAAATCAATTTTCTGAAACAGTTTGCTTAACACCGAAATAACAGGCTGATTCACTAAAAAAATGGCAAATGAAGCTTGTCCCAAGTAATTAAGAAAACGGGGCAGCTTTATTTGTTGTCTCAAGTCAATTGAAGATAAGCCGAGTATAATAAGGCCTGCACACAGCGTATAGCCAAGTGAGAGGTGAATGTCAACTGTTTTATTTATATGATTGATCCAACAAAGCGGAAAACCAATCATTCCGATACACACTAATGCAATGTCGAATTTGATACGGTATTGCATGATAAGGTGCGCAATGAAACAGCCTAGTGCGAATCTGAGCAAGGTATAATGAAATAAATATTTAATGACAATTGAATCGATTTCAATGACATGCAGCGCAAGTAGTGTAGTAATTGTGAACCAACAGCCAGTTATAATGCGAGAAATTTTAGGAGGTAATAATAGTAATAGGGAGAATAAGAGGTAAAAACACATTGTATGTACAAGAGACCAAGCGACTCCAAGGACAGGTGAGTGTGGCTGAGGCAAAAGAAAATAGGATTTAAGGATGACGAGCGGATTTGTCTCCCAGCCTTGTCCAAAAGAAGGAACCAAGAAATATACCGGAACAAAACAGGAAAGAATAATCCAATAAAAAGGATATATTCTAATAAATCTGGCGGAAAGAAAGGCCCACCATTTTTGTTTGTTGCCAATGTCTTTCTTAAACAAATAATAGATCATAAACCCGCTGAGGACGAAAAAAAGTCAACACCACCTGAATAGGGTAAATCATTCATTTTCAGAAAGTTAAAATCAAGATACTTGGCAGAAAATTGTCCGGTATGAAGCATCACGACCATGAGTGGCACGATAGCGCGGGATAATTGGATAAGTGATAATCTTTTTGTCAAAACATTCATTCCTCTATTTTATTATTTGATACATTATGTATCGTTTAATAGAGTATAACAAAATTTGGGAATATAGTGAAGCTGTTTACAGATAATTGCTAAAATTTATTGTTGCAGTTTCAATGAGAGAACAATTTGATAATCATTCTGGTGATGTAAATGAGATGATGAACAAAAAAAGCCGCTACCTCTATCTCGAAGTGTCGGCTCTCTGCTGCGTTCTGATGATGTATTGTACTAGCTAATATCGCGGAAAATTCCGATTACCCGGCCGAGAATAGTGACATTGTTAAGCAAAATGGGCTGCATCGTCGAATTCTCTGGCTGTAGACGAAAATGATTGCGTTCTTTATAGAAGGTCTTGACTGTCGCTTCATCGTCTTCCGTCATTGCGACAACAATTTCCCCATTGTTGGCTGTAGACTGCTGACGAACGATGACGTAATCCCCGTTGTGAATGCCTGCCTCAATCATGCTCTCGCCAACGACATTCAGCATGAACACTTGATTCTCGCCAACGAAGTGAGTTGGAAGCGGGAAATAATCCTCGATATTCTCCGTAGCTGTAATTGGAATACCGGCAGTTACCTTGCCGACAACCGGAACTTTGGAGACCGCAAGCGGAAACGCTGCATCTTGAGGGTCCTGATCCAAAATTTCAATGGCGCGCGGCTTGGTTGGGTCGCGGCGGATCAGTCCTTTCTTCTCAAGCCGATCCAAATGTCCATGGACAGTGGAGCTGGAGGCTAGACCGACCGCTTCGCCAATTTCCCGTACAGAGGGCGGATAGCCTTTCTCTCTAACTTCCGTTTTTATGAATTCCAAAATTGACTGTTGTCGAACTGTTAAATTTTTCATTGGAATCACTCCATTAATTCATTCTTGTGTCAAATTATAGCATAGAACCGCAGTTCGCACAAACGTAAGTTCCTGAAAACGCCTGTTCGAAACAAAAAAATTAGGAACGAATGTTCCTAAAAATCTCTTGACTCAAACAAGTGTTCTTGTTAATATCAATTTAGAACAAATGTTTGGGGTGCTGATAATGATAAACATGTTAACCTATCAAAGTATTCATAACCAACCACGCAAGCACAATATTCGTTTGGCAAGCGGGCCAGCTCATCGTCCGCGGATCAGCCGTCGCCTGATGAAGCTGTTTGCGGCTATTCTGTTTGTTGCGTTATACATGTCGGGAATGCTGTTGTTGCATTCCTCTGCTTCTGTCGAAGGAGTTGCACCTCCTTCGGCGAATGAGTATTTTATTTCTGTAGAACCTGGCGATACATTGTGGTCTATTGCCAAGCAAGTCAAGACGAAGGAGCAGGATATACGAAAGATTGTCTATGGACTGAAAGTTAGGAATCAGTTGAGTTCGCCTGATTTGCTCCCCGGACAGACGTTGATTATACCATCAAACTTATAGGTTATGTTGGGAATTTTCCGAATTTCTTGGACGATCCCGCCATATGAACAAGCGATATCTCTGATATCGCTTGTTTGCGTGCCTTGACAAGAAGATATTGAAAATGTCAAAGTAGAGGTTAGACAACATGTTGGTAGGGAGGGTAGAACCATGGAGAAACTGATTGCTCGTATTAATGATCTTTCTCGCAAGAACAAAACAGTAGGTTTAACAAATGAGGAACTTGCTGAACGGGATGAACTGCGCAAACAGTATCTCAATATTTTCAAAAATAATTTTCGCAATCAATTGGATGCAATTGAGATTACCGATGAGAAGCCAGATTTCAGGAAGCATTAGTCTCCCGGTAAGTTGATTTGCAGCCCTGATGACATATAGATTCTAGGAGGGAATTTCATCATGCAGAACCGTTTACTTGGCCGAAGCGGCTTGGCTGTCTCCGAGCTTTGTCTTGGCACAATGACTTTTGGCAATACCACTTCAGAGCAGGACTCTATTGAAATGATTCATCGCTTTCTGGATAAAGGCGGCAATTTTCTCGATACAGCTAATGTGTATGTTGCCGGCAAGTCAGAAGAAATCGTCGGCAAGGCCATCCAAGGACGCCGTTCTGAAGTGGTGCTGGCTACCAAGGTTAGAATGGTAACTGCGAATCATGTCAACGGCGCGGGACTATCCCGCAAGCACATTATGGACGGTGTGGATGCCAGCTTGCGTCGTTTGAATACCGATTATATTGATTTGTATCAGGTTCATGTGTGGGATCATCTGACCCCGATTGAAGAAACATTGCGCACGCTTGATGATCTGGTCTCATCAGGTAAAGTCCGCTATATCGGCTGCTCTAACTTTTTTGCCTGGCATTTGATGAAATCACTCGCTTGCAGCGATCTTAACCGCTATGTTCGGTTTGTTTCCCTCCAGCCGCAATACAGCTTGCTTAATCGCGAGATGGACCGGGAGATGATTTCGCTTTGTCTGGAGGAGAATGTGGGCATCATCCCGTGGGCGCCGCTTGGGGGAGGTTTCCTGACCGGCCGTTATGGCAGAGAAGAGCCAACTTCCGGACGACTCACTTCCAAAGTAGGAGAAAGCTCCTGGAGCTTGCGCAATACCGAGCATAATTTTGCTATCCTTGATGCGGTTCGCGCAGCCGCGAATGAACTTGACAAAACGCCAGCCCAAGTTGCGCTGAACTGGCTGCTTCAGCGTGAAGGCATCACCTCGCCGATTTTTGGGGCGAGCACGCTTGATCAGTTCGAAGATAACATGGGAGCAGCAGGCTGGAAGCTTCCTGAACCGATCTGGAATCAACTGAATGAATTAAGCGCCTTGCCTTCCGAATATCCAAACCGGTTTATCGAGAAGTTCCGACGGCCACTTTAATAGCCTGCTGGGCTACTAGCAGTAAAAATGCAACTTTACTAAGGGGGAGCAGCAATGTCCCGTTCCTGGGAACGAATGGTTCGCAAAAACACAACAAAAGTAAATAAAGGTCGCAAAAAAAGCGGCACTCCAGATTTTATACCAAAGGAACAACGACTGGATAAGTACCGGGGACGCAATTATATTCTCCCAATCGCAATTCTTGCTTTTACCGCTTTCTATGCCTATATCGGAAGCCTGGCGTCATCTGCAGAGTCTCCTTCAGAAACGCTATATTGGGTCACTGTGAGCTGCTATGTATTGCTTGGCTTGCTGTTTTATTTCCGGCGGCCTTATCTGACAGTCGCCAAAGAGTTTGTACAGACACGGAAAATGACCGGTGAGAAAACACTTCGCGCCAGCGGCATTAAACGGATCAATGTACAACCGGGCTACATCGTCATCGAGCAGGTCAAAGGAGCGAGCTGGATCTTCTCGAAAATGTTGAATCGTTTCCCGACCGAGATGATGGGCGAGCGGCTCAAAGAATTTGCCAATGACAACAACATCGAATTTTCAGAGAAAACATCAAAAGGGGCGTAACGATTCAAATGGCAATAAAAGCAGTATTGTTCGATCTTGACGACACCTTGCTATGGGATGACAGAAGTGTAGAGGAAGCTTTTAGCGCGACATGCCGGGCGGCGGCAGATAAGACCGGTGTGGACGCCGCTTTGCTGGAACAGGAAGTCCGCCGTGAAGCGCGGGCGTTATATGAATCTTATGAAACATTCCCATTTACCAAAATGATCGGTATTAACCCTTTTGAAGGGCTGTGGGCGCGTTTCGAGAAGGGCGAGCAAGAAGAATTTCGCAAATTGCAGTCGCTCGCCCCAGAATACCGTAAGCAATCGTGGACGCGCGGTTTGCTGGCATTAGGCATCGATAATGAAGTGCTGGGCGCTGAGCTTGCGGAGCGTTTCCCGGCTGAACGGAGAGCAAGACCTTACGTTTATGAGGAAACTTTCCGAATTTTGGATCAGTTGAAAGGGAAGTACAAGCTGTTGCTGCTAACGAACGGCTCTCCTGATCTGCAGCAGGAAAAGTTGGCAGGCGTTCCTGAAATCGCCCCTTACTTTGACCACATTGTCATCTCCGGACAATTTGGCGAAGGCAAGCCGGCGGCGAGCATTTTCAGACATGCTTTAAGCTTGCTGGACATTGCGCCGGAAGAGGGTGTTATGGTCGGGGACAAGCTGACCACGGACATTATCGGAGGCAATGGCGCCGGTTTGACAACCGTATGGATTAACCGTCATCATTTAAGCCATGATGATGAAATAATTCCTGCACATATTATCGCAAGCCTGGAAGAACTGCCTGCACTTGTAGCTAATTTATAAATCACTTAGACGAACTGCTTACCATAAGCACCCGAATCCTCCGTCCTTTGGACGGAGGATTGTGCTTTTTGCGGACCGATTGCAGCGACTGCCAACACGTATCGCCCCACCGTGCGCTGGGAGCTGCAGTTGATGGCCGTGCAAGTCTGCGCCTTGATAGCGCCGCTATAAAAGAGGTGCTGTACGAGATGCGACGGGTCGCTATGATTTAGTTCAACTACTGTCCACGAAATCCGCCAACTGCCGCTTTTGTCACAAATAAGGGCTCCTCAGTCCGTCAACCTACTCGTACGGCCCAGCATACACTAAAAAAGCCAGCCTCGGTCTGTGGCTGGCTCAATTTGCATTTCTTAGCGAAAAGTTTTATGATTTTTGGAAAGAAGGATCATCGTAGGGATGCGCAATCCAGCCTTCCGTTTCAATAAACAGACGGACGGCCACGATTTTGCGGTTATCCATCAGTGTAAAGAAGTGAGCTTTGTGCTCAGGAACAGAGATCACATCGCCAGCTTCCAATTCAACATCGAAATAGCCGACATCATCCGTGCCTTTAATAATAAAAATGCCTTTACCGGCTGTAATTGCCCGAACTTCATCTTCGGTGTGGGTATGCACACTTTCGAATTTTTTCAGCAGTTCGTCCAGATTCGGCGTTGAGTCCGATAATGCGATGATATCCCAAGTGCGATATCCGCGGCGGCTTGCCAAATCACGAATTTCATCATCAAAAACTTGTAAAATCTGCGCTTTTTCTTCATCAGTCAGTACAAATTTTTCTTGGAGTTCTGCGGGAAGCTTGGCAGCATTCCAATGCTCATACAAAACCTCTTGCTTCTCTAAAAAATCACGGACATTGTCCTCGCCTGTAATACGCTCTTCAGTATTGCGAATACGAATCTCAGCCATTTACATTCCCTCTTTTCCTACAGAAATAGTTCTCAATAGCTCAATTATATAGCAAACCGTGTAATATGTCGACAGTTCTTCTTTTCACTTCTCTCCAACTCTGCTACACTTAAACGTAATGATTTCGCGAAGTGAGGCTAACATAATGACAACGTTAACGTTACAGGAATTGATGAACCAGCGTATCCTCATCATGGATGGCGCAATGGGAACGATGATTCAGCAGGCAGATCTCCAGCCTGAAGATTTTGGCGGGGATGATTTGGACGGTTGCAATGAAATTCTGGTGCTGACCCGTCCGGAACTGATTAAGGAAATTCATGAAGCGTATTTGGAAGCAGGCGCTGACATCTTGGAAACCAATACATTTGGTGCAACCGGAGTCGTACTGCAAGAATATGATATTCCTGAGAAGTCCAGAGAAATTAATCTTGCAGCCGCGGCGCTTGCCCGGGATGCTGCTGACAAATATTCGACGCCTGAGCATCCGCGCTTTGTTGCCGGGGCAATGGGGCCGACGACCAAAACGCTGTCGGTTACCGGCGGTGTCACTTTTGATGAGCTTGTCGACACCTATTATGAACAGGCAGTCGCTTTGATTGAAGGCCGCGTCGATGCGCTGCTGCTTGAAACATCGCAGGATACGCTGAACGTGAAAGCGGGGAGCATTGGCATCCGCAAAGCCTTTGAAACGACAGGCATCACGCTGCCGATTATGATCTCCGGCACGATCGAGCCGATGGGGACAACGCTTGCTGGTCAAAATATTGAATCGTTCTATGTGTCCCTAGAGCATTTGAACCCGATTTCGATGGGCTTGAACTGTGCGACAGGACCGGAGTTTATGCGGGACCACATCCGGTCGCTTAGTGAAATTTCAAAGGCGGCCATCAGCTGTTACCCGAATGCGGGTCTACCCGATGAAAACGGCCACTATCATGAGTCGCCGGAGTCCTTGGCTACCAAAATTGCGGCCTTCGCCGAGCAGGGCTGGCTTAATATTGCTGGCGGCTGCTGTGGTACAACCCCTGCGCATATTCGAGCGCTGCGGGACAAGTTAGCCAGTTATCCGCCGCGCAAGCAAGACGGCGGCACTCATCCGCCAGCTGTCTCGGGCATTGACGCGGTTTATATCGAATCTGCCAATCGGCCGTATATGGTTGGTGAGCGGACGAATGTGCTCGGTTCCCGGAAGTTCAAGCGACTGATTACAGAAGGCAAATACGAAGAAGCGGCTGAAGTGGCCAGGGCGCAGGTGAAAACCGGTGCGCATGTCATCGATGTTTGCTTGCAGGACCCGGACCGGGATGAAGGGCATGATATGGCCAATTTCCTGGAGCTCGTAGTGAAGAAAGTCAAAGTACCGCTCGTCATTGATACGACAGATCCGGCAGTCATTGATTTGTCGTTGAAATATTGCCAGGGCAAGGCGATTATTAATTCGATCAACCTGGAGGACGGCGAGGAGAAGTTTGAACAAGTCGTTCCGCTGCTGCACCGCTATGGCGGAGCGGTCGTCGTCGGCACGATCGATGAGCGCGGACAGGCGATCTCCCGCACGGACAAACTTGAAGTAGCGAAGCGTTCCCATGATCTGCTGGTGGAGAAGTACGGGCTGAAAGCAGAGGATATTATTTTTGATCCGCTTGTTTTCCCTGTTGGAACAGGGGATGAGCAGTATATTGGATCGGCCAGGGAAACGATTGAGGGCATCCGGCTGATTAAAGAAGCGCTGCCTGCCTGCCAGGCTATTCTCGGCATCAGCAACGTATCGTTTGGACTTCCTGAAGCGGGGCGCGAAGTGCTGAATTCAGTGTTCCTCTATGAATGCACCAAAGCCGGTCTCGATTACGCAATTGTGAACACGGAGAAACTGCAGCGCTACGCTTCCATTTCAGAAGAGGAGCGCCGTCTGTCTGAAGAGCTGATATACAATACGAACGATGAGACGTTGGCGCAGTTTGTCGCCGCTTTCCGTGACAAGAAGCTTGTTAAAAAAGAGAAGGCGACCAATCTGTCGCTGGAAGAGCGGCTGGCCTCCTATGTCGTTGAGGGAACGAAGGAAGGTCTGTATGTTGATCTAGAACAGGCGCTGACGAAGTATTCCCCATTGGAAACGATCAATGGTCCGTTGATGCGCGGCATGGAGGAAGTGGGCCGTTTGTTTAACAACAACGAGCTGATTGTTGCCGAAGTGCTGCAAAGCGCGGAAGTAATGAAAGCGTCGGTGGCGTTCCTTGAACCGTTTATGGATAAGAATGAAACGTCTGTCAAAGGAAAGATCATGTTGGCGACCGTCAAGGGCGATGTGCATGATATCGGAAAAAATCTTGTGGAGATCATTCTGTCCAACAACGGTTACCAAATAATTAATCTGGGCATCAAGGTGGCGCCTGATCAACTGATTGAAGCGTTCCGTAAGGAAAAGGCTGATGCGATCGGATTGTCCGGCCTGCTCGTCAAATCGGCGCAGCAGATGGTAATCACTGCGCAAGATTTGCGGAATTCGGGCATTAATGTGCCGATTATGGTTGGAGGAGCTGCGCTGACCCGCAAATTTACGAAAAACCGGATTGGTCCGGAATATGAAGGACTTGTGCTGTACGCAAAAGATGCGATGGACGGCCTGGATATCGCCAACAAATTAATGGACAAAACCCATCGTGAACAAATGGAGATCGAACATGCGGCAGCCAAAGCGGCCGTTGGCGTGCTGGAAGAGGAGAAGGCGCCACTGCCTGTGCTGACCCGAGCGATTACCCGCTCCAAAATATCGGAGGACGCGCCGGTATTTGTCCCGCCGGACTTAAACAAGCACATTTTGCGGAATGTACCGATTCCCCATATTGTTCCGTATGTGAACATGCAGATGCTGCTTGGCCATCATCTCGGCGTACGCGGCAATGTGGAACAACTGCTGGCTGCAGGCGATGCGAAGACCGTCGAGCTCAAGGAAACGGTCGATACGCTGCTGCAGGAAGCGGCGGTCAACCAAACGATTCATGCGAACGCCATGTATTGTTTCTTTCCGGCCCAGTCGTCCGGCAATGACATTATTATTTATGACCGGGCAGATTTCACCAAGGAAATCAAACGTTTCTCCTTCCCTAGGCAGCAGGTTGAGCCGTTCCTCTGTCTTGCCGACTATTTGAAATCGGTGGAGAGCGGTGTAATGGACTATGTAGGCTTCCTTGTTGTTACAGCAGGCGAAGGGGTGCGCGAGATGGCGAATGAGATGAAAGACCGCGGCGAGTATTTGCGTTCCCATGCGCTGCAAGCTGTCGCCCTGGAAGTGGCGGAAGGGCTCGCTGAGCGGGTGCATCACATCATGCGCGATATTTGGGGTTACCCTGATCCGCAGGATATGACGATGAAGCAGCGCCATGGAGCGAGATACCAAGGCATCCGGGTGTCCTTCGGCTATCCGGCCTGCCCGGATTTGGAAGATCAGGGACCGCTGTTCGAACTGATGCGGCCGGAAGAAATCGGCATCGTGCTGACAGAAGGGTTTATGATGGAGCCTGAGGCATCCGTATCTGCAATGGTGTTCGCGCATCCGGAAGCCAAATATTTCAACGTCGATAAAGCGTAAATTTAATCGTAGCTTGCCGGTCACTTGCTGCTTGCGGCAAAGGGCCGGCATTTTTGTTGAAATGAAAGCTCTCTTTTCACCCCATTAATAATTAATGGCATTAACTATATCTTGCTCAGGGAACGTGCATTCGATAGAATGATAGAATAACGATATGCAAGACTAGCAATCGAAATCAACAGTGAGCACCATTGAACATACAAATCTGGAGGGAAACAAAATTATGAGCGAACAAACAGCTGGTGCACGCGCAGCAAAACAGCAGCCAAGCGGCTTGGATCAGGCATGGGAGCAAGTAAGGCAGTTCCAACTGGCCTTCAATCTTCCTGCGGAAGATAAGCCTGTGCTGCTCAGCGCCGAACGCTCTGAGAAGCGGATGGCATGGTTGGAAGAGGAAATCGAGGAATTCAAGGAAGCCGCTACAATTGCCGATCAGGCCGATGCCATGATTGATGTGATGTATTTCGCGCTCGGTACACTTGTGGAAATGGGCGTTCGGCCGCAAGAGCTGATGGACATTGTGCAGCACGCCAATATGAGCAAATTGTGGGCAGACGGTAAACCCCATTACAGGGAAGATGGCAAGGTGATCAAACCGGAGGGTTGGGAAGATCCTTACCCCAAACTGCAAGCGGCCATCACTCGCCAAATGGACTAAGAGGAAGCAGCTGGTATAGTTCGGATACCCTATCGCCCACGATCGTAAAGAAGGTGACCAAACCATATGTTGGGAAAACAAACGTTGCCGGAACTGATTGCGCAGTTGCGCGGCAATGAAAATATTATCAACTGGCATGAAATAGAGCCCCAGGAAGCCCGGACAAAGCCGCTGCCGGACGGTGTTGACAGCCGTATCCGCGACGCTTTGGCAAAACGGGGCATTACGGAGCTGTACATACATCAGCATGCGGCTTTTCAAACGGTGCAGCAGGGCGAGAACATCGTCGCGGTCACCCCGACGGCGTCAGGCAAGACGCTTTGCTACAATTTGCCCGTACTCCAGGCAGTGGCGGCTGACGACACGAGCCGGGCTTTGTATCTGTTCCCTACGAAGGCGCTGGCGCAGGATCAGAAAAGCGAGCTGAACGAAATTATTAAAGAGATGGGCATTGACATTAAAAGCTATACCTATGACGGCGATACTTCCCCTGCAATCCGCCAAATTGTGCGCAAAGCCGGTCATATCGTCATTACGAATCCGGATATGCTTCATTCGGCGATTTTGCCGCATCATACGAAATGGGTCAGCCTGTTTGAAAATTTGAAATACATCGTTATCGATGAATTGCATACGTACCGCGGCGTTTTTGGCAGCCATGTTGCCAATGTCATTCGGCGGCTCAAAAGGATATGCCGATTTTACGGGAGCAATCCGACGTTTATCTGCACCTCAGCCACCATCGCCAACCCGAAGGAGCTTGCCGAGCAATTGACCGGCGCGCCGATGAGGTTGATTGATGACAACGGCGCGCCGCGCGGTCGGAAGCATTTTGTGTTTTACAATCCGCCGATTGTCAACAAACCGCTGAACATTCGAAAAAGCGCGACGGCAGAAGTGAACCATCTGGCGAAGACCTTTCTGAAAAACAAAATTCAGACGATTATATTTGCCCGCAGCCGTGTACGTGTGGAAATCATATTGAGCCATATTCAGGAACTGGTCAAAAATGAGTTGGGAACGAAGTCGATTCGCGGCTACCGTGGCGGATATTTGCCCAAACAGCGCCGGGAAATTGAGAAGGGCTTGCGGGATGGCGACATTCTCGGGGTCGTCAGCACGAACGCGCTCGAACTCGGTGTCGATATCGGTCAATTGCAAGTGTGTGTAATGACCGGCTACCCCGGCAGCATAGCAAGCACCTGGCAGCAAGCCGGACGAGCCGGACGACGGCATGGGGAGGCGCTTATTCTGATGGTAGCCAGCTCAACGCCGATCGACCAGTACATTGTTCAGAACCCCGACTACTTTTTTGATCGCACGCCTGAATCGGCGCGAATCAACCCGGAAAATCTGCTCATTCTGGTCGATCATCTGAAGTGCGCCGCATACGAGCTGCCGTTCAAGCAGTCGGAGGCGTTCGGTCCGCTGGATGTTGCCGATATCATGGAATATCTCGTGGAAGAGCGGGTTCTTCATCAGAACGGTGATACGTTCTACTGGGCCAATCAGTCGTTTCCTGCCAGCAATATCAGTCTGCGCTCGGCTTCCCAGGAAAATGTGGTCATTATCGACCAAACGATTACGGCTGCTGTGAAAATTATCGGGGAGATGGACCGGTTCAGCGCGATGACGCTGCTTCACGACGAAGCGATTTATTTGCATGAAGGCGTGCAGTTTCAGGTTGAAAAGCTGGATTGGGACCATAAGAAAGCCTATGTTCGGGAAGTGGATGTCGAATATTTTACAGATGCGAACCTGGCTGTACAGTTAAAGGTGCTGGAAATCGACAGATCGCGCGTCACAGATGATGCGGCGGTACATTACGGGGATGTAGCGGTGAACGCGATCCCGACGATCTTTAAGAAGATCAAATTGTCCACGTTCGAAAATATAGGATCAGGTCCGATTCATCTGCCGGAAGAAGAATTGCATACGAGCGCTGCCTGGCTGGAACTGCGCGAGGCCGATCCCGAGCTTGGCACGAAAACAATGGAACAGCTGCTGCTGGGGATCGCTAATGTGCTCAAACATATTGTCCCGATCCTGGTCATGTGCGACCGGAGCGATATTCATGTTGTATCGCAAATCAAGGCCGCTCATTCCGGACTTCCGACCATTTTCGTCTATGATCATTATCCTGGAGGGATCGGTCTGGCAGACGAGGTATATAAAAGGTTTGATGAAGTGAAAGACGCGGCTAGAAATCTGATCCAGAAATGCCTGTGCTCAGATGGTTGTCCTTCCTGTATCGGGACGGAGATAGAAGGCATTAACGGCAAACAAAAGAGCATTCGGCTGCTCGCACATTTATAAGGAGGGACACCACAATGAGCGGACTGCGCGAGCGTATGAACAGACTGCGGAATATTTCGCGTGCAAACGAAGAACTGGCTGCAGCCCAAGCTGCTGTGGAAGAACTACAGCCGATTGCGCAGACAGCCGAAAGTAATGCGGGTAGGGAGGATGTCGCTGAAGCTGCCGCCAGCAGCGCGTCTATAGCGAATGATGCCTGCTGGAGCCGGATGAACGTTCAGACGGTGGACAATGAGTGGGGAAGTTTTTTGCGCCGTCAGGTTATTTATCCACTTGATCACCGTCATGGGCATCATCGTTTGGCTGAGCTGGGCAAGTCAGCGACGCCGTTGGCTGCTTTTCACCCTGCGGCGGCTGTGCCTCCTGCAGCAGACAATTTATTGTTTCTCGATCTGGAAACGACCGGACTCGGCATGGGCGCTGGCAACTTGCCTTTTATGGTAGGGATGGCATTTGCCAGTGACGGACAGTTTATCATCGAACAGGCGCTGATTCGTCATCCTGCGGAAGAGCGCGCAATGCTCGCTTATTTTGACAGCAAGGCCTCTTCGTTTGAATATATCGTGACTTATAATGGAAAGTCCTTTGACTGGCCTGTTCTCGCTAGTCGTTATATTATGAATGGTTTGGGAAGGCTGAAGGCTGATCCGCAGCATCTCGATTTTCTGCACCCTTCGCGCAGTATATGGAAGAACACCCTCGTTTCCTGCCGGCTAAGTCATGTGGAGGAGGAACGTCTCGGGTTTTTCAGAGTGGATGATGTCCCTGGGTCCGAGGCGCCGGCTATTTATTTTCAATTTCTGGCTGATGGCAATCCGGAGCCGCTTGAAGGGGTTTTTCATCATAATGAACTGGATATGCTGTCGCTGGCCGCCCTTGCCATCCGCTTCGGCTGCATTCTTGACGGCCGATTGGGAGACGATACACCATATCCGGAATACCCGGAAGAATTGCTCAGAACAGGTTTATGGCTGGAAAAAATGGGGAAGATGAGTTTGGCGGAACCGCTATTCGCCAGCCTGCAGGCTATGGAAGACAAGGTGGGATCATGGTCGCTGCCGCTCGCTGCAAGAGAAAAGAAAATTGGAAATTGGGAGCGCGCTGTGTTATTGTGGCAGAAGGTTGCTGTTCATGCACAAACTGCACTGCTTCCGCACCATGAGGCGCATATCGAACTGGCGATGTATTTCGAGCATCGAATGAAAGACCCGCTCACCGCGCTTTCCTATTCAGAAACGGCGCTTGAACTGGTGTTGCGGCGTGCGAATGCCAACACGGGCAGCGACAAACAGCGGAATGAACTTGAGCAGCTGCGCAAACGAATCGAACGGCTGCGCAAGAAGACAGCCCGGCTAACTTCTTCATGATTGAGAGGACAAATATCGAATGCAACAGCACAATAGCTACAAACCTGAAGGGCTGCTCATTGACCTGGACGGCACAATATATCATGGCACGCGAGTAATTGAAGGAGCGGTAGAATGGCTGGCGGCATTGCAGGCTGCACAGGTTCGTTATTTATTCGTAACCAATAATTCAACTGCTGCACCGGAAGTTGTCGCTGAGCGACTGCAGGCGATGGGCATCCCGGCTGCCCCTGCCCAGGTGTGCACCTCTGCGCAAGCATCGGCAGCTTATATTGCTGAACGGCAGCCTGGCGCATCAGTATTTATTATCGGGGAAGCGGGGCTGTTCGCAGCAGCGACCGAGGCGGGACTAACCATTATCGAAGGAACGGCCGAACTGGAAGCTGACTATGTGCTGCAGGGGATTGACAGGCAGCTCTCTTATGAACGGCTGACAAAAGCGGTCCGGCTGATCAGACAGGGGTCCAACTATGTGCTGACCAATCCGGACCTTCTGCTGCCGGCAACCGACGGGCTGATCCCGGGGGCAGGATCGATCGGTGCGCTCCTCAGCGCGGCAAGTGGCGTAAAGCCGACCGTTATCGGCAAGCCTTCGGCAGTGCTGGTGGATTTCGCGCTGCGGCGACTCGGCATAACGGCAGAACGGACCCTCATGGTCGGCGACAATCTCGCGACAGATATCGCAGCCGGTCAGGCATCCGGATGCAAGACAGCCCTTGTGCTCACCGGGATAACAACACCGGACAATCTGGCTTCCTTGGCGGAGACGCACAATGTTCAGCCAGACTACATATTTCATCAATTAAAAGAATTGCATTCACTGCTATAGAACAGAACGTACTTGTGAAAGGAAGATCTACCATGCCGGAATGGCCAGAGATGGAAAACTACCGAACCAAGCTTGCCGAGCGAATTGCAGGGCAAACAATCATTGGCGCCGAAGTCGAACGCGAGAAATCGCTTAACGTGCCTGCGCAGCAATTTATCGAAGAAGTGACAGGAAAAGAAATATGGTTTGTGGAGCGAAGAGGCAAGCATATTATTTTCCATCTGAATAACGGGAAACGGTTGCTGCTGCATCTGATGCTTGGCGGTTGGATGTATTTCGGTACAGAGGACACCAAACCTGACCGCACTGCGCAAGTTACGCTGCGATTCCCTGGCGGGAACCTTTATTTCATCGGGCTGCGGCTCGGTTATTTGCATCTGCTGTCTGTGAAAGAAACAGAGGCAAGAATGAGCCAGCTTGGGCCGGAACCGATGGAGAAACGGTTTACGCTAGAAAAGTTTCAAGAGCGGTTTAAGGGGAAGCGCGGCGTGTTGAAGTCGGCGTTGCTTGATCAGCAGGTTATCGCGGGGATTGGCAATTACTATTCCGATGAAATAGCCTTTGCTGCAGCCGTAAGACCGGATATTAAAATTCCGGCTCTTACCGACTCGGACTGGAGCAATCTGTATACAGCAATGCACCAGGAGTTGACGGACGGCGTGCGCTATGGCGGCTATATGGAAAACCCGTTCACCAAAGACGACAACCATACCGGCGGCATCAATGAGCGCTGCAAAGTTTATGACCGCGAGGG
Source organism: Paenibacillaceae bacterium (assembly GCA_004134985.1). Taxonomy (GTDB): domain Bacteria; phylum Bacillota; class Bacilli; order Paenibacillales; family Paenibacillaceae; genus Paenibacillus_D. The sequence continues at coordinate 62,254 of REGQ01000011.1, read as the reverse complement.
AGAGCATTGCGTGCGCTGCAATGGCATTATTGTCAAGACCGAAATCGCTTCACGTAAATCATTTTACTGCCCTGATTGTCAAAAGGGGAATTAAATAATGGCCGCGGCAGGCAGTCATGTCAGTATTGGCGGCGGTTATCTTCAGGCTGCGAAATCGGCGCTGGCACAAGGAGGGCGCGCTTTTCAGTATTTTCCGAAAAATCCGCGCTCGCTGCTTGTCAAACGATTTGACCCTGCAGATGCGGCGCATTGTGCCCGTTTTTGTCATGAACATCAGATGGCTTCTATCGCACATTCGCCGTATCCTACCAATTTGGCTGTCGAAGACGCCGCCCGCTTGCAGGCAACGGTTGCCTCGCTGCTGAACGATTTGCATATCGCCGAAGCCTGCGGCTCGGTTGGCACCGTCGTTCATTTCGGGATTTACAAAGGAAGCGATCCACTGCAGGGGTATAAAAACATTATTCATTGCCTCAATGAGACCCTTGCACAGTGGGAGGGACGGGCCAAGCTGCTGATTGAAAATCAGTCCGGGGAGCATGCGCGAATGGGCATGACGTTTGAGGAGTTGGCCCAAATTCGCGCGCTTACCCGCTACCCGGAGCGAATCGGCTATTGTCTGGATACCTGTCATCTGCTGGCCAGCGGCGTATGGGATGGACAGCCGGACATGAACTGGCTGGATCGGGCGCGCACGACCGGCGTGCTGGAGCATCTGGGGGCCGTCCACCTCAATGATTCGTTGTATCCGTCAGGTTCGTACCGTGACCGACATGCTGTTATTGGCGAAGGGCATATCGGGACAGAAGCGCTCATTGCGTTTCTCGCGATTCCTGAGGTACGATCCGTTCCCATTGTGCTGGAAACGCCAAAGGGCAAGGACGGCACTCACAAGGCGCAGATCGATCTTTTGAACGAATGGCTGTCAGATTAGACAAGCGAGGTGAACCGTGTTGATCCACATTTTTCTGGATGACTACCGCCATTGCCCGGCCGGATTCGTTCCGGCGCGCAATGTTGAAGAATGCAAGCAACTGCTCGATTCGGATGCCGTCGGCGTGCTCTCATTGGATTATGACTTGGGCTGGGGAGAACCTACGGGGATTGAAGTGGTCAAACATATTGTCGCAACAGGCAGCTACCCGCAGCGGATTTTTCTGCATACTTCAAGCCCTGCCGGGCGAATGCAAATGTACAAGCTGCTTTCGGAGCATGCGCCGGATAAGGTGGAACTGAACAATGGTCCGATGCCGGACGCCCTATTGCTTGAACGAAGCAGAGCAGCATCACAAAATCAATGAATTCAGGTGATAGCAAATGATCCACTTACAGAATTTATATTTGCGCCGTGAAGAGCGCACAATTTTAGATGGCATTAACCTTCATATGCGCAAGGGAGAGCAATGGGCGATCCTCGGCCGCAACGGCTCGGGAAAAACGACGCTGCTGGAAATGCTGACTGGCTATATGTTTCCGACCTCGGGGTCAGTGGATGTGCTGGGCAACCGTTTTGGCAGTTGCGATGTTCGGGAGGTTCGCAAGAAGATTGGCTATATCAGCCAATCGCTGATTGAGAAGCTGACGCTAGCCGACACCGTTTGGGAAGTTGTCGCGACAGGCGAATATGCCTTCTTGCGGTTTTATCAGGAAATTGACGACGAGGTGAAGTCGAAAGCGCGCGCGATGCTGGACAATGTGGGAATCGGACATTTGGCGGATCAGCCGCTGGGTACTTTATCCCAAGGCGAGCGCAAAAAAGCGCTGCTCGCACGCTCCCTGATGTCGCAACCCGAGCTGCTCATTCTTGATGAGCCTTGTGCAGGGCTTGATCTGTACGAACGTGAGAAATTTCTCCGGGAACTGAACCGTCTAGGCTCGCAGGACATGATGTCTGTCTATGTCACGCATCATATTGAAGAAATCATTCCGCTTTTTACCCATGTGGCGTTGATTCACGAAGGCAAGATTGCAGCTTCTGGACCAAAGCATGAAGTGCTGACTGGCGAAACGCTCAGCAAAGCTTATGACCTTCCGATTGAAGTGGAGTGGTCGCATGACCGTCCGTGGATTCGGGTAGCGCTGCAAGGTGCATCACTGTGACCCGCTGGATCGGAACGGCCAACAGGGGATTTGCAACTTATGCGATGGAGGAGCTTCGCCGCCTGCTGCCGTCGGTTAAATTCGTGCAGCTGGCGGCTGGAGAAGTGTTTCTAATGGAGACGACGGACAGCAGGGAGGAAGTGCTGCACATCATTGCCGTTCAAGAACCGATTTTTCTGCGTCATATCCAGCCGGTAGACAAGGAAATTCCGGTAACCGGAAGCGCGGATGACCTGCAGGAACTGTCTGAGATTATCCGCCATTCTGAACGCTTGCTGGTCGGCAAGGCAACCGCCGTGCATATCCGCCGTGTGCAGAACAGTCAGTTTCCGTACTCCGCGGCTGACACGAAGGCGGTTATCGATGCAGTGCTGGCGGAAATGGACAGCGAGCCGTCCCTGCAGCAGCCGGAAATTATTATTTCGATTTATGCGGTAGAGGATCGGATGCTGGTCGGCATCGCTGCTCCGCAGGACATGCTGTCCGATTGGCCGGGCGGTGCAGTGCGGTTCCAGCGCGAGGAAGGACAGATTTCCCGGGCCAAATTCAAGCTGCTGGAGGCCGAGCGAGCACTTGCGCTTCCGCTTGCGGGATTTACTCGCGCGCTTGATATCGGCGCTTCCCCCGGCGGATGGACCTCGCTGCTGCTGGAGCGCGGATTGCAGGTTACCGCCGTTGATCCGGCCGATTTGCATCCGTCGTTAAGCGGACATGAGCGTCTGCGCTATTTGAAGAAAAATGCGGCGGATATTACCTTTGAGCCGGGATCATTCGATCTGTTCGTCTGTGATATGAGCTGGAGCCCAATGCAAATGTGCAAGCTGGTGCTGGATCTTCATCCCGCCCTTGTCACTGGAGGCAGCGCGATTATTACCGTGAAACTCATGCACCGCAAGCCGCTGCAGACGATCCGCAATGTCATTGCCCGCCTGGAGGAAGGTTTCCAGGTGATCAAGGCCAAGCAATTGTTCCACAACCGTGACGAAATAACGTTGTACGCCATTAAAAAATAAGTGGCAGGAACCAAAAAGATTTTGTTCTTCCACTGCAAGCTGTTATAATTTATCAATAGACCATGACGATCAGGGAAAGCATCCCGGATGGACATGAGCGCTGCTGCGCTCGTGTCTTGTCCGGGATTTTTTGCATTTTATTGTTTTAGGGAGGAAGAGCGAATGAGAGGATTGCAGGTCGGTACATTAATCGGATCTCGTTACCGGATCGTACATAAACTGGGTGCAGGAGGAATGAGCAGTGTATATGCTGCGGAGGATCTCCAGCTTGGCGGCAAGCTTCGCGCCGTCAAGGTGGCTTATGCTCGAGCGGAGGACTATGAATGTCTTGCCCAGGAGGCAGGGTTGCTGATGGCGCTTAATCACCCGCAGCTGCCGGTCATCACTGATTTTGTTGCACCGAATGAGGAAGGGATTATGTTTATGGTGACAGACTATGTGGAGGGCGAGAACCTGCAGCATTATTTCGAACGCAACGCTAAAAAGCTTCATATGGACGACATTTTGCGCATTGCCATGCAGCTATGCGCTGTGCTCGATTATCTGCATCGCCAATCGCCGCCGGTCATTCATCGGGATCTTAAACCAGCGAATGTGATGCTCGACCGGAGCGGACATCTCAAACTTATTGATCTGGGCATTGCGAGAACCTACAAGTTTGCCCAGGCTGGAGATACATTGCAGCTTGGCACCCCCGGCTTCGCAGCGCCTGAGCAGGCCGAGTCCGGGCAAAGCGATGCCCGGGCTGACATCTACGGGCTTGGGGCGCTGCTGTTCTATCTGTTAAGCGGCGGCCAATACTATCGTGCGACTTACCCGCTGCAAGCGGGGGTCCTGGGGCGGGAGGGTGCGCAATTTATCCCCCTCCTGGAGCGGATGCTGGACGTGCGGGCAGAGCGCAGATTTGCCTCGGTCCGCGAGGCGGATGAGGCGCTCTCCACAATCGCCGCCCGCAGCGGGCATCACGCACACGCTCCACGTCCCGGCAGCGGCTCACTCCATTACCGCTCGCGTCCCGGCAGCGGGCAGCGAACATGCGTCATCGCGGCGCTCAGCTCCGGTTCCGGCGCGACCTTCGTGGCGATTACGCTCGCCAAGCTGCTCGGCAGCCGCCGGTTAAGCTGCTGTGCGATTGAGCATGCTGTGAATGAGCCGGAGTGGCACGCGCTGCTGCGGTCTGGAGCGGCTGCGCCGCTGCCGGAACTGCCGCCGGGAGCAGTTGATTTGCGCCTGTCTGCCGCGCATACTGTCTGGCAGGAAGGGACAATCTGCTGGCAGGCGCTTTATCCACAGCAAGCGGCTACAGACGGCAAGATCAGCAACAACGGCGCCAGCGTTGATGCTGGTCTGGGCTATGTTGCTCTAAGCGCCGCAGCAAGCCGTGAGGGCTCGCAAGCAAGTGGCTGGGCCGGCCTGGCTGGCCTGAGCGCGGGCAATTGTCCGATGGGACAATGGCAGAGCAGCGGAGACCACCTGAACGCGGAGGCGGTCATCTATGATTTGTCAGGAAGATTTGATGCCCCTGAGTGCCGCGCGTTGCTGGAGGAAGCGGACGACTGCTATTTTGTCGCCGATCCGCTGCCTGCCAAATGGACGCCGGCCAGGCTCAGCCTGGCTCGGCAGCTGTCCGACACACGGCGGCGAGCAGGCCGTCACACAGGGTGGATTGCGAACAAGGATATGCCTTTTCGTTATCGCTCGGAATGGCTGTCGCTGCTTCCAGAGCCCCCGGAAGTCATTATTTCGCAGCTTACGCCGGAGAAATGGATGCAAAGTCTGTGGAGCGGAAAGTGGGCGACAGATAATCGGGGTTGGAATCGCCAATTAAGTCATGAGCTTAAACCGCTATGGAGCCGTTTTTTAAGTTAAATTAACGATTTTTTAATTTTCCTGTGTTACAATGGTACGCGGGTAATTGTATTTTGCAAATGATTATGAAACGCTTAGAATGGAGCCGAAAGAGAAATGAGCTTGTTGACAGTTGAAGAGTTATCGCATAATTTTGGCGATCGTACATTATTTAGAAATGTGTCGTTTCGTCTGCTTGCCGGGGAGCATGTCGGACTCGTAGGCGCGAATGGCGCCGGTAAATCGACGATGATGAATATTTTAACGGGCCATGTACTGAAAGACGAGGGCAGGGTCGAATGGACGCCCAAAGTACGCTACGGCTATTTGGACCAGCATACAAAATTGACGCCAGGCAAGACGATTCGCGACGTATTGAAGGATGCTTTCCTTCCTTTGCTGGCGCTTGAAGAAGAAATGAACGAAATCGCCATGCAGATGGGGGATGCGGATGCTGACCTGCTTGAGCAATTGCTGGAGCGGATGGGGCAGATTCAAGAGGAACTCGAAATCGGCGATTTTTATTTGATTGATGTCAAGGTCGAGGAGATGGCTAATGGTCTAGGTCTTAGCGCCATCGGACTCGATCGCGATGTTACGGCGCTGAGCGGCGGCCAGCGCACCAAGGTTCTGCTGGCGAAGCTGCTGCTGGAGAAACCGGTAGTGCTGCTGCTGGATGAGCCAACGAACTACCTTGATGAAGAGCATATCACCTGGTTGACTTCCTATCTGAAGACCTATCCGTATGCCTTTCTGCTTATCTCGCATGATACCGGCTTTATGAATGATGTGGTCGATGTCATCTATCATCTGGAATTCGCCAAGCTAACGAGATATAGCGCCACGTATGAGAAGTTTTTGGAAATGGCGGATCTTAACAAGTCCCAGCATATCGATGCTTATGAGAAACAGCGTGATTTCATTAAGAAGCAGGAAGATTTCATCCAGCGCAATAAAGCCCGAGCGTCAACTTCAGGCCGTGCGAAAAGCAGAGAGAAACAGCTTGGACGCATTGACCGTATTGACAAGCCGGAGGAAGCGGCCAAGCCGGTATTTAATTTCAAGGAAGCGCGCACGAGCGGCAAAACCATTTTTCAGGCCGATGGGCTTGTGATCGGGTATAACCGCCCGCTGCTGCCCACAATGGATGTGCTCGTCGAGCGTGGCGACAAAATTGCGATTGTCGGGTGCAACGGCGTCGGTAAATCCACCTTGCTCAAGACGATTTTAGGAAGAATTGAGCCGTTTGAAGGTAAAATCTACCATGGGGACTACCTGTTCCCGGCATATTTTGAACAAGAGGCTAAAGCGGATGCGATTTCACCGCTGGATGATGTGTGGAATGAATTTTCGCACATGAACCAGCATGAAGTAAGGGCGGCGCTTGCCCGCTGCGGATTGAAGAACGAGCATATTACCCGCAATCTGAACCAGTTGAGCGGGGGCGAGCAAGCCAAGGTGCGCCTTTGCAAACTGATGCTCCGCGAGAGCAACTGGATTCTGTTCGATGAGCCGACGAATCACCTGGACGTAGTTGCCAAAGCAGAGCTGAAACGCGCGCTTCATGCCTACCGCGGAACGGTTGTGCTCGTATCTCACGAACCGGAATTTTACGCCGACTGGGTAACCAAGGTATGGGATGTAGAGGCATGGTCGATGGATAACGGCGGATAGAGTGAGACAACCCGCACCTTCCATTAATTCCCTCGAAACCGGCTCCGCTTGCTTTTCATTCGTCGGTTCATTTATTATTTATACAAAATGACCGATGTTCTGGTCTGCTGAAAAAGGTGAAAACAACATGGAACAAGATCGACTTTTAGTCGTTGAAGATGAAGATAGCATTGCCCGCGTGCTTCAGCTTGAGCTGGAGCATGAGGGATACACGGTAGGGCGTGCGGAAGACGGGCGCAAGGGGCTCGAGATGGCGATGTCAGGCGAATGGGACCTGATGCTCCTTGATGTGATGCTTCCCGAGCTGAACGGCATTGAGGTGCTGCGCAGACTGCGCAGCGCAGGCAATCCGATCCCGATTATTCTGCTCACCGCACGGGACACGGTGCCTGATAAGGTGAGCGGCTTTGAGCATGGCGCCAACGATTACATTACCAAGCCGTTTGCAATGGAAGAAATGCTGGCTCGCGTACGCAACCTGCTTCGCATTTTCCAACAGCAAGGCAAGGAGGCCGAAGCCTCGGATACGCTCAAGGTTACGGATCTGGTCATTGAGCTGCGCTCACGCAAAGTATTCCGTAAAGAAGTGGCGATCGATCTGACGCCGCGCGAATTTGAACTGCTTGTTTTTCTCGCGGAAAACAAAAATCAGGAGAAATCGCGTGAAGAGATTTTGTCGGAAGTATGGGGTTATGATTTTATTGGAGAAACAAATCTCGTCGATGTTTATATCCGTTATTTGCGCCAAAAAATCGATAAAGGTTTCCGCTTTAAGTTGATTCACACGGTGCGCGGCGTCGGATATATGCTGAAGGAGCCGGAATGATGACGCTTCGCAAGAGGTTTACATTATTCACCATATTTTGGTTAATTTTCATTTTGATTTTATTCAACATTTTCGTCTATTTCTTCGTCATTAAGATAACAACCCGCACAGAACAGCAATTGCTAAGCAATAAGGTCAACCTGCTGCTGGACAATAAGAAAATCCAGGAGGTTTCTTATCTATCCAATCCGGATTTGCTTAGCGAATTTTATAATGTGAATGAAATGATTCGGATTGTCAATTTGCAGGGCAATGTGGTCAATGTCATCGGTTCGGATGAAGAGCTGTTATCCATGCCGGTTGAGTTTAGCTGGAAGCATGATACGGGCATCAAAACGTTCCCTTCCAAGCGAGTTATGTACTTGAAAGTCCCGCTGTACAACAAGATGGAAGTCATCGGCATGCTTGAGATTGCGCGCAAGCTCAATCTGCTGGACAGCTATTTGCAAATATTAGTTGGAGCGCTTAGTGTGACGAGTCTGGGGGCGATTCTGTTCGCGATCTTCGGCACGTACTGGTTTACGTCGCGGCTTACCGCTCCAATTCAGCATATGGTGCAGACGATGAGGGAAATCGACCGAAGCGGTAAGCTCAGGCAGATTGAGATGGATGGCAAGGAGGAGTCGGCAGAGCTGCAGCAGCTCGTTCGGGCTTTCAATCAGATGATTGAAAGGCTGGACCGCACCTTTGAGAGGCAAAAGCAGTTTGTCGCCGATGCATCCCATGAATTGAAAACCCCGTTGACGGTAATTAGCAGTTACGCCGGTATGCTGGAACGTTGGGGCAGGAACGATGAGAAAATCAGGGACGAGGCTGTACAGGCGATTTCCAAGGAGGCGCAGCGCTTGCAAAACTTGACGAAATCAATGTTGACGCTTGCGGAGGCGGAGCAGGAAGACTGGCTAAGGTTAAGCAGTTTTGACGTTGTGAAGATGGTCGACGAGCTGGCCAAAATGCTTCACACGACGTTTAACCGGACGATTCGGGTCCATTCCGAGCCCATCGGTGTCATGATGACCGCAGACCGGGACAAGATGCGCCAGCTGTTCGTCATATTGCTCGACAATGCGATCAAGTACAGCAAAGAGCCGATTGACATTACGATCACCTCGACCAAATCAATGATCCGGATTTTGGTAGCTGATAAAGGCATCGGCATTCCTGAGGAAGAGATTGCCTATTTGTTTGAACGGTTTTACCGGGTAGACGGGGCAAGGCGGAGAGCTACCGGGGGTGTTGGACTGGGCATGTCGATTGCGAAGCGGATCGTGGATCTTCATGAAGGAAATATCGATGTATTCAGCAAGCCGAATCTCGGGACTACGATTGCGCTGCAATTTCCGAAGAAAAGCCACTGATCGGCGTGCAGGCCGATCAGTGGCTCCTATTTAACATCTGTCAGATCGATGAAAAGTACGGTAGTGGCCGTCTATGATTCATTGCAAGCGCACTAAATAACACGGCGTGCTTTAATGTAGTTCTTCTTCCAATGCGCCGAATTCAAATTAGAGTAGGTTACGCCGCCTTTTCCGTAGGTGTGCAAAATTTTATTGTTTCCGACATAGACGGCAACATGCGCAATGCCACTGCGTCCCTTAACCTTAAAGAAGACGAGATCACCCTTTTTCAAGTTTGCTTTGGAAACCGCATGTCCGCGGGTCGCTTGTGATTTGGCTGTGCGAGGCAACGAAATGCCATTGCGTTTATAAATGAATTGGGTAAATGAAGAGCAGTCGAATGCGTAAGTGACACCTGCGGGCGCCCCAAACTTGTACTTCACGCCTAAATATTTTTTGCCTGCGCTTATAATTTTGTCTGCTTTTGAGACGGCTGCAGTTTCCGCTGCATGTGATGTCTCCGTAAATCCAAGTCCCAGCCACAGTAAGCTCATGCATAGACCTGCTAAGATGACTTTTGCGATACTTGTTTTGGCCTGTTGCAAGTAAATCCCTCCAACTAAAAAATTTGTTATTGGCTCACAAACAATATAGCACAATACATATTTCCTAATTTTTAACAAAGAGAGAATAAAATGAGTGATATCACTGTTTTCGACCTTTTATTAAAAATAAATGAGAATTATCTAATGTAAGGAGCGTGCATTTAACGATGACAATTCGCGTTGCAGCAGTGCAATATAATCTAAAAGATATTCGTTCTTTTGATGAGTTTGCCGAGCAGGTTACCCATCATGTGCGCAATGCGACGGAATACAGCGCGCGCTATGTGCTGTTCCCTGAATTTCTGACCACACAGCTGTTGTCGATCGGTGACGAGCAAGGGGAACCACTGCCCATTGAGCGGCTTTCCGAGTTTACGGAAGCTTATTTGGCGCTGTTCAAGCAATTGGCCGCCCAATATGATTTGTATATTATTGGAGGCACGCATGTTGTTGAGGTGCAGGGCACGCGCCGCAACACGGCGTTTCTGTTTCACCCTGACGGCAAGGTGGATTCACAGGCGAAGCTTCATTTGACACCTACGGAGGTGACGGAATGGAATATGTCTCCCGGTGACGATTTGCAAGTGTTCGAAACAGAAGATGGAACAATCGCGCTGCTGACTTGCTATGATATTGAATTTCCCGAAATTGTACGGATGGCTAGGGCAAAGGGCGCCGACATTGTGTTCTGCCCATCCTGCACCGATGACCGTCATGGCTTCTATCGCGTTCGTTACTGCTGCCATGCCCGTGCGGTTGAAAACCAGATTTATATCGTAAACACTGGTACCGTTGGTTCGCTGCACCGCGTTGATTTCATGCGCGCCAATTACGGACAGGCGGCGATCATTGCGCCTAACGACATTCCTTTCCCGCCTGCTGGGTTGATCAATGCTGGTGAAATCAATCAGGAAATGCTCATTGTGGGCGATCTGGATGTCAGTCTGCTCCATAAAGTCCGCGAAAGCGGCTCAGTGACGACTTGGCGCGATCGGCGCACCGATTTGTATACGGATTGGTAGGAGGCGGTCTGCATGGACAAGCGATTGTATGTCATTCAGGACGGCAAACCTGTTCCTGTACATATTCGCAACTATACGCCTGACGATTTTGATGCGATGATTGCCATTCAGCAAGCCAGTTTTCCCCCGCCTTTTCCATCGGATTTGTGGTGGAATAAGGAGCAGCTCGCCGAACACGTTGCACGTTTTCCTGAAGGCGCATTATGCGCTGAGGCAGATGGGCAGCTGATCGGTTCCATCACAGGCTTGCGGGTGGACAGCAAGGCGGTGGCAGGGACACATAGCTGGTCGGAGATAACGGGGGATGGGTACATAACCAACCATAATCCGCAAGGCGATGTGCTCTATATTGTCGATATTTGTGTCGTGCCGGCGTATCGCAAATCCGGCGTAGGCAAATGGCTCATGCAATCGATGTACGAAACGGTCGTTCATTTGAGGCTTGCCAGCCTGGCCGGCGGCGGTCGGATGCCGGGCTATCATCAGCATGCGCAGCGGCTGACAGCGGCGCAGTACCTTCATGAGGTCATGGTGGGTAAACTGAAGGACCCGGTCATTACTTTTTTGCTGCGGTGCGGTCGTGTGCCTGCCGGCATTGCTCCTAACTATTTGGAAGATGAAGAATCATGCAATTATGCGGCAATTATGGAATGGAAAAATCCTTTTACAACAGACAGGTAGAGGAGCTGTGACAGATGGAGTACAAAAGAATTATATCAATCAACGATCCGCTGTTTGCCGGGATGCACCAATTGATGCAAAAGGTGTTCCCGCCCGAGGAAGTTCTGGAGTTTGCGCTATGGGAAGAACCGCTTGAGGATGCTTCTATTCATGTTTATGTAGCTGTGCTTGACGGCGAAGTGATCGGAGCAACCGAGTATCGCTATTATGCTGAGTTTCGTACAGCGATGACGGACTTCACGATCATTGGCAGTGCGGGCGCCGGAATTGGACGATTCCTGCTTAAAAACCGCGAACGTGACATCAAGCGTTTGGCTGAGGCAGCGGGAAGCGAGCCGCTTGGCATGTTCGCTGAAATTTATGATCCGACGCAAGTCGAATACACTTTTGGCGGGGTTACGCCGATGAATCCGTTTGTCAGAAGAGAAGTACTGTCGCATATCGGTTATTGCCGGCTGGACTTTCCTTATGTTCATCCTTCATGGGATCATCTGGGACAGGCGGTGACCGGCCTGGATTTATGTTTCCTTCCTGCAGATGATACACGCACCGCTTTGCCAGCGGAACTGGTACACCGTTTTCTGACCACCTATTATGCCGCGCTGCCTAACAAGCCTGACGCATGGACACAAATGATGGCTGATTTGCAATCGAGAGAAGAGGTGGCTTTGCTGCCGCTGTAACAGGAGGATCACCAATGACGACTAGGCTCACCTTTCTGGGAACCGGGGATGCGATGGGGGTCCCGCGGGTTTATTGCGAATGCGAAGTGTGTAATGAAGCTCGCAGCCATGGCGGGAGGAACAGGCGCCTGCGGTCCTCGCTCCATATTCATGACGATGAAAGCGGCGATACGCTCATTGATTGCGGTCCCGATTGGGGCCGGCAGATGGAGCTTGCCGGCTTGCGGTCACCGGATCGCATTCTGATTACACATGCTCATTTTGACCATTACGGCGGTTTGGTAGAATGGGCAGATTCCTGTCGCTGGCTCAAGCGCAAAGGACAGGCTTATGCGCCACAGATCGTCATCGATGAAATCTCCGCCAGATTTCCGTGGCTTTCCCGTCAGATTTCGTTTCACAGCATTGATGATGGAGCACAGTTCGGCAGTTTCAAGGTTCGCTGCTGGAAAGTGAACCATGGCTACAACGGTTATTCCTATGCCTATAAATTCAACCATGCGGATACAGACATTTCATGGGTTTATTGCTCGGACGCCATTTCGTTGGATGGGGAGCAGATTGCGCCGTTGTTTAAGCTTGATTTGCTCATTCTCGGTACAAGTTTTTATAAAGAGCCGTTTCCGCTGCATACGCGGTCGGTATACGACATTACCGAGGGGCTAACCTTAATCGAACAGGTCCAGCCAACGCAGACGGTGTTCACCCATTTATCTCATGATATCGATCTAAATAAACAATACCACCTGCCTGACAATGTATCATTGGCCACTACAGGCATGTCAATTCTGTTATAGTCGGCCAGGCCAGGGACGAGCGTCAGTTGGTTTTGCCTGTATACCTTATCTCAGGTGGCTGCGAGTAAGCTCGCCTGCGGTCCGCGCTTGGTGCTGTTGCTGCAATCGCAGGCTTTGTTGCCGATCAGCCGAATAAGCGGAGATAGGGTATACAAGAAAACCGGGTAAGTACGAAGCTGCTGCCATAGCGTAAAACACCCCCAAGATCCCGTGAGATCTTGGGGGGTGTTTGTTATTTGTTCCGCAGCCAGTCAAGCAATGAGGCCGCCTTTTCGTGTGGCATGTGTTGAATGTAGAACATCGCGGGCATAATACCCGACGCCAGCGCGACGACAAAGGTGGCCAATCGCTTGCGGCGCTGAAAAGGCGTCTGCGTTACTCTGCGCCACTGAACGCGTTTAATCGGGATAAATGCGCGGTGCTTGGAGAAGCTGCCGTAGCTTATCGCAAGCTGTTTGTCCCCGTGGGACCATGCGGTATTTTGATAACTCAAGATTGCCCAAATTACAGTGAACAACGGCAGGATACAAGCTAGCCAGCCCCAGTTGTCAGGAATCCAGATGATGGCGGGTACAGCAGCCAACAGACTAAGGAGCAGCGGAATCGTTGCAAAAGACATCAGCGCTTTCCTTTCGACAGGCTGCCATTGCACCTCGCTGTTGAATTGCGGTGCAAACCGGTTCAGAAAGTCTGCTACCTGCCGCTCATGCAGCAAAGGGTAGAGCATTGCCGAACTGCCTTCCTTGCCAGCATACCCCGCGGTGACAATGTTGACGCTGACAAGCCCGAACAGTCTTCGCAGCATATTTTGAGACAGGTGGATGGCCTGTATCCGATGCAATGGAACCGAAACTTGCTTGCGCTCCAGCAGACCCCGTTCGATCTGCAGGCGGTCATCCAGCAGCTTCAATGTAAATCCGTATTCTTTGACACTGGTCAAAACAATAGCAACCAGCCAGGCGGCAATAAGCAACGCAGCGATGGTATACCCAATGGTTGACATGTTAAACCAGGTTGACAATAGATTCATACTGGAAAAGAGCTGCTCCAGCCACTCGCGAAATTGCGAGTAGACGGCCCCCACAACTGCAATGACGACTCCGATTCTGCCCGACGTTGCACTGAACAGCAGCAGATCACGGATACCAAGAGAACGGGTTTCTACTACCCGCTGCTGTGCGTGCGCTGGCGCCTTGTCATCCGTTTGCCGGGAGTCGGCAGACAGATCGGTTTGTTCAGGATAGGATACGGCTGCTGTCCCAGCTGCGGCGATTGGATCTGAAACCGTCTGGGCAGCTTCCACAGCATGGCCCGGGCCATTATCCAGTCCAAAGGCGTGTCGGATTCGCTCCGCTTCCCGATAAGGAATGGCGCTTAATACCGCCTCCGGCTTTTTGCCCCCTGCTGTCTCCACTTGGAGCTTAACCAAATCGAAAGCGCGCAGCAGCAGCCCGGCGGACGTATCCACAGATTGCACACGCTCTTTTGAAAGCCATAATTTTTTGCGAACCCAGATGCCATGTTCGATTCGGATGCCGGCTGATTCCACATAATAAACGAACCGATACCATGAAAGCGTGCTGATTGAAATGAGCAGAATGAGAAACAAGGCAACCCCGCCGCCTACCCACAGCCAATTAATATTGCCCCGCACGATAGTGGAGATGAAGAATGCAAGGAATGGATAGACGAGATCTTTCACTGTCTTGCCGATGAAAAACAGAACCGATACCGGATGCAGGCGAACAGGGGGATAGGAGGTGCTCGTCTCAGATTTCTTCATCGGACAACCTCGCCAGGTAAGTGATCTGCTTGCGCGCTTGATCGGCCCTCAGCTCCGTCAATGCGGGAATCTCATGGCTGCCGGCAGCGGTGGAGAACGTTACTGTAGCCAGTCCGAACCTCCGCAGCAGCGGGCCTTGCTTTGTATCGACATGCTGGATGCGTATCATTGGGATAGATGTTCGCTTGCGAAATACAATGCCATGCTTTAATTCAATTTCATTTTCCGTAATTTCATAGCGCCATTGATTGTATTTCAGCTTTGGCCAAATCACAATTTCCAGCACCGATTGACAGATGGCCAGTACAGCCGCGACCACAGCAATCCAGACAGGCCAATCGAAACGAACGGTCAAAAATAGCAGGACTGCCAGTGCCGCGCCATAGATTACTGCATCGATTGCTCCTGATAATCGCCAAACTTTTAAAGCTTGGTCGTCAATACGTTCTTTTGGATCAGCATACATTGGCGTGTCGCCTCCTTCAGCATGATTCATATGATTAATCCCGGCTTTGAATAACGAGAACAATACCGGTTTTCACAAGAATGACTCCTTGGGCAGCTTCCAGCCTGTTGCTAATGCCCAGAGACTGGCCTAGTGTAATTGCCGCGTCCTCGAGCGGGTAGGCAAAGCCCTTTAAAGTGATCCCGGTAACCTCCAGCGTTAGCGGCAGTAATGAGACGTTCGGATAGGCGGCGGGTTCAAGCGTCAATTCACGGTCAACAGCACGAATGCTATTGTGCTCATCGATAATGACGGCATCGACGCCTGCTTGCAGCGCCAAGCGGAGCAGATGGACATTGGCGAGCGAATGATCAAATCTGGTGCCCAGCGCGCCAAGCATGATCAGCTGCTTCGGCTTAATCGCCAGAGCATGGCGAAAAGCCAACTCGGTATCGGTATAATTTTTATCAATTGCATCGCATCTTTCTGTCTGCCTGCTGACGGCTGCAATTTGGGCAAATTGCAATTCTGTTACCGAATCGAAGTCCCCGATGGCCAAATCCGGCTCGTAACCTTGCTCCACCAGAAACAGAGCGCCCTGATCGGCTCCAATTAAATAATCGCAGTTCTTAATTATAGGAATGGCCCAGTGGCCGAGACTTCCGCCTGTCGTAATTACAATTGTATTTGCTGCCATTGTCTAATTCCTCCAGTTGCATTTCCAAAAATCCAGTAAGTTTATTGCTCTACTCTAAAATCAAAGTATACTGCGAATTGGCAGTTATGAACAGTTTTTAATCAATTTGATTTTTGGTATCTGTCCCATCTTGCGCACCCGATGACTCGCCGCTACAATGATAAAAGACATGAATCTGATATAAAGCGCGTGAATGTGACAGATTTCGGCATATTATGCATAATAATGCCGGTTTTTGCAAGCGACGAAAGGCGTGAAGGTATTGGGGTTGGATATGTTTAGTTGGTTCAGTATGATCGGCACAATTGCCTTCGCAGTGAGCGGAGCGATTGTCGCAATGGAAGAGGAATACGACATACTCGGCGTGTTCGTGCTAGGTCTGGTTACTGCCTTTGGCGGCGGTGTTGTTCGCAACATGCTGATTGGCATGCCGATCACATCGCTTTGGAGCCAGGGTTTGTTTCTGAAGGCCGCCGCAATTTCGGTATTGGTCGCTTTTTTGCTACCTGTCAAGTGGATTCATGGATGGCGCAGAAGCGAGTTCTTCTTCGATGCGATCGGTTTGTCAGCCTTTGCGATTCAGGGCGCCTTGGTTGCGACGAAAATGGGGGTGCCGCTGGGCGCCATCATTGTAGCTGCGATGCTGACCGGTATTGGCGGGGGAATCATTCGGGACTTGCTTGCCGGACGCAAGCCGCTTGTGCTGCGGGATGAGATTTACGCAGTATGGGCGATGCTTGGCGGAGCGGTAGTCGGACTCGGGTGGGCGAAAAGTCCGTGGGAACTGCTTGTGTTATTTGCAATTATTATTATGTTTCGGATGCTATCGGTATATTATAAGTGGAAACTGCCGCGCAGATCGCTGCATGTCGCTGCTGCAGCAAGCGATGGGGCGGCGCATGACAGCAAGCTGTCGGCCCACGGCAACCGCAAGCAGAAACGGGTAAGGAGAGAGAAAAAATGATAAATGTATTGTTTGTGTGTCTTGGCAACATATGCCGCTCACCGATGGCTGAGGCGGTTTTTAGAGATGTGCTTGATAAAGCTTCGCTTTCAAATGAGGTGACGGTTGATTCCGCGGGCACGGGGGATTGGCATATTGGCAAGCCGCCGCATGAGGGCACTCGCAACTTGCTCGGCCAACGGGGGATTTCCTATGAGGGCATGAAAGCAAGAAGGGTATGTGAAGCAGATTATTCGAATTACGATTATATCGTATGCATGGACAGCCAGAATGAACGCGACGTTCAGCAATGGCTGCCCAAGCAGGGCGAAATCCGCGCGAAGGTGATCCGCTTTATGGATCTGCTTCCCGAACGGGGATTCGCTGATGTGCCTGACCCGTATTACACGGGAAACTTTGAAGAAGTGTATGAGCTTGTGGAGGCAGGAAGCCGCAGGCTGCTCGAGAAGATCGTCACCAACAACAGCGCGACTTAACGTCCGAACCAGCGCAGCGCTTCCGGCAGCTCCTGCTGCCAGAAGCCCCATTGATGGCGACCATCCTTTTCCGTGTAGTCCACTTCGGCGCCTTTCGCTTCAAGAAGCTGCTTCATCCGGCGATTAAGGGCGACGAAATCGAACACACCGCGGTCCGTTTCATAAGCATCTTCCTGCAATCCAACGATCATATACAGCTCAAGCCAGGACAAGCGCTGCTTGTCTTCCGCGACAAGCTCGCATGAAACCGGATAGTAGGCGCCTGAAAGCGACAAAATTCTGGGAAAGCGCTGTGGGAATGACAACGAAATATGCAAGCTCACGGTTGCCCCAAGCGAATCGCCTGCAAGCAGTATTTGATCCGCTTCCGTGCGGACGGTGTAGCGGGAGACAACATAAGGGATCATTTCATGAACAAAAAAATGTACATATGAAGCATGCCGTTCCCCATCGGGGGCGTATTCTGAAGTGCGATGACGTTTGTCTACATCTACACCGACAACGATGACGGGTTCAAGATCACCATCGATAATCATTTTGTTAGCCTGGGTGGCAATTCGGCCAAAATTAAAAAAATCTTCGCCGTCCTGGCAATATATAACCGGATAGCTGACGATTTCATTGTAGCCGGGCGGCAAATAGATGCGCAAATTGCGTTCCTTCTCAGGCAAAACAGCTGACGGGACGGTTTCCTTTACAATCGTTCTTTTATAATAATCTGGCTGGCTCATTGTTTTCTCCTCTCGGGCTGCATGGAATAGACTCGTTGTGGGTAAACAATAGGGAGGAAAAGTCCGTATACAGCCCTGCTTTTCGTTCCCTTTGTATTAATCTGTATTATATCAAAAACAAACCTGTATTATAAACAACTCGTAAAATAAAATTCAAAAAAACTAGAGAAAATAACGGTTTTTTTGATTTTTGTTTTGACCAATCTGACTAAACAGGTTTATAATAATTCTATAACAGAGATCATCGATATTCAAATATCTTATTTGAGGTGAATAGTTAATGAGCAAGCTTCCTTATGAAGTTCAGACAGAAGCGGTTACGCCGCTGTCGATTCTTTCTACCGAAGGTGAAGTCGTCAATCCTGATTTGATGCCGGACTTGTCGGATGAACAGTTAAAAGAAATTATGTACCGGATGGTGTTTACCCGCACGTGGGACGAACGTGCAGTCAATCTTGGCAGACAAGGCCGTCTCGGTTTTTACGCGCCGGTATCCGGTCAAGAAGCTTCTATGGTGGGAAGCGAGTATGCCTTGAACAAGGACGATTTCATCTGCCCAGGCTACCGTGATATGCCTCAGCTGGTTTGGCACGGTCTTCCGCTGTACCAAGCGTTCCTGTATTCCAGAGGACATCAGCATGGCGGACAAATCCCTGAGGATGTTAACGTATTGATGCCGCAGATCATTATCGGCGCGCAGGTGCTGCATGCAACAGGAATCGGTATGGCTTACAAAAAGCGCGGTGAGAAGAAGGTTGTCATCACGTACACAGGCGAGGGCGGTTCATCCGAGGGCGATTTCTACGAAGGAATGAACTTTGCAGGCGTGTATAAACTTCCTGTAATCTACGCCGTGCAAAACAACGGCTACGCGATTACAACGCCGTTCGCCAAGCAGACGGCTGCACTTTCCGTGGCACACAAAGCGGTTGCTGCTGGAATTAAAGGCGTACAGGTTGACGGCATGGACGTATTGGCTGTTTACAAAGCGGTTGCTGATGCCGCAGAGCGCGGACGCAATGGCGAGGGCGCAACATTGATTGAAATTTTGACTTACCGCTTCCGTCCGCATTCCATGGCCGATGATACGACCAAATACCGGACGAAAGAAGAAGAGCAGGAGTGGAGTTTGAAAGATCCGCTCATTCGCTTTGGCAAGTTTCTGGAGAAGAAGGGCCTTTGGTCAGATGAAGAAACTGCCCGCGTGAAGGAAGAGGCAAAAGCAACGGTGAATGAACACATCAAGAAAGCCGAAGCGACGGAGAAAATGACCGTTTCTGGATTGATTGATTCGATGTTTGAAACAACACCGCAGCATCTTGAAGAGCAAAAAGCCGATTTTGTATAAGGGGGAACCGTCCATCATGGCTCAAAAGCAAATGAATATGAAAGAAGCGATCCGCGACGCAATGCGCGTGGAATTGAAAAGAGACAAAGATGTGCTTGTCTTCGGGGAAGACGTTGGTAAAGTGGGCGGCGTGTTTCGTGCGACAGAAGGCTTGCAGGGAGAGTTTGGCGAAGACCGTGTATTCGATACACCGCTTGCTGAATCGGCAATTGCAGGGATGGCTGTCGGTATGGGAATTCAGGGCTTTCGCCCTGTAGCTGAAATTCAGTTCGTCGGCTTCATCTATGAGGCAATGGATCAAATGTTCATCCAGGCTGCCCGGATGCGTTATCGTTCCGGCGGACGTTATAACTCGCCAATCGTATTCCGTACGCCATTTGGCGGCGGCGTTAAGGCGGCTGAACTTCATACAGATTCCCTGGAAGGTCTGGCTGTGCAGACACCTGGGATCAAGGTAGTTGTTCCTTCAAATCCTTATGATGCAAAAGGGCTGCTCATTTCCGCGATTCGTGATAATGACCCGGTATTTTTCATGGAGCATCTTAACCTGTACCATGCTTTCCGTCAGGATGTGCCTGAAGAAGATTACACTATCCCGCTTGGCAAGGCGAATATCGTTCGCGAAGGTGCGGATGTTACCATTATCGCTTATGGCATGATGGTTCATACGGCAGTTAAAGCGGCGGAAGAAATTGAGAAAACACGCGGCATTAAAGCTGAAGTCATCGACTTGCGCACGCTGCTGCCGCTCGACATTGATACAATCGTTGCTTCGATTCAAAAAACGAATCGTGCCATCATCGTGCAAGAAGCACAAAAAACTTCAGGTGTAGCTGCTGAGATCATTGCACAAATTAATGAAAAAGCGATTCTCCATCTGGAAGCACCTGTTCTTCGTGTAGCGGGTCCGGATACCGTTTATCCGTATGCTCAAATTGAAGATGCATGGCTTCCGTCGCCGGCGCGTATCGTTGCCGCGCTGAACAAAGTTCTTGATTTTTAATTGATTGACAGGAGGGGAGCCAGATGGCTAAGTTTGAATATCGCTTTCCGGAGCTGGGTGAAGGATTGCATGAAGGCGAAATCGTCAAAATCCATATTAAACCCGGTGACACCGTAACGGATGAAGACATCATTATGGACGTCCAAAACGATAAAGCAATTGTTGAAGTGCCTTGCCCAGTAGACGGCAAAGTACTGGAAGTGCTTGTGAAAGACGGACAAGTCTGTCACATTGGCGACGTTGTTGCAATTATTGATGCGGAGGGAGAAGTCCCGGAACAAGCTCCATCGGAGAGCAGCGAATCCGCTGCGCCTGAAGCGGCGAAGAAGCCTGAGCCTACCGAATTGCCGGACGCTTCAGCAAGCAACAAGACAGCTCCCGATGCAGCAGCTGAGCAAGGTCAGCCTGCAAAGGATAATGGCGCACAGCCAAAGAGCGGCGGACAAGTGTTGGCAACGCCTAGCGTTCGCAAATTTGCCCGTGAGAAAGGCGTCGATCTGACTGGTGTTGCAGGAACAGGCAAGAACAGCCGCATCACTCGCGAGGATGTTGAACAGGCTGCAGCTGGCGGCACTTCCGCGCCGGTAGAAGCTGCTGCGACAGATACAGCGCCCGCAGCGAACGCGCCTGCACAATCAAAAGCGGCTCCGGCTGCTGTTCAAGGCAACCTGGCTGAAGAGCGTGTGCCGTTTAAAGGCATCCGCAAAATTATTGCAGGCGCCATGTCCAAATCCGTTTACACTGCACCGCATGTTACGATTATGGACGAAGTGGACGTAACCAAGCTAGTCGAGTTCCGTACCAAAGTGAAGCCGGTCGCCGAGCAAAAAGGCATCAAAGTCACTTATTTGCCGTTCATCGTCAAGGCGCTTGTTGCTGCATTGCGTCAATTCCCGATTATGAATTCGACGCTGGATGAACAAAATCAGGAAATCGTTTATAAGAAGTACTACAATATCGGAATTGCAACTGATACGGAGAATGGCTTGATTGTTCCGGTCATCGACGAGGCAGACCGTAAGAGCATCTGGATGATCGCTGACAAAATCCGTGACCTGGCAACACGTGGGCGCGATGGCAAGCTGGCCGCTTCCGAGCTCAAAGGCAGCACAGTTACGATCTCGAATATCGGTTCCGCTGGCGGGATGTTCTTTACGCCGGTCATCAATTTCCCTGAGGTAGCGATTCTTGGAACAGGACGCATTTCGGAAAAAGCGATTGTTAGAAATGGCGAAATTGTCGCAGCACCGGTTATGGCCCTGTCGCTGAGCTTTGACCACCGTCTGATTGATGGCGCGACAGCGCAAAACTTTATGAATTATATCAAGCAGCTGTTGAACGATCCAGAACTGCTTGTCATGGAGGTGTAATAGCATGGTAGTAGGAGATGCTTCTTTAGATATCGATACGTTGGTAATCGGCGCGGGACCGGGCGGTTACACGGCTGCGATTCGTGCAGCTCAGCTTGGTCAAAATGTTCTGATTGTAGATAAAGGAAATGTCGGCGGGGTTTGTCTTAATGTCGGCTGTATTCCGTCCAAAGCGTTGATCTCGGCAGCTCACCAATACGAGGCCGTTTCCCATGGCGCAGATATTGGAATTGAAGCTGGCGATGTGAAAGTTGATTTCGGTAAAGTACAGCAGTTTAAAGACGGCGTCGTTAAAAAACTGACTGGCGGTGTTGGCTCTCTTCTGAAGGCGAACAAAGTGCAATACTTCAATGGCGAAGTGATGTTTATCAATGCCAACGAAGCACGTGTGTTCAATGATCAGGAAGCGCCGCGCTACCGTTTTAAAAATTGTATCATTGCAACAGGTTCGCGTCCGATTGAATTGAAAGCTTTCCCGTTCACCGGCCGTATCATTTCTTCCACTGGCGCTTTGTCATTGCCTGAAATTCCAAAAAGCCTCGTTGTTATCGGCGGCGGCTATATTGGAATCGAGCTTGGTCAAATGTATTCCAAATTCGGAACCAAAGTAACGGTTATCGAGGGCTTGGACAGTATTTTGGCAGGCTTTGACAAAGAAATGGCGAAGCTGGTTGAGAAGAAGCTGAAAACCAAAGACGTGGAAATCGTCACCAATGCGCAAGCGAAAAGCGCTGAGCAAACCGATAACGACGTGACGGTTACTTACTCCGTCAACGGCGAGGACAAACAGGTTACTGCCGATTATCTGCTGGTTACGGTTGGACGCAGACCGAATACGGACGGCGAGCTTGGACTGGATCTGATCGATCTGAAGCTGACCGACAGAGGTTACATTGAAGTTGATAATCAGGGACGTACAAGCATTCCGCATATTTACGCCATTGGCGACATTGTCGCTGGCCCTGCGCTGGCTCACAAAGCTTCCTACGAAGCTAAAGTGGCCGCTGAAGCCATTGCTGGACTGCCTAGCACAGTGGATTACAAATGCATTCCGCTTGTTGTCTTCTCCGATCCGGAGTGCGCAAGCGTAGGCTATAGCGAACAGGAAGCCAAAGATAAAGGCCATGAAGTTAAAATTGGCAAATTCCCGTTCAACATTAACGGACGTGCGTTGTCCTTGAACGCGACAGACGGATTTGTAAAAATCGTTTCTGATGCTAACAGCGGCTTGGTGCTTGGCGCACAAATCGCCGGTCTGGAAGCATCCAACCTGATTGCCGAGCTTGCTCTTGCAATTGAAATGGGCGCAACAGTTGAAGATGTTGCCCTTACGATCCATGCGCATCCAACGCTTGGCGAGATTTCGATGGAAGCTGCGGAAGTAGCGCTTGGCCACCCAATTCACACAATTGTAAAATAAGGATAGATTATGAAGTAACGAGAAGTCCGCCTGTCAGGTGGGCTTCTTTGTTTCTGAACCCAAAAAGCATCAATGGACAAGAAAGGAGCGGTGGTACGATGACAGAGCAGCACATCAAAACATGCGCAGCTTCCCGAACCGTCATGACACAGTTGGTTTTTCCCTCGGACACCAATCATCATGGCACAATGTTCGGCGGGAAAGTGATGGAGCATATCGATAAGGTGGCAGCGATATGCGGGATGCGTCATGCCCGCAAGCCAATTGTGACAGCATCCAGCGACAGTCTGGATTTTCTGGCCCCGATTCGTGTCGGTGACGTCATTGAGCTGGAGGGGTTCGTTACGTGGACACATAACAGCTCCATGGAAGTGATCGTTAATGTCCATTCGGAAAATCTGTTTTCAGGCCAGCGAAAGCTGACCGTCACCGCTTTTTTCACGTTGGTAGCCTTGGACGATCATGACAAGCCGACCCGTGTCGATGCGGTTATGCCCCAGACGGAGGAAGAAAAGCATTTGTTTCAGTCTGCGCCGGAACGCTATAAGCAGCGGATGAGCCGCAAGGAAGAGCGGCGCAGAAGCACCCGAAAAGAAATATAGCGGCAGTCATTGCGGTACGCTGCGGCTTTTTTGTGTTATGATAGAACAATGAAAAGCTAACGTGAGGTGTATTATTTTTGAAAGCTTACTTGGATTTACTGCAGGATATTATGGAAAATGGTACAGATAAAGAAGATCGGACAGGAACAGGAACCCGCTCTGTATTCGGAAGACAGCTTCGCTTTGATCTGAATGAAGGCTTCCCGCTTGTAACAACGAAGCGGATTCATTTGAAATCGGTCATTCATGAATTGCTGTGGTTTTTGAGCGGTGAGACCAATGTCGCTTACTTACAGGAGAACGGCGTTCGTATTTGGAATGAATGGGCAGATGAACAAGGGGAACTGGGCCCGGTGTACGGCTCCCAGTGGCGCGCATGGCAGGCTCCGGATGAACGGATCATTGATCAGATGGCAGCATTGGTTGAGCAAATTAACAATAACCCGGATTCCAGACGTCACTTGATCAGTGCCTGGAATGTCGGAGAGCTGCATCAGATGAAGCTGCCGCCATGCCACTATGCCTTCCAGTTCTACGTTGCGGATGGCAAATTGTCTTGCTTGTTGTCTATGCGCTCATCCGATACGTTTCTCGGATTGCCATTCAACATTGCCCAGTATGCCTTGCTGACGCATATGATTGCCCAGCAATGCGACCTTGGCGTCGGCGAGTTTATTTATTCCGGCGGTGATGTGCATATTTACCGGGATCATTTTGAACAGGTGCAGCTGCAGTTGACGCGTGAGCCTTACCCGCTGCCGGAGCTGGTGCTCAAGCGCAAGCCGGCCTCATTATTTGACTATAATTACGATGACTTCGAATTCGTGAATTACGAACATCATCCGACGATTAAAGCGCAAGTATCCGTGTAGAACGGGACGAATGGCTTGCCAAGGAAAGGAATTGTTTAGATGACGATTACATTAATTGCCGCAATGGGACGCAACCGTACTATTGGCAAAGACAATAAACTGCCATGGAAGCTTCCTGACGACATGGCTTATTTCGTACGCAAGACGAAAGGCAAGACGGTGCTGATGGGGCGCAAGACGCTTGAATCATTCGGCAAACCTCTGAAAAACCGCACCAACATCGTGCTGACGCGCAGGGACGATTTCGCGCAGGATGGCTGTATAGTTGCCCATTCGCTGGATGAGGCGTTCGTTGCCGCGCAGGGGGCGGATGTGATGGTTATCGGAGGCGAGGAGATTTATCGTCAGGCATTGCCGTTTGCAGACGTTATTTTGCTCACGGAAATTGATGAAGAGTTTGAGGGTGATGCGCATTTCCCTGCTTTTTCGGCTGATGAATGGGAACTGGCAGACAGCATTAAGGGAAACCGTGACGACAAAAACCCGTATGATTATTACTTCCAAACCTACAAACGTCGTAATTAGACACGTTTTTCCCTGTACAGAAGCGATGATAACGAACAATATGTTATAAAGTGCAAATGATTATACGGATAATCCATTTGTACTTGCATGCTGTAAATGCTAGGATATTGTAATAAGTCGGATGCGGATGGGGGAATTCAAAAATGTCTACACCTACAGGTTTTATGGAATTTAAGCGCGAATTGCCGATCGATCGCGATCCAATTGAGCGGCTCAAGGACTGGGAAGAATTTCACAAGCATATGTCTGACGAACAGCTCCGTACGCAGGGATCACGCTGTATGGATTGCGGTACGCCTTACTGTCATACCGGGATTGACATAAGCGGTGGAACGATGGGATGTCCAGTTAACAACCTGATCCCTGAATGGAATAACCTGATTTATCGGGGACTTTGGAAAGAAGCGCTGGAACGCCTGCACAAAACTAATAATTTTCCGGAATTTACTGGACGTGTGTGTCCTGCTCCGTGTGAAGGATCGTGTACGGTCGGCCTGATTGGCGAGCCCGTCACAATCAAAACGATCGAGCAGGCTATTATAGATAAAGGTTTTGATGAAGGCTGGGTCGTGCCGCAGCCGCCCAAAGTGCGTACAGGCAAGCGGGTAGCAGTTGTCGGATCAGGACCTGCGGGCATGGCTTGCGCCGCGCAGCTGAACAAAGCCGGACATCAAGTAACCCTTTATGAGCGTGCTGACCGAATTGGCGGTCTGCTTGTGTACGGTATACCAACAATGAAGCTCGACAAGCAGGTTGTGCAGCGCCGTGTCGATCTAATGGCAGCCGAAGGCGTGCAAATGGTGACAAACACGGAAATTGGCACCGATGTTTCTGCCCAGCAGCTTGTTGATGATTTTGATGCTGTCGTATTATGCGGCGGTGCAACCAAGCCGCGTGAAGTTCCTATGGATGGGCGCGAGTTGAACGGCATTCACTTGGCAATGGATTACCTGAACGGGACAATTAAAAGCTATCTTGATTCGGAGCTTGCCGATGGCAATTATATTTCGGCCGAGAACAAAGACGTCATTGTAATCGGCGGCGGGGACACCGGCACAGACTGTGTAGCGACAGCTTTAAGACATGGATGCAAGTCTGTCACACAGTTTGGCACCCATGCGAAAGCGCCGCTTGAGCGCGATGCGATCAACAACCCATGGCCGCAATTCCCCAATGTCTATACACTTGATTACGCCCAGGAGGAAGCCAAAGCGCTGTTTGGTTCCGATCCGCGCGCATTCTCCGTGCTGACCAAGTCGTTTGTCGGCGATCAGGACGGCAATGTGAAGGAGCTTCATACCGTTCAAATTGAGCGCTATGTTGATGAGGCGGGGCGTAAGATTTATAAAGAGATTCCAGGTACGGAGAAAGTTTGGAAAGCGGATCTCGTCCTGATTGCAGTCGGCTTTGAAGGACCGGAATCGCTGCTGATCGATCAGCTTGGACTGGCACAGGATCGCCGTTCCAACGTCAAAGCGTCGTATGGCAAATATACAACAAACGTTGATAAAGTATTTGCTGCTGGCGACATGCGCCGTGGACAAAGTTTGGTCGTATGGGCGATTAATGAAGGACGCGAAGCGGCACGCGAAGTAGATAAATTTTTGATGGGCTCGTCTGTTTTGCCATAAACGAGCCGTGTTTGAATGAAGCGCCCGGAAGGGCGCTTTTTTGCATTGGCATTCACAAACTTTTTGCATTGGCGTGCACAACTCCTCGCAACCTCTCTCGCTTACCTTGTTACCTCACCTTACCTCGCCTCACCTCACCTTACCTCGCCTCACCTCACCTTACCTCGCCTCACCTCACCTTACCTCGCCTCACCTTACCTTACCTTGTTACCTCACCTTACTTTACTTTACCTTGTTACCTTACCTTGTATATGTATTTTGCGTGTATACCCTAACTCAGGTTGTCACGGGCGGCAGTGCGATTGCTCTCTCCGATTGCTGCGTTGCTATCCTCGCTTTTTCGCTTCTTGATCGATTTAGCGGAGATAGGGTATACAACCTAAACTAGCCGTGTGCCCCCTCAAAAGTTTCGTTGCATCCGCCAAGTACCTTTCCGGCGTTTACGTGCCGTACGCATTGTGACTTCATGATTCCCGTCGTTTACGAGCTGTAAGCATTGTGGCTTCATGATTCCCGACGTTTACGTGCCGTACGCCTTGTGGCCTCATGATTCCCGTCGTTTACGTGCTGTACGCATTATGGTTTTCATGAGGTTGTTGACCACCGTTCAGCAAAGCTAAGCGGACAAGCCGACTCCCTGACCGCTATTCGGCACGATGTGCGTGGAATCCCGTGCTTGTGCAGTTCGCAAGGGCAGCCAAGGAAGGATTGGCCCGCATAGCCGTTTACCTTTGAATGTGCTAAAATTAAAGAAGATTTGACGCGGAGGAGGTTCAGCCATGACTGTCAACGAGGCCGTAATATTGACACCTGGGGAGCTTTCCAACATTCGTAATTATGTACGTCATAAATATGCAGGACTGCCTGCCGAGCGGCATGCGGAGATTGTCGCAGATGCCGTGCAGCGGATTATCGTGCGGCAGCTTCCCGTATTGGATGAGCCTTTGAAAAAGGATGTGACGGCAGCGCTAATCCGCTCAGTTGCGTTGAAACAGCAGCGCCCTGTACATACCGAAGATATTTTGCTCGCTTGTCTGCATGCCGGACGCGGCGATGAGCGCTCGCTGGCTGTAGTACACGGCTGGCTTAACGAGCGGCTGCAGACAGCGCTGCCGCTGCAGCAATTCACTGAACTGGCGGATCGGCATTCCTCGGTCCTCGGGCAAGCTCCTGCAGAGGGAGAGACTAGCCCGCTATGGCGTGAGCTGCTTCCGATGGCCAGCGCCTGGACGGCAGGGCAGGCAGTCCCTTCAGTCTGGCAACAGCGTCAGCGCCGTACGCTGGCTGCGGTTATTCCGCTGTTCCGGCCCCGGCGACGTCTATGGCAATCCGTGGGCTATGCTGGTCTAAGCGTACTGCTGGTTGTTGTTGCGTGGCTCTACACTGTGTCCACGGCGCCTTCCGCAATAACGGAGCCGGGCGCGCCGCCCGCATATGTCCAGCTTGTGCGCGGCATGATGCCGGACTGGACGCATCCTGTGCAAATAGCAGAAGCAGAGAAGCTGCCGGACAATGCGCTGCCTGCTGACCTGCAGTACAAAGCTGTTGATGATGACAAGGTTAAGGAATATTTGGCATTGCGCTCGTCCCTGTTGGCGGAACCGCCCTATTATGATGCGATTACATCGGCTGCCAAAGCCTATAACATTCATCCGCTGTTATTGTTCGCCATTACCGGCCAAGAGCAAGGATTTGTGTCCAAGAGCCATCCTGATGCGGCGCAAATTGCCAACAATCCCTTCAATGTGTTTCACAGCTGGAAGGATTACAATACAACAATTGACGACTCCGCAGAAATCGCTGCCAAAACCGTCTTGAGATGGAGTGAGGATCGCCCTGATCACATCCCGGCGATTCAATGGGTGAATCGAAAATATGCGGAAGATCCGAAATGGTCTGAAGGTGTGCAGAGTATTTTTAATGCAATGCTTCGCCATGTCACGGCTCATTCTGACAATTAAGGTGAGGGAAGACGGATTGAAAACATTAATTATAGCTGAAAAACCGGACATGGGCAGAACGATTGCCGCTGTTCTTGAACCGAAAGCTCAAAATCGCCGTACCCATCTGGAGGGCGAACAATATATCATTACGTGGGCGATCGGGCACCTCGTCAGTCTGGCCGAGCCTGATCACTACGACCCGCGATACAAGAAGTGGAATGCGGCGGATTTGCCGATTATTCCTGATCGCTTTAAACTATGGCCGAACCCCAGGACCAAAGACCAGTTGAAGGTAATCGGCGATTTGGCCAAGCGCTGCGGCAAACTTGTCAATGCTTGCGATGCCGGGCGGGAGGGACAGCTTATTTTCCATCTTATCCGGCAATATTTGAAACTGAAGCAGCCGGTAGACCGCCTGTGGATATCCGATCTGACGCCGGATACGATCCGCCGCGGCTTTGCCAGCCTCCGCAGCGACACAGACTATGATCCGCTTACCAAAGCGGCGAGGGCGCGCAGTGAAGCAGACTGGCTAATCGGCATGAATGCTTCCCGCGCTTTTACGATTCGCCACCGTACACTGTTGTCGGTCGGCCGTGTACAAACGCCCGTGCTTGCATTGTTGTACGACAGGCACCGGGAGATTGCCGCTTTCCAATCGGAGAAATTTTATGTGATTCATGCATTGTTTGAACAAGCGCGCGGCAGCTACAAAGGTGTTTGGCAGGGTGACCGGATTACAGATCCCGAACAGGCGGCACAGCTGGCAGCGAAGGTGAAAGGAAAGCAGGGCGCCATTCTTTCCTATGAAGTGACCGAGTCCAAGGAGTATCCTTACCGGTTGTATGATCTGACAATGCTGCAGCGCGATGCAAACGGCAAGTTCGGTTTTTCCGCGAAGAAGACGCTTGATGTCGCCCAGGCGCTGTATGAAAAGCATAAAGTGATCAGCTACCCGCGAACCAATTCCAATTACGTTACAGAGGAAAATATTCCGGTGATGGGCAAAGCGCTCCAGATGCTGCAAAATACCTCTTACAAGCCGCTTGCCGATGGAGCAGATCCAGGGCGCGTACATAAAGGCAACCGGGGCGTATGCAACCCTGCGAAGGTTGAGGATCACCATGCCATTATTCCAACGCCAAAAAAAGCGGGCACGCTGTCTGCGGATGAGCAGAAAATATATGATTTGATCGTTCGGCGTTTTTTGTCCCATTACTACCCGCCTGCGCAATATAAAAATCATGAAGTGCTTACGGTTGTTGCGGAGGAAACCTTCAAGACAAAAGTAAAGCAGGAGATGGACCCGGGATGGAAAGTGGTCATGGGTGGTCAGGATGCGGACGAGCAGAAGCCGAAATCCAGAAGGAAGAAAGAGGATACGGACGAAGCCGAGGAAGAGCTGATTACGGGCGGCGCTTTTGCCGTCGATCCGGCCGATCCAGTACATTGTGCTGAAGCTGAGGCGAAGGAGAAAGCAACCCAGCCTCCCAAGCCGTTTACTGAGGGTACTTTATTGAAAGCTATGGAGACGGCAGGAAAAGCAATTGAGGATGATGAGCTTAAGGAAGCGATGAAGGATACCGGCTTAGGTACGCCGGCAACGCGAGCGGCCACCATTGAGCGCTTGAAGCAGGTGGGCTATATTACGCTGACTGGCAAGCGGCTTGAGATGACGGCCAAAGGCTCGGCGGCCATCGAATTGATTCGCGGAGCAGGGGTTGAACTGTTGGCATCGCCGGAAATGACCGGCAGGTGGGAGCAGCGGCTCCATGAAATCTCCAAAGGAGCGGCCTCCGATGAGCAGTTTATCGCCAAAGTGAAGCAATTCGCTGTGATGGTGGTCGACAAGGTGCGCGAGCAGCAGCAGGCTGCGCCATCACTGTTTCAACAGGAGGAAGGGACGCAGCAAAGTGCGCGCGGAAGAAAGACATCGCCGGTCAAAGACGGGCAGAAACCCTCCGGGGCCGCCAAGACGCCAAGGACCAGCAGCGTCCGGAGCAGCACTCGGGGTAACGCTTCCAGCAATGGACAGCCTCCAGGCAAAGCGGTCCCGGGAAGCAGCAGCGCTACTGCCGCTTCAGCGCAGCTCACTGCGCTTGCTCCTTGTCCAAGAAGAGGCTGTAATGGGCAGATGATCGAAGGCAAGCGGGGATTCGGCTGTACCGCTTATCGAGACGGCTGCACCTTTGTTATTTGGAAGCAGCAGTCCGGGAAGACGGTTACAGCGGCGATGGCCAAATCGCTTGCTGTAAAAGGGACGACAGGCAAACTTTCTTTTAAACAAAGCAATGGAGACACCAGCAAAGGCAGATTTGTGCTGCATAATTCCAATAGCGGGGAGCTTACCGTTCAGTACGAGGACTAGTCCAGGTTAACGCCTGACGTATTGATGGATCGTATCCGGCACTTCAATCAGCTTTTGGAGCGTGAAGAAAGCTCCTCGCGGTTGCACATCGATTTGAATGACATTATAGGACCATTCGGCTTCGCTCTTCATATGAATGGCATGAATGCCCGCGGTGAGGGCGGGGACGATATCTGTCCGAATAGAATTGCCGATCATCCAGGTATGATCCCGGTCAAACCGTCCTTCGGCCAAAATATTTTCCAGCGCTTCGTTATTTTTATGCTGGCGGACATAGATACGGCTTTCGAAATAGCGCTCAAGCTGCAGTCGCTCGATTTTGCGGTGCTGGATAAACAGTTCTCCTCCGGTATAAAGGTGAAGCTCATGCCCATCCGAAGCGAGTTTATCAAGCGTTTCCTGCATGTACGGGTAAGGTTCAGCTACAGCGTCGAATACGCCGCGTCCAAGGGTCCAGAGCCACTTCTCATCTGTATCCAGACGCTTGCGTCCTGTCTGATCGCAGTAGAAGCGGTAGGCTTCGATAAAAGATTCAGGGAAGTGGTCGCGTTTAAAGCCGAATAAGTGAATGGCCTGCACATCAATATCCATTTGCTTCTTGCGAATGTCGGGGCCTTCGATGCCGTATGGCGAGAACCAGTCTTCCATTTGGGCAATAAACTTGTCAATGGTTAAATAAAAGTATTTGTTGCAGTGGATTAACGTATCGTCCAAATCAAATAAAATAGTTTGCTTCATAAGCGGTCATGCCCCTTTGTGATGATCCCGCTTTTTAAGCGGTATAACAACAATCTACCTGATCCTGACGTCAGCGTCAAACAGCGATTGCTTTCCAGTCATACATTTTGGGTGTATTGCAGCGCATTACAGCCTTTCATAAACAAAGAAACAGGGAACCTGAGTCCCCTGTTTCTGAAAATATAATTATTTATGCATATTTCATGCATTTGGCAGCCAGGTCGTTCTTGATAAAGGCGATTCGCTTGCGTACATAGAAATCATGACAAGCGCCCTTCAGTTCACGGGGCGAGACCACCTCTTCCGACACATTATCAATAATCGTCAACCTTCCGTCCGCATAGAACTTGAAGGTCAAGTCCCGAAATGGACGATGCTTCTCAATAAATCGAAAAATTTCGCAGTTATGCATGATGATCTCTCCCCCTCGCAAAATGTGAATAACAGAGCATATGTTCTGTTTATAGTATAACAAACATTTGTTCGGGTGGAAAGTATTTTTTCTTTCCCGTAAACTAGAAATATAGAAATATAGAAGACAAAGGAGCACTTGCTATGATTAAGGTAGAATATTTGACCAAAATAATCCCTAACGGTCCGAAAGTGCTTAGCGATCTGAACTTCACAGTCGAACCCGGCGAGTTTGTTGCCGTTGTTGGGACGAGCGGCAGCGGCAAGTCCATGCTGCTGAAATGTTTGGCGCTAAGAGAGAAGTGGAGCAAGGGACGCTATTTGGTTGATGGAACCGATATATTGAAAAGCTCCTTGGCCGGACTTAGAAAAATCCGCCGGGAGTTTGCTTTTCTGGAAGAAAAGCCGATGCTGAACGAAAATAAAACTTCCTTGAAAAATGTGCTGATCGGCACGCGCTACCAAACACCGGCCTGGCGGATGTTGACCGGCATGGTGCGCAATGACGACTATATGGGTGCAATGGATACGCTGGAGAAGCTTGGGCTGCTCGACAAGGCGCGTCAAAAAACCGGAAAGATGAGCGGCGGGGAGAAGCAGCGGGTTGCAATTGCCCGGGCGCTTGTCCATGGCGCCAAGGTTATTCTTGCCGATGAGCCGGTATCGGGTCTTGACCCGCATTCGGCCGAGAAAATATTGACGGATTTGAAAGCGTTGTGCAAAAATCAGGGGATTACTGTTATCGCGGTTATGCATCAGGGGGAACTGGCGGAACGGTTCGCTGACCGGATACTTGGTCTGAATCAGGGAAATCTGGTGCTGGATATTCGCGGCCGCCGTATGACGTCAAGGGAAAGAATGCTGCTCTAAATACCATCAGGGTTAAACCACGCGCCGGTTGTTCGCAGGGTTTAACCTTTTTTTATGCGTATTATATAAACCTTCATATGAGCCCAGTACAAAGTGTGCTGAACTTGCAGCTACCCTCATAGGATTAGAGGTGGGGGGTGTGCAGAATGTATAATGTGCTTGGCGGCATCCTGCTGTTTGCATCGGTTTGCGGCATCGGTTTGCTCATTGCTTTTTTCGTCCAAAGCCAGACGAAGCACTCGCGACATTGGAATTACCGGACACAAGACAAGTACCTCCAGTTCAAGGAAGATAAATACGCACTGAATAAATTGGGCTATGCACAGCAGCTGCGCCGCTATCTGAACGGCTTCGGCTCATTTGGCGTTTCCTTTACTACCATGTCCGTCATCTCCGGCGCTGCGCTTTACTTCGGACCGATGTACGGGTTCGGCGGACCGTGGACATTCGGCATCGGCTGGCCGCTGGTTTCGCTGTTTGCCCTGCTCGTGGCCGCGGCGGCGGCGGAACTCGCCTCCGCAATGCCGACCTCTGGCGGGGTGTACCACTGGTCACGGGCTGCCGGGGGCAAGGCATGGGCATGGGCCGCGGCAGCGCTTCGCGGGGCAGGGGACATCGGGCTGCTGCTGATCATTAACGGCATTGCCGCTGTGCTTATCGATTCTCTGCTGGCAGCTTGGCTCGGCTATAGGTCAAGCTCGCTCTCGATGCTTGCAGTGGGCGTGCTGGTGCTGGGAACACAACTGCTTGTTTCCTCCCGGGGCGTGTACTGGCTTCACTGGCTGACATCCTGCGGGGTCTGGCTGCAAATCGGCCTCATTGTCGCCATCATTGGCGGATTGGCATGGACGATCGGCCCTTACTTGCAGCCAGTGGAATATTTGTTCGCGCTTGGACCGGAGGGAAGCGGAAAAACAGGTCTTGTCCAGATTGTGCTTGCCTTGGTGCTGATTCAACGATTATTTATGGGGGGCGATGCGGCAGCCTATACGACAGAAGAGACGTATAACCCAAAAGTTCATGCTCCCTGGAGCATTTACCTTACTGCAGCCTACGGATTTGTGTTCGGTTATATATTGTTTGCCTACATTGTAATGGCAGCAGGCGGATTGCCGGGCTTTCACCTGGAAAATACCAGTTTCCTGGCGCTCACGGTCAGCTTGTGGGGAGCCTGGAATCCGGTTATGAACACACTGTTGTTCATCGGCATTATTCTATCGCTGTGGAGCAGCGGGCTCGGCATTGTGAATACGAGTTCCCGGATGTGGTTCGCCTACCATCGCGATGGCAGGTCCCAGTTAAGCCGCTGGATGGCCGCGGTCAGCGTCAAGCATCAGACACCCAAGCGGATTATGGCGGTCTTCGGCATTGTCGCTATGCTGGCGATGGCTGCCGCAAGCGGCATCATTCCATGGCACAGTCAGAATATGGCGGTGCTGCCGCCGTTTTGGACGGCATGGTGCATTATTTGCCTGAATGGCTCGGCCGCTATCCCGATCGGTCTCAGATTGATGCGGGCTAAGGAAGAATACCGGCAGCTGCTATTAAATCGGGTATGGAGCCTGGGGGCATTCAGCTTGCCAGTGCACTGGCTTGCCTTTCTATGGCTGTCGGCCACGACCGTCGCTGCTGCCGTGTTTTTGAGCGCTGCAGCTGCGGGAGGCATCGCCGCGCTCCTCGCCTTGGCGGCGCTGTTCCAGGCAGTGAGAAAGATATGGAACGGTCAGCAGTACGTTGGCATGCAACTGTCGCCCACCCCGGAGGAGATGATCCGTGTCGAGAAGTCCTATCGGCAATTCTGATGCAGAACAATTGCCCCGTGCTGCCATTCATATTATAATATGAGCAACATCTGCCGGTTGACGCTGCGGGCAATGCTCGTGCAGCGGCACAGGCAGAGCAAGAGGAGGGCAACTCATGCAGCGTACGGGGCAATTAAACACAAATAGCGGGGAAGAAGGAAGAGTAAGGCCGACAGCGGTTATTACCGGAGCAGGCGGAGGAATTGGAGCAGCTTTGGCGCAAGCCTACCATCAGGCAGGCTATCGGTTAATGCTTGTTGACCGCGATGAAGTCGGCCTTCAGCAAGTGAAGGCAGCGATTGAGCATGGAAGTGAGACAGGCAGCACGAAGCATACGGTGACGATGACCGCGGATTTGCGCGATCCGGATACGGCCAGGCAAGTCATCGCTGCGGCTGTCGGTTTGTTCGGCGGGGTTGACGTACTGATCAATAATGCCGGCTTTGGCATTTGGAAAAGTCCCCTGGAGCTGGAGTGGCAAGAATGGGACGATGTCATTAATACGAATCTCAGGGGGACGTTTCTCTATTCGCGCGAGGCGGCGAAAGTCATGCGCGAGCGGGGCTTCGGAGGCGCAATCGTCAACATTGCCTCGACGAGAGCAGCGATGTCTGAGCCGAATTCAGAAGCCTATGCGGCCTCCAAGGGCGGAATTGTCGCATTGACGCATGCAATGGCTGTTTCCCTCGGCCCCGAGCGAATCCGGGTCAACTGCATCAGTCCGGGGTGGATTGAAACAGGCGACTATGACGCCCTGCGCGATATCGACCATCAGCAGCATCTGATCGGCAGGGTAGGCCGTCCGGAAGATATCGTACGCGCCTGCTTCTATCTCACCGATCCGGATAATGATTTTGTGACAGGCATCAATCTGACGGTTGACGGAGGCATGACGCGCAAGATGATCTATGAACCTTGAGCGCAGGGGCTGTGCACAGTCCCTGTCAAGGGTTTGCGCATAATGCGTAATAATAGGCTATGATCATTGCCAATTAGCTGGTATACTAATAATTGTAATTTTTCGACTATTCTGATTTCATGAAGGGAGTGAGCGAATTGCCGGTTCTTCCCAAACAAAATGAACTTGGTTTTTTTGAAATTCGGCTGGAATCGATCGGAGGGTTGGGAGCAAATCTTGCAGGCAAAATGCTGGCTGAAGCAGGTGTTGTTGGAAGCGGTTTCAATGGTGTGAGTTTCTCGTCTTACGGCTCCGAGAAGAAAGGCTCGCCTGTGAAGGCGCACATCCGGTTCTGTGATCTTCACACCAACATCCGGGACACAACACCTGTAGAAAGACCCCACATTATCGGCGTGTTTCATGAAAATCTCTCCAAAACGGTCAATGTGGTCAGCGGGGCATATGAGGACAGCATCGTGCTGGTCAATTCAGCGAAAACGCCGGAACAGCTGAAGGAGAAACTGAACTTGTTGAGCGGTACCATCGCGGTCATCGACGCGACCGGCATCGCGCTCGAAGAGCAGAACCGCGTCAATATGGCGATGCTCGGCGCATTGTTTCGCTTATGCGACTTTTTGGATGCGGAGAGCATGAAGACGATTATCCGCAAGTCGCTGGAGAAGAAATACCCGCAGGCTGTGGCGCCTGCGCTGCGCACATTTGAGCGCGGTTATGATGAAGTGCAGTTTCAACGCTTTGAGCTTCCGGAAGGCTTGGCTATGCCGCAGCCGACCCGCTGGGATATTCCTGTGCTCGGCTACAACACGCAGCCGCTCGGCGGGATGATCACGAATCCCGGGAACAGTATTTTGAAAGATCTCAGCATATCCAGACAGGGGATGATGCCGCATTTTCATGAAGACAAGTGCATTCATTGTGCTGCTTGCGATACCGCTTGTCCGGATTTCTGCTTCGTCTGGGACGAGCAGCCGGACAAGAAAGGACGCTTGCAAATGATGCTGCAGGGCATTGATTATCAATACTGCAAAGGCTGTCTGAAATGCGTGGTCGCCTGTCCGACGGAAGCGCTCTCCTCCGAACGGGAAACGGATGGCTACAGTGAAAAGCATCGTGTGCCTCACCGCTTCATATTGTCCGGTTAAGTCCGTAAAACCACAATGCTAATGAGGTGAGATAATTGGCCATTGAAATGAATAAAGAAACGAGCTCAGGGACGGTTGAACAGCGGATGGTTTATGAATCCGGCAATGAAATGGCGGCTTATGCCGCACATCAGATCAACTACCATGTCATGGGCTATTTCCCGATTTCTCCTTCTACGGAAGTAGCTCAATTTCTTGACTTGATGAAAGCGAACGGACAGCATGACATCAAGCTTATTCCGGCGGATGGAGAGCATGGCTCGGCAGGCATCTGCTACGGGGCTTCAGCTGCGGGGGGCCGTGTATTCAATGCTACAAGCTCCAACGGTTATCTGTACATGCTTGAGCAAATGCCGGTGCAATCGGGAACACGATTTCCGATGGTGATGAATCTGGTCTGCCGTTCCGTCTCCGGGCCGCTGGACATTCACGGCGATCATTCCGACCTCTACTTTGCGCTCAACACCGGCTGGCCGATTCTGATGTGCCGCGATCCTCAGGCGGTCTATGATATGAATATTATGGCGATCAAGCTGGCGGAGGACCCGCAGGTCCGTCTTCCCGTACTCGTAGCTTCAGACGGTTACTTCACTTCACACCAGAAACGCCGCGTGCAGACAATTGCGCATCGCGACGATGTGCATCAGTTTGTCGGGGCAGCCCCGCCCGCAGGTTTCGCCCACGTGCTTGACCGCAACAATCCCATCACCGTCGGACCCTATATGAATGAACCTGACTATATTAATAATTGCTATCAGCAGTCGGTAGCCATGTATAATGCCGGAGCCGTGTTTGACCGCATCAGGCAGGAATACTGCGCGCTTACCGGCCGTGATTATCCTATCCTGGATTTGTACCGGATGGAAGATGCCGAGGTAGCGGTATTTCTTATGAATTCCGCGTCGGAGATC
The DNA here is from genome assembly GCA_004134985.1 of Paenibacillaceae bacterium. Lineage (GTDB taxonomy): Bacteria > Bacillota > Bacilli > Paenibacillales > Paenibacillaceae > Paenibacillus_D. The sequence continues at coordinate 24,697 of REGQ01000011.1, read as the reverse complement.
ATCAAGGATGTCGTGGATCAATTGCGCTCCAAAGGGATTAAGGCAGGCTCAATTGCGCCGAACATGATTCGTCCGTTTCCTGCCGCCCAAATTGCGGAAGCGCTTGTCAATGTGAAGGCGATTACAATCGGTGATCGCGCGGATTCCTACGGCGCCCATGGCGGCAATATGACCAATGAGATTAAGGCAGCGCTATTCTCTCACCGGAATACGCAAACACTGGTCATCAGCCGGGTCTATGGGCTGGGGGGGAAAGACTTTTATGCCGAGGATGGCCATCATTTCTTCCAGCTGGCGTTAGAGGCGATGGAGGAAGGCAGTGTCGGCATCCCTTTCGATTATTACGGGCATACCCCGGGTGATCCTGAGAAGCGCCCGCAACGGGTGCTGGAGCCATTGCAGTATGAATCCCTGGTCACCGGTTTGATTACCGCTGCTCCTGATCCCGCAACCGGCAAACTGAAAGTGAGGGTGCCGCCGGTCAGGCAACTGACGAAAAAGCCGAAACGGCTTGCGCCAGGACACGGCGCTTGTCCGGGCTGCGGCATTTTCTCCGGCCTGGAGCTGTTCTTCAAAGGAATTGAAGGGGATATTGTCGCTTTATACCAGACGGGCTGCGCGATGGTTGTAACGACCGGCTTTCCCTATTCCTCGCACAAGGCGACCTATATCCATAATCTGTTTCAGAATGGGGCGGCTACATTGTCAGGGGTCGTTGAGATGTTCTGGGAACGGAAACGGCGCGGCGAACTTGATAATTTGGGGATAAGGGATGATTTTACGTTTGTGATGATTACCGGAGACGGCGGGATGGACATCGGCATGGGGCCGGCGATCGGCAGCGCGCTCCGCAATCACAAAATGATTATCGTGGAGTATGACAACGAAGGCTATATGAATACCGGCGCACAATTATCCTACTCAACGCCGCTCGGGCACCGCACTTCAACTTCCAATGTCGGCAAGCATCAGGGCGGCAAGCTGTTCCATCACAAAGACACCGCTCAGATTATGGCGGCCACTAACATCCCTTATGTGTTCACCGGTTCTGAATCGCTGCCGCAGGATTTGCTGCGCAAAGCGGCAAAAGCGCAGTATTATGCCCAAAACGAAGGTCTGGTGTACGGAAAAATATTAATTAGCTGTCCGCTGAACTGGCTTTCGGAGGAGAAAATCGGGCAGACGCTCATTGATGAGGCGGTTAATTCCTGCTTTTTCCCCATGTATGAGGTGGAGCAGGGTGTCACGAGCATTACGTACAATCCGGAGGAGAAGGGAAAGCGGATCCCGCTTGCCGATTGGCTCAAAAACATGGGCAAGACCAAGCATATGACCCGCCCTGAATATGCGGATGCGCTCGGATTGTTTGAAGATGAAGTGGAGCGTCGCTGGGTCAGATTGAAAGCGAAACACGAGAGTCCCTATTTATAACGCAAAATACCGCCAGCGATAGCCGCTTAGTGAGGAGAATGATCATGCCGATGCCTATTGCGCCTGATTCTGAACATTTCAATGTATTTCGCACATTGCAGACTGCTCAGGAAGCGGCCCAATTCGGCAGCCGGCTTGTGGCGCAGGGATTTGCTGCGATGCGCATCTTTCTGGATGACTTTCGCAGCTTCCTGCGCACCTTCGAGGACGACGAGCTGAGTGAGGCTTACCGGCTAATTCAGCTCGCCGAGTCAGCACTGCCGCATCCAGGACGGCTCAGCCCTTCGTGGACAGCGGTATGGCAGGAGTTCCGGGCTATTATCCACTGTAAAGCCGAGCTGCTGGCGTGCGTCGCGCCCATCTCGCGCTCTGGGGAGTGGCAGGTGCTGCTCGACAATCCCTAATCGAATCAGCATATCGCGGCGTACCCTGCGCTTTCTTTTCTGGAAGCGGCTTATATGTATGCCTACTTCCGCTTCGAGATGGAACCGAGTGAATATATTCGCCTTCAGAAAATCGATACGGTCATCACACAATCGGGCAGCGGCGCACAGCCTTGCAAGCTGCCCGCCAATGAACATCATTAATCGCCGGCCATGCTGCTGAGCTGATTCTATTCGCTGCCTTGAATGCGGCCGGCGATTTTACGTCCGTGGAAGCGGCCTGTCTCAATAAAGATCTCGTTCGCTTCCCGGCGGGATGCCACAACACCGGCCAGAAAAATGCCAGGAACATTCGTTTCCATCGTCTGTTCGTTGAAATAGGGGTAGCCTTCCGGTTCAATAACGACACCGATTTTCGTCAGAAATTCGCGATCCGGATGGAATCCGGTCAGCGCCAATACAAAGTCATTTGCGATTTTGTCTGTTCCGCTGTCCGCTTCAATGGTCACTTCACGATCATCAATATGAACGACTCGCGAGTGAAAGCGCATGTTAATCCGTCCCTTATTGACAAGACTTTCAAAGATCGGCCTTACCCAAGGTTTGATATGCGCGGAATAACCTTCCCCACGATAGACAACGGTAACATGCGCGCCAGCCCGTTCCAGTTCCAGCGCCGCATCGATCGCAGAATTGCTGCCGCCGATAATCGTGACATCCATCCCTGAATAGGGATGGGATTCCCGGAAGAAATGACTTACTTTGTCCAGTTGTTCTCCAGGAATTCCGAGCATATTGGGGTGATCGAAATAGCCAGTCGCAATGATAATCTTGTCCGCTGTGTAACTTAATTGTTCCCCGTGCCGATTGACACTTTGCACCTCGAACCCGCCTTCATTGCTCTGCACATCGGTTACCGTTTCAAAGCGATGGATGCGAACTTGACGCCGCAGCGCAATTGTTCGATAGTAATTTAATGCTTCAAGACGCGATGGCTTGTCCCCTGCAGTCGTAAATGGCACTTCACCGATTTCGAGCAGTTCCGGGCTGCTGAAAAAATGCATATAGACCGGATATTGTGAGATGGAATGGACGATGTTGCGTTTTTCTATAATAAGCGGATCGATTCCAATGGCCTGCAGCTCCAGTGCTGCCGATAGCCCGCATGGACCCGCGCCGATAATAATGACTTGTTCTTTTTGCATCGTAACCCCTCCTTAATAAAACCAAGCTTTATTGTACCGCCAACAGCCGCAGTTTTCAATTTCAACTTGCTGCGCGCTGGCCAAAGCTTTCATTCTGGTACCGTTCCGCGGCGGAATAAGGTATAATAAGCTGGAATGTTTGATAAGACAAGGAGGAATACAAATGCGACGGCGTTTTGTCATTGAAGCGGTTATGGTTGCAACTTATGGTCATTTGCTGGTTCCCAGCCGTCCGGTAGATTACGCTATTCCTTATTCCACAATTTTGGAACTGTACGAAATGAAGGACGGGGAAGAGGCTGTGATGGATGATCCCGAAGAAGATCAGCATGTAAAAGCGAAGATTAGCGAGCTGATCTCTTTTTTCGAGGAACCGCTGAACCGCAAGAAGATAGAACGTGCCCTGCAGCAGCCATGGCGAGAGAGTTCGCCGCTGCTATTAAATGAGCAAGTTTCCTTCACAGTGGTGCATGCGGTAGACAATGCGCATTATGGGGAGTTTTTTGATCCGGTTGAAACAGAGCAATTGCTGACAGCCAGCAAGCTTGGCATCCCGCTGCTTTCCGATCAGGTGGAGTTTGAAGAACGGATTGTTGAGGCGGAGGTCCCAGTGCAGGTTTATGATATTGAAGATTTCGAGTTTGCAGTGGAAGAGGGCATTTCACCTGCAGATTGGGAAACTTCACAAGATTAGCAGGCAAGACGAACGCTTTAGGCAAAGAGCCAAATTCACATGTGGAATGAGGCTCTTTTTAGTTTGTCCAACAGACGCTAGCGCGTCACAATCGAAGCGCAAAAACGGCTCAGGCTCATACCGGTTTTGCTTTTGAACATTCTGCCGAACGTATGCACATCAGCATAGCCTACTTGCAAGGCAATCTCGCCAATCGTCAGATTGGAGTGAACAGCAAGTTCCTTGGCCCGTTGAACGCGGACGGCGCAGAGATATTGGGTCGGTGTCATGCCGTACGCCTGCTTGAACTTAATAATTAAATAATTGCGGCTTAACCCCGAAATACGTTCCAGATCGCGATGGCGAACATCTTCGGCATAATGATCGGCAATGTAGTTTTTAAGGAGCACAATCCGCGCTCTGATCTTCTCTTCATTGCCCGCGGCTTGACCGGGCTCTGCTCGCCAACTGGCGATGTCATGAAACAGTTGAAGCAGCAGCCCCTTGCAATAGAGCGCATAGGTCGGACCGGGCTGATGATAGTATGCAGCCAGTTGGGACAACTTCCGGTCAACTGCATGATTTATGAAACGGCCAAGGAAGTGATGCGGTCCAAGCAGCTCTTGAACGGGAAAATCGTCTTGACCAAAATGAAATAAAATGGAGATGCAGACATAAGGCTCGCCAGGCAACGTGTACACTTCGTGGATCTCATCCGGCGCATGATAAATCAAGTCTCCACGCTTCGTTATGTACTCCTGTCCTTCAATCGTATAGGCTGCCGCGCCTTCTACAACATACTGAAACTGATACTGTTTCAACGTCCTGGGCTGAATGCCCCATATTTGGGGCGCATTGAACAGATGAGCAAGTGTAATGTAGGGCGGAGCATCCCACCTGCGAGCTGAACCAGTGCTTCGCCTGAACGAAAGGTGTCCGCTGATTTGCTGTTCATATGATCTCTCCCGTGATCGAGGTCTGATAACCAAGCTTAAAATCATTATAGCAATGTAAGTGATTTCGGCAACTTAATTGTTGTCTTTCGCTAAAGACTTCCACCATTATTTCGCTAAAATGAGAGTTAGGCAGCAGCAAAACAAGTCGAAAGGACGTGCTTGATCATGAGCGCACAGCAAATTGAAATCCCGCATGTTGACGCTAGGCAGCAAAAGGGGATTACCGATGAACAAGCGAAGTTTTTCCTGGATAATGGTTTTCTCGTCGTAAAAAATGTATTGCAGGGGAAGGAACTTGCGATTGTCCAGCAGGAAATGCAGGCGCTGTTCGACAAGGGCAGATCAGAAGTGGTGCCGGATGAAGACTATGCTTACAGCAAAGGGGTGAAATCAGGCCGGAAGGTGTTGAAAAGGATTGAATATGTCATAGACAAGAGCGATCCGATGAAAGCGCTGCTCGGCCACCCGTTTATTCTGCATTCCGTGGAAAAGCTGCAGGGGCAAAACTTTATTCCAACCTGGGATTCCATGGTCGTCAAAGTACCGGATGAAGGCGTCATTGTACCGTGGCACCGCGATGCCGCTGTTCCCGCTGGATGTACCGATCCGCGTCCGATCTTCAATGTTGATTTCTATTTGGATGAAGCGGATCTGAAAACCTGTCTCTGGGTCATCCCGGGCAGCAACAGATGGCGTGAGGAGGAGGCGCGGCAACGATGTTCGCGGCCCGGCTTTGACACTTCAGATGCTATACCGGTGCCCATGCAGCCAGGGGACGTGATCTTTCATGATATTACGGTGATCCACGGATCACCGGACGGCGATGGCAATGCACAGCGCCGAACGGTCTATTACGAATTTAGACCCGGTGAAATTGAGGCCGGTTTTGGACCGCATACACAGGAATACATTACTTTCAAACAGCATGTGCTGCTGGATTGCATTGCGCGCCGCAGCGCCACAGCCTATGCTGCGGATGAGGAGACGTATGCGTACCGTTATCCTCATCAGAGCTATTGGCTTGAGCGCTAAAGAAGCGCTGCAGTTTGAACCTCAAAGATAGGAAATAAACATGGTAGCAATGCCGAAATAAATGAACAGCGAGAGCACATCGTTCAACGTCGTAATCAGCGGGCCGGAAGCGATGGCCGGATCGACCTTTAGCCTGTAAAGAATAAGCGGGATGACGGTTCCGGCCATCGTACCGATGACCAGCGTGACGATGAGCGACAAGCCGACAACGAGTCCCAAATAGACATTGCCTTGCCACAGGTAAGCGATCAGCGTCACAAGCAGCCCGCAGACCGCCCCGATAATCAGACCTACCAGCAGCTCGCGCCGCAGGAGACGGATGACAGTAGGGGCGTCCAGATTTCGACTGATCAATCCCCGAACCACAACCGCCAGCGATTGGGTGCCTGTGTTCCCGGTCATTCCGGCGATCATCGGCATGAAAAAGGCCAACGCTACAATGCGGTCCAGCGTTTCCTCGAATCTGCTGATGATCGTTCCCGAGACGAGGCCGATGAGCAGCAGCAGGACGAGCCATGGCAGGCGGCGCGAAGCTGCGACGATTGGTGTCGTATCAAAATCAATGTCTTTCCCGCCCCCCGAAAGCTTCTGAATATCCTCATCCGCTTCCTGGATTACAATGTCGATGATGTCATCGACGGTAATGATGCCGCGCAGCACATGGTTGTGATCGACGACCGGCACGGCCAGAAAGTCATAATTGCGAATAATTTGCGCAACTTCTTCCTGGTCCATCGATACGTTGGCGTAAATGACCCTGGTAAACATAATTTCACTGACTTTATCGCCCGGATTGGCCAAAATCAGGTCGCGGTAGGAAACGACCCCGATTAGTTTCTTGTCGCCGTCAATGACGTACAAATAGCTGATAGATCCGGATATTTCAGCGAATACGCGAATTTTCTCCACTGCTTCTGAAACACTGTAATGCTGAGGAATCCATACATACCGGTTGTTCATAATCCGTCCGGCTGTTTCTGCCGGGTAGTCCATCAATACTCGGACAATACTGGACTCATCGATGTGCATCGTCGAGAGAAAGCGATTTTTCTCTTCTTCGCTCAGTTCGTCGAGAAAATGAACAAGATCGTCATTGTCCATTTTATCCATGATCTCAGCGGTTTTCTCTGGACCTAGCAGGCGGAACACCGTATACTGATCGGATTTGCCGAGCTCCTGGATCATCTCGGTCAACTGAACAGCATCCAGCATGGATAGAAAGCTTGGCCGGATGAGTTCGGGTATTTCGGTGTAGATGACCGAAATATCATAAGGCTGCAGCTCTTGCAGCAGTTCGCGGAGCGCATCGAATTGTTTGCTGCTGAGCATCTCCAAAATTTCTAATGAAAGTTGCACATTGGTTTTCATGGTACAGTTCGTTCCTCCTTTCCGACTGTTGAGCTTACTTAAATGCATACTATTGTATTATGCCACAAATTCATATGAAGTCCATGACTGATATTCAATTTGTCATGCGTATGCAAAAAATAGTAAACTTGTAGGGTGAGGTTTGAAACAATTGGGAGAAGGGAGAGAACAGATATGAATCTAGGATTGGAAGGCAAAGTTGCCCTAATTACGGGCGGGAGTCAAGGGATTGGGCTGGAGACGGCTATTTTGCTAGCCCAGGAGGGCTGCCGCGTGGCGATTGCTGCTCGGAACGAGCAGCGGCTGCAGGAAGCTGCATCCCAAATTCAGCAGCTAGGGGGCGCAGAGGCGCTCATTATTCAAGCGGATGTTGCCGTGGAAGAGGATTGCCGTCGTGCGGTCGCACAAGTTGCCGAACATTTCGGCCAGCTTGACATCGTTGTCAACAACGCGGGGACCGCTGCGGGCAAGCCGCTTGAACACACGGACAGCGACATCTGGACTGCGGATCTTGATCTGAAAATACTCGGAGCCGTCCATTGCTCCAGATATGCGCTGCCGCTGCTGCGCAAGTCGTCTGGCGCAGCCATTGTCAATGTAACGGCGATTGGGGGCAAAACACCGGGAGGTTCATCCATGCCAAGCAGTGTGAGCCGCGCCGCCGGCCTGGCATTAACCAAGGCGATGAGCAAGGATCTGGCCAAAGACGGCATTCGCGTCAATGCGGTGTGTATCGGCCTGATTCGCAGCGCGCAGATCGAGCGGGCGTGGCAGGCATCTGCGCCAGAGCTGTCTTGGGAGCAATTTGCGGAAGAGCCGCGTCATGAAATTCCGCTCGGCCGGATCGGCGATACAAGGGAAGCAGCCAATGTAATTGTATTTCTCGCTTCCCAGGCCGCGTCGTACGTAAGCGGTACTGCGGTGAACATTGACGGCGGGAAATCAGCGGTTCTTTAAGAGGTTTGTGAATATTATCCAGATGCGATCGGGCGATTTTACAATATCGCAACCCTGAAAACAATGATTGTCAAGCTATAGCGGTATTTTACAGGGGCTATTCCACGGCGGAATAGCTCTTTTCTAACGTTTACAATGCCAATGAAGGTTTGATCTGCCAAAATTTAAAGCCTATATTAAAAACAAACCGTCAGGAACGGACCTAAGACAAACAGAGGAAGTGATGGGAACATTGGAATCATGGAAGCGTACGATGTGGATTTTGTGGGGAGGCGTTTTGCTTTGCAGTGCCAGCTACACGATGGCAGTGCCTTTTTTGCCGCTGTTTCTGTTTGACCTTGGTGTATCTGAGCAATCCGTCAACTTATGGGCAGGAATCGTTCACTCGTCAGCTTTCTTGGTCGGAGCGCTGATGGCTCCCTTGTGGGGCTCAATGGCAGACAGGTACGGCAAACGCAAAATGGTTATTCGCGCCGGCCTTAGTTTGGCTGTCATTTATGCATTGCTGGCTTTTGTAAGAAACCCATGGGAATTGATAGCCGTGCGGATGCTGCATGGGCTTGTTGGCGGCTTTGTGCCCGCATCGATGTCGATCGTTGCTTCAGTGACACCGGAGAACAAAGTCGGCTGGAGTCTCGGGATGATGCAGGCCGGAACGATGACCGGCGCGATAATGGGCCCGCTGCTGGGCGGGGGACTGTCTGTTCTGTTTGGCCTCAGAATGTCGTTTGTGATTTCCGCTGCGCTCATTTTGATTGCCACCTTGGCGGTCATCAAGTGGGTAAGGGAAGGCGAGACGAAAAAACAGAAGCGCACGAAAATTTGGGATGACTTGAAATATGCGCTCAGCAGTCCTTCCTTGACAAGACTGCTCTTGCTGCTGCTTATCTTTCAGCTGTCGATTAATATGATGCAGCCGTTGCTCACATTGCATATTGCTGCGCTGCAAGGTGATCTGCGCGGCGCGGTGCTCTCCTCCGGCTTCGTCTTCTCATTGATCGGAATCGCGGGGATTATCGCCTCACCGCTATGGGGCAAGGCAGGGGAGACGAGGGGCTACAACAAAATGCTTGCCTTCTGCCTGATCATCTCGGGCATTGTCGTAAGCATGCAATTTTTTGTGGAGCAATTGTGGCTGTTCACCGTTGTCCAATTTTGTTTTGGCCTGTTTATGGCCGGCATCGCTCCTGCGGTCAATACGCTTGTTGTACGTGAAACGGATGAAGCGTTCCGTGGCCGCTCTTTCGGTCTGACTACAAGCGCGAATCAACTCGGCGCGATGATCGGACCGCTGATCGGAGGCGGCATGGGGCTCTTCCTCAGCATCCACTGGATATTCGTCACTACTGGAGCTGTACTGCTATGTACGGGAATAACGGTTTTGCTGCGCAGCCGCAGCAAGCAGGCGGCGCACTCTCTTTCATAATAATAGCGGAGCATCTGTCACTAGCGTTGCATAAAAATTAACATAACAAAACAGCTAGTTAAAATGGTTTTGTCTGCGGCGGTTGCCATTATCCGCGATCAAACGGTGGGGCGAGTGGTATGCTAAACGCACACGTGGAATTCTAACGCTGATGAGCGACGCTATTTAGGGAAATTCAGCCCCATAAATATTGTAACGAAACTGAGCCACGTTATTTCTAGAAAATCACATGATTTGAGCCGTCTATGGGGTGAATAAGCGCTGTCGTAAGCGTTAGAATTGCAAAAGGGTCATTTGAGGCCATTTAAGGTTTGTGGCAAGCGTTAGCGCAAGATCCCCCGCTCGCACGCCTTCGTCAACCGCTATGTTTGGCTTTGAGCCGTCATTAATGGATGAAGGTGACCTACCTTATAAGACGGGGTGTGCTGTTTTTTTGTTTTTGCGACAAACGCATAGAGGAACTTTAGCTAGAATCGGGGTACACTCATTGTCATGGTTTATGCAATGCGAGTAAGCCGTCTGTCCGCTTGAACTACAGTGATCGTTCACCCCTCCGCTTCATTAGTTGACAAGATTCAATGCCATTCATCGCCAAGCTGCGTTATAATGAAATTTGGGACAACAGGATGCATCTGGAAACTTGGCAGAAATAAAAGATGAAGGAGTCTCGTCAACTATGAAACTATTGGATATTCAACAGATGGCAGATCGAATTCGCAACAATGTGGGCAAGGTCATTATCGGCAAAGAAGATGTTGTTGACAAGCTGCTGGTTGCACTGATCACCTCAAGTCATGTGCTGCTCGAAGATGTGCCTGGCACAGGCAAGACGCTGCTCGCCAAGGCGCTTGCCAAATCGGTTCGCTGCAATTTCAAGCGGATTCAATTTACGCCGGATTTGCTGCCCTCGGATTTAAGCGGAATCCAGTTCTATAACCAGAAGCAAGCGGAGTTCGAATTCCGGCCTGGGCCGCTGTTTACCAATATACTGCTCGCCGATGAAATCAACCGTGCCACGCCGCGGACACAGTCGAGCTTGCTGGAGTGCATGGAGGAGCATCAGGTCAGCGTTGACGGGGAGACCCACCTTCTTGAGCGACCTTTTCTCGTCATCGCTACTCAAAATCCCGTCGATCATCAAGGGACCTTTCCGCTGCCGGAAGCGCAGCTTGACCGGTTTTTATTCAAAATTAAGATGGGTTATCCGACGACTGAGGAAGGAGCAGCGATTTTAAAACGATTCAAAAATGACAATCCGCTTCGTGATTTGGAGAGCGTCGTTGACGCTTCCGATCTGATTCTGGCGAGCCAAGTCTACAGCGAGGTGCATGTCAGCGACGATATCATTCAGTATCTGCTGCAGATTGTCGAGCGCACAAGGACGCATGCAGACGTGGCCATGGGGGTGAGCCCGCGAGGCAGTCAGGCGCTCTTGAAAGCGATTCAAGTTCATGCTGCCCTGCAGGGAAGAACATATGTCTCCCCTGACGATGTGAAAGCGTTCGCGCTGCCTGTGCTGGCCCATCGCGTCATTCCAGCCGCTTCACTCCGTTCACGGCAGGCGGCAGCGGAGACGGTCATCACGAACATCTTGCATGAAATTCCTGTACCTTCCGAAGAAAACCTGTGAGGTGAGGGAATGGAGATCCACTGGATTATTTTGAGCGCCTTGCTTGTCCTGTTCGTGCAAGCAAGGATATATAGCCGTTTTGGCTCTCGAAAACTTAGCTATACAAGACGTTTCAGTGTAAATCGCTGTTTTGCCGGCGACGACATCGAGATGGTCGAGCAAATATCCAACAAAAAGTGGCTTCCACTGCCCTGGCTGCGTATCGAATCGCTGCTCCATGGCGGGATGAAGTTTCAGGCACAATACAATCTGGACATCAGCAATGGCGAATATGTCCAAAATCATAAAAGCTTTTTCAGCCTGCTGCCTTATACCAAAATAACGAGGCGCCACCAGGTTACCTGTCTGCAGCGAGGCGTCTACCGGCTTAACTCGGTTTCTTTGAGCTGCGGCGATGTTCTGGGATTAAGCCATACGACAAAGCGCATTGAATTGGATGCGGAACTGTTCGTCTATCCGAAGCCGCTCCCGCCGGAGGAACTTCGCCTGCCAGATCAAAGCTGGCAGGGCGATGTGACTGTAAGGCGATGGATCGTTGATGATCCATTCATGATCGCCGGTGTGCGGGAGTATCGGTATGGCGACTCGCTCAAGGGCGTCAATTGGAAGGCGACCGCCCGAACGGGCAAGCTGCAAGTCCATCAACATGACTATACGGCGGATTTCCGGTTGATGATCGTTCTGAATATTGAAGATCATGAGGGAATGTGGAATACCGTCAAGGAGTTGGATCGGGTGGAGAGGGCGATCTCGTATGCGGCTGGGCTGGCCGATTATGCGTTGTCCCAAGGGCTTGAGGCAGGCTTCGCGACCAATGCACAGCTGCTTGATGGCCCCAAGTCGCTCGTGCGCATGGCGCCGCGCAGTGGGCAGGATTATGTTGGTGAGCTGTACGAGATGTTCGCTAGGCTGCATATTGCGCCAAGTGTTACGTTCCACGAACTGCTTGGCCAGGAGGCAATGATGCAGGAAGGACGGTATGACTATGTCATTCTGACGGCTTTTGTAAGCGAGGCGATCGAGGAGCAGTTGGAAGGACTGAAACAGCGTGGACATCGCGTTGAGGTCGTCATGCTTCCAGACCGCAGCCCGGACAGGGAGAAGCAGGAAGGAGCGGCGCATGGGGGATAGTTGGAAGGAAACCGGATGGGCAGTTGGGAAAGGTCTGGTCGAGGTGCTGCTGTTTTTCCCGCTGCTGCTGCTCCTGATCGTTTATCTGCCCCCCGATCCGGAAACGGGCTGGATCTGGCTAATGACACTTCCGCTGCTATATGGCATTGGATACGCGGGAAGTGCGTGGCTTCGACTGCAGCGTTTTTACTTGCTGCTGCTATTGGCTATTACGGTGGGGACGGGGTACGCCTGTCTGCTGTTCGGGCAGCTCCATGTTCAGGCTGTGTTCGCCCTTTTTTCCGGGTTGGCTGTATACCGTGGCGGAAAACTGACCGTAGCCTCCTGGAGACACCGCTTTCCGCCGGCTGCGTACTTGGCGGGGACCGGGTTTTATTTTCTTGGTTCGGCCATATTCAGATCGTTTGAAGCGTTTACGGATTACTTGCCGCTGCTGACCGGTCTTGGACTTGCTGCACTGGCGATCACACTCTATCGTTTTAATTCGGGCAATCTTAGCCAGGAGACGTTCTCCGGGGATGGCAAGCCTGCCGTGGCAGCTTCTGTGCTCCGTCAAAATCGCATTCATATCTTTTTATTGCTGGTGTTTATTATTGTCCTATCCTTGTCCAGACAGATCAAAGAGCTGCTGCAGCGGATTTGGGAGCAGATCAAGCAATGGATCAACAGTCTGGGGTCGGACGCTACAGACCTCCCGCCCGAGGAAGCCCCTCCACAGCCTGAAGCGCCGATGTTTCCGGAAGTGGAGCAAGGCGAGCCATCGCTATTCTGGCAGTGGGTGGAGCGCATTGCCATTGTAGCCGCTTATGCCGCCGTGGCCGTTGTGTTGTTGTTTTTGCTGTACAAGCTTGGTCAGAAGCTGCCGTTGCTCATTCGTAAGGTCATTCACCTGTTGAATCGTCTGTTCAACAGGCAGGGTCTTGCCGGCGACAGCGCCGGATATGAAGATGAAGTAGAAACTTTGTTCGAGCTCGATAGCCTGGCCCAAAAATTCAAAGATCGTTGGCGGAGGATGGGGCGCGGCTACAAAGAGCAGCGCTGGGAGGACCTTGCGGACAATGAACAGAAGATCCGCTTCCTTTACCGCAAATGGCTCCGTCAGCAGATGAAGCAGGGCTACAAGCCCAAGTCTGCGCTCACGCCGCGTGAAATGATGAAGGATATTGCGCTCTGGCATGCCAAGCAGACAGCGGACCCGACGGAACTGGCTGAAATTTACGAGCGTGTCCGCTATGGCAAACATACGGTGCAGGATGATGAAGTGGCCGGGATGCTGAGATTGGTCGACAAATAGAGCGCTTGCAGCCGCTGCATCGTTTTTACTGCCCGGGAATAAAGTCGAATTTAGCAGGATTACGTGCAGCCTATGTCGAAAAACATACGTATTGCCCAATAAAATGATTTCTGACGCTGCAGAAACTCAGGCGGCTATGTTCTTTATAACAACCACCTCAGCTCCACTGACGCGAAAGATACTTGACTTTTTACTGGAGGGAGGTTGATTGGCATGGCCCGTTTATTACTCGCAGAAGACGAGCCGATTTTGAGGATGCTCGTTATGGATTCACTGGAAGATGAAGGCTACACGATCGACGAGGCATATGATGGCGAGGAAGCGCTCGAAAAAATCAGGACGAATCACTATGATTTAATTATCCTTGATTATATGATGCCCAAACTGACCGGAATTGAGGTCATTGAAAAAGCGCGGCAGCTGACAACCGGCAGCCAAGTCAAAATTATGATGCTCTCGGCGAAAAGCCAGCAGGCGGAGCAGGATAAAGTTATGGCCGCAGGAGCAGATGGGTTTATGTCCAAGCCGTTCAGTCCACTTGAACTGATCGCCAAAGTGGAGGAAATATTGCGTGATTAGCAGATGGCTGCGTTCTTACAAGCAAAGTCTTACCCGGCGTTTCATGACCATGATGGTGCTGGGCCTTTCATTGCTGTTGCTGGGCGCGGGGTTTGTGCTGTGGAGCACAATTCAGATTTTGCAGCAATATGCAACAGATACGGCAACGATGCGGGACAAGCAAGAGGTTGTTTCCAACATTGCAGACTATTCCACCGAAATTGTCCTCCGGGCAAGAGGATACCTCGTTTATTTGAACGATTTTGAACGTGGCGAGGTTTGGGCCGAGAAGGAGAAGCTGGAGGCTTCGATTAACAACATCAGACAGTTCGATCTTTCCGAAGATGAGGACAATACGATGCTGGCGATCGAAGACTTCTTCGAAAACTATTTCTCCGAGGTGCTGCCTGGCGCGTTCCGTTTGGCTGAGGCCGGGGATTATGATGAGCTGCGGAAGTTTATTACAATCGGCGAGGACAATCCGGTCAACAAGCTGATTAAGCATGCCCGTTATTTGGAAAGCAACATGCGCGATGCAGAGGCGCTCAAGAATGAAATGCTCATTAAAAGCTTGTCATATCAGGGTCTGCTCTTCCTTGGCTATGTCGCTCTAATTTTGATCATCTCTTTGTTTGTTGCCCGTAAAGTGGCGACAGACATCGGTTCGCCGCTGCGGCAGCTGTCAGATCAGGCAGGGGGAGTCGCCAAGGGCGATCGCCTCGAATTGCAGCTCATTATAAGAGAGGACGAGATTGGGCAGCTGTCCCGTTCGTTCAATCATATGATCTTCAACATCCAGAACAAGGAAGAGGAACTGCTGGCTCAGAACGAAGAGCTGCAGGCCCAGCAGGATGAGTTGCAGGCGCAGCAAGAAGAGCTTCAGAAAGCGATCCAGTTGATGGGAGAAAACGAAGTTTACCTGGAAAAGCGCAATCAGCTTGTTCAGTCGCTGGCCAATACCTTGGATAAAAAAGTGCTGCTGCAGAGTATTATCGAAAACATCGTCAATATCACGAATTCCGATAAGGGCATGATCGTGATGATGAACAGCAATCGTGATTATGCGGCTTTTGGCATATCCGAAGCGGCCGCCGGGCGATTTATTGCAAGTGTAGGTGATAGTGTGGTGCAGCGGGTTGCCGAAACGCTTCGTCCGCACCTCGTCTCCCGTACGAGCACAGCCGGGGAGCAGGGCTATCACGAGCATGCGCTTGTTGTCAGTGAACTGTATGTTCCGATCTCAAATGCCGATCAGACGATGGCGGCCTGTCTGATTGTGACCCGTGTCGGCAACCCCTTCTCCAAGCAGGATGAATATGAAATTGTGGGGATGGCGAAACAAATCTCGCTGTCTTTCGATAAGCTGAACATGTTCGAAGAGTCCGAACGGCAGCGTCAAATGATGAATGATATGCTTAATACGATTCATGAAGGCGTACAGTTTCTGGATATGGCGGGTCGTACGCTGCAGGCAAACGCAAAAATGACGGAGCTGTTCGGGACATTGGGAGACGCCAATGAAGTGAGCGGGCTTGAACTGGCCGATTTTATCGCCATCGTTGAGCGGCAGGTTGTCAATCCGCGACAGCTGATCCAATTTGTGACCCAATTGACCGCAGGGGAAGAGCCGCCTGTTCGAAGCATGACTTACGAGCTGCATGGGGAAGAGCGGCGTTTTATCCAAATCTATTATGAGCCGTTGTACCGGGAGCGCCAGCGGTTCGGCCTACTGCTCGTTCATCGCGATATTACCAAAGAGTATGAGGTGGATCGGATGAAGTCAGAGTTTGTCAGTACGGTCAGCCATGAGCTGCGGACCCCGCTGGCCAGCGTGCTTGGTTTTGCCGAACTGTTGTTATACCGGGAGCTGAAGCCGGAGCGCCAGAAGAAATATATTACGACCATTCACCAGGAAGCAAGAAGATTAACGACATTAATTAATGATTTTCTTGATCTGCAGCGGATGGAATCCGGCAAGCAAGTGTACGACATGAAGCCGACATCGTTAACGGAACTAATTACGGAAACCGTAAGTCTGCTGCAGCTTGGAGAGACGATGCACACCTTGGTATGGAATCCGGGCGATAAACAGGTGATTATTTTCGCCGATGCAGACAAGCTCAAGCAGGTGATGACCAACCTGGTCAGCAATGCAATCAAGTACTCGCCTGATGGCGGCGAAGTGCGGATTATGTGTCAGCAGGATCATGAGGAAGTGACAATTGAAATTCAAGACAATGGTCTTGGCATTCCGGAAGATGCCCTGTCTAAGCTGTTCACGAAGTTTTACCGAGTGGACAATTCGGACCGCCGCGAGATCGGGGGCACAGGTCTTGGCCTTGCCATCGTCAAAGAAATTGTGATGCGTCATAATGGGGACATCACAGTGCAATCCGAGCTCGGCAAAGGAAGCACCTTCGTCATCAAACTGCCGCTGCACAGATCACAGGACGCGCTGCAGGAACCTGATGCAGGAGAGCTGCCGCTACGGCATTCCCCTCGTGTCATGGTGGTGGAGAACGATCATAATCTGTCGGTTATGCTGCGAGACGAACTGCAGTCAAGCGGCTTTCACGTGTTTTTGTACACCGATGGCCAGCATGCAATTGCAAATATGGAGCGCATCAGGCCGGATGTCATCGTAATTGACTTAATGTTGGAAACGGGCTGCAGTGGCTGGGATGTTATTGCCGCCTTAAAAACATCCCCTGCGATGCAAAATACGCCGATTATCATTTCCAGCGCATTCGAGGAAAAAGAAAAGGCGGCAGGATGGGGAATTCGCGAGTTTCTCGTCAAGCCTTATTTGCCTGGCAAGCTGTCTTCAACGATTCAACGGCTGCTGCAGTCTTGAGAAGGCGCTGGCAGCCGTGAGAGGCAGGCTTCCGTAAGGAGATGATCAACAGCAACCATGTTTCGCCTAAAAGAACGACTTCGTAGAATAGCAGATTACGAAAATTTCTATAGCCTGGCTGCACTATTCGGCCAGCAGTTGCCCTTGCTGCTGCTCATGGTCGAAACCGGGGCTGGTCTGCCGAGCGGCATCGGCTGGGGAATTGATCTTCTCTCAACCCTTATCGTTGTAGCCGGCGGACAGGCAATTCTTGGCGGCGGTATGTTCATCATCGCTTTGCTGCTAAGTTTTATTCCAAAATTGAAGCTGCCGCGCCTGCTTGTTGGCTCATTGCTCAGCAGCTTGATTTTTATCCCGAAATTATTTACTTACTCGAATATCAACTATGCCGGTGCCTATATTCTGACCGGCATTATTATCTTGTTCGGCATTTCCTTCGGGCTGTTCACTGCAGGACTTGTCGCGAGAAGAGCAGCGACAATCGGGCAAAGGAGCGTACTGGCGGGCAGCGGATTTATGCTTGTCGTCCTGTTGTTTCTAATAGCTGACGGCGCAGGGTTGCGAAACGCCGCAGACCGTGAGATCGTGCCGGCAGTTGAACATTCTGCGCTTACCGCGTCGGTGACGCCCCCTGCGCAAGCAGGGAACTATGCTGTTCAGACGTTGACGTACGGCAGCGGGAACGACTGGCTGCGCCGCGAGTTCGGACGCGAGGCGGATTTATTGACAGAATCAGTGGATGCATCGTCCTTTGTAACCAAATGGCCGAAGCTCCGCTCCTGGTACTGGGGGTTTGATGCCAAATCGCTGCCGGTCAACGGCCGTATGTGGCTTCCGAAGGGAGACGGACCTTTCCCGGTAGTGCTCATTGTTCATGGCAACCATACGATGGAGGATTTCTCGGACGACGGCTACGAATATTTGGGACAATTGCTGGCCAGCCGTGGATTTCTCACCGTATCTGTCGATGAGAACTTTGCCAATTACTCAACTTGGTCCGGCATTCCGAATAATGACTATGCGCTGCGTGCGTGGATGCTGCTGCATCATCTCCGTGTGATCGATGAATTTAATCAGGACACGGGAAATCTGCTGGCAGGCAAAGCCGATATGCAAAAAATTGCGCTGATCGGTCATTCACGAGGCGGCCAGGCAGCGGCGCTTGCAGCTGTCTATGACGACTACTATCGTTCGGCTGATAAAAAAGAGAAGCTGGCAGGCATCACCTATCCGATTACATCCGTTGTGGCGATTGCTCCGACTGACCGCAAGCTGGAGGATAAATATGTTGAGCTTGAAAATATCAATTATTTGACGCTCCACGGGTCGCAGGATTCTGATGTGACAACGTTTGACGGGGATAGGCAGTATGATCGGGTAACCTTCACCAATCCCGCAAGCGGCTATCATTTCAAATCATCGCTATATATCGAGCATGCCAATCACGGCCAGTTCAACACCGATTGGGGACGACAGGATATCAAGCTTCCCACCCGCCTGATGATGAACACTATGGACATCATGAAAGGCAGCGATCAGCAGCATATTGCCCAAACGTATATTGCCGCATTTTTGGAAACGACGCTGCATGGAGACGATCGCTATCTGCCGATGTTTCGCGATGCGCGGCAGGCTGCCGGATGGCTGCCAGCGACGCGCTATGTCAATCGGTTTGATGATTCGACCATGATTCGCATAGCCGATTACGATGAGGATCAGGACAAAAATACCGGGTCAACCGAAGCGATTCATCTGAAAGGGGAACATCTCGTCCGTTGGGAGGAGAAGGATGTGAAAAACCGGCAGCGGAGCTCGCGCATGAACAAAGCGGTATGGCTGGCATGGGATCGTGAGGATGCAAGCTATGCGATCATGCTTCCCCAGGCAGGCTACTCGAGCTTGGACGATACGGCGCAGTTTGTGTTCTCCCTAGCCCAGCCGGACGAAGGGAGCGGGGAGCCGGCTGACTTTACAGTTACGGCGCTAACTGCCGACGGCATATCGGTCTCATTGCCGATCAGTGAATTTCGGCCGGTACAGATCGCAATCCAAACACGCTATCTAAATGTAGGCAAGCTGGAAAAAACGATCAAGAAAGGGAAAGTGAACAGTTCCTCCGAAACGGTATTTCAGGATTTCTTCCTGCCGCTTGACCGGTTTGCGGAGCAGGACGGCCGATTTGTTCCTTCACGGATTACGGGTATCCGGTTTACGTTCGACAAAACGCCAGCCGGCACGGTGGTTATTGATGATTTGCGTCTGCAGCCTTCCTCCTGATGCTCGAATTTGGGAATTGGCTGCAGATGTCCGGTACTTTATTTGCGAATCATTTCAAGTTGTCGATTGCCTCTGCCATCGTTTTGTCAGTCAAGTGCGCATAGATTTGAGTCGTTTCCGGGGAAGCATGACCAAGCTGCTCCTGAGTTTTGTAAAGATCATTGCGCAAGTAGTAATCCGTTGCAAAGGAATGCCGCAATTTATGAACGGATAGATACGGCTTGCCGAATCGCTTGGCATACTTGATGACCATCTCCTGAATGGCTCGTTTGGTCATCCGTGAGCCTTCTGTCTTGCCATTGGCAAGGGCGAGAAAAAATGCCTTTTCCCGTTTGGGTGCTTTGTAGTTCGACTCGCGAAGCCTTAAATAGTTTGTCAGATCGTCGATGGCTTCCTGCCGGAAGTAGACGGGGGTTTTGAAAGAATCGTCGTTATCCCCTTTACGGAATACATAGGCAAGCCGTTTCTTGAGGTCGATATCATCAAGATTGAGGTTCACCACTTCGGAGACGCGCAGACCCGAGTTTAAAATCAGCGTCACGATGCATGCGTCGCGAACTCGATTGAGCTCATAGGAATAGATCGCCTGTTTATTGGCAGCGACATCGACTGGGTAATGCTCGTTTATGTAGCGGATAAATTCATGGATTTCTTCTTCCTGCAGAAGTTTCCCTTCCAGTCTGGCCGCGGTGTCTTTCGGTTTGTTCGTTCGTTTGATGACGACCTTGGCCATCACATTGCGTTTCAACAACGGATAGAAATCATCATCTTCGGCTATCTGGCTTAAATAATGGAACAGCGACCGAAGGGAGGACAGCTTTCGCGACACGGTGATGCGGCTGTTCTGGCGATCCTTGAAAGTTGTCAGAAACATGCGGTAATTGTCTATGCTTTCCATATGAAGACGCTCCAGATCAATAAGCGGAATATCTTTCATGGCCGCTGCACCGGAGAGGCCTTCCGCAAGCAGCCAATGAAAAAAAGTCTCGTAATCCCGCAAATATTCGAGCAGTGTGGATGGGGAAAGATCAGGCAGTTTGTACTGTATAAATTTCTCAACATACCAAGGCATGAATATAATTCGTTTGTCTACTTCCTGCCGATCTTTTATTTTAATCAGATTCATAACGTTTCACCCTCCTACTAACCAGTTTAACAGGAAACGAAGCGAAAAGACAAAAGGCAAATTGATGTGCCAGACACCGCGGCGCGGCGTCCCCAACGATACAATTGTGGCGATATTGCTTGAAAATAGCAACAATTCAATTTTACTAGCGTCTATAATAGAGGCCGGGGAAAACTTCCAGCCGACTGTACATAAATTATGCAACGTATGGAGGATTTACGAAATGAATGCTCGCAAACTGGTTCAAACCCTGCTTTTGATCGTTCTTGTTTTTTCCGTAGCAGGAACGTCGGCAAAAGCGCAAAGCAGTACTGACATCTCGATTGTGCTGGATGGCAAAACGATTCCCAGCGATGTATCACCGTATATTGTTCCAAAAATCAATCTGACAATGGTGCCTTTACGGGTAATCAGTGAAGGAATCGGTGCTGTTGTCGGTTGGTCGCAAAGCGCTCAAACGGTCACCATCGGGCGGCAGGGCAAAGCAATTTCGATGACAGTAGGCCAGAACTATGCGTTTGTCAATGGGGAGAGAGTACAGCTTGACGCTTCTGTTGAAACGAAGCGCGGCAGAACGATGGTTCCCATTCGATTCGTGAGCGAGCAGTTGGGATTGAATGTGAACTGGAATCAGTCCTTGCGTGTCGTAACACTGCAAACCCCGGGAACAGTACCGGAGACGCCTAATGAAAATGGAGAGCAGCCTGGCACAGGCCAGCCGGGACCAGGCAACGGCAACTTGCCTGGAAACAACAGCGGCAATATGCGGGGAGCCTGGGTGGCGACCGTTTATAATCTTGACTGGCCTTCCAGTAAATCTGGGGGGAATGCTGTCAAGCAGCAGCAGGAATATATTGCTTTGCTCGACAAGCTGCAGCAAAGCGGAATCAACACGGTATTTGTACAGGTTCGACCGGCGGGCGACGCGATCTACCCATCCAAACTGGTCCCCTGGTCCAAATATGTGACAGGCCCGCAGGGCAAGGCGCCAGACTATGATCCGCTCGCCTTTGCCATTGCGGAAACCCATAAACGTGGCATGGAGTTTCATGCCTGGTTCAATCCTTTCCGGGCGAATACCGATGCCGTGCATCCAGACAAACAGCATGTCGTGCATCAACATCCGGATTGGATCGTCAATTCGAATAACAAACTTTATATTAATCCCGGCATTCCGCAAGCGCGGCAGCACATTATCGATACGATTATGGAAGTTGTCGACCAGTACGATGTGGATGGTGTCCATCTGGATGATTATTTCTATCCCTCGGGCGGTGTGTTCGATGATGAGCAAACGTTCAAAGTGTACAATGCCAAACGAATTCTTGCCCTTGACGAATGGCGGCGCGACAATATTAATGAATTTGTCAGTATGCTGGGCCAGGCGATTGAGCAGTCCAAGCCGGAAGTGCGTTACGGCATCAGCCCGTTCGGCGTGTGGCGCAACAATGGGGTGGACCCGACCGGTTCCGCCACCAAGGCGGGCGTCACAGCCTATGACAGCATGCATGCCGATGTAAGAACGTGGATTCGCCAGGGCTGGGTAGACTACATCATTCCCCAAATTTACTGGAGCTTTGATTTCCCTGCAGCGCGCTATGATGTGCTGGCAGACTGGTGGGCCAATGAAGTGCGGGGAACAGGTGTCGATCTGTATATCGGTCATGCGCCTTACAAACTTGGAACAAAGGATGCCGGCTGGCATACCTCTCAAGAAATTATTGACCAATTGGTTTATAATACGAAACATGCTGAAATTACAGGAGATGTTTTCTTCAGTGCCAAAGATTTGCTTAGCAATCCGTTGGGACTGGCAGACGCGCTAAAAGCGTATTACAGTAAATAGACAGGAGAGAGCAGGCGTCAATGAACAAACGTATCCAACTTCGAGTCGCTCTAATTATTGTTGCTGCCGGCATATTGATTGTCGCAGCGCTTGCCGCTATCATCTATTGGAAGCAGAGCACTCGTCTCATTAATAAAGCTCCGCATGAGCAGTTGATCGAAGTGAAATCAACAGAAGTGATCGCGGAGCGATATGATGCAATTGTAACCGGAACAGATCCTGAGGGGGTTGCCGCGGCGTTATCCGCCGCGCGCAACGGTTTAAAAGTGCTGCTCGTCGAGGGCAGTGTACATGGCAACGACCGCAAGCAGCTTGGGGGCTTGATGACAATCGGCTGGTTGAATACGCTGGACTTGAACTATTCTCCCAAAAACCCGTCTTTTTTAACGTCATTAAGGAAGCCAATTTATTTGAACAAAGGGATTTTCCAGGAATGGTATGAGCAGATCGAAGGATCATCGTTTGATACCAATACTGCGGCGAACGTATTCTACCGTATGGTCGCTGCTGAACCGAATATTGATTTGTTGATGAATGTCCAGTCGATGACGCCGATTATGAGCACGGAATCGGGCACGCCTGCCGTTGTCGGACTTAACGTCGTGAAGAGCGACGGCAGCACGGCAACAATCGCTGCAGAAGCGCTGATCGACGCTACACAGGATGCTGACATTGCAGCGGCGGCAGGGGCGCCTTACACGGTCGGCAGAGAGGATATTGGCAATAAAAATGTGATGATGGTCGCAACGCTGGTGTTCAAACTGAGCGGGGTGACGCAGGAAATATGGGAGAAGATCGGCAGCCACTCTGATGCCGGTATTGATAAAATGAGCATCTGGGGTTACAACGCTGCCAGAGAATATGTTCCGAGCAATCCGGACAAAGTTAAAATTCGCGGATTGAATATTGGCAGACAAAATGATGGCACCATCCTGCTCAATACGATGCAGCTGTTTGATGTCGACCCGCTCGACCCAGAATCGGTGCGTCAAGGCATTGCCATCGGGGAGCACGAAGCGCCGCTCATTGCTGATTTTCTGATCAAACGCTTTGATGAATTCAAAGATCTGAAATATGCGGGGACAGCGTCAGAGTTGTATATTCGGGAATCAAGGCATATTAATGGCGAGTATCGGGTAACCTTGGCTGATCTTATGGAAAATCGCGATCACTGGGATGCGATTGCTTACGGTTCCTATGCGGTTGATATCCAAAGTACAAGCAGTGGTGGAATCGGAACGATTCTTATGAATCCGGCGCAATACGGGGTGCCTTTCCGCAGTCTGGTTCCACTGGAGGTGGACGGTTTGCTTGTTATCGGACGTGCTGCCAGCTTTGATTCGGTGCCGCATGGCAGCGCACGGGTTATCCCGCTCGGGATGGCAACCGGTGAAGCTGCAGGCGCTGCGGTCAAGCTGGCCAAAGACGAGCAGATCACTTTCCGTGATCTGTCCAAGTCAGAGCAACTGGTCAATAAATTAAAGCAAAATTTGACCAAGCAGGGGATGGACTTGAAGATGAATAGCCTATCCGTTCCAGCCTATGTGAAGCATAAGGCATACAAAGGACTGGTCGCAGCCGCCAACATGAATTTAACCTCCGGCAGCTATTCGAATGATGCCTGGGATTTGGACGGAAAGATGAACGTGCAGCGTTTCCTGAACATGCTGCGTACGATTCGCGGATTACATCCAGACAAGTTCGAGTCGAATCTGTCCTTCCTGACGGCGTCGGTAGACAATCCTGCACAAACGCCGCTTACGCTGAACATGGCACTGTACATGTTTGCCAGAGCGATGGGAATTGACACTACGCTGGATGAAGCGAAGGGTGAGATGCTTAGCCAAGCTTTCACTACGGATGCGACACTGGCGCTTGTTGAAGATCAGGAACAGCTGAGTAACGGAGAAGTATTCCTGCTGATTCGGGATATCGCGATTGAATATTTGGGCGCAAGCTACGAATAACAAACAAGGCCGCAGGCTCGGAATTCGTTCCGGCATTGCGGCCTTGTGCTGTTAAATGGAAAAGTAATTTTGTCCAGAACTAAAATTTATAAAAATTTCAAAAAAAGCTTGATAATAATTATCATTCTTGTTAAAATACATAAGGAAGGAACGGGCATGTTCCTTCCAGAGTAAAAGTCTTATTTCATTTCAAACGTTTTGCAATCTGTTTCAGCAGATTGATGGGCTGTTGCACTGTTGCTGACAATATAGATGGAAGAAGCACTGCATCTGTTTTGATCAGCCCAGTGACGACATGAGTTTACTTCGCATTTAACGTCTTGTGCCATGTTGGATTCACCTCCTTATAGTGGTGAGTATGCACAAACTTCGGACGGATTAAACAAGGTGGTACTTGCTTATTCGATCCTTTTCCTTTTGCATCCATGCAAAGGGTTTTTTGTCTTTTTCCTTAATCTGGACGATTACATTATACCAAATGTTTGGACAAACAGCAACAATTGGCTTGTTGTTCTTCTGTGATAATGTCATCCCATAACTGTTCTGAGATAATGTCACTATGGGACAGGAGACAATTACATTG
>REGQ01000010.1 GCA_004134985.1 Paenibacillaceae bacterium | reverse complement strand
GGAGGGATGGCTCATTTTCGCCGGAGACCTGGCTCACTCATCACCGGAATGATGGCTCTATTTCATCGAAATATTCATAGAGAGAAGAATAACAATGAATGGTGTGGTCAAGGTGACAAAGGATAAATCGAATGTGATGCGATATGCTCGTAAAATAGGTCGAATGGGTAACAGTCTTGGAGTGAGCTTGCCAAAAACTCTGGCTGAAAAGCTGAATGTTTCTCAAGGCGATGAGATTGAATTTGTGGAAAATGATCGCGGCGAAGTTGTCTTAAAAAAGGTTCGGCAAAATCAACTCCCCGATAATGTAAGAGCAGAGGTTCTTGAAGCGTTTTTTGACGTATTTGAAGAAGATGAAGGTATTCTTGAAGACTTAAGGGACCGATGAAATGATTATATTCCTAACGAAAGAAGAGGTCATTTCAGCCCACTATTTCATGATGCGAAAAATGAACGACGCAGATCAGTCAGGAGTGAAGGATCACGGCTTGCTAGAATCTGCGGTACATAGACCACAACAAAGTATATTTGGAGAATATGCTTATCCTGATTTATTTGAAAAAGCTGCGGCTCTACTAGAGTCTTTAGTGAAGAATCATTGCTTCCACAATGGTAATAAACGTACAGCCTATTTGGTTACTAAATCATTCCTTATGATTAATGGTAAGCATTTAAAGATGGAACGGGAATACGCTGTGGAGTTTATTGTAGATATCGCAAAAGGAATTCATTCAATAGATGCTACAGCAATGATATTAAAAGAGTTTTCTGCAGATAGATAATTCATAGGGTGTTTGCTAGGGTGACATCAAAACTGTGACTACACCCGTAGAAGCACATGTGCCGTTATCTTCGGACAGGGGTTCAGCCTGCGCATGCCGCTGGATCGCCCTCAAGTAGTTCTCTGGCGTGGCCGATGGATTCAGCAGTGCCTAGAACTTTGTCGGGTCGAGCTAGAGCATCCAGAAGAGTTGGAGGCTACGATTTGTTCAGTTGCTGCGAGATCAACCGCGTCCAGGTGCACCGACCACCTTACGGAACAACAGGTGCTGCAAATCGTAGCCATCGCGTGCGAAAACCCGGCGCTCAGCGGACGGCCGATCATCCATTGGACGCCGCGTGAAGTGCGCGACGAAGCGATCAAGCGATGGATTGTCTCGTCCATTTCGATCACCCAGGTCGGGTGGTTTTTAAAATGAGGCGGATTTGCGCCCTCACCGCTGCAAAGGTTGGCTGAATGCCAACCGCAGAATCCGGCTCTTTTCGCAGAAAAGACCCGGGAAATCAGTCGCGTCTATCGCTCCGCTCCATTGCTGCCTACGTTTGGCGTCCATGTGGTCTCTTTAGATGAAATGACCGGTATTCAGGCGATGGAGCGACTTCACTCCACCTTGCCGATGAAACCGGGACTGGTAGAACGCCGCGAGTTTGAATATGTGCGCCACGGTACGCTCAGCCTCATTGCAGGCCTAGAGGTAGCAACGGGCAAGCTGGTTTCTTCCACGATGGCACCTACACGAAACGAAGTCGATTTTGCGCCTAATGATGGATCTTTTGAGTTTTAATGCACTAGTTGGCACTCCGCCGCGTTCAGTCTTTCTCTCCAACGAACCTGACTATAATACTCCTATGAAGCCGATTGACCAGCCTGAAAATCACATTTACTCAATCATGTTGTTGCAAAGGCAGCATGATGGTAATTTTTGTGCCCAATCCAGCTTGACTATGAATGGTTACACCGTAGTTCTGTCCGTAAGCAAGTTGCACACGTTCATGAACATTTTTGATCCCATACCCTGCTTTCGATTCTGAGGATAACAGTGTTTCTACTTGTTTGGAAGACATTCCGCAACCATCATCTTCGACTTCAAGTAAGAGCGCTGGAGCACCAACGTGTACGGATTGGTAAACACGGATGGCGATTTTCAGATATTTATGATCATCATATATAGCGTGATTAATGGCATTTTCCACAAAAGGCTGCAACAACAATTTTAACGTTTCATGGGTTAACAAGCCTTCGTCAACTTCCCATTGTTCAATGAAGCTATCATCAAAGCGCATATGCTGGATGGCAAGATAGTGTTTTGTAAGGGTGATTTCTTTTTCCAGCGTAATATATTGATGCCCCATATTCAGTGATGTTTGATAGAATCTTGCGAGACGATTAACAATTTCGCTTACTTCAACATTGCCGTTTTGGATGGCCAGAGAGGAAATGCTCGACAGCGTATTATACAGAAAATGCGGATTGATCTGGCTTTGCAATGCATAAAGTTCCGCATCGCGCTTGGCAATTTCCTTTATATACAGCTTATCAATCAAATCTTTGAGCCGTGTGCTCATCTCGTTGAAAGCTGTGCTTAATTGACCAATTTCATCCCTGCTGGGATCAGCGGGCAAGAGGGTGAAATTTCCTAGCTCGACTTGCGCTGCCTGACGGTTTAATTTACGCAGACGGCGCGATAGATATTTGGCAATGACAATGATCATTAAGATGGATAAGACGAGACTAAAAATCGCTATCACAACAATTTGCATAGCTGTTTTACGAGATGAAAGCATTATTTCGTCAATTGGTGTGAGAGAAACGGTTTTCCAACCATGATACATGGTATTGTACACCAGCAAATTGGCATCGCCGTTTATGGTGACAACCTCTTGATTAACGGACAACTCGGGGCCGATGGCTTCGCTGAATGGCAGGTTTAAAAGCGATTTATCAGTTGCTGAGATGATTTGGTTTTTTTCATTGAGTAAGTAGACGATTTTGTTTTGCTCTTCTTTTTCAATTAACCTGTAGAGCAATTCTTCATAGATACCGATCGTCATCATGCCGTAAAATTGGCTTTGTGTATTAAAGTTGAGAATACGCCCAAGATAAATAACGTTTTTCCCTGTTTTGTCCTGAATCACGTTGCTGAATATATTGTTCCCGTAGGTTTGTTGTAATTGAATTAGATACTCAATCGGCAAATTTTCAAGTGTAATATGTTTGAGAAACAGACCATCCTCCGGGAGTGATGTATTGTTTACATAAAGGTTAATGCTGGCCAGGTTGTTGTTCGCAGTCAGCAAGCTGTAAAGAAATCCATCGATATATCGGTACGCTCCGACGATAGAATAGTCAGTTGTGTATGTTTGCGTAAGATAAGCTTGTAAGGTTTCATCTGTATAAATCAGAGATGAAATTTGACGAAGATTATCCAAAAGAGCGTTTACATTGCTGCTGATTTGTTGGTTGCTGCTATACATATTTTCATAAGTCAATTCCAACAACCGTTGCTCCGTGCGATCATAGAAGAAAACCGTAATGAATATAAGAGGGGTGATCGTGACGGTAAGAAACATGAGCAGCAACTTCTGTAGCAAAGACGAATTGTTGAAAAGCTTTTTCAATGTCTTCATGTTCGTTGTCCCTTTTTCGCGTGTGTACGGTATTGGTTAGGGGTGAGCCCAGTGCGTTTGAAAAAGACAGAGCCGAAATAGGAGGGGCTTTCAAAGCCGACTTGTTTGGCAATCTCATGAATTCTAATATTTGTTTCCTGCAGCATGAGGCAAGCATTATCCATGCGGATCTGAGTGACATATTCGAGTAATGTTTTTCCGGTAACATCTTTAAATATCGTTCGGAGATAGTTGGGTGAAAGAAAGATGAGTTCAGCCAGCACATCAATCGAAATCACCTGTCCATAATTTTTTTGTATGATATTACATACTTCGTTGACTATCTCAATATGTCGATCGACGGGAGATGCTTCCAACTCGTCCATCATAATGCTCAGTATTTGCCGCATGTGTGTCTTCATAGATTGCATGCTTTCCATCAGGGAAAGGCGCCCGAAGAATTTGGAATCCTTTTCAAATATTTCTTGCAAATGACGGTTATTAGCCGCAACCGCATCCAGTACCGCATCAAAAACTGAAACGCTGTCTACAAAAACTTGACTGATATTTCCGGGTGGCAGACCACCATCGTAAAAGTCATGAAGCCATTCTTCAACTTGGTCTCTGCGGGTTTGTTGCACGGCGGCAATCAAGTGCTCTGTTTTGGGAAATGGTTCCTTGCGCAATGTGGCGTGGATGTTCTCCCAGTTGTCGTTAATCAGTCCTGTGCCGTGAATAGCAACCAGTTGATTGCGTGTTTGCAGCATCTTTGGCCATTGTTTTGTAAAGGAGAGCAGTGATTGTGGGTTGTCTGTCAGGAACAGAGATATCCAACGCCCAGCATTCGCAGACTGATTCCGCCAATGCGTAAATACAGTACGGTCTGATTCCTTTGTGACGAAAATCCATTGGCCATCACGCAGTTTGGTCAGTACACCGGGGGAAAAGCTGGGCAATCCGGCGATGAAAAATTCTAATCTTTCCACAGTGGAAAAATCACCGGAAGGCGCGTCGAATGCAAGCGGATTCTCTGCGAGCAGAGTATATTCGTCTATACTGATAAATACAAAGTAAAATGTTTTGTTATCCGCAGGAAGATGCAAATGGTGGTTGTATACCGTAGTAACTTCGTCCGCTAAGCCGGAGAGCAGATTACCCCTGATTTGAAGAAGTTCACGCAGGTATTCTCCCGACGTTAATAAGGTGGAATTGAGTCGGTTTTTCTGCTCTTCACAACGTTGACGAACCGTCCTCATTGTGGTAGCCAGTTCTTCGTGGTCAATTGGCTTCAGCAAATAGCCGCAGGCACCATGTTGCAGTGCGGCACATGCATAATCAAATTCATTGTATCCACTTAGAAAAACAATTTGAATTTTAGGGAAGCGAGTATGAACTTGTTTACAGAGTTCAATGCCGTCCATAACAGGCATTTTAACGTCGGTAATGAGAATATCCGGTTGTAGGGATTCTATTTTTTTCAATGCATCTCGTCCGTTGCTGGCAGTGGCAATGACACGGCAGGACATTTGTTCCCAATCTATATAATTGGCAAGAGTGTCTAAAGTGAGCCGTTCGTCATCGACTAAAATAATATTGTACATTAGATCCTCCGCGCATATCGTTATGGATGATACCCTTACTTAGAACAGAGTATAAGTTTGAATGTAGGCAATGTCAAATGCAATGGATTGAGCAATCGGATGGCGTCCATCTGAGTTCAGGTCGCAATGAAAGCGTTGTAAGTCGGACCCCTGATTTTGTGTATTTTTTAACCCAAACACTTGAAATTGTGAAAGTTCGTTTTTTTTTGATAGAAATCGGAAAATCGTGATATAGCCATACCATACAAGATTCCATATGATTAATTCATAATCTTAAATTGGACATGAGGAGGCGGGAGAATGGAATGCGAGGTGGATAGAAGCAACGAGAAAATGCCGTTTCTTAAAAATCCTACAATTAAAAAAATGGTTCGTCAGCGATATTTTTATTTGCTTCTAATTCCGGGAGTTGCATGGGCAGCATTGTTTGCTTACGCTCCTATGGTTGGTTTGTACATGGCATTTGTAGATTATCAGCCGGCTTTAGGGGATTTCTGGGGCTCGCTTTTTAAAGCGGATTTTGTGGGATTTCAGTGGTTTGAATACTTCTTTTCAGGACAAGATTTTTGGCGAGTGATGCGCAATACTTTGGTTTCGAGTGTGTTAACACTGTCGATCGGGTTTATTCTTCCTATTTTTATTGCAATAACGCTGAATGAAGTAAGAATAAGCTGGTTTAAACGGACGATACAAACAGCCTCCTATTTACCATTTTTTATTTCATGGGTTGTTGCTGCAAGTATTGTTATTACATTGTTGTCCGCTGAAGGACCTGTAAATCAACTGCTGATGAAAATCGGAGTTGTAGAACAAGGTGTTTTGTTTATGCAGGAAGGCAAGATGTTCTGGATCATTATAGCCCTTTCGAATGCTTGGAAAGATATGGGTTACAATTCCATCATGTATCTGGCTGCCATTGCTGCAATTCCAACGGAGTTATTTGAAGCTGCGAAAGTGGACGGCGCCAATCGTTTGAAGCAAATCTGGCACGTTTTACTGCCGATGCTGCGGCCTACAATTATTATTCTGTTGATTTTGAACATCGGCAACTTGATGAATACCGGGTTTGATCAATATTTTTTACTGGGTAATTCACTGAACAGATCCTATTCTGATGTAATTGATACCTATGCGTTCCGTTATGGTATTCAGAATGGCATGTTCTCCTATGCATCTGCTGTAAGTATGTTCAAATCAGTAATAGCGTTTATTCTGGTGATAACTGTAAACAACATATCTAAAAAAATGGGCCAAACGCATCTGTTCTAAAAGTTGTGCATGCGGCTGGGGGAGGAATAAGAAAATGGATAATGAAGTTGCACGGTGTAACAAGACAGGCGCTAGAAGCAAGTGGTCACAGCGCTATACGCTGGCAACAATTACGGGAAATATGATCGTTTACGGATTTTTATTGTTATTGTTCATCGTTACATTTTTTCCGTTCTGGCATATTTTCATTTTGTCCCTGAATGATGCGTCTGACCCAACTTATGGACAATTTATGCTGTGGCCAAGGGATTTCAGCCTGGAAAGTTACAAAACCGTTTTGAAGGATGCAGAAATTCTGAATTCCATCGTAGTGACGGTCGGTCGAACGGTGGTTGGAGTACCTCTTACGCTGGCTTGCGTTTCAATGCTGGCTTATTCACTAAGTAAAAGAGAACTTGTAGGCTGGCGTGGAATTAATTTGTTTTTTGTATTTACGATGTATTTCAGCGGCGGATTGATTCCCACTTACATGGTAGTGCGCAGCTTGAATCTGATCGACAGTTTCTGGGTTTTTATCTTCCCCGGAATTATGAGTATATTTTGGATGATATTAGTTCGCACCTACATGGAGGGTTTGCCAAAAGAAATGGAGGAAGCGGCACAAATAGAAGGTGCAAATGACATTCAGATTTTTCTGAAAGTAATTATACCTGTGTGTACTCCGGTACTGGCTACAATCACCTTGTTTTCAGCCATTGGCCATTGGAATGCTTGGTATGATTCTTACATTTACACCTATAATCCTAATTTGAAAACATTGTCAGCGGTTTTGGTGAAAATTCTGAATCAGTTCCAGACCAACGACATGTTAAGTGCGGCACAGCAGCTTGCCAATGAACAGCGTAAGATGCCGGTATCCAGCGAGAGTATCCGTATGGCAGTTACTATGGTAGCTACACTGCCGATCATTCTTATGTATCCATTTCTGCAAAAGTACTTCCTAAAAGGAATGCTTATTGGGGCAGTAAAAGGCTAAGCGATACCAATCAAAGATCGTGTTGTCGCCCCTATCCCGAATCTGACATCCAGTTCGGGATAGGGTTGAAATATAAATCCCCCCTGCATAAGTAGGAGGGAAGCAAGTTGGATGGCTCAAGAAAGTTCTAGTTCCATCTGTTTTGGCGAAAGCCAGGAAGCTATTTCATTCATAGGAGGGTATCAAAATGAGAAAAAGAATCCTCATGGCAGCGGTACTTGCATGCACGATGCTTTTGAGCGCATGTAGTACCGGAAACAAAAATGTAGATGAAAACGCACCCAAAGGGGAGGCAGTAAACAGTACAACGAAGAAGCCTATTACATTAACTTTGTTTGACAAAAATGTGGGTGATCCGTTTACTAACCCTGTTGCACAAGAAATTACAGAACGTACAGGTGTTTTTATTGAGGTTCAGCAACCTACCGGTAATCCGGATGAGAAACTGAATTTGATGTTAGTCAGCGGAGATTTGCCTGATATTGCTCTCATTGACAGACGTGAAGCAACCTTGAACAAATACATTGCCGGTGGAGCTTTGATTCCGCTGAATGATTTGATTGAGGAGCACGCTCCGAATATCAAGGCGCGTTATGGTGACGTGCTTTCCAAAAGTGTGTATGAGGATGGCAAAAATTATTATTTGAACAACTGGTACGGCTTGGATCCAGATCCAAACTGGGCAATCAATATGCGTATGGATATCCTGGAAGAGTTCGGATATGGCGAGCGCGCATTGGCCGGAGATTCCTTTACACAGGATGAATTTTTGGACTTGCTGAGAAAATTTAAAGCTAAATATCCATCTGTAGACGGAAATCCTTCTATACCGATGACAGTGAACGCAGATCACATGCCTACTATTATTGGTTCATTCAAGGCGATGTATGGGATGAAAACTTATTTTGAGCAAGATGGCCGTCTTGAGTTTATAGTAAGAGATTCACGTTACTTGGAAATGATAAAATTCATCAACACGCTTTATACAGAAGGCTTGCTTGACCGTGAATGGGGCATCAATAAAGCTCAAAACTATGAGCAGAAAACAGCCAGCGGACGTGTGTTTGCCACGGCGGGCGGTATCGTGGGTGATGCCAACAGTGCATTCCGCGCGCAATACGGCGAGGATACAAATCAACTGTTCTACGGGTTTAAAGTAACTGCCCCAGGCGTTGATCCGGAAAAAACAACATTTGGCCCTCGTAGTTCCTTGGGGTGGGACGGTGTTGGTATTACAGTAGCGAATAAGCATCCGGTAGAAACGATCAAATTTTTGGACTTCCTGGCAAGTGAAGAAGGTCAGTATTTGCTGATGTGGGGTAAAGAAGGCATGAACTGGAATATGGAGAACGGTGTTCATGTACCGACACAAGAAGCGTTGGATGCAATCAGTGCTGATTGGGCGGAATTCTCGAAAACAACAGGCGCGCGCAAATGGACATGGATGATTCGTAATGGATTGGGCGAAGACGGCACTCCTTATGACTTAATGTTCCGTTACAACAGAGATAATGTGAATCAACATGCACTGAAATCAATGGCAGGTTCCACTTGGGATACCGCGCTTTATGATGATCTCGGTCCAAAGGGAGGCTCACCTGACGCATTGAGTGAGCAAAAAATCAAGGATATTATCGACAATAGTTTCTCCACTATGGTGTATGCAAACTCACATGATGAAATTGACGATATGTATGCAAAAATGCTTGCTGAGTTAGAAGCAAATAATGCAGTGAAGATTGAAGATATTTACACAGCTAACTACAAGATTCGTATGGATTTGTACAATACTGCCGAAAACAATTAAACATGTAGTACAAAAAAACATAATACGAATGGACAGGAGATTGCATCGATGTGGAAACTGTATTCGCCTAATAATGCTGTTAGAGTAACGGTTTTTGAGAATTCCGAGAAGGAATTATGGTACGCTGTTGAGCGCAATGGCAAAGCGGTAATCGAGCAAAGCAAGCTTGGCTTTGAAAGTGATTTGGAAAATTTCACAAAAGCTTTTCGTTTTGTAAAGGAAGCTCGTGCTGTTGTTGACGAGACCTATTCGATACCAGCGGGTAAAAAAGCAGTTTATGAGAATCATGCGAATGAGATGACGCTAGCGTTTGAGTGTGGCGCGTATACGTTTGAACTGTGCGCGCGTGCTTATGATGATGGTGCTGCTTTCCGCTATCAAGTACTGTCTAATGAAGAAAAACCGATGAAAGTATTACGTGAAGCAACAAACTTCACTTTGCCAGAGGCCTACAATGATTTGTGGCTGCAGCATTGGGTAAGCAGCTATGAGGGTACCTATGACCGTACCGGCTGGGAAGACAAAGAAGGTAGAGATTACGGGATGCCAAGCTTGTTCCACGCTGACAATGGTGGCTGGGTCATGATTACAGAAGCAGAGGTATATAACACGGATGGCAGTTATTGCTCTTGTCATTTGCGTGGAGCCGGAAAGCGTACCATGTCTTTGGAATTCGCTCCGGAAGAAATGGGCGGGCCGCTCTCCTGTAAACTGCCGTTCTCCTCTCCTTGGCGCGTCATTGTGGCGACAGACGATTTGAACGAATTGGTTAATACAACAATAAATTATAACTTGAATCCGCCTTCTGTGATGGAAGATACAAGCTGGATCAAGCCCGGCCGTTGTTTATGGGGTTGGTGGGAATATATGAATAGTGCACAGCTATACACAGAGCAAAAACATTATGTGGATTTTGCGGCAGGGGTCGGATTTGAAGGACTCACCGTGGATGCGGACTGGGATATTACGTGGCTGAAAGAGCTGTGCGATTATGCCCATTCGAAAGGGATTGTCGTATGGCTGTGGAGCGCCATGCAGTATATCGACACTCCTGAAAAGGCACAAGAGAAAATTCCGTTGTGGGCAAGCTGTGGGGTAGACGGGCTTAAGGTCGATTTCTTCCAGAACGATTCTCAGCACACGATGTGGCAATATGAAATGATTGCAAACTTAATGACGGAACATCGGTTGATGATTAATTTCCATGGGGCAACCAAATGTATGGGCGAAGGACGCACATGGCCGAACTTTATGACGGCAGAAGGCATTTTGGGAATTGAACATTATATGTGGAGCGGCTTGCCGGATGCAAGGCACAATTGTACGGTTCCGTTTACACGCAATGTAATCGGTCCGATGGATTATACGCCGACCGGGTTTTCGAACAAAAACCGCAATACAACGTTAGGGCATCAAATGGCGCTTTCAGTCGTTTATGAATCAGGCGCTGCGCATATTGCAGCTTCCATTTATTATTTGGAAGCATGGAAAGGAACCGATTTTTTACGCCGCATGAAGCCTGTTTACGATGAGGTAAAGGTGTTGTCTGGTTTTCCAGGTCATCATGCAGCCATTATGCGCCGTTCAAAAGAAGATTGGTTAATTGGCTGCATTACAGACGAAGCGATGATTTTGCGTCTGAAAATGGATTTCCTGCCTGAAGGTGAGTTTGAGGCTGACATTTATGAGGATGACTCCAGCGGCGAATTGATGAAAGTTAAGCGCATCAAAGTGACTTCTACTGATGTAATCGAGCTTCCACTGCTGAAAAGCGGCGGTGCCGGCATTTATATCACAAAAGAAATCTCGGACCTGCCAAAAGGGATTTGTTCCGGTTACATGAGTGAAGCAAGAACAGAGTACTTGGCAACAGCGGGACAAACGCGGCAAGGCAGCGAGCCTGTCGTTTATGAAAATGAACAGGAAGCAGTATTGCTGAATGGTAGTATTGTGTTTTCAGTGAAAACAACGGACACGCCTCAGACAATAAGACTGTTCTATGCAGTAAAAGAGCCTTGGACACTGCGTGTAAGTGACGGAATCAACAAAGTGGAAATGGAAATGCCGCAAAGTGGCTCTAATAAAATATTCCTTACCAAAGATGTGGTATTTCCTTTCGCTGGCGGCGAGAGCGCTTTGTTCATCGAACGTATTGCAGGAGCTGTGCCCGCTTTGGAAAGAATCCATATTATTGATAACAAACCGCAGAAAGAATTGTATATTCCTGTTGGAAAAGGCAGCCTGAGCGGTGGCGCAGAATTTGTTTTAGATGGAGCAGGCGTGGAGAAGGCTACAGGTCTTGGTAATGGAGGAGAGCTTAAGTTTGACAATATTATGGTGCCTATGGATGGCTACTATTTAATGCGCTTTGACTACTGTGCAGGGGAAAGCAGAGACCTCAGCATAGAGCTTAACGGAGGAGCGCACACTTACAGAACAAATTTGCACAACACAGCCGGCTGGGGCTTTCCTGTTTGGGATATCAAAGATCAGCGTGAAATTCGCATCTGGATGCAAGCAGGCAACAATACATTCCGTCTATACAATGATGAAGGCCGGGCAGTTCATATATACGGCTTTGCGATTATTGCAGATGAGTAAGAATGGATGCAGATGCTGACCAAGGGTAAGAGCTTGGCTTAGTATTATGATTGCTGAACACAACAACAAGAGCAACTTGTAACTCTTTTGAAGGTTTATGATAGGCAGTTGCGAACTCGTATAAGTTGAACATGCTGCACAGAGCAAAGCATCCTTGGGAGGGAATCCGCTCAAGGATGCTTTGACATGAGCGGGAAAAGGATGGGAGAGGCCAAGTTAGGCGTAGGATTGAGGGCTGTGACAGGTTGTGAGCAAGCCACCTGTTGCAGCCCTTTTTGGCCTTCTCGCCCTATTCGCTGCGGAAAAACTGACTGGTGATGGTCTGTAAGAGAGCGGTATGCGGTGTTCGGTGAGCATAGACCATATAAGTTTTGCGAGATGGAAACTGCTTTCCAAGCCGATAGATGCGGTAGGGGACGGATGGGTGGCTCAGTGAAGTACTTTGGCTGCCAGTTGCCATAGTAAGAAGAGACGGATGACCGCGGCGGGGGAGGCGAATGCAGGCTCATACAACAGTTTGCTGGCAATTATCTTTAGTACAGCCATTGGCATTTCATTGCGTTAATGAGAATGTCGCATAACAAACTGCTTAGCGGCGCTGCTGGTCTAGATGCAATTCTGCTGGAGCAAGAGGGGTACTCGGCACTTGCCCTGAATGGTTTGCACATTAACAAGCTGATGGAAAAGCTGTACCGCCAACCTGTCTCTCCAGATTTGCATCTGTTGTTGCTGCTGGATAACGACGAGGACGGCCAGAAGGCAGAGCAGGATGTAGCGAAGAGGCTGATCAAAACAGGTGTTACCTTCAGCCTTTACGACTATTTGGCGGCGGATGGAGTTTCTCAGTCTTTTTTGAAGGGTTTTAAGGACATACGCAAAAGCTGAAGGAACAGACGTAAGCATAATAGTCAATACCATTATGAAACTTACTACTTTCTTAAATGACATTATTTTTCTCCTCAATTAATCGCTCAAAACTAAAGAAGTACGAAAACCAATCGAACCCTGCAAACTTGCTGTTAAGGAAGACAAGAATTTCCGGAAGCTTGGCTGATAATCTACGAATGCCCTATAGAGTCAAAGCATCGAGTCTGTAGGAAAATAATTTTGTTGGCTTGTTTTGCAAAGGTTGGTTGGACACTCGCTTTCACTTTATACCCCTCCTTTTCACACCTAAGACCGATCACCTGACTCTATTATCGGGGGAACGAAGAGAGATAATCCATAACAATTTCCTCTGAATCCTATCGGAAACGAACGATCTTACATCGGCCTTAGATGTTGATTGACATGAGATTCGTCTAGACGGGATATTTGAGGCCTATCCACTATGGAAAATGACGTGCTTGGGAGGAGATGGGCTTCAAAGTCATATGAAAATGCAGAAGGCCGGACCTGCTTTTAAGCCTGACCGGCCTCTCCCTCAAGGAAATCTCCTCTGCGGTCTGCATCTCCGATCCGTTGACTTCTTGTTGGGATTTATTTTTCTTAAGGTTTTTGCAACTCAGCTGTATGCGGAATATTGGGGGGATTGTAAAGCCTAAATTAGTTAGTAGAGATGATGCGCTTATTAACTTGGCGAAATATACTTCTATTCATGACATGGTCGAAATAAATGATATTCCAATGCCTATTGTCTCTTTCGGTCATGCTTGCTTCAGGCATTCTGGTTCGTGTGGTATTCGTTCGTCATCGCACAAAGAAAAACGAATGGCTCGCTATTCTGACGACGGACCTTTCCCTCTCTGTGGAAGATGTGATTCATATTTACGCGATTCGTTGGGACATTGAGGTCTTCTTCAAATGCAACAAATCGCTGCTTCGTTTGCAAAAAGAGTTTCAAGGCCGCTCCTGTGAGTGAGCTTCTATCCAGCATCGTCCATGTGACTGGAATAGGGGCTAACAAGTAGTGGAATACGCTGTCTCATCTCCGCCTGGGGTGAGCTGAAGAAGATAATCAGGCTGACCTTAACGATAGCCGGTTACGGGGCGATCGCTAAGGTGACATCAAAACTGTAACTACACCCGTAGAAGCATATGTGCCGTTATCTTCGGACAGGGGTTCAAATCCCCTTCGGAAAATCGAACTCTTGTCCGTATAAAACCACAACTTTTAATGCTGGACAGGGTTCACTCTGGTTCCAATCGGAACAGTTTAAATATTTTCATATAGTAGAAGTACCGTCAGTTGCGTTTTGGTGACGCTTTCGATGGTACTTTCGGTTTTTACGTTACTTTGCAAATCAGCGAACGGGTCTGCGCAACATGGTGCTGCTCTACGACTGAGAGGGCTAGGAATTGGGTCTTGCAGTTGGGGGAAAGTTCCTATTTATGAAGAGAATATGTGATTGAGGTGTTTTCCAATGCCTTCTAAACAAAATCTCTACTATTTTAAGCAGCTAAATAAGTTGTGTTGCTCAAATGGCTGCTTAACGGTGCGAAGTAGTGGTAGTTGATCTGTGCAGCTACTAAAAGACGAGTAAAACTACATTATCCTATCAGTTCGGCGGTTTTTCAGCCACTATGGGTGCTGAGCTCTTTTGCTTAATAGCTATATGCAATCTCTAAATGGCTACTCTTGACTCTGGAAATATGAGAAAAATGTCATCTTGACTAAATTGTATTGTTTCGATACGATTATTGTATCGAAACAATACAATTTAGGGGGTAATATTGTGATGGAACATTTAGCCTTATTCAAGGAGATGCATTGTTTCAATAAAGCACAAGTTCAATTAGCTTTTAAAAATTATATGGAGCTAAATGTACTTGATCCTGAAGAAGATTATCCTGAGCCCTACAGAAACACAATGATTGACTTGTGTGAAAGATTCCAATTTGCACTTGATAATTGTAGTTTGCCACAATTAACTGATGATTGGTGGTTTTATGATTATGAGAGGACAAATGATGGAATAGACCTTAAACTTTATTTCTGTGAAGAGTTTGATATAGATGAGAACGGCATGGAATCTATGACTTTCACAGAGGGATTTACTCTTTTAAGTGTAAAATGTGATTATGTTAATGTCGAACAGTTTGCTACAATTAATAATGTGACGGAAATAACGGTTCGCCAGTGGATTCGCCGTGGAAAATTACGGACAGCCAAAAAAGTGGGTAGAGATTGGCTTATTCCATCAATTGCAGTAAAACCGGCAAGGGGATTTAGTCCTGCATCATATTATTGGGATCGGCTTCCAATAATGTTATCGGATTCTTTTCCGTTTCTTATTGGATATAATTGTATATATATCTTTCAGAATGAACAAGCAAAACAACAATTTGATTGTATCTTAGGCTATCCAGGTCAAAATGATCGAAAGAAAACTACCTTATCAACCAAGGAACGTGAAAAGTTAGAGTTAGCACTTATCAGTAGTAGCGTTGTTCGAGTGGAAGAGTAGTAATTGTGATCGAAAGCTTATAAGGGAGTACAACAGACTTCTAATAGTTGTAGGAGGAATGTTATGGATAAATCAGTGTTTGATCGTTTTAAATACTTTATGGAGCGTGAAACACCTGTTTTCGAGTCTTATGTAATGAGGAAGGCAAACGGTGAAAAATTGGACATCGAAACTCTTCCTCCAGATGATTTGCAAGAGATGTTTATAGACGAAGAAATAATTGATGGTGTGATTGCTGATCTTTTTGATGTAGAGCAGAAAGTTGTAACAAGGAAGAGGTATAAGAATGGGATTAAACTCGGACAAACTTTATCTCGCAAATCAATTGAACTAATTGAAAACATGTCAAAAGTAATTGAAACTAGAGATGTATCTGAAGGTGTCGAAATTGTACTGATTCCAATTAACATAATTATTCATCCGGTTGCTGATCTTATTTTCGCGCCTTATCGTGTATTGGAAAATAGTGGAAGAAAGTATCCTTTTTACGATTATGAAGATTTGAAAGAAGTTGATACTGAAGCCTTTTGTGTAAGAATTAGTCGGGTAAAGCGAGAGATTGAGAGCCTATTGGATGAAATTATTGAATTTTTATGGGAATATGAATGGGAAACCGAAGTGTATTTTGAACGAGATAGTGATAACAAGGTAAGCGTATCAGCAATCCTTTTCGCGGACGAGAATCCCGCTGCTGCTAAAATTAACTTGGCAGTATCATTGCAGATATCTGGCTTGCATAAGTCTGGAGATCTAATTTTTGATACGGAGTACGATTTGCGTACGGGCAGCCTTAGCTTTCGGACGGAAGGGTGCGATTTTGAAATAGATGTTGACGATATTCGGGATTTATTCTTGGAATGCTGGAGCAGTGCTGACCATTACGTTCAAATTCAGAATGAAATTGAAACGGAAATAGAAAATGAGAATTAGGTTAAGCCACCCCAAACAACCGAAGCAACGCGCGGCGGCGAATTGTGGTTTTGCACACCCACGGCTCGCCTCCATATGAAGTATCAGGAAAAGCGACCTTAATCGGTCGCTTTTTTATTTGAATATATCAAAGCTCGGGCTTTACCATGGCGGACATCCTGGTTTTGGAATAGCAACAAATAGTCCCTTTGTTTCTGCCCGCCAAAAAGGCTGACCAGCGCGAAAATCACCCCCTATAGTTTTATCGGTTTCACACCACCATGGGTGTTTTTCCAATGTCCACTATAAGGGGTGCACTTCACATGAGGACTGGGCTTTTCAATGTCTAAATTTTCATTTACTTATTTACTTCCAACCACGACTGTTATCATCGTCATCAAAGTCATCATTATCGTCGTCATCATAGCGATCATAATCAATCGAAAGGACTTTACCATTCGTAGCATGAATCTCTACTTCGGCAGTGCCTTCGCTTGTTCTCAGCTTGACTTCATATTTCTGAATGCCGTCATTCCGTTCTTTATCCACTTTAATTAATTCGCCCTTAACCACTTGCTGGGCCAGCTCGATTGCACGATCTTTCGTGATAACTTTGGCGCCGACAGCAGCAGTATTCTTTGCACTTTTCCCAGCATTTGCGCTCGCATCCGGCTTCGCAGTCACGGACGGTTTCTTGCGATCGTCATCATGATCATCATGAACGGCCAGTACTTTTCCTGAAATCGCATCAATGTATACATCTGTATCCTCGCGGCTGTCTTTCTTTTGCACTTCGACCTCATAATAGGCCTTGCCATTCTTATGCTCAAATTCAACCTCTGTAACGGTGCCTGGCACTTCTTTCAACGCTGCTTTTGCAGCTTTATCTGTTCCAATGTACGATACGGCTCCCGATGCGAATGCAGCGCCGGTACCTCCAATGACTGCAAAAGCAACGATGGCAACAATTAATCCTTTTTTCTTCATGAATATCATCCTTTCGTAATAGCTTGCCCATCTCACGCTTATTACTTTACACATGCTTTCTAAGAGTGAAATTACAGCCACATTAGAATTTGATGATAAACTAATCCGAATCGTCCTCATCATCGTCGTCATCCCATGTTACCGATTGGACCTTGCCCGAACCGGCGTGCAATTGCACGGTTGCTTCACGGCCGTCTTTCGTCTCCAGCTCTACAAAGTAATACCATTTGCCGCCTTCTTGCTCGAGCTCTACTTCTTTGAGCGTGCCGCTAACTTTCTCAAACGCAATTTTGATGGCGTCTGCTTCTTCTAACAATACGGACGGATTTGGCGATTTCTGCGGCGGTGGTGACTGGCTTGGGTTGGCCGTTTCCGATGGTGCTGGTGTCTCCGCAGGCTTGCCGGGAACGTCCGTAAAAAGCTCAATCTGGCGGATAGCCTCAATAGCGGCAGTTGCTCTGTCTATCGTCAGCTCATATAGGCCTTTGTCTGACCGCAATTGCACAACATAGTTTTGTCCGTCTAAGGTTGTATGAACAATATTGCCATCATACTGTTCGAGTATTTTTTTCTCTGCTTCCTCTGGGGACAACACCTTATCGCCGCTTGATCGCGAATTCGCAAAAAGCAGGATCCCCCCTAATATAACCAACGCGAGTGCAAAAAGCGCAATCCCCGTTCTTACGGTCCGTTTTCCCATCATCATCCCTCGCTTCAGCATCTACCTTACCCTACAATAACCGCTGTTCATTACAATTTCATGAGAATAGTTCCCCCTGTTTAGGCAGGGGCAAAAGAAGGGTAGCTGTCGTCCCTTTGCCTTCTTCGCTCGACAGCACAATTTCCGCTCCGATCGCCCGGCTGATTTCTTGGGCCAGGGACAAGCCCAGACCAGTTCCTCCTTCGGAATCCTGATTTCTGCTGCGTGACGGATCCACCCGATAAAACCGTTCGAACACATGCGGCAATTCCGTCGCCGGAATGCCGATCCCGCGGTCTTTTATCCGAATGAGGCTATGGCGGCTGTCTCGTTCAAGCTCAATATCGATCCTGTCCTGGCTATATTTCCTGGCATTATCGAGCAAAATAAACAGGAGCTGCTTCAACTGATTGGCATTCGTATAAGCATGTACCGGTTCAGCAGAGGCTTGAATGTCAATGTCCCTTTTGTATGCGCGCCGAAAACCGGCTGCTGCTTGTTCAACCTCCGGCAACAATTCGATCACGTTTCGTTCATGCTCCTGATGGCGGTTAGGGGTGGCAAGCAACAGCAACTGTTCGGTCATTCCTTTCATTCGGACCGCTTCCGACCGGATCGCTTCGACGGATTCCTCGAATAACTCCGGCCGTTCCAGCCCCCTTCGCTGCAGCAGACGGGCATAGCTTTCGATAATGGTCAGCGGCGTCTTCAGTTCATGCGAAGCATTCGATACGAATTGCTCTTGCTTGTGAAAGCTGTTCTCCAGCAAACCGATCATTTCATTAAATGTCTCGCCCATTTGCGCAAGCTCATCCTTGGACTTCGCATGCTGCTCTAAACGAACGAACTTGCCGCTGCGAGCAATCTCCTTCATCGTTCGGGTCATTGCGCCAATCGGACGCATAATCAACCGGCTTAGTAAGCCGCTGGATAAAAGAACAATAATAAT
This sequence comes from Paenibacillaceae bacterium, assembly GCA_004134985.1. Lineage (GTDB taxonomy): Bacteria > Bacillota > Bacilli > Paenibacillales > Paenibacillaceae > Paenibacillus_D. The sequence goes on along the minus strand of REGQ01000010.1, from coordinate 174,238 downwards.
AACAGCAATTGATACAACAATGAGTACAAGCCGCAGCATAGCAAGTAACGAAGTCAACTCTTCCATGCTTTTCGTTACTTGTACATTCGTAACCGCGCCGTCCGCAGCAATAATGGGGATGGAGGCGTAACCGTAGTCTTTCTGGCCGATCTGGACCTTCTCCACGATTCGCTGAGGAGAATAGACCGATTGTTGCTCGCTGAGCGCCGTTTCGGATGAAGAAGTCACAAGCAATCCGGCTCCGCCGTTAGCCATTTCTTGCGTTAGTCTGATCATGCCCGACACCGGTACATAAGCCCGAAGAAGCTCCCCTGTCGCGAGCGGATTATTAGAAGCACGGATTGCTTCCGCCGCTTGTTCCGTCTCGGCCGCTAAGTCATGCAACTCCTGTTCAATCGTTAGCGAATAAAAAACAAAATAAACGGTTATATTGGCCGCCAGAAGCAGCGAGGCGAACAGGACAGAGGAGTATAAATGAATTTTGCTGCTCAGCTTCATGGCGTTTCCTTCAGGACATAGCCGATTCCTCTAACGGTATGAATAAGCTCTTTCCCGTAGCCCTCGTCTACTTTTTTGCGGACATACCGAATATAGACATCCACGACGTTCGTATTTCCTGCGTAATCATACCCCCACACTTCAGCTAAAATCTGATCGCGGTTCAGCACAAGCCGCTTATTGCGGAGCAAATACGCAAGCAGATCAAATTCCCGTTGCGTGAGGTCCAGTTCTTTTCCGCCTCGCATGACTTCCCTTGATTGTAAATTAACCTTTAAATCGTCCGCCGTCAGCCATTCTTCGGGATGCGACTGCTGTTCCGTACGCGCAGCCAGACGCAAAGCGGTGCGAATGCGCGCGAACAGCTCTTCGATTTCGAAGGGCTTCGTGATGTAGTCGTTTGCTCCAAGATCGAGACCGGATACCTTGTCCTCGACTGCGCTTTTGGCTGTCAGCAGCAAGACAGGCGTATCGGCATCCGCGGAGCGAATACGCCGCAGCAACTCGATCCCGCTAATGCCGGGAAGCATAACGTCCAGCAAGATCAGATCAATACCCCCTTCGAGGAATGCCGCCCAGCCCGCTGTGCCGTCCAATGCTACTCGTACCTGGTAGCCTTCGCTTTCCAGCTCGATTTGCAGCAGCCTTGCAATTTTCCGTTCATCCTCTACCACTAACAGGGTCTCTGCCATGATTGCTCCTCCTATACGGAACATAGTTATCCGTCATCATCATTTATTATTAAACACATTCGTTTGTTTAAACATAAATCGACAACCTCATGCGGTTATGGATTTTACTGTCTTTATCTTTTTCCAAGGTTTCAGATTTAAGCATGGTCTTTAAAAAAATAGGTGGAACCAAACCCATGCAGTCGTATGAGTTGCGTCGCCATATATTTGGGCGTGTAGGGCATATCATTTTCCAGCCAAAACATGATGATTCCAAGATGGGAGGAAGTGACGTAGCGGACGATAATTTCTCGTGGTATGACCACCTGATTGTCAATTGGTTGAGCAATCATTGATCGACGATACAAAGAGTCGCGAATGATAGTTTCCAACCGGCAAGAGAAACCAGGCAATCCATTAGGACCAAGCATGATTTTATAGAATTGAAAATGATTAGCGATATGCTCGAACTGGCGAATAAAGGAGTCAGGTGGAGTGTCGTAATCCTTTACGAAATGATGAACTTCGAAATCGGACGGGAGTTGAAAGGCGGACTGAAACTGATTTAGCATACCATCTACTATTTTTTCTAATAGGTCATATTTATCTTGATAGTGACGGTAGAAAGTGGCCCGGTTGATTTCTGCGCGCTTAGTTATATCTTGAACTGTAATTTGATCAAAGCCCTTCTCATCCATTAATGAGATAAAGGCATCTCGAATTAGATTTAGGGTTCGCTTTATCCGCGGGTCGTTATGTATTGAGTTATTCGACATTGTCTATCACTCCTGTTTCATTTGTTTCCCTTCTGCAACATGACTAGGAATTCTGTTAAGAATGCGACGATTTCTTATATGTTGTTGGTTGTCGACTTTCCTTGATTCTTTTATCATAAACAACACAACGATGCTAATGCAACACCATGTATGAATAATAAGAAAGGAAGCGTGCAGGAATGACAAGTGAGAAACCAAAGGTAGGATTGATAACAATTGGTTTGTTGATGGGACTTTTTCTATCTTCCTTAGACCAAACGATCATCTCAACCGCTATGCCAACTGTAATTAAAGAGTTGGGGGGATTTTCTTTCTATAGCTGGGTATTTACCGTCTATATGCTGGCATCGACATCAACTATGCCGATTTATGGTAAATTGGCGGACTTATTTGGGCGTAAAAGGGTGTATTTAATCGGCATCACTATATTCCTTACCGGCTCTGTTCTATGTGGGTTTGCGAGAAGCATAACGGAGCTCATTATTTTCAGAGGGGTGCAAGGTCTTGGGGCAGGGGCATTATTGCCGATTTCGATGACGATCGTCGCGGATATTTATCCACCTGATAAGCGCGGGAAGTTTATGGGCTTGTTTGGCGCCATTTTTGCTATATCCAGCATTATCGGGCCAGCTCTTGGGGGGTTGATAGCCGAGCAATGGAACTGGGGATGGATTTTTTACATGAATATTCCGATTGGTATTCCTGCGCTGCTCCTAATTGCAATAGCTATGAAAGAAAGCAAGAGCAAGGTACAACTATCCGTTGATTGGTTCGGCGCTATGACCTTGACCGTTGCAGTCCTATCGTTTCTGCTCGCGCTGGTACTTGGCGGCACTAATCAGGAATCTAGTGCGTCGTACGCCTGGACATCTCCACAAATCATCGGATTATTCGGAACTGGGGCAGTCTTCCTTGCATTGTTTCTTTGGATTGAGACGAAGGTGAGGGAACCGATTATTCCGCTTCAACTTTTCAAAATTCGGACCATTGCTATTGGAAATATCGTCGGGTTTTTTATGAGTGCGGGTATGTTCGGTGCGATTGTGTACATCCCGTTGTTTGTTCAGGGTGTAATTGGTGTGAATTCGACAATGTCTGGTTATGTACTAATACCGTTAATGCTGTCCTCGATCGTCACTTCGATTATCGGCGGCCGCCTGATGAGCAAAGTTTCTTACCGTGCTATTCTCGTGCCGAGCATGATTCTTATGACAGTTGGTTTCATTTTCCTCAGTCAAATAACAGTAGATACAACCAAAATGCAAATGGTCTGCTATATGATTATTACTGGTCTTGGCATGGGAGCCGTATATCCAATTGTCGGAACTGCGGCGCAGAGTGCGGTCAATAGCAGTACACGAGGAGTCTCCACGTCTTCCTCTCAATTTTTTCGCTCGATTGGGGGAACAATTGGAATCAGTGTATTCGGATCTCTACTGTCTCAGCAATTGAATTCAGGATTGATTGAACTCAATAAGAAGTTTGATACGTTTTCTGTGGAACAATTAGAAGTTTTAGCCAATCCACAAGCGCTGCTTGATTCCGGCACACTGATTTCATTGCCTCCAGAAGTATTCATGGCGTTGCGAGAAGTATTCAGCCATGCATTGGACAAAGTGTTCCTGGGTGGCTTGATTTTTGTCGGCATCGGATTTATTGCCAGTATTTTTATAGGTAATGCTCGATTAGTAGAAAAGAAGAGTTTGCAAAAATCTCAAGAATCTATTGGATTATCTAATAAAATATAACGTTTTGGAAGGGAGCGCGACGAATTGTAGTTTTGCATAGCCGCGGTTCGCCTCCATACCATGGCAAAAAGCATCGATCTATAGGATCGGTGCTTTTTGGTGTGAGCGGTTCGATTCTGCAACCAGCGTAAAGGTACTCTCTGCGTTAGAAGCACTTCTATTTATTAATCAAGTACGGTTTATGAAATAACTTGGCCGCGGATTTCTCCATTTGGATTTTGTATGGTGTGTACATTGACATAAGCATTGCCTCTTTCAAATTCACGGACTAGATCGTGGATCGTCTTTCCATTTAGAGAACCGACTAAATCATTGCGAGTCAGAGTCCCTCGAATAACTCCTCGTTTTACGGAAATTCCAAATTTCGACGGGCCGAACAGAAAGGCGACTATAGGACCGTTTTCACCTCTTCGCCCAAGATGAATATGGGCTTGTGTTACTCGGTTTATATTTCGGATGACAAGTCTAAAAAATAGGAAGGAGGGGGGTTGTTCATCTGTCTAGGTTTGATTGATTTTTTTTGAATAAATAGGGCGACGTTTAAGTTGAAGTGAAAGGAACTGGGCGGGACCAGTTTGGGCTTGTCCATTGCCTCACGGATTGTTGAAATGCATGGCGGGAAAATCTCAGTTACCAGCGAACCGAACAAAGGAAGTACCTTCGAGATTGTGTTGACTGAGTCCCCCCATGAAAATGGGGAGACACCATCATCAATAAAATAATTACTCATACCCATCCCACCCTCGGCATTTTCCCGCCGCCATGATTGTGTCAAGACCTAGTTCACTGGAAAAAGCGTGCTTTACCCGAATTGATCAAATCGATTCGAACTTCAGCTCTCTGCGTAATAGGGAGCTGATCCACCAACGAACCGGAAAGCATGCTTTTATTACATTTCCACAATTTTTTTAAGAGCGGCTCCTGCGCGGTCCCACGATATTTTTTTCATGTCAAGGCGGCCCTGCCGTCCTTTCTGTTTGCATAGCCCGGGATGATGGTATGCCAATCTCATCTGGTCTTTTAAGCTGGTTAAAGACGGCTCAGCCCACCGCTGCCCATTTCCAGAAAATAAAGTACGAAATCTTCGTGCAATCGCGTTCCTGCTGTTCATGCTGATTTGCGGGTTTTGTAGCTTATATTTGACTAGAAAAGAGTTCCCGCTGTTTAAAAAATCCATATGCCCGCCCCAACCCGTTGCAATGACGGGAACCCCGCTAGACAGCGACTCCAAAAACGGTAGTCCTACTCCTTCACCTCTTGTAGGGAGAACAAATGCATTACCGAGAGCATAGATTCCTTTTAACTGGTTCGGATACATACGCTTGGCAATGACGACAATCGGTGCTGTTTTCTTACGAATTCCGAGCTTTTTCCTATAGTTCTCGATGCGGTTTCGCATCCACTGGCCGGTCTCGTGCCGCGCATACCCATTCGTTTTAATGACGAGCAGCACTTTATCGGACGCTGAAAATTGCTCCCAGTAAGCCCTCAGCAATGCCTCGGGATTTTTCCGATGCTGAAAGCCAAAAACAGAAACAAATACAAAACGTCCCTTAGCAATTGGCAGAGGATATTTTTTATTTCCGGGTTTAAACTTTTCGACGTGTACCCCATGGGGGACTATAAAAATGGGTATCTTGACGCCGCTTTGCCGCAGTGCGGTTTTATTTTGGCTGGTTGGTACGCAAACTGCGTCAAATTTGTTGATCTTCAAGAGCCAACCTTTGGGAATACGGGTCGTTTCCCAAACCGTATTTAATATAATACGGTTAAACCGTTTTCGCTCTTGTGCCATATTCAATTTTTTGGGTAATTGATGGTAAATTAGCACATGTTTTTTCCTGGCGCCTTTTTTCTTGCCCATGGATTCGCCGCTCAACTTAACATTTACGCCTTGCCTCCTTAAAGCAGATACGTATTCTCTACTCGCGATCCCGAGACCTGAGGCGCGTTTTACGGGGCCTCTCCAAACGACCTGTATATTTGACATAACATCGCACCTTTTTTAGATTAGTAGCAGCTGCATCGTGTTATGATATTTCCAAAATATAAATGGGTGTGGGCCAATGTCTTTCTCCGTCAACAAAACCAAATCATCAACAGTTTCAATGGTAAGAACATCTGCAGCACCCGATTAGACAGAGGCATGCTCCAGCATCTCTCTACAGGTACTGCTTTTGCTTTCGTACCACAACCACCTCCCGGATATTTTACATTATGATTCTGTATATATACTGGCTACAGGCAATAGCCCAATCGTATTCAACATTGTTGAATAAACTCGAACTCTCCGAATATGAGATTCAAACTGTGATAGAGTATCTTCGAAATAAGGAATTGTATTATTTTGGCATAGCGTTGCTTGATAGATTAGTAAGAATGGATGGGAGGGTGTGTTTGGCTTCTGTAGATACATTACAATATGATATTTAGTTGATACAATCAGAGGTGTAGGCGGAGTAGAGTACGTTTACACCAAAATTAGTGGGATATGCTGTCTAGTCTGCGCCTGGGGCTAGCTGAAGAAGACAAACAGGCTGACCTTAGCGATAGCCGCTTATGGGGCGCTTGCTAGGGTGGCATCAAAACTGTGTCTACACCGTAGAAGCCTGTGTGGCGTGATCTTCGGACAGAGGTTCAAATCCCCTCGTCTCCATCATTAGTAACACCATCGTCATGAGGATGGTGTTTTTGTTTTGTCTAGTATAATCTGCATGAGTATTCATAATTATGTCAACTGCAAACGAAAATTCCCCAAAAGCGGCACCTGAATTTTCCCCATTCCGTGCAAGGTGAAGGCCCCCGAGGGGGCGGCGAAAATCGTATCATTCCGTTGTCTCGTTTTCTTTATCAGGCCGAAAGAAGCCTGCCTTTTTCTTCTCTTTGATGCGGTAGCTCTCTCCCTTAATGTTAATCGTCGTGGAGTGATGGAGCAGGCGGTCGAGTATCGCTGTGGCTAATACGGAGTCGCCGAATATTTCCCCCCAGGCACCGTAGGACTTGTTGGAGGTCAGAATGATGGAACCAGATTCGTAGCGCTCGGCAATAATCTGAAAGAAAAAGTGCGCTGCGGTTTCGTCCATTTTGCGGTAGCCAATCTCGTCGATGATCAGCAAGTTGGGCTTGGTGAGTGCCTTCATCTTCTGCGTAATCGTGTTGTTGAGATGCGCTTGCTGCAGGGTCTGGACCAAATCGTGTGCGGTTGTGAAATACACCGTGTAGCGCCGTTTAATGGCTTCCAATGCAAGAGCCACGGCCAAATGTGTTTTACCCACGCCAGGCGGCCCTAGAAAGACCAGATTCTCTTGGTGCTCTACAAAGCGGAGGGTGGCCAAATCCCGGATACGACGTTCCTCGACCGAAGGCTGGAAAGCAAAGTCAAACTGATCTAACGTTTTGTGGTACGGCAAGTGAGGCATCCGGGTTTTCATGCGAATAAAGCGGTCATGCTTGGCGGAGAGTTCCTCCTGAAGCAATCCGTCGAGAAACTCCAGATAGGTGCGGTTCTGGGTGGCCGCCTCTTCGGCATGCTGATGCAAAATGTCTGGAATTCGGCTCCATCCAAGCTGCTCGAAAGCTCCCTGCAAACGTTCGGTCACAACGATCATTGAACCACCTCCTCATCCAGCAACTGCTCGTAGACCGAAAGGTCGCGTATGACAACGTCTGGCAATGCTTGCTGCACGAGGCGCGGCATCGGCAGTTGCGCGGGCTTGCCGCCTGCTTTACGGATCCCCTCGGTATGCTTCTTGTTGAAGATGATCTCGCGGTGTCCGGCGGCCTTCTCGTGTTCAGCGATGAGTTTATCCTGTGCGAAGATCCGAATCCGGCCGTTACGTTCATCCTGTAGCTCCACGACCTGACCGACATATCGCCAAGGCACCGAATAGCGATTAGCCTCGTAGGAGATGAGCGCGTCAGCGGCTACCTTGCGGGGGTGCCGCTCCGCTTCATCGAAGGGAACAAGGTTGAACGTTTTCAGGCCTTCCTGCAGCAAGCGCTGCTGCGGCACTTCATGAGTGGTGCCGTGGATGCGGACGTTGGCAACGGTGTCAAGCCACAAGCGAGCCTGGATGTTGAGATCGGTTAAACCGGTGAACGTACGTACCCGCGGCCAAAAGTTTTTGCGCACATAGCCGACGCCATTCTCGACTTTGCCTTTGGTACGCGGACGGTACGGGGCACAACGCCGAAGCAGAAAGCCATGATGGGCGGCAAACCGGGCGAACCGTTCGTTCCATAGGGGATGGCCCTGTTCGTCAGCTCCAGCTACGACCGTCTTCATATTGTCGTAGAGTACCGTTTCCGTTCTGCCACCGAAGTACTGCATAGCCCGGACGTGGCAGCCGATCAGGGTATCTAACCTTTCGTCTTCCGTGTACTCGAGATACATCGCCCGAGAATAGCCGAGTACCATGACGAAAGCATACAAGCGTTTAGATTCACCGTTCCACTCGACTTTGAAGTGGCCCCAATCGACCTGAGCCTGTTTACCGGGCGGCGTCTCGAAACGCTCGGTGGCTTTGGCAAGTACGGTAGGCCTCAGGGGTTCCATAAAGCTGCGCAGCAACCGGATTTGTCCCGGGTATCCCTTTGTTTTGATTTCATCGAACAGTACGGTCGCATTCAGACAGCCTTCTTCCATTCGGGACTGGATGTATTCTTGATACGGGGCTAGGATGCTAGGTTTTAACGCTTGGCGTTTATAGGATTTAGGACCTTCTTCACGAAGCCATTTGTCAATGGTCTTCCGATCCCGGCCAAGTTCCTCGGCAATCTGTGTCTTATTCATGCCTTTTTGCCACATATGCTGGATCACATAAAACTCCCCATTCTTGATCATTATCTCTCCCCCATAAGGAAGAGTGTCTGCCGATTATGGGGAATTTTCAAGTGCCGTTATTAGGGATTTTACCACTGCCGTTCACAATTAATAAAAACTCCACTATAAGCACTAGAGCCGTTAGGTTACTTAAGGCTTACTTTAGTGGAGGATCTTTACTGCGCTTATTGGTACGATATCCGTAGTTTGAGCTTACAAAGAAAGCTCTAGGTCCAAGCCCAGAAGAAGCCATCACGATCCCAGGCCAGCCACTCTACCTTTATGAAGCTTCTTGTAGATTTTTTTCACTTCTTTATCGATGGATGTATTTCCTAGGGTAGCGTCAAGAAGTTTGTGTAAGTAAGATTTTCCATCGGGACAAAGAAAAATAAGATTTTATAGGTGCTACGTTGGTGCGTTGGTGGACGTCGCCCAAGCGAAGGCGCGGGAGCAACAATGTTCTTCACGCTGTCCGATCTTCGGAAGGGTAACGTCACCGTCCTCGAATATTGACATTTTGAGGGTTGATAAAGGAATTGAGAAATGTTAAATTTTATTTAATATATAGAAGGGATTTTAAGGGAAATGTGGAATGTGTAATAGGCTATTACGTAGCAGGAGGAAAAATGTCGAATAACAAAACTATTTCCATAACAGATACGATACACGGTACCATCCAAATGAGTGTCTTAGAGAAACAAATTATATCTACACAACTGTTTAATCGGTTACATAATATTATGCAAAACTCAACGGCGTATCTGACGTATCCTTCAAACAAAACGAAACGTTTTGAGCACTCATTAGGAGTAATGCATCTAGCTGGAAAAATGTTTTACTTTTCAGTGACTAATGCAGAGTCTGAAGTTAGAGACAAATTTTTCGATCTTATTAATAAAGAAATTGACAGCTATAGATCATCCGAACATGCTGAAACATTTAGAAATACATTAACAGATCGATTTGCGGGTTTAATTAACAATTGTCACGAATTTGTGATTGATGACCCGTTGTATAGATTGAACTCACCACATATAATTAAAAAACAGCACATTTTTGCTTACTTAGTTGCTTTTCAATCAGTCAGAGTTGCTGCATTACTGCATGACATTGGTCATCCTCCCTTTAGTCACATAACAGAATACGCATTGGAGGAGGTTTGGAATCATGTCAGTCATATAGAAGAAAAAGACAGGACTCCAGCACATAAGGAGTTTATGGATGCAACAAGATTTTACTCTGAGAGTGATTTTGCTCTTCATGAACAGATTGGTAATAATATCTCTGATAGATTACTAGAGTCGGTAACGTTCATACCTGATGATCAACAAAGTGCAGAATTAAGGCTTTTTTATTGGTTAAACAGAAGATTCGTCAAAACAATATTTGAAGAAAAGGGTATTTTTAAAGATCTGCATCATATTGTTGCTCATTCCATTGATAGTGATCGTTTAGACTATATTACAAGAGATTTTAAAAACTCGGGTTTAAATGCGGGCGAGATCGAATACGATCGGTTAATTTCATCAATGAAACTTGTTGAAGAAAAAGATGCTTTTTATTTTGCTCCTAGCATTAAGGTGCTTAATACTGTTGAAGATTTTTTTCAAAGAAGATGGCTACTTTATAAAAACGTGATTTTTCATCACCGAATAATAAAAACGGACTATATTTTAGGAAGAGCTATTGTGGCTCTTGCTAAGGATACGCTTTTGTTAGAAAATAGTAATAAAGAACAAGTCCTTCCAATGAATATATCTGGATTATGGGAAGCAATAAAGGATGCACATTCAAATGAAAAATACTTTAATACTATTATTCAATGGGATGACTCTTGGTTAATAACAGTATTAAGAAGACACTACTTTAGTGAATACTTAACATTGAATCCAGCAGGATTGAGTGACGAGAAAAATATTGTTAAACTACAGTTAGAAGAATTATTGGCTAATAAGAAGAATTATCAATCAATGATTAAGGGTATGGATGATTTTCTAATATTAGATAACAGCATTTTCGAAAATATTGATATTGATTATGAAGTTATTCAAAGTATGGTTTCTGATAGTTATCAAAGCCTTATAGATCCTTTAGTGAAACATAATGTTTCTGAGAATGGGTTTTATTTAACCAAGGTAGTGAAATTTGTCGAAGTGCTTATTGACTTATTTTCCAGTAGCTTAAGCAAAGGGAAGATTCTTCAAGAATTAGTGCAAAGAGTTGTAAACAGTGTTGCGAATCAAAAGTATCATACTAAAGATTCCTTTGTTGTTTTCAAAAAAATGAAGACAGGATTGGAAGATGGATTCCCATTGTTGTATAGTGGGCAAGGAGAATTAGTTTATTTGAATGAGGTTTCGAGAATTAATAATGAACTGAGAAGTAATCAATCAGTTTTTCCACCATGTTTTATCTATTTAACATGCGAAATGAATATCGATCATCGCCAGTTTTTGGGAGATATTGGTTTTGAGATTGCAGTAGAATTAAAAAGGCTTATTGAAAAAATACTTATTACTAAGGAAGAAGAGGTAGTGAGTCCAGTATAATAAAAAGGAGTGTTTTCATGTCTGCAATTATAAATAATGCTAGTTATAAATTAGGGGAAATTGTTCTTTCTAAAAGGGAGCCATTCACTATTGATGATATACTTAATGAATTAATTTCAATTGGGGTTGAAAAAGAACGATCAGAACTGGATATTGCTATGAGTCGTTTAAAAGCGAATGGAGTCATTGGACAATGGGGCTCAATGTATTCTGTGTTTAGATGACACATTGAGGCCAGCGGGTTGCGGGTAGAGGGGACGCGTCCACTTAATCAACGCTAAAGCCTATTAAATGGAAAACAACAAACAAACTACGCTGTCGCAGCCTAAGAAACTGTGAGAGTGCTCCTACCTAGCATCGCTCATGTGACTAGACTAGGGGCTAACAAGTAGTGGGATACGCTGTCTCGTCTCCGCCTGGGGTGAGCTGAAGAAGACAATCAGCCTGACCTTGGAAGAAGTTGGTTACGAGGCGTCCTCCTGGGTGGCATCAAAACTGTAACTACACCCGTAGAAGCACATGTGCCGTTATCTTCGGACAGGGGTTCAAATCCCCTCGCCTCCATATGTACCATGTAAATCCACAACCACAAGAGGTTGTGGATTTTTCATTTTTCGACCTCTAACTTGTCTCGGGGAACGGCGCGCGGAGACAGTGACGAAATGACTGCTTGATGAGGTCATTTGAGTTTAATTATTATTTGCAAAATGTAATCGGGATTACAGACTAGTTGCCTTAAATGAATTTATAATAGTAGGGATAAAATTTTAGGATGTGTCGGACAACGATTTGATCTAGCATAGATAAGATTGCACCACGTATGTATTTGGACATGTTATCGAAGGGAAGCGGCTATCGGCCCAGCATCAAGAACATTGCCGTGGAGGTCGATGCTTGACTACTGGATAGGCTAGCCGCAGAGAAGTTGATTAAAGATATGTTGACGGTTTCCAACAACGACAAGATTCTCTATACGAAAGGACGGAAGAACAGTGGCAAGAATAAGTAGAAAAATATCGGTTATAGTTTTGATTATTCTTTTAACAATAGGTGTCATTCCGGGTAAATTCGGTGCAGGCATTGGCGGCATATCGACCATCGCAGCGGCGGCAAACATCTCCAGTCAAGACGGAATTGGATATAGTGGCTCCATTCTTGGAAATGAAGTGGCAGGAACCGCTTTTACCGGATACCAGGCCTGGCCTAGTGGCTTTACCAAAGGATCTTCTGCCTTTGTTGGTGGGGTTTATGACGGTACGAGTATATGGATGATACCTTATAATGCTAACGAATTAGTTAAAGTTAATCCATCTACGGGAGAAATGACGGGATATAGCAATTGGCCCGTTGGCTTTACTAAGGGGAGCAATGCATTTGCCGGGGGAGTTTATGACGGAACTAACATATGGCTAATTCCATATAGTGCAAATCAGGTCATCAAAGTTAATGCGACGACAGGTGAAATGACAGGGTATAGCAGTTGGCCAGATGGATCGAAAGGAAGCGATCAATTCATTGGAGGCGTGTATGATGGTACTAACATATGGCTTTCCCCCTATTCTGGCAGTCGCTTAATAAAGGTTGATGCAACGACTGGAGCAATGACCAGTTACAATAGTTGGCCAAGCGGAACAATCCTTGGTGGATATCCATTTTATGGTTCGATATTTGATGGCACTAGTATTTGGCTCATTCCAAATAATGCCGATCGGCTAATCAAGCTTGATCCTGAAACAAGTGAAATGACGGGGTACAACAATTGGCCTAGCGAGTTTGACAAAAGTGCGAATGCATTTACGGGAGGTGTCTTTGATGGAACAAATATATGGATGATCCCTCATAACGCCACTCATCTAGTGAAATTTGATACGACGACTGGAGATATGACGAAATATAACGAATGGCCTAGTAACTTTTCAAAAGGGAGCGGTAGCTTCACTGGAGGCGTGTATGATGGTACTAGTATCTGGCTCATTCCGAACAATGCCGATCGTCTGATCAAGGTTGATTCGGCAACAGGTGAAATGACGGGCTACAACAATTGGCCAAGTGGGTTTGCCAAACAAAATAGTGCGTTTCTTGGCGGCGTGTATGATGGAGAGAATGTTTGGATGATTCCATTTATGGCCGACCGTCTTATGAAGTTTGGGAATAGTTCCGATTTGAGTGAACTTACGTTAAGTAGCGGTACATTGTCACCACCATTTAGTTCGGAAATAACAAGCTACACGGCAAGCGTCGACAATGAAGTGGCGAGTATCGATGTAACGCCAACGACTGCGGAAATCGGGGCAGCGGTGACGGTGAACGATTCGTCTGTCGCAAGCGGCCAAGCGGAAGCCGTGGCGCTGAAAGGCGGGGGCTACGGTAACGGTGGTGGTTGCATCAGGCAACGGTGATACGCAAACGTATATCGTCACGGTAACGCGTGCTACAATGGATAGCACGATCACGCCAAGCACAGCGAGCTTTGATAAATATGCCGCGGCATCAGGTTATGCAGATATTACAGTAAGACTAGGTTTATTAGGTAACACGTTCCAAGGCATAGAAGTGGGAGGAACGCCAATTTCAGCAACTTCTTATGACGTGAACGGAGATGGCAATGAGATCACGCTGAAGAAGAAGTACTTAGCAACACTAGGTACAGGAACACATAGCTTTGACTTCCGGTTCAGCACAGGTGACGATGCAACGCTGACACTAACGGTAAGCGACAGTACGCCAGCTAATAGCACGCCAAGCACACCGCCGCCTGTTCCAATTAGGCCTACAGACAGTAATCAACAGCAGAACCAATTGAACATTACGGTAAATGAAGCGCACAATCAGCGTCTTTTGAATGGGACGATTGTCAAAGAAAATGGCAAGGAAGTATTGAAACTTACCTTGGATCCAACTGAAATGATTTCCTATGTTCAGCAAATGGCTAGAGGCGAAACGCTAAGTGTCGGAGTTAACATTGCAGTAGACGATATTCTAATTGATGTTGACGGGGATACGATAGATCTTCTGATCGATAAAGGGATCGTATTTCATATCGAGACAAAAGATGGAACGATGATATGGGATGCATCTAAAGTGGATCTATTAAAAATAAAAGCTCAATTAGGTGTTACTGCATTTAATCAAGGCGTAACTGTAACATTCGTTATGCGTGAACAGTCGAGTACAAGCTATCCATTCCTTCAGAAGATGTCTATCATTGGTCAGCCGCTATCGATGATTGTTCATTACGAGAAAGATAACAAAGTTGTATCTCATGTAGAAAGTAAGCATTACAACAAACGCATTCTACAGCTCGACCCATCTGCCAAACTGAATAATGCAACTGCAATTGTGATCGCAGAGGATGGTTCATTTGTCCGCGTACCGACGAAAATCGTGATGCAAGATGGAAATCGATATGCTGAGATTTATACGTTTGTGGATGGAACGATTGCACTGGTTTCACAGCAGCAGCGTTTTGTAGATATTCAGGGACATTGGGCACAGGCAGCTATTGAGGAATCTGCAAGTCAATTGATTGTGACGGGTAAAAAGGAAACGAATTTTGCACCAAATGTGGATGTAACCCGAGCGGAATTTACAGCAATATTAGGTCGAGCAATAGGGCTGGTGAGCGATTCGTATCAAGGTCAGTTCGATGATCTTCACGCTGAAAACTGGTCAGCCGTTTCAATACAGTCAGCATTGAATAGATCACTCATCCACGGGTATGAAGATGGCACGTTCCGACCTGAACAAAGCATGACAAAAGAAGAAGCGATTGTGGTCATAACAAGAGCATTGCAAATGGTTGGGGATGAAATTGCTTTATCCGATGATAAAGTTAAACAAATTTTAGCGCAGTATAGTGATGCAAATAAAGTATCTGGATGGGCTAAAAAAGCAGTGGCTGTGGCGATAGAAACAGGTATACTGCAAGGGAAAACTTCGCATACACTAGCCTCACAAGAGTCTATTACCCGAGCTGAAATTGTAATTATGATTCGTAGAATGCTTGAATATGCAAACTTAATCTAATTGTCTGAGGAAAATCAGAGCGGAAAAGAACACCCAGAATTGAAAGATAGGGGAGGAGAAAAAATGAGCTTGATGCACAGATGGAATCCCTTCATGAAAAAGTTAGTAAGTACAGTTCTCATTTCGACGTTACTGGTCAGTACATATCCAGTAGCTTGGGCTGAAGGAGGAAGTGGATTTATATCGTCTACTCAACCTCAGCAAACTTTGATTGATCGTCCCGTCGCTATAAAGATAGACAACGGAGGGAATATGTATGTTGCAGATTATGGTACCCACCGGATTGTTAAATTGGACGCTAATGGAGATTTCCTTACCGAGTGGGGAGGATTAGGAAGTGGAGATGGTCAGTTTAATTATCCAAGTGGAATCGCGTTCGATAACAACGCCAATGTCTATGTAGTGGACAGGCAGAATCACCGAATCCAAAAATTCGATTCGGAAGGCAACTATCTCACTAAGTGGGGAAGCGTTGGCTTCAATGATGGGGAGTTTAGAAATCCGGCAAATATTGAAATTGACGGCAACACAAGTATAGTCTATGTTACGGATCGGGATAACCATAGAGTCCAAAAATTTGATTTAAATGGTCAGTTTTTGGGCAAATGGGGAAGCTATGGCACTGGAGATGGGGAATTTAATCGTCCATATGGTCTTGCGATTGATCAGAATGGGATTGTTTATGTAACCGAAAGCGAAAACCATCGCATCCAAAAATTTAATACGGATGGGACTTATATTAGTCAATGGGGAAGCCATGGTGATGGAAATGGTCAATTTAGGCATCCTTTTGATATTGCTGTAGATAATAGCGGCTATGCTTATGTTTCTGATGCTCAAAATAATCGAGTCCAAAAATTCGATTTGGATGGGACCTATATTAGTCAATGGGGAAGCCTTGGTAATAGAAATGGTCAGTTTAATTTTCCTAACAGTATAGCCATCGATAGCAGTGGTAATGTCTATGTAACGGGAGCCAATAACGAACGGATCCAAAAATTTGATCCGGATGGAGACTATCTCGACGGATGGCCAAAAGGAACACCATCGATTACACCTAACAGCCAAGCCTTCGATAAGAATGAGTCTGGATTACATTATCGGGATATTAATGTGACCTTGGAGGAAAAGGGCCATGTCCTATCCGGTATTCTGAACGGTTCCACAACATTAATCGAAGGAAGCGATTATTTGCGAGCGAGCAACACGTTCACAATTACAAAGGAATATTTGGCTACCTTATCAATCGGACAGAACGTATTGATATTTGATTTTAGTACAGGACCTCAGCTACCATTGACGATAGACATTAGCAACTCTACACCAATACCGACGCCAACACCAACACCAACGCCAATACCGATAGTGATACCGACACCGATTAATCCAGAACCGCCAGTGACAGGAGTGGACGTGCGAATAGATGGGAAGAAGGCGGCAGCAGAAATCGTGTCGGTAACCCGATCGACACAAGACCGCCGCGGTGAACTTGTGATCGTACTGAATCAGGGCAAGCTAGCGGAGCAGCTCGCGAGTGTGGAGCCAGGAGCTGTAATTACGATGCAGGTGAACAGTCAAGCCGATGCAGAGGTCTACCTCGAGCTAAGTGGGACACAGCTTGAATACTTAAGCGCACAGCAAATTGTGCTAGAGCTTCAATCCTCTAAAGGCATCTATCGCGTGCCTGTTCAAGCCATTGATCTCCAACGTATGCAAGATGAATCCGGCAAGCCAATTACGATGTTGCAGCAATTGCAAGTGCGCCTGGGCATTGGAGATGCCGAGGAGACCTTGCTGAATGTTGCCGAGAGAGCAGCAGAGGAGAACGGCTTGACCCTCATCGCAAAGCCAGTACATTTCACTTTATTGGCCTACCTCGGAGATAAGCAATGGGAACTAATGAACGATCGTTTTGTGCAGACAATGATCAAGCTGCCGGAGAGCATACTCCCTGCCCAAGTGACGACAGCGATTGCGCTGGACCAGGATGGAGCGATCAGGCATGTACCGACGAAGGTGTCGACGATCGATGGCAACCGGTATGCGGTTATAAGCAGCTTAACGAACGATACTTATGCCGTAATCTCTCATTCACGTACGTTTAAGGATGTACAGGCACAATGGGCCCAATCTGCAGTGAATGAGATGGGCGCACGATTCATTGTACAGGGAGACAGCGGGGGATTGTTCCATCCAGATCACGATATTACTCGTGCCGAGTTCGCGGCGGTTCTGGTAAACGGATTAGGGCTTAAGAGGGCTGGGAAGTCACTGTCGCCTTATCCTGATGTGCAACCCTCTGCTTGGTACAGTGATGTGATCCAAATCGCATACGAGTACAGTCTTATTTCTGGATTTGAGGATGGTACATTTCGTCCAGAAGATAAGCTGACACGGGAGCAGGCGATGAAGGTAATCTCCAATGCAATGAAATTGACAAAGCTGAAGGACAAACGCGCTGTACAAGTTGTGGAACAGCTATTGGCACCGTTCAACGACGCCAACGAGGCTGGGGAATGGGCACGGAGCAGTATTGCGGACAATCTTAATGCCGGCATCATCACAGGACGCGACAGTCATACACTTGCACCAAAGGCATTTATCACGCGTGCGGAAGTTGCGGTTATGGTTCAGAGACTATTAAGAGCGTCTGAGCTTATTGATTAACACAAGCCAATGGCTGTTTAAGAGTAGTTTTAAATATATTATTTGTAGATTGGCTGGTGAATTAATGAGTGAAAAGTTCTGGTTAGTGGTACAGTACCCTCTGAAAAGTGCCAAAGGCAGCCAACGTGACCACTGGTTAAAAGATAAAGTAATGGAATACTTAGAGATATCTCTAGCGGATGCTAACTTAGGCGATGTTGATGGCTTTGATATGGGGAAATGCATTTCCGACCCGACAAAATATGCGCTTAATATATTCTGTGTCATTACGGAAGAAGAGCGGAGCATCGCCTTGATAAAAAAGGTTTTAAGAGAGAGCAGGCTTGATTACACTCGTATAAAAATTGCGACAATGCCCTATGGAGAAGAAGAAATCTATACACTGAAATACGCCTATAAAAAGGGTGTTACGGATTTTTCCCTATAGCATGGTATTATGTTAAAACTGACGCCACTAAGCACCGGTGTCAGTTTTTTAGGTGATCGTTGAATTGGGACATACTAACCGATCTAGTCCACGCTAAAGTTCGTTAGATTCGCTGAAATAGTGAGAGGGGGACCATGTATGGACTGGGAAACCCACATCGAACGGTGGAGTCGAGCCGCTGTTACACTGCTGGATATATGCCAGTACGGTGTGGAGAATGGCACATTACCTGATCGCTATGTGGCGCACACAAGCTTCTTCTTGGTTACTGCTCATGGAGAGGCAAGAGTGAGTCTGGCGGGAACGGTCTATGAGGCCCGTCCACTTCACATTTTGCATGGAGGCAAGGAAGCGGAGCTGAGTTTCATGCCGCTGGGAAACGATTATGCCTGCTATTTGATTCTGTATAAAGCCAATTGTGAATTGCCGGAAGATCGGGAGACCTTCCATATGTCGTATGGATTCACCCCGTATGCCATGCTGCCTCTGCAGGAAAAGTGTCAAACGATGAATCGTCTATGGCAGCAAGCAACCCCGATGGACAGGCTGCAGGCGCAGTCTACTTTCCTTCCGTTTGTATACGAGGTAATGCGGCAGCTCCGCGCTTCCGCGGAGGACAACAGCCGGCCGAATTTGATAGCCGAAGCAATTCATTATATTCATGAGCATTATAGGGAGCCGATTACAACCGAGCAATTGGTCGGAATTTATGGCTGCAGCGTGAGCTATTTATCTCGCATGTTCAAAAGCCAGATTGGAGCGGGCACAATTGAGTACTTGATTTATGTACGGATTCACAAAGCGAAGCAGCATTTGCTGAAAACGGAGGCTCGAATCCTGGAAATAGCCGGCAGTGTGGGCTATGCGGACGTTTATTATTTCAGGCGGCTGTTCAAGAAGCATACGGGATGCTCGCCGCTTCAATTTCGGGAAGAAAAGCGGAATTCGGTTCATAATAATCCATTACGTCTGTTAAAATCACCCACATTCTGAAAAATCCGATGTTAAGCGATACTGCCGGCATTGCAGATGTTGGCGTCCCGCCTGACGCGGAGAAGATTCTGTCGCTGGAGCCTGATCTGATAGTTACAACGCTGCCATTCGCGGAGACTGTAGAGGGCGGGTACGAAGCGCTGAGCCAGATTGCACCAACGGTTGTTGTGGAGCAATACAACGATCCAATTAAGGATGTCGCAATGTTTGGCGATATTCTCGGCAAGCAGGACGAAGCCCAACAGTGGAATAAGGCGTTTGCGACCAAAATAGCTGAATACAAGGAAAAGATTAGTCCATTTATTAAGGCTGATGAGACCTTTTCGATTTTGAATGTGCGTCCTAATAATGTGTTTATTTACGGAGATACCAATATGGGGGGCAACATCATTTACAAGTATCTGAATTTGAAACCCGCCGAAAAAGTAAACACCGAGGTCATTCATGGCGAAACATGGGAAATATCTACCGAGGTCATTCCCGATTTCATGGGTGATCGGTTGATTCTGGCTGTGAATAAAGGGGCGGAGGAAAAAATGAAGGAAGTGGAAACGTTAATTCAAAACACGCCAACATGGCAAGCCGGAAAGATCTATAATATTGATTTCGATCAATTTCTGTTTAGTGATCCGATTTCAGTAGAACAACAGCTGATATTATCGTCGACTTGCTGACTGAAAGCAACAAATAAAGTAATCCAGTCTCATGAGGACTGGAATCAATCCACAGCCATGGAGGCTGTGGATTTTTAATTAGTGTTGATTATTGAACAGGGGTTCCGTTCGAAGCAAATAGTTGCCTCTTACCTCTGCAGCCCAATTTGCAAAGACCTCTCTCCATTGAATACTGTTAAAGAAATCGTCTACGGATTGGTTGTCGGAATCCCAATCAACAAATATGTTTAGAGGTGTGATTCCTCCAGCCCAAATTCCATTATTGACGTCAGTCCCTCTCTCTCTGACCAATAATATTGGAATTCCGAATTGAAAAGCCATGGCAGGCTCAATTTGAGAAAAAGTCGATCCTTCCCAGAACGGAGTGCTCGTTGGCGGTTGTCCCTCATTGGATTGAAGAATTTCAACTTGAAATCTGCGGAAGTTGATCGCGAGCAAACCATAGCTTGAAAAAACCAAGCGTCGTATATTCGTCAGGATGTTCTCCGGATATTGTTCGCTTACGGGCAATGTGCGGGGAAAGAGCAATGCCCCTTCAATTTCCGCAATAAGACGGTTCAGAAATTGTCCTTGCAGATCATTTACCGTGTTCGTTGTACTCAAAAATATTGGAATTCGAAAAGCGCGATCCACGCATGCATTGATAGCCGATGATATGCCCTTTTCACTACTGGTGCGCTTAGGATTTGAAGAGGAGTTCCTTAAATTACCGCGGACGGCTGGAAGCTCCTTTATAATGCTCACGGGAGAAAGCTTTTTCATCGTAAGTTGCTGAGTTTTATCCTTAGTTTTTGTATTGCTCAATTCTCACATCTCCAATGCAAAAGAATCTGGTTATATTCAAACCCAGTCTATGCGCATTAGCCCATTTGTGTTACTGGATACTCATGAAGGGGGAGAGAGCTATAGTGGATGTTTGCTTTCCGTGTCATGTAAATCTACTTCACTTTGACTTCTCTACTAAGTAACGATTGCACACTCATCCTAAATGGGTTATTCTTCTATGAGCAAGCGAATTGATGTTGCAGTAGTTGCATGCTCATTGTGATCGTTTCGAGCAGGTCAACGGGTATTTATGAGGGGGAGTAAATCAGTACCTATATTCCACTTTTTGATAAGACAACTTCATAATGTTCAGGTAAATGGCGCTGTGTTGAACACAGCTCAAAATGGAAGATCAGTGCAAATCTGACGCGGTCCCGCCACTGTAACACTGAGTATGCTAACGTGTTTCCACTGTATTGGATACGGGAAGGAGTTAGTTATACGATGAAGCAAAGCCAGGATACATGCCATTTACCTCTTCTGCGATTTTCACGAGGATGAAAGGAGGGATATTTCACTGTGCATTTATTCGGGCATGGGTATGTCCGTATGTCAAACACCTTTCTCAATGACAAGTGAGCGGTGTTTTTTTTGATTTACCAAAATAAATATAAAGGAGACTGGTCATGTTCTTGCAAAAAACAGGGCGAAAATTTATCGCACTAAGCTTGACATTGCTGATGATTTTTTCATTATTCAGCCCCACAGCTGTGATGGCAGCGGCGGTCGTGTCAGATGCTAAGGATGTAGAGGGATATGTGACAATATCTGTTGAGAAGTTCACCTTGGGACAAGGCTACATCGTTGAGCCAATTCGTGTTCCCCTTCATGAAGGAGACAACGCGGCAGCAGTTATTACAGAGCTTTTGGGAGAAGGGGGCTATGAGAATAGCGGTAGTGTTGATAGCGGCTTCTATTTATCCAAAATCTACGATCCTGGAGCCGGAGCCGTTAATCCTCCTTCCTATATCTTGCAAGCCATTGGAGAAGATCAGATTGGAGATCGGGCGGACGCGGATTGGTTAGGCCAATTTGATTACACTGACCAATCGGGATGGATGTTCGCAGTGAATCACACTTTCCCGGACGTCGGAGCTTCGGTTGCCTCTATTAAAAGCGGCGATGTTATTCGCTGGCAATACACCGTTTACGGATACGGGGGAGATTTGGGAGGCTATAATGCATTTTATGATCCTGCCAACAAAGATGCATTAACCAAAAAAGTAGCAGAGATTAACAGTCGCACAGATAAAACAGAAATTCTTGCAGAGGATGCTGTTCGTTCAGCGTACGACAACGCTTATGATGTCCTCACGAATATCGAGAGCAGTCAATTGGTTGTTGACAATGCTTTAAAAGAGTTGATTGAAGCATTAAATGAGAGCAATGAACTGAATACGGCTGAATTGGAAGCCGCCATTCAAGACGCAGAGTTAACCAAAGCATCTGTGAAGGTTAGCGTAGACGGATCGGATGTCAGCACAACGGATTACTGGGTTGTCCAAACAGAGTTTGATGCATTGGTCGAAGTCATCGTCTCGGCTCAGCAGCTAGTTGCCGATTTGAATGCGACGCAAGAAGCGGTGGACGCCAAGGTATTAGCGCTCAATCAAGCAGAAGCGGTCTTCAATGAAGCCAAAAAGCCAGGTTTATGGGAAGAGGAGACTCAGCCCGAATTTAATATTACGTTTACGGTTGCGCCTACAACCGCTGCGTTAGAGCTCTATAATTCTCAAGATCAGCTCATGAGCATAGGTGAGGGTGAAGAGGGCACTTATAAAGTATATACGGCTTCTTTGCCCGCAGGAGACTATCGCTACAGAGGGATGGACGCTAGCGGAAATAGCATTGGCGGAGGGAAGCTGGCGGTAACGACGGAGCCGAATCAACGATTTGAATTCCGCCAATTGAACCTTAAAGCCAGTAACACAGGGTGGAACGCGGATGAAGATTATACGGTAAAGGTTGGTCAGAATAGTCCAAGCGATACATCGCTCACTTTGGGGACGAAGACGGCCGCGGGAGAATACCCTGTCCTCGTGTTTGCAGGGAATACGTATTTTTATTCTTTTGAGCCAAGCACAGCACGTGATGTTGAGGGTTATATTGCATTAAGCAACAGCGTTACAGTTACGATGTCCACTTCAGCACAATCTGTTTCTGGGGCGCTTCCATTAGCGCGCGCGATAACTTTTACCGTGCCTGAGCAAGCAACACTAACCGTTGGCCGGAAAATAAAGCATTTTATCACTTTTGAAAAAGTCGAGCCTGCAGAATCGACGATTCAGGACGGTAAAAAAGTATATCGCTACAAACTAGCGAATAATCAGGAATATAACTATCGGGTAAGTCAAGAAGGCAAGCTAACAAACACAGGCACATTCAGAGCAAATGAAGCGAATGCTTCGATGAAGATTACAGAGGAACAATTGAATGTTCTATCCCCTCAGGCAATTTTAAATCGTGGGACCTACTTGGAAGGGAATATTTATCTCAATATCAACGAACAAAATCACTTGAAGCTGTCGGAGCCTGGCGATGAGTTTAAGTTATTAAGCTTGCGAAGCTGGCAGGCTTTAATTGAAGGCATCAGCAATTATTTCTTTGAACCTGATTTTCATTATGAGATCATCACGGGTCAAGATGTCATTGAGATTGCTGAAGGCGAGCCTGGCAGCTATTCAACGATCCGTGCCAATAAGAATGGAACAGCGATTGTTAAAGTAACTTACGATGCTCTAAAGGTAAACGGGTCGACTTATATTAAAGACACAGCCGATGCATTCAGTGCCATTTGGCCAGAAAATGTAGGCTTGTTTGTTGTCACAGTGGGCCAAGGCGAAACGGGTATTTCTACAGGCATTGAGAGCAACAAGGTACGCAATCAGAAGGCCAATGAAGGCAAGACGGGCAATGATATAATGAACCTTCAAAACGGCGCATTCGATGCAGATATTGATAGTGTCTACTTCATGGATACGGAGCCTGGAGCTACCTATACGTTTACTCCTTCCGTCAGAAGCGAAGTAAGTGTTCTCCGTCCTACAATTAATCATGCCTTGGGAACGGTATCTTATGAAGACGGCACGTTTTCCGCGGAAAATGTGATTTCCCATCAAGATGGATCCTTCAGCGTGCTGCTGACGGAAGGCAGAAACATTGTCAAGGTCGAAAGAGACGGGCTGGCCGAATACCAGGTCATGACGGCAAGGCCACTGACTGTTACCATCGAAAATATGACTCGTCCACAAGAAGAAGCTGGTCCCGGAGATCGCGTTAAAGTTGTATTTAATGGGTTATCATTCCCAGCTAATAAGTTAGCAGGTATTTACAATTTTAATGCGCAAATCAATTTTTTGGCGGGACATGAACGGACACTGCTCGCTGGTCTTGTAAGACAATACAACATTACTACGCAGGCCAATAGTCTGGAATTTCAGATTCCACAGAATCTGAAAGGGGGCTATAGCCTTTATGACGGACACATTAAATTGGGTTTTTTCGGCAGTCCGATTGGAGATCATCGGAATATTGATCCGTTAGTAGGGGCAAACCCTAATTTCACGGCATTGGGTAGAGAAGGATACTACAGTATTTTTCCCGAGATCGTAATTGTTAAGGCGGTGGATAAGGCTTCTCTTCAGCTTGCTGTTGATGATGCCAAGGCACAACTGACATCGGTCTCCATAAGTACAGACGGAGCGGATCTTCTCCAAAGCGAATATTGGGTGACAGAAGACGTATACCGTCAATATGCACAGCTTATTGAATCGGCACAAGCTTTAATAGCTGACGAAAATGCCGGCCAAGACGAAGTTGACGCTAAAGTACTGGCACTAGACCAATCACATGATTCGTTTGACAGTGCCAAAAAACGGGGTTTGAAGAAAAATGCCATAAACGTAAACGAACATTTAGATAAGCATTTAGCTTATATGGTTAAAACCGTAAGCAATCCTACGTTCGATACGATTGGCGGGGAATGGAGCATTCTTTCGCTTGCGCGCGCCAATTATGAGGTACCGGAAGGTTATTTCGCTACGTATTACAGCAATGTGGTTGGTAAAGTTGTTGAACGCTTTATGTCGCAAGGAAAGCTGGATCGGTCGAAAGGTACGGAGCATTCAAGGCTTATCTTAGCGCTTACGGCAATTGGTAAAAACATTTACGATGTAGCAGGATATGATATCAGTGCCGCGTTAGCAGACTTTGATTACGTCACCAAGCAGGGGATTAACGGACCAATATTTGCGCTGATCGCACTCGATAGCCATCAATATGGTATCCCGGTACAGCATGGGATTGGGAATCAAACGACGCGCAACAAACTCCTTGACTATATTGTGAACAAAGAAGTTGCCGGCGGCGGGTGGTCCTTGTCTGGAGCGGCAGATCCGGATATAACCGCCATGGCGATTCAAGCTTTGGCCCCTTATTACAATAAGAAGGAAGAGGTCACAGCTGCAGTCGATCGTGGGGTCCTTTGGCTTTCTTCGGCCCAGAACCAATTTGGAGGTTACACGAGCTGGGGTTCTGAGAATGTCCAAAGTGTTGCCCAGGTAATCGTGGCGCTAACCAGTCTGGGTATTGACCCGCATACGGATGAGCGGTTTAACAAGAACGGACATTCCGCCGTCGAAAATTTGCTGACTTACGGGGCTCCGACAGGCGGGTTTGTCCATCCTAAAGGCGGCAACGTAAATGGGATGGCTACAGATCAAGCCACTTATGCTCTAGTTGCTTATGCCCGTTACTTGAATGGAGAAACCAGTCTGTATGATATGACAGATGTTTCGATTGAGGAGAAGGGGCCAAGCGAGACAGTTGAATTGCCCGACAATGATCAGCCGATCGTTATTCCTAATAACGGCAAACTCTACACGATACTCGTAGAACAATCGGATCTAGATAAGCAAATAGCCATTGAACTGCCCGATCATGCGCAATCGAAAACATTCATCAGTCTGCCCGCCAATGTGGCGCTGCCGCAGCTGTCTATCGTAAGAGGCGGCATCAATGTCGCATTCCCTCACGGAATAACATTGGATGGCGAATCAAATCAAATACTTGAACTGATCACGTCCAAAAATAAAAATGATGAGGCGCTTAAAACGAGCCTGAACGGTCTGCTGAATGCGAATAAGCAAGTCGATGCAGTCCATGAATTTTTCACAATTGGCGGAGACGAATCGGTTCATTTTACAGATGGATTTGTTGCAATTGTCTTCAAGGGGATGAAAGGCAAAGAAGCTGCATTTATCCAAAATGGCCAGCTTGCCTCGATTCAAAAGTTTGCGAGCAACCAGGAAGGATTAGCAAGCGGCAAGCCTGAGTATGCGTATGAAGACGGGAATGATCTTATTGTTAAAACGAATCACTTCACGGACTTTGTCGCCTATTCGCTTAAGGACAAGAATGATAACGGCGGTGGTACGCTGCCGGGCGACGGCGGTTCCGGGCCAAACCCTGAAAAAGCAACGATTCAATTGTCGGTTGATAAATTAACGATCAATAAAGGATATGTCCTGCCGTCAACAACGGTTGAATTTACACCAGGCGAATCGGTCTGGGATGTGATCAGAAGAGAGTTGGATAAACACAATATTGCTTATCAACACTCTTTCTCAAGTAAATACAATAGCGTCTATATCGAGTCTATTGCAGGTGATGGCGAGTTTGATCATGGCAGCGGCAGCGGTTGGATGTATAACGTCAATGGCAACTACCCTAATTACGGAGCAAGTCAATATAAGCTCAAACAGGGAGATAATGTCCAATGGCGTTATACGACCAATCTTGGCATCGATCTGGGCCAAGATCCTTCGAATTGGGAAGAGAACCCGGGTACAGGAGAAAAGCCTGACCAACCTGATGAAGGTGGAGGACAAGGAAATCCGGATACGGGAGGAAAACCTGATCAAGGCAACGGACAAGGAAACTCGGGTACGGAAGGAAAACCTGGTCAAGGTGACGGCAAAGGCTCGCCAAATACAGACAAGCCCGAAAAGTCTTTGGCAGACTTCTATAAAGATAGCAAAGACGTCTCTTCCTGGGCGTATGATCTTATTCTTGAGGCAACAGAGAAAGGGTTTGTTAAAGGGTCTAACGGCAAAGTGAATCCGAAAAATGAGATCACTAGAGCTGAATTTGCCAAGTTGCTGGTGGAAGTGTTCAGCATAAAAGCTGAAAGTAAGGCAGCTGCTCCTTTCGGTGATATCAAGACGACGGATTGGTTCTATTCATACGTCAATACCGCATATGCAGCGGGAATTGTCAAAGGATATAAGGATCAATTTTTGCCGAATGCCACGATTACAAGAGAAGAAATGGCGGTCATGATGGCAAGGGTGTTGAATCGTGAGCCGGTTCAATCAAGCATTGTCTATCAAGACCGTGCGCAGATTGCGTCTTGGGCACAGGGACATGTTGCGGACCTCACAGCGCTAAACATTATGGCGGGTTACGCTAACCGCTTTAATCCGAAGGGGACAGCAACCAGAGAGATGGCGGTCGTTGTTGCCATGAGAGCGCACCGCTACATCGAGAGTCAAGAAGTGAAATAAGTACGGATAAAAACGAATGATCCATGCGACAAGCAATACGATCCCGAGAAGCTGACGGTGTTCTATTGGAGCAAGTCGTATAGCAGACAAGTGTAGCAAGAGCAGGTGTTAAAAAGCATTACGGTGTGAGCAACAAATGGCAGCGAACTGTGGACTTGTCTCTCCACGGTTCGCCGCCATAATATGTACCATGGATAAGCCCGGCCTCATGAGGTCGGGTTTCTTCCCGTTTTGCAGGATGAACATGCGATTCAGACTGCATTTATTTAAAAGATACTGCATATCGCACAACCCTGCACCTGCCAGCAAGCGCGAGTCCCTGGCCCTTCAAATCTGGTTGGAAGGAGGAATTGATGTACGCGCGGCGGGGAAGAGGGATCGGTGGAATAGGCGTAGCAACTACTGCAGGAGGTAATAAACTAATTCTATTAAAACTAAATGTAAGCAATAACGTTGCAGCTGTAAACAGCGAAGATAGCTTACTTCTTTAAAATGATACATATAGCAAGGAATGGAGGGTAAGTTGGAATTGTTGTATTTTCTGCAAGAATTCAACTCATAATTTGTTATTTTGCTAGAATTGTTGTGCTTTATACAATATTTTTGGCATAATATCAATTTTCAGACAAAATTGCTGTAAGAAATACAACAATTTCAACTTTACCTGAACATTGAGTGCTTGCCTCCTACAAGCCCGCAGCAGCACATCCGCATCTCGTCGAGATCTGGTTTTGGCTTTGCGCCTAAATTACACAAATGATCTTTAGGCTTTCAACAATTATTCCCATCTGGATCAAATTTATAAAATTATGAGAAATAGAAGATAACTATTCAAAATAATTCTAGGTAAGCCGATATATAAGTGAATTTATAATTATAAAAGGGGAGTTTAGAAATGTCGATTCGTAACAAATTGGGGTTATTTATTAGTGTAGCCGTTGCATTAATGCTGGTGACTTCCGGCTGCGCTAGCAAGGAGAAGACAGATGAGGAAAAGATAAAGGAGCTCTTTAGTTCGCTTGCTGATCAGAAAGATGCTGCCGATACAGATAAGCCACCGACTGTGGAATCCCAACTGCGTCAAATCAACAGCTTTATTACTGCCAGTGTTTGGAATGAGGCATTTGTTAACATTGGCTGGTATGCCAAATCGGGGACGGACTCCACGGGACAGCAGTTGGATATGGAGTTCACAATTGAACGTCTTGGCCAGGCTATGGAGAAGAAGGCAGAGTATGATGCCTATATTCAGGGACTGGATGCGGAGTATGATAGCGTGAAGCAAGTATGGAGCAAGCTGTCGAATGAAACGGATAACCTGTACAGGCAGCTCAAGGAAAATCCGCCTCAAGCCAATGACGGGAGCTATGTGTTTGAAACGGGACTATTTAAGCAGTATAGTCAAGCTTTTGCAGATGATATAAGGGCATTGACACAGAAATAATATGTTAGCGCAAAGAGCCTTTGTCCAGCGATGGATGAAGGTTTTTTTGTCATGTTCGCCTACAGAGCATCAACTGGTGCCAGCCTAAGCAGCTGTTCTGTGCTCAGTACAGTTCTACGCGCCCTGGATCTTCTACGCTAGCCGTGTCTTAAAATCTTGATAGCCAAATTCGCGCACGACGCGGCAATCGCCTTCTTTACCTTGAACGGCAATGGCTGGCAGTGGCATGTCATTGAATGTGTTGGTTTTCACCATGTAGATCGCCATATCGCCAAACACTAACCGATCACCGTACTTTAATGGCTGATCGAATGAATAATTAACGATCACATCTCCAGCAAGGCGGTTAAGTATTCGCCAATGAGGGGGTACAAGGTTGTTCAACGGTGGGGACCATCGACATCTGCACAAAAGTTTGTGGAATATGACCAGAAATGAAAGGATTGTCTGCTACTCAAGCTAGAATGTCTCCCCTACAATGGAGTCAAGACAGAGAAAAGTAGGTGGAGAACGTGAGTGGACGAAACGGAGGAGAAGGGGCCCGCCGCGGAGCCGAAGGGCGGCGCTGGAGATTGATCCGTGGCAACCTGGATATGTATTTGCTGCTGATCCCAGGCATTATTTTCTTGTTTTTGTTCAAATATACGCCGATGTACGGCATCGTAATTGCGTTCCAGGATTTCAACATCTTTGGTGGCATATCAGGCAGTGAGTGGGTAGGGACGGCACAGTTCAAGAAGTTGCTCCGTTCGGACGAATTTCTGCAGGTGCTGATCAATACGCTGCTCATCAGTGTGTACAAGATTACGATTCTGTTCCCGATTCCGATCGTTATCGCATTGATGCTCAACGAAGTGAGGCGCATGTTCTTCAAGCGAACGATCCAAACGATCATTTATTTGCCGCACTTCCTATCTTGGGTTATTATCTCGGGATTATTCATTAACATCTTGTCGCCGACGGGCGGCATCGTGAATGACATCATCCGGTCGCTGGGCGGCCAACCGGTGTCATTCTTTACGGACAATAACTTGTTCCGTGGACTGGTCGTGTTCACTGCCGGTTGGAAGGAGATCGGATGGAACGCAATTGTATTCATCGCAGCCATCGCGGGCATCGAGCAGGAGCAGTACGAAGCCGCCGCCATCGACGGGGCGGGACGCATCCGACAGATGTGGTCGATCTCGCTCCCGGGCATGCTGCCGACGATCGTTCTGATGTTTATCCTTCGGATCGGCAATCTGCTTGAAGCCGGCACGGAGCAAATTTTGACGATGTATAACCCGCTCGTTTACAAGAGCGGCGATGTCATCGGCACGTTCGTATACCGCATGGGTCTCGGGCAGCAGGATTACAGCTTCAGCACGGCGGTTGGCCTGTTCAACTCCGCGGTCGGATTTCTGCTGATTGTCGTCGGGAACATGCTTAGCCGCAAGTTTTTGAATCGCAGCATTTGGTAAGGGGGGGGATGGCCATGCATAGAAAAACCATCAAGGATTACACATTAGACGGAACGATCTACATCATCTTGACGCTCATGGGACTTATCACGCTGCTTCCTTTCGCGAATGTCCTGTCCAAGTCGATAAGCGAAGAGTGGGCTATCATTTCAGGCAAGGTTGGGATTTTCCCAGTCGGTTTTCAACTCGACACGATGAAATTCGTCATTACGAACAGCCAGTTTCTTCACTCGTTTTGGATATCGGTGTTCATTACCGTTGTCGGAACGCTGGCGTCCCTGCTCGTCACGGCGCTTACGGCATACCCGCTTTCGAAGCGTGAGCTTCCCGGCATGGGCATCCTGATCGTCCTGTTTATCTTCACGATGATGTTCAGCGGCGGTATTATCCCCAATTATCTGCTCATCCGTGAGCTTGGCCTAATCAACCATTTGGGGTCGCTTATCTTGCCGGCCTTGATCAGCGTGTTCAACCTGCTGGTGATCAAAAGCTATTTCGAAAACTTGCCGGCAAGTTTGGAGGAATCCGCAAAGATCGAAGGGGCTCGCAATCTCACGATCCTCTTCCGGATCATTCTTCCCCTCAGCGGCCCCGTGCTCGCGACGATCGGGTTGTTCTACGCGGTTTATTATTGGAACGATTATTTTAACCCGATGCTCTACATCAACAGCACGTCGCTGAAGCCGCTTCAATTGTACTTGCAGGATATTGTTATGAACGCAGACACATCCTCCACCTTGGACAAGAGCGCTGACGATCTGATGAACCTTCCGGCGGAAGGCGTTCGGGCTGCGACGGTCATCGCATCTACTATTCCGATCCTGCTGGTGTATCCTTTCTTGCAGAAGTACTTCATTAAAGGGGTGCTTATCGGCTCTGTCAAAGGGTGAATACGACGGCATTCGCATTAACTTTTCCGTTATCTTCGTTAACGATGCATAGCCCCAGGTACCGGTGGTGGAATCCGCTTCTTCATAAGGGGTTTTCGGAAAATTAATGATATAGATTACAATATATTCAGGAGGGTCTCACTATGAAAAAAGCTTTCAAATTCATTACGGTCATTATCATGGCCACCCTTATGGTGACGGCAGTGGCTGCGTGTTCGGGAAATAGCGGCAAGAGCAGCAATTCAGGTTTGAACGCGGGCAACGGAGCTGCCGCGAAACCGGATGAACAGAAGCCGAGCCTCAAGCGGCTGAATGTCTGGGCGAACGAAGATTACAACACGTATCCGGTAGCTAAGCTGCTGGAGGAGAAGACCGGTTATAAAGTGCAATACGACATGATGCCCCAGGACAAGTGGGCGGAGAAGCTGAACCTGATTCTGTCGTCCGGGGAAGCCTACGATTTGGTCACCGCATACAGTGACATGGCCTTATATTCCGATTATGCTCAAAAGGGTGCGCTTGTGGATTTGATGCCGCTCATCGAAGCGTTCGGTCCGAATATCAAAGCGGCGCTGAAGCCTGAGTCGATTGAAGCGCTGAAAGTAGACGGCAAGTTATACGCCATTCCTACAACCGTGACGTATGAAATCAACAGTTCCATCCTGATCCGCACGGACTGGCTCGATAAGCTGGAACTGCAAATGCCGGAAACGACGGAAGAATTGGTTGATGTACTTACACAGTTCAAGGAAAAGGATCCGGGCGCGAACGGGGAACGCAACATTCCGATGACGATCAGAGGCGATCAGTCGATGATTGACAATCTCTTGGGTGCGTTCGGCATACCGAACGTATGGAACGACGTAGACGGCCAACTTGTGCCGCGCGTGCTCGATCCGGCTTACAAGGATTATGCGGCTTACGTGGGTAACCTGTACAAACAAGGTCTGATTGACCGTGAATTTGTGGCCAACAAAGACGCAACGTCCAAGGAAAAGTTCGCAAGCGGCACGGCTGGCGCGATCGTCGTCCACTGGGCAGATATCCCGGGCATTGCAGACGCACTGACGAAAAATTATCCGGAAGCAAAGTTCGCGTTCATACCCGCGCTGAAGGGACCATCGGGAGAAGCGGGATTCGCTGCGAACGCTGGTTTTGACCGATTGACGTTTATTCCTAAATCTTCGAAACATCCGGAAGATGCGATCAAGTGGATCAATGCGAGTCTTGAGCCGGAGACGTTCAAAAACTTGGCAATCGGCTTGGAAGGCACGCATTATAATGAGGTAGACGGCACTTATGAGCCGATTCAACCGATCTTTACCGACGAGCGCAATCTCGCGAACAACTTCATGGCCGGTACTGACGAAGAGAACTATCCGCAATACTGGCAGGCGCGCGTTCGTAAAAACCCGATCATGTTCGAAGCGTTCGACTTCCTAAACAACAAACAAGCGGAAGAAGCGAAGAAAACCAACGTACTTGGCCTCGCGCCGTATATGCAAAAATATGCGAAGAGCAACCAGCAGCTTGAGACGATGGTTGGCGATTATACGGTCAAGCTGATCGCGGGCGTGGAGTCTATCGACGGTTTGGCGGAATTCCAATCAAAGTATCTGGCTGCAGGTGCTGAAGCAAGCCTTGCAGAAGTTAATGAATGGTATTCGACTGTACGAAAATAATTGGATAAGCGGCGGCGGCGGGAAATTTCGCTTGCCGCTTCCTTCTATTATTAGGGAGAGATTGTCCTGTTCGCAGAAGACGATCGAAGTGAACGATACGATATACCGTATCGCCGCATGGGTACCCGCCACAAACAGTTGGCAGACAAGGAGGACAGGGCGATGTACAGATTGCTGATCGTAGACGATGAACCGACGGTAAGGGCGGGCTTGCGCGCTTATTTCGACTGGGCGTCCTATGGGATCGAAGTGACGGGAGAAGCTGACGATGGTGACGTTGCACTAGAGATGATCGCGCAGGATCAGCCCGATCTGATCTTGACGGATGTCCGGATGCCGAACATGGACGGCATCACGATGTCGCAGCGCATCGCGGAGGCATACCCGACATGCAAAATTATTTTTGTCAGCGGCCACGATGACGCGGACTATTTGAAATCGGCGATGAAGCTGAGCGCTGTCGACTATATTTTTAAGCCAGTAAACCTGCTGGAACTGAGCGCGGTTATTACGCGTGTCGTAACCGACATGGACGTAGAGCGTTCGGAACTGCGGCAGCAGCAGGAACTGTTGGTCAAGCTCAATGAGGGCATGCCCCTTCTTCGTGAGAAGTTCCTGCTATCGCTGGTCGGTGGCGGTGCGCCCAAGACGAATCTTCGCGAACGAATTGCGTTCCTCGGTCTGGATCTGCCCATTGTCGCCTCATATTGGGTCATCGTCATCTCTGTCGACGACTTGGCTGATGTGATAGGGGCCCGCTCCGAGCGGGATCGGCAACTGCTCTGGTATTCGGTGATCAACATTTATCAGGAACTGATCGACAAGTATCTTTTTGGTTATGCCTTTGAGCATCAGATCGGCGAGTTCGTTGGTGTCTTACGAGTTGACGCGGAGGACGACTCCGCGACAGAGGCGGCGGAAGCGCTCTTAGCGCTTGCCGATGATATTCGGACCAACTTGGAGCAGTGGCTGAAGCTCAGTGTCACCATCGGGATCAGCGACCGGGTGAGTCAGCTATCCGACCTTGCGCAAGCTTACAAGCAGGCGCGTGAAGCGGCAGATTATAAATGGTACCTCGGCAAAAACCGCATTATTACGATGGACAGTTTGGAGAGCGCAGCTTCGGATGCTGATGGCATGCAAAGGTATGACAAGGGACTGAACGAAGTGCTCATCTCCGCCCTGAAAGCTGACGATAGCGATAAGCTTCAAGAAGCAGTAGAACGTATTTTCGCGGATCTTGCCCAGAACCGCCCGGGCGGACTGAAGTATGGGCGGAACATGTGCCTCCAGCTTATACTCGTCGTTGGGCAACTGTTGATGGAAATCAGCGCAGGCTCCCCGGATCTGGAAGCCGTGGAGGCGAAGTTGTGGGAAGAGTTGTTGGTCAAAGAGACGCTTGGCGAGATGAGAGGGTTGATCGAATCGTATTTGGCATCAGTTAAGGATCGTATCCGTGATAAGCGGACGGGCAAGGTGGCGAACATCGTCGAGCGCGTACGGGGATTCATCAAGCAGCATTACGCCTACGGCAATCTCACTGTTGCGGAGATCGGAAAGGCGGTTTACTTGTCGCCGACATACGTCAGCCTGTTGTTCAAGCAGGAGACGGGGCAGACGGTGGGCGAATATTTGACGCAAGTGCGCGTGAATAAGGCGAAGGAACTGCTGCTCGACCCGCAATACAAGTTCTATGACATCTGCTACGCGATCGGATACACGGACCCCAGCTACTTCACGAAGCTGTTCAAGAAGGCCACGGGTGTCACACCAAGCGTATACAGGGATTCGCATGCGTAAAGCCGCCATCGCCACAGGGATTGACATGCGTAAAGCTGCTATTGCCGCCGCTCGCCTGTTCTCGCCGCTCCATCGGTTCTCGATCCCGCGTCGGTGGCTACTTGCCTACCTGCTTCTAATCGTGCTGCCTGCGGGCGTTTTCCTATATGGTTACTATGAGCGTTCTGCCGCTATCCTGAAAAATGAGGTCGTGCGGACGATGCATCAGGCGTTGAAGCAAGCGGGCAGCAATCTTTCGTACCGTCTTGCGCGGATCGAGGACATCAGCAACGCGGCTTTCATGAACGTGAACCTCCATTCTTATCTGTCCGTAGGGGCGGACGATCAATCGATCAGCATTCAAATCAAGGTCATCGAGGATTTGCGGTTTCTGGTGGAGACCGTGCAGTCCAATTCCGATGTGTTCCGCGTACGGTTGTTCGTGGATAAATCAAAGCTATATGCGGGCGAATTAATCAATTTTTTTCCACTGGACAGCCTGATGAGCAGGCCGTGGTTCGACTCGATCATCACCGGTAACGGCGGTATTGTATGGACAGGCGTCTACAAGGAATCGTATCTGGGTGGCGGGGAGGAGACGATCCTCTCCGCCGCTCGCATGCTTCGCGATCCCAACAACTACGATAAAGTATCAGGCGTAATGATGATTGACATCAAACAAAATATTGTGTCGGACATTCTCTCCGAGCTTCAATTCGCACCGGGTACGCAGGTGTATCTCGTTTCTGCAGATGGGCGGGTCGCCTACCACCCCGATCCGGCGCTGATCGGGACGGTCCTCGATACCTCCTTATGGGACGTGCTCCAAGATGGACAGGAGGGCACCAGGTCGCTGAAGCTGGACAACGAAATAAACGACCTTTTGTATACGACGATTGGTCCAGCAGGTTGGAAGCTCGTTGCACAAGGGACGGAGTCCCAGCTGTCGCCGACAACGGTCAGGCTTACGAAACGTTCGGAGTGGCGGTCCCTGATTGAATACATCGCTTTGTTCCTCCTCTTGCCGTTCGTCTTGCTGGCGATCATCGTAAGGGGGATGAACCGAAGGGTCAACCATGTTATTACCGCCATCCGCAAGGAAAGCAAGGAAGGGAAAGACGGCATGGACGGCTTACAAGATCTCCCTGCCGTGAACTACGACTTTCATATGCTTGAACGGAGCGTTGATCATTTGATCATGCGGGTGCGCACGCTGGTCGAAGAGAACTACACCGCGGAGATCCGCGAACGTGAAGCGCAGCTTCAGGCGCTGCAGGCGCAGATCAATCCGCACTTCCTGTATAACACGCTCGACACAATTAACTGGATCGCGATCGGCAAGGGCGCGACGGATATTAGCCAAATGATCGACAGCCTTGCGAAGTATTTCCGTCTCAGCCTGAACAAGGGGAAGAACATCGTCAGCGTGGGAGATGAGCTTCGGCTGGCCGAGGTGTATCTTGAGATCCAGCAGAGTCGCTTCTTGGGTTCATTCGACTTTAAGCTGGATGCGCGTCCGGATCTTACTGCTTACCTGATGCCGAAGCTGATCCTGCAGCCGATCGTCGAGAATGCGCTGCTTCATGGCATTCGCAAGGCGAAGGACCGGAAGGGTCTTATTGCGATCTCAGTTACCGAAGAGGACGGCGATCTGGTGTTTGTTATCTCAGATAACGGTATCGGCATGGATGAGGAGCTGTCGCGGCTGTTGCTGACAGAGGCCCGCCCGGGCCCGAGCGACCATACTGGCAACGGAAGTTCCTACGGCCTGTTCAATGTTAATGAACGTGTGAAGCTGTATGCCGGGGAAGGTTACGGATTAAGCATCTCTTCCCGGCTCGGCGTTGGCACGGCCGTTACCGTCCGGATGAAAGGAGCGCGTGCCGAGCATACGGAATAAAATGATTATGAATGTAAGCCAGGAGAGATTATGACAGGCCGTGACAGACCGTCTGGCAAAATGTGATTTGCCAGCTGCGGTTCGCCCCCGCCAATAACCCCCTGTCCTCAAGCGGACAGGGGGGTGTTACGCCTGTAGATACCCAAGCAGCTTGGACTTACGTACTTGACTTCATGAGCTTGACATGCAGTAACGACAAACATGCCAGTGCTAAGTGCGAGCACGATTCGCGACACGATTAATAATGTAAAGCCCGGCAATGCTACGGCAATCAAATTGCCCACCGCAAACACACCAAACGCATAGATCAGCCGCCGCCCATTCCATGCTGATCCGGTTATTTGAAAAAAGAAAGGATTAATATAGGGGCTCAAAACCAAAATCAGTTCTTGACGAAATAAACCAAGGTTGAAAACGGATAAACATCTGCCAATCCTGTATGGTTGAAAGTTATACCCAACAACAAAAGAGGAATAGACCGATGCAGAATCAGCCGATCACAACGACGAAAGAAATCTTCCTGTTACGGAAAGGACCTGTCCTAACGGTCACCATTGACCTTTAGAGGCGGATTTTTACCTATTCCTGATTCTAAAGGACATTCGCGACCATTAGAAGGAATTTTCCCCCTCAATCGTCCCCTTTTCACCCTGTAAGGGACATCCGTGACGGTTACAATCTCCATTCGCTACATTTCCGCTTCTAACGGACATCCGTGACGGTTACAATCTCCATTCGCTACATTTCCGCTTCTAACGGACATCCGTGACGGTTACAATCTCCATTCGCTACATTTCCACTTCTAACGGACTGCGGTGACCATGAGCACACGTGTTACCTTCACCGATATGAACATAGCTATGACAAGTGCCGGGCCGCAATAAAGCTGGCATTTTCGTAGCATTTAAACGCCATCGAATGGTAGCTTGACGGTCAAGCACTGATTTATGGTTTTGAGCCAATATAGGGGAACTTTATTTGATTTTGACCGTATAATTTGAATGATGCGATTTCTCATCTTTGAGTAGGATAGTTGGAGGGGCGGCCAGTGAAATTAATTAAATTAAATTGTCCAAATTGCAATGGGAAAATTGAGTATAAAGATAAACAAACATTCAGGTGTCCTTTTTGTGAAACGGAATTATTTCTGCAGGAAAACAAGGTCTATTATGTGGACCAAACGATTAACAATTATTATGGGACGGCTCCTGTTCAAAAAAAAGCCCCGGTACATAACAAGGTAAAGATGTTGTCTTTTGCAATGCTCTTCATTGCTTGCGCCATGGTCGTCTATTTGACCAATGATCAGGAAGCTAAGACGAACGATGCTGGAATAGCGATTCGAACAGTGCCCGAAAGTGATGTGTTATTGTTTTTTCTAAGAGATATTTTCAATAAAGGCGAAGCAATGCCGACAGAAGAGGAAATGGCCAGTATTCGCTATTTGTCTGCCGGTTATGAACAAAATCAGTGGCATTTCTCGTATAGCTTTGATGATCCCTTTACGAATGGGCGAGCAGCAATATCCGATTATGTGATTATGGATAAAATTTTGAACACCAAGAAAATGGAGCAAAAGGATTTTGAAGCCTTCCGCGGCATCACGATGCTCGATCTGAAGGGGACGTATGAAATAATAAGTGATCAAAACATTAGCTTTCAACATATGCAGGGCTTAAAAAGCTACTCGGGCAAGTTTAATGAATCCTTTTCGCAGTTTGCCCGTTATTTTGCAGATAAAGCGAATATCGAAGAGCTTACGACTCAAATAAGAAGCAATAATGAACTGGCTTTACTCTTAGAGTTTCCGAATTTAAAAAAGCTTGAAATCACGTATGTGGATGAGTCTGTTACAGATTTCCATTTACTGAATCAGCTGCCGCTGCAATCTTTATCTGTCCATTTCATTAATGATTTGAAATGGCTGTCTTCATTATCTAATTTAACCTCATTGGAAGTGAATTATAGTGAAGCAACCGACTTTACTTCTTTTTACTCACTGAGTCAATTGCAAGCATTAAAGCTTACTGCGGTCAAAAATTTAAAAACGATTGATTTTATTCAAAACATGCCCAATCTTCAGTTGCTCGGCATCAAGCAATCTGACATTACAAGCTTAGCGTTTCTTGAAGACAAAACATCATTGACGAGATTGCAGCTATCTTCTGTTGGTCAATTAGGGTCGCTTGATTTTGTAAATAGCCTGACTTCCCTGACTGAATTATCGGTGAGCGGTTATTACGAATCAGTACCGTCATTGTCGCTACCGAATTTAAGAAAAGCGGAATTGGCAGGTTCTTTCGTATCGCGGCTGGAAGCTCCAGCTTTAAAATGGCTAACAGCAAATATTGGCAGCATCGATTTTAATGGAGAAGCATTAGTGAAATTTCCGCAATTAGAGCAGCTGTCATTAACAGGCTCTGGAACAGTTATAAATATTCGTGCGCTAAATAAGCTGCCAATGTTGCGCGATATTTCTGCTGATGAAACGGCGTTCTATGATGAGACGAGTGCATTGTTTAAATTGGAGCATGTAAACACGTTAAGCTGCAATGAATGCAAGCTTGAATTAGACTCTGCTAACTCGTTTACGAATGAAGCATTGGAGCATTTGACTTTGAATAATGTTTCTTTTCGAATGGGCGACGAACCCTTGAAGGAATTGGATAAGGCGATGCCTTACTTTGCTAATTTGACAGCCTTGCGCTCGTTTACGATGCAGGATAGTTCACTTCAGTCACTGCAATTTCTGAAGGAATGGCAGCAAATTGAGGAGCTTCATTTGGAGAATAACGCGATACTAAATATAGAACCATTGGTTAGTCTACCAAAGCTTCAGAAGCTATACATTTTAGGAAATCAAGTGCAAAACAAGTCTGTTTTGGACGAGGGTGTAAATATTTATTGATAAGCGTTGGCGCTTCATTTGAAGTGGGGTAGGGCCCGATATTCGGGACATTTCATATAATTTGTTTATAATGTAACCCAGGTTACATTATTTTTTTTGAAAATAGATTAAAATTAGGCACTACCTAAAAATTAGTGCTTGCCTACTGAAAGAAAAGTTATTGATGTTTTTTATGAAATGGGGAGAAATAATGAAAGAAAGAATTTCAATGCTATTCATGACTATTGTTATTATATTCACGACAATCACACCCGGCTTGGTACCAAGCGCTGAAGCGGCAGGGGGCACAGTTACAAAATCCTATACAGCCACGATGGATACCATGGAAATAAACGGTCATATTCAGTATGACGGCATTCATGATAATAATGGGGATGGTTTTCTTAGTATTGGCAGGAGTAACGACGAATTCGGGAATGTTCGGCAGAGGGCAGCCATAACGTTTGATCTGGGTGTGCCAGAAGGGAATATTGTGTCAGCGGAGTTGGTTTTGACTGTTGCTACTGTCATAAGGAACTCTGGTCATACTTTGTATATGGAGGTAAGGGGATCTGCTGCGAATGGTTTGAACTATACAACCTTCCCCTCGTTAGATACGAATAGTCCTTATGCAGATAAATTCACTGCGAAAAGCATTGCGGAAGTGCCTGTGGATACTTATCTTCAGAATCAATCCATTACATTAAATGTGAAAAGTGCTGTAGATGCTTTCACCGATATCTCGGATCGTAAAATTACCTTTATGCTCAATGGGAATGAGACAGATGCAGAGAGCGGCTGGTTCTCCATTCATTCTTTGGAGACTTACGGGAATGCTGCATACCGTCCGAAGCTAGTCGTTACCTATGAGACTGGACCGGTTAATACCCCTCCTACAGGTTCCTTCACGATTATGCAAGGAGCAGCGACAAGCAACAGTACGGTTAATCTGTCCATAACAGGATTAGATCCTGATGCAGGTGATCGTGTTACCCATATGAGATTTGCGAATAGCGAGGCAAATTTATCAGCAGCATCTTGGCTGCCTTTCAGCAATACCGCAACATTCAGTCTAAGTGGAGGAGATGGATCGAAGACCATCTATATGCAGTTAAGGGATTCCAATAATGGGATCTCAGTTAATTCTTCTCAGACCATTCTGTTGGATCAGACAGCCCCAACAGGTACACTGATTATTAATGAAGGTGCCACATGGACGAAATCGAACACGGTCACTTTGAAAGGAACTTATACGGATGGAAGCGGCTCAGGAGTTGAGCACGCGCGTCTCTCCAATATCAACGGCAGTTGGCAGACTAGTTGGTTCAACATTGCTGACTTGAACGAGAAGTCTTGGGTCCTTCCGGCTGGCGAGGGAGTCCAGACCGTATATATACAGTATAAAGATAGAGTCGGCAATTCAAGCTCAACTATTAGCAGTACGATTACAGTAGATACAATAGCTCCTGTTATTACGAATGTGGTGAATAACCAAGTATATAACAGCAAAGTTAATCCTCTATTTGACGAAGGCAGCGGATTGCTTAATGGGAACCCTTATACCAGTGGTACAGATATCACGCAGGATGGGACGTATACGCTGATCGTCACCGATCCAGCAGGCAATAGTGCCACGGTAACCTTTAAAATTGACACGATCCCGCCTGTTGTTACAGGAGTAACCAATGGTGGTTTATACAACACGAACAGAAGCGTCTCATTTAACAAAGGAACGGCGACATTGAATGGAGCAGCTTTTACCAGTGGTATGCAGGTTGCTCTAGATGGTATGTATACCCTAGTCGTAACGGATGCCGCAGGCAATGTGACGACTGTTAGCTTCACGATCGACACAGTAGCACCTATAATTACAGGAGTAACGAACGGCGAGAGTTATAAAGAGCAAGTGACCATCAATTTTAACAAAGGAACGGCGACATTGAATGGTGCTGCTTTTGCTAATGGTACAGAGATTGATCAGGATGGTCTGTATACGCTTGTTGTAACGGATGCCGCAGGGAATGAAACCATCATTAATTTTCAAATCGATACAACCGCGCCAACGGGTACGGTCAGCATTCAAGCGGGTGCAGAATGGACGAATGTGACGGACGCTACACTCACGCTGACTAGCAACGACGGAAATAATGGTAGCGGTGTAGTGGAGATGCGCTTTTCTAGCAACGGAAGTGACTGGGGAAGCTGGGAACCATCAGCGAGCACAAAGGCTTGGAGTTTTGCAACGGGTGACGGCGAGAAGACGGTATATGTACAGTTTAAAGACAAGGCTGGCAATGTGAGTGGAACAATCAATGACGTTATTAAGCTAGATCAAACGATTCCTACAGGGAAAATCGTCATAAACAGTGGTGCAACCACGACAAACAGCAAGTTAGTGACATTAACTTTAACTTCTTCAGATGGCGCAGGTAGCGGCGTTACAGAAATGCGTTTTTCCGAAGACAATTTAACCTGGTTGGACTGGGAGAACGTATTGCCTGCGAAAAATTGGAGCTTTACGGGCAGCCCTGGATTAAAGAAGCTTTACGTCCAATTCCGAGATGCTGCGGGTAATGTTAGTGAGGCAAACATGGCTTCAATTACCTATCAAGAAAGCTCTGGTTCTAACTTCGGCTTTTCTGGAAGTGAGGTGAGCACAGATATTGCTTCTAGTGCTGATGTTGTCATTAGTACGGCGAACAAGTCAGAGAATGCAGCTAAAGTGGATATTAAAATGGTAGAAGGAAAAAAGGTAACAACGATCTTTTTGGAAGAAGCTCAACTTCAAGGGATTCTGAATGATTCGGGCAACAAACCGGTTATTACCATTACGGTTCGTAACAATTCCGATGCCGTCAATTGGGAGATGAACGCTGCACTTCTGCAAAGCTTAGAGAACCGCAACGCAATCATTCAACTGTATACAGAAAATGTTGTATATACGCTTCCCTTGGTTCAAGTTAGCGTTAATAAATGGCTTCAGCAATTAGGAGCCGATATCCCTTTGAAGGATATGAAGATCAAGGTAGAAATGATTCATCTTCCTGCTTCGGCATTTGTTTTCAAGCATTCGGGTGATGGACAGGTTTCGCTTGCGCCCCGCCGGTAAGTTTTTCTATAAAAGGGTTGCATGGGGATAAGGAAATAGAATTAAATCAATTCGATGCTTTTGTAGAAAGGCGCTTTGCAATACCTTTAGGGATATATTCTAAACCTATTGCGACGGGCGTAAAGCTTATGTCGGATGGTACGATTGTTCATATCCCGACGAAGGTAGTACGTGAAGGAGAGCGCGATTACGCTATCCTTAATAGTATGACCAATAGCATTTATGGACTTGTTTATCATAAAAAAACCTTTACGGATGTGTCCAACCATTGGGCTCAAGAAAGCATTAATGACTTGGCATCAAGACTCGTCATTAATGGAGCAGATGAGCAGCGGTTTTTACCGGATAGCGAAATTACGCGCGCAGAGTTTATGGCTATTATTATTAGAGCATTAGGCTTAAGCTCAGCTAACAAGACGTTTCGTTTCAAGGATGTAGAGGAGAAAGCGTGGTATCATCAAGCAGTTCAGATCGGATATTCTTATGGGCTGGTCGATGGACATCGCGATGGTTCCTTCAAACCTAATGAGAAGATTACTAGACAGGAAGCGATGGTTATTCTATCCAGGGCAATGAAGCTTGTGGAGCTGAATAAGGAGATCGACAATACGAAGCAGCAGGAACTAGTCAATAATTTTGCAGATAGCGAGCAATTGGCCCCTTGGGCTCGTCAAGCTGCAGCGTTAACCATTGAAATCGGCGTTATTGGCGGTTACAAAGGCGAACTGCGTCCTCTGCAAAATATTACGAGAGCAGAAACCGCAGCAATCATTCAGCGATTCCTTCAGAAAGCGGAATTCATTTAACAAATAACAGGCTCGCAGGATATAGATAGGGAGAGGGAGAGAGGGAGAGAGGGAGGGATATCGGCGGCTTTGCAACGCTGCAAGTTGACCGTTACTTGGAAATTTACCAGAAGGCTTGCGATGCAGGGAAATAAGCGTTAGGGGCAATTTTGCCCCTTGCGGGGCAAATGTGTATGAAAAATCATACAGATCAAGGCGATTTCGCCTCTTGCGGGGCAAATGTGTATGAAAAATCATACAGATGGAGGCGATTTTGCCCCTTGCCGGGCAAATGTGTATGAAAAATCATATAGATCGGGGCGATTTCGCCGCTTACCGGGCAAATGTGTATGAAAAATCATACAGATGGAGGCGATTTTGCCCCTTGCCGAGCAAATGTGTATGAAAAATCATACAGATTGAGGCGATTTCGCCCCTTGCGGGGCAATGTGTATGAAAAATCATACAGATCGAGTCGATATCGCCCTCTTGCGGGGCAATGTGTATGAAAAATCATACAGAACGAGGTGATTTCGCCTCTTGCGGGGCAATGTGTATGAAAAATCATACAGATCAAGGCGATTTCGCCGCTTGCCGAGCAAATGTGTATGAAAAATCATACAGATCGAGGCAGTCACGTCGCCATGTTCATGACTTTTGTGACTGCCTCTCCTTTGTGCTGCAATTTGATTTGCTTACTTGGACACGCCTTCGATGATCACTTCGCTAAGGGCTTTTCGTGGACTAGGCACTTCTCTGGCCTGAACAGGTTCAGGCAGACTGCTCTTATCCCCTCGATAACCAATGGCAATGACGACATGCAGGTCGTAATGCGCAGGCAATTGCAACACTGCCTTGGCTTGCTCGCGGTCGAATCCGCCAATGGCATGCGCCGCGAGTCCTTTCAAAGTCGCTTCCAGCGCCAGATAGCCCCAGGCTGTCCCTGCATCGAATTCATGCGCTCTGTTCGAATCGCCGTTGTCCCGCTTGGTGTCGGAAGCAATCAGAACGAGCACAGGCGCTTTGGTCGCCCAAGTCTGGTTAAACTCGCCCAAAAACGGATGAAAGACAGCTAACTGCTCCTCTGTCTTGGCCACGACAAACCGCCATGGCTGGTCGTTAAAGGAAGATGGTGCCCAGTGAGCCGCCTCTAAAATGGCATTCAAATCTTCCTCCGCTACTTTACGGCTATCGAAAGCGCGCGGCGACCAGCGGTTAAGAAACAATGGGGACACGCCGTGCTCGGCTATCCGGTGAGACTGTACGTCTGTCGAAAGCTGATCTACAATATGGGCTGAGCTCATCCAAAACACACCTTTCCGATGGGGATTATTAAAATTTATTGTGCCAGATTCAGTTTAACATGGCAAAGGCTCCTTGA
The DNA here is from genome assembly GCA_004134985.1 of Paenibacillaceae bacterium. Taxonomy (GTDB): domain Bacteria; phylum Bacillota; class Bacilli; order Paenibacillales; family Paenibacillaceae; genus Paenibacillus_D. The sequence goes on along the minus strand of REGQ01000010.1, from coordinate 129,682 downwards.
GCCTGACAATATTTTGGACGAGCAGCTTCGCTCCGATCGACCTTTCAGACTTCTGATTCAATGCTATAGATCTGATGACGCAACAAGTGTGAAAAGCCGATCGCATCCGATCGGCTTTTATTGCGTGGAAAAGAAGAAATTCTATTTCGCGTTCTCATCTGGCTGATGAATACCAAAAGTATTGCCTTCCGTGTCAATGTAATACCCTTGCCAGGCCATCCCAGGCAGTGCAAACTTCGGCATTGCGACCTTGCCTCCAAGGTTAAGTATTTTTGCTTCAGTAACATCGTAGTCTTCCACGCCCATGGTACATGCATAACCATTCACAGCTTGTCCTGGTTCTGGCGAACAGCCTTGACGTTGCATCAAAGCTCCGTTGATTCCAAGTTCATTCGCTTCGCCCGTCACAGCTCCAAAATAGGGCATGCCAGCATATTCGCTCCAGTCCTCAAATTTCCATTCAAATAGCTCACCATAAAACTTCTTGGCACGTTCCATGTCATCTACATGAATTTCGAAATGAATAAGCCTGCCCATCATAACCTCCCATGTTTTTGGCTTCATGCGTGTTGCCATTATTAGAATATCACATTGGACCAGAATATAATAATTAAATTCGCTTTCTTTATTTGCGGGCTGATCCTGGTATTCGTCTTTGCGAAAATTAGGAAAGCTGCAGTCTTCCAGCCGAGACAAAAAGCAAATTCTTGCTCGCTTCCTAAGATATCTAAAGGGCTGTAATTAAAGGACAATTCGGTTTCAAATGATGCTGCGACAGTATCTTCATGAGCAAAAAGCAGCATTTCAATTATTAAAGTTCTAAAAAAAAATTAATCTTGGCAAGGCTCGGTTTTAATTGAAGGGGCTTGTCTCATTGTGCTACATTATTGGGGTAGTGGGCTCAGGCCGCCCTGCTTTATCTCCGAATATAGCTATCATTGCTAGACAGACATCAAGATTACAGACATGAGGAAGAGTGCAATGAAAATGTTATTCAGAAGTGGTTTTATCAAATTAGGACTGATTGTTGTCATCGCGGGCGGAGCTTTCGCTTATTGGTTGATGCCGCCTGCAGCTAAGGTTGAAAACACCGAAATCAGCAAAGGATTTAAGGTGAAATTTAAAACGAATGGGCCGCAAATGGAACAATTTCAAAACCAATCATGGAAACCTTACTTTGCCAAAGGGGTCAATATGGGAGCGGCTGTTCCAGGACATTTCCCCGGCGAGCTTGAGATTTCGAAGAATGACTATCTGAGATGGTTTGAAATGATTCAAGAGATGGGCGCCAACGTTATTCGTGTGTACACAATTTTAAAACCGGAGTTTTACGAATCTTTGGTTCGATATAATGCGAAACATCAGGATAATCCGCTCTTTTTCATTCAAGGGGTATGGAGTCCGGAGGAACAATTGATTGAAGGTCAGAACGCATTTGATCCGAAAGTAAAACAGAAATTTGAAAAAGAGATTCGAGAGGCTGTAGAAGCAGTGTACGGAAATATTGATCTTGAAGCCGAGGCGCATTCCGGAAAAGCCAGCGGTAAATACGTGTTTAATGCAGGGCCCTATCTCATGGGATGGATCGTCGGCACCGAGTGGGATCCTGTTATGGTGGATAGAACGAATAAGAATAATTCGGATGTGCCTGATTATACAGGAGAACATTTTGCAAGCAAACCCGGTGCCAGTCCTTTTGAAAAATGGTTGGCTGAAATGGTCGACATTACGGCCGTAACCGAAGCAAAGCACGGATGGCAGCATCCGATTGCATTCTCGAATTGGGTGACCACCGATCCGCTTGAACATCCAGGCGAGCCATTGGTTGCTGAAGATATGGTCAGTGTCGATCCGTCGCATATCGCAGCCGTCGATTGGGATGCCGGTTATTTTGCCTCCTATCACGTCTATCCTTATTACCCCGACTTCTTTACCTTTGACAAGTCGTATCAAACGATGAGAAATGACAAAGGGGAAATCGATAGTTACAAAACCTATCTGCACAAGCTGAAGAAATACCATAATGATATGCCAATTATGATAACCGAGTTTGGTGTTCCCGCCTCACAGGGCATTGCCCATACAGGCATGCTGGGGCGTAACCAGGGAGGGCACGACGACAAGACACAAGGGGAAATGGATGCGGATATGTTCCGTCAAATCCATCAGGAAGGATACTCCGGCGCGATCTTGTTTACATGGCAGGATGAGTGGTTTAAGAAAACCTGGAACACGATGCATTACGACATTCCCGACCGACGGGCGTATTGGTATAACACGCTCACGAACGAATCTCATTTTGGGGTGCTCGGCATGTATCCAAGTAAAGATGATGTCATTCATATTGACGGGGATGCTTCGGACTGGGACAAGCTTGGCGACGGGGAGAAGACGAAGCTTGCTATGCAAATCGAAGGTGTGAATGAAGTATGGGCCGCACATGATGAAGGATATCTTTACCTCTTGGTAAATTTTTCTGAATATTTTGATTTCTCAAAAAAAACCATCTATTTCGGGTTTGATACGTTAGACGGCGGCAATCGTCATGCACCGCAACTCCAGGGAAAGACGCTGGATGAAGGATTGGAAACCTTAATCGAACTCGGGAACAAGGATCAAGGGCAGATGATGATTGCCTCCAATTATGACTTCCATACGAGGTTCTATGGCAAGCTATCGAACATATTGGACTATGACCCTCAAGTGTTGCAGGATAATAGCGGACTTTTTCACCCATGGAAATTGGTCGTGAATTATTTGCTCGAATATCCGGATGCCCGTGTCGATCATCCCTTTGGTGATATTGAAGTAGGAGACATGCTGCGAGGAACGAGCGATCCGCAAGATCCGAACTATAACTCAAAAGCGATGTGGCAGGCCAAAGACAACGTATTGGAAATTCGGATTCCATGGATGCTGCTGGGGTTCAGTGATCCAAGCTCACTCAGCGCCATTAGTTACGAAGATACGGGAACGAAGGAATTTGAATCTGTGAAAGTCGAGGGCGTTCGCATTGTTCCATGGATCGTCCACAAGAACTCGAAAGAAGTCATCGGACTCGAAGGCGACAACCCCTATCCGGTTTCGAAGCTTCCGCGTTACACATGGAAACGGTGGGAAGATATCGATGTCAACTATGTGGAACGCCCAAAACAAAGCTATTCTATTATGCAAAAAGCGATGCGTGAAGTGAATGAACCGGTATCCGAGTAAAGATGAAGGAAGGATGGATTTTATTCGTGTATATTAACATCGAAGTGGCGATTAAAATATTGTATGTTCTGATTGTTTTAAATATTGTATTCGCCGTTGTGGTTTATGCCATGAAAATCAAAAAGTTGAATAGAACTAAAATTGAACGCAGGTTTGAAGGCAAAATCAAAGATTATTTCACCTATGTCCTTGTCAATGCCGAAGGAAAAGAGCCGCTTAACGCACCACCGTTTTCAATGACCAAAGTAGAACAAGAAGTGATGCAGGAACGTTTGAATGATATGATCGAAAACTTTACCGGAACGCCTCGCGAGAAATGTATGGCGCTCTGCAAGCGATTGGGATTGGTTCAATACCATTTGGACCGGTTGAAAAAAGGTTCTCATGCTGTGAAAATCGATGCGGCATATCACTTAGGCTGCATGAGAGTTCAGGAAGCCGTTCCGGCTTTACTCAAGTTGCTCCAAACGCATAAATTGAATTCTTACCTCTTTGTCATCGCCCGTTCGATTGCGAAGTGCGCTCGCGATGAACAGGATGTCAAGGACATGGTGCAGATTCTTCTAAGACATAACAAAGGATTTTATGATTTGCTTGTCGACATCATTAAAGAAGCGGATATTAACCATGGGGCGCTTTTCGCCAAATTCATTAAACGGGAAAATAATGCATTCATTCAGATTGGCCTGGGCGGATTGAAGGACTATACCGAACCGACGGTGGCATCAGCTGTCTATCGACTCATCGATTCCACGGATAGCACCATTCAATATAAAGCCGTGGAAATCTATTTGAAATCGGTCCATTTTATTCCCAGAAACGTCGTTCAGAAGCTGCTTCGGCATCCACTGGATGAAGTGCGCGTCCTCACCGTTCAAGCGATCGCCGATCTGCAAATGGTTACGTATATTGATGTCATGAGAAACGCATTGTTGGATGAAAGCAAGCGAGTATCCGACGCCAGTGCCAAAGGGTTATTGCTTCTGGGAGAAGAAGGGATAGCCGCATTGTGCAGCGTCACTGCAGAAGCAAAAGGGTCAGAGCACGGGGAATATCTCCAAATGCTAATTGAGGGAGAAATCAAATCCCTTTCGATACAGCTCCATGACCTTGATCAACTCACAAGATACAATTCGCTCGATTACCATTACGAAAAGATGCTTGGCAAGAACAAACAAATCTATCGTGTTGTGTAGCTTGCAGGTTTAGGAGGAAACAAACCATGAGAATGCTGGATTATTATTTACAGCAAGCAGCGAGTTACTTGCGCGAATTTTTATTGAGCTACGCCTACTTCGCCATGTATTATGCATTGGTCATCACTCTGATCTATTTCCTGATCTTCGGCCTATCGATTCGTCATACTTCCCTTCTTCATAGAGGGATACGGTACAACCGTGTACAGAAGCTATCCGGTTCTGAACACGTACCGGCAGTATCTTTATTAGTTCCGGCGTATAACGAAGAATTAATGATTAAAGAAAATGTACGATCATTATTAGCCTTGAATTATCCGGAATATGAAGTCATCGTCGTTAATGACGGCTCCCAAGACGATACAGTCAAAATCATGATCGAAGAGTTTCAGCTTAAAGAAATCAAGCCGTTTGCTGCAAGTCACATTAAAACTGAAAAGATTAGAGGGTATTATCACAATCCTGAATATCCGAACTTGTACTTCATTGATAAAGAAAATGGAGGGAAAGCGGACTCCTTGAATGCAGGGATTAACCTATCCCACTATCCTTTGATCTCGACAATTGATGCCGATTCATTATTGGAAAAGGATGCTCTGACAAGAATCGCCAGAGTGTATATGGAAAACCCCGAAGATACCGTGGCAGTCGGCGGAAATGTTCGAATCGTTAACAGCTGTACAGTGGAAGACGGGATCGTCAAAAACATCCGATTCCCCAAAAAAATGTGGCCTGCACTCCAAAACGTCGAGTACATCAAAGCTTTTTTGGGTGGTCGGATCGGCTGGAGCTCCATTAACGGATTGATCATTGTATCCGGCGCCTTCGGCGTTTTTCAAAAGGATAAAGTGATTGCCGTAGGCGGTTACCGTGGCGGATACCCTGGGGAGGACATGAACATTGTCATCAAGCTGCATCGCTATTGCCTGGAGAACAAAATACCTTATCATGTCGCTTTTTGCCCGGACGCCGTTTGTTGGACACAAGCGCCGGATACTTATCGGATTCTAAGCAGCCAACGGATGCGTTGGGGGCGTGGTAATCTGAAAAACATGATTGAAGAGGGCATTCATATGATCTTCCGCCCCCGTTACAAAGTGTTTGGGTTTTTAACACTTCCTTATAACATCTTATTTGAAACCTTAAACCCTTATATCCGTTTGAGCGGTTTCATCGCTATGATCGGTTATTGGCTGCTTAATATGGCGGATTGGAAAACCGTTGCTGTCTTTATGCTGGTGAACCTATTCTCCTGTTTTATTCTTAGCCTTGGTGCTTTATATATCGAGGAAAAAGCTTTTAGTCGTTACCCTAAACTGAGTGATCTGAATAAAATGATGCTCTACTCTTTCCTCATGTTTCTCGGTTATCGTCAGGTTGGCGTTCTGTGGAGATTGCTCGGACATATCGACTTTTTCCGCAATAACAATTCGTGGGGGACGATGGTTAGAACCAATTTCAATAAGTAATACCTAATAGATAGATTAAAGGAGTGGAGAATATGGCCATGGAGATTCGCAACAGCATTCAGGTGCAGCTCTCACAAATCATTCAATTGGCGATCAGGAAAAACGCTTCGTGCGGCGTCATCGTGGCTCCTTGCGCGAACATGAACCAAAAAGCGTTCGAGCAGGCGAAACTGCTTATGAGCAAAAACGATGCCTCTCTTGCGGTCCAGTTTTTCTATGACGATCCAAACCAAGTTCTGTGCGCTGTGTTGGACAGCGGAACGTTGGGCAGTACTCATTATGCGTCTCTCATTTTAAAGGATTTTCTCCAAAATCAGCATCTGCTGCAAGGGAAATTAATTGTAAGCAGCTTTCCAGAGAGTGGAACTCCGACCGATTCTACGATCGATAAATTCATCGAGCAGGCGATTCGGAGCAAAGGGGAGGAAGATGGCATTCACTTTTTTACGGCAGCTAATGCTGTGACGTCTGTACTTATTGCCGAGACTGACGATATTGTTCGCGAATTCATCAAGATCCGACTGGAGCTGAAGGGGTATCGCGTCTATGAAGCCAGAGATGGACAAGAGGCTTACAATGCATTCGTTCGAATATTGCCGGATCTCGTCATTACCGAATTGAACTTGCCTATCATGGATGGATACCAATTCATCCGCAAGATTCAACGCCATGATGTGAATGAAGGCAAGGTAATCGTATTGACAGACAAGCTGCTTACAGGAAGCATGAGTCGCGCCTATGAGTCAGGGGCTTCAGACTACGTGACCAAGCCGCTTTCGATCTCTGAATTGGAATGGAAAATTAAGAGACTGACTGCTAAAATTGTGAATTCGGGGAGAGATACGATATGAATTACAATATTTTAAAAGAAAACCTGCAGAATAAAACGGCGAAGGTAGGCGTCGTTGGCCTCGGGTATGTCGGATTGCCGTTAGCGATGGAAATGGTAAAAGGCGGATTCACCGTATATGGTATTGATTTGGATCAGACAAAAGTAGAATCTCTGCTTGGTGGAAAGTCCTATATACAAGATGTGCCAAGCGCTGTAGTAGCCGATGCTGTAGGCAGCGCAAAATTTGTGCCAACAAGCCGTTTCGAAACGATTGCGGCACTGGATACGATCAGCATTTGCGTACCGACGCCGCTGAGCGAAAATCAGGACCCGGACACTTCCTATATCGAGAGCGTTGTGAATGAGATCAAGAAGTATCTCAAAAAAGGAACGCTGATCATCCTTGAAAGCACGACATACCCTGGAACAACGGAAGAGTTGATTGAACATGAGCTTGCGACCCAGGGACTTACCGTAGGCCGGGATTATTTCCTCTGCTTCTCGCCGGAACGCGTTGATCCGGGCAATCGCAACTACAATACTTACAACACACCGAAGGTTATTGGCGGCACCACGGAGCAATGTAAAGATCTGGGCGTCATGCTCTACAACAATGTGGTTAAAACCGTCGTTCCGGTTTCTTCTCCCAAAGTCGCGGAGATGTCCAAACTGCTTGAGAATACGTTCCGCAGCGTTAATATCGCTTTTGTCAACGAATTGGCCATGATGTGCGACCGTATGGCAATCGATGTGTGGGAAGTGATTCGGGCAGCCTCTACGAAGCCGTTCGGATTTATGCCCTTCTATCCGGGACCAGGTATCGGGGGGCATTGCATTCCGCTGGACCCCATGTATTTGTCTTGGAAAGCCAAAGAATTCCGCTTCTATAGCAAATTTATCGAACTGGCCCAATCCATTAACGATAATATGCCGGAATATGTGCTGAACAAAACGGCCCAAGTGTTAAATGTCTATGCGAAATCGATCCGCAACTCCAAAGTATTGCTGTTAGGCATGTCCTATAAGCCGGATATTGATGATCTGCGGGAGTCTCCTGGCCTAGAAATTTATGAATTGTTCAAAAAAAGCGGAGCAAAAGTTGATTATTATGATCCGTATGCGACTTCGTTTAAGGATGAGCATGATCAAATCGTTCATACGATCAAATACGATGCGGATGCGTTCGCCCAATACGATTGCATGGTGCTAATTACTAATCACCGCAGCTTCAGCTATCATGAGCTGGCCGAGATGGGTGTTCCAATTATTGATACACGAAACGCATTTGCTGATATCCAGTCAGACAACATTCACAAGCTAGGAACCGGAATCAATTATACTGATGCGAAAGTTCGTGTTGGTGCATAGATTCGTATTACCGGGCAAGCTGCCTAAGCTTAAAAGCATCATGATTACCTTATTATTTTGCCTTGTGATTGTAACGGTTCTTATGCTGAAATGGGGCTTCGAAAAGCCGCCTCTTAAAGCAACCTGGATATGGGAAACAACGAACTTGACGGAAGACAAAGATGACATGCTCGCATTTGCCCAAGCCCAGGGAATCAACGTGATCTTCCTGCATATCGACCGCAAATCAAGCGACTTTGAACCGTACCGCGCCTTTGTTGAGGAAGCGCACGGCCTAGGTATTGAAGTCGAGGCACTGGGAGGAGATCCGACCTGGGGACTCGCCCGTCACCAGCAGGAAGTCGAATCTTTTGTCGCATGGATTGAAGACTATCAGCGCACTATGGGCGAGCGGGCCGCATTTGACGGCATTCATGTCGATATTGAACCGTATTTGCTGAAGGAATGGGAAGCGGATCGTGACGATGTCATGCGCCAATGGATGGAGAATGTAGAATATTTGGTCAAACAGGTGAAGCAGGGCTCCGACTTGCGGGTATCGGCCGATCTTCCTTTTTGGCTTCATAAGATTGATGTAGGCGATAATGGGAATGCGGGTGCCTGGATGATCGAGCAGTTTGACCGGGTGGTACTCATGAACTACCGGAATTTCGCCATTGGCGACAACGGAATTGTTACCAATGCCCTGCCAATGATCAGAGAAGGAACGCTAGCGGGAAAGCCGGTTATTATCGGTTTGGAGACCGCCCCTACGAATGAAGGGGAGCATGTCACCTTTTTTGGGCAGAGTGTGGGCAGCTTGCATCAGCAAATGCAGCTAAGCCATTTTGTCTTGCGGTGGCATATCGGATATGCGGGATTTTCCATCCATGACTATAAAAGCTGGAAAGAACTTACGCAATAGCTCAGGGAGGGGACGATACGTATGGGAAAATATTTTGGAACGGATGGCGTACGCGGTGTAGCCAATGCGCAGCTAAGCCCTGAATTAGTATTTCGATTAGGCCGAGCAGGCGGCTATGTGTTGACACGCAATAAGCAGGGCGGGCGCCCGAAAGTGGTCATAGGCCGGGATACCCGCATTTCAGGAAAAATGCTGGAGGCGGCTCTGGTTGCGGGCCTGCTGTCCATCGGTGCAGATGTGAAGCGGGTAGGAGTCATCTCTACGCCAGGCGTAGCTTATTTGACGAAGCTAAGGGGAGCGGATGCAGGGGTAATGATCTCTGCTTCTCATAATCCTGTAGAGGATAACGGGATTAAATTTTTTGGAGGCGATGGCTTTAAGCTGTCGGATGAGATTGAAGCGGAGATTGAAGCACTGCTCGATACCGATGACGATTCGATTCCTCGCCCGATTGGTGCCGATGTGGGTACAGTGCGGGATGATCTCGAAGGCGGACAAGCCTATCTCTCTTATTTAAAATCTACAGTTAAGCAGCGGTTCGAAGGGCTCAAAGTGGTTGTCGATTGTGCCAATGGGGCGGTTTCGGCGCTCGCTCCCCAGCTACTTCGCGATTTGGGCGCGGAGACGATTGTACTGGCGCATCAGCCCGACGGACTGAACATTAACAAGGAATGCGGATCTACGCACCCCGAGGCGGTACAGCAGGCTGTTGTGGAACATCGGGCGCATTTGGGACTTTCCTTTGACGGGGATGCGGATCGGCTCATTGCAATTGATGAGAAGGGCGCGATCGTTGACGGGGATCATATCCTCTTTATCCTTGCCGAGTTCATGAAGAATAATGGCGGCTTGCGCAACAATACCGTCGTTTCCACTGTGATGAGCAACCTGGGCTTCTATAAAGCGCTTGAGAAGAGCGGCGTAGAGGCCAGACAAACCAAAGTCGGCGACCGTTATGTATTGGAGGAAATGGTGCAAGGCGGATATAATCTGGGCGGGGAGCAGTCAGGTCATATCGTCCTCTTGGACTATAATACGACTGGCGACGGTATGCTGTGCGCGATCCAACTGATGGATGTGATGAAGTCCCTATCCGAGCCGCTAAGCGAGCTTGCCGGGGGCATGACCAAGTACCCACAGCTTCTGGTGAATGTTCAAGTAGCCGACAAGTCCAGGCTGGCCGGGAATGAAAAAATCGAAGATGCCATCCGCTCTGTAGAGCATAGGATGGGCGGCAACGGAAGAGTGCTAGTGCGACCTTCGGGCACCGAATCCATTGTGCGCGTTATGGCCGAAGGCCCAAATGAGCAAGAACTTGCCGACTTTGTAGATTTTATTGTTGGCGTCGTTAAGGATGAATTGGCATTCAATTTGGTTTGACCGAACTATTGATCTGATTGAAAGGGCGCGATAAGATGAGGTGAATACTGGAAGAATCGATTGGAGGAGAATGACATCAAGTATTTACAGCTTTCGGCAGTGTGCATGATTTTGCTTCTAACCGCTATTTTGACTGGATTTTCTTCTCAGGATGCTCCGAGGAGAGGGACCTGGCTCTGGCATTCCTCTTTGATTGTCACCGAGTCGGATCAAATCTTATCATTTGCGAAGGAGCAAGGCGTGAACCTGCTGTATCTGAAGATCGATCCAACCAAGAAAGCCGAATATTATCAGCCCTTCATCAAAAGGGCACGCGCCGCAGGAATTGAAATTGAAGCGCTGGGCGGCAAAGCAAGCTGGGGCTTGAAGGAAAACCGGCAGCAGATTATCGACTTGGCGGATTGGGTGATCAAGTATAACCAGACCGTCACGAGCAAGGAAACCATAAGTGGCATTCATCTTGATATTGAGCCGTATACGCTTGCTGCATGGAAGGGCAATCAGAAGGAGGATGTCATCAAACAGTGGATGGGGAATGTTGAAGCTTATGTGGGTTACATCAAGCGCAACTCAACGCTGCAGGTGACTTGCGACATTCCTTTCTGGCTGGACAAGACGCCTATCCCCAATAACCCCAACATTTCGCTCAGCAAATGGCTCATCTCCAAGCACGATGTCGTAACCGTCATGGCATACAGGGATCGCGCAGAGGGATCGAACAGTATTTCCACCATTGTGCCTCCGGTAATGACCGCAGCGGATGAATTAGGCAAGCAGGTGTTGATCGCCGTGGAAACAAAGAAGAGTAATGAAGGGAATTTCGTCACCTTCTACGAAGAAGGAAAAGGCTATATGGAAAAGGAGCTAGGCAAGCTGCCCAAGCTATTGTCGTCCTACGCTTCGTATAATGGCGTCGCCGTTCACTCTTATGAATATTGGAAGAGTCTAAAAGATTAGTTGTCATCAGCCACTCGAATTGACGGAGAAATCGGGACCGCCAATGACGGTGGCTTTTTACTTTACCCTGAGGTGGTAGAATATGAAAAAATGGCTATGCTGTATGTTGCTTATTGCGCTAAGTGCGGCGATCTTTCTGCCTGCTGTGCTTGCTGCCACTGAAGTTAAGCTTATCGTGGACGGAGAGAAAGTGGCCTTTCCGGATGAATCTCCCTATGTTGATCGCACATCCCACCGTACGATGGTACCGGCAAGATTTGTCTCTGAGATGCTGGGGGCCGATATGACATGGGAGCGGAAGCTGAAGCAATTGACAGTCTTGTATCAGGATAAAACGATCCTCTTCATCGCAGGCGAGAACGCTGCGCAAGTGAATGGGAAGTCTGTATTATTAGATACGCCGGCGGTGATCAAAAACAACCGAATGATGCTCCCGCTGCGGTCGATGGGCGAAATCTTCCAGGTTCAGGTAGAGTGGATCGGGAAGCGCGATCCGGTCATCATAACAACTTCACCGAAAATTCCGAAAGGAACGTGGATTTGGGATAGCAGCATCATCGAACAGGAGCAGGAGGAAATACTAAGCTTCGCTAGCAAGCATGATGTGAATGCCATCTACCTTCATATCAATCGGGATCTTGCGCCTAAAGTGTATCAAGATTTCGTTCGCAGCGCCAAAGAAAAACAAATTAGCGTGGAGGCGCTGGCGGGACGTCCCGAATGGGGGCTTAAGGCGAATCAGGAGCCTATTCAGAAGTTTATGGACTGGGTGCTGCAATACAATGCGTCCGCCACTAGCAATGAACGCTTTGATGGCTTTCATTTTGATATTGAGCCCTATCTCCTCGCCGAATGGAAGACCAATCCTACGACAGTGCTTGAACAATGGATACATAATTTAAGATTTATTGAAGCGGAGGCTAAGGGAAGCGGCTTGAAGATTACATTGGATGTTCCTTATTGGCTGAACAATTTTAAAGTACCCGGTACCAGTTATAGCTTGAGTGCGTGGATGCTCGAGAAGTTCGACGGTCTTGTGATTATGAATTATCGCAATCATGCATTAGGGAAAAACGGGATCATCGACAATGCCAAAGCCATGTTGCGAGAAGCCACTTTGCTTAACAAGCAGGTGATCGTTGCAGTGGAAACCGCCAAAAATACAGAAAGCGATCGCACATCGTTTTATTCCAAAAGTGTCGACTTCATGGAACAAGAGCTGCAAACTGCTCATCAACATTTTTCTCCATATGCCAGTTATGCTGGGATGGCGATTCACGACTATAAAAGTTGGAGCATGATGGTTGGGAGATTAACCCATTGATAAAACGTTGAATGACCGAAGCGGATTTTGCCAGATGCAGTTTGCCCCACCAATTAAGGCTCTACCTAAAAATCAGTGCTTGACGAGACTCGGATGTACTGCTGCGGGTTCGCAGGGTGTTTTCAATCGCCATTCAAAGCCGGATTTCTTATGCTAATTTTTAAAAGGTTGAAATCCGGCTTTAAAAAGCGACCACTTCGTTTTTCCAACATCCCTGCAACCCTTCGCTGCCTTTCTCGCAGTCGTCAAGCACTGATTTTGGTTTTGAGCCCCAATTAACCCCTGTCCTCACGCAGACAGGGGTTTGCTACGCTTTAGATACACAAGCAGCTTGGTTTTATGCCGTTGTTTTCACTAACGCTACTTCCTCCCGGCGAGCCCGCTGATGGGATATGCCGAAGAAGGCAGTCTGTGCTGTAGCCCCCGAATTTGGAGCCGAGCAAGCTGGCGATGCCGAAGGCGAAGAGGCCGCCACTCAGCAGCCTCCTATTCGAGTTGTTGTCTTACTTTACCAATTTTTCCGTTTTCAGCACCATGCCCCGTAAAACGCGAGCGACTCGACTTTTTCTACCCTTTGCCTTCCTTTTTATCCATCGTAATGATCGCTTGTAGGCGAGGGTATTGTTTTGTTTATAGAACCGCCTGGCTGCAATTCGTAGTGTTCTTCTCAGCAGCAGCGCTGATGAACGTGTTGCCTTGGATCGGATACCCCGACGTAATACCCGCAACGTATATTTATATTTCTCTAAATTCTCTGATGGAGGTATAAGGGCGAACAAATTCAAAGAGGAGTCATTGAATCCGTATGCTTTATACATGATCTTTAGGTTATCGGTATTGAAAACATTTCCTCTAAAGTGGGTTGGATGTTCCTGATGATACCCGACGATCTCTTTGATCGAGTAAAAAGGGATTTTCAAACGGTGGAGCCTGTAGCCAAGGTCCCAGTCTTCGAGTCCATAGAGGACAAACTGTTCATTAAAGCCTCCAATACGAGTGAAATGGCTGCGTCTGATTGAAACACAGCGAGTAACTAGTAACATCCAGGGAGCGATATCCTTTTTGGCAAATTCCTTTCTCGTATTTGGAGGCACCCTTGAAGAGAAAATGAGTTTTGACAAAGCCTCCGATTGATGAAGGACATCTTCTGGGGTTAGGAGGGGGATGATTTCGGTTGCTGCTTCAAGATCAGGATTCCATACGTTGGATTGTGCAAGTGTTTGACGGCAATGTTCTTTTTCCTCGGCTGAAAAGTCAGGATAATAATGGGTATAAGCGTCATCCCACGAGTAAGGGATGCCTGAAAGTACGGCCCTCGGGTATTTGCGGTGATAGCGGCTTACAATAGCAAGGAATTCAGGCAACACTAAAAAGTCAGCATCGCAGAAGATGATGTATCGTCCTGTCGCACGACTGACACCTAAATTTCGAATGGCAGACCGGCCGCGTTGTTCCTCATGGGAGATATAGATTAGAGGATAGGATGCCTGGAAATCTTCAACCATTTCCTTCGTTCCATCTGTAGAACCGTCATCAGCTATAATCACTTCATATAGCTGCTTCGGATAGGTTTGTGTTTCAAATGAAGCGAGTGTGAGCAACAACTGATGGACTCGGTTGTAGGTTGGAATAACGATACTGTAGCGGATAGCCAGTGTGATCTCCTCCCCGCGTTTCTTTTGGAAACCCTTAAAATGATAAGTAATAACAACATATTCAATTGCATTAGCCTGGTCTAGTCAAACGCCCTGCAGGGCTCTAAATAGGCTTTGGCTGTTTCCTTCGGGAAGGTACTGCTTAATCTGCCTGACAGTATCTGCGGCTTTAACAGTTCCGAACTCAAAAACAGGCGCCTATTCTCCCTATTCGGGAGTAAAGGCGCCTGTTTTTATCGACTCCGCCGTTCAGAGGAACAGCCAAGCAGCTTGGTGTTACGCACTAGATTTGACTAACTTTATTGCTTCCCGGCGAGCCCGCTGATGGGATATGCCGAAGAAGGCGGTGGCTGTTGAAGCGGCAAGGATCACACCAGCCGCTCCGATCCAACTGATGGAGGTAAGCGATACTTGCTGTACAACCACTCCGCCAAGTCCGGCACCGGCCGCCATACCAAGCTGCAGTACAGAACTGTTCAGACTCAGCATGATGCCGGAAGCCTCAGGAGCCAGCGTCATTAAATGATACTGCTGCGTTGGGCCGGATGACCAGGCTGTGAACGCCCATAGCATGAGCAGCGGGAATACGATGAACGGCGAATGCCCTGCTATTGAAAGCAGTACAAGCGCAACGGTATGAAACAGCATTCCGATCACCAGCGTACGAGGCGCTCCCCATTTATCGGTACTGAAGCCCCCGAATTTGGAGCCGAACAAGCTGGCGATGCCAAAGGCGAATAGACCGATGCTCACGCCTTGTTCGCTTAACTTGGTGACGGTAAGCAAGTAGGGCGAAATATAGGTGTACACGATGGAGTACCCGCCGATCCACATGAAGGTAACGGCTAAAGCGATCGTTATTTTTGGCTGCTTAAACAGGGCAAGCTGCTTGCGAATGGGTACAGGCTCCTCTCCATCGGATTTAGGAATCGTTACTAAAATGATGAAGATGGCCAATAGCCCAAGCAGGCCTATCACCCCGAAGGTCAGCTTCCAATCGTACGCAGAAGCCGCTACCCTGCCGAGTGGCACGCCAATGATCAAGGAAGTGCTAAAGCCCATAACGAGCGTTGCAATCGCACTGCCTTGTTTGCCTGGTGCTGCGAGCTTGGCGGCAACTGTCAATGCGGTAACGACAAACACGCCAGTGCTAAGCGCAAGCACGATTCGCGAGGCGATTAAAAATGTAAAGCCCGGCAAGGCGACGGCAATCAAATTGCCTACCGCAAAAACACCAAGCGCATAAATCAGCAGCCGCCGTCTTTCCATACGTGCTGTGACAGCCATGAGGATCGGGGTGCCGAATGCATAAGCTAGCGAAAAAACGGTAATCAGCTGCCCTGCGGCTGACAACGAGACGCCAACGTCTGCAGCCACCTTATCCAAAATGCCTGCAATAATAAACTCGGACGTCCCTACTAGAAAGCTGATTATGGCCAGCATATAAATTTTCCAAGCGTTCGACATACCAATAAAGCTCCTCTCGTAATTCTAATATTTATATTTCTAAAAATATAGAAATAATGACGAAAAAAATTTTACCCCAACAAATAAGGCGCGTACTTATGCGCCATCTCGCGGTTTACACTGTAGTAGATATACGTGCCGTCTTTGCGGAGATCAAGCAGCCCGCATTCCGTCAATTGCTTTAAGTGATGAGAAAGCGTAGAACCAGCTACAGATTCCAGCTTAGCCCCGATATCGGAACAGCACAAATTTTTCTCCTCCGTAAGAAGCAGAGCGATTTTGATTCGAGTGGGTTCCCCTAGCGCCTTGTATACTTTAACAGCTTGACGTACGTCCGGATGCTCTTCCAACATTGTAAGTTCACCTTTTTCCAGTCAAAGTTATTTCTATATGCGTAGAAATAAGGTAACATATATGCTTTCAAAAGTAAACAGGTACGATACGGAAGTGTATTGTTCAGGAGCTAAAAGCGGGTGAATGGCTGTCGATGTCCAACGACTCATTGCGATTGCGTTGCTTGTCGGCAGAGGCTAACGCTTCATCCGTAATTTTGCCAATATCAATAGGAGATCTTGAACCTTCCTTCACCATATCAGGTAAAATATGCTGCAAGAAATAATCGACGCAATGGAGCTTGATGCCTTTAATTTTAATGAGGGCATTCCGATACATGACAATAAATTCCTTCTCTGTGTTTCCTCGCTGCAGCTCTGAAAAAGCTTCATAGATCTGGTCCAGTTTGTCAGCCACTTCTAAAATTTGACCTTCTACCGAATCATCTTTGCCTTCGCGCAGTTGGCCACGAAAGATCGTTTTGAACTCCTCTGGAATTTGATCATTTATGAAGTGAGCGACCATTCCTTCCTCTACTTGTTGCAGCATGGCGCGCAGTTCTAAGGAATAATGCTTTACAGGCGTTTTAATATCTCCAATAAAAATTTCGCCGTAATCGTGACTGCTTGTTATATTGTATAGTTTTTTCCAATCTACTGTAACACCCTTGCTTTCTTCAATATCTGCTAATGTTTTGGCATATTGAACGACCTTCCAGGAATGCGCGGATACGCTATGCTCCTGAAACTTGAATTTACCAGGGCAGCGAATAATTCGCTCTAAATCAGTTAACGATTGAAAATACGTATGAATACCCATCGTCTGATTTCCTTTCTCTTAGAAATGTATTGTTTGCTTGTTTACGTATAGTATATATTTCGTTTGTTAATGGATGATTAATTCAAACAGGAAATAATTACATAATGTAAACTTTGCTACAGATCATAGTGAAGCCTATTTATGGCAGCTTAACCAGCAAACAATTCGTTTGCAATGCCGCGGCGATCATCTTTATTTTTTCTGAGCGTAAATTGGGAAATCCGTAATAATAATTGTTTAAGATGGAGATGTTATTAGAAACAAATTGATTTTTGAGGAGCTGTTGTCGTAATGAAGACTTTAAATATTGTAGCGCTTGCTTTATTGATCGTGGGAGGTCTTAACTGGCTTCTTGTGGGTCTCTTCAAATACGATCTGGTGGCTGGTATTTTCGGTGGCCAGGACGCAGCTTTGTCCCGCATTATTTATGTCATCGTTGGAATTTGCGCAATATACGCGTTTAAGTTCTTTAACGATGTAAGTGAAAAGGAACGCGCCAGATAATAAGCTTCAAGCCTGTCGATCAATTTGATATGAGTTCAAGGGGGGCAGTCTTGCGACTGTCTCTTTTTTATGAGAATTGTTGACCCTACACATGACCGGTTGATGTATAATATAACAATTGTTCTTTTTGTTTCCTCAATAAAAAAAGATGCCATAGAGAGCAGGTACATAATAAATGACAAGTCAGAAACAACAGCGTTACCGCTTCAGTGAAGCGCCGATTTGGGAATTGCAGCGGGCTTATTTCGAAGAGAAGGGAATCAACGCATGGGATAATGACCAGGTTCCGCAGTATATTACGAGCAATCCCATGATTGCAACGGCCTATGCAGAAATGATCTTCGGATTCCTTCAAGACCGGGCAGGACAAGGCTATATTTCAGAGCCGGTCACTATTCTTGAACTGGGGGCGGGCACGGGTCGGTTGGCCTATCATGTGCTTACCCAATTGTGCGAATTACGTGATTACGCTGGTATTGCACTTCCGCCATTTCGTTACGTATTAAGCGATCTGCCCCTCAAAAATGTTGCCGCCTGGCAGCGTCATGAAGGTCTGCTTTCCTTTGTAGAGCAAGGTGTCCTCGATTTTGCCCGTTTTGACGCGGTTCAGGATACAGAACTGCAATTGACACAATCGGGAACGATCATAAGGCCGGGGGATTTGCAGCAGCCGTTGTTGTTGATCGCCAATTATTTCTTTGACAGCATCCCGCAGGAATTGATCTATGTAGGTGAAGGTAAAATCTTTGAGTGTGAGGTATCGCTAGCGTTCCCCGCTGATGAAGACGCCATTAATCCGTCCGATAGGCTAAAACAGATCACCCTTGAGTATCACTATCGGCGAGCTGCCGAGTATGAACAGGAGACGTATGCCTATCATGAGCTTATCACGCTCTATCAGGAGAAGCTTGAAGATTCCCACATCCTGTTTCCCGCAGCTGGATTAACCTGTCTGGAACGGCTTGGTCGGCTGTCCCGGGAGGGCTTTCTGCTCCTCACTGCAGATAAAGGCGACCATCTGATGGAAAACTGGGAGTTTGCCGAGCCGCCCCAGTTCGTGCATCATGGCTGCATTTCGCTAACGGCCAATTATCATGCCATCAAATATGTTTTTGAGCAAAAGGGAGCGTTGTCTCAATTTACCGGGCATCACTATCGAAATCTGAATGTAGGCTGTATTCTCATGCTCCAGACCCCTGACAGCTATGCGAACACCCGCCTGGCTTACCGCCGGTTTGTGGATCGCTTCGGCCCGGATGATTTTTTCAGCATGAAGGAATGGGTGGACAAGCATCTGGATTCCATAGAGCTGGCGCAAATTTTGGCCTTCTGGCGCTTGGGCGGATATGATGCAGAGTTTTTCATCCAAAGCGCTGAACGGATATCGAGCCTGCTGCCATCGAGCAATGACGAGGAAATGGCGGATATCCAAAGAGGCATACAAATCATGTGGACAGATCATTTTTTCCTGGAGGGCGGCTATAATCTGGCGCTCGACTGCGGGCTGCTGCTGTTCGAGATGAACAGCTTTGAGGAAGCGTTGACCATGCTGGAACGGTCCTTGATAGCCAGTAGTGATGAGCCGGACATAGCAGTGCTGTATAGTCTGGCGGTTTGCCATGATGAGCTTGGGAATGAAGCGGCTGCAGTGGAATATGTCCAACGGGCGTTGAAGCTGGAACCGGAGCATGAAGAGGCAGCAGACTTTCTTCAAAATCATTTGAACGCGTAGATCTCTTCGGTGCCGTTTCCTTGAGTTTTCGAACCGAACGCAATCAGTATTAGCAATTGAGGCAATGGAGGGACCCTCGTCTCGAGGGGGCCTTCCTGATTGCCTCCTTTTTGTGCATTGACAAATCCATAGTTAACCGATATGATTTAAAAAAAGCCGACTGACTGACCAGTCAATTGGGAGGGGTGAGAGGAATTAAGGGAGATAAAGAAGACGTGTCTGGTTCTTCTGGCGCGCAGGATACCAAAGAGTTGCTGCTCAAAATTGCTGCTGAATATTTTGCTCGTCACGGATATCGCCAGACGAAAATTTCCGATATTGTGAAGCAGGCTGGCGTATCGCAAGGCACCTTTTACTGGCATTTCAAGAGCAAGGAAGCTGTTGCACTGGAGATCATTCAGGCGGGCAAGGAGCAGCTGCTGGCTGTCATCCAGCAGGGATATCGCAAGCAGGAAGGCACGGTGCCTGACATGGTGCAGGCTTCGGCCAAGTTATTGGAGGGAATTTTTCGTTTTTCCCGAGAGAATCCCTATTTAATGGAAATACTATTTACAGGAGGCGGGGGCGACGATGCGATTCGGCAGGCAGCCTACGAAACACGCATTGCGATGGAGGATGCATTTCGCCGGAATATGAGCAGGGCAATCGAACTGGGCATGCTGCCTGAGTCGATGGACCTTGATGCCAGATCCGCCTTGCTGATGAGTTTGATCGAGGGGGTCATCTCACGATGGCTGTTTGGCCCAATTCACCCCCAGTCAACGATACAGGATAAGACACCGGAGGCATTGGCGCAGGAAACGGCGAGATTTGAGTTTTTTGGCTTGCTCGGCATGTAATCGTTGGAGATACTGTCCGACCTAACATACAGGAGGAATGAGTAATGATTAAGGTGACTTTGGACGACGGTACGTTTCGGGTATGGAACGGGCGCGAAGAGGAATGGGCTTCAGAAGCCGCCGCAGGCTGGTCGCCGCTGGAGATGATGGAAGGCGCATTGGCGCTGTGCGTGGCGAAATCCCTCCAGGCGATAATGAAGCGGGATGATCTAGAAGCGGAAGAGATGGAAGTGCTGCTGCAATCCCGCAAGGCCGAAGCCGGTGCTTCCCGGGTGGAGCATTTTCAGGTAGAGGTGTCGCTGCCTTCCTACTTGAATAGCGAATACCAGGAAAAGCTGCTGAAGCATGCTTCAATGATTTGTACAATTGGCAATACGTATAAACGAGGCAGCGAGATTTCATACAACATTATCTAGGTTGCAACTTCTAGTGTGGGCGGGCTGATCACGGTCATTGCTGCAGCTTGAAAAGCGAACCTATTCAAAACAGGGAGCGTGTGTACAGATGTCAACTTCTTCTCAGGCAGGGTTGGATTCACAACATCAAGCGGGTGTAGAGGACTATTCGATCGTGGCAGTGCCTGCTGATCAGCGCAAGTCATTTTTAAATGTATCGATTACAAGTTGTGCCTGGATTATTTCCTTATCGACCTTGTTTACAGGCGGAGCGCTTGCAGCCGGGTTGAACTTTGGACAAGCTGTGCTGGCCGCTGTATCAGGTATGTTGATTTTGGCGATCTATGGATTTTTTCAAGGGTGGATGGGGGCCAAATACGGCGTATCCACGACCGTGCTGGCGAGAGTGGCCTTTGGCCGCAGCGGAGCCAGTTTGTTTGGATTGGTGCTTTCCCTGACGCTTGGTATTGGCTGGTTTGCCTGGCAAATCGCCTTTTTCGGCTTGACGATCGAGCAGATGTTTCCTGACCAATGGTTTGCCGATCGCACAGTGGCGATGATTTGGGGCGGTCTGCTGATGATTTCGACGGCTTTTATCGGTTATCGCGGTCTGGCAAGCATTAGCTACATCGCAGTGCCGCTTATTGTGCTGCTTTCTGTATGGGGTTTTATTGCCTCTGTCAATTATGCAGGCAGCTTCGAAGCGCTGGTGCAATCGCAGCCGCTTGGAGAAAGCATTAGTCTATTTGCCGGCATTACGATGGTCGTGGGCAATGCGGCGTTAGGGGCGGTAGTGTTTCCGGATGTTACCCGTTATGGCAAGACGCCGCTTAAGGGAGGATCTGGCGCTTCGCTCGGTTATTTCTTGGGCGGTGTATTCGCGATTGTCGGCGGCGCGGCGATGTCTTTTGCAGCGCAAGTGCCGGGGATGGGATCTACACCTAATATTCCTGCAGCAATGGCGCAAATTGGTCTTGGTTTTCTGGCATTTCTTATTCTGGTCTTTGCACAATGGACGACAAATGACAGCAATCTGTACACGGGCGCGCTTGGACTGCGCAATGTAATCAAGCTGCCGAAATTTGTGCTGGTGCTCGTAATGGGCGTAGTTGGCATTCTTATTGCAGTTGCCGGAATTCAGGACAAGTTCGTGCCGTTTTTAAATATTCTCGGCACCTATGTGCCTCCGATTGCTGGCGTCATGATTGCTGACCACTTTCTGGTTGCGCCGCTTATTCGCAAGCGGGGGTATCAGTTTGGTCCAGGAACGGAGTACGTCAAGCTCAATGTCGTTGCGCTCGTGACGGTCGTCGGATCTGGATTCCTTGCTTCACAACTGAACTTTGGCATCGGAGCTATTAATGCGACAGTCATCGCTTTCGTCGGTTATTTCATCATTTCATGGATTTTTGACAAGCTCAACCTGCCGAGCGGTTTTGGCAAAAGCACGGAGGATGAGAATGGGTTTTAAGGGAAAGATGGCAAAAGGAAAACGTGCAAACTGAAGTGATTATGGCCTGATTGGGAGGGAGCACACGATATGAATCTACAAGCCCGGAACGAGACAGAAGCATGGCGCCTTGGCATCGATGTCGGCGGCACGTTTACGGATTTGGTGGCGCTGGGCAATGACGGACAATTGGAATCAACCAAAACACCATCAACACCCGATCCTTCAGAAGGGGTGATGAACGGCATTGCCAAGCTGGCGGGCCAGCTTGGTTTATCGCTCGGGCAGCTGCTTGAGCAATCCCCGATTATTGTTCACGGCACGACCGTGGCAACTAATACGCTGCTGGAATACTCCGGCGCGAAAACCGGACTGATTACTACCGAAGGTTTCCGTGACGAGTTGGAGTTTCGGCGCGCCTACAAAGAGAGTGTGTTCTCGCCCCGGCTGCAGCCGCCGCACCCGATTGTTCCGCGGCATCTGCGCCTTGGCGTGCCGGAGCGGCTGGACGCTGCTGGGAACGTCATTCGCGAGCTGGATGAGGATGCGGTGCGGCAAGCTGTGCGGCAGCTTGTCGATGAAGGAATCGAAGCCGTTGCCGTCTGCTTCCTGTTCAGCTTCCTGAATCCGGTGCATGAGCAGCGTGTGCGTGAACTGATTACAGAGGAAGCGCCGCACTTGTTCATATCGTTGTCGAGCGATGTGCTGCCGCAAATCCGCGAGTTTGAGCGGGTCAGTACGACCGTCGTTAATGCTTATACAGGGCCGGCATTGCAGCGTTATCTGGATCGGTTGAACCGTTCCCTTGCGGAGGAGGGATTCGATGGAGAACTGTATGTGATGCAGTCCAACGGCGGCGTGCAAAACATCGTGCAGAGCGGCAAGCTGGCCGCAGGCTGCCTGCTGTCAGGACCCGCAGGCGGGGTGACTGCAGCGGCTTATATCGGCGAGCGCGTAGGTTTCAAAGACCTGATTGTGGTTGACATGGGCGGTACAAGCTACGATGTGTCCGTGGTAGAGGACCTGCAATCGCCGCTTACCACCGAAAGCTGGATCAGCCGCTATCGGGTGGCGCTGCCGACGATGGATATTCACACCATCGGCGCTGGGGGAGGCAGCATTGCGTGGGTAGACAAGGGCGGTTTGCTCCAGGTTGGTCCGCGCAGCGCGGGTTCCAATCCCGGCCCGGCCTGTTATGGCCGCGGCGGTACGGAGCCGACGGTCACGGACGCCAATCTGCTGCTCGGGTATTTGAATCCTGATCATTTCCTGGGCGGGGAAATGAAGCTGGACCGCGAAGCGGCAGAGCGGGCGATCTCCGTTCATGTCGCAGAGCCGTTAGGGATTACGCCGGTCGAAGCGGCGCTGGCCATCTCGGAAATTGTGAACAACAATTTGTCCAATGCGATCCGGTTCGTTACGACGCAGCGCGGATATGATCCGCGCCGGTTTGCCCTGCTTGCCGCGGGGGGAGCGGGAGCGATTCATGCCGGACGCCAAGCGGAGGATCTCGGCATTGAGACGATCATTGTGCCCAAGTTCGCTCCGGTGCTGTGCGCGCTGGGCGATGTATCGGCCAACTTGAAGGTGACGGAAATGCGCACCCGCTTTGAACGGGCGGATCAGCTGGATTTGGAGTCGGTCAATGCCAAGTTCGACGAGATGGAGCAGGCCGCCAAGGAGAAGCTGGGCGGGGGCAAAGCGGTTCGCCAGCTGGAGGCCAGACGTTATGTCGATATGCGCTATGAAGGTGAAGTGCATGAGGTGACGGTGCCGCTTCGAACACGGACAAGACGGGTTACCGCACTGAATCTGGAGGCGGCCATCGGACAGTTCCATGAGCTGCATGAGCGGCTGTTTGCACATAAGGATACGGCGCAGCGTGTGGAGATTTTGAACCTGCGACTGGATTTGCTCGGTCTGCGTGAGCGAATTGCGCTCAATGAGGAACCGTTTGCCGAGGAAGACCCGGCTGCAGCTTACACAGGCGCGCGAACGGTGCATTTTGGTCCGACTGCCGTTCAGGCGGCGGTCTACAATGGCGACCAGTTGAAGCCTGGCAATATGATCGTGGGTCCGGCCGTTGTTGAGCAGTGGGGTACGACCATCATTATTTATCCTGGACATGAAGCCTTGATTGACGCGCTGGGCAACTGCACGATTGAGGTGCGCAGGGAGCGGACGGGCAGGACGGGGGGAACGCTATGAGCGGCCGGAACGGTGCACCCGGCGCAGCAGACCCGATTGGAGCAGGCGCGAATCGGTCCGGTTCCAACGAAGCCGCCGGACGTATCCGTGAACAGATTATTTATGGGAAGCTGGCAGCGATTAATCTGCATGCCGGCGAGCGGATGCAGCGTATTGCCAGATCGCCGCTCATTGCGGAGAGCCGCCGATTCGCAGTGGCGGTATTAACACCGGATGTGCGGCTTGCGCACCAGATCCAGTTTGAGGTGGAGCACCTGTATGCCTTGCGGGAGAGCGTGCGCAGCGCGCTGGACTTCTTCGCTTATGACATCGCGGAGGGCGACGTTATTATCACGGCGGATGCTTATGGAGGCGGGACGCGCGGACAGACGCTGACGATGGCAATGCCGCTGTTTGTCGAGGGCGAGTTGATGCTGTTTCCGGCGATCCGCGCGCAGATGAGCGATCTGGGCGGGGAAATTCCCGGCGGCTTCCACCCGCTGGCCCATGAGCAATGGCAGGAGAGCATGCGATTGACGCCGGTCAAGCTGTATGTCGGCGGGAAATTGCAGCGCGATGTCTTCCGCTTCCTGATGACCAACAGCCGGACCGCGGAATGGCTGGGCGCTGACCTTGCCGCGATGCATGCCTGCTGTCAGGAAATGCAGCGGTCGCTGCTGGAGCTGCTGGGGCAATACGGGCAGACCGCCGTCGGACAGGCGGCGGATGCCATGATCGCCCACACGGAAGCGGAAGCGAAGCGCTTCCTGCCGCGGCATGGGGCAGCTGCGGGCGGCCGGCAAGGCACAGCTGCGCTGCCTGCTGCTTGCGGCGGCGCGCAAATCGCCGTCACTGCCGCATGGGCTGGCGAGCAGCTCGTGCTCGACTTCGCCGGCACGGACGCGCAGCTTGCCGCGCCTTACAATTGCACGGCGGCAATGACGCAATCGATTGCTGCCGCGTCCGCGCTGGCAGGCGGTCTCGACGAGCTGCCGCTCAATGAGGGGCTGCTGGCAGCGCTGGCATTCAAGCTGCCGCAAGGCTCGCTCGTGTCGCCGCAATTCCCGGCGGCCACCGCGCTGAGCGGCCATGTGACGGCGCATGCGATTGCGGCGGCGGTCACGCAGGCGCTGCGGTCGGCGGACGAATCGGCCAACCGCGGCGAAGCTGGCGAGCCGCACCCGGCCATCCATGGGGGCGGTCCGTGGGCCATGCTGTATCAGCCTGTCGGATCAGCCAAGGTGACGCCGCTGCGCATCGAGCCGGGATTTGCCCAGGTGCATGGCGGCTGGGGGCCTTCTGCACTGTTCGGCGCGGGACGATTGTTGTCTGCGGAGGAACTGGAATCAGGTTACGGCTTTCGTCTGGAACGGCGGGAGCGGCAGACGGACGGCTCGATGCAGGTGGAGTTGCACATTCTTCAAGGCAAGTGGGAGTACCAAGCCTTTCCTTATGGGGAAGACAGTGTGTTGATTGACAGCGGAAGCTCGGTGAAGCAGCAGGAAGACGGCGGTACCGATAACATGCAGGACGGGCAACAAGGCGTACAGGAGGAACAGGAAGATGCGTCTGGCGGTCCTGTTCTGACCAGCGGTGACCGAATCCGGCTGCATTATGCGGGAGAGGCCAAAGCAGAGGAGGGCGAAGGACATGACAACTGATGCAGGCAATGCCATATTGACACAGGTTGTGGGCGGCACGCTGGACGCTATTGCGCAGGAGATGAGCGCTGTCGTGACGCGGACGGCCCGTTCGCCGCTGTTCAATGAAGCGCATGATTTTACGACCGGCATCTTCGACCTGCCCGGGAATACTTCAAGGCTTGTTGCCCAGGCGCCAGGCTGTACGCTTCACCTCTATGCGGTTGTCAGCGCCGTTGATCGACTGATGGAGGCATTTCGCTATGATCTGCACCCCGGCGATGTGCTGCTGGTGAACGATCCTTACTATGGCGGCTCGCATAGTCTGGACTGGACGATTGTGACGCCGGTCTTTCACGGGCGCAAGCCGCTGCTGCTGCCTGCCGTACGCAGCCATATGGGGGATAACGGTGGGCCGGTCGCTGGCGGCTATAACCCGCGCTCGCGAGATATTTGGCAGGATGGCCTGCGCATCCCGCCAATCAAATTATATGAGCGCGGTGAGAAACGCCGCGATGTATTTCAGATGATTCTGGGCAACAACCGTCTGGCCCACTGGCTGGAAGGCGATTTGTCCGCGATGATTGGCGCTTGTCAGGTCGCTGCCGGCCGCATTCAGGATTTGCTGGATACGTACGGACCTGAATCGGTGACAACGGCGATCGAGCAGCGGATCAGCTATACGGAGCGGCGCGTGCGCGCGGAAATAAGCGAGTGGCCCGATGGTGTCTACACGGCCGAGACGTTGGCCGATCATGATTTCCAGGGCGGACGGGATATTCGTGTCAAAGCGACCGTGACGGTTGACGGGGACCAGCTCGGTATCGACTTTACCGGCTCTTCCCCGCAGGTTGCGGGGTTTGTCAACAGCCCGCTGTCCAATACGACTTCGTTTGCTTTTGTTGCGATCTCGACCTGCTGTGATGAGGACATTCCCATCAATGAAGGGTACATGAACCCGGTGAAGGTGACGGCTCCGCCAGGCACCGTCGTTAATCCGCTGCCGCCGGCCCCATGCGGACATGCTACGGCATGCGTTGGCGCGGAGATTGCCGAGGCGGTGCTGCTGGCTTTGTCCAAGTGCGCGCCGGAGCGTGTCGGTGTCAATGCGCACAAGCTGCCGCTGGCCTATTCGCATGGCAAATACGAGGATGGCCGTCCATGGGTCAACTTGAATTTCTATGGCTATACGGGTGGAGCGGGTGCTGCTTACGGCACGGATGGCTGGGGGTTGTATCCCCCGGTCATGACGGGTGTTATTTTGCCATCGATTGAAATGACCGAGCTGCAGTATCCGAGCAGAGTGCTGAAGCATGAATACAGGCCGGATTATACAGGCGCAGGTCGCTGGCGCGGGTCGCCGGGGCTGGAAGTGGAAATTCAGCATCTGGAAGAAAGCCGCACCAGCGTCATGATGGCCGGCGTGCGCAATACGATTAAAGGGCTGTGCGGCGCTCAGGACGGTCCTGCCAATCAGGTGATCGTTGACGCCGGGGGCGAGCGGGAATTGTTCGTACCGGAGACAGCATTTGATGTGCCTATGGCTGCTGGAGGCATTTTGCACTTTGATCGTGCTGGCGGCGGCGGCTGGGGAGATCCGCTGGATCGACCGGCTGACGAAGTGCTGCGCGATGTGCGCAATGAATATGTCACGACAGCGGGAGCGCTGCGTGATTACGGTGTCGTCATTCAGGTCGGCGCGGGCAAGGGTGTTCAGCGACTGCAGCTTGATGCGGAAGCGACGGAGCAGGAGCGCGAGCGTCGCCGGCGGGAGCTGGCCCAGACGCTTGAGCGCTCGTAATGTTGTTTGCGCGCGAATGTAAGTTCACAGCGGATGGACGGATGAAGAGTACGGATACAACAGGTACAGAGTACTTGAGAAGATGCTTGTGAGGATGCGGGTACAGAGTACGTAGGAAGATACTTGTGAGGATGCGGGTACAGAGTACGTAGGAAGATACTTGTGAGGATGCGGGTACAGAGTACGTGGGAAGATACTTGTGAGTACGCAGGAACAGAGTGTGCAGGAAGATACTTGTGAGTACGAAAGAACAGAGCACGTAGGAAGGTACTGTTGAGTACGCAGGAACAGAGAACGTATGAAAGATACTTGCGAGTACGCAGGAACAGAGCACGTAGGATGATATACTGGCGAGTATGCCGATGCTTTACAACCGGGGCGGACATCATATTGGTGTCCGTCTTTTCTTGTTCATTCATGGTTGGGAGTCATGATAATTAGCCGCACAGGCCATCACGCAACAAAGGTTCTCGAGGAATCTCAGTGGATGGGAACAGAGCGGACTAAGAATCCCTTTTTGTAACAAATAGCGGCTTTTGGCAGGTTTCGCGGACATTTTTCCCTAGCGTTGCATAAAAGCTAACACAACAAACAGAGATAGAATAGCTCCGTCTAAAAATCAGTGGTTGCCATGTGCCGCGATCAAATCAAAGGGGGCCATGTGGAATTCATGTGGAATTCTAACGCTGATGAGCGGCGCTATTTAGGGAAATTCGACCCCATAATTATTCTAAGGAAACTGAGCCACCTTATTTATAGAAAATCGCACGATTTTAGCCGTCCGTGGGGTGAATAAGCGCTGTGACAAGCGTTAGAGTTGCAAAGGGGTCATTTGAGGCCATTTAAGCGCTGTGGCAAGCGTTAGAGCAAAAAATGATGTGGCAATAACGGATCTACTGGCTGCGAAACTAGGGAAAACGACTAAAACGCCGAAATAGTGGAATGTCTGATGACGTTGTTAACGCCCGTTAATCTAAAAGCGTTTGTTAACGTCACTTAACGTCTACTAACGTCCGTTAATCTAAAAATGTTTGATAACGTCTGATGACGTTTGTTAACGTCAAATAACGTCCATTAATCTAATAACGCCTATTACCGTCAATTAACGTCTATCCGTTTTCGCATCCGTTCGAGGCTGAAAGCGTCAAGCGGCAAAGGATGTGGGTTGTTTTTTAGGCCAAGTTCGGGGTGTTGCGCTATCGGCTCAAAAAAATCACATTTCAGAAAATGAATCCTTTTCCCCACAATTGATGTATTATATGAGTGGATGTAATCTTCTCGAGGAGGGACGTTAGTCATGGGAATATTGTCGCGCTTTAGAGATATTATGGCAAGCAATGTTAACGCCTGGCTGGATAAGACAGAAGATCCGGCGAAGGCGATTGATGATTATATGCGAAACTTGTACAGTGACTTGGGAAAGGTTAAGGCGGAAACGGGTGCGTTATTGACAGACGAGCGAAGGGCGCAACGAGCGTTGGAGGACTGCAGAGGCGAGATCGACAAGCTGCAGCGCTACGCAGAGAAAGCAGTGGAAGCCGGCGACGACGGGGATGCGAGAAATTTCCTGGACAAAAAGGCCGCGCAGGCCGCGAAACGGGATCAGCTTCAAACCGCTTATGAGCTCGCTGCTTCAAACGCGGCACACATGAAACAAATGCAAGATAAGCTTGTTTCGGATATCGGGAAACTGGAAGCGCGGCGGGTTGAGCTGAAAGGGAAAATGGCAGCCGCTCAAGCGCAGCAAAAAGTGAATGCGGTCGGCTCTGCCTCTTCGGGCACCCAGGATTCCGTTTTTGGAGCAATGGAAGAGAAGGTGAATAAGGCTTATAATGAAGCGATGGCGATAGCCGAGCTTAGGGAAGAGCCGAAGGATGATCTCGATGATCTGTTCGCGCAATTGGAGAAAGGGACAGATGCCAGTGCAGAAGATGAATTGGCTGCAATAAAAGCAAAATTAAACAAGAAATAATAACGTTTTTTGTTATAAAGATCTAAATGGTTCAAATGAAGGTTTCATTGCGAAACGACCACTTCTCCGCCAATGGGCGGGAAATCCGTTTACGATTGTCTATCGAGGTGAACAGATGCCGATTCTTGAATACAAATGTGCAAACTGCGGCAGCGGGATGGTTTTTGACAGTACAACAGGCATGTTGACTTGTCACAGTTGCGGGAAAAAAGATAATATTGAGCAAATTACCGATCCTCTGACGAGAAATGCCTTTTCTGCAGATGAGGCCATGGAATATCATTGTAAAAGCTGCGGGGCCGTCATTATGACGGAGGCAGAGACGACCGCAACAGTCTGCAGCTTTTGCAGCGCAGCGGTCGTTCTGGGTGATCGGTTGACCGGGCGGCTGGCTCCGGCGAAAGTCATCCCTTTTGCAATCAGCAAGGAAGAAGCGAAGAAAGCTTTTAAGAAGTGGTGCAGGAATGGTCGGCTGACCCCGGCCGGATTTATGTCAGCGGATCGCATAAAGGGCATAACCGGGATGTATGTTCCTTTCTGGCTCTATGAGATGCACAACAAAATTGAGGTGCACAGCCAGGCGACGAAGGTGAGAATGTACACAAGAGGCGACTACCATTACACAGAAACCCAGCATTTCGACGTCTATCGCAAAATTCGGTTGAATTACTCCAGGGTGCCGATTGATGCGTCTGAAAAAATGAATGACGCGCTGATGGACAAATTGGAGCCCTTTCCTTACGATCAGCTAAAAAGTTTTAAAACGCCGTATCTCGCAGGGTACATTGCTGAAAAATATAGCTACGATGACAAAGAGCTGTTCCCCCGCGCTAAAGGGAAAATCAGCCAGTATATTGATGCTTATATTCAATCTGCCATGGCAGGGTATACGACGGTAAATTATACGAACAAGCAGATTGATACCAAGTTAGTTCAGGCGGATTATGCACTGCTTCCGGTATGGGTCGTTCACTATGACTACAATAGGCTGGAACATACCTTTGCCATGAATGGCCAAACAGGCAAGGTCGTTGGCAAGCCTCCGATAAGCAAGGCGAAGGTGGCGGCATGGTTCGGCGGCATCTCTGCCGCTTCGCTCCTCTCGCTAAAACTGCTTTCCTTGGCGATGGGGGGAGGCTTCTTATGATGAACAAGCGAGTGCGACTCACATTCCTGTCTTTTCTGTTCTTCTTGGTTACGGTGCTGGCCTCACCTTTGCAGATGACGGCGGGTGCAGAGGCCGTGGAGCCAGGGGAACTAAAGCAGCTGATTTTTGATGAAGCGGGTCTGCTGACGGAGGAAGAATCCGATGCGCTGAACGTTATGGCCAATGAGTACGGAGCGGAGAGAGAAACGGACTTTATCATTTTTACGACCGACAATTCCGATAATATTGATGTTATTAAACTGACGCAAGATTTTTATGATGAGCAAGCACCCGGATATGACAAGGCTCATGGCAATGCAGCGATTCTGACGATGGACATGAGAAATCGCGATATATATTTGGCCGGGTTCTACAATGCAGAGGTGTATCTGGATGACAGCCGTCTGGATAAGATACGGGAAAAAATCAGCTCCGATTTGACGTACGGAAACTATGAGCAGGCATTTCAGACGTTTATTGTGACCGCGCACAAGTATATGGGATTCGAACCAGGGGTGAATCCGGACAATATTTTGTTCAATGGCTGGTTCCAATTGATTGTTGCAATGGGGATCGGCGGAGTAGTCGTTGGCATGATGACCTACAATTCCGGCGGACGTGTCACGGTTCATCGGCAGACCTATGAGGATGGAAGCACTTCAGGCATTCTGGAAAATCGAGATCAATACCTCAGAACGACTGTGACGAAAAGGAAGATCGAGAAAAGCAGTGGCGGCTCGGGTGGCGGCGGCGGTGGCGGCACTACCGGCGGCGGTCATTCGCACAGCGGCAGCAGAGGATCATTTTAACTGAAGGGATGGGGAAAGAATGGTATTTTTCAAAAATCAATTTGCAAATGTTGTGGAATGGGAAGAGTTTCGGGATGATATGATCTTCTGGAAGTGGAACAATCGCGAGATTAAAAAAGGGAGCAAATTAATAATTCGCTCTGGCCAAGACGCAATATTCGTAAATAACGGCAAGATCGAAGGGGTATTCGAGGATGATGGCACCTATAACATCGATTCTGAGATCATCCCGTTCTTATCCACGTTGAAAGGCTTCAAATTTGGCTTTAACAGCGGGATGCGGGTCGAAGTTTTGTTCGTTAATACCAAGGAATTTACGGTCAAATGGGGAACGCAGAACCCGATTCTGATCCCGACACCGCAGCTTCCAGGCGGCATGCCCATTCGGGCCAACGGTACGTTTAATTTTAAAGTGAATGATTATGTGACCCTCATCGACAAGATTGCCGGAATGAAGGACAGTTATCTTGTTGATGATGTTAAAATTCGGATTACGTCTGTGTTGGACCAATTGTTAATGAAGTGGATCAGCAGAGAAGGCAAGGACATGTTTAACCTGCAGGCCAATGCTTTTGACATTTCCAAAGGTATTCGTGAAGATCTTGATATGCAAGTGCTCAACAATGGAATGACCATTACAGGGTTCAATGTGATGAGCTTCAATTACCCGCCAGAAATTCAAGCGATGATCACGAAGGCAGCCTCTCACGAAATGATCGGCAATCTGCAGAAGTATCAGCAGGTTAGTATGACCGACGGCATTGCATCAGGCAAAGTAGCTGGCGGCGGCGCAGCGGCGGATATGGCAGGCATGATGATGGGGATGAACGTCGCTAATGAAATGATGAAAAATATGAACCAAAATCAGAGCCAAACTCAGGGTCAGAACCAACAGCCTTCGGCTGGAGGCCAATCAAGTCAAGGCGCTTCCTCCGCTGCATCAGACGGCAAGAAGCCTAACTTCTGTCCTAACTGCGGGGCGAAAAATGAAGGAGCCAACTTCTGCGCGAATTGCGGCCAGAAGCTGTAAACCACGTATTATGTGGAGATGGGATGCCCAATATCAGGAAAAAACACCGGAAACGGTGTTTTTTTAGCTAATGGATGGAATAAATGTGGATTAATTTAAAAAGGCTCAAAGCCAAAATTAGCGGTTGAGGAATTTGGTGAGTGGGGTTTCTTGCTCTAACGCTTGTCACAGCTCTTAAATGGCTTCAAATGACCCTTTTGTAATTCTAACGCTTGTCACAGCGCTTATTTAACCATATGAATACCAAAATCGTGCGATTTTCTGGAATAAGGTGGCTCAGTTTCCTTACAATATTTATGGGGCTGAATTTCCCCAAATAGCACCGCTCATCAGCGTTAGAATTCCACTCGTGCGTTCAGAATTCCACTCGCGTGCGCTGCTGTCGTTGTTCAAATTTCACGCGTTCACGGTTTCGCTGCATGACGGAGGTCGACCACCCGCTCCCCGCGCCTTAACTCCTTCCCCTATATCAACACAGCTTCGCAGCATTGATCCCCAAATGCTTTGCTGGCGGATAAAGTCAACCACTTAATTTTAGATTGAGCCTTTAAAAATCTAGATAAAATTATTGTATCTCGCTAGTCGAAATGTAGCTTGTTACGGCTTGGTTATAAGATTATGCAGAGTGCGATTGTCTATCTGATAAAGTCTGATTTTGTAGATATTAGGATTGAGATATCTATCTCGAGGTGATAAACCATAATTGCATGAAGTTATATTTTTGCTTGGCATTTTTTTGATTTTAATATCCATATAATTATTAATGATGTAAAATAATTCTATTGAATATATTAATAGAAATTAGGTGAAAGTATGGCGGGTTTCTTTAATTATTTAAAAGAGATTCTTTCTTTAAAACGCTCCGCAACATCATTAAGCCAAGTCGTTCAAGAAAAGCAACGACAATTAGTGGATTTAGAGTATCAAGTTAAACAGTTGGACCAAATGATTTCAGCTAAAATGAACGAAGAGCGTACGTTAATGAGAGCTGAGATTTACGCAGAAAGACAAGTACAAGAAGCAGAACTGGAAGCATTAAAGGTAACTACCCAACAAGAGGTAGAGCAAGTTAGAACTGATCATATTGTAGAGCTTGATCAAACACGAGCAGATAATGAGTATAAACTGCAGGCAGTCTTACAAAAACACGTGGAGCTAGAACAAGAACTATCAAAGAAACAAGAACAAAGAGAGAAGTTAGAAAAAGAATTAAAACGAATAATAACACAAGTCAAAAAGGGGAAGGTGGAGAGCCTAGCTATAAAGAGCTTAATAGAGCTTTTCCCCCATTCAGTAGATTACAACATTATCGGAGCGAAGCTAAGTGAATTTGAAGCAGCGTTAAATGACGAAGGTATTTTGGATACAGTAGTTCATATGGATTTACACTACAAATCATCTAGACAACTACGTAGTCAGATGAATGCAAATAATAAAGATATTCAAAAACTTATTACAGGCTACCAATCACGTTATACTACAAAAGCGAATGTGACGATTTATGATTTAATGGTCATTGGATTACAAGCTGAACTTCAAAATATTTTGTATACCTTAACATATACGAACTTAGATAATGCTTTAGAGAGCTCAAAAGTTCTTATTCATAAATACTTACATATTGCGAGCAATGGTAATGCATCATTAATTGGTACGATTACACGATTTTTAATGGAGCTTGAGGTACTATTTGAACAAGCTATTCGTATTGAATACAGCTACTATATTCAGCGTGAAAAGGAAAAGGAAGAACAGCGTCGTATTCGTGAGCAAATGAAGCAAGAAGCAGAAGAGAAGCGAATGCTTGAAGATGAGCGAAAAAAAATTGAAAAGGAAGAAGAAAAGTATCTGGTGGAGATGAACCGCAATAGAGAACTTCTCACGTCTGAAAAAAATGAAGATAAGATTCGAGAATTACAAGAACGTATAGCACTACTTGAAGCACAATATGATGAACTAGAAGAGAAGAAGGAAGAAATTATAAAGCGAGCAAATGGTAAGGCAGGCCATGTGTACGTGATTTCAAACTTGGGTTCTTTCGGAGGAAATATATTTAAAATTGGCATGACCAGACGATTAGATCCATCTGAACGAATTGATGAGCTAGGAGATGCCTCAGTGCCATTTAAGTTTGATGTACATGCGATGATCTTTAGTAACGATGCTGTTGCACTGGAGCAACAGATTCATCTTCAATTAGCAGGAGAGCGAGTAAACAAAATTAATATGCGTAAAGAGTTCTTTTACGCTAATGTGGAGTCAATAGAAAATTTAGTACAAGATATTGATCCAACTGCAGAATTTACAACTACGATGATAGCTCAAGAATATCGTCAAAGCTTATCGGTTCAAGATATTTCAAGTGTTGAGGCTCATCTTTTCGAAGAAGAGGAAGCGGTTTCATAAACGGGATTGCCTTGATAGTGATATCACATCAACCCTCGAGAAAACTAAGTTGATATCCATAATGTGTTTAACGCTTTTTTGAACAAGTATTTCTCCAAATTCCAGTGGAAATCTAGGTGAGTGGTACGAAAAAATGCCGGCGGGAAAACAAGCGCTTATGCCATTGAAGAAAGTGTATTTACCGATTTAGTATTTAGATCAGGGTAGAAGGTTTGCTCCGAATCATATGATGAGCTCCAACATAAAGTAAAAGAACTATGTGGTCATGGTTGGTCCAAATGTGAATACTGTTTCAAATAACGCAAACGAATAACCGTCTCGAACGAGGAACAGGCAAGCGAGCAGAGCAGGAGTGTTTACTACAATCTGCTCGCTTTTACTCTGCTGCCAGGCTGCTTCCAACCCTTCGTCAAAAAGGGTTCATAACATGGAAAAACACGTTTGGCGAAGCCATTCGGTAATAATAGCTGCACCAGCCTGTGCCTTTCTGGTTAAAGCGGTTAACGGTGCTGTAAACCAGCCGTTCCTGCTCCAACTCCTCGATTCTCCCGATGCGCCCTTGCACATAGTCAATAATGCGCACGGATGCCGTATCCAGCCGATTGACGACACCGCCATAACGGATGTCGATCACTTCCCAGCCGAATGGCTTGAACATGCGAAGCCATTGTGTGCGATGGGCGGCGCGCAGCTCATGCACCGCGGCGGCGATGGCCGGCAATTGGGTCGTGGCGATCTCTTCCAGTTTTTCTGTATCTCCTGCATCATAAACCTGCTTCAGCACAAGCCCGATTTCACTCTTTTGCTTCAGCACTGCGCTCAACTTTTCTGGTACGTCCAACAAATAATCAAGCTCAGCCTCTGGATCACGTTTATCCCGGATGCGCCGCTCTAATTCGGTGTAATGGTCATTCAATGCCAAGCCTTCGATCTGCTTGTCGAACAGTCCCAGCAGGACATCCTGATACAGCAGAAACTTCGATGGATTGCTTTGCTTGCTGTTGTTCGGCTCCGACCCCGGTACTTCGTCCAGGTCTTTGAATTGCAGGAAGGCATCCATTTCGATTCCGCTGCAGAACTTTACCCGTTCTGCAAGCTGGGCTTCCGTCGGCTTCTCATCCGAGTAGGCGTGTTCGGCATACAGCTGCAGGCCAAGCAAGGCCGCGAAGGGATTGCCCTCATTGCCATCATCTCCCCACATCGTTGCGTACACTTCGCGAATGCCTTCCTGCTTGCAAACTTGCAAAGCGACATTCGAGGCGTTTAGTGACAGGCCATAGTTTACCCCGAACGTATTGAAGATCCACACCGCGCCTGCAAACACCAGGTTGCAGCCGAGCGGCCGGTGATTGGCGATCAGCTTCTCGTAATCCTCCGGCTCCGTATGATTGTAGTCCCAATACACCATATCGACGTCTTTGGGAATGCGGCGGGCCATGTCCTCCGGAATGAAGGTGTCTTTATTGTAATAGTCGTCGCCGTTTCCGGAAGCCAGCTTGAGGAACATATCGCTCCACATCAGCGGTTTCAAACCGCGCTGGCGTACCGCCTCCAACACTTTTTCCAAATGGGCAACCATAATATTAAATCGGCTCTCATAGCCGTTGGCATCCAAATATTTGCCCCGCCCCAGTTCCTCCGCCTCATCCATCCCGATATGAATCTTGCGGCTGCGGAACGGTGCGCTTGCGGCTTCGATCATGTTATCGATCAGTGCATTCGTTGTCTCGCTTCCGACCAATAGCGCGCCTTTCGTATCACGGTAATGCTTAATGGGCTCCCACTTCAGAAATTCCTCCAAGTGCGCAAGGGTTTGGATGCTAGGGAATGCCTCGATGCCGAACAAATCGGCATAATCGTCGATTTCCTTCAGTTCATCCTGTGTGTAACGACCTCGCATATAGCCGAAATAGGGTTCTTCTTCAATGGCATACGTATCTTCCATGTATAACATCACGGTATTCATGCCCATGAGCGCCAATTTGTTCAGCATAAATTTGAAGCTGTCCACTGTCAGCACCGCGTTTCGTGACAGATCGAACATCGGCCCAACCTGGTCGAACTGCTGCTTCTCCCGGATATGGAACGCAGTGCTTTTCCGACTATGTTGAACGAGCAGTCCGAATCCCCGGAAAAATTGATGTTTTATACCATAACGAATATAAGCACGATTTTGCTTGAGACCGACTTCCAGCTCGCCATCCGACGGTTCGATATGAACGGCTATGCCATCCTCTCCCAGATCAATGCCAAGCTCATCTGACAGCAATTGAATTCCGGGCAACAGATCTGCGACATCGCCCTCGAAATGAAACTTCATACGAAACCCCTCCTGCTCCCTCATCTTGTAAAGCGGAAAACAACCATTATGTTATGCCATAACTTTGAATAAATCAATCAGTATCTTGAATAAATCGCTCAGGACCGCTTGCGCGATCCGTTTCATTGCTGCGATAATGGGTGCGGAGCGTGTTTTTAGTTAATGTTAAGTTTATCCAATCTTCTTAGTCCCTGAAAAGTAATTAATTGTACATTTCGCGTTACAGCAGGTTGCCTTATACTATAATAATGATAGCGCTTGCTTTGTTTTTATGTGAGGTATCTTCCAGTGGAGTGCTGATTTACGCGAAAAGATAAACTGTGATAGAATGTTATTTCAACATATATGTCACTTTTAAGTACACGAAGAGTAATTTATGTGGGAAGTATTTGATCTAGCTACGGTTATGCATAATCAGGATGGTGAACATCGATGGAAAATTGGCTCGGAAAATCGCTTAAGCATAAGCTCTCATTGTTAATTATTATTTCGGTTCTTGTGCCGGTGCTATCGCTAGGGCTTTTCTCTTATACAATTGCGGAGAATCTGACCGAAGAAAAAGCGAAAAACTCCGGTATGAATACGCTGACTTTGCTGGGGGCCAATCTTGAGAACATTATGCGGGACATTCAGTCGCTGTCCTTATATCTTCTGGGTCATGAGGATGTGCAGACTTATCTGCGGACGCCGAAGAATAATGTTCTCTTGCAAACAAAGATTGCCACTTTGCTGATGACCATGTCCATCTCGAAGTCCTATATTGCCAACGCAATTATCGAGTCGGATAAAGATAAGCCTTCCATCGCCTACAAATCAGTGATGGAATCGGGGTGGGTGGATATTACAGAGGAATTTCCCGATTATTATGACCAATATTCGAAGTGGTGGTCGCCAGTTCACTTGCAGACGACTTCCTCCGAAGGGGAACGAAAGGTCATTACGATGTCGCGGCCGATCCGCAGCACGGCGAAGTACGGCAATTTGGGAATGCTCAAGATTAGCCTGCTGCAGAGCGACATTGCCGAACAGTTAAAGCAGGCAGGCCTCGAAGGCGGAGGAACGGTGCTGCTGATCGACGGAAACAACCGCATTCTCGCCGGCCCCGATGAGTATAAGGCGAATAGTATGCTCGAAACGTACTATCCCGGATTAAAAAGCTTTAAACCCGCTGACGGTTGGATGGAGTATGGGAAAGGTCAGGATAAGAAGACCATTTTGTATTACGATCTGAAAGATTCAGATTGGCGGCTTGTCGGCATCATTCCTGCGCAAGCTTATAAATCCCAGAACCAGTACTTTTTGACTTTAACGGCTATCGCGGTCAGCATTGCGACGTTGTTCGTTATCGCTCTTGTGCTGTTCCTCATCCAGAAAGTGACGAAACCGCTCTCTGCGCTGACGAGGTTTTTAAGAAATTCGAGTCCGGATGCGCCGCTGCCGACGCTGCCGGTGACGACGATCGACGAAGTGGGTCAGCTTGTGATCAGTTACAACCGAATGAGCTCCAAGATCGAGAAGCTTACCGATGAGGTGAAGAAGAATGAATCACTTAAGAAGGAAGCGGATATGATGGCGCTGCAAGC
Source organism: Paenibacillaceae bacterium (assembly GCA_004134985.1). GTDB lineage: Bacteria > Bacillota > Bacilli > Paenibacillales > Paenibacillaceae > Paenibacillus_D. The sequence continues at coordinate 90,950 of REGQ01000010.1, read as the reverse complement.
TCAGATTAATCCCCATTTTCTGTATAATACGCTTTCGTCTGTGCATTGGATGGCGTTGATGAAGGGGGAAGACCGGATTGCGGATATGGTTGGCTCGCTAAGCGACTTTCTTCGTTTCAGTTTAAATAGCGGACAGGAGTTTTGTACGGTGAATCAGGAAATTTTGCATATTGATAATTACGTGAATGTGCAGTCGATTCGCTATCCGGACAAATTCCAATACGAAACGGATATTGCTCCTGAGCTGCTAGAGCGGAAGATGCTGAAGCTGCTGCTGCAGCCGCTCGTCGAAAACGCGATGATTCACGGCATACTGAAGCGGGAAGGCATAGGAAACATTAGGATTTGCGTCATGGAGAAAGAGGAGGGCATTTTGTTTGCCGTGATAGATGACGGCATAGGCATGTCTGCGGCAACGCTCGAACAGCTGCGTAGCCGAATTACAGCCAAGCTGGAATCGGAATGGACACCAGGCCGTCCCGGCGGGAGCTATGGTTTGCGGAACGTGCACCATCGCTTGCTGCTCCACTATGGGCAGGATGCGGGGTTGCAGATCGAAAGTGAGGAAGGTTCAGGTACGAAGATCACATTTACCATTAATCCATCCGCGATGCAAGGGGAGGAATACAAGTGAAGCTGCTGATCGTAGATGACGAAGTCATTATCAGGCAAGGCCTCAGTACGGTTATCAAGTGGGAGGAAAATGGATTTACGCTGCTGATTCCCGCTGCTTCGGCAGAAGAAGCGCTCATGCGTATTCCGCTGGAACAGCCGGATATTATACTGACCGACATTCGGATGACAGGCAAGACAGGATTGGATCTTGCACGGGAAGTGAAGGCGGATTTCCCGAATACGGAAATTGTCATCCTCTCAGGGTATGAAGAATTTACTTATGCGCAGCAAGCGATCCGTGAAGGAATCAGCGATTATTTGCTCAAGACGAGCCGCCCCGGCGATATTATGTCTGCAGCTATGCGCGCTCGGGACAGAATGAAGGAGAAGCGCACGGCGGGTGAGCACCAGACCGCTTTCGGGGCGAAGCTGCTGGAGAGAATGCTGGCGGGGGACTCGCTGATTACGGATCAGGACGTCACAGAAATTCTAAGCTATTATCCGGAGCTGCGACTGGCTTCCCCGAGCGAATCGCTTCATCTGGTGCTGGTGACTTCCAATAGCTCCTTGCCGGCCAAACCGGCAGCAGGCTCAGAGATTGAGGCAGCGGGCATACAGCTGCGCGAATCGATGGCGAGCGTCATGATGGATTGGAGTGGGGGTTGGCTGTTTATTTACCGTATGGAGCAAGCCTATAGCATGATAAAAATTGCATCGGCGCTTGAAAGAGCGAAATTAGTGCTGACTCGTCCGTTGTATGCGGCGGCAGGGCAGGCGGTGGCGAGTGTCAAACAACTGCGAACAGCGCTGCGATCGGCAGAGCACGCGGTCTCCTTTCGTTTCCTTGCCGGCGACAGCTCCAGCTTGATTAGCTACGAGGATATTATGAAACGCAAAGGGATGCGCACCGTCTGCTCTCAGGAGGAGGAACAGGCGTTAACCGCCGTGCTCCGTGCACGGGATGCGAGCAAGTTGACCGTGTGGATTGAAGTGGTCTTAAAGACCGTCAAGCAGGACCCGGAGTCGACGCCGGCTTCCATGAAGGCTTACCTCCATTCCTACTTAGTTGCCGGCTTCCGCTGGCTGGAGCGGGCTGCTGCCTCTGTAGGACAATCTGCAGTAGCGCTTCCTCAGCTTGAGGGGCTGGATTTAAACTTGTTGGCTGCAAAGCCGGGTGAGGTGATGTGCGATATTCTGTCTGCGATTATGAACCAATACGAGCATCTCTCAGGCGACCGCAATTCAGCCATCACGAAAACAATCGCTTATATTGGGGAAAACTTGAACAGGAGCCTGACGTTGACCCAAGTAGCTTCCTATGTTCACATGAATCCCAATTATTTCAGCGAACTGTTCAAGCGGGAAACAGGGAAAAACTATCTTGAATTCGTAACCGAGGCCCGAATTGAATGGGCAATTAAAGAGTTAAGGGAAACACCGGCCAAAGTGAGTGAAATCGCCAAGCGGGTCGGATATGAGGATATGAAGCATTTCACCCGTCTGTTCAAACGATATACGGGGGAGACACCGTCCTTTTTCCGCGAGCGCAAGCCAGATGCCGAGAAAACCTCATCTTGAAACGGATGAGGTTTTTTTTGAACTGCAAGCAGAGGGTGAATTATCACCCCCCTAGATCTGAATTATCACCCCTACGACTTCTGTGCTGCCTTAACTATACTGAATATACAATACCAAGGGGGGACTTACACAATGAAGAAAAGAGCGATATTCGTTGTCACGTTAATTACAATGCTTTCCCTGCTTGTTGCCGCTTGCGGCGGAAGCAACAGTAATGAGTCCAAAGGCGGTACTCCGTCCAATGAAGGCGGTTCCAAAGAAAAAGTAAAAGTGACAATCTGGCACAACTTCGCGGGCGATGACCTTCGCGCGCAAGCGGTCAGAGGGCTAATTGATGAATACAAGACGAACAATCCGAACGTTGAAGTGGATGCGCAAGCTATACCGGTAGACGGTTACCGCCCGCGTCTGAGCACGGTTGCGGCAGCCAACGAAATGCCGGATGTATTTTTTGTTTATGCAGGCAGTCAGTCGCAAGAGTTTTATGATGCTGGGCTGCTGCAGCCGATTACACCACTGGCCGAGAAGTATCCGGAGTGGAGAGCGAACTTCATGGATGGCGCGTTCGATCGTTTTTCTTTCGAGCCTGACCAGATTTTCTCTGCTCCGATCGGACTTTCGGCAACATCGTTTCTGTACTACAACAAAGATTTGTTCGAGCAGCATAATGTGACAGTGCCAACCAATTGGACAGAGCTTATGACGGCGGTAAAAGCGTTCAATGACAACGGCGTTACGCCAATTGCTCTGGGTAACAAAGCGCCTTGGATGGCGCAGTCGACGATTCTCGGTTCGCTGGCTGACCGTGTGACCGGTACCGAATGGTTCCTGAAAGCGGTGAAAGGTGATGGCGCGTCCTTCACAGATCCAGTATTTGTAGAAGTATTGAATAAATTCAAAGAGTTGTCTGACAATAAAGCGTTCCAAGACGGTGCGAACAGCATCGACAACACGCAAGCTGAACAGTATTTCATTCAAGGCAATGCGGCGATGATGATTAGCGGTGCATGGACTTTGACGAACTTGGCGTCATCCGCTACCGATGAGCAGGTTGCTCCGATTGAAGTGACAACCCTTCCTGCTGTTGAAGACGGTGCAGGCGCGGCTGGCACGATCTCCGGCGGCGCGGGCGGCGGATTCGCGCTCAGCAAGAAGACGACAGGCGCAGCCAAAGATGCGGCTCTGGACTTGATCTATGCTATCAGTGGTCCGGAAGGGCAAGAGAAGATTGCAGAAAGCAATTCCATGGTCATGTACAATATGGATTTGGCAGAGTCCCATGTTAGTCCGCTTTACTTGAAGGCTTTCAACGTTGCTAAAGAAGCTGTCATCACACCGGTTTATGATGCATACCTGTCTGCTGAAGCGGCAGAATCCATCAATAATGGTCTGCAAGAGCTGATGATGGGCGGCAAGCCGGAAGATATCGCGAAGAAGCTGCAGGATGCGCAAGAACGTTCGACTCAGCAATAGTCTTGGAATCTACCGTCGCATAGTGCGTCGTTTGACGCACTATGCGATAAGAATTAAAGGAGGCTGACGTCATGCAGTCATCATTGCGCACACGAAGCTTCGTCACACTGGCGCTGCTTCCTGCAGTACTTATTTTCATCGTTTTTGCAATCATTCCTATTATCTGGTCTGTTTATTATGGTTTCTTCGATTGGAAGGGACTCGGCACCGCCAAGTTTATCGGATTCAAAAACTATGAAATGATGCTGCAGGATCGAATTTTCTGGAGAGCCTTATTGAATAACCTGATCCTGACAGCGTCCGCGATTCTCGGCCAGGTGCCGATTGCCTTGCTGCTTGCGCTGCTTTTGCTGAAAAATTCGTTCTTTAACCGAATCATTCGTTCCGCTGTTTTCTTGCCGATGGTGCTGTCCACAGTTGTTGTCGGATTGATCTGGGGTTACATCTACCATCCGCAGATCGGCTTGCTGAATCAATTGCTGGAGCTGCTGGGACTTGAATCCTGGACGCGTGCTTGGTTGTCCGATGCAAAGCTGAATATGCTCGCGGTATCGATTCCGATCAACTGGGCGAATATTGGGCCGTACCTGATTATTTTTATCGCTGCGCTCAACAATATCTCCTCTGAGGTTAATGATGCTGCCAAAATCGATGGAGCGGTGGGCTCCCGGAAACTGTTTTATGTCACTCTTCCGATGATTTGGGGAATGATTGTTGTCGTTATTGTGCTATGTATTTCCGGCAGTTTGAAGGCATTCGACCATGTCATTGTCATGACGGGCGGAGGCCCGGCCCAAACGACGGAACTTCTGGCAACCTATATGTACAATAACACCTTTACCGTTTACCGTTACGGCTATGGCTCCGCCGTATCCACCATGATCATTCTGATTAGCGCGCTGCTGATTGGACTGAATTACCTGATTACGAAAAGACGGAGCTAAAGGCGGTCTGACGGCTGGCTGGACCGATAAAGGAGTGAATTTTATGCAAGCATCGACAAAAATACAGGCTGGCGCCGGGAAGCCAATTTCATGGAAAAAACCATTGAGCACCGCGCTCAAGCTGCCATTGCTCCTCTATGCTGCCATAACGTTATATCCGTTGTACTGGCTAATCATCAGCGCGTTTAAGACGAACAAAGAGTTTTTCAACCGGCCCTACGCTTGGCCGTTGGAATGGCAGATGAGCAATATTGTGCGGGCGTGGGAACTGGGTAACATGGGGCGGGCGATGTTCAACTCCGCCGTCGTGACGGTGGTTTCACTCGTGTTGACCATCGTGCTGGGCACGCTGGCTGCCTATGTGTTATCCCGTTTTCAGTTCAAATTCAGCGGCCTGTTAAAAGGGATGTTCCTACTCGGCATGCTTATTCCTATTCATAGTACGCTCGTGCCGCTCTTTATCTTCATGAAAAAGATCGGCATCCTCGATACGTACTGGGCATTAATATTGCCCTATACAGCATTCGAGCTTCCGATAGCGATCTTCCTTGCGCTTGCTTATTTGGCGTCCATTCCGAGAGAGGTTGAGGAGGCGGCGATGATTGACGGCAACGGCTGGTGGGGTGTCTTCGGACGGATCATTTTCCCGCTATGCTTGCCTGTGATCTCGACGGTGGCCATTATCGCCTTCTTGCGTTTCTGGAACGACTTCTCGTTCGCATTGGTCTTTATTAATACACAGGCGCTGAAGACGCTCCCGCTTAGCCTTTCGTTGTTCTCCGACGGGTTCGGCACGGATTACTCGCTAACGATGGGGGCCATGTTCATTGCCGTTATTCCTACCATTGTTATTTATTTGATCTTCCAGGAACAGATCATGAAAGGCATGGTTGCAGGCTCGGTCAAAGGCTGATTGCTGTTCAGGCAGACCATCATACGGATAGAAGTGTCTATATAAAAACGAAAACGACCGTTTTTCGCTGATTTGCGATAAAAGGTCGTTTTTTAGTGGCTCAAACTCAAAAGACGCGTGCTGACAAGCACCCCTCAAACCCGCATTCCAACGTTGCTCGGCTGCGCTGAGTGATTTGAGGACTCACGTGAAACTCTAACGCTGATGACAAGCGCTATTTTGCTAAATCTAACCTTTTTAAAATTCTAACGCAACTGGGTAACGCTATTTCAGTAAAACCCCTCGATTTTGATAGCCAAAATGGTTAATAAGCTTTCTGGTAAGCGTTAGAATTCTAAAACGTCCATTTGCAGCTAAATAAGATCTGTGGCAAGCGTTAGAGCGCTGTGATACCGCGATGCAGTATTCGGGCAAATTATTGTTTGATGTTATTTCCTACCTCGGATAGCAGCTTGCCTACAAAGGCAGGATTTCCCCAAATGGTATAGCGTCCTTTCTTCTCCGCTTCATCATAAAAGTATTGGAATTTGGCTTTCCCCCGGTCAGGATTCGGCTCATTCATGTATGACATAATAATTCCCGAAATTTTCAACGCTTCTGGCGTATTGACGTAACAATCAAGTACGGTACAAACTTGGAACTTGCCATCAACTTCACTGTCCTTCCCTTGAATAAAAGCCTGAATATCCTCTGTTGCTTCCGCCTTTAATTCGGCGAGCCTTCCTCCAATGAACATCTCGGCATCTCCCTTCCGAATTCGCCATTCTCCACCGACTTTAGAAGCTTTAAGTTGATTGTCCCGTATATAGCGTCTGATCGTTCTGGGATGCATCTCAAGCATTTGTGCTAATTGATCCACTGTGAGCAATTCGGCCAATTCCACCCCTCCTCGTGTCCGAATAATTACATATTATCATCATTTGTTCGTTTGGGGAATGTGTTTTTGAGACATTATTAATCTTCGAAGTTTGTAATCTTTCTATGTTACAATTTACCGTTGGAATCGAGAAGAAAAGGAGGAAGTGAATAATCTTTTTTATCGGAAAATTGATGAGTTCAAAAAGAATTATATGCATAGAATGAGCAAAGATTGAAGGCGTTCCTTTGATTTGAGCCTATTTAAGCGAGTTAGAAGACACTGCCATAATGCATATCTTAACAAATAAGGCTGGGATACACCTCTCATACGACGATAAGCCGCAACAAAGCATTCATCTAGCTCTTGTACAGTTCGACTGTGATGCAACAAATGATCTGCTGGAGAAGAAGCGATGAAATTCACAGGTGTACCAGCCAAGTAAACGTATGTTTTCCCCTTAATCATTTGCTCTTTTGGCTTAAGAATATCTTCCGAATGTAACGTTACAATGGAATGATTGTGGCGATCACACCTCCGTCCTAAGATTTACTTATTTTTACTATAATCTATATACCTTGCGTTCACAGCGACAAACTGCAACATTTTTCGACTTCCAAATGTTCTTGCTTGTCAACTAATGGTGTACAAACTAAGATGGAAGTAATGCATTTGCGGGGAACGGAGGAAGAGGAATTGGAACCTAATCTATCAGAATTAGCAGCACAGTCGTTACGCGGTGTGCCTGAGTTGAAATATGTCAATGCGGAGAATGTTGTTCGTTATCGTGCGATCATGCGGTTTTTCTATCATGAATATAAAAGGTTGAGATACTGGTTAAAGCCAGAGGACGTGTTTGAAGCGGTTCAGGCTTGGAAGGTATGGCCGGAATATACGCTTGAGATGTGTCAGAACGACTTGGAACAGTTGGTACAGTGGAATAATCTGACTGCTCGTCACGATGGAGGGCGGGCCTCCACACTGGAAGAATATTTGAAAAAAAAGATGCAGTATCTGCTTCGGCCGTATTCCATTGAAATCGAGCGGCTATTGGAAACGCTGGAGAAGGTAACGGGTTATGGGGGTTCTCTGGAAGCTTCTCTTTTCGATACCATTGCGGAAAAGTTGTTCGCGGTTCGCAGCGAGGCGGGACAGATGCAGCCGGAGGCAGCATTGGAGTTGTGGAATTTGCTTTACCGTTCCTTCGTAAGTCTACATGAGAATGCGGCCGATTATATTGCCAGCCTGCAGACGGCCAAAGCAGAGGAGATGCTGGTGACCGAAGCCTTTCTCATTTTCAAGGAAAAGCTGACAGATTATTTGCAAAATTTTATTCAGGCGCTTCAGCGCAGCGCTTATAAAATCGAAGGCAATTTAATACAGATAAATGACAATGTCCGGGATATGTTTCTGGAGCTGGTCGTTGAAGGAGAGCTTAACAAGCCTCGGCTGGAGGATGGTCCAAGCAAAGACGAGCTGTTGGAGGAAATGCGTCAGGGATGGAACAATATAAGGCGCTGGTTCATTGGAGAGGGAACTTCTCCTAGTGAATTGACCCTTCTGGAGCGTGCAACAAAAGATGCAATCGCGCGTATTGTCCGCAGTGCCATTCGCATTCAGGAAAGGAAACGCTCGGGATTAAGCAGAAAGAAGGAATTGGAGCATCTGGCGAAGTGGTTCTCGTCGGTTGAGTCTATGGGTGACGCGCATTGCTTGTCCGCATTTGTATTCGGATTATTCCCGACGCGGCATCTGCAAGGAGAAGACTTGCGAGACTCGGATCGGGCCGATATGTCTTCTTGGGAAGAACGGCCGATGGTTCGTACGCTGCGCTCCCGCAGCCGCAAGCGAGGGGAAAGAGTGAAATCCGATGCCGTCCGTGATAACGAGCATCGCAAGCAGATGGAACGGGAAGCCTTCAAGCTTCGCCAAGCGGAGGAATGGCGAATGATCGAAGCGCTGTTGGAGAAGGGACGAATCCGTATCTCGGAGATGGGGAGCATCACGGCGAAGGAAAGAATGCGGCTGCTGCACTGGATTGGCAGGTGTATGACGGCAGGCAACTCCTGCTCGTTTGTTACACCTGAGGGTGTGCGTATACGAATGATCAATCCCCGCACGAAGGAACGGACCCTTTTATATGCAGAGGATGGGGAACTCGAAATGGCGAACTACGAACTGCATTTTATGCTTACAGAAGCAGCGGCAGCAGACGAAGAAAGGCGGGGACGCTAAATGGCGATGGGAGCGCTTAGAAGAGCGCGCAAACGGGCAAGGAATGAGGAGCAACTGGCTGAACGCAAGCGTGCAGGCATGCATGCGCTGCTTAACCGTCCGTGGATTGCCAAGGAAGACGATCCTGACCTGTATTTTACTGTGAGAGATCACTATGAAGAACTGCGCGACTGGTTTATGGACAAAGCGGGATTTCCCCTGATCGTGACAAGAGCGATTGCCAAGCTGGACAAAACTCCGGTAAAAGCTTTTGCCTGGATGGGTTTCACCGAGTTTCGCGAGCAGCGGGACTATGTCTTTTTTACTTATGGGCTATGGTACCTGGAAGGGAAAACGGAGCTTGACCAGTTTCTGCTCTCTGATATTGTGGAGGAAATTCGCGAGCAGATGATCAGTGTCGGATTGGAAGCGGACTGGCGAAATTACTATGATCGCTTGTCAATGGCGAGGGCGCTCAAGAAACTGCGGTCACTTAACGTGCTGTACAGTGTGGATGGCGATGAAACGAATTGGGCTCAGGATGCGGAGCGCAATGCGCTATACGAGTGCTCCCCTACCGCAAGATATGTGCTAAGGAGGTTTCCCCGCGACTTGGCGGGTTGCTCCCAATTGGGGGATCTCGAGGATCCTATCCCCTATGCGAATACGCAGGAAGGTCAGTCCATGAGGAGGCGGCATCGAGTATACCGTCGTCTGCTGCTCGAACCTACTGTAAGCGACAGGTCTTGGGATAGTGAGGATTTGAATTATGTGCTCTGGCAGCGACGGGCGATTATGGATCAACTGGAGAAAATGTTTGGCTTTGTCGGCAGGCGCTACAGAGAAGGGTTATTGTTTTTTCATCCCGAGCTGACAGGGGAGTGTGAACTGTTTCCGACCCTGTCTGCTGCTTCGGATTTGGCGCTGCTCGCAGCTGGCGAAATTCGCAGCCGGCTAACCGAAGGCAGTGGGTTGGAGCGCGAGGATAATGGCACCGTAAGGTTGACAATAGCAGAGTTGGAAACGATATTCTATCACCTGCAACTTAAACATAAGGAATTTTGGAGCAAGGAGTTAAAGGAGTACTCTTCACAGGATCTCGCAGAGTTATGTATGAAACATTTAATGGAATGGGGACTTGGAGAACGAGAGAATGAAGCTTCATTTCTAGCATCCCCTGTGCTGGGGAGATGGAGTGCGGCTTATGGAAATACTAATTTTGATTGAAGGCAAGGAGGAAACAAATGGTGGGACCGGATCTGTTGGAACAGGAGACTGTGAGTAAGGAGACAGGTAGTCTGGGGATGGCTAGATGGCAAATGAACCGCGTCGGTATCCTGAATTTTTGGTATTACGATGAGGAAGATTTTCAGCTGGAGGAAGGCCGGCTGATCCTTCGCGGTGCGAATGGTTCGGGCAAATCAGTCACGATGCAGAGCTTTCTGCCGCTCGTGCTGGACGGGGACAAACGGGCACACCGGCTGGATCCTTTTGGCTCGCGGGACCGGCGCATTGAATACTACTTGCTAGGTGAAGAGGAAGGCGGCAAAACTGATACTACCGGCTATTTATGGATGGAATTCAAACATGGGCGGACAGGCGCCTTCAAGACAGTCGGCATTGGATTGCGCGCGAGAAGAAATGCGGCTCAGGTGCAGTTTTGGGGATTTTTGCTGGAAGACGGCAGGCGCATCGGGCATGATTTCTGGCTGTATGATCGTAACCGGTATTTGGAAGATGAACAGCGCATACCGCTTGACCGCAAGGAGCTTGAACTGAAAATCGGCAATGGCGGTCAGGTGGTAAACGATCAGAAGTCGTATCAGGATTTGGTGAACAAGCAAATTTTCGGATTTGCGGATGCGGATGCCTATCAGGATTTGCTGCAGTTGATGATCCAATTGCGCAGCCCCAAGCTGTCGAAGGATTTTAAACCGACGGCAATTTATGAGATTCTCCATCAAGCGCTGCCGCCGCTTCTCGAGGATGAACTGCGGCCGCTCTCAGAAGTGCTGGAGGATATGGACCAACTGGCCGACCGGCTGGATGAGATTAAAATGCACCGCGGCGAAATGCTGAAACTCCAGGAGAGGTACGATTTATATAATAAGCATATTCTCTATGCTCGATCAGGGGAGATGATCGATGCCAAAGTTTCTTATGATGAAGTCGCCTCAAGGGTGAAGGTTTCAGAGGAGGCGCTGGGCCAAGCGCAACATGACAAAGAGGCAACTTTGACGAGTATAGGCGGCCTTCGCAACAGGGTGGAAGAAATTGATACTGAGCGCGGCGTGTTGGAGAAGCACGAGGCGATCGGCAAGCAGCGGGAATTCGAAACGGCGACGAAAGCATTGGAGGATACGGAGAAACAGTTGGAGAGGTCGAAAGTGAAAGCTTCCAAAGGGCGGTTTAAACAGGAACGACTGAAACGGGATATAGAGGCTGCCGACAGCAAAAAGTCTTCTGCGGAGCGGGAACAACGGGATCTGCTGGATGAACTGGAGAAGATGGCTGGTGATATGGAGTTTTCCAGCCATCCTGTTTATCACCGATCCTGGATGAGCGATGTGCCTGCAGATGATAGCTGGAGAGAGACGTGGAAAAGGGATATACGTCAGCACCGGTCATCAGTGGAACTGGCCTTGGTCAAGGCTTCTGAGGAGCAGTCGGCTGCAGCGCTGGTTAAGGAACGGGAACTTGAATTGGGCGAGGCGAGCCGCGTGCGTGATGAGATGGAGCGCGAACGGGGGAATAAGGAAAGACAGCTTGATGAACAGAAGGAAGCATTGAAGGATGAGCTTGTCGACTGGCAAAGTGAATTGGAGCAGCTTGTATTTGACGATGAGGCGATTCGGGAGACGTTCGGTGCGATTCGTCAATATGATTGGCATCAAACATCGATTGAAGCGATTCGCGAGCCGCTCCTGAAGCGGTACAATATCGCCCGTGAAGCTATGGTCGAACGAAGGCTCGGCCTTGAAAAACAGCGAGCTGCCTTGCATGATGAGCGTGAAGAGTTAGTTAAGGAGAAGCGCAGTTGGGAGCAGCGGCGGGAGCCGGAACCGGGAAGAAGCGAGGCTCGAATGCATCATCGCTCCGGAAAGGGGCAGTTGAGTGGCGCGCCACTGTTTGCCGTTTGTGATTTTAAACCGCATGTAACAGAGGAAACAAAGGTAAAAATTGAAGAGGCGCTGGAGCGCTCCGGCTTGTTGGATGCGTGGATTTCCCCTGACGGACTAGTGAGCCAATGTGATCTCGGCGAAGAAGAAATGTGGATAATACCGAGTCCGATTGAATTTGGTTACACACTTGCGGAGGTTCTGGTTGCATCACCCCATGAAGGCAGTGGCTTGACAAGTGCTGCAGTGGACACCGTGCTGAGAAGTTTTTTGTGGGATGAAACCGTCAGCTTCCTCCATGATGGGGACTGGCATGGAATTATTTCTGGCGACGGCTCTTACCGGCTTGGCCCGCTAGTAGGCAAAACGAATGTGAAGCAGCGTGCGGAATTTATTGGCAAGGAAACACGCGAGCGGACCAGAATGCTTACAATTGCGAGATTGCATGAGGCGATTGCGGCAATGGATGTCAGATTAAATGATATGGAGGAGCAGCTTGCCCAGCGTTTGGCCGCGGAGCGTCAACTGGCAGAGGAACGTGACTTGTTCCCCAATGGCGCTGAGTTGGTTTTAAATGCAAATGAATTGCAGGCGGCGGATTACCGTCTGCAGGCAGCCGTTCATCAAGAAGAGCGTGCAATTGAGCGATTCAAGGAGAAGTCGGCGCAGTGGCGTGAACTTCAAAGACAATTGCTAGCACTCACCGCAAGGTGGACAAAGTTAAAGCGAGAGAAGGATCTTGCAGAAGCTGTAACCGTCATTCGTGACTATGAGTCAGCGCTTTCCGAGCTCCATTCCGCCTGGAGGCGGTATCGGGATGAGTATGCCGTGCAGGAGCGTATGCTGGATGAGCTTGAGTCGGTCGTATTGGATGTGGAGGATGAAGAGGCGCTCGCAGATGAACTGGATGAGCGCAGGCGGAGTCAGCGCGCGGAAGTGAAGACGCTAAGGGAGCTAATCGAAGATCTTGGACTGGCTGATGTTGCGAGAAAGCTGGAGGAACTGCGCGCCGAGCGAACGTCTCTGCAGATTCGCAGCAAGGAGCAGGACCGGATGCTTGAGGAGGCTAACAACAGAGCGGTACGAGCGGAAGCGCAGCTGGTCTTGCTGAACGAACAGGCGGAAGAGCTGCGGTTAATGCTGGAGCGAGTTTTGGAACAATTGCTGTCGGAACTGAACCGTGGCCTCGTTGCTGAGTGGCGTGGCAAAATGGTAACGGAGCAGGTTCAAACGGATGCAGCTTCCGTGTATGTACAAGCTAAAGAAATTAGACGGCAATATGAGACACTGTTTGCAGGAAGGATTGCCGAGAATATATTGAACAGGTTATTGGAGCAATTTAATACGGCACGAATGCTTTTGACAGAATACGTGCTGGAAACGGTGACGGATGAGACGACAGGCCGCTTATCGCTGCTCTCGATGAGAAATCCCCATCAACCCCTCCCGCCGCAGACGCTCCTTGAGGAATTGGAGGAGCAGGAGACAGAGCAAAGTGCATTGTTAAGTGAGAAAGATCGCGAACTGTATGAGGAAATCATTTTGCGAAGTGTTGGCAAAGCGATCCGGCAGCGAATTCATCGGGCAGAACAGTGGGTTCGGGAAATGAACAAACTGATGGAGGAACGGGATACGTCGAGTGGTTTGCGGTTGAAGCTGGAATGGGAGCCGAAACCGGCAATTGGGGATCAACAGTTGGACGTTCTTGACCTGGTGGATATGCTCAAGCGCGATTCGCATCGGCTTCGGGAAGATGAAATTGATGCGATGATTCAGCATTTCAGAGCGCAAATTGCAAGAGCCAAGCAGTCTGCGCAAGAGGAACAGGAATCACTCCGTCAACATCTGTATCGCGTGCTGGATTACCGCAGCTGGTTTCGGTTCGAGCTTAAATACAGAAAAGGAGAACAAGCAGGTTATCGCCCACTGACCGATGCTCGCTTCAATGTACTGAGCGGAGGGGAAAAAGCGATGGCGATGTATATTCCGTTGTTCGCTGCCACCTGGTCCCGGTATTCGGATGCACGTCCTGATGCCCCACGTCTTATTTCGTTGGATGAGGCATTTGCCGGGGTTGACGAGGAAAATATGCGCGACATGTTCAAACTTCTTACAGATATGGGCTTTGATTATATGATGACCTCGCAAGTGTTATGGGGCTGCTTTGACACTGTGCCGAAGCTGGCGATTTACGAAATTTATCGGCCTAAAGATGTTGATTTTGTCACTTTATTCCGCTACCGCTGGAACGGCGTTCGCAAGGAATATGTAGACGGAAGCGTACAACGATGAGCCAGTGGAGGCATGGAGGATCTCATTCAAGTGAAGAGACAAGAAACCGCACTGCTAGAGCAAAATCCTATTTCTCACAACCCGGCTTTGCTCGGATGCTTCATGCGGTATGGGGACGCTATACGAGCTTGGGGAAAGCAGGTGGTTATGCTGTTATTCGAGAAGCGACAGCCGAGGAATGCGATACAATCAACACTTTTTTTGGATGGTATAGGAAGCCGGGTACTGATCTTCGGATTTCATTAACTGAATTTGAACGGGAGCTTGAGAGGTCTGCTTTCCCTTTCACGATTCCTATACTGCATGAAATGCTTACTGGGGCGCAATTGCTGACCAAGTCGGACCGGAAATCTCTTGCGGAGCAGGATTGGCAAGCTTTGTTTCATACGGTTGAGCAATCGGTTGTCCATGACGGTGTGCAGCTTCAAAAGTCTGTGTCCGAATGGCTCGCTGGTATGAAGAGCGGTAATGGAGCTGGTTATCGAACATTACGGGAGTTGTGGGGCAGTTCCCCAGAAGTGGCTGCACAGGAACTTGTGAAAGCTGCACAGGCATGGCAATTAATTCTAGCGCGAAATGGCGGGATAAAACTCAACGAAACTTATCAAGCGGGCATTCGATTGCCGGTGCTTGCTGCTATGGCGACCGGCAACCCGCATGCGCTGGATCGAAGCGCTCCTGCTGGTCGGTTGCTGTTTCAGGCGCTACGTTCGTCATTGCACGAGCAGCTTCCTTGCGAAGCAGATGGGGACGAATCAAGCGAATGTTCAAATGAAACCTATGGAACGGACAGTTTAGCAGCAAGGGAAGTATACCGCCGTGCGGGCATACTGGATGATGATATTTCTTCTTATGTGCATATTTACAATCTTATGAGAGGTTTCGATGTCGGGCCTTATATAATGTCGTTAAGGCAAGTGGAGGCTGCCGGTGCGTTGCTACCTGTCGAAAATATATTTGTGGTGGAAAATCCGGCCGTATTTTCTACGCTTTCAGACATGGTTGAACCGTTCAGGATTGGTGAAACAGGTAGGCGTGATAGTGGTGGATCATTGCTCCTTTGCACAAGTGGCCCTGCCAGCGCGGCAGCGCTACGACTGTTGGACCGGTACATGGATGAAGGGCTGGTTCGAGGCAAGTTGCATTACTCCGGTGATTTTGATATTAAAGGCATTGAGATCGGTAATGTGTTGGCATCCAGGTATGCCTCGCATTTTGTTCCTTGGCATTTTGACTCATCGAGTTACGTCGATGGATGTAAACAGGCTAATCAAGAGTGTGTATCGTTTTCAGAGGATGAGTGTGTTCGCTTGGGGAAGACACAAGCCATTTGGGATGAGACACTTTGTAGAACGATGGGGATTAATGGTATCAAACTGTTTCAGGAGCAATTGATTCTTCAGTTAATTAAGGATTGGGAAGATATAGTTTAAGGAGGATGAGTTTTTGTTAGCCTTTATAGATGAGAGTGGGTTTCCTCATCCCAATGATGAGACCTTAAACCCAGTTTTAGCTGCTGTCTGTATCCCAAAGGACGAAATACGTAACATTATGCAACGAATGTATAAAATCAAAATGGACATATATGGTCGCTATGACGTGGAATTAAAAGCAAGCGGAGAAAAGCAATTACATGGGATATATAAACTTCCGTCGAGACTGTTATGCTGATTAATGGTGTTTAACGGTTTAATATTGACTTTAGCACTCATTTTTGTATAATCATACTTAAGACTGGTGTTGTGGTTCTGTCTAGGAGCTGCCTCGTGCTGGTCTTATTTATGTTATTATACCAATAAATCCCAACTTCTCCAGGTTATGGATTTTAACCTTTGTTATACAGTTGTTAGGTGTGGCAGGTTCAATGATTGTTCATCCTACGTGGTGCTGCCGCGTGTGATATGGTAAGATGTAATTCGATATAATCAAAGGACGTGAGCATACGTGATCAGTATTACAATACCAACCCCTGATGTAACAATTTTCAAGCAAGTTGATCCACAGCTTAGCCATATTTGCGGTTTCACCGATTTTCATCTGATTACGCGGGAAAAAGGCGGCTTCTTTGCCTTCTACAATGACAAGGACGAGCTGTTGTTTGTCGGTAAAGCGAGAAAGCTGCGCCCGCGGATCAAGAAGCACTTTGAGGACTCCGTTTCGGTCATGAAAAACCATCGTGACGAAGTGAATAAAATCGAAGTCTATGTCAACGAGAACCCGGTGGAGCGCGATATTTACGAGACGTACCTGATTAACAACATGAGGGCCAGGTACAACGTTGAGAAGGTATTCTACAAGTGAATCGGTAAGGAAAAGGACAGCAAGATTAGTCAGAAAATAATTTCTGATTGATCTTGTTTTTGTTTGGAAATTTGTGAAAATAGTTGGATTGCATTAGAAATCGAGGACATCAACAAAGGCAGTCAACTCAGCGCGGCAAGACCGTATACTTTTACTGTCGGATTTTAACCACTTTTGGTATAATGAGGTATCACATGTCGAATATACATATATTATGGGTTGTGAGAACAGCGTGCAGAGGATGTCCTTTGCAATAGGCTGTTCTCTGTTCGGATACAAGAGTTTGACAGCTGCGAAGACATTATGCATCTTTCCTGATTAACACACGTATTAAATGTTATACCTTCAATTGACCTGTCAAGCACGCCAGCGGCAAGCTGCTTGCTGAAGACGGATGAGGCCATTCAGCAGTCGTATTCGCATAGGGGGTGCATAGTTTGGATAGCTGGAAGATGGTTAAGCTGGTGCTGATTATTATTGGAATTGTGGCATTGAACATCTTTATATTGTCATCAGGTTTCATAGGTGTGAATATAGGCGGGGATAGCGCTTTCCAGACCGCTTTTGGTGTAACGTTATTATTTATCAGTATCGTTGTAGTGCTTTATTGGAGCTATATGCTGCTGTTTAAGCCGCCGCTTGTCGCCCCGGTCAAAACCATCCAAACACATGAAGATTATGTAGCAGGGCTGAATCAATACAAAGATGTAACCGTGCTTAAAAAGGATATCGCGCTTGCGCAGGATCAACTGGATCGGATTATCAAGAAGAGGATTACCTTAATGGACATTCTCAGCCAGCGCTTCGATCCGGCGGAACTGAGTTACCGGAAGTTCAATATGGTCGTGTATGAAGTTGAAAAGTTGTTCTATCTGAACATCAGAGGACTGCTTAACAAGCTGAGTGTATTCGATGTTTCAGAGTTCGCCAAATTTGCGGCTCAGCAGCAAACTTCCAAGTTCTCCAGCAGGCTGATTCAAGAGAGAAACGATCTGTACAACGAGTATTTATCCTACGTTACAGGGTATCTTGGGGCCAATGAGGAAATAATGCTCAAGCTGGATAAGTTGATGTTGGAGATTTCGCTGCTAGGCAGCGCCGATTACAAAGATGTCGATGACATGCCCTGCATGAAAGAAATAGACGCATTGATCAAACAGACTAAATATTATAAGCAATGAGGGGGAGATGAGCATGGCCAGTAGAGGCAAAATCTTTATGGTGTTAGGTGCGATTGCCGTAGGGGTTTTTATTCTAGTGTTTGTGGGTACCAGCTTAACATCCAATGTTGGCAAGACCAAGCAGCAAATTACTTCGGAAGATGCGGCTAAGCGGCTGGATAAGCTTTACAACAACATTTCTGTATCAATGGAGAAACCGATAAAGGGTCAAATCGACCTTGATCCTGTGGACGTCGGCGATTCCTTGCCGGATATCTCCAAGTATCCTGTTACGGTAGACAACAGCACGAACAACTTCGTAGAGATCTTCTCTTCGATTGAGAAAGCGGGAAAAGGAATTGACGGATGGCTGACAGAAGTGGCAGAAGAGTTCAACAAAGCCAAGATCGTCGTAAACGGTAAGCCTGCTTCTGTGAAACTTCGCAATATCGCCTCAGGCACAGCTGCTGACTATATCAAATCCGGCAAGCATGTACCTGATGCATTTACCCCTTCCAATGAGCTATGGGGAGATATGGTTAAGGCGCATGGCGTCAAAACCGAGCTTGTAACCAAGCGCCTCACAGGGAATGTGGCCGGTGTCGTGCTTACAAAGGCCAAACATGATGAATTGGTAGAGAAGTACGGATCGATTAACGTCAAGACCCTTACGGATGCGATTACGGATAATGAACTTGCAATGGGTTACACCGATCCGTTCGCCAGCTCTGCAGGCTTGAACTTTCTGGTAACCTCGCTGGGAACATTCGACAGTTCGGACTTGCTCGGGCAAAAAGCGGTTGAAGGGTTCGAGCGCTTCCAGGCCAATGTGCCGTTTATAGCGTCCACAACGATTCAAATGCGTGACGCGGCAAAATCAGGGATGCTGGATGCTTTTATATTGGAGTATCAAACCTATGTCAATGCAGGGGATCTGAAGGGCGGCTATGTATTCGTTCCTTTTGGTGTAAGACATGACAGTCCGCTGTATGCGCTTGGCAATTTGCCTAAAGAAAAACTTGAAATTATACAGAAATTTGCCGAGTTTGTCGAACAGGAGAAATACCAGACGTTGGCTTCCAAGAAGGGTTTTAACGGTCTTGATGATTATCGCGCTGAGATGGATAGCGTTGACGGTGGCATTTTGTCTGCCGCGCAGAGACTTTGGAAGGAAAAGAAGGACGGGAATAAACCGATCGCGGCTGTGTTTGTTGCTGATGTCTCGGGGAGTATGGATGGCGAACCGTTGAATCGGTTGAAAGAGTCTTTAATAAAAGGTCAAAAATATTTGGGCAGAGACAATAATATCGGTTTTGTCTCTTACTCCAGTACCGTTTCTGTTAATCTTCCGATTGGAAAGTATGATGCGAATCAACAGTCGATGTTTGTAGGCGCGATCAACAGCCTTCAAGCTAGTGGAGGAACGGCGACATTCGATGGCATTGTGGTGGCCATGAAGATGCTGCAAGATGAAATTGCGCTCAATCCTGATCTCAAACCGGTCATTTTTGTATTGAGCGACGGGGAGACGAATGAAGGGCATTCGCTTAAGGACATCAGAGGATTGATTGAGACCTACAAAATCCCAATATATACGATTGGTTACAACGCCGATATCAAGGCGCTCCAGAGCATCTCAAGTATTAATGAAGCAGCTAGCATTAACGCGGATGTTGATGATGTCGTGTACAAAATCGGCAACCTGCTAAACGTCCAAATGTAAATCGCACAATGAAATCAGCAAGCTATACTCAACAAAACAAAGTATATGCTTACGAAGTTAGTTTTGTTTCGATGTAACTCTCGGAAGCTATGCTCAACAAAACAAAGTGTTTGCTTACGAAGTTAGTTTTGTTTCGATGTCTTTTCCAGTAGAATATGCTCAACAAAACAAAGTGTATGCTTTCGAAGTCAGTTTTGTTTCGATGTCTTTTCCAGGAGTATATGCTCAACAAAACTTTAGGAGGGGTTGCAATGTCATTTTCTATGGAAGTAGTAAGCCCGGAAGAGATTCAATCGGCGATTGTAGAAGAAGTTAAGCCAGAGCCGGAAGAGGTAAAACAACTTAAAGAGCTGGCCTCCAACAATGTCGCTTCGATTCTGCAGATGGATATCGAGTCATTGGAGAAAAGGCAGCAAATATTGCAATCCATTGAGAACTTTGGGATGGGTTCGATGCGAACCTCTTCGGATAAAAACAAATTGCTGCAGGTTACGGTAGGAAATCTATCCAAAACGGGTGATGAGGGCGGTCCGGTGGCCAAAGGTTTAACAGAGCTTCAGCTTCAGTTGAAGGATCTGGACCCGAGTGTAATCGATTTTGCCAAATCCGGTGTGTTGGGTAGTTTGTTTAATCCACTGCGAAGATATTTTGCAAAGTTCCAAAGGGCTGACGCCGTAATATCCGATATTATTCTGTCGTTAGACAAGGGCAAGGTCGTATTGAAAAACGACAACACAACGCTGGAAATTGAACAGCAAATGCTAAGGGAGCTTACAAAAAGACTTCAGAAGGAAATTCAGCTTGGCATGTTGATGGATGAGGAGATTGACGCTCAGCTGAATGCGGCTAAATTGCGCAATGAGTCGGAAGATAAAATCCGGTTTATTTCCGAAGAGGTGTTGTTCCCGCTGCGGCAGCGCGTTATGGATTTGCAGCAAATGCTGGTTGTGAATCAGCAGGGCATTATGGCAATGGAAGTGGTTATTCGGAATAATAAAGAGTTGATTAGAGGGGTAGACAGAGCAAGAAATGTTACCGTATCCGCTCTAAAAGTTTCGGTCACCGTAGCCAGTGCGCTCTACAACCAAAAGATTGTCTTGAAGAAGATCGAGCTGCTTAATGAAACGACGAACAATATCATCAGTGCCACGTCCAAAATGTTGAAAGATCAAGGCGCGGCGATCCATAAGCAAGCGCTTGAAGCGAGCATTTCAGTGGATACGTTAAAACAGGCTTTTACAGATGTGCTTTCCGCGTTGGATTCAATCAGCACTTACAAGCAGCAAGCTCTTCCTAAAATGCGCGATACCATTCTCCAATTCAGAGACATGGCCGATACAGGAGAGCAACAGATCCAACGGTTGGAGAGAGGCCAGAAGCTGGGTCTTTAAATCAACACGAAATATATGAGCGGCACAAAATCAAAATGAGCAAGTGCCAGCTTCGCGGGCCAATCGCTACGGATGTGAGCCGCATTAACTTGTCATAATCTTATTTCATATTAAAGATGGAGCCCACAAACTCCCTGCCGATCTGATGAGACAATTTAAGAGCGGGCGGTAGAGCGTGGGCTCTTTTGTTTTTGCAGCGGTTTCTGCAATAATATGCTGTATAAATAAAACAGAGAAGTACCTAGGGGAGAATTGTTGTCTCGGCCATTCATGCAGGCAAGTATCGCATAGTAAATTGGAGGCGGGCAGTCAACTCTTTGAATGGAATTTCTAGCGTATGTACAAGGTCGATACGAATCGTGGTGGGGTGAAGAGATGATACAACTCAGTCATGCGAAATTGGATGATATGGACGCTATCTTGAAACTGCAGAAATCAGCATACCAAAGCGAAGCCGCGCTTTACGATGATTATTCAATCGCACCGCTTCATCAGACGATCGAGGGTATGATCAAGGATTTCAATAGCCATACGATACTGAAAGCGCAAATCGACAGCAGCATCGTCGGTTCGGTTCGCGCGATTGTTCGGGATGGTACATGCCATATTGGCAGATTGATTGTTGCGGATCATTGTCAGAACCAGGGGATCGGGCAGCGCTTGATGAGAGAAATCGAAGTGGTTTTTACAGGGAAATGTCAGCGTTTCGAGTTGTTTACAGGAGACAAAAGCATAAGAAACCTGTATTTGTATCGCAAGCTTGGCTTTGAAGTGTATCGGAAAGAGTACGTGAATGACAATTTAAGTTTATTGTTTTTGGGTAAAGAAGTGTAGGTCGGCGTCCGATGACTTTTCCTTGTAAAATTCGTAAATAACATATATTATATATAACATAATAAATATATAAGATTATTGGTGAAAATATGAAAAAAGATCGACTGCCGCTATATCAGCAAATTCAGGATTATATTAAAGCGCTTATTCATTCGTCAGAACTGAAGCAAGGTGACCGGATCCCGACAGAGAAGGAGCTTATGGAGCTTTTCAATGTAAGCAAAATAACGGTCGTTAATGCTTTGGCTGGCTTAGTCAATGAAGGCGCCGTCTCTCGTGTTCCGGGTAGGGGAAGTTTTGTTAATGATATGAGCATGAGTGCCTTGGAACCGGTCGAGCAGACGGAGCGAAGTGGTGAAACGTCCCTGCATCGGCAGCTCCAGGAGGGGAACGGGCGAAAGCTAATCGGGATTGTGATGCCATCGATTGAAGATTTATTTTCGATCCGTTTAATCGAAGGCATTCAACAGGGGCTGCGGGAGAAAGGCTACCGGTCGGTCATTCAATTGTCCGAAGGCAACTTGGAGCAGGAGAAGCAGGCGATCAAGCTATTTATGGAAATCGGTGTCGCTGGCCTGCTGATTTTCCCCATTGATGAGGAGCAGTACAACGAGGAAATATTGAATATGAAGTTCAGCGGGTTTCCGTTTATGTTAATCGACCGCTTTCTGCCCGGTGTGGAGACAGACTATATTGCATCGGACGGCAGAGTAGGGACGCAGTTGGCCTTCGACTACCTCTGGGAGCTGGGCCACCGTGAAATCGCGATCTGTTCCGATTCGCCCCTCCAGACGGTTACGGTCCAGGAGAGAATTGATGGCTATATGAATGCGTTGAAAAATAAAGGAGCGATGATCAATCCGGCTCATATTATTACCGATTTCAAACTAGGGCCGCTGGACGCAATTCAAGTCCATCCTCTATTCCGCTATGTGAAAAATCGGATGGCAACGGCATACATTACTTTAAACGGCAAGCTTGGTGCCCATATTTATCAAATGGCTGAACAGGCTGGCCTGAAAGTGCCGCGGGATTTGTCCATCATTACGTTTGATGATTCTACAGCGATCATGGAGGGAGTCACCGCCTTCACCCATGTGAAGCAATTCGAACATGAAATCGGATATAAGGCGTCCAGCTTGCTCATTAGTCGTATCCATGGCGGACCAGAGCCGCAGGGGAACTATACAAAAATTTTGTTGAGGCCGGAGCTGATTGTCCGCCAATCCACAGGGCCGCTCAAATGATGTCCGTCCGCAGCATTGCTGTATGCAAAATGGCGCTATAGGCGGCATGTCCAATTTGCTTCCCGATGCGATAGCAAGGCTGTTCCAATATGTTGTCGTTCACGACAACCATTGGAACAGCCTTTTTGTAATGGGCCGCAATACGGGAGCCGCAAGATAAACTTTATTATATGTTTAATATAACATTTGATATATAAATTGGAGCTGTTGGAATAGGATAAGCTGTTCTGAACCGTTATTATCGTCTTTTGATAGGAAAAAAGATCCAAAACGCTTGATTTAGAGCGTTGTCATCAAATAATCAGCAGCGAAATCGCGGTTTTTTATATCCTTGAATAGCAATGAAAAATATAGGTATTAAAGTTATTAATAAAAATATATTGAATATATACAAATTAAACGTTATACTGAATGAACAAACCACTATTTGAAAATCCGGCAAGGAGGTTTTGCATTTGACGAGAGATCGCAGAGAGGAAAAAACCGGTTTTCAGGAGTCGGCTCCATATCGTGCTTCTTATGATTTGCAGACGGATTTTGTTATGGTATACGGAATTGATGACACAATGCCTGAGCGGGTTCGCCAATGGAGGGAACGGGGCTATATTGTTCATCTGATGACAGGGGTAGCATGGGGAGAGTATCAGGATTACTTGAATGGTTTGATCGACGGACGCAGTCACTGGGATGAGGCGCAGACCGACAGAGACGGTCAGCACATTATTCACGGGGATACCCCGGATATTCCATACATGGTTCCCACAATTGCCTATACTGATTTTTTGGCTGAACAGATTCGCATTGCGGTAGATGCTGGGGTAGAAGCTATCCATTTGGAAGAGCCTGAATTTTGGGTGGATGGCGGTTATTCGGAAGCGTTCAAACGGGAGTGGAGAGTCTACTACCGGGAGCCTTGGTCACCGCCGCATTCAAGCCCTGATGCACAATTCAGAGCTTCGAAACTGAAGGCCTATTTATATACACGCAGTCTGGACCGCTTATGCGCTGAAATGAAAGATTATGCACTTGCTTCCTATAATAGAGACCTGCGCTTTTATGTACCGACCCACAGCTTGATCAACTACACACAGTGGAGAATTATTAGTCCGGAATCACAATTGATTGAGCTTCCTTCCATCGACGGCTATATCGCCCAGATTTGGACAGGAACATCAAGGACACCCAATGTGTATGAAGGGGTACGCAAAGAACGGACATTTGAAACCGCTTATTTGGAATATGGCATTATGCAGGAACTGGTCAGAGGAACGGGACGGAAGATGTGGTTCCTTCATGACCCGATCGAAGACAACCCCAATCATACATGGGCAGACTATAAAAAGAATTATTTTCGCACTGTTACCGCATCGCTGCTGCATCCGGCTGTATCGCAGTACGAGGTCGCACCGTGGCCGAGACGGATCTTTGAAGGAAACTATCCTGCAGAGAACGGCAATGGGAAAGAGGGCATTCCACAAGTTTACGCTACAATGCTGCTGAACGTGATGCATACGCTTGGGAATATGGACCAGGAGACGGAGCAGCCAACAGAGCCGGCAAAATTAACGGAACTGGCGGACCAATCCTCCCAGCAGATCGGGGTATTGATTGCCGATTCCTCCATGTTCCAGCGGATGGAAATGGGGGATGGGGAACAGGCGAATGCCGGCAAGTACGACGGCACCGATCCCGCGGCCTTCGAAGCGGAAGGGGACACGGAACTGCTTGATTTCTCACCGTTCTATGGTCTGGCACTGCCGCTGCTCAAGCATGGCATCCCCGTTCGTCCTGTGCAGTTGGACAATGTGAGGCGGTTTGCCCACTACTTGAACGACTACCGGGTGCTCTTGCTCAGCTATGAGTTTATGAAACCGGAATATCCTGATCTGCATTTCGCTTTGGCGGGATGGGTGAGAAATGGCGGCGCACTGATCTATGTTGGCAATGACGCTGATCCTTACCATAACATTCGGGCCTGGTGGAATCAGCATGGCTCAGAGTATGCTTCACCCCGCGAGCATCTATTTGAGCAGTTGGAACTGCAGCAAGCAGAAAGCGGTGTCCATCGGGTAGGCAAGGGCGCGGTCGGATTTGCAGCCATTGCCCCCGAGGACTGCGCATCCTCATCAGAAGGAGCGGATGCCTTGCGCGCCTTGGTCATCGAGACGATGAAAGCGCTTGATGATCCGGCTTGCCAATGGCAGCCGAAGCATTATTTTCAATTGCGGCGGGGTCCATACCTTATCGCTGCTGTGCTTGATGAATCCGTTGCGGAGTCACCGCTGTCAATCAAGGGGCCTGTCGTCGATTTGTTCGACCCGGTTCTGCCCGTTCAGGAGGAAGTCGTGCTGCTGCCGGGAGAGCAGTCATTTCTGTTCGATCTGGAGAGAGGGCGGCCAGCTGACGGAGCGGTTGGCTGCATAGCCGCATCCTCCCGTATCGAATCGCTTAACCAAAGCGCTGCCGGATTTGCGTTTCATCCCAAAGGACCGGAAGGCATAGATGCGGTGGCAAGATTCTATTGTCCGCATCAGCCGTTAACGGCGGTTATTGCAAACCGGAGCAAGCCAGAGCCAGTTCCGTTCGAATGGGACGAAGCTTCGCAGACGGTATTGCTTCGTTACTGTCACTCAAGTACTGACGAGGTTGTTATACAAGTAAGCTGGGAAGCTGAAACAACTGTGAAAAGGGAGATTTAATATGCCGTATGAAATTGTAAGGCCAGAGCGATTGAAGTCGATGTTGAATAATTTGCAGGAAAAAATCTATGTGCCGCTGGACAATTTGAATGTCACGGCGTGGGTAACACCGGAGCCGGTTTCTTATGAAGCGCGGATGACCGGACAGAAGGTCGAGCTGACGCCTGGCCAGCAGTGGGGTAGCTTATGGGATTGTGCTTGGTTCCGTTTTACCGGCAAAGTACCGGAAGCGGCCGCAGGAGAGAAAGTCGTCCTGCTGATCGACGTCAATGGCGAAGTGTGTCTCGTTGATGACGAAGGCACGCCTGTGCAGGGTCTGACGAACATTAACTCCGAGTTTGACTTCGTTCTTGGTTTGCCTGGCAAACGAGTGGTCCACATCAGCGAGTCAGCAGCAGGCAACGAGACGATTGACCTATGGGGCGATGCGGGGTGCAATGACCTGTTTGGCCACTTCCGCAGCGGCAAGCTAAAAGAAGCGGTTATTGCGATCTGCCGGGAGGAGGTCAGACAGCTCTATTACGACGCGGAGGTTCTGCTTGAAACCGCAGAGAATCTGCCTGACAGCTCGGCGCGAAAAGCGCAACTATTGCAGGCGTTGTATGAGGTGTCACTGTTGCTGACCGAGGTAACTGATGAACGGGTGAGCCAGGCTCGCACCATTCTTGGTGAACAGCTTGCCAAACAGGGCGGCGATCCGGTATTGACGATCAGCGCTATCGGGCACGCGCATCTTGATCTGGCATGGCTGTGGCCGATCAGGGAGACGATCCGCAAAGGGGCGAGGTCATTCTCGACCGCGCTGCGCATGATGGAACGCTATCCTGACTATATTTTCGGAGCGAGCCAGCCGCAGCTCTATGATTGGATGAAGGAGCACTACCCCAAACTTTATGAGCAGGTCGCACAGCGGGTGCGTGAAGGGCGCTGGGAGCTGCAGGGTGCGATGTGGGTGGAATCGGATACGAATGTTCCGAGCGGAGAATCGCTCGTGCGCCAAATTTTATACGGCAAACGCTTTTTCCAGCAGGAATTTGGTCAGGAGATGAAATCGCTCTGGATGCCGGATGTATTCGGCTATACGGCGAGTTTGCCGCAATTGCTGAAGAAATCGGGCGTTGATTATATGATGACGCAGAAGCTGTCCTGGAGCGTGTACAACAAGCATCCGCATCATACGTTTATGTGGGAAGGCATCGATGGTTCGCAGGTGCTCACGCATATGCCGCCTGAGGATACGTATAATAGCCCGGCTGCGCCGCGGTCCATTGCCAAAGCGGAAGCCGAATATTTGGACAGAAATATCTCGGAGAACTGCCTCATGCTGTTCGGAATTGGCGACGGCGGCGGCGGTCCGGGGGAAGAGCATCTGGAGCGTCTGTCCCGTGAGAAAAATTTGCTTGGACTAAGTCCGGTTAAACAGACCTTCTCATCCGCTTTCTTCGACAAGCTGAGCGAGGGCGCAGACCGCTATCAGAACTGGAGAGGCGAATTGTACCTGGAGAAGCATCAGGGCACTTTGACAAGCCAGGCGCGGAACAAATGGTATAACCGTAAGCTGGAGAAAGCGCTGCGTGAATTGGAGTTTGCATCGGTAGTGGCCGGCCTCAAGAACGGACACCGTTACCCGTCTGAACAACTGGAGCGGATTTGGAAAGAAGTGCTGCTCTATCAGTTCCATGATATTTTACCAGGCTCATCCATCAAGCGGGTGTACGACGAGTCACTGGAGCGTTACGCGGTATTACAGGAGCAAGTTGACCGCATGATTGCGGATACGTACAGCGTTATAACCGGAGATGTACAGACGGAGCTGGACAGTCAAGCGCTGGCTGTGTTCAATTCCTTGTCCTGGGCGAGGGAAGAATGGGTGAAAGCAGATGGACAGTGGCTGCGTGCAGCCGTGCCGTCCATGGGCCACGCCCTTGCTGGAGCCGCTGAAATTGAAGGGGCGAAGGGGCTGAACGAGGCAGCAGCGGCAGCAGAGCTTGAGGCGCTGCATTCATCTGGGGGATTGCAAGCTTCTGCATCCGCTCAACGTCTGGAAAACGATCTGCTTGTCGTTACTTTTGCATCCGATGGTGCGATCAGCTCGATCTACGACAAGGAGAACCGGCGGGAAGTGGTGCAGCACGGCCATACCGCAAATGATCTTCGCATCTATCACGATTCCGGTGACGCGTGGGACTTCCGTCAGGATTACAGACAAACAGGCGGCCTGAAGCTTGTCCTGGATCATACCGAATCATTTGTTGACGGTCCGACGGCGGGCTTGATTCAGCGCTATCTGTTCGGGGAGTCGGTATTGACTCAGCAAGTGGTATTGACCTACGGCAGCCGAAGAGTCGATTTTGTATCGCATGTCGATTGGAAGGAATCCGGCAAAATGCTGCGCACTTCGTTCCCGGTCAATGTCCGTTCCGAGACGGTCAATTGTGAAATTCAATTTGGTCATCTGAAACGGCCAACGCACCGCAATACGATGTGGGATTATGCCAAAGACGAAATATGCGCCCATCACTGGGTCGATCTCTCTGAACCGGATTATGGGGTAGCTTTGCTTAATGATAGCAAGTACGGTCACCGTGCTGAGGGCAGCGTGCTCGATTTGAATCTGCTGCGCAGCTCGTCTTACCCTGATCCTGAAGCGGACCGGGCGGAGCATTCATTCACGTATTCGCTGTATCCACATCAGGGCGACCATGTGCAGGCGGAGGTATATAAACGCGGTTACGAGTTGAACGTTCCGCTGCAAGTCATACCTGTATCGCGAGCTGGTGCAGACAATTTAATTGCGGAGCAGAAATCCTTCCTGCAGTTGGACCACGCGAACGTGATGGTGGAGACAGTGAAGAAAGCGGAGGATGACGAGGATATCATCATCAGGCTTTACGAAACCGCCGGCACCCATCTGAACACTGCGCTGGATATCGGGTTTCAGGTCGAAGCGGTATGGCTGACCGATTTAATGGAACAGCGTTTGGAATCCGTTCAAGCCGTTGACGGGAAAGTGCAGCTGGCGTTTACCCCGTTTGAGATTAAAACGTTGCGATTAACCAAATCAGCAATGGTCAAGTAAAGGAGGGGAGCATATGGCAGAATCACAGCTGTGGAAGCGGATATGGCGGCATAGAGTGTTCTATCTCTTTATGCTGCCGGGTATCGTCTGGTTTTTCATTTTCTCCTATGTCCCTCTTTACGGCGTCCAGGTAGCTTTCCGCGACTATACGTTCTCGGGCGGCTTTACTGGAAGCCCGTGGGCCGGGCTTAAATATTTTCAGCAGTTTTTTGACTACTACAAGTCCGGGGAGATCATCCGCAATACGATCATCATCAGCTTCATGAAGCTGCTCATCGGCTTCCCGATGCCGATCTTTCTGGCTATCTTACTGAACGAGATCGGCAATCTTAAATTTAAGAAAACGGTTCAAACGCTGTCGTATCTGCCTTACTTCGTATCCTGGATCGTCGTTGTCACTTTGATGCAGCGTCTTTTCTCTACGAGCGGCGGGCCAGTTAACGAATTATTGTCGGTGTTCGGCTTGGGACCTTTCCAGTTCCTCTACAACTCGTCCTGGTTCTACCAAATCATTGTAGGTTCGGACATCTGGAAGAACATCGGCTGGAACTCCATTATTTACATGGCGGCGATTGCCGGAATTGATCAGCAGTTGTATGAAGCATCCAAAATTGACGGTGCCAACCGCTTCCGGCAAATATGGCATGTGACGCTTCCGGGCGTCCGCAACATTGCAATTATATTGTTTATTCTTTCGATTGGCAGCCTGATGAGCGCCGGGTATGAACAGCTCCTCCTTCTTAGCGGACCGGCTACAGCCAGTATCGGAAGCGTTCTGGATGTCCATGTTATTACTTCTGGCATAGGCGAAGGCAGATTGAGCTATGCAGCCGCAGTCGGATTGTTCCAGAGCGTTATCGGCCTGATCCTGATTTTGACGGTCAACCGTATTGCCCGCAAAGTCAGCGACGTATCCCTTTTCTAAAAAGGAAGTGACAAGATGAAACGCCAATGGTCCATTTTTTCGATATTGAATTATATTTTTCTGGCTTTGGTCGGTTTTTCGATGGTTTATCCGTTTATCTATATTGTTGTGTATTCGTTCAATGACGGGAAGGACTCCATCATGGGCTCCTTGTATTTTCTGCCACGCAAGTGGACGCTTGAAAATTACGCGCAGGTATTTGAAAATGCCCGCATTTGGCAAGCGTACAAAATTACGCTGATGCGCACGATTCTTGGCACGTTTCTGCATGTGGCGCTCAGTACGCTGATGGCCTATGCTTTGGCCAAAAAGACGCTGCCGGGAAGAAATTTTGTCGCTTTCTATATTTTTCTCCCGACGATCTTCAGCGCGGGCTTCATCCCGTTCTTTATTACGCTGCAAAAGCTGCAGCTGATTAACACCTTCTGGGTGTATGTTATCCCGATGTTGTTCAGCTTCATGCACATCGTAATCATTCGCACCTTTTTGCAAGGGCTGCCCGAGGAACTGGTTGAATCGGCTCATATCGACGGGTATGGTGATTTTCAAATTTTTATGCGCATCATTTTGCCATTATCTGGCCCGGTGCTGGCCACGATCTCGCTCTTTATCGGAGTGACCCATTGGAATGACTGGTTTACAGGCGCCTACTATGTGTCGAACAAAGATTTAATTCCGGTGCAAACCTTGCTTCAGGAAATGCTTACGCAAGCAGAGGCTTTCTCGTCTTCCTTGAATCGCTCAGCGCAGCAAGGTGGTCAGACAGTCAGTGCAAGCGCAGGCGGCTCAACGCCAGAATCGCTGCGAATGGCGCTGCTAGTAATAACGGTCTTCCCAATTATATGTATCTATCCATTCCTGCAACGGTTTTTCGTGAAAGGTGTTATGATCGGCTCGGTCAAAGGGTAATGGCCCCCACGTGGGGCTTTATCATATAATTTAAATTGATGTGGGAGGGTTAGTATGAAGAAGTTATATGTCAAAGGTGCATCGCTTCTGCTTGCAGCCACACTGTTTTCGAGTGTATTGGCCGGCTGTGCCAACAAGGAAGAACCTGCCAATGGGGGCAATCAAGGGGAATCGCCATCAGGTACCAAAGAAGTAACATTGAAAGTGCTTCACAACTGGAATGGATCAACGGGCTCCGATATCGACATGACGCCTGTCGAGAGAGTTATTAAAGAGAAAACAGGTGTTACGGTGGAGTGGGAGTACACTACAGGCAGCGAGACAGAGAAAGTGAACGCGATTTTCGCCACACAGGATCTGCCAGATATTTATACCGGACCGGCATGGGGCGGCGAGTTGGATGGCCTGATCAAGGCAGCCAAAGAAGACCAGTTGGTCGACATTTCGGGCAAGCTGAGCGAATATCCGAACTTGGCCAAATCGGTTGCCAAGGAAAATGTACCGCCTGCATTGTATGAAAAAGCCATAGATGCCTATGACGGCAAGAAGTACATGCTGCTGCAAAACCAGCCTGCGACAGATGTTGATGCAGAAGACTGGCTGTATGGTTTCTATGTTCGTAAAGATATAGCAGAAGCAGTTAATGTCGATCCGCAATCGGTAAAGACAAAAGAAGATTTTTATAATTTTCTGAAGACAATCAAGGACTCCGGGATGCAGTCTAACGGTCAGCCAATCATTCCGCTAGGCGGCTTCAGCAACGGTTGGGCTGTTGGCATCGGCAATACGATGTTCTACGGCGGAGCCGGGTTTGTTGACAAAGGCGATGGCACATTGGAACATCACTCCTTCTCAAAGGGATTCGATGACTACACATTGTATTATCGCAACTTACTGTCAGAGGGACTGCTGGATGCGGAAGCATTCACACAGACCGACCCGATCGCCAAAGAGAAAATATCGCAAGGACGCGTAGCGATGCTTGCTGCTCACTACCCTGCTATTCTAGATGCGACTAAAGAATATGTTGAAGCTAATCCAGGCACTGATTATGTGCCGGTGGGCCCACTTGAGCGTGCAGGCGCCGAGCCTAACAGACCGGTTGATTTGGGAATTCAGGGCAATAACGTGACAGCGATTACTAAAGCAGCCAAAGATGTGGATGCAGCGCTTCGCCTGCTTGATTTCCTTGCTTCCGATGAAGGTTTCCTGCTTGTCCGCTATGGTGTTCAAGGCGAACACTGGGATATGGTAGATGGCAAACCGACACCGAAGAAGGAATGGTTCGATAAGTTTGCTGCAGATACATCAGGTAAATTGGTTGAACGTAAAAATGTTGGAATCGAAATCGGTTTTCAATCCATGTCTGGACTCGACCGGATCAATTCGGTAGGTGGCGGGAAGATTTGGGACAGTCCGGAGCGGGTTGAAGCAGTTGAGAAAGCCCGTGGGATCTTGCGCCCGGATGGCATTAAAGTAATTTCGGCTTATAACCCAGGGGATGTCATCATTAAATCCGATAAATGGGAATCATTGAAGCCGTCGATGGACAGAGTAAACGATGCGTTCAAAGAAGCAGTGCATGCGAAATCGGATGAAGCTGCACTGAAAATTTTGAATGAGCTCCGCACTCAAATGAAGAAAACCGGCTATGATGAAGCGATGAAGTTTACGAATGATGAGCTGAAAGGCAAAGAATCCGTAACGATGCAGATGCCGAACTGATTCGACCAAAGGGAGAGCGTTGCGCTCTCCCTTTGGGTTACTTACAAGCCAATTCATTTACAAAGGAGAGATCAATTGTGACGCAATCATTTAGACCCCCTTCCGTCCCGCTCATTACGTCAGACCCTTATTTCAGTGTCTGGTCGGCGGCAGATCATCTTTATGATGATCATACAAGACACTGGACCAACAAGCGCAACAGTATGACCGGCATTATTAGAATCGATGGCAAGTCCAGACGGTTTATGGGCAGGGTAGAACTGTTGGATCATCACAAATATGAGGAACCTCCGGTGATGGAACAAACAAGCTTGAAGATCGAGCCCTTGACAACGACCTACGTATTTCAGTCCGATGGCATTGAACTCGTGGCTTCATTCAGTACGCCCCTGCTGCTGGATGATTTGGACATTTTGTCGAGACCGGCTTCCTACCTTACTTTTCATGTCCGGTCAGTGGACGGTAAGCCGCATCATGTTCAGCTCTATGTTGACGTATCAGGCGAGCTTTGCGTACATACGACGGATCAGCAAATAAGCTGGTCGCGGGGAGAAAGTGACGGACAGATCACGGCAATGCGCATGGGTACGGTAGCACAGCCTGTGCTGGAGCGTGTTGGAGACGATACACGAATCGATTGGGGATTCGTCTATTTGGCTGTCCCTTATAAGACTGGAACGGAAACGGCGATCCAGTCTTATAAGGTCCGCGAACAGTTTATAGAGAGCGGACATCTGCCGAAGGAAGATGATGCCGCTGCTCCCCGTGCTGCTGCCGATGATACGCCTGTCATGGCTGCTGTCCTGGATTTCGGTCAGGTGGATGAACAGCAAATTTCGCAATATGTGATTGCCGCCTATGATGACATTCATTCCATAGAATATTTCGGCCAGCCGCTTGATGCCTATTGGAGAAGAACGGGCATAACATTTGAGAAAATGTTGAGTTTGGCCGTCGAGCAATATGATGATATCCAAGCCAGATGCGCCGCATTTAATCGCAAGCTGATCGCGGATAGTGAGGCTGAGGGCGGGAAGCATTACGCAGATATGCTGTCCCTTGCCTATCGGCAAGCGATTGCAGCGCATAAGCTGGTCAATGATGAAGCTGGAAATCTGTTGTTTTTCTCCAAGGAAAACTTCAGCAATGGCTGTATTGCCACGGTAGATGTCAGCTATCCGTCAATTCCGCTCTTCTTGTTGTATAGTCCGGAGTTGGTTAAAGGCATGATGCGTCCTGTTTTCAAGTATGCTCGCAGCGAGACGTGGAAGTTTGATTTTGCCCCTCATGATGTAGGCTGTTATCCGAAAGCCAATGGCCAAGTATACGGTGAGAATGCGCTGGACAGCCAGATGCCGATTGAGGAATGCGGAAATATGCTTATTATGGCTGCTGCCGTATGCATGTATGACAACGATGCTGCGTTCGCGCGCGAGCATTGGGAGCTTCTCACCCAGTGGGCATCCTATTTGAAGCAGCACGGTATGGACCCTGATAACCAGCTATGCACCGATGACTTTGCCGGCCATCTGGCGCATAACGCCAATCTCTCGGTTAAGGCAATCATCGGCATTGGTGCGTACGCCATTCTGTGCGCCATGTTAGAGGAGAAAGACGGCGAGGAATATTATGCCGCGGCGCAAGAGATGGCTGCGAACTGGCAGCGTATGGCAGGTGCCGGAGACCATTACAAGCTCACCTTTGACAGCAGTCCGGAAACGTGGAGCTTGAAGTACAATTTGGTATGGGATCGGCTGCTCGGGCTTCATCTGTTCCCGGAGCGTATTATTGAAGATGAAATTCGTCACTACCTTGCGAACCAGAACAAATACGGGACGCCGCTTGATAGCCGGAACACGTATACCAAGGCCGATTGGCTCGTCTGGTGTGCCTCGATGGCAAATGACAAAACGGACTTTGAGCAGCTGATTCAGCCGCTCTGGCTATTCCTGAATGAATCGCCAAGCCGTCTCCCATTCACGGACTGGTACGATACGATTAGCGGCGAACAGCTTAACTTCCAAAACCGTTCGGTTGTGGGCGGGTTGTTCATTGCATTGTTGGAGGCGCAGGATTTGCCGGCTTCGCTAAGCACGCTGCGCAGCAAATAAAAATTTATTGCAAAAAAGAGCGAGCAAGAGGGGAAATCCCTAGTTGTTCGCTTTTTTTTATATTGTAGTGGCCCCTCCAATTGGGTAGACTATGGAAGTGGAAGTTTTCTCGCTGCTTTCCCCTAATAATTGTCCGCCCGTTTGGGCTAAATTTACATCTAAAAACAATGCCAACTTCTGTTGACAATTTCGATCTAATCCATTAGTATTCTCTTAACATATAAAGTCTACCTGTTAACTATGGATTGATAGATAAACAAGTCAATCACCATACTTAGTCAGCGGCTAGTCTTATACAACAGGGGGATTTGCTATGAACAAGAGAAAAATCGCGTTACTCTTATCGTCACTATTTCTACTCATCCTGCTTGCTGCATGCAGCAGCGGCACGAAGGATAATGCCAAGAATGACAGTGCCAACGGAAATGCTGCCGCGGGCAAAGAAAACGATACTAAAACGGAAACCTCCGTTGAGAAAGAATATAAGAATGAATTGAACATCGCGCTTACTGCCCAGCCGCCGACACTGGATTCGGCTCTGACCGTCTCGGCTGTCGCGCTGGATACAGCAGGCAATATTTTTGAACAATTGTTCGCCCTGAATGCACAGTATGAGCCTGTCCCTATGCTTGCTGAATCGGTGGAGCGCAGCGAAGACGGCTTGACGTACACGTTTCCGCTTCGTCAAGGCATCAAGTTCCACAATGGCAAAGAAATGACTGCAGAAGATGTTGTCGCATCAATGAACCGCTGGCTGACGCTTTCTTCCCGTGCGAAGGTGCTGTTGACGAACGCCAAGTTCGAAGAAGTTGATCCGTATACAGTGAAGCTGACCGTCGAGACACCATCATCCGATGTGCTCGTTCTGATTGCTACTCAGGCACAGTTCCCGGCTATTATGCCAAAGGAAATTGTTGACGCAGCTCCGGCAGATGGAATTAAGGAATATATCGGCACAGGCCCGTACAAGTTCCAGGAGTGGAAACAGGATCAATATATCCATCTCGTTAAATTTGATGATTATCAGCCTGTGGATGCAGTGGCAAGCGGGTATTCGGGACGCAAAGAAGCCCCTACCGAAAATCTGTATTTCCACTTTGTAACTGATCATGCAACACGTATTGCAGGTGTGAAGACCGGACAATATGATGTGGCTGACAGCATTCCGATTGAAAACTATGACGAACTGGCATCGGACAAAAATATTGAAGTGCAGTCGTTCCCAGGCGGTGCGTTAACAGCGTTCTTCAATACAAGCGAAGGCTTGCTAAAGGATGTGAAATACCGTCAGGCGATCCTTGCTGCATTCAATAATGACGAGATCATGCTGGCGAGCTTTGCGAAGCCGGAACTGTATTCCCTGGCTCCTGGCTACCTGAATACGAATCAGACGCAATGGTCTAATGAGGCCGGCGCAGAATACTATAACCAGTCCAACCAAGAGAAAGCCAAGGAATTGCTTAAGGAAGCGGGTTACAACGGAGAAGAAATTACGCTTCTCACAACGAAGGATTATAACGAAATGTACACGGCTACCCTGGTTATTCAGGAACAGCTTCGTCAGATCGGCATGAATGTGAAAGTGGAAAACTTTGATTTCCCTACGTTCCTGGAAACGAAGAACGACCGCAGCAAGTGGGATATTTTCGTAGCAAGCACAGGGTATCAAATTACGCCGCCGCAACTGCTCGCCGTTAACCCGGATTGGGCTGGTCTGAACAATGATACTGTCAAGCAGGCGCTCATTGATATTCGCGCAGCAGCGACACAGGAAGATGCGAAGAAAGAATGGGAGAAGCTGCAAGGCTTCCTGTATGAATTCGGTTCATCGACGGTCATCGGGCATTACAACGGTGTCGTCGCAACGACCAATGCGATTGAAGGCTTCGAGTTATTCAAAACTGCGGTGGTATGGAACGCCAAAGTAGCGAAGTAGGCCTGAAGAAAGGAGGGGTGTTGCAGGTTACCCAAGTAACTTGTCCAACACCCTTTTTTTCTGTAGAATATAAGAGTTGCACGAGACAAAAGACAAGACAAATGAGGGGTTCCAATTGCTGGCTTATCTCATAAAACGACTATTTTCGCTCATACCTGTACTGTTTGTCGTCACCATCGCGATCTTTCTTATTATTCATATTACTCCTGGTGATCCGGCTGCATCCATGCTGGGGATCGAAGCATCCCAGGAGGAAATTGCCCAGTTGAACGAAGAATTGGGCTTGAACCGTCCCATCATTGAGCAATACGTGCATTGGGTGTCGAATGTGCTGAAAGGGGATTTGGGCGATTCGCTTTTTATGCACCAGCCTGTCGGTCAGGCGATTGCGGAGCATATCGGGCCAACGCTTGCCTTGGCGCTCTTGGCGCAATTGATTGCCATTGTACTGGCAATTCCGTTCGGAATTATCGCCGCCTACAAACGGGGAACTGCTGCGGACTATTCGCTGATGGGAATCTCTTTGGTCGGCATGGCGGTACCAAGTTTTCTGATGGGTCTGTTCTTGATGCTTCTTGTTGGCGTCAAGCTGCAGTGGCTGCCGGTTGCGGGATATGAACCGCTTAGCAAAGGGTTGTGGGCTCATCTGCAATATTTGATTCTCCCAGCCATTTCGCTTGGCATCGTTCAGGCTGCGCTAATTGCACGGATGACCCGCTCTTCCATGCTCGAAATTTTGAATTTGAACTTCATTAAGACCGCACGCTCCAAAGGGCTGCATGAGACGGCTGTGTTGTTCAAGCATGCATTTCGCAGCGCGTTTCTGCCGATATTGACGGTCATCGGGCAAACCTTTGGCACATTGGTTACAGGTGCGGTTGTCGTTGAATCTATATTTAATATTCCTGGCTTGGGCCAGTTGATCCTGAACTCGATTGCCAGACGGGATTTTGCCGTCATCCAGGGCGTTGTGCTGGTCGTCACGCTCATTTATGTGACCATTAATTTGGTCATCGATTTGCTGTACGGTGCGATTGATCCCCGTGTCCGTCTGGACCGCAAATAATGAGAGAGGGGGAGGACAACATGTACGCGCAGGATAAACCATCGATCGCTCAAATGAGCAAACAGTTGAAAAAAGAACAGCGCGCTTTGGGCTACCGGCGACTGAAATCCAATTATGGCTTGCTTTTTGGCGGAACGGTCTTCGGCTTGCTGATCATCCTTGCAGTCATTGGCCCGCTGCTGACACCCTATGGTCCGTATGACATGAAAATCGTCGAGCGATTGTCAGCGCCTGGCGCGGGGCATTTGCTCGGCACAGATGAGTTCGGCAGAGACCTGCTGACAAGACTGCTGCACGGCGCGCGCGTGTCGATAAGCGTCGGATTGGTTGTGGCACTGCTATCTTCCGCAATTGGACTCGTTATTGGCGTGTACGCCACTTACTATAAAACATTGGATCATATTTTAATGCGGATCTGCGATGGCCTCATTGCGATTCCCGGCATTTTGCTGGCGATTGCCCTGATGGCTGCACTTGGCGCATCCGCGCTAAATGTCATTATTGCGCTTACGATTGTGTTTACACCGAATATCGCCCGGGTTGTGCGTTCGACAGCGCTTGTTGTCCGGGAGCAAACCTATATTGAGGCGATGCATGTTCAGGGTGCGAGTCATTCCCGGATTATTTGGCGGCATATTGTACCGAATACCCTGTCGCCTTTGCTAGTCCAGGCAACGTTCGTGTTCGCTGAAGCGATCATCTCGGAGGCGGCTTTAAGTTTTCTCGGAGCAGGTATTCCTGCACCGGAAGCAAGTTGGGGCAACATTTTGCAAGCGAGCAAGCTTGTCATATACAAAGCGTGGTGGATGGTCGTCTTCCCTGGCGCAGCAATCGTATTATCGGTACTGAGTCTGAACTTGCTGGGTGACGGCTTGCGCGATTTGCTTGACCCTCGTGTGAAGACGAGACAACGGAAATCATAATGGTTGCAGGTTTGAAGCCATCATTATGATGAGTGGACGGGAGGAGTTTCGATGAATACAGAGCCATTACTTGAAGTTAACAACTTGAAAACTCATTTTCATACGGAACGCGGAAAAGTGACGGCAGTCAATGGAGTGAGCTTTTCCATGCACAAAGGTGAAATTATCGGCGTTGTCGGCGAGTCAGGCTGTGGAAAAAGCGTCATGTCGCAGTCTCTCTTGCGGTTGCTCGATCATACCGATCCAATTGCGTATGAAGGCGAAGTTATTTTCGAACAACAGGATTTGCTGAAGCTCTCGCCGGCCAAACTGCGTGCAATTCGGGGCGATGAGATTTCGATTATATTTCAGGACCCTCTAACGTCGCTCAATCCGGTCTATACGATCGGCAATCAAATTGAAGAAGTCATTCGTCTTCATCAGAACAAGTCCAGAAAAGAAGCGCGGCAGCAGGCGATTGAAATATTGCGGTTAACAGGTATTCCATCTCCGGAGGTGAGGGTGAATGAATATCCTCATCAGCTCTCAGGCGGGATGCAGCAGCGCGCGATGATCGCAATGGCATTATCTTGCGAGCCGAAGCTCCTTATCGCCGACGAGCCGACAACGGCACTCG
Source organism: Paenibacillaceae bacterium (assembly GCA_004134985.1). Classification (GTDB taxonomy): domain Bacteria; phylum Bacillota; class Bacilli; order Paenibacillales; family Paenibacillaceae; genus Paenibacillus_D. The sequence goes on along the minus strand of REGQ01000010.1, from coordinate 52,301 downwards.
ATGTGACGATCCAGGCGCAAATTTTGGAACTGATTGTGGACTTGAACAAGAAACTGGGCATGGGCGTGCTGTTTATTACACATGATCTTGGCGTTGTCTCGGAAATTTGTACCAGTGTCAAGGTGATGTACCTCGGACAGATCGTTGAGGATACGACGACAGAGCGACTGTTTGCTTCACCTTTGCATCCTTATACGCAAGGCCTGATCAAATCGATTCCGAAGCTTGCGGGCAGTCGCCAGGACAAGCTTCATGTTATTGAAGGAACAGTGCCATCGCTGTCCGATGTCCCTAAAGGCTGCAGCTTTTCAACAAGATGTCCGTTTGCCGATGAAAAATGTCGCAGCCAGGAGCCGCCGATGGAAACCGCCGCTGAGAACCATCGTGTGAAATGCTGGCATCATGCCAGGATCAACAGTTTGGGAGGGGAGGCGGAGCTTCGTGGGGCAGTCAGCAAGTAATCCAATTTTGGAAGTCAACTCGCTTTATAAGAAATTTCCCGTATACGGACCCTTTGGCAAGTTGTTTGGCGCCAAGGCGCATGTGAATGCGGTGACGGATGTTTCTTTTCAATTATATGAGGGCGAAACGTATGGACTGGTAGGCGAGTCCGGTTCAGGCAAGAGTACGACAGGTCGTACGACGCTTGGCTTGACCCCTGCCAGCGCTGGTCAGGTGCTGTATCAGAACCGGGATTTGTCTGCGATGTCGGGCGCGGAAATGAGAAAGTTCCGTAAAGACGTTCAACTGGTGTTCCAGGATCCGTTCTCCTCGCTGAATCCCAGACAACGCATTGGTGATGCATTAGAGGAGCCGCTCATTATTCACCGTATGGGCGACAAGGCCGAGCGCCAGGAGAAAGTATTCGGTATATTGAAAACGGTCGGTCTACAGCCCGAGCATTATTTCCGCTATCCGCATGAGTTTTCCGGCGGACAGCGTCAGCGGGTGGGTCTTGCGCGCGCACTCATTATGAATCCGAAAGTTATTATTTGCGATGAGCCGGTATCCGCGCTGGATGTCTCGATTCAGTCGCAAATTTTGAATATGCTGAAGCAGCTTCAGCAGGAATTAAAACTGACGCTGCTGTTTATCACGCATGATATTAGTGTTGTTCGTTATATTTCGGACCGGATCGGCATTATGTATCTGGGCAAAATCGTCGAGGAAGCGTTAACTGATGCGTTGTTTCAAGAGCCGATGCATCCCTATACGAAGGCGTTGTTTTCCGCAGTGCCCGATTTTACACGGAGCAAGTTGAAAGAACGGATTGTTTTGCGCGGGGAAATCCCTTCGCCACTATCACCGCCTTCAGGCTGTGTATTTCATACACGCTGTCCGTTTGCGACGGAGGTGTGCAAGAAGGAGACGCCGGTTTTGCGGGAAGTGCGGGAGCACCACAAGGTAGCTTGCCATCTTGTCTGATTCATAGACACGAGAATTCATCAATAAGAGGAGTTTGAATATGACAACGATCAGAATAGAAGACGGCCAGGATAACATCTACAATGAATCGGGCTTGCAGCTGATTGGCAGCCATGCGCCCAACCAAACCGGATTGTCTCCGCGGGAACTGCTGGAAGCCTCCCTGGGATTATGTGTGTCGATCTCGCTGCAGAAAATAATGAACTATGATGGCGTCGAATACGATAAGTCGTCCATTCGTGTGGAAGTTTCAGCGACGAAGGCGGAGGACAAAACGAATAAGTTTGCCAATTTCGATGTGCGAGTCACCTTGCCGACGAACCTTGAGCCGGCATACAAGGAGAAGCTGAAATCGGTTGTAGAACGTGCATGTACGATTGGAAACACGTTGAGAAGCGGAGCGAATGTCGAGCTGATTGAAGTAGAATAGGGAAACGGGCACGCAGCGGTAGGCCTAGATGCAGCAAGGAAACTTGTTGCATCTAGGCCTGTTTTTTTTGCGTGCCTGACGCGTGACTGGCTGATGGAAAGTGCAAGAATCGTTGCTATAATGGGGAATTTCACCAGAAATTGCTGTATTTCTTATAAACAGATCACCCATCGAACGAATCGATTGGCCCTATCCTATTGTAATGGTGGTATACTAAAACCCGTCGTAAGCGACCCTTGTTTTTCGCGAGAGGACATACATTAGGTATTGAAGGCGGAGGAGAATGATGGGGAAGAAGAACATCGGAAGATGGGAATGGTTTAGATTCAATGGTGCATGGTCTGCGCTGTTCTGGTCGTATATCGTGATTCTCTTGCTGTTAATTGTTATTGGCAGCTTGCTCTATTGGCGTGCCAAGGAAGTTGTAGAGAAATCTGTTGAACATACAAACTCAGCCATGCTGGGACAGCTCAGAGTTCTTGCAGACGGGCAATTGCAAATGATCGAGCAATTGGAGCAGCAGATCGCCAATCATCCCAAACTTCTGCAGCTCATGAACAGCAAAGCCCCTGTATCAGACCGCGAGCAATATGAGATGATCGCCTTGGCCGACGATTTAAAACGGTATAAGCAACTGACCCCGTTTATTTATGATTATTATATTTACTTGCCCAAGGCTGAGGTAATGCTAGGACCGGGTGTCAAGACGACGCCCGACATTCTGTTCGGTCAAGTGGATCAATTCGATGGCATGACCTCGGAGGATTGGGTGGACAAGTTTGAAAGCGCATATCACTATCGTTCGTTTCAGCCATCCTTAAATACAAGCAACAGCTTTGGCGAAAAGCATGAAATTCTCGCGTATATCCAGACCATGCCGCTGGTGAACCGTTCCAAACGGTTGGCGACACTTTTTATTATGATTAACGATGAGCAGCTGCGCAAAATGTTCCAGGGCCTTGCCGATGCAGGTAAAGGTGAGATATACATTGTCGACGCCGCCGACCGGATGATTAGTGCGACGACGGCTACGCGCAATCCACTGTCTTTCGGATATGCAGATATGCCAGGTGATCAAGGCAAGCTGGACACCAGACGCAACGGGGAGGAGATGGTCATTTCCTATGTAACCTCAAGCGTATTCGGGTGGAAGTATGTGCTTGAAGTGCCGCGCGCCGTTTTTTTGAAAGAAGTTAACGAGGTTCGAAGTTGGGCTTTGCTGTTGCTGATCATGGCAGCACTCTCTGGGGCGGTCGTATCCTTCTATCTGGCCTATCGAAATTACCGTCCGGTTCGCGATCTTGTATCCATTGTAACAGGCAACGGCAACGCCCCGGATAACAAGCGCGGCCCGGTTGAATATGAATTCATCCGAACGTCGATCCAATCTGCCCGTATGACGGAATCGGAGCTTAGAACGTTAGTTTCGCGGCAAACGCCGATCATCCGCGTTCATTTCTTGAGCCGTCTGATCAAAGGCTATGCGGACCCTCAGGAATTGCGGATGGAATCGCTGCAGTTCATGGACATCCGCTTCGTATCCAATTCGTTTGCCATCATGCTGATTGATGTGGAGGACATGAGCGCTTTCTCGACCGAAAATGCTGAAAAAGAGTGGTTGTTCGTAAATTTCGTTATTTCGAATATCTCATCCGATTTGGCGAATGAGCAACATGTTGCCTACACGACTGAATTGGATCAGGGGAGGATCGCGCTGCTGGTCAATTTCAGCGGAACGGATGAAGACAAATGGCAGCCGGAGCTGGCTTCCATTGCGGATCGGCTGCAAGAGATCTTGTTTCAGCGCTTTCACCTGAAGATTGCTGTAGGCACCAGTTTTGTCGTGCGAGAGATACAAGCGATCGGGGAGGCGTTTCGTAATTCACTGAAAAGGCTGGATGAGAACCGCAAAAGGCAGGCAAGCAACAGCGCGGTGGATAAGCTTCTGGAGTTGACGCCGAAGTATTACTACCCGCTGGACATTGAACAGCAGTTGACGAACTACGTGAAGTGTGGGGATGAAGAGAAGACAGAGCAGCTGCTGGACGCGCTGTTTACTGACCATTACGAAGGGGACGGGGCGAACCCGCTCATCGCTTCTTATTTTCTATTGCATGTGTCCTCTACGCTGTTTAGGATCGTTCAGATTACCCCGAGGATAGATCCGGAAATTGTCATGCGGCTATTAAAGAAACATGAGGACGGCATCCAGGATGCACATCTAACTTTTCGGGAGCTGAAGGAGGAGTTCCGGGTGGTATGCCAGCTCTGGAAAGAGGGACGCAGTGATCAAGGCAGCCGGATGCTAGCTACCATTCAACACATTGTGCGCGAGCGCTTTGGACAGAACATGCTGAGTGTTAACTTGATTGCGGATGAGTTGGGGATTACGCAGCCTTATTTATCCTCATTCTTCAAAAAGGCAACTGGTCAGACGATTTTGGAGTTTATTGCCGAGGTGCGTCTTTGGGAGGCGAAGCGGCTGCTGGCGGATACTGACTGTACTGTTGCACATGTCGCTCAGGCAGTCGGTTATTCCAACGACATCGGCTTCATCCGGTTTTTCAAGAAGCATGAAGGAATTACACCCGGCCAATTCCGTGTCAATACACAAACGGAGCAGCAAAACACACAAATGGAACATCGATCTTAAAGATGTATTATACCCCCGCCTTCAATCAGGATGCAGATCGAACAATTAGGCAGTATTCCATTCATTGAGCGCACAGCTATGATGGGATGAGGTTGTTGCAAGCTTGCGCAACCTTATCATACAAACTTGTTAAGGGGGATTCATCCATGAATTATGGCAAGAGAAGCATGTTTGCAATGCTGGCAATTATAACGGTATTGACGATCGCAATATCGGCATGCTCAAGTGGCGACAAGAATGAAAAGAATGACAAGCCGGCGAAGGAACCTTCGGCTGCTTCCCAGGGAACATCGCCTGAAGACTCGGCAGACGGAAAGATCGTTTCGAGTCCACTCACGCTGAGCTATTATGTGAAAATGGGCAGCCCCGCGCCGGGATTCAAGGACTTTAACGATATGGCCGCTTATAAGGAAATGGAAAAGAAGACGGGCATCCACATCGATTTCCAGCATCCGGCGACGGGTCAGGAAAAAAACCAGTTTAACCTGCTGATGAGCTCAGGCAGCTATCCGGACGTCATCGAATGGGGATGGAATGATTATCCTGGCGGCGGAGTAGGCGCAATGAACAGCGGCGTCATTATCCCGCTTAACGACTACATTGATCAATATGCTCCGAACTTGTCTAAGCTGCTGGCAGACAATCCCGAAATTAAAAAGGAGATCTCCACGGACGACGGCCGGATTTATGCATTCCCCTTCTTAAGAAGCGACCCTTACTTGCGAACCTATTTTGGATTGGGTATTCGTCAGGATTGGCTGGATAAGCTTGATCTGGAAGTACCGGAGACAATTGAGGAATGGCATACCGTATTGAAAGCGTTTAAGGAAGGCGACCCGAACGGAAATGGCAAAGCTGATGAAATTCCTTTGCTCATTCGAAAAGATACAATGCTGAATTTCAGTAATGTGTTCTTAAACGCTTGGGGCATTTCAGCGAAGTTCAATTTGGAAGACGGGAAAGTCATTTATGGTCCGCTTCAACCCGAGTACAAGGCGTTTTTGCAAACGATGCGCAACTGGTATGAGGAAGGGCTCATCGACCGGGATTATGCCGGCACAGACGACAAACAGAAGGATGCCAAGTGGACAGGTGAACTGCTTGGAGCATCCGAGTTGGCTGTAGGTGGCGGTATTGGGAAGTATACGACTGCGATGCAAGGAAAAAATCCGAACTTCAATGTCATTGGCGCACCGTATCCTACACTGGTTAAAGGCGACAAGCCTGTCCTTGGTCAGCTTGAACCGATCTTCAACAGCTTAGGGGCAGCGATCACGATGAGCAACAAGCATGTTGAGGAAACGGTGAAGTGGCTAGATTACAAGTATGGCGAAGAGGGCGGAATGCTGTTCAACTTCGGTATCGAAGGCGAAAGCTATGAGATGAAAGAAGGATTCCCGACATATACCGATCTCATCATGAAAAATCCGGACGGCCTTGCTTTCGGGACCGTGCTTGGTCAATATGCGATGCCATTCGGTGCTCCGATCGTGCAGGACAAACGCTACCAGGAGCAAAATGCGTCTCTGCCACAGCAAAAAGCAGCGCTTAATACCTGGATGGATGTGGACAACGAAAACTGGCTTCCTCCGCTGTCGTTCACGAACGAGGAGTCTGCGCGGCTTGCTGCGATAATGACAGACATCGACACTTACCGCGATGAGATGTTCGACAAGTTCGTCATGGGGCATGAAGCGCTCGACAAGTTTGAGCAGTTCGTGAAGACAATTGAAGGAATGGGCATCCAGGAAGCCTTGGATATCCAGCATGCCGCGTATGAGCGATATTTGAAACGGTAAAATCGACTGGAGCGGGTTCCATGGGCAAGCTGTATGCACGCACATACCTGATGCGAATGCCTGGAACCCGCTTGTTTTCCACCTTGGATGCAAAGGAGTGCACATGAGTTGAAACTGCTACGAGACTGGTCTCGCAATAAATACATCTATATAATGCTGCTTCCGGTCGTGATTTACTACGTTGTGTTTCTTTATTTCCCAATGTACGGTTTGCAAATTGCCTTCAAGGATTTTTCTCCTGTAAAAGGGATTTGGGGCAGCGAGTGGGTCGGTTTCAAGCATTTCATATCCTTCTATGAGAGTTATTATTTTTGGAGATTGATTCGCAATACGGTATTGATCAGTCTATACGAGCTGGTATTCGGGTTCCCTGCTCCGATCGTGCTGGCATTGCTGCTTAATGAAATACGCAAGCGTCTTTTCAAAAATATTGTACAGTCGATTACTTACCTGCCGCACTTTATTTCTATTGTCGTCGTGGCGGGAATGATGGTCGACTTCCTGTCCGGAGACGGATTAATTAATCAACTGGCTGGTTTTTTCGGCATTCCGTCAGTTTCTTTCCTCATCGCACCCGAATGGTTTCGTACGATCTACGTCTCCTCGGGAATTTGGCAAGGCGTCGGGTGGGGCTCAATCATCTATTTGGCCGCAATTGCCGGCATCGATCCGAGCTTATACGAAGCAGCCAAAACCGATGGCGCAGGACGATTCAGGCAAATTATGCATATCACAATTCCAGGCATCATGCCGACAGTCATCATTATGCTTATCTTACGGTTCGGAACGTTAATGGCTGGCGGAAGTCTGGAAAAAATTCTGCTGCTCTATAATTCAACGACTTATGAAACGGCTGATGTGATCTCTACCTTCGTCTACCGCCGTGGTCTGCTCCAGATGGATTACGGTTTCTCGGCAGCGATCGGCTTATTCAACAACATCATGAATTTCATCCTGCTCGTATCGGCAAATGCGATTAGCCGAAAGGTTAACAATACGAGCCTGTGGTAGTTCAAATTTAGGAGGTGAAGCAACCTTTGAAGCCTCGAATCAGTTTGGGCGAACGGGTTTTTGACACGTCGAATTCCTTGTTTATGCTCGTATTAATGGCTGTGACGCTGTATCCGTTTCTTTATGTTCTGTTTGCTTCATTCAGCAACCCGTCCGAGTTGATTAATCATCGAGGGCTGCTTCTGATGCCTGTAGGTTTCAGTCTTGAATCGTATAAATTCGTGTTCGAGAATCCGATGATTGCCACCGGTTATTTCAATACCCTGATCTATGTCATCGCAGGTACGGCGCTGAACCTGATCATTACCAGCTTCGCCGCGTACTCCCTGTCCCGCAAAGGGGTGCGGTTCGTCGGGCCGATCATGTTCGGCATCGTGTTTACGATGTTTTTCTCCGGTGGTCTCATCCCGACTTATTTGAACATGAAAAACCTGGATCTGCTCGATACGAGATGGGCGATGATTTTGCCATCGGCGATCAGCACGTGGAATTTGCTTGTCATGCGCACATCGTTTGCCGGCATTCCAGTCGCGCTTGAAGAGTCAGCCAGAATTGACGGCGCCAATGATTTTACAATTCTGTTCCGGATTTTTATTCCGGTTTCGCTGCCGATTATGGCAGTAATGACGCTTTTCTACGGTGTTGCGCACTGGAATGCTTATATGGATGCCTTGATTTATTTAAGAACCCGAGATTTGTACCCACTGCAGCTCGTTTTGCAGGAAATTCTAATTTCCAACAGTACGGACTCGATGATGACTTCGGTAGCGGATGTGGACAAGGGTCTTATTCAGGAGACGATCAAGTATGCAACCATCATTGTCGCTACCGTCCCGATTTTGCTGCTGTATCCGTTTTTGCAGCGGTATTTCGTTAAAGGTGTCATGCTTGGATCGATCAAAGAATAATTTGTTATTCGAAAGTTTGGGGAGGAATGCCGATGGCGCGTCACTTGCCGGTCGGTACGTTCGATTTCCCGCCGTCTGGTGATATTGCCTTACTGCGTGCAGTCAAAGCGGCCTATCTCGTTAATTTATTGGAAGAACGTCAAAGTGAGCTTTCACTCACCGCAGCGGAAGCGAGGATCTCGCTTATGCCCAAACCGTTTCTCAGCTTGGAACTGTCGTGGGATCACGATCGTTAGCGGGGGAAGGTTGCTTTCAGCAATAGCTTGATAGAAGGCTTGAGGTTCAAGCAAATCGTTTCGCATGAAGAGGGCAATCAGCTCAAGCAGATTGCCCTCTTCACATGGCTTGCATTTGCTATACAATAATTAGCAGCCGTATTATAGGCTCAATGCCAATATTCGCGGTTGACGAATGCGAGCGAGCGGAGGATCTTGCGCTAACGCTGGCCACAGCGCTTAATTGGCCTCAAATGACCCTTTTTCAACGCTAACGCTTGCCACAGCGCTTATTCACCCTTTGGACGACTAAAATCGTGCGATTTTCTATAAATAAGGTGTCTCAGTTTCGTTACAATATTTATGGGGCTCGATTTCCCTAAATAACGCCGCTCATCAGCGTTAGAATTCCCATGGCCCTTTTTGCTTGATCCCGGATCATGTCAACCACTGATTTTTAGACGCAGCCGTATTCTACGCATATGGAACTTACATGGAACTTACTTAAAACCACTTAAAAAAGCGCTTATTGGACATCTTTATTTCATTTCGCTTGCTCCATGCAGTAAGTGCGCGTTGGCCCGGGTCTGATCCTCCAATAAAGCTGAAGCATAAATGGTGGGGAACAATAGTATGTTCCCGTATTTTTATGCCAATGGCGGGCTTGAAATATCCCATGACGATAATCTCCGTTATTTGTGAGTTTTCAACCACTTTGCCATTGACGGTTAGCGAATCGGCAGCGAATTGAATTTCACCAGGCTTCCTGCATTCAATATAGATGGACACAACCAACGCGATCAAAGAAAGAAGCAGCCAGCCGTAGTATAGGTAGAAGGCTACAGAGGCGAGGTTTATTGTGTAGAGACGAGACAAATAAATCAGAATGCCTGTAGACAGACACAAGGATAGAATGGTCGGAATCACCGTAGGGTATTTAATTTTGAAAGTAGTTTCAGTCTCAGACGACATGCGTTCACCCTCATTCATTACGATAATCCTCTCACTTCATGAAAGCCCGCTTATTTTACTTCCAATTAATTCAATCGCGCTCTCCAGAACGGCGTCCCGTTTGTTATAGAGATCATCGCGCGTGTAGGCGACCTCAACGTCCGGCGCAATGCCCACCCCTTCGAATGCATCCCCGTTAGGCATATAGGCGCGGATTGAACCGATTCCGATATGGATATCGTCTCCGAAATGCCGAAAGATCGGCATGCCGGTTGATCCCCAGGTTCGTTCTCCGACAATGGTTGCCCGGGAATTATCCTTGAAGGCCATCATGAAATCCTCGGCAGCCGAGCCGGTATATCTGTCAGCCAGCAATATAATCTGTCCTTCGTAGCATTCGTTCTCGTGCGCAGGCTGCTGCCAGCCCGGATGCCACTCAGCATAGTGATAGTTTTCCCCGAAGCGAAGCTCCTTGCTGCCATGGCGCTTCGATAGCCATTCCGGATGCCGTGACCGCTCGATCCACCAGCGGTAAGGCCGATCCATAAGCTGTCTTGTCAGCTCATTTGGCGTTGAACCGCCGCCGTTGCCCCGAACGTCGATAATCAGGAAATCGGCCTGCCCGTACATTTTGACAAATTCCAGCGCTGCTTGCTCATATTTGGATTCCCCAAAGCTAGGAATTCGAATGTATGCCGTCTTTCCATCCTGGAGCCACTTGCCCTCTGTTGCCGATGGCTGATTTAATTTGTTGAAGCGTTCGTCTGTGTCAGCCAGAAGCTGCAGAAGAATCGTGCGCTTGGAATGATGCTGATCTTCGATTTCGATCGCAATGCTTTTTTTGGAAATAAAGTACGGCAGAAACTGATTTAATCGAACGGTTTGGGAGATTTTGTTGGCCAGACCTGTATACGGTTCCAGTTCATTGCACCATTCAGAGGGATGCTTCCCGTCAATGGATACGACCAGGTCACCGGGTGTCAACATCCCCGTTAAATCGACATTCACGACCCATTGATCTTGGAGTAGAAATAAGGAAAATCCAAGTCTCCCGTTCATGGGCGCCGGGGCCAACTTGTCCGAATAATAAGAGTGACCGTTTCGCAATCCCCCGAACAACTCCCACATGACCTTTTGGAATTCAAGTCGTGTTGATGCTGCCGCGGCTTTCTCAAAGTAAGCTTTCGCAATGTGATCCAATTCATCGGATTTATATAGGGCGTCATCCCAGTGGATGAATGCACGCTCTGTCAAACGAAGGGTTTCAGATACAATTAACAGTCGCTGTTCCAATGGGAGATGCTGCTCGTCCATCGTTCCAATCACTCCTTAAAAAAAGTTGGTAGAAAGAACATTCGGTAAAAATCGAAAAAAAACCTTCTTTTTGGACAGTGTATTGAAAAAAGCGACGATTAAAGGTGTGATAAATGAACGTAAACAGGCACAGTATTCAAAAAAACATAGAAAAGTATAATTTGTGAAGTGGCAGCAGCCCCGGATGTTCTGAGATGATGAGGGAAGAAACAGATAAACGAACGCTGGAGGCGAGAGCAGTGCTGGCAAGAACATGCAAACCGGTTATGAAAGATGTCGTTAATGTATGGTGGAGCTCAGAGGAGGAGGCGCGGAATCCTTCATGGTTTCAAGCGGCAGTCCCTATTCGGTACAAACTTGATTACGTGGGCAGCGAGCAGACGAAGCGGCCGGATGGAGCCGATCAGACAACGATTGCTTTAGACCCTGAACAAACATATCAGGAGATGCTCGGGATCGGCACCTCGATTGAGGAGAGTACGGTCTATAATTTGCGGCAAATGTCGCATGCCAGGCGGGAGGAAGTTTACCGGCTGCTCGTTGATCGCAGCGAAGGCGCCGGCTTCAATTTTATGCGCATTGCTTTTGGTACATCGGACTTTACGGCGCAGCCGTTCTACTCCTATAACGATCTGGAACAAGGCGGAGAAGATTTTGAATTGGACGGTTTTTCCATTCAGAAGGATATCGATTTGGAGATTGTAGCAACGCTCTCGCGCTTGCTGGAAATTTCGCCGGATATGAAAATATTTGCCTCGCCATGGACACCGCCGGCATGGATGAAGACGAGCGGGTGTCTGAGGCGCGGCGAGTTGAAGGAAGGAAAGCGGTACACGGACGTGTACGCCAGGTATTTGTGCAAAGCTGTGCTGGCCTATGAAGCGCAAGGCATTCCAATCTATGCGCTCACGCTGCAGAATGAACCTTTGCTGGAAATTGACTACCCGAGCTGCTATATGAGTCCCGAGCGGCAGGCTGAGTTGGCTATCGCCTTGCATCGGGAATTCGCTGCTCACAATGTAGATACGAAAATATGGATTTTTGATCATAACTTTAGCGATGGTTGGCGATATGTTGTGCCGATTCTGAATGACGAGCAAGCAGGAGCGGCGACAGACGGCATTGCTTTTCACGATTATGAAGGCGAGCCGGATACGATGACGGAAATCAGGAGCGCTTACCCGGGCAAGTCGATTCATTTGACGGAGCGCTCGGTATGGGGCGTATTGGGGGCCGACCGGATCGTGCAATACTTCCGCAACTGGGCATCGAGCTACAATGTATGGGTGACGATGCTGGACAGCACGATCGGCACACACCAATGGGTAGGGGTGCCTGATCCGACCTTGTTCGTTCAGGATGCGACTGACAGAGATCATTACTGGGCGACGCCAGAGTTCTATATGACCGCCCAATTTTCCAAGTTTATTAGAGCGGGCGCATACCGCATCGGCAGCACTCCCGGCTCGGCGGATACGGTATCCAATGTCGCTTTTTTGAATCCGGACCAATCACTGGTCATTGTCGTGGTCAATCAGACGGAGACAGAGCAGGCTTTCCGCATCGTGGCTGATGGGAGGCAGATCTCCGCGAGTCTGCCATGCAAGTCGGTAGCAACCTATGTTTGGGAACCCGTGGATAATCTTGGAGCAATCGATTAAACTTGCATTGTAACAGAATATTTCAAAAGGGTAGCGGGCTGTCACGAATTAGTGGCGGCCCTGTCTTCTCGAAGGGATAAGGAGTCGAGATGCTCATGCTGACCAGGTTTCGATCTCGCAAGTATTTGCAGCGGATCGTTCTCTCACTTGTGCTGTTTGTCATCGTTGTGCTTGGCGTGTTTTCATTTACGCTATATTGGAATATGAAGAACGCTACATTGAATACGCTTTCGGAGGCCAACCGCAAAGTGCTTGCTCAGGTTAAGTACAATGTAGAGTATATGGACGAAATTGCGAAAAATTTGACAATGTCCTTGTATTTTGACAATGAAGTGATTCCCATGCTCTATGGCAAGGAATTTGACTACGGAGATATTGCGTTTAAATTATGGAAGCTGGACAAAATCGTGGACTCCTCCACTTATTTGCATTCCATTACGCTTTACAATGCGTTTACCGGCACCTATCTGTCCACGAACCGCAGTTTTCAAGACAATATTCATGGTGAAATCGAACGTTATGAGCAGCAACTGGAGGAGCAGCAGGATTTATCCAAGCTGGCGATGATTCCGATCAAGCTTTCTGATGAGGCCGGATCAGACGTGGATTTCTTTTCTTATGTTATGTATGAGCAGCATCGCAAGCAAATGGCCGATTCCAGCAAGCTGATCGTAAATGTTAAGTCATCGTGGCTGTTCAATAATATCAACATGATCAATAATCTCGCTTATGAGCAGAGCAATGCGCTTTTGCTGCTCGATGGCAGCGGACGCGTATATGCGGGTGAAAATGGTATGCTGCATGAGCTGCCCCCTGAATTAATTGAACGGATGACAAGCAGCGCGGCGGAATTCGAGTCGTTCACCTTTGGCCAAGGGAAGGACAAATCGATTGTGACCATGATGCCGCTTGGTGTATACAACTGGAAACTTGCCAGTATCCAGTCCTATGATGTTGCGCTTGCGCCGCTCGATATTATTCGCCGAATTCTGGTGCTGTCCACGGTGCTGTTCCTTGCATTGTCCGCGGCGATTGCGTTTATCATTTCCCAGCGCCTCTACAAGCCTGTCGATACGATGATGCGCCAACTGAGAGATTCGGCTTCCCAAGCGGGCGAGGAGCTTGATGCAAATAAGGACGAATGGTCTTATCTCTCGAATGTCTATACGAATCTGGTACATCGCGTGAACAAGGTGAAGCAGCACTATTCCAAAAATAAAAGTATTATTGCACATTTCCAGATCCGCAACTTGCTTACAGACAGCGCCAGGCTGCCCAGGCAGAAGTTTATTCAAATTATCCATGAGCTGGATTCCAAAATTGCGCCTGAGGGGCCGTTTATTGTTTGTGCCATCGCGATTGATGATTACGCTCATAAAATTGAAAAAATCAGCAGCGAGGAGCGAGATCTCTATGTATTTGCGATCGGCAACATTGCAGAGGAGCTGCTTGCTGCGCAGGATCATTCCGTGTGGACATATATGGGGGAAGGGCTGTTTCTGTTTTTGCTGACGCCTGACAGCACTGCGGATCGTGAGCGAATTGTAGCCTCGGCCGAGGAAGCCCAACAAGTTATCCAGACGTATTACGGCCTGTCCCTGACGATTTCGCTAAGCGCTGTTTATGACAGCTATACACACATCACAGATGCTTATGTAGAGGCACGCGACCTGATTTTGTACAGGATGCTGTACGGAAGGAGAGCCATCGTGACCGCGGAGCTTGTCAACCGTACAGTAGACAAGACAGCTTTACCGGGGGTAACCGATCTTGAGCGGCGTATTGTGGATGAATTGCGCAAAGGCGATGGCCCGGAGCTGGAGAGGCAGCTTCAGCTGTTTTTTGGTCATGCATGCACCCTGACCTACAACGAATTTATGCAGGTGACGCTTCATCTGACGATGACGGTGGCCAAGGCGGTACAGGAGCTTAACGATACCCGTCTTAGCCCAACCCGTCTGCAAATGGTAAATTTGTATAAAGAAGTGCTGGAGAAAGAAACTGCCGAGGAAATCAAGGAGATCTTCCTTGCAATCGCTGCCCATCTAAGCGAAGCGGGAGATGCCGAGGCGTTCAGCAAGTCGGAGATGATCTGCCAGACGATCAGGGAAATTATTGAGGAGAATTGCACGCACCCCGACTTCTACCAGCAGACGATTGCGCAAATGCTGAAGATGTCCTCCGCATACATCGGCCGCTTGTTCAAGCAGCGGACAGGGATGTCAATTACGGAGTATTTAAACGATGTCCGTCTCGGTAAAGCGCAAACGCTGCTCGAAGCAGACAACATTACGATCAATGAGATCATGGAGCGGGTCGGCTATCGTTCACAGAGTCATTTTTTCAAACTGTTCAAATTAAAGTACGGTACTTCTCCGAAAGAATACAGGCTGAAGAAAGCGATGAGTGCTGGTGCAGAACCGGGAGAGGAATGATCGTGCCGCTAATTAAATGTGATCGGATGACATACCTGCCCCTTCAACAGCTGTTGGAGGGCTTTTTATGTGCCCGAGTGCAGTAAAATACGGATCGTGAAGAGGCGAGAACAGTAAAGTGCATTTAGTACAGTAGTCAAAGTCCGCGGAAAATCGCAACATGAAGATACGAAGGAGGTGAACATGAATTGAGGCAATTGAACATGCTTAAGACATCGGGCGGGTCATGGCGTACGTTTAAAAGAAACAGAGAGCTGTTCTTGCTCAGCCTCCCGGCGATTCTCTTCAAATTGGTTTTCAATTATTTGCCGCTTGTAGGTCTGATGATCGCATTCAAGAAGTTTCGCTATGACCTGGGGATTTTTGGGAGTCCATGGAACGGACTGGACAACTTCAAATTTTTCTTCGTTTCGGATAACGCCTGGCGCATTACCAAGAACACGATTTTGTACAATTCGGGATTCATTGTCATTACGATGATGGTTGCCCTACTTCTTGCCGTTCTGCTTAATGAAATGTCCAGCAGGGCTGTCAAGGGATATCAGACAGCGCTATTTCTTCCCTATTTTCTCTCATGGGTCGTCGTGGGTTACGTTGTTCTCGCCTTCCTGGAGCAAGACCGGGGTTTGCTTCATCAACTGTTTTCCTCGTTTGGCTGGAAGCCGGTGAACTGGTATCAGGAAGCGGAGCATTGGCCGTTTATTCTAAACGCCGTCAATTTATGGAAAACGGTAGGGTTTTCAACGTTAGTGTATTATGCGGGCATTATCGGCATTAGTCCAACCTATTATGAAGCGGCCAAAATCGATGGCGCCAGTAAATGGCAGATGGTGCGCAAAATCACACTGCCGCTGCTCACCCCGCTGATTATCGTATTGTTGATTATCGCGATCGGCGGTATTTTCCGCGCAGACTTCGGATTGTTCTACTTTATTCCGAATAATTCGAGTTTCTTGTATGCCACCACGGATGTTATTGACACTTATGTTTTTCGCGCATTGCGGACAGTGGGCGATGTTGGCATGTCGGCGGCAGTAGGCTTATATCAGTCGGTAATTGGCTTTATTCTGGTGGTCCTCTCGAACTGGATCATTAAAAAGCTGAATGCGGACAATGCACTTTGGTAGGCGTACGCTTCCTAGCCAGTTTAGACATGAGGCTGTTCAAGAAGTGATGCCCGCTACTTAAGGAGAGTAGGTATGAAAACAGAAATGGGACCTGCGGCGCGGACGGCCTCGCATATTTTATTTATCTTCATTGCGGCGGCAATGGTACTGCCGCTCTTGCTCGTTGTGGCGGTGTCATTTTCGAGTGAGGATGCGGTAATCAGACATGGGTATCGCTGGATACCGGAGGCCTACAGCCTGCAAGGGTATCGGGTTGTCTTTCAAAATCCAGGGGTGCTGCTGAACGCTTATAGTATTACAATTGCTGTAACGCTGCTGGGTACGGCTGTCAGTCTGCTCGTTACGGCGATGATCGCTTATGTCATGTCCCGTCGGGATTATCGCTATCGGCGTGCGACGACCTTTTATGTCGTGTTTACGATGCTTTTTAATGGCGGGCTTGTTCCGTTCTACATTTTGATCGTGAAATATTTACATTTGAAGGATACACTGTGGGTATTAATTGTGCCGTATTTGTTGAATCCATTCTATGTGCTGATCATGAAAGGCTTCTTCGACCGGCTGCCCACTGAAGTCATTGAATCGGCCAAAATTGACGGCGCCAGCGAATATCGTTCTTTCTTTTCGATTATGCTGCCGCTAGCGACGCCTGCGCTGGCAACGGTAGGTTTGTTTATTTCCTTTATTTATTGGAACGATTGGTGGCTTGGACTGCTGTTCATTAATGAGGACCAGTTGGTGCCAATTCAACTGTTGCTGTACCGTACGATGAACTCGATTGAGTTCTTCGCTACCAATTCCCAATTTTTGAGCGGCCGCATGGACATCTCGCAGTTCCCCAGCTTAACGACACGCATGGCACTCGCAGTGCTGGGTGCCGGGCCGATGATGTTTGTGTTCCCTTTTTTCCAACGGTACTTCGTGAAAGGTCTGACAGTAGGCTCATTAAAAGAATAGTCGTCCGTCCGCATGCAAAGATTTTACTATTATCCGCGAAACGTTCTGCTCATACTGCCCAAAGGGTAGCGTCCTTTTATGCTCTGTTCTACTCTACTGGCACAGTGGGCGGAAAATTCGTTTAAACTTATCAAATCGGGAGGTTAACGTATGTTCACTAACAAACAATCCAAATTAGGATTTATCATTCTGCTATGCGCCATGCTCCTGCTATCTGCTTGCTCTTCATCCAGCAGGCCGGGAAATTCGTCATCCAACAATGGATCAAAAACAGAAAGCGGGCAGTCGGCAGTCAAGGGAGAACAAGAGGACACAGGTCTGAAACCGGTCGAATTGACCTGGTATTATCCGCAATGGAGCACCCAGCCAGATGCGAATGCCGTTCAGGAAGCGATTAACAAAATTACAAAAGAGAAGATCAACGCCACGGTCAAGCTGATGCCTGTCGATGGGGGCAGCTATGAACAGAAGCTGCAGACGATGGTAGCGGCGGGAGAAAACTTCGATATTGCCTGGACATCTTTCTGGATGTTTAACTATGCGCAGAATGCGCGTCGGGGAGCTTTTGTCCAGATCGATGATTTGCTGAAGACGGCTGGAGCGGAACTTCGGGGCAGCATGCCGGAGCTAATCTGGGAAGCGCTTAAAGTGGATGGCAAAACGTATGCGATATTGAATTACCAGACGGTGACGAACCGGGAAGGTTTCCTGATTCAGAAACGTTTCGCAGACAAGTACAATCTGGATGTCAGCACGATCAAGGAAATTAAAGACATTGAGCCGTTTCTGCGGGAGATCAAGGCGAATGAACAGAACATTGTAGCGTTCGCTTTGACGCGCAACGGCAATTTCGAAAACATGAAAACAACATTCAACAACCTGGAGTTTATCTCCAACGAGGCGATTGTCGGCATTTATCGGGACGATCAGAATACGAAAGTGGTTGATATTATTCAGACGCCGGAATATAAGGAATACTTGGACTTGATGCATTCCTGGTACAAGGATGGGCTGATTAATGAGGATGCCCCGACGGTCAAAGCGTTGGATGAGCGCAAAAAAACCGGGCAAATTGCGGTTTCATTCGAGAATGTGCTCAAACCAGGCAAGGAGGCTGAGGAGAAGAACGCATCAGGCGGTGAAGACATTGTGCTTGCACCAACTTCGGAGCCGTTCGTCGGAACGAATACGATTATTCAATCGATGCAGGCAATCAGCCAGACCTCGAAAAATCCGGAACGCGCGATGATGTTTCTCAATTTGCTGAACACCGACAGCGAACTGCTTAACCTGGTCAGTTACGGCATTGAAGACAAACACTATGTCAAAGTGTCGGATAACATTATCCGCCCGATCGAAGATGGCGGGTACAATCCGAACCAGACCTGGGTGTTCGGCAATGGCTTCATCGGCTACTTGCAGGAAGGGCAAGATCCTGAAACACAGGCGCAGACGCTCAAAGAAAACAATGAGGCGCAATCTTCGCCAATCTTGGGCTTCACCTTTGATCCTGATCCGGTTCAGACTGAGATTGCCAATTTGCAGACCGTCAATGACGAGTACGGTCCCCGCCTGAACACGGGAGCTGTCAGTAGTGAAGACAAGCTGGCAGAATATATTGAGAAGCGGAAACGCGCGGGCATCGACAAAGTAATGGAGGAAATCGACAGGCAGTTAAGCGAATGGAAGGAAGCGGTGAACAGGTAGATACTGCAGATTGCTGTATGCCAGAGCGGGGCCTGTTGTTGGATTCGGCAGCGCGGGCAGCTCCCGATGCCTCGGAGCGGCGCGGCATGATGGCCGTCGGTGAATATGCATGAAGGCCACTGCCATTGTTTTTCCACAAATCGACCACTATTGTGACACACTCCTTTGTTAAATTAATAACTGTAAGACAAACCAAACAAAACAAAGGAGTGTTACAAAATGAATTATACGTTCAAATTTAAAAGTGTCGCCCTGTCCGCCTTGTTGTTGTCTGCCATAGCTGCTACTCCGATCATTGCCAGTGCCAACGCCGGGACGACCGCGGGAGATACACGTTCAAACCAAGTTATAGAGCTATCACAAAAGGGCATCGTTGCCGTGAAAGCTACCACATTAAGCAATCCGTTGGAACTGGCTAAAAAATATGCGCCGAATACGGTGAGCGACTGGGAAACGACACTGGAGCAATATCATAAAGCTGTTGGTTTGTCGATCGGCGTTGATGGCGCGACGATTAAAGCGTCAGATAAAGGCGTTCCCGGAGCTCAAGCAGTGTTGAGTGTTTCCTCCGAACCGCTGGATTTGAAAAACGTAAAGATGTCCGATGCAATCAAAATGGTCAATTCAGATGGTACAGCGGTAGAAATCGTCCGCACTGTTGGATCAAACGATCAGCAGGGAACCAGTTCGGGATCACTAATTGCTACCTCCAAACCGCTTGATATTAAAGAACTGGAAAAGTCAGGTGAATTCAAATTTGTTACACTAACTGGTGAAGATGGAGAGCCCCTTCAGGCAGTTGAAGCGATCGCTGCGCAATCTATCGATGGGGAGGCAATCGGCACTGTCGACTTTAAAAAAGCATCGGCTAAAGATCAAGCCTTCTTCAGTGCGCAGCTTGATTTGGCACAATCTGTAGAAAGCCAGGATACAAGTAAAATCAAAGCCTCGCTAGCCGAGCTTTTGAAGCAGTATAGAGTGCAAATCACGGTGCTGGAAGCAGCAGAATAATACAATCTCATGTTAAGCATAAGCACCAAACAAACATCAAGCGTCACATACAGAGAAAAGCTGCTGTACAGCAGCTTAAGGAGCTATGAAAAAGGACAATCCCTGGCCATTCCGCCAGGGATTGTCTCTTTGCTATTTGACCAGGATGCCATACGGCAGTCAAATGCTTGAATCACCGTTCAGGACAGGGCATCACCATTGTCACTTTGGTGCCGAAGCCCTCCTCGCTATCGATGCGAAGTCCGTATTCATCGCCGAATACGAGTTGAATTCTGCGATGCACGTTCAACAAGCCGATACCCGTGTGGCTGGCCGACTCTTGCAACCGCTCATTCCGCAGCTTTTCTCGCAGACTTTCCAGTACGTCCGGCGCTATGCCGTGTCCATTATCTTCCACAACAACGATAAAAGCATCCTCGGTCTTGACGCCCCCGATCGTGATGGCATGATGCTCTGACACACCGTTCGGAAACGCATGTTGGAAAATATTTTCCACGAGAGGCTGAAGTGTGAGTCTAACCATGCGCATCAGCAGCAGTTCCGGCGGCACTGTAACATTGATTTCAAACGGCCGGCCGATGCGATGCTCCAGAATAACCATATAATTCAGCACATGCTTGAGTTCGTTCACCATGGTAACTTCCTCCAGGTTGGTCTGAACCGAATAGCGCATCATATAGGCCATCGCCTTCACGATATCGGATATTTCCTCCGACTCCTGTACAATGGCGTAGCATACAATTGTCTCCAGCGTATTGTAGAGAAAATGCGGATTAATCTGAAGCTGCAATGCCTGAAACTCCGCCCGCTGCCGCTCAAGCTGCACTTCCTTATGTTTTAATTCACCTTCATACACCTGTTCAATCAGCGCAGATATATGGGATGTCATCTTATTATAGCTATGGGTAAGCTCATCAATCTCATCATGTCGGTTTGTAAGCGGGATTGCCTTCCATTTGCGATAGTCGGTAAGCTTCATGCTGTTCCGCAAAAAGTGGATCGGCCTGACGATAGATTTGCTGAACAGATGCGAAAGCCATAATGCGATCGCAAGCGACAACAGACTGACGGCAGCCGTCGTCTTCTGAATGGAGGAAAGCGGCCTATTCACTTCCTGGAGCGGCTTGGCGACGACCAGATGCCAGCCGCCGTTTACTGTTTCGCGCTGAATCATAACGTAGGGCACGCCATCTACTTCCTGAGTGAAGGAACCAGGCTGCATCTTGTCGAGAATCGTTGGCTTCAGATCAGGCTCCACTTCGGTGCCGACTAATTCGGGTTTTTGGTGATACACAATTTTCCCGAAGCTATCCATAATGAAGAAATAGCCGCGTTCCCCGATGTCAATGCCTTCCCATAACTTGGACATCTCATTTGAACGCAGCTCAAGCAGCAGCACGCCCTTGTTGTCCGCAGTCGAATTGACCCCCTTTATATTGGCGGAGATCGTAAACAGACCTTTATTATTGGGATGAATCACGCTTTGACTGCTAATTGTCAGTAAGCTTTCCTGGCTGATTAACCTGTTGAGCTCAGGCAGGTACTGATGCAGTTCGCGCTCATCGATTGCAGATTGCACCCCTTGCAAGCTGGCGTAGACAGCTTTGCCATGCTCCCCAAGCAAATAGATGGATACAACTTCCGGATTGCGAACCAGAATAGGCTTGAATACATAATCGCGAATAAACGAACTGGTTTCATAATATTCGTATTCGTCCTGAAGGGAGAGATCAACATATTTTTTGAGATCATAAGATACCAGCAAAGAGACAAAGGAACGTTCATAGGCTTCCAGAAACAGATTGGTATGATGAACGGCGTTGTTGATCGTCTGCTCCAACTGAATATCCGATTCTCTCATCAGCGCCTTCGTGGATTGCCGATAAATAATAAACGTGCTGAGCAGCAGAGACAGCAGTACAACCGTGATGAAATAAATGAACGTCCGCTGAAATAGCTTCATTATTTGATACCCATGATGGACCGATATTCGCTGGGTGAATAGCCAGTCATTTTTTTGAATGTTTTCGTGAAGTGGGGGTAGTCCTTATACCCGACATCCAGGCAGACATCCAGTATTTTGTATTGCGGATTGCACAGCAGCTTTTTGGCTAACTCCATCCGTTTGCTTGTCCGATATTGAACGAAGGTGTCATTCGTCTTTTTCTTGAACAAATAGCTGAAATAGCTGGGGGTGAGCCCAACGATTTCAGCCATTTGCTCCAGATGGATGTCTTCGGACAGATGCCCTTGAATATAGACGAGCACCTCTTCAATCGGGTCCCGATATACGCCCGAGCGCATCATCTGCAATTCCTGGAACAGAATTTCAACATAGGATTCGAATGTGCTCAGAAGTGCGGCGAGCGTTGAGGGAGCAGACTCATCCTGATAAGTCACATAAGGAATGAAATCCCGCGCCTGAAGCTTCTTGATCAGCAGCTCAAAGGTTTCGGCCAGAAAGCGCTGATGCTGCTTCACAGTGTGAACAGTAGAATTGCAATGCTCGCGGAGATCGCTCAGGCCAATCGTGAGCCGATTATGATTAAGCGTCCAGATCGCCTGCTCGATGTCATCCATTATTTCATTGTATCTTACGAGCGAGAAGGACTGTTTGTCAGACTGGCCACTGAGCCTGCTCATGACCTGATAAACATCTTTCCGGTCAACCGGCTTGATCATATATTCCCGCACGCCGAAATGAATGCATTGCTGGGCATAGGAGAAATCGTTATATCCGCTTATGACGACGACAGGGATGAACGGGAATTCGGCCCTCAGCGCTCTGCACAGTTCGAGGCCATCCATAATCGGCATGCGGATATCTGTGAAAACAACGTCCGGACATTCTTCCCGAATCATGGCAAGCGCTTGCTCGCCATTGTTCGCAGCCCGGACGCTCTTCACCGAAGCCGAATATTGTTGAAGCAGGGTGGTCAGCCCTTTGCGGATCATAGGCTCATCATCAACAATAAGGATACGCTCCATATTGGATTCCCCCTTACGATTTAATTGACCCTATAAGCATGCCCTTTATAAAGTATTTTTGCAAAAACGGATACACCATGACGATAGGCAAAGTTGCGATAATAATTACCGCCATTTTGATTCCTTCCGGGGACATCGAAAGGACGTTCTCCGCAGAGGAAGAAATGCTGGCGTCATCCGTAATAATAAGTTCCCGCAGCTTCACCTGCAGCGGATAGAGTGCGCGTTTATTAATAAAATATAATGCGTTTGAATAGTTGTTCCAATGCGTTACCGCATAAAAAATTCCCATTGTCGCCATAGCCGGCTTGGAAAGGGGGACGATGATCTGCCATAAGGTGCGTGCTTCATTACTGCCATCCATGCGTGCGGACTCTATTATTTCGCTCGGAATAGAGATGAAGAAAGAACGCATGACGAACAGATTGAAGGCGCTGATCGCGCCGGGCAGCATCAATGCCCATAAGGTGTCTATCAGATGGAGTTCCCGAACGAGCAAATACGTAGGGATAAGCGGCGCCTGAAAGATCAAGGTGACAAGCACCATAACAAGCACGAGCTTTCTGCCTCGGTATTCCGGTCTGGATAACGGATAAGCGAGTGTCGATGTCATGATCAGATTGATCAAAGTGCCGACTACCGTAATGAATACACTTATGCCGAACGCTCGCCATAGGGAAGCTTCCTGCAGAACATAATCATAGTTGACCAATGTAAATTCGACCGGAAACAGCAGCACTTTCCCTGAGTTGATCGCTGCCGTTGAGCTTAACGACTGCGATACCACATGAACGAGCGGCAGCAGCGAGCCTAATGATACTATACCTAAGATAACATAATTAAATATCGTAAGCGGATGAATTTTTTTTTGGCCTCTTTTCATGCAATTCCCTCCTAATATAGCCCTTCGCCTGTGGCCTTCTTGCTGACTGCATTGCCTAACATAATTAATACCAGTCCAACGACCGATTTGAATACGCCGATAGCTGTCGTATAACTGTATTGCATATTAAGCAGGCCGACACGGTAAATATAGGTGTCCAATATTTCCGCTTTGCTGGCATTGGCGGCATTCAGAAATACATATACCCGATCAAAGCCGAAGTCGAGAAAGTTGCCGATTTGCAGAAGGAACAAGATGCTGATCGTCGGCAGCAGTGCGGGCAGCGTAATGCTTCTAATTTGTCGCCATTTGCTCGCGCCGTCGATGCTGGCTGCCTCATATAGATCCGGGTTAATGCCGGCCAGTGCTGCGAGGTAAAGAATGGTTCCCCAGCCCGCATCACGCCAGATGCCGGAGCCGACAATAACGGTGCGGATATAGCTGTCATCGCCCATAAAGTAAATCGGTTCGATATGGAACGCTTTCAAAACTTGATTCACAGCACCCGTCGTTGGCGACAGCAGTTCAATGGTAATGCCGCCGATAATAATCCACGACAGAAAGTGAGGCATATAGATGGCTGTTTGAACAAACCGTTTGAAAAACACTTTGCGTACCTCATTAATCAGCAGCGCAAGTATGATTGGGATAGGAAAGGCCAAAATTAAATCGTACCCTGCAATAATCAACGTATTGCGCAAAATAACGAGAAACTCGGAATACGCGAACATTCTTTGAAAGTGTTCCAGGCCAACCCAGGGACTTCCGGTAATTCCCTTAAAGAGGTTGAACTCCTGAAACGCCATGACAGAACCAGTCAGCGGGATATATTTGAACACAACAAAATATAAGATCCCGGGCAACGACAATAAATAAAGCATCTTATACTTCATTAGCTGACGCAATTGCACCCTGTACCACATCTCCTCTAGTTTGATACCATTAGCTTAACTTTTCATTCGGTTATCGTTCTAGGGAGATTTGTGCTGTAGGTTGTGTTTTTATACGATTCACAAAAAACACAACCTACAGTTAATTACCCCATGGAGAAATTAAGGCCGATATTGATATAGTGTTAAAGCAAACATAATAAATAAGACTCAGGGAGGTTTCAACATGAATCGAGTTAGCAAGGCCGCTGGGATTCTTCTGTTGGCGATCAGCGTTTTGACAGCGTGTTCATCAGGGAATTCTACGCCTCAGCAATCATCGCCTAACAACGGGCAAGGAGGAGAATCGTCCGCTTCCCCCACGAAGTTCTCCATTGCTTTAAAGACGGAAAACTTCAAGTATGTCCTGTCCAGCGCGGACATTAATAAGGACAAGTGGGTGAAGGAGCTGGAGAGCCGGACAAATACGGACCTTGATCTCATCCTGCTTCCGCAAGCCGAGTACCAGCAGAAGCTGAGCTTGATCTTCGCGGGCAACGACATTCCCGATGTACTGCAAGGGTTTGTGCCAAGCAGCGATGTGATGCGCGCAGCGGTGGAAGCGGGTACATTCATGCCGCTGAATGAGCTGCTGCAGCAGCATGCCCCGCATTTGCTGAAGGAAATACCGCAGGATGTATGGGAGCGGGTTACAATAGATGGGAACATCTACGCCATTCCCAAGTGGATTTCCAATACGAACCGCCGGGTGACCTTTGTCCGCAGTGATTTATTGGAAGCAACCGGACTTGCAACACCGCAAACGGTGGAGGAATTTCTGGATGTGCTAAGGGCGTTTAAGAACAATGGCGTTGAAATCCCGTTTGGCGCTCGCGAAAGCTTTAACTACAGTGACATGTTCTTTAATGCGTACAATGTGAATCCCTTCTCTTTCAAGATCATGGACGGTGAAGTAGTGCCTGCTTTTTTCGATACGGAAAACATGATGAAAGCGATCCAAGTGTATAAAACGATGTACGATGAAGGATTGATGGCCAAAGACTTTGCAACCAAAACAGGGCCGGCCTTCGAGAAGGATCGCGATTCGGGCAAGATCGGCATCTGGAATCATAATCTGAACCTGGTGGAAACCTTCAGACAGCGTCTGTCCGCGAGCGTGCCGGAAGGTGTGATTGATCCGATTGGCGCTCCTATGGGACCCGATGGTGACAAAGGCTACAAGCAGTATGATCCGGCCCTTAGGATGTATTATTTGAACAGCAAGCTGGATGAAGCGAAAGCAGCTGAGATTGTAAAATTCTTTGACTGGATGGTAACCGAGGAAGCCGAGTTGTTCTTCAGCCTTGGCATCGAAGGTGAGACGTATGAGGTGAAGGACGGTAAAAATGTCTACAATGTTCCAGTAACCGAGGAAGATACACTGCTGGAGCAATACCGCTCGGTGTTCCTGTGGATGGTGCAGGACGAGACGTACAACAAGCTTATTCTGGAGCAAACGGAATCCGGGCAGGGTGTCATCGACGCTTTCAACAACATTCTCGGTTCTGAGGGACTGACACATATCGAGTTTGCGCCTGAGCTGGAATCGTTCCGCAAATTCCCTGATCTTGTCGTGAATGGTTTGCTGCCTGCGAAGTTTATTGAAGAAAGCATATTAAAGATGATTCTTGGCAAGCAGCCGATCGCTGAGTTTCCTAAAGTGATAGAGGAGTGGAAGGCGAAGGGCGGCCAGGAAATTTTGAAAGAAGCCAATGAGCGCTATAAAGCTAACGACGGTGTCTTTGAAGTCAAGCCTCCGCATCTGAAATAAGGCAGCAAGCAATTTGAAATTAAGCCTCGGCATCTGAAATAAGGCAACAAGCAATTTGAAATTAAGCCCCCGTATCTGAAATAAGGCAACAAGCAATTTGAAATTAAGCTCCGGCATCAGAAATAAGGCAACAAGCGGTTTCTCAAAAAAATAAGCCGGCAGTCCTCGTGACTGCTGGCTTATTTTGATTATGAAATTGGAGTAATGACAAGCGCAGGAGCTCAACCAAGCAACTGTCGCCGAATGGTTTCCGACAGCTCCCTGTAGTCCTCATCAGCCAACAGGCTTGCCGACGCGCTGCTTGTCTGGAAGGGCTGTCCCCAGTCCGGGCCTTCGTTATATTTGGGGACGAGATGGAAGTGCAGGTGATCTACAATATCGCCATAAATAGCGTAATTGAGCTTGTCAGGCGCAAAGATGTCTTGCAATGCCTGCGCCGTGCGCGCCACACTCGACATGAATTGCCGGAGCGTTGCCTCCGGCAATTCATGCAGTTCGCGATAATGTTTATTCAATGCTACAACACAGCGGCCCCTATGCAGCTGATCGCGGAACAAGTAGATATCCGCCGCGTCCAGCGAGCAGACCGGCAGCATTAGACGGGCAAGCCGCTCGTCCTGCAGGCAATAGATGCAGTCGGCGCCGCTCATGGCGTTTGTCCTGCCGGAGACCATTGCAGCAGGTCTTTCGAACGGGACAAGCCCAGACGATTATGCCCGCGTGTCGCGAAGCTTTCATTCTCCGTGTTGCCTGCGTACAGCAGATAGAAATGACCGTCATATTTCCGCCAGTCGTACAAGGCTGCAGCGTTGGCGCGGTGGTCGGCATTAAAGCTTTCTTGCTGCACGTCCAACTGGTAGCCGCTCTCCCATGTCAGGAAGTCCAGGGGATTTTCGCCTGCCGTCTTCAGTGTATACAAGTAGCTGTTATGGAAAGCAAAGGAATCTTTCTTATAGTCTGTCGTAATCATTCTCCATTGGCCGTCCACTTTCAGAAAGCAGAAGTTTTCATGAATAAGGCCGTTGTCCTTGCCGTCCTGCATCAAAAATTGCGGGTAACCGTCGCCGATATAAGCGAAATCGCCCGATAGAGCGGCGGATGAGGCCAGACGGGTACGATCTTCGGCAGTCCGCTCCTTCCAGAACAGATAGAACAGCCCGTTCTCATAAATAAGCGAGGAATCGATTGCCCGGTTGCCTTGGGTCAAGTTTGCCGCAAGCGGTTGAAAGCCCTCGCTCCAATGAATCAAATCGGTCGACGTTTTGTAGAAAAGCTGATTGGGCCGTCCTGCCTGATCACCCCAGGAGTTAAACGTCAAATAGTAGACGCCCTCCGCCTTCACAATTTCCGGGGAGCACATGCCTGTCCAGCCTTCATCCTTGCCATCCAGGTGGAGAATCGGCTCGGAGAAGGTCAGAAAGTCTTTCGTTGCTACCTCAACGACATGGCTGCGAACCATCCCGTCATCTTCATAGAAGGCTGAGAAAAACAAGTAGAAGGATTCCGCAGGCTCGTGATAGACGCAGGCGCAATCTTTGATCGACCAGTTGCTATATGCCAGAACCGGATTGCTAAGCTGTCCAAACGATAAAAAAGTTTCCGGGGATAATGTCATTGAATCGTCTCCTATCTTCTGTTAGAAGAGGTGCCGGTTCCAGCCCTGCAGCTTGGCCAGCGCCTCGACATAATAATAGTCGCCGTAAATTAATGCCGCGTCAACATTTTGCATGATCGGCTTATTGCCTGTACCGCCTCGCAGAATGCCTTCGAACTCCGGCTCGTCCCAAGCGGCATACCCGCTAGTCAAAGCGGCCAGCAGTTTCAGGGCAGCGAACCGGTACATCCGGCCTTCCGGTTCGGGGAGTTGCGAGGCGATGTTCAGCAGTCCGGATGCCGCGATCGCCGCCGCCGAAGTGTCTCGCGGCTCATTGGCCGAATCCGGCACGCGGAAGTCCCATGCTGGAATCGTCTCTTCCTGGGATGCCGCGATAAAGTAGTTCGCCACTTTGCGTGCGGCGTCCAGATAGACGCGGTCCCCGGTATTGCGGTACACATTGGCCAAGCCATACAGCGCCCAGGCCTGGCCTCTGCTCCAGGAAGAATCCGGGCTGTAGCCTTGTCCGCCCAATGCTTCCAGCACTTCTCCTGTTGCCGGATCGAATTTGACGATATGCCGGACTGAACCATCCTCGCGAATGAAGCGAGCCAGGATGGTCTGCGCATGCGCCAGCGCGATGTGGCGATAACGCGGGTCTTCGGCTTCTTCCGAGGCCCAGAAGAGCAGGGAGAGGTTCATCGCGGAGTCAATAATAGATCCGCCGACCTTCCCTTCATTCTGCGCCCGAATGAAGTTACCGGCAAGATTGAATCGGCCGGCGAGGAAATTGGCAGCATGCAGCGCTCTTCTGCGGGCTTCCTGATCGTCTGTCAGCCGATGTTTCATCACAGCGGTCAATAGAAACTGAAACCCGACATCATGATGGAATCTCGATTCTCTCAGGAAGCATTGCTCCAGCCGGACGTCCCAATCTTGCGCTTCCTCGCGATATTGCGGATCTCCTGTCATATCATAGAGCAGCCACAAGGTACCCGGCCAGAAGCCGGAAGTCCACCAATCGAGCTGGCTGTCATCGTACACTTGATGGTCGGCTGCATGAGGCGTTTTACCCTTTAACTGCTTCATCATCCGCTGCACTTTTTGCTGCAGCGCAGCCCATACCTCAGGCATCGCTTCCAGCAAATCCTGTCCGCTCTGAATAGTATCGAAAGTCGGGCGGTTATTCATTCTGACCTGCTTCGCAATCGATCATGACGTGGATCGTTTCTCCCTTATGCTCGTTGCGCAGCCGGAACGCTTTGTCCACTTCTGCCAGAGGTACGATATCCGTAATCATCTCTTCTGTATTGATCAGCCCGTCAAGCACCAGCTTCAGCCCTTCCTCGAAGTAGCGGCGGTTATCAATGTCCCGCTTTGGTTCAGTGGAGAAGATATCCAGCCTTTTCTTGTGCACCTTGAAGAAGTCAACCGGTTTGTGACAGGTTCCAATACAGCCGTACATGACGATCCGGCCGTTCTGGGCTGCCGCGTCAATCGCATCAACCATTCCCGCGCCTTCCAGCAGGCAAGGTATGACGACATCGAAGCCTTCGGGAAAATCCTCTTTCAATATATCCATCGTCCGGGCGTCCTCGGATGGCAGTTTATACGTATGGGTAGCGCCGTATTTTTTGGCAAGTGCCAGCTTCTCATCGAACAGATCCGTAACGACCAGATTGCGCGGGCTGAACAGGCTGATGACCTGCGTCATAATGAGTCCGCTCACGCCTTGGCCGGTAATCAGTACATTTTTGTTAGGCGATATTTCCGCAATTTCGGCTGCATGAATAATGCCGGGCAGCACTTCGATCAGTGAACCCTCAATCAGTGGAAAATCTTTCGGCAGCACTTTGACGGAGAACGGGCTGCAGCAGACATATTCGGCAAAAGCGCCCCATACGTAGCGCAGGGCAACCTGATCGCCTTCCTTCAGACCCATTACATTCGGGCCTACCTTGTCGATAATACCCGCGACCTCGTGCCCGAGTCTTGTGGGATAGCTGACGAATTCCGGCTCGCGCGCGCCGCGGAACACTTCCACGTCACTGCCGCAAATACCGACCCACTTGATTTTTACTCTGACTTCACCTTCCGCAGGTTCAGGAACTAAAGCCCGTTTAATTGAAATTTCACCGATTCCATCCATAACCGCACACATTTGTGTGCCTGGCCCGTCATGTTCAACAAGATCCATCGGAGGCACTGACATTTTTCTTACCATACGTTAACGCACCCTCTCTGCCGCAAAATTTTTTTGTCTGCTTGTTGCTACACTTTTATGATACTCGCAGCGGCGAAGGGAGGCCATGCCTATAATACATGAACATTTAACCGATCCTCAGGTGTTTCTCTAGGGGGAATTGCATAATTCAGTTGACTGGATCGATCATCGGCTTTAGTGTAAAGGTTACTATCATTTGCACAAACGAGGAGGAGAAGATGGAATTTCCACCTATAAGGGATACCCAGCTAACATTGCTTTGGACCGCAAGAATTGACTATCCCAAGTCGAGCCGCGTACACCCGCACCAGCATGAGAGCCATCTGCAGCTACTGCTGCCGCTGGAGGGCTCGGGGACAGCTTGGCTTGACGGTCGGCAGATGGCTGTCAAGCCGGGGCGCTATTATTTGTTCCCGCCCAACGTCGTTCACAGTTTCGCATTTGACAGCAGTACGATTACGCTTGATTTTAAATTCGAGGTGCATAATGAGCTGCTGCTCAGCTGGATTGGCGCGTCCGAACCTAGCGGGCTGTGCACGGCAGCGAATATGACGGCCTTTCGGGAGCTGTT
This sequence comes from Paenibacillaceae bacterium, assembly GCA_004134985.1. Lineage (GTDB taxonomy): Bacteria > Bacillota > Bacilli > Paenibacillales > Paenibacillaceae > Paenibacillus_D. The sequence goes on along the minus strand of REGQ01000010.1, from coordinate 21,737 downwards.
CAAGCTATCAGCCCGGTATCACCGTGCACCGCGCGCTTATTTGCCCTTCCAGATCGAGAGCGGATTCAAGGCAGCGCTCGTTTCCTTGCTGGCGAGCGGGACGGAGCATGAGGATATGGGACGGAATGAGGCGGCGCTGTCTGACTTCAAGATAGCGCGTTACTTGCGTGAGCATCTGCAGCACCCGATTACGCTGGAGCAGCTGTCGGACAGATTCGGCTATCACCCGCATTACATTATCGAGCTGTTCCGCGAGCATACCGGTATGGCGCCGATTCAGTATTTACAGCGTTTGCGGCTGGAGAAAGCGCGCGAATATCTGGAGTTCACCTCCGTACCGGTGACCGAAATCGCCGAGCGGGTTGGACTGACACTGCCGTATTTCTCCCGGCTGTTCCATTCCAGGGAGGGCATGTCCCCTTCTGCCTACCGGGAAAGCGTCAGAACGTCGATCGGCCGTGACCTCGTCCTGAAGGATGATTTCGAGAATACGTGGCTTATTGCGGAGCGGGAGGATAAGGCGGACGGAAAGGACGGATAGGGAGCTGCGCAAGGTTAGCTGTATATGAAATTTCATATAGAAATAGGCGGAGGGGGTTGGAATCGCCAAATGTATATGAAATTTCATATAGAAATAGGCGCATCGGGCCGGAAGGTGCCAAATGTATATGAAATATCATATAGAAATAGGCGCAAGGGGTCGGAAGGTGCCAAATGTGTATGAAATATCATATAGAAATAGGCGCAAGGGGTCGGAAGGTGCCAAATGTATATGAAATTTCATATAGAAATAGGCGCAAGGGGTCGGAAGGTGCCAAATGTATATGAAATATCATATAGAAATAGGCGCAGCGGGCCGGAATCGATGGAGCTTGCGTGATCGGCACCACCAGTAATGCCGCCTAGATGGAGCTTGGGTGATTAACCCCACCAGTATTGCCGCCCAGATGGAGCTTGCGTGATCGGCACCACCAGTAATAGCGCTAGATGGAACTTACGTGATCCGCGCTCTGTTCCATCCACGCGAAGAAGGCCAGCCGCAACATTCTCCTCCTGTTTTTTTCAATCATTGATGATATGGATCAGCCGAACTTGCATTGCAATTGCCGCTGCTCGGGTTGCCGGAACAGTTCAATAGATGGTCAATTAACCAAGGTTTAATTAATGGCAGGACAGCTTCAGGCTGCATGGCTTTTGTATGATCCATGCTTTCCCCGCGCATAATCATCACATTCCAACCAAATTCCCGCAATACCTGTTCGTGCTTTTGCAGCAAACCGGCGATATCAACAGTTACATTGCCAAAGTTCTCACCATAAACAATGGTGTCCTCCTGTCCAGCGAAGGTAAGCTTGGGAAAGTTCAATCCCTCCTGAATTTTTTTATCATCAAAATCAAGCAAGTTGTTATACATGGTGAAAAATTGCTTGGTTTGTTTTGGGTCGATTTGAACCTGTATATTATCCCAATCGATTTGTTCAGGTTTGGCATTTTCCATGAATGGATCATAAGAGGTATTTTGATTAAATAATGCTTGCTCAAAAGTTTTGGTCGTTACGGTCAACATTTCTTTATAGGGTCCCTCATAGGGCGGGAATCCCCCCATAATCAAACTTTCCATTCGGTTTGTTCTAATTGCCAATTGCAGACCAACCAGAGCGAGCCAGGAGTAGCCGTAATAGCTAAACGTGGCAACTTTCATTTCATCAGCTATGTGCAATAAATCCTTTGCAATGTTTTCTGGCGTAAGAAGATCTGGTTGAGGATTGGCAAACAGATGACCTTCATAGTCAAAATACAACACCTGGAACGTATCGGACAGTCCATCCACAAAATTTCTCCCACGTTCAGGATCGACTCCCCATAACTTCAATTGCTCCGCTTCTTGACCCAAAACAGATTTTTTAGCTATCGGCAGCATAATTACCTTACTGGTGGGATCGCCAGTTAAGCCAACCTCCAATTGTGAACCATCATGTAAGGTTACGATTTTGTTCAATATGATCACTCCCAAATTGGTATACTAATAACATACAACATTCATGCAAGATTTCGGTTTTTCTCAATGACACATAGGCCGTATGATCGATTCGAGGTTTTTATGTTAACGTAGCACTTTAAGGTTAAACTTTAATATCAGGGGAAGTGGGAACAAGCAGGCAAACGAATTCTAACATATAAACAGCGGCAGCCCTGGGAGAGAAAAAAAGTCCTAGACTGCCGCTGTTATATTGAGCTATCGTTCATCCGTTACCCGTGTATCATGGGAGATTAATTATTATAGCGGGGCGCACGCCGTCACGGGCGAGACTGACATTCGCATAGCTGCGAATACTGCAACTTGGACCGACAAAAAACGCGCGTGAAGGCTTGTTTCCTTGTGTTCGCAGCCACCACCAGGAACAGCCAACTTCTTCGCCGTTTCTGATGGTATAGTTATCTTTGTCCGTTTTATCATATACATATAAGCTGCATCCATCGGTTTTTTTTGTTTTGGCAAAGTCCGTTCCAACAGCGCGCCGCAAATCCTTGCCGTGTAGATCATATGAATCCTTTATCTCGGTAACGCTAAGCAAAAAAACCTTGTCCTCCGTATCCGGGCTGCCATCTCCGTTGTCCGTGCAATGAGTCGTCTTAATAAATTCCTTTTCGGCGGCATTGAATGCGGTGTTATAGAATTCATCGTTCAGCCACTTGCGCAAATCACAGTCACGCCAATTAATATCCACACAATCACGCCACGTAATATCTGCGGACTCGCCGTGGTATCGCTTGCACTCCAAAATATATTCGCTCAAAATAAACAGCTCGCTGCCTGAATTTTGGAGAACACGCCATTTTATCGGCAGTTCTATACCATCCTCTAACTGTGGATACGTGCCGAAAGTAATCATTTCGCCGGGCTTTATGCTCTGGTTCGGCGTGCAAGCAAGATTACCATTTTCCAATAAGTTCTCCTCCTTACTTTTTCTTTCCATCTTTGATCATACAACATTCATGCAAGATTTCGTTTTATATGCCAGGATTCCTTGCCCGGGTTGCCAGCATTTCTTATAATATTGTTGTTAATGTTTAAGGTTCGACTTTAAGGAAAGGTGCTTTCCAATGGACAAAAACTATACGCCAAAACAAATTGCGAAGAGACTTCGTGTAAGTACCACCACCTTGCGAAGATATGAAGCTCTCGATTTGGTGCCCGACGTACCTCGGACGGCCAGTAATAGAAGATATTACACACCGGTTCATGTTCAAGCATTCATTGCTTTACGGGCCTTAATAAAAGGATTCGATATTCCTGTCGGCTACGATGTCATGAGCTTATTAAGAAAAGGCCAAGTCGAACAGGCACTTTGGATAATCAACTTGAATCAGTACAACATTCAAGTAGAGAAGCAACGAGTGGAAGAGGTCATGAGCCTCATTCATCAAACTGATTTCTCCAAGTACAGGGATATGCAGATAACGGAAGAGATGAAAATAGGAGAGGTTGCCTCTATCGCTGGGGTTAATTCATCGGCTATTCGACATTGGGAAAAGGTAAGGCTCATTCGCTCTGAGCGGAACCCTGAAAATGGATACAGGATCTTTACGCTGCGGGAAATAAAAAAAATTTTTGTAATCAGTAGTTTAAGGAAAACAGTCTATTCTATTGAGAGCATGAAAGCGTTGCTTGAGGCCTTAGAGACACAAGATCAAACAGCTATTGAACGCTCCTTTCTCGTAGCTCTGCAGAAGCTAAATGAGCAATTGGCGAATCAAATGAATGCCATATTAGAACTGATGAAATATATTGATTGCCTATCGCAGGAGGGACTTAACGAGACGGAGAAACGAGAGAACTGAACGGAGGCGGTTGCATGTTCGATCAAAAACGAAGCGCAATCGGTGTTAATCCAGCAGGTGATAGCTAAGAACGAGTGTGTCAACGTTCATCGAACACCCGAAGAAGTGGAGCGAATCAATGCCGAATAGTTCCATTTGGTGAAATAGGTGTTCGGGCTGGAAAACGCCAAATGTATATGAAATTTCATATATAAATAGGAGCAGCGGGCCGGAATCGCCAAATGTGTATGAAATTTCATATAGAAATAGGCGGAGCGAGCCGGAATCGCCAAATGTATATGAAATTTCATATAGAAATAGGCGGAGCGGGCCGGAATCGCCAAATGTGTATGAAATTTCATATAGAAATAGGAGCAGCGTGCCGGAATCGCCAAATGTATATGAAATTTCATATAGAAATAGGCGGAGCGGGCCGGAAGGTGCCAAATGTATATGAAATTTCATATAGAAATAGGCGCGGCGTGATGGAAAACGCCAAATGTATATGAAATTTCATATAGAAATAGGAGCAGAGGGCCGGAATCGCCAAATGTGTATGAAATTTCATATAGAAATAGGCGGAGCGGTCCGGAAGGTGCCAAATGTATATGAAATTTCATATAGAAATAGGCGCATCGGGCCGGAATCGCCAAATGTGTATGAAATTTCATATAGAAGTTGGGCGAAGTGCCAAGGTGGCAGCACGCTCCAAGTACGGGTAGCACACTTCCGATCTGGCCCAAGCCAATATGAAGCAAAAGCGCAAAGCTCCAGGACCGACTTCGTCCTAGAGCTTGCGCTCATGCTCTTGAATGTGACACCGCTGCGCTAACACGTTACCGCCAGCGCCCTAAAGCTTGCGCTCATGCTCTTGAATGTGATAACCGCCGCGCTAACACGTTACCGCCAGCGCCAAAAACTTACGGCTGCAATGCAAAAAGCCACTTCTGATTGTCTGCATTTCCCCAGTCCCATTGGTGCAAAATCGCGCCATCGGTCAGAGACACGCCCGACACGTCGACGACCTTGCCGCTGTGTCTGGCAACGATACGGAAGTAATTATCGCCGGCGTCCTCGATCAGCCACTGCTGGTTCGTGGCACCCGAGTACGTTCTTTGCAGCAGTGCGGCGCCTACACCCGTCGATGCACCGCTCACTTCCAGCGCCTTGTTGCTGCTGACGGCGCTCAGCGTGTAATAGCCGCCGCCAACCGAGTTTACCTTCCACTTCTGATTATTCGTATTCCCCCAGCTCCACTGCTGAATTGCGCCACCATCGGCCATCGAATTATCTTTAACATCGATCACCTTGCCACTATGCTTCGCTGTAATGCGATAGATGCCGCCGTCTACCAATTTGAGCACGTTGGCTTGGAATTTCTCCCATGGGCCAGCTGACAGTCGATTTGCGATAAGTGCTGATGCGCCGCCGCCTTCTGCAACGACATACCTGCTATTAATGTTGGCCATAAGCGAGATGGTGCCGTCAGAGTTGGCAATCCATTGGAATCGTTCCGCCGCTCCAATCGTTGTCTGACTTGCAATGAGCGGGCTCCCGCCGCCGCTACCTGTCGTAACATATTTGTTGTTCACCGTCGATTGCAGCGCGATCAATCCGGGGCCGGCATCGACGATCTTGAACTGCTCGGACAGGCCAACAGTCGCTTTGTTGGCAATTAGCGGATTGGCTCCGGCGCTATCCGCGGACACGAACAGATTATTCGCGACAGCCTTCAGCGAAATGTAAGAACCGATCGGCACCGCCATGCTCGGGTTGAGCGACAGGTTGTTTTTCCACGACGCGAAGTTACCAACAATTAAGCCCGTCGGATTGAGCAGCGACGATTGAACGTGCAGCTGTCCTTCTTTGCCAGCGTTGGCGAACGCAGGTGTATTGGCCACGACGGTCGTATCGAGCTTCAATTGTCCGGTGTTTAGCCTGGAGAAGCCCAAGCTGCCCGCATTTTCGAAGTTGCCCAGTTGGATTGCAATCGTGCCGGCATTGATGTCGACGCCGTATTTGGGCTGGCCCCAGAAATCTGCGCTGAAGAACGTCGACTCGCCGCTGAAGCCAGGTCCTGTCTCCAAGTAGCGCGTTGTTGCGAAATCGCCGAATGAGACAAGCTGCGTATTGATAAAGTCGAACCCGCCTGCGCCCATCGACTCGAACACGATCGCCTTGGTTGCGCCGTCAATGCCGAGACCAAGACTCTTGCCAGTCGGGCCCGTACCGCTCTCCTGTGTCAGTACAAGTCCTCTTGCCGAGCCGAAGTGGAAGTCGTTGAACAAGGTCTGGTTCACAACGTTGCCTACAATCATGAAATCCAGATTGTTGGCCGCATAGGCATAGATCGGGCTGTTGTCGCCAATCGGAGAGTTCGGCCAGCTGCCGAATTTGGATTCGCGGCCTGCCGCGAACGCGATCACGTTAAACTGCAAGTTGTTGACTTTACCATTCACCGCGCCGCCGCCGATGCGGATCGCGTTCTTGAATGCATGGCCGGCCAAGGAGTCGACGTAATGGTTATCCGTCTTGTTCGTGAATAGATCGATCCCGTTATAGGCTGCGCGCATCCCGATGTTAATGATATAGGCATTGCTGCCTGTCGCCCGGATCATATAAGGATAGGGAGCGACATTCAGCGATACCGACGCATCCTGCTCCGGGTAGTTGAAGGTAAGTCCTCTGACGCCACTGTTCGCTGATACGCTCAGAAATGGCGTCCCGGTCGCGCTGCCGCGCCCGGCATAGACTTCGAGCGTGCTTCCCTGACCTGTCGGCACGGTGCTTACGTCAGAAGAGCCTTTAAGCTCGACGCCGGAAGGAATCGTAAGATTGCCGAGCACCTTGTATTTGCCAGGCGGCAAGAACACTACGCCGCCGCCGTCCGCCCCCGCCTGATTAAGCGCGTTCTGAATCGCGGTCGTGTTGTTCGTGGTTCCGTTGCCGACAGCGTTGAACGGCGCATTCGTCGCGACGTAGAGTGCTTTGCGCGTCGGCTTATGCGTCTCCGGCGTAATGGTCGGGAAAGCCGGCAACGGCTTCACGACAGTTGGTGTATGGTCGATATTCGTCGCATAGCGGGAATTGTTTACGATGTTGACGGGGCTTGCGAAGCGATTGCCGACAATGTTTCCTCGCGCCTCCGTACCGAGCACAATTTGCGGCGCAGCGTTGTTAAAATCGGAGTTGCTGGCGGTGAATGTTCCACCGTTAATATTGACCGTTCCGGCTGCGACCGTTCCTTGCTGCATCGCAATTCTGGTCTGGGAGGTCGCATCGACCGCGATCGCGTTCACGGCATTAATGCTGGTGGCACTAAGCTGAACTACGCCCCCTGTATTCGGTCCGACCAGGATACCGGTTTCGCTCTGATCGATCGATACTTTGGTGAACATGATGCCAACGTTGTTCACGCCGTCGAATTTGATGGCCGTTTTGTTGCGGATGAAGTTCAGATTGTAATGATGTCCGTTCGGGATCGATCCGGGCGTCGTGACCGACATGCCTGAGAGATAACCGACGTTATAGCCGTCAATTGTGACGTTGGTTGTGTACGACCAGTCGTTTCTTCTCATAACAATACCCGTTCCGTTGTTGTAAATCCACGTTTTGAAGGCGCCGTTCGGAGCAGGCGCATTCGCAAGCCCTGAGCCTGACCAATACTCGGGCGCAAAATCAACCCAGTCAATGCGGCCGACGTCTACCATATTGTCGAATTCGATGCCGCGGGACAGCGGTGTGCCGTAGACGCCGTTAATGACCGGGCCGGCTCCGCCGTTCTGGCGCGAGAAAATAATGCCGGAATAAGCATTGACCAGCGTAACGTTCTTGACATTGGCATATTCATTGCCAAAATAGTTAGGTTTGCCAATAAGTATAGTTGGCGGATACGCCGTAATGGCGTTCGGAAGCTGTTCCGGATACCAGACTGCAATATCCATGACGGCGGAGGATGACACCATCGTAATGAATGGTGTCGCATTCTCGTTGCCCCGGCCGGCATAAGCCATTAAAATCGTGCCTTGAATCGGTTGCCCCTTCACAGGCTTGCTCCATTCGCCGCGAATCGTAATGCCCTTCGGAATTTCCAAATTGCCGCGAATGACATATTTGCCTTCCGGAACGAACAAGGTGCCGCCGCCGAGTCTGTCGAGTGAATCGAGCAGCATCTGGAACGTAGCGGTGACATCCGTCACACCATCGCCGGTCGCGCCGAAATCTTGAACATTATAAGCAGCCACGATAGTGTCGGTTGTCGGATATTTCGGATCGATTAATTGCCAGTTCGGAGCCGGATCGGCCGCATGGGCCGTTTGCCCTGGTCCTGCGATAACTACACTTGTGAACAACAGTGTGAAGATAATGAGGTATTTCCATGCTCTTCGGTAAGGTTGTAACATTGCTAAATTACCTCCTTTTGTTTGGTTGCTAACCAGTTGTGTTGTATTTATTGATAGCGCTTACATTAATTTAATATGATCACCTCCCCCAATCACAATTCGAAATTCGATACTGCGGCCAATGGCTTGCTGAGGTGAAAAAAGATTTTTTGTTTCACCAATATCATAAATGTTCGCACAATAAAAACAATGAGTAGATACGATACATTCTTGTCTGTAATTGGCTTGATTGGCAAACGTCCTTCAAATAGCTGTCGAAGGCGGGGGAAGTGCTCTTTTTAGTATACGTATTTCACATTTGCATAGCGGACAGGGCAGCGTATTTCGTCAATGGCATGATAGAAATCAATGAATAATTAATAATTATCATATTTCGTTGAGAAAGCAAGTAGTTCTCCCTCCGGGCAAATCGATATAATGAGTGACAACAAACAAATTCCAGATGAAGGGAGAATTGGAATGGCGCGTCCTTTACCGGTCTTGAAGAGCGAGCCCGCAATTCATAAGAAAACGTATTTCAGTCGGCTCATCAGGCAGTGGGATATCCAGCTTATGGTTATACCTGCGCTCATTCTGATCATTGTTTTTCAATATATCCCGATGTACGGGGTCTTATTGGGATTTCAGGATTACAATTTGTTCAAAGGTTTTCTGGCGAGTCCTTGGGTTGGATTCAAACATTTCGCAGCTTTCTTCAACGACCCCGACTTCAACCGGATTATCCGCAATACGATCGTCATCAGCGTGCTGAAGCTTGTCATCGGATTTCCGGCGCCAATTGTACTTGCATTGATGTTGAACGAGGTTCGAAAGATGGCTTTCAAACGGATTATCCAAACCGTCAGCTATTTGCCGCATTTCATGTCCTGGGTTATCGTGGCAGGAATGGTATCCTCGATGCTGTCGACCGACAATGGCAGTATAAATATGCTATTGGTACAGTTGCGGCTAGTTGACGAACCAATCAATTTTCTGGCGCTTCCTCAATATTTCTGGAGCATTCTTGTCCTGACCGATGTGTGGAAGGGCATCGGGTTCGGCTCAATCATTTATTTGGCGGCCATTGCCGGCGTCAATCCCCAACTGTATGAAGCTGCAGCCATTGATGGCGCAAGCCGCTTCAAGCAGATGTACCTGATCACCATTCCATCCATTTTGCCAGTCATTGTCATTTTCAGTATTCTGGCGATCGGCAATCTGCTAAGCGCCGGGTTTGAAGACATACTATTGCTCGCCAATGCGGGAATTCGAGAAGTATCGGATGTCATCGATGTATACGTGTACCGCATCGGGATACAGAACCAGCGATACTCTTATGCCACCGCAATCGGACTGTTCAAAGCGATTATCAGTGTCGGGTTGTTGGCTATGGCCAATTATGCCGCACGGAAGAGCGGGAACAGTTTATGGTAGAAGCAAAGGCTGACAGAGAGGGAGGGGCCGAGCAGGCATGTTGAAACTTAGTGTAGGCGACAGGTTCATGTACGCATTCATTTATATCTTTCTGACTATTCTTGGATTCGTGACGTTCTATCCATTCTGGAACTCCGCGGTCATCTCATTCAACAACGGCATGGATACCGCCATGGGAGGCGTCACCTTCTGGCCGCGCGATTTCACGCTGGATAACTATAGAATTGTATTCAAAGACAGTCGGCTGATCGACGGGTTTATCATCTCCGTTCTGAGAACGATTGTGGGTACATTCCTTTCCATTCTGTGCACCGCGATTTTCGCATACGGCATGTCCAGAAAAGAACTGTTGAATAAAAAGTACTATATGATTATCTGTATTATCACCATGTACTTCAGCGGCGGTCTAATTCCTTACTTCCTGCTCATTCGCGAGCTGGGTATGATGGACAGCTTCTGGGTAATGGTCATTCCGGGAGTTATAAGCGTCTGGAATATGATTATATTCCGTACTTTCTTTCTCGGTTTGCCTGACGGGCTGGAGGAATCCGCCAAGATCGATGGCAGCACCAATTGGGGAGTGCTGTTCCGAATCGCGCTGCCGCTATCAGGTCCTGTTATTGCCACGCTGTCGCTTTTTACGGCGGTCTATCATTGGAATGACTGGTTTACCCCCAGCATCTTCATCAACAAGGCCGAATTGCTGCCGATTCAGACCAAGCTGCAGCAAATATTGAATTCCAATATTATGAGTGAACAGACGTCGCAGATGAATTCAGCGGCCAAAGCGGCCATGTCGCGGATGAAAAGCAATATTACGACAAAATCGTTATCGATGGCGACAATGATGGTCGCGACAATTCCGATCATGCTGGTCTATCCTTTCGTGCAGAAGTATTTTGTGAAAGGCGTGTTGATCGGCTCGCTCAAAGAGTAGTTTGAAGCGTTGATGCTTTAAACATAAAAAAGAATTGAAAGGGGTTTTACTAGTGGGTATGATGAAGAAAGCAACATTGCTGCTCGCTGCGCTCACGTTGACTGCCTCCCTGGCACTGGCCGGGTGCAGCCGAAATACCGATAACGGGGGTACAGGCAATAACGGCCAATCCGGCAAAGAAGGCAATGCCGCAACAGAAACAGACAGCGGCTTTGCATTCGGCGAGACGCCGATCGAATTCAGTTTTTATGGCCATTATGACTGGTATACAATGAATTCGTGGGGCGAAGATGCGGCTACCGGATGGATCAAAGAGAACAAGAAAGTTAATGTTACCTCGATCCAGTCGGGCGGCAACGCCCAGCAGAAACTGAGCACGATGATCGCCTCCAAGACACTGCCTGACGTCATCTGGCTGGATCGCACCTCCGATGTCGAGAGGCTTCGTGAAGCGGGCATGCTCGTGCCATTCGACGACTGGCTTGATAAATACCCGAATATGAAGGAATGGGTCGGGGAATCGACCATCAATCTGTTGCGTTCTCCGGACGGTAAGATATACCAATTTCCGAACTGGTACACCACCCAGCCAAACGGCAACTCCGGCTATGTGGTCAACAAACGAATTTATGAAGAGCTTGGCAGTCCGAAGCTGGAAACCTTTGATGACCTTTATGAATATTTGAAACGGGTTAAGGATACGTATGACTCGAGCGTCGTTCCCTATGATCCAGGCATTGACGGACAAGGCATTGAACTGATGGTTTCCGGGTTTGCCAATGATTTCCCGACTACTTATGTCTCCATGCGGGGCGTTCCGGAAGGCGACAAGCTGACATCGCTGTTTGCTAATCCTGTTTACCGGGAAACGATGCAGTATGCCAATAAGTTGTTCAGTGAGAAGCTGATTACACAAGATGCTTTGACGCAAACAGAGGATCAAGTGAAAGAGAGAATTTACTCCGACAGAGTTGCTGTATACGCAGCTGCCAGCCCGACGGAAACCGCTTCACGCGCGCACTCCATGGTGAAAGAGGCCGATCCGAACCATCCTGGATTCATGATGGTGTGGCCACTTCATAATGACGGAGTAGACAAAAACAAAGTGTGGCCGGGCGATTGGGGGCAATTGGGCTGGAACGTCAGCGTCATTACGACCAATCATGAAAACCCTGAAGGCATATTCGCATTCCTGGACTGGTATACAGGTGAAGAAGGGCAGCGTACTATTTTCTGGGGGCCGGAAGGTCTTTACTGGGAAGGGACCAATGAAGACGGCGGACCGATCTTCAATGACAAATATTTTGCGGAAGCGGATAAAGTATCTGAACTGATGAATACAACGAATAACTTCCAGTGGAACGGAAACACCGTATTTATCGATACGCGCAAATCTGCCATTGAGATGCAGCTGCCGGAAGAACAACGCAATTGGGAGACAAGATGGCAGTCTGAAATTACGTGGAAAACACAGTTTAACAGCACGCCGTTTATCAATATGGCTCCTCCTTCGGATTCCGATGAAGGAATCATTCAACAAAAAATCAATGATATTTATCTCGAGACGTTCTCCAAGGTGCTTTATGCGAAAAGTGCTGACGAAGTCATTAGCGTGCTTGATAAAGCGGAAGCCGATGCGCAAAATGCAGGATATGAAAAGCTTCTGGCATTCCAAACGAAAGCTTGGCATGAAAATTTACAGCGGATGTCCGCCGAGTAGTTCATCCATTTGTCATAAATCAGGATATACTTCCCCGTATATCCTGATTTCCTATTAGAAATAACAGGGAAGGGTGACAGTATGGCGTACAAAATTGTATTAGTTGATGATGAACTACTGGATTTGCAAGCAATGGAAGCCTTTATTCCCTGGAGTGAGTTGGGATATGAAATTGTGGAAGCCGTGAACAGCGGCTTTTTGGCGTTGGAAGCTATGGACCGTCAGCCTGTAGACCTGTTGATTACTGACATTCATATGCCTAATATGACCGGGCTGGAGCTTGCCAGAAGAGCACTGGAGAAGAAAAGCGATCTGCGCATTATTTTTATTAGCGGTCACCAGGAATTTAATTATGTGAAATCGGCGATTGCGCTCAATGCGTGGAGTTATGTGCTGAAGCCGGTAGACGATCAGGAACTGATCGGATCGCTGGTTGCAATCAGGAAGGATCTTGACCAGGAGAAGGAACGTCAGGAAGCGGAGCATGCCTACAAACGGCTGATGCCGATTATTCAGAAGGAATATTGGCAGCAGCTGCTGGAAGGCTCCAATGATCCGTTGCATATGAAAATGCTGTTGGATGACAGCGGTGCCAACGCGATTGTCTGGCCCGTTGCCGTCGCCGTGCTGGAGCCGGACGATTGGTCATGGAAGTTGAATCATTATTCGGACAGTGAGAAGAAAGCCATACTGACCCGTTTCCGCGATTGCGTGTATGCCAAATGTCAGGAATACGGCATCCAGCATGTGTGCAAGATGGGCGGTCAGCGGATGGCGCTGCTGCTGGAGCGCAATAAGGGGAACTATGCCGTTCTTGTGGAGTTGAATGACTACATTCAGGCGCAGTTCCCCTTTACAATTACCGGGGGAATCGGGGGATTTGTCCATGAACCCGTGATGCTGCATGAATCGTATCTGCAAGCCATCTCGGCGCTTGACTACAAAATGTTTGTTGGCAAGGGCAAGTGGATTGAATCCAGCAGTATCCCGATGACGGAAATTAAAGACGCCGAGCACCTGGATATCCAATTGGATGCTTTGTTTGCCGCGATGAAGGATTATAATCTTGTCGGCATTCACGATGAACTGGATGCTTTGTTCCGTTTAGTGCAAAATTGGCGATCCCGCTTCTCGGCCTATAATTTCGCTATGTACATTTTTATGAAGCTGGATGGCTTTCTAAACAGTCTGAACGAGGATATGTTTAATATTCTCGATATTGAACTGAAAAATCTCGATATTTTGCTGCAGTTTGAGACAATCGCGGATATCCATTCGTGGCTTAGAAGACGGCTTTTCCAAATATCCGAGCAATTGAATCAGAAGAAACTGAACAAAAACAGCAAGCTTGTACGCGATATTATTGACTATGTTCGGGAAAATTTGCAAGAAAACCTTACGCTGCGGCATATTGCCAATCACTTTGCGTTTTCTCCAAATTATCTGGGGCTGCTCTTCAGGGAGCAGACAGGCAAACCTTACAGTGAATATGTTGTTGCAATGCGAATGGAGAAAGCGGGGGAATTGCTGGAGAATCCGTCAAGCAAAGTGTATGAGGTTGCCGCGCTCGTCGGCTATCGCTATCTTCCTTATTTCAGCAGGCAATTTAAAGAGACGTACGGCATGACTCCGAATGAATTCAGAAGACAGGGCTAAATAAACAACCATTGAAACATCGGGGGCCAACATGACAGGTAAAAAACAAACCAAAGGATTTATCCCGTTCGGTTACAAGCTAATGCTCTCCTATTGTTTGCTTATTATACTGCCAGTTATTATTGTTGCCTACATTGCCAATTCCGTTTATGTCAAGTCCATTCGTGAACAAACCAGTATGAATATTCATGCGACACTACAGCAAATTACAGACAATGTGAAATATAAACTGGATGATGCTATTCGTGTCTCTGATCTGCTCTATTATGATTCCAAACTCATTCGCATTTTCGGCCGCAAAGAAGAGGGGTGGGCAGTGTATGATTCCACCGCGAACTATGTACTGCCCAAGCTCCAGGATGTCATTAAATCCACGAACAGCAGCTTGCTGCTGACGGTGTATCTGCATAACGAAACGTTGCCTGAGGTTTATTATTTGAGGAAAGGCGCCCATCCGGCTGCGGTAAAATCAAGCCATTATGATATTTTTCAGATTGACCGTATTTCAGACAAGCAATGGTACACGGAATTTCCGCCCGAGAATTACGGCGTTACATTGGATTGGAAGCAAATCGAAGACGATAAAGAACGTGGATTAATTTCATTGCTGCGAAGAATGGTCGACGTTGGCGGGTTTCCTTCCTCCAGTGAGGTTGCCTTTATCCGGATTACCTTCAATTTAAACGAATTGCTGGAAAGTACCGACTACCGCAAAATTGGCGAGGGAAGCAATATTTTTATTGTGGACGAGAATGAAGAGCTGGTCTATCATTCAGGCGAAAAAGAGATTCCGATTGAAGAGTTGGAAAGCGAACAGTTGGCAAACGGCTATCTGGTTATTAAAGAAGAATTGCCTTACTTGAATTGGAAACTGGTCACACTGGTGCCTACCGACATCATGGAAAAAGATATAAATCGAGTAACGGTGTTTACTTTGATCGTGTGTATGATCTGTTTTATTGTCTTTTTATTGATCGGGGTGTTTCTCAGCAACTTCTTTTCCAAGCGAGTCGGAAAGATTGTGTCAGTGCTCCGTTCGTTCCGCGAAGGGGACTTTCATAAGCGGATGAACTATCGGGGAAATGATGAATTCTTGATCATCGCCCAAGCCTTGAACCGGATGGGCGGGGAGACGGAGGCTTTGATTGATGAAGTATACTTGAGCAACATCAAGAAGAAAGAAGCGGAACTGGAATCGCTTCAGGCCCAGATTAATCCCCATTTTCTGTACAATACGCTGTCCTCCATCAGTTCTCTGGCGAAACTCGGCGAAGTCGACAAGCTGAATCGCATGGTGATCGATCTGGCCAAGTTTTATCGGTTGTCGCTTAATGAGGGCAAGACCGTTATTATGCTTCGTGATGAACTGGCACAGGCGCAAGCCTACGTGAACATCCAGCGCACCAAATACGGCGACCGCATACGCGTGGCATATGAGATCGATTCGGAAGCGCTGGAAGTGGAGACGATCAAGCTTATATTGCAGCCGATCATCGAAAACGTGTTTGAGCACGCCTGGAAAGACAGTTACCTGAATATGCGGATCACCGTGCAAAGGGATGGGGAGCTTGTGCGCATGGCGGTGAACGATGACGGCGCAGGGATGGACCCGGATATTATCCGGCAAATATTTGATCCGCTGGGGAATCTGAATGTCGGTTACGGCGTTCGCAATGTCGATCAGCGCATCAAGCTGCATTTCGGCAAGCAGTATGGCGTTGCGATTGACAGTGAACCTGGACAGGGAACGACCGTAACGATTGCGATTCCGTACATTAACAGGGTACTGTCTGAGCCAAATCATTGATAAGTATCAGATATTGTTGCGATTGCAAGTAGTTGGCAAGGAGGCCACCCACTATAATGATGGTGATTGACCGGCAACCCTTTTCAAAAATAGGAATATGAAGGAGCAACGATGCAGATGAACAAAAGATCAGGCGGCAGCTTGCCGCGGCTCGTTTCCATGACGCTAGCCTTTATCTTGCTGGCGGGAAGTGCGACAGGCGCAGTATTTTCGGCTGGAAGTGCACGCGCGGCGGAGGATACCGTCAAGGCGGCTTCCCCCACAGACGCGCAAGCGGAAGCGGGCGGGCAGACAGTCGCGGCTGCCGCGCCGCACAAGACGTTTCCTCAGCACGTCCAATATGCCAAAGGGACGATCAAGCCCAGTCATGTAAGCCAGGCGCAAATGGACGAGACCGTCATTCGTTTGTTCACGGAATGGCGGGACAAATATTTGAAAGCGAATCCATATGACGAAACGCAGAAGTATGTATGGTATTCCGATGGCGATTGGCATGCTGAGGAGACAGATGAGGAAACAGGAACAACGTATATGCCGATTACGGTATCCGAAGCTCACGGCTATGGCATGCTGATCCTGGCCTTGATGGCAAGCGCAGATGATGATACACGGGCAGACTTCGATGCGATGCACCGTTATTACAAGGCGCATCCAAGCCAGATTAATCCTCTGCTCATGGCATGGCAGCAAGGAGATACAGGCTCTGAAATCATAGACACCAACGGTCCTAATGCGGCGACAGACGGGGACATGGATATCGCTTATGCGCTGCTGCTTGCCGATCGGCAGTGGGGCAGCGACGGGGAAATCAATTATCTGGCTGAAGGCAGGAAGCTGATCGATGCGATTATGGAAAGTGAAGTCAACCAGAAGACATGGATGATGCGACTGGGCGATTGGGCAAGCTCGGGGAAATGGGACAAAGCTACGCGTCCTTCCGATTGGATGGTTCAGCATATGAAAGATTTTTACCATGTTACAGCCGATGGAAAGTGGAATGAAGTTGTTGACCGGACATACGGCATGATTAATCATCTGTACAAAAATTACAATCCGACGGTCGGGCTGCTGCCCGATTTCGTAGTGGAGCATGACAAGACCTTCATTCCTGCCCCGCCGAATTTTCTTGAGTCGGACAATGACGGGGACTACAATTACAATTCGGCACGCACCCCATGGCGAATTGGCACCGATTACCTTATTTCAGGGGACCAACGGGCCGGACAGCAGCTTACCGTGATGAATCGGTGGATTCAGGAAAAAACAGGCGGAGACCCTGCGAATATTCGCGCGGGCTACAAGCTGGACGGCTCCGAGCATTTGGCGGAATGGCAAGATCTGACCTTCTCCGCACCGTTTATGGTCAGTGCGCTGATCGATAGCTCCAACCAGGAATGGCTCAATAAGCTGTGGGACTATAATGCGGCGCCATCAACGGAAGATCAGGTATACTTCAGCAACAACATCCGTCTGCTAAGCATGATTGTCGTATCAGGGAACTGGTGGTCGCCAACGATTGGCAAGCTGGATGCGCCGTCAATAGCTGGGGCCGATTATGCGAAGAGGCTGCTTGCCTCACCATCGGATTATAGGATCCGCAGAGGGGAACTGGTACGTGTCATCGCCAGTATGCTGCATCTGGAAGGCGATGGGTCTGAATTCGTATTCCCAGATTCCGCTGCCATCAGAGATTCCGAGCAGCGGGGAATCGGGCAAGCTTTAGCAGCGGGAATCATCACCGGATACAAAGACGGAAGTTTCCGTCCGGACAGATCCGTCAAGCGGGGAGAATTAGCGACAATTATACTTAGAGCGGCGGGCATCGCTGGTCTGGAAGCAGACGATGCGGCCGCGGGCACGACAATGACCGGATTTGCTGATGACAACGACATCCCCCAATGGTCCAAAGGGCTAATTAATGAAGCTTACGAGCAGAACATTATTGAGGCAAGAGACGGCAACAACATCGCTGCCGCTGAATGGGCTACTCCTGCCGAGGTTGCCCACGCTGTATTGAAATTGGAGGAACTGTTGCAAAGGAAATAAGACATACGACAGTCAGCGGGCGCTTGCGCTTGCCATGCTGCTGAACGGGAGCCCTGGAAGCCATTCCAGCGGCTTCTTTTAATGGCTAAGCGGGGCTGTTATAATAAACAAAGCATCATGGAAGGAAGGGGGCTTACTGCTGATGGTGACCAGGGACCTTATCGATCTTCCAACGTCATTTCCGATCCGGATTACGGAAACGGAGGGGGTGAGCCCTTCTTTCCAACGGCTGCACTGGCATGTGACGCTGGAAATTAATTATATTCTTCAAGGCACAGGCCATTATCTGATCAACGGAAACCGGCATGAACTTCGCGAGGGCGATATTGTACTTATTAATTCGAATGATCTTCACCGTGCCTTTGAGACGGAAAATCTGGTGATGATGATCATTATGTTCGATGCCGCTTATTTTTCACTGGAGCGGCGTTATGATACTGCGCTGATGAATCCATTTCGGGAAATGGGCCGGCGGTTTCATAATGTGCTGGACCGTCATAATCCCGTGCATTCCCGGCTCTGCCAGCTCATCAAGGAGATGAGTGAGGAATGCGCCGGTGAAGAAGCCCATTTTGAAACGATAGTACGATCACAAATGGTGCAGTTTCTATCGTTGGTTAATCGGCATTTCGCGGTAAACTGTCAGAGAGGCATGCCGGTGACGAGTGGGACGGAACAGATTCGAGCCTTGCTTCATGAACTGGACAATCGCTTGGCGGAACCGTGGACTCTGCAGATGATGGCAGACAATGTTCACTTAAGCCCGTCTCGGTTCAGTGCGTTGTTTGCCCAAATGGTTGGCACTTCGCCCATTGACTACTTAATTCAACTTCGTTTGACGCAGGCAATTACGCTGCTGGAATCTTCTGATATCAAAGTGATTGAAATTGCAGAGCGCTGCGGCTTTCATAATCTGTCCAACTTCAATCGGTTGTTCAAGCGTCACATCGGCAAATCTCCATCGGAGCTGCGCCCGATGAATAAACAGTAAGATAGTATTACAACATCGTTCTTTGTTACTAGAGAACGGTGTTTTTTTGTTCTATGCTAAGGATGAAAGAGCATCAGCTGCATAAAAAACGATGGAAGGAGTGAACAGGATGATTTTCTTGGGAATCGATGCAGGCGGAAGCAAGACCCATGCGCTGCTGACAGATCAGAACGGACGGCTGCTCGGTTGGGGAAGCGGAGGCAACGGCAACCACCAGACCGCTTTCGCGGGAGCAAGAGACAGCATTGATCAGGCATGCGTACAGGCTTTACAAGCGGCGGGGGTTTCGAAAGAGGAAGTGACGTTCGCTTTTTTTGGATTGGCGGGAGCGGATCGGGAACCGGATTACCGGATTTTGCGTCCGATGATTGCTTCGCTTGGCTTTGCAGATTATGATTTGTCTTGCGATACGATCATTGGCATGCGCGCGGGAACCCAGCTCCCCTATGGCGCGGTCATTATTAGCGGGACAGGGTTCAATTGCGCGGCCCGCAATGCGCAAGGCGAGGAGTTGCAATATGGCGGCTTCGGCTATCAGTTTGGAGATGGCCAAGGCTCCGGATCGGATCTGGCGGTGCATGCGTTCCGGAGCGCGGTCCGCGGCTGGGATGGACGCGGGCGTCCAACGGTGCTGACTGAACTGGTGCCGCGATGCAGCGGCTATCAGTCGGTGGAGGAAATGTATGATGATTTGCTTGAAAATAACAAGCGGCCCCCGCGGGAATTGGCTATTGTGATGTTCGAAGCGGCTGTGCAAGGCGATGAAGTCGCCATTCAAGTTCTTGAGGAGGCCGGACGGGAGCATGGCAATGCGGCCAATGCCCTCATTCGGCGCTTGAATATGCAGGACGAGCGCTTCGATGTTGTGTTGATCGGGAGCGTGCTCTCCAAAGGCGGTTCGCCGCATATGGTGGACGCGATCAGGACGGAAGTCAACCGTGTCGCCCCGCTAGCCAGCATCGTCAAATTGTCGGTTGATCCCGTCGTTGGCGCGGTCATGAGCGCAATGGACCGTCACGGGGTTGTCATTGATGCAGCAACGGATGCTGCCTTGCGGACGATTACATTCAAGAGCCCCTCAGAGGCCTAATAAGGAGCGAGGACAACATGGAGAAAAAGCAGTTGAAAATTGCGGTTATCGGCGGCGGGTCTTCTTATACACCGGAAATTATTGAAGGTTTCATCAATAAATATGAGGAGATGCCGATCAGAGAGCTATGGCTGGTCGATATCGAGCAGGGACGCCACAAGCTGGAGATCGTGGGCGCGCTGGCAAAACGCATGGTCGAAAAGGCAGGATTGCCTATACGGGTGGAATTGACGCTGGATCGACGCGAGGCGATTCGCGATGCAGATTTCGTAACGACGCAGATTCGGGTTGGCTTGCTGGAAGCGCGACGGCAAGATGAGCATATTCCAATTTCCCATGGGGTCATCGGCCAAGAGACGACCGGTCCAGGCGGAATGTTCAAGGCTTTGCGTACCGTACCGGTCATTTTGGATATTTGTAAAGATATTGAGGAATTGGCGCCGGAAGCTTGGCTGCTTAATTTCACCAATCCGGCGGGCATCGTGACCGAAGCGGTGCAGAAATATACGAAAGTCAAAACCGTCGGACTATGCAATTCACCGATTAATTTCCAGAAGTTTCTGGCCAAGGAATATGGAGTCACTGAACAGGAGGTGCTGGCTGAATTTGTCGGCATCAATCATTTGCACTGGGTAACGGCTGCCTACGTCCATAAGGAGAATAAGCTTCCTGAGATGATCGCGGGGCGTAAATCTTACTCTGCAGCGAATGTGACGGCGCTTGATTGGGACGGTGACTTCCTGCACGCCCTTGGTGCGATCCCAACCTACTATCTCCGTTACTTCTATATGACTGATAAAATGTATGCCGATATGGCAGCCTCCCTGGAGAAGAACGAGACGCGGGCGGATGTTGTAAGCCAGGTGGAAGCGGAATTGTTCGAGCTGTACAGCAATGTTGATTTGAGCGAGAAGCCAAAGCAGCTTGAGAAGCGCGGCGGCGCATTTTACTCTGAAGCTGCGGTTAATTTGATTTATTCCCTGTACACAGACAGACGGGATATTCAAACTTTGAACGTCCGCAATAGCGGCATCCTGAATTTCTTGCCTGAGGATGCGAGCATTGAAGTCAACTGTGTCGTGACGGCACAGGGGCCGATTCCGCTCCCGCCCCAACGTGTTCCCGAAGCGATCAAAGGGCTGCTGCATGCAGTGAAAACGTACGAATCACTGACGATCGAAGCGGCGATCAGCGGCGACCGGGATATTGCGCTGCAGGCGATGGTTCATCATCCGCTTGTGCCGAGCATTGCAGTGGGCAAGCAATTGCTGCATGAAATGCTGGAGGCGAATAAAGCGTACCTTCCCCGTTTTTTTGCTGAACAGGGCTAGAAACGAGAAAGAATTCGGACTTTAGTGCTCTCAAGTCAACAAAGGACAGATAGTTAGACAGCGTCTGGACGAATACGTATTTTTCGCAAAAGATAGCTTCAACACGAACAGCTTCACCGCTAAAGCGGTGAAGCTGTTCGTGTTTGAATGGCGGGGAGCGGGCCCTTACAATGCGTGTAACTCCAATAAGGGCTTTCTATTTCGGTCAAAACCAAAATCAGTGCTTGACGGCTGCGAGAATGGCAGCGAAGGGTTGCAGGGATGTTGAAAAAACGAAGTGGTCGCTTTATAAAGCCGGATTTCAACCTTTTAAAAATTAGGATAAGAAATCCGGCATTGAATGGCGATTGAAAACACCCTGCAAACCCGCAGCAGCGCATTCGAGTCTCGTCAAGCACTGATTTTAAGCTCTATTTCGTGGGTGTTCGTGGGGATCTTCTTGCGCTAAACATTCCTGTAGACGCTAAGAAATGGCGTTGGACAAAAAAAGGAACGCCTCGTATGATGGAGGTGTCAACGGG
>REGQ01000009.1 GCA_004134985.1 Paenibacillaceae bacterium | reverse complement strand
ACGTTTATTTGTTGCTTGTCTGCAGCTCTTTCAAGCTACAGGGCTTTTCGCTCGTTGTTCAGTTTTCAAAGAACAAATGTCTTGCTCGTTAACTCTTTTCTTTCGTTGTTGCCGTTTATCTCAGCGGCAGAATCATACTATACCATGCTTTTTTAAATTTCGTCAACACTTTTACGAAAAAAAATTAAAAAAAGTTTTTTCATGCTATTTTATACTCATCTTTCACCCCCTCTCTTTACTGCGGCAGCAGCAGTATTTCCCTGATATCAGCCTCTGTCAGCGCAGACCCGCCCTCTTCGCCAGCCTGAACCACTTGCTCAATCAAGTCTTTCTTTCTTTGCTGAAGCTCGTACATTTTTTCCTCCACAGTTCCTTGCGCAACCAGACGGATGACCTGAACAGCCTTTTTCTGTCCGATTCGGTGCGCCCTGTCTGCCGCTTGCTGCTCAACCGCGGGATTCCACCACAGATCATAGAGAATGACGGTATCGGCTCCAGTCAGATTCAGACCGCTGCCACCCGCCTTCAAAGAAACAAGAAACAGCTCCCGTTCCCCCGCATTAAACCGATCGCACATTCCGACCCGCTCCGCGACAGGCGTACTGCCATCGAGATAATAGAATGATACTCCCCGGTAACCAAGCTCTTGACGTATTAAACCAAGCATCGCAGTAAACTGGGAAAACACAAGCATCCGTTTCCCTGCACTTCGGCATTCCTCCACCAGGTCCATAAGCTGCTCAAACTTTGCCGATCCTCCTGAATAGCCTTCCACGAAGAGTGCAGGATGACAGCATAATTGACGAAGTCTCGTAATACCGGCCAATATGCGGATACGATTTTTTTGAAAACCTTGATCATCAAGATGCTTGACTGTTTCCTGACGAAGCTTCGCCAGATAAGCAATGTACAGCTTTTTCTGTTCGGCCAGCAGTTCAGAAGCATGCAAGGTTTCAATCTTTTCGGGTAGTTCTGTCAGCACATCGCTTTTCATACGACGCAGCAGGAACGGCCTGATCCGCCGGGCAACACTCTCTCTTGACAACTCTCCAAAAGCTTTGCGCGTGGGAAAAAGCGCGGGGAACACAACGTGATAGATCGACCACAGTTCCTCAATCGCATTTTCCACCGGAGTGCCTGTAAGCGCGAACCGATGCTTCGCTCTGATCGCCCCAACGGCCTGGGCAGTTTGTGTCGCATAGTTTTTGAAAGCTTGGGCCTCGTCAAGAATCAGAGTATGAAAAGACTTCTTTCTGTACCATTCAACATCTTTGCGAAGCAGCGGGTAGGACGTAATGATCACGTCATAATTAGCGGCATTCTTCAATAATCGCTCTCGTTCGGATCTGCTGCCATCCTGAATGACCACGCGCAGTTCCGGGCTAAATTTTCTAATCTCGTTGTGCCAGTTATATAAAAGAGATGCGGGACAAATGACGATGGCCGGCATGCCGCTTTCCCTAATTTCGCTTGAAACCGAGGCAATAAACACAATGCTTTGCAGCGTTTTTCCAAGTCCCATGTCATCTGCCAGAATGCCGCCAAAGCCGTAATGGGCCAATGTTTTCAACCACTGATAGCCGTAAACCTGATAATCCCGAAGCTCCGCATTCAAGCCAGTTGGCACAGGAAAATCAAGATTATCCGGATGGCGCAGATTATTAAGCAGACGACGCACCTTACGGCCAAACTTCACAGCGCTGTCTCCTGCTGCTGGCAGCGATGCACGAAGCGCATGCAGGACGGGCAGCCGGGTTTCCGACCCTTGCCAATCTTGCGACTGCACCCCTAGCTCACTCGTAAACTGGCGGATTTCCGCAAAAGCACCGCTCTCCAGAGACAGAAAAGCACCGCTTGGCAGCCGGTAGTATTTGCGTTGCTCTGACAAGGCCGTCAAAATCTCCCGAACTTCCGACTCGGCGATTCCATCCATGGAAAACTGAATTGCAAGCCAGTCGGTTCGTTCATCCACTTCTACCTTGATTACAGGTGTCATTGCACCCGAAAAACGCCTCACCTTCACCGCAGACGTCGCATGAACTTCAACCAACTTTTCCAGCTCAGGTATCATTTGATATAGAAAACGATATTCCGCATCCTCATCTTCCATGAAATAGCCGCTCTCTGTTTTAGCAAAACTGCTTAATTCCATCAAGTCAAAAATCTGCTGTTCCCGTTCGCTGTCACGCATAAGAATTTTGCCTTCGGCGCGGCGAAGACCCGCTTCTTCCAGCGGATTCATAATAATGTCTCCATACTGGAACTCCAGACCGGCCAGCAGCCTTTCCCGTACACGATCCAAGTAGAGCCGCCCTCTTAGTTTGGTTTGTACGAGCCGCTCAGCGATAACGGAATCCATCTCAACGCTTCCGAAACGTTTTAGCGCCGGCACCACCTTCTGCATAAAAGCCTCCAACTGATCTTCGCGAATCGCGATCGACTGATTAGTTGAAGAATTAAGCAGCTTGCCAAATGCAATAAGCTGGCCGCATTGCTCACTTCCAAGCTCCAACAGTTTGCCCTCAGACAATACAAGCCCGTAGGCATCCATAATCGCTATCTCAGCCAGACCATGTACGTGCAGTGAACAAACGCCATCCCTATCTTGTTTCACATAAAAAATAAGCCGCGTCCTTTCGTCTGCCAGACGAATGCCTTCATATATGCTGTCTCCGTGCTCCAATTTGACAGAAGCCGCTTCCGTTAGCAGTTGGATGAGCGGCCGCCATACTAGCGGCGGTACAAGTAGCATTCGGTCATTTCTGTGTCTGTAAGCAAAGTTTGGCGATGCATTGAATGTGCCGCGATACATTTTCTCATGCTGTTCTAGTTTGATAAGTTGACGAATCAAAGCTTCATCTGCAGCCGACAACGCATGCTGCTCAGGGTCATAGGTAAAATGCTGCGAGAACCGGTAGCGGTCCTGTCGGGCGACAGCATCCAGAAAATCTCGAATTTTCTGCACAATATATACACGTTTACTGCCCATTCTCAGTTCGATGCCGAGCAAATAATTTCCAGAACCGTTTGACACCAGCTTGCAAATAAAATCGACCTGCAGTACCGTTCTGGAGTCAACCACATAGGTCGCATATCCGGAAGATCGGGTCTTGCTATCGAACATTTCGAGCAAGGTTTCTGTCAATTGGCCGCTTCCCAAAGCTGCATCATCCATTCGCGAATGAGCGCTTGAATGTCGGGTAAGGAGCTCCCCTTCCACCGTGCCGTCTTGACTTGTCGCGTACAGCTTGGAAGGAAATGACTGGCTTGCGGGAAGTTTGTCCCGCTCGACTTGCCGGACATTCAGCAAAACCGCCGCGATATGTTTGCAATATTTATCGTAGGTCGAAAAGGCAGGACAAGTACAAGCCGCTTCCACCGCTCCATCCTGATCAACTGTAATGCTGACTCCATAACGACCTCCGTCTCCCCCTGAAACGTCCGCTGCAAAACGGCCTGTGTCAGCATTATAGCTGGAGAATGACACTTTTTTCGCGCTATAGTATTCGGCTCCATGGTTGTAACCCGCAACGCCGCAAAGCTGCTTAATGATTCGATCACTTAAATGTACAATCATTGTGGTTACCTTTCCTGATAAATCCGTAGAATAAAGTATGAAATCGCAATACAGACTTTTATTTTAGCTTGCTAGCTGGCAACCTTCAAGTGAGGCGGTCTATCCTTTTGTTAAATCTGTGGCTTATAATGTGATAATATAGTTGTGTATAAACAGGAAAGGCGGAGAAGTTATGATGTATTCGTTCATCATCGATCCCAGCTCATACACCCCCTTGGACAATGAGGATGCGCTTATCGACAAATGCAAGGAATGGGGACTGCTCTCGGAAAAAGCGAGCAAAACGAAAGCTTTCTTCTATAAAGGCAGAGGTTTGAATCTTGCTTGCAGCATCATAGGGTATGTAGATAATATGACCGCAGTCATATCATTTGAGAACGACCAAAAGCATTGCATCCATCCCTCCTACTTGAAGGAAATGCAGGCATCGGCTTTCAACCAGAAACCATCCGCGATGGATGAGTGGTTGGAATCCAATCCGGATCAGGAAGAGGCGTCCGGGCAGGAGCATCACGAACATTCCGAGGCGCTGCCGCCCGCTTCTGGGGAGGAGATCGTTGTGGAGGATGTGCAGGAGCCCAAACCTGCAGCGCCCAAAGCAGCCCCCAAACCAAAAGCAGCCAAGGAAAAGACGAAAAAACTGCAATTGCCTGAAGCGAAAGTGAAGATGAGCGCTGCGGTCAAAGAATTCGCAACCGTTCCTAACCACTTCGCGGACAATGATGATGAAGTAATTATCTACGAAGCGGTCACAATCATGGATGAGCCTGAAATGGCGTTGGGACTAGCCTGGTCCAGCCACAGCGCCACCCTCAAAAAGCATGAACTTGAAGTAGGGGACCTTATTACGTTTGAAGCGAAGGTTGTGCAGAAAAAGCTGACAAAGCATCCCGTACCTTACAAAATCAACAATCCCGCAAAAATTCAAAAGGAAAACAGTTAAGCCGTAAAACCGTATCTTTTCCTAGCGTGTTCGAATGTCTCATCACAAAAACTGCCTTCTGATCAGGAGGCAGTTTTGAATATATGCGCTATCCTCTCCATCTATTACCTGGGAAATATCGCCTTCTGAACATCGGTTTGACAGCATAGCTATTCCTGCTTCTCTTGCATCCACTTGACCAGCTCATCAAGGTCGTTATCCTTCAGTTTTTTGCCATCATATAAAGCAGCAACAAGACTTGTAAGCGAATTTTCATGAAACCGTTCGATAAAATCGCCTGTTTCAAACTTCAAATAATCCTCTTTGGTAACAAGGGGGAAGTAGGTACGCTCTTTGCCGTTTTTTTCTGTTCGAACAAATCCCCGATCCACCAAACGCAACAGCAGCGTAATAATCGTCTGTGCCTTCCACTCTTTATCCCGTCCCAGTTGGTCCATAATAATGCTTGTAGTAATAGGCGGCTGATTAGCCCAGACCACCTTCATAATCTCAAATTCAGCATCAGGAAGCTTTCGCAATTTCCCCAAGAAACCACCTCATTTTCTACATGCGTCTATAATGAAACTCTACAATTGTCTTGTAGAATTGTCAACCGAATCGTCTGGCAAATAAACTTAAGCCATTTTTGGTAATGCAGCGCAAAAAAGGACGGCACTGGGCCGCCCCGTTTACTTGATTGCAAGCTACTTCTTGAGCACCAGTTCCAACTGCACAGCAATGTCATTTTCCGTACTGACCAGTACCGAATGCGGATTTTCCATGCCAAAGTCCTGGAAGGTGACTGTTGTGGTGCCGGACAGCTTCAACTGGTTATCCTGGTACATCGCTTTGCCTGCAAAGGTGACATCCTTATCCACGCCGCGCACCGTCAGGCTGCCTGGCATGATGAAATCATAAGCTGTGCCTTCCTGCCATTCAGCCGGTAGCCCTTCGAAAGAGGAAGCCTTGAACGCCGCTTGCGGATGCTGCTCAATATCGAAGAAATCAGCGCTTTTAATGTGATCATCCCGCTGGTTGTTACCCGAATTAATCTGGCCGAGCTCCACGCTTCCAGTGCCAATCATCCCGCTGGGATCATCAAGATTGATGGTCCAGCTGCCGGTGACGGCATTATTTTCAAAATTGACGGTTTCTTTGGAAGTCGTCACCGAGAAATAAACTTTGGAATCACGCGTAATATGCCATTCACCGTTCAGCTTTTGCCCTGCAAATGTCTGGGACTTCGCATCACCGCTTTCAACGCTCGATGCTCCGCTTTCGCCTGCGGCAATATTTTTGGCCGGGATCACCTGTGTAATTTCCACTTTGTTGCCCAAGTAGCTGTTCAGCATTGCATAGCCGCCCGCTCCAACCAATATTAGCGCTCCCGCTCCTGCCATGATCCATTTTTTATTTTTGTTCATCTCTCTTGTTTCCTCCTAATTCACTCGGGTGCTTCCATCCGCCTTGTCCTGCGAGCTGTTGATGGACCCGTCACCCATATTAATTCATGCCATTAAGGGACAGCCTGTTCTAACCTTAGCAACGGAATGTGTCGGGAGGAAGTCGGTCAATTGTTCCAGCAACTTCCGAGCTGCAGGCAGCCACGAAAGACTTGCAGCGCCACTGAGGATATGGTACATGATAAGTACACGAAATTGCCGGAAGAGGAGAACGCAGTGAAAACGATACTGATTGTTGAAGATGAAGAAGCTATTTCGCGGGTGCTTGCTGCCTATGTCAAAAAAGCAGGATATCACCCAATCCGGGCGGCGAGCGGAACGGAAGCACTGAAGCAATTTGACCTGGAGAAGCCCGCGCTCGTCCTGCTTGATATTATGCTGCCTGATATCGATGGTCTGGAGCTGCTATCCGTCATTCGAACGAAAGCGCCTGTCCCGTCATTATGCTGACGGCAAGAGACGGCATCGACACCCGGCTCGCGGGATTGGATGGCGGCGCCGATGACTATATGAGCAAACCTTTTATTCCCGAAGAAGTGGTCGCCCGCGTTAACGCTGTGCTGCGCAGACGGCCGCTGTGGTCCGATAATGACAGCAGAAGGTTCTATGGCAATTTGGTCATTGATTTTGCGGCTAAGCAGGTGCTGGTGAACGGCGTGGAAGTTGCCTTGAGCCCTCGCGAGCTGTCGCTGATGCTTTATCTGGCTGAGCGGCCAGGGCGAACGTTTACCCGTGAACAGCTAATCGAACAGGTTTGGGGCATGGATTACGATGGCAGCGACCGGGCAGTAGATCTGTCAATCAAGCGGCTGCGCCAGTCGCTCTCCTACTGGTCAGCTGAGGCGGGAGAAATCCGGACGTTGCGGGGAATGGGGTATCAATTTTGGCTGAAACAATAAAAACCAAGCAAACATCCATCCTGTCGTATTGGACGATCCGCTACTTTACCATTTTGTGCATCAGCCTGGCGATCATTGCGCTGTTTGCCGTCTACTGGATTATGGGCGCGACCATGGACAGCAGACTGAAAACAGCGGGACTGCTGGGACAGGAAGTAGCCGAGCGGGTGGTCGCCGAAAGCGGCCAACTCAGCATTCCATCTCAATTCGACCAGCTATTGGACAGCCGCTTCGCCTTTTTCAACTTTAAGAAAAATGAACTTTGCCTGATCATTACAGATGAACAGGGAACGCCGGTCTATTCACGTCCGCACTTCAGCGACGAGGAGTTGAAGGCAAAGCTGTCAGAAGACTTGACGCGCGCCAGCGACAGCCGTTTCATAGCCATTACAACGCCGATTATTAGCGACGGCCAGACGAAAGGACAAGTGTCGCTGCTGCAGTCCAAACGTTCGCTTTCCTATAGCCCGAATGAAAGCATTTTTGTTGGCGTGCTCCTGTTCACCTTGATATTGTGCGGCTGGTTCACACTCTATTCTCTCTCCCGCAAGTTATCCCGTCCAATCCGTCAAGTCGCCCACAGTGCGCGGCAAATTGCCAACGGCCAGTATGATGTGGAGTTGAACGTGCAGACGAAAGAGCGGGAAATCAATGAGCTTGTCGGCTCTTTTACTGACATGGCCGTCCGCTTGAAACAGTTGGAGGAATGGCGCGCCCTGTCGCTTGCCGGCGTTACCCATGAGCTGAAAACACCGGTCACCTCGATCAAGGGGCTGCTGCTGGCGGTTCGCGAGGGCATTGTGACACAAGAAGAAGCGGAGGAATTTCTCGATATTGCCCTTAAAGAATCGGATCGAATGGAGCGTATGGTAACGGATCTGCTCAACTATAACGCCTTCTCCTCCGGCAGTTTGGAGGTACGCAACGATGCGCTTGATTTAAAGGTGCTGATATCCGAAATTGTATACCAGTGGAACCTTGTTCATGAAGAAGCACAGCTTTCCGTTCACGTCCAGGCGCCAGACACTGCGCTTATGGCAACCGGTGATGCGCTGCGCATTCAGCAGATTATCGTTAACCTGCTTAACAATGCGCTTCAGGCAGCCGCCGCCGGACGGCAACTGGAGATTACAATCAAGCTGGCAGCAACTGCGCGCAATATTACCGTTGCAGTTTGTGACAATGGGGACGGCATTCCGCTTGAGGAGCAGCCTTATATTTTCGAGCGTTTTTTCCGCGGCGAGCGCAAAAAACGGGCTATACGAGGGCTGGGGCTCGGCTTGACTTACAGCCGCCTGCTCGCCCAGGCGCAGCAGGGGGATTTGCGGCTGGGCTGCAGCTCAGGCAAAGGCAGCACTTTCGTGCTGGAGCTTCCCTATTCGGGCAGCTTGCCCGGCAGCGGAGACCGAACGAGCGCAGCGGCAGCGATCCCGCTGTCCGTGCTGCAGCCAGCGAAATAGCCGGCTGCAGTGCGTTTCGCGCTAGGGCACGTCTAGTGCTAGGGCACGTCTAGTGCTAGGGCACGTTTAGTGCCAGGGCACGTTTAGTGCTAGGGCACGTTTAGTGCCAGGGCACGTTTCGTGCTAGGGCACGTTTCGTGCCAGGGCACGGTTCGTGCCAGGGCACGTCTCGTGCCAGGGCACGTCTCGTGCTAGGGCACGTCTCGTGCCAGGGCGCGTTTCGTGCCAGGGCACGGTTCGTGCTAGGGCACGTCTCGTGCCAGGGCACGTCTCGTGCTAGGGCACGTCTCGTGCCAGGGCACGTCTCGTGCCAGGGCGCGTTTCGTGCCAGGGCACGTCTAGTGCCAGGGCACGTCTAGTGCCAGGGCACGTCTAGTGCCAGGGCACGTCTAGTGCCAGGGCGTGCTTCGTGCCAGGGCGCGCTTCGTGCCAGGGCGCGTTTCGTGCTATGGCACGTCTAGTGCTAGGGTGCGTTTCGTGCCAGGGCACGTTTCGTGCCAGGGCACGTTTAGTGCTAGGGCACGTTTAGTGCTAGGGCACGTCTCGTGCCAGGGCGCGTTTCGTGCCAGGGCGCGTTTCGTGCTAGGGCGCTTCGGGGCCGTGTATGTTTGCGGCAGAGCGCACAGCGGGGCGTTTGGAGTCGGTATGCAGGGGATGCGCTCGGTACTTGGTATGCCGCTTGACCAAGCGCGGTGATTGTAGGGCAGCATGGGCCACCTAACGAGCTAAATCCTGCAATAGTGCAGGATTTTTATGATTATTTACCTTAATTCACAAAAACTGATGCAAAAGTGCAGGATATTTTCGCCCAGTCCTCTAAAATGCAAACTTTTTTAAAAAAATACTGCATTTTAACATCATTTATCCTCAAAGCCTCAATTCCGACCATAAAATAGTGCACTTTTGCAGCATATTCACCATCTCAGACACTCCTGCACTTCGCAGCAGATCCACCAACACGCAACACTCCTGCACTTCGCAACATACCCACCAGCTCGTAACATTCCTGCACTTCGCAGCATTCCCACCAACCCGTAACATACCTGCACTTTTGCAGCAATATTCACCATCTCGAAGCACTCCTGCACTTCGCAGCAGATCCACCAACACGCAACACTCCTGCACTTCGCAGCATTCTCACCAACCCGTAACATACCTGCACTTTTGCAGCATACCCACCATCCCGTAACATACCTGCACTTTCACAACATATTCACCAACCCGTGACACTCCTGCACTTCACAGCATTCCCACCAACCCGTAACATACCTGCACTTCGCAACAGGTCCACCAACTCGAGACACTCCTGCACTTCCCAGCATCTTCACTATCTCGTAACAATCCTGCCCTTTCTCCCTTTCACTCTTCCGACTGCCAACGTGCACATCGGCACAGGACAGTTTTGTCACGATGGATTATTAAAAAAAGGCCGCCTCCTATGAGGCAGCCTCTTCACATTTAGAGATTGACACGCATCCGCTTGAACAGCGTCAAGATGAAAATACCGGTCAGTATAATAACTACCCCTGACCAGAAAAACCACACCTGTACCCCAAACCGTTCTACAATGGGACCGGCTAGCGCCAGACCGATCGGCGAGGACAGCATCATGACGCTCGTCACGATCGACATTACCCGACCGAGCATTTCGGGCTCGAACGCCCGCTGAATCATTGCCATGTAAGGCCCATTGAAAAACGGGGCCGCAGCTCCCATAAAAAAGGACAGAACGACAAACAGCATAAAGCCTTCCTTATTGAGCACGCCGCTCGCCGCACTTGTCACGCCGATCAAAAGCAAACTTATTGTGATATAGGTGATGTCCTTCCATTTGGAAGCCAATATGGACAGCAGAACACCGCCGATAATCATCCCGATGCCGAAAACCGCCTCCACAAGACTCGCACTGTAACCCCCGCGCCCAAAGTGCGACAGAGTCATGAACGGAAATAGTGTCGCAAGCGGCATAAAGACGATGCCGAAGATCGCCGTCGTTACTGCCAGAATGACGATTGGCTTTACTTTAATGAAGGCGGTCCAGCCGAGCTTGAACTCACTCATAAATGAAGGGGACTGCTGCTTCTCCCGCTTGGGCTGGTTGATGGTAACGAACATCAGCATCGTATTTGCAATCAAAGCTCCGGCAACATCCAGGAGCAATACGGCTCCAAGCGATGTCGCTGAGTAAACAGCGATACCAAGCGCCGGACCAATTACACTGGAGAATGAGAACACCATTTGCTGCCAGCCCGCCACGCGGGTCAATTGATCTTCAGGCGCGATGAGCGGAATGGCCGCCTGGAATGCCGGCGCATGAAATGCCGAGGCCGCAGAGCGAATCATCAAAATAACATAGACGAAACCGAGACTCGGTTCGCCAAAATAGAAATAAACGCCCAAGACCAAACTGAAAAAAGCGATGGCGCTGTCCGCCGTAATCATCGTTATTTTTCGGTTCCACCGGTCTAGCCACACACCGATAAACGGGCCAAGCAGCGCTTGCGGCAAAAATCCGGCAAGTCCGGCAAGCATCAGCACCGTAGCGGAGCCTGTTGTTTCAGTCAAATGCCAAATAATCGAAAATTGCACCATCGAGGTCGTTAATATTGAAAATATTTGTCCGCTGAAAATAATCGCGAACGTTTTTTTCCACTGCAGCTGCATCTTTTTGCTCCTTTTCACCGTTTAAACTTGACTAAAAAAGCACATTACAAAAAAACTCGAACCATATTATCAAAAAAATGGACGAGCAAGCCTGCATTGCACCTTGCATTACCTTAAACGCATGAAATGGATACCCAAAAGAAACACCTCCTAAAAGTAAATGTAGTATATCAGATAATTTTTAAAAGGACAATTGCGGTGAGCGCGTTTATTACGTTCTAACCGATCGATTTCCGTCCGCTCCACACATTCAACAATACGCTTTGCGAAGGGAATACATGATGATCAACGGCAGTATTGCGCGCAGAATAATTAAGTGTGTTAATAATTGCAAAAAAACCTGGCAAATCGATGCACTCGACTTGTCAGGGTTTTTCTGCGGCTGTCTGCTGCGCAGTCGTGAAGCAAGCAATTAATGCACGATGCAGACATGAACCAGGCAACTAAGCCTATATTGAAGAGATGCCTAATGCCCCGGTAATCTTATGGGCGCATGTTTTCAATGCGGCCAGCAGTTCCGCGTCCGAGTGAGTGTGATGAAGCTGCTCCAGACAAGGCACGGCGAGCGACGCCATAAGTCCAATTTTCGGATTGCCTACCAGCACTGCAAAATCTTTGACCCCACGATGCGACTCAGCTTCAGCGCTGCTGTAGCCCACCTGCCGGATTTGTTCCAGTTTGTTCATAAACGATGCTTTGTCATTAGCCTCCATTGCGGCGAACCCTGCGTGATTATCCAAAAACCATTCGCGCTCCACATCAGGCAAATACGCAATCAGCAGACGGCCAGACGCGGTGTGCAATGAGTCAAATCTGCCTCCTACTTCAACAGAAAGCCGGTACTTGGTTGGGCTTTCCTCTTGTCGAAGCACGATCAGTTCGGTATTGCGAAGAACACCGAGATGGCATGATTCCTGCATGTCAGCTGCAAACTCCCGCATGGGCAGCATCGCCGCTCTTATCAATTGATCGACAGGCGAGTGGGTATGGGCAAGCTCGTACAATTTTAAAGAAAGGTGGTAATTGCCTGAATAAACCTCTTTGGTAATGTAACCTTTCGTCTCCAAAAAACCGATCATTCGGTACAGCTCGCTCGTACTGCGCCCCAAAGTGCGGCTTAAATCCGTCAATGACATGGGTACGGCAGCAGAAGATAGCGTTTCTAGTATTTCCAGCCCTTTTTCAAGCGCTGGCACTTTGTAATCTTTCATTCCATTCCCCTTCTCTCAAGTACATCACTGCTCATATTATAACTCGTATGTCCTTGTAAAAGGAGCGGAGAAGCATTTTTCTATTACTTGTATGAGGCCAGCAGCAGCTCATTCAATTGTCCGATCAATTGCTTGCGATTTGCGTTCCCAGCCAGGAGAAACTTCCGGATCATGCTGCCCGCCTGTTCCTGAAACGCAATATAACCGTCAAAGCGCGGACGCATGGAGCCGAGGTCAAGCGTCTGCAGCGTATCCGCAAAAAATCCGTTCGAAATGCGGTTCACTTCAGGATCAAGCCATGCGCTGCGATGCCCGGGCTGACCGCCATTTAAGAAAAACGCAGTACGCTGGAACGCCGGGCTTGCAGTCATGGCTACAAACTCGGCGGCAACCTCGACATGTTGGCTTTGGGACGAAATCGCAAGTCCGACGCCACCGATCATACTGCCGCGCGGCTCACCGTCATCTGACGGAATATTCGCGTATTTGACCAAATGCGGAGCAAAGCCGCTGCGCGCATAGTTGGAATACCCGTACATTAATGGTACATAGGCAATCTCATCTGTATTGGACATCAAGTTGGACATCACAATCGGATCGACATCCAGCGATTGGGGATGAAGAAGCGGCAGCAGTTCCTGCAGCAAGACAAGCGCTGCCTCGCCAACATCGGCATCCAACTCGCTGCCATCGCTCCAGAAGGAGCGGGCAGAAAGCTGCGAGCAAAGCGTGAACAGGCTCGCAAAGGCGTGAACCGGGACAAGCGGCAAGCCAATACGCTGTCCTTCCGGCAGTGCCGATGCGAGCCGGCCCACCTCTGCCCATGTCTGCGGCACATGCAGTTCTCTTGCCTGGAGCAGATCCGGGCGATAGGCGCTCACCTGCGCTGCGGCGTCGGCCGCGACAGCCCATTGGTGTCCGGCATAATGATAGCTTGCATGGCTTTGGCCAACACTGCCCGCCTGCTGCTCTTCCAAATAGGGTTCAGCTAATCGACCGTCCAACGGGACAAGCAGTTGTTCGGCTACCGCTGTTCCGAGGTGAGGATGGTCAATCATTATCAGATCGTAGGTATTCGCCAGCAATTCAAGCGGATACTGTTCAAAATCCTGCAATGAACGCGCATCCCAATCAATCACAACTTCAGGCCGTCTCTGTCTGAAGGCTTCGGCAGCCGCCTGCAGCGGCTTGATGCCCCGTTCATGGTTCCAGGTCATTCCACGTAATCGTATCATGTTAGCCTCCCATTCGATTCCCAATCAAATCAGCGGTAATTCGCTCGTTATGCTCGCCAATTGTCGGCGAGCCCTTCGGTGATGTGAAGCGCTCCCCGTCAATCCGGATCGGGCAGCGCAGCGCGGACATGCTTACGCCGTTCGGACGGCTGATCTGCTGGATCATTTCTAGCTGCCGGAAGGCATCGTGCTGCAGCAGGTTATGCCAATCCGTCACTTGGACACAGGGCAGCCCATGCTGCGCCAACTTGCTGACCCAATGCGACGCAGGCCGCTGCAGCAGATGCTCCTGCAATTTCCGCCGGATGCGTTCGCCTATCTGCTCCCCTGTTTCTTCTGTTTCTTCTATTTCTACTGTTTCTACTGTTTCTACTGTTTCTACTGTTTCTTCTATCTCTCCCGTTTCTTCCACATTCTCTTGTGTGTTGCCTTCTGCTTTCTCTAGCAATTTCCCCTCCTGCTCCATCTCCTTGCAGCCGATCAGTTGGTCAAGCGCCGCAATCGGCATCGATCCGAGCGCAATATAGCCGTCCTGTACCGCATAGATACCGGTTGCCATCGGCGGCTCGACCTTCCGGCCACGACTGGCGGCGACGGGCTCAAGCTTGTCTTTATCGTCTGTCTGCTGCAGCACATCGCACCATACTTCCTGCATCGTATCGAGCGTCGATTCAAGCAAACTCGTCTCAATGCGTGCGCCTTGCCCCGTAATAGCCCTTCGCACGGCCGCCGCCAGTATTCCCTGCACCAGGTGGGCTCCGGCCATCATATCCGCTATTGCCAATCCAAACGGCATCGGATCGCGTCCCGTGTCCCCACTCAGCCAAGGGATGCCGGCAAAGGATTGGACCAGCAAATCCTGGCCTGGCTTGTCAAGCAGCGGCCCTTCGGTCCCGTATCCGCTGATCGAGCCATAGATGATACCGGGATTAATCGCCTTCACTTCCTCATAGCTGTAGCCCAACTTTTCGATCACGCCGGGACGGTAATTTTGAATCATAATATCGGCTTTCTTCA
Organism: Paenibacillaceae bacterium; assembly: GCA_004134985.1. Classification (GTDB taxonomy): domain Bacteria; phylum Bacillota; class Bacilli; order Paenibacillales; family Paenibacillaceae; genus Paenibacillus_D. Next base: position 198,059 of record REGQ01000009.1, on the reverse strand, counting down.
GCAGTTCGATGACCGTCTGCCGCTCTTGCGGATCTTTCAAATTGACCGAAAAACTTTCCTTATTCCGATTAATGGAATGAAATAGCGTACTGTCCCCGTCAAGCTCCAAATTGGAAATATAAAGCCGTCTGCACAAGTCGCCGCCATCAGGCCTTTCAACTTTAATGACGCGCGCCCCAAGATCAGCGAGTCGCAAGCCTGCATAAGGACCGGAAAGAAACTGACTGAAGTCAAGCACGACCATTCCTTGCAAAGGTTTATGCACCATGTTAATTCAGCTCTCATTCGCTTGGATTTTTTGTTCAGTCAAGATGTCACGTTCAGGCCATACGTTTGGTCGATCCGTTCATTGTGCTCACCCAGAAGAGGCGCACCCTGATCGGCCAACAAGTTCGTCCCGTCTACACGAATCGGGCAGCGCATCGCTTTGAGAGCGGAGCCATTACTGCGTCTTACATCCTGAACCATCTCCAGCACATGAAAGCCTTCATGCGCCAACAGACCGTCTACATCAAGCACTTTGGCGCACCAATAATCTGCTGGCTCCAGCATGGCCAGCCATTGTGCCGTTGATCGTGTCTTCAGGTGATCTGCAAGGATGCTTTTAATTTCATCCCTGCGGTCAAACCAGGATTGCGGGTCCTGATAACCAGCCAATTGCGTGCATTCCAGCAGTTCGCCCAGTTGAACAATGGAGCCCATCGCCAATGACAAATAGCTGTCTTGGGTCCGATAAACGCCATAAGGAGCGCCTAAATAGGCATGGGCATTATTTACGCTGCTGCGGCGCGGCAGTTTGCCGCCATCATTCAGATGGGTCGTCAACACTTCGAATTGAAAATCGAGCGCAGCTTCCAACAAGCTGATCTCCACATGTGCCCCCAGACCAATTGTCGGTCTCCGAATCAAAGCGGCCAAAATACCTTGCACCAAGTTGGCGCTGGCAAACAAATCCGTGACAGACAGCCCGAATGGAACCGGCGGTTCATCCGCATTGCCGTTCAGCCAAGGCATCCCGGTCAACGCTTGCACGAGCAGGTCTTGCGCAGGTTGAACCTGCCATGGGCCATCCGGACCGCAGCCGGTAACGCTTCCATAAATCAGCTGCGGGTTCAATGCTCGAACACGGTCAACTTCCAGACCGAACGGATTGACTTCGCCCGGCTGCGTACTGTCGATCAATACGTCCGCCTCTGCCACCAACCGCTCCATTTTGTCCAAATCTGCTTGATCGCGGCAATTTACAGCATAGCTTTCTTTATTTCTGTTAAGGGTGTGAAACATCGCGCTTTCCCCATCGACTGACTGATCGTTCAGCAGTTGGGTTCTGCCAGCATCTCCACCCTCCCGAAGTTCAACTTTAATGACGCGGGCCCCCAGGTCAGCGAGCCTTAGCGCAGCGAACGAGCCAGCAATCCCTTGGCTAATATCCAGAACGAGCAGTCCATCCAGCAGCTTCATCATATGCCCCCTTCCGATATTTCATTTATGAAAAATATTTTTATATATGAATTATATATGTGTTTCTTATGATGCGTCAATAGTGGTAATGTGCCTTATTGCCGTTATCACGACTTTCCTTTTTTTATTTGTCAGCGACTCTTGTCAATTAAGGCGGCCATATGTTTAAATGAGTTAGTTATGTGTAGTTATGCTTTTATGGAGGATGCAGAGTGAAGGAAATCAACGTGAAGTTAATTGTTGTTACTGTATTTGTGGCAACATTTATGGCCGCTATTGAAGGAACCATCATATCCACAGCGATGCCTACTATTGTAAGTTCGCTTAACGGGCTGGGGATTATGAATTGGATCTTCTCGATCTATTTGCTTACATCGGCTGTGACCGTACCTATTTATGGTAAGCTTGCCGATTTGTTCGGCAAGAAAAAGATTTTTATTATTTCAACGATCATCTTTGTCGTCGGTTCAACGTTATGCGGATTCGCGACAAGTATTGAGCAAATGATCCTGTTTCGGGCGATTCAAGGGCTTGGAGCCGGCGGCATCTATCCGACGAGCATGACGATCGTCGCTGATGTGTTTCCTTATGAGAAACGGGCCAAAATAATGGGTTTGCTCGGAACTGCCTGGGGAATTGCGGGTGTCGCGGGCCCTTTGGTTGGCGGTTTTTTTGTTGATAAACTGACCTGGCACTGGATCTTTTTTATTAATATCCCTGTGGGAATTGCGACGATAGTATTGATTGCGATCGGCTTGAAAGAGAAAGTGAATGTTGCCAAGCAGCAGATTGATTATTGGGGCGCATTATTGTTTACATCAGGCCTGCTCTGCCTGCTGCTCGCACTGCAGTTTTACGGGGAAGATTTGAACGTCATGAACGCACAAGCGTTCTCGCTGCTTGTCGCTTCAGTGGTCATTTTTGTTATTTTCTATTTTGTTGAAAAACGTGCGGCAGACCCGATTGTACCTTTTGAGCTATTCAAAAACCGCACCATCCTGGTAGGCAATCTGATTGCCTTCCTGATCAGCGCCTATGTGATGGGGATAGACGTTTACATCCCGATGTGGATGCAGGGGATACGCGGCCATGGGGCAACGATCTCGGGTCTGATCCTCGCGCCGCTTTCCGTCGCCTGGTTTACCGGTTCATTTATCGCTGGACGGCTGCTCGTCACCATTGGCAATAAGCGCACGATTGGCATTGCCTCTATTGTTTTGCTGTTGGGCGGCTTGATGCTCAGCGGATTCGGCATCGGGACGCCAGAGTGGCAATTTGCGCTGAACAGTGCGGTATTGGGATTAGGGTTTGGCATGATCTTTACAACGACGACGGTCAATGTTCAAGATGCTGTGCCGGCAACGATGGTTGGAACAGCGACAGCCTCCATCACCTTGTTCCGCACCGTCGGGCAAGCAGTCGGGCTCGCCGTATTCGGCATGATTTTCAACTCGCTCCTGTTACACAACATGGGCAATGCCGCTGACGATGCGATTAACGCGTCGCAGATGAATCAACTGATCAGCACGCATCATCTTGGCAATGTTGCTCCCGCTTTGGTAGGACCGCTGAGAGAAATTTTGTATCAATCGCTTCATTTCGTTTACTGGTCCATGCTTGGTTTTATTCTCATTAGCTTCGCCCTGCATTTCCTGCTGCCCTCGGGTCTGCGGGAACCATCTCAAATTAAGGGAAGTGACCCGGTTTAACACCATGAGTACTCAGAACAAAACCCAATCCGCGGGCAGCACCGCAACCGCGGCAGCTGTTACCGTATATCCGATACTGTTCGCGATCAGCATCGTGCATATGTTGAATGATACGATGCAATCAACAGTATCCGCATTGTTTCCAATTTTGCGTGAAGAACTAAGTTTGTCCTATTCCCAGATCGGCTTGATAGCGCTGGCCATGAATTTGACATCATCGGTGCTGCAGCCGCTGGTCGGCCGGTTCAGCGATGTGAGGCCGATGCCGTTTATTTTGCCTTTTGGCGTCTGTTTTACTTTGGTGGGGATCATTATGCTGGCGATCTCGCCCCATTATGGACTTATCCTGACCGCTGTAACAGCAATCGGCATCGGTTCGGCGATCTTTCATCCTGAATCATCGCGGGTAGCGTATCTCGCCGCAGGGCCAAGAAGAGGCTTGGCCCAATCGATCTTCCAGGTGGGCGGCAACATCGGCAGCTCGCTCGGACCAATTATGACCGCAGTTTTATTCGTGCATATTGGCCAGTTCGGCGTCATCTGGTTTTCGTTCGCCGCTTTGGTGGCCATCGCCATTCAAATTTATGTTGCGCGCTGGTACAAGGCGCAGCAGCTTATGCCAAGGCCGGTAGTCAAGCCTCGCGCAGTGGGGGCGGCTGGTTCAGCAGCTATTCGGCGTGAAGGACATTTGACGCAAAAGCAGATTGTCTGGGCCGTCGTTATTCTCGTCTTCCTGGTTATCTCCAAAAATGTGTACATGGCCAGCATGACGAGCTATTATACATTTTATCTCATTCATGATTACGGCGTATCCGTTAGCCAATCGCAGTGGTTTCTGTTTGCTTTCCTTGGTGCTGCGGCAGTAGGAACGTTTCTCGGGGGACCGATGGCTGACCGATTCGGCAGAAGAAATATCATTTGGTTTTCCATTTTGGGCACGGCGCCATTTTCGATTATGCTTCCGTTCTCCAATCTGTTCTGGTCTGGTGTAATGGCTGTGCTCGGCGGATTTATTTTGTCCTCAGCCTTCTCGATCATCGTCGTCTACGCCCAGGAATTGATGCCTGGAAAGATCGGTCTCATTTCGGGCCTGTTCTTCGGACTTGCATTCGGGATCGGAGGTCTGGGATCAGCCGTGCTCGGCACAATTGCCGACGTGACCAGTATCGCGTTCATTATGAAGCTGTGCGCCTTCCTTCCTTTGCTCGGTATATTGGCAATCTGGCTGCCAAAGGATGCGAAAGTGCAAGGACTTGCATAGGTTGCTCGATCCGTCAGAACCGCTGCCGCAGGGCAGCGGTTCTTTGCAGCTTTTGCGGAGCGGTGACAGGCATGGTAAACTTTAGAAGTTAATCTACAGTGGTGAAAAGGGAGAGAGTGCAATGTTGCAATCACTGATTTTTGATATGGATGGAACGTTATTTCAAACAGATAAAATTTTAGAATTGTCGCTTGATGATACATTTAACTATTTGCGGTCACTAGATAAATGGGATACCGGAACCCCTATTGATAAATACCGTGAAATTATGGGTGTACCTCTACCAAAAGTATGGGAAACCTTGCTGCCCGATCATTCCGATGAAGTAAGAGAACAGACGGATGCTTATTTTCTGAAAAAATTAGTTGAAAACATAAACAGCGGGAAAGGTGCTTTATATCCTCATGTAAAGGAAGTTTTCAGTTATTTAAAAGAGCAGCATTGTTCAATTTACATAGCGAGTAATGGGTTAACGGAATATTTACAGGCAATCGTGAGTTATTACAATTTGGACCAGTGGGTTACTGAAACATTTAGTATTCAACAAATACAAACGCTCGATAAAGGAGATTTAGTTAAAGCGATTATTAAAAAATATGATATAAAAAAAGCAGCAGTAGTCGGAGATCGTCTGTCTGATATAAATGCGGCTAAAGATAATGGTTGCATTGCAATTGGATGTAATTTTGATTTTGCACAAGAAGATGAACTGGCTCATGCTGATTTAATAATAAATGACTTAATTGAGCTAAAAACAATATTACCTCATATGAAGACAACTGATTGAACTGACGGGGGCTTTAACAGAAACATGGAGAATCATACGTTTCAAGATCACAATAAAAAAAGACGAGCAAATCCATCTTTGCTCGTTCTTGCTCTTCTCCTCGGACACGCTTCCTGCTATATGACTTGCACATTGCGACAGTTCGGATAATTCATGCATGCGTATACTTGGCCGTGCGTGCTTTTTCTTTTGATCATCATTCCCCCGCATCTGGAACAGTAGTCCTCCTCCGCAGGAACAACGGAACTGGACTTGCCATTCGGTGCAGTAGCATGTGCCTGGGAAGCCGTCACTTTGTTGGTTGTCCGTTTCGATTTCACCGTCATAATCAGATCAACAAGCTCGTCCCGGCTGATCAGCCTTGTATTGGTGGACTCGGCCAATGTATACGCAGCATCCGTAAATTGGCTGTTGGTAACTACCCAACCTTCATGAGCCTTGTAATAGGATAAAGCACCGCTTACTTCCTGCACTGCCTTAATGCCAACCTTTTTACTGTAGCGTTTCGCCTGGATGACAATTTTTTTTCCGTCTTTATTGATGATCAGATCTGCGCCAAAATCGCCAGCTGCAGGTGTCAAATGGACTTGATAACCTAATCCGTAAAACAATTGCACCAAATACTTTTCGAATTCCCTTCCATCCATCAGGTCAATATCGGCAATCCCCGAACGCTTAAGCTTCTCAAGAGCCGCTATACTCTTAGACATCCAAAGGATAAGGTACGCAGCGACCACCACCCCAACCGCAATCCCGCCTGCCAATATCGACTTCATCATACTGCCCACAAGGAAGAATGCGCAGAGCATTGCGAGGAGAAGCATCGCTTTTACAGGGTCAAACGTTTCCTTTTTCCTTCTTCTTGCCATATGTCCTCCTATTATGTCTGTCTGTCTATCTATTTATCGGTTGTTTACATAGGTTTTTTTACCTAATTTCTATTAATATTCAGAATAAAAATAGATCACAATACCTAGATTTAAAAGTGGTCATTTGAAAAATGAAAAACCTTCAGTCCAGCATCGCTCGCGGTTCTGAAGGTTTTTTACTGCAAAATGCTGAAGTTAGATCACAAATCTTCTGCGACACCAGGGCCAACGAATTCGATCCAGTTGACGTTGAACAGGAATCCATCGCCGCCTTTAAATACGAAATAAATGTCATGCTGTCCCTCCGGCTTGCGGCCAAGGTCGGAAGAAACCGTCAGCCAATTTTGCCAGCCGCCCGTATTGTTGATGTCCACGCTTGTGATCAGCGCTCCATCCGGTGAATCAACACGCATTTCAATCGTGCCTCCGTCTGCCGCGGAAGAGACTCTGAAGTTCATGGATTCGATTCCGTGAAGATCCATTCCCTGCCACATGATCCAGCTTCCATTTTCGATGAATCCAATGTTTTTTCCGCCGCCGTCATCTGTCGTCTCCTCCGCTTGAACGGCGTTCATCGCATCGTAATGCTCCGCCTGCTTATCTTTGGAGTGCAGCTTCACGGTCGCTCTCCCCATCAGCGGTGGAATATTACCTACTCCCTTATCCGTATATGACGCTTCCACAATGTAGAACGTATTCTCGATGTTCGTGTCCGATTTGGATGTGGTGAATGCTCCCTCGCAGCCGATATGATTAACATCCGCATGAGCATGTTCATCATGCCCCAGACTCGGAAGAAGATTGGCCTTCGTGCAATCGATCGCATCGTCTTCCTGATCCGTTACGGTAAGCGAATAAGGAACCGTATCCCCCCAGGCGAAGAATCCTCCATTCACCGGCGCATTAATGGTCACCTTGGGCGCTGTATTCCCAACGGTTACGGTAAGGTTGGCACTCGCGCTTGCACCCTGATCATCATGCACCGTCAGCATCACCGTATACTCCCCATTCTCGGTAAACGTATGCGATGGATTGGCTTCAGTCGCATCCACCGTTCCATCCCCATTGAAATCCCATTCGAATGTGAATGGATCATGCTCGGGATCGATGGTGCCTTCGCTATTGAATTGAACGGTCAGCGGCGCCAGCCCATTCGTCTGATCCGCGCCCATCTTCACGATTGGCGCCCGATTAACCCCGCCCGTATATCGAATTTGAATGAGGGCAGCATCATCGTTCTCCCCCCAACCGGTGCCATATTCCAATAAATACAGGGTGCCATCCGGTCCAAAGGTCATATCCATCGGCCGCAGGAAACTCAGGTGCGGCAGGAACGGATTAATCTTGAGCAGATTTCCATCCTCATCGAACTTGACCTCCTTAATCCAATTGCGCGACCATTCCATAATGAACAGCGTCTTGTCGAAATATTGCGGGAACTTGCCCGCAGACGAATTGTCCGGGTCGTACCGGTACACCGTACCCGCAGAAGCCGTTCGTCCGCCCGCTCCGTTCTCCAGTTCCGGAAACTCCGGGCTGTTATTATAAGGATAATAGATCATGGCCGGCTGCGCGGGCGGCAAGTTCCTGCTTCCGGTATTGTTCGGGGAATCGTTAACAAGTGCGCTGCAATCATAAGGCTTGCCGAATGCGCCCGTCTTGAAATTATAGTCGGTGTAGCTTTGGTTGTCGGCGATGCAATAAGGCCAACCGTAATTGCCGGCGGATTTGGCCTGGTTGAACTCGTCATAGCCCTTCGGCCCGCGAAGCACGGTATCCACGCCAGCGTCAGGACCGACATCGCCCCAATACAGCCAATTCGTATAAGGGTCTACCGTAATCTTGAACGGATTGCGGTTGCCCATCGTATAAATTTCCGGCCTCCCTTGACTGCCGTCCGCAGGGAACAGATTCCCGTCTGGAATCTCGTAAGTGCCGTCCTCCTTCGGCTTGATCCGCAATATTTTGCCTCGTAAATCCTGGGTATTGCCCGAAGTACGCTGCGCATCCCACTTCTCCCTGCCCGGTCTTTCGTCCATCGGCCCGAAGCCGTCGGATTCGAACGGATCAGTGTTATCGCCGAGCGCAATGTAGAGATTGCCATCGGAATCGAACTCCAAATCCCCGCCGGCATGACAGCATGCCGAGCGGTCGAGCGGCGTCTCCAGCACGATCTTCTCTGAATCAAGCAGCAGCTGATTATCATTCATCGTAAACCTCGACACCCGGTTCACCGGATCGTCCTTGGGAGAGTAGAAGAGATAGATTTGCTGATTCGTCGCAAAGCCGGGATCGAGTTCAAGACCGAGCAGCCCGTCTTCGTGCTCAAAGAATACCGGCACTCTCCCGGCCATCGACGTCACGCTTGTCTCCGGATCATAGATTTTCAAAATACCGGATCGCTCGATAAAGTATACTTGGCCGTCCGGCGTCACCCGTACTGACATCGGCTGGGACAATCCCGTCTGCAGGACGACTTTCTCGAAGGCCCCCTCGTAGTCAGTAGCTTTACAATTCCCCTCCGCTTTTCCTGCCGCCCACTGGATACCGCCCAACAGATGTCTTAAAAACCCGGGTTCGCTAAAGCTCTCGTTCGTATGACCGCCGCCGGTGTACCACGACCGGCCACTGTCGTATTCCTGGCACCATACGATGGGATGATCGAAGCCCATATTTCCGCCCTTGTAGCTCTTCTCATCCAATGTTGCCAGCACGTGCAGCTTGTTGCGGACATTAGAGTTGAAGTTATACCACTCATCTGTGCGTGTCCATACGGCTGGAAGTACGTTGGTGGAAGGGTGAGCCGCATCCGCCACAAGCACGTTGGCTGATTGCACATCCGGGTGGTCTTTGAAATATGCGCCTACCAACTCGCCATACCAAGGCCAGTTATATTCCGTATCGGATGCTGAATGGATGCCTACATAACCTTTCCCCGAACGAATATAATGCTCAAATGCCGATTTCTCCGCTTCATTCAAAATGTCGCCTGTCGTGCTTAGAAAGATAACGGCCTCATACTGTGCTAAATTATCATCGGTGAACACCGCGGCATCTTCCGTGGCGTCTACCTCGATATAATTGTCCACTCCCAAGCTTCGGATCGCTTCGATCCCGGCCGAAATCGACTCGTGACGAAACCCCGCTGTCTTGGAGAACAACAATACTTTGTAAGACTCCGGCTGCTCCTCAGAATCATCGTCTTGTGGTGATGTGCCTAATTGCTGCCAGAAGATTGCCAGAGCAGCGACGATACCTACAAGTACAACAACGATAATTGAACCCCTGTTTCGTTTGAACATTTAAGCCTTCGCCTCCGCTTCAGAACTACTTGCTTGTGCTACACTCTTATTTAATCGTTTCTGGCACGGAGGCGCCACGAGTCAATGTTAAACTTTATGCGTGCAGGATTGGCCTCTGCCATTGCTTACTGTCATTTCCAAATTTGGTGACTGAACTAAATCCGTTTGAAGCCTGATTTCTACGCCGCACATCCCGTCTTTCAAAGTAGAAGGCGAGATGTTGCTGTTTCAGATTGTGGATTGTTGCTATATAATGATGGGACCTGGGCAAATTGGATATTTGTTACATTAGAAAGAGGGAAAGGTGATAACTATGAAAGTCGGAGCTGCCAGAAAGGAAGCCGCGGAGTGGGTAATGCAGCACGCCAGCAAGGAGAAAGGATTCCTGGGGGCATACTTTAGCGGCTCTACGATCGGACTGGCTGATAATGCGGATCTGCCGGAAGCTTCGGATGTGGACGTGATGATCGTCACCGAGCAGGCCGAGCCTCCGCTCAAGCTTGGGAAGTTCATCTATCGCAGCACACTGGTGGAGGCGACATATCTCTCCTGGAACCAGGTGGCGTCGGCCGAGGAGGTCCTTGCTTCCTATCACCTCGCAGGCAGTTTCCGCAAGGATACAATTATTGCCGACTCTACCGGACACTTGCGCAGGCTGCAGAATCAGGTTTCCCGCCATTTTGCCGAGCGGCCGTGGGTACGCCGACGCTGCGAGGAAGCCCGGAACAGGGTCGAAAATGGGCTGCGGTCTATCGACACCACCGCGCCGCTGCACGACCAGGTGACTTCGTGGCTGTTTCCGACCGGTGTAACCACGCATGTCCTGCTCGTGGCCGCACTCCGCAATCCAACGGTACGGCTCCGTTATCTTGCCGCTCGTGACGTGCTGATGGAGTATGGTCATGCCGGCCTCTACCAGGAATTGCTCAAGCTGCTCGGCTGTACCGAGATGACTCCCGAGCGGGTAGAACATCATCTCACCGAGCTCGCCGCGACGTTTGATGCCGCTGCGGCCGTGGCCAAGACGCCATTCTTCTTCAGTACCGACATCACAGCCGAGGCAAGACCGATCGCCATCGCCGGATGCCTGAAGCTTATCCGGGCCGGCAATCATCACGAAGCTGTCTTCTGGATCGTCGCAACCTTCGCCCGTTGCCATAAAATACTCCACGCCGACGCTCCTGACCTTCAGCGCAAACATGCCGCAGCCTTCGACGCTGTTATAGCAGACCTCGGCATCACCTCCGCTGACAACCTCCTGTCCCGCGCTGAGAGCGTCATCCGGTTCCTGCCCCGGCTCTGGGATACGGCCGAGGCCATCCTCTTCGCTAACCCTGACATCGTGGACGGCTCCTGACTATCGCGTTCATACTAGAATCTAAGTAACCTTGTAACCAAAAAAAAATAAAGCAAGGCATCAAGCATTTGCCCTGCTTTATTATGGTTGCAAATGAACGCCACCTTACTTGGACTTCAGCGCCTCAGTAATAACTTCTATCCCATAAGTCTTGCCAATAGGACCAAATCCCAAAGCAAGTGCACCGTTCAAGCCGTACACCTGGTTCTGCTGAGCTGCCTTCAACTTTTTCCACACCTCACTTTTTTCCCATTCATCCGAAAGAGCAGGTAGAGAAGTATCCGTGTAGTTGAAGTAGCCTAGAAAGAGATGATCTGGATTCATGACACTTAGCCCTTCCAACGTAAGCTCGCCACCTTTGCCTTGCGCCGCTTCCGGAGCTTTCAGACCAAGCGGTTCATAATAATGAGCAATGTAATCCGTCCCTTGCAGCCAAACTGCCTTTTCCCTAACCTGAACAAAGGCAACTGTACCTTCAACACCGGTTAGCTGCTGCTTCGCAGCCTCTACCTTGGCAGCATAACCGTCAATAAACTTCTGTGCATTCTGCTCCTGCCCGAGCACCTCGCCCATCTTGGTCATAACTGTCGGCCAATCTGCCCAAACATTCGTTTTTTCTTCATCGAAATAAAATGTTGGCGCAATCTGCGACAATTCTTTCGTAATCTTCTCATTCGTAATGCTGCCCGCCAGAATGAGATCCGGTTCATAGTCAAGAAGTGCCTCCAAATTAACTTCGGTGTTCTCGCCAACAAACACGATCTCGCCGAATTTGGCGGCATAGGGCTTGTACTGCTCCGTATCCAAACTCGACTGCTTGGCCGTGAACGGCAGCGCCAATCCAATCGAAGGCAACTCAAAGGTTAACAACTCGTCCATCAAGCCCCAATGAACAAGAGCTACTTTTTGCGGTTTCTTCTCAATCGTTACTGATCCATTCGCGCTCATAACCGTTCGTGGGAAAGCAGCGCCTTCGTTCGCAGCAGGTGTCGCAGTTGCATCACCGTTTTCATTATTTGGTTTTACATTGTTGGAGCATGCGCTTGCGATCATAGCCATAATCAATAAGCATACGGCAAACAGCGGCATATGCCGATTTTTTGTCTTCATTCCCATTTCAGTCTTCCCCTCAATATTTCTGAATTATTAATAATGATTTTCATTATCATCAATAATGATACCATTGTTAATGATTCGCGCAAATAGAGGATTTCCCGAACTTAAGATGGATTATTTCTACCACGCTGCTTGACTGCTGTAGGCGACATACCATTATGCTTTTTAAATAATCTGCTGAAATAGTAGGCATCTGAATAGCCGACACTTCTGGCAATTTCACGCACCGAAAATGAGGCTGTCATAAGCAGCTCATAGGCAAGATTCATCCTATATTGAATGAGATAATTAATTGGGCCAATACCTGTATACTTATGAAACAAATAAGAGAAATATTTGGCCTTCATCCCATTCTGCTTAGCCAAGCTCTCCAGCGTAATCGACTCCATATAGTTCTTACGAATGTACTCAATTGTCTGCTCTATCATGCTTTGACTCTCACTATTTTGGCGGTAACGCTCCGACAAAAGCGCTTTGTTGAGCAACTGGTAAAATAATGTCTTCTTTCCCAGCAGCTCGATATTGCCGATCGTGTTGGAAAACCGCCTCAGATGCTCTATCAATTGCAGCAACGCGGCATCCATATCGATTTGAAGTTCATTTACGTTTTTCGTCAGTTGCATCTGCTCCGAAGCAGCAACAACAGGCAAATAATGCACAAGGAAATACTCAAATTCGGCCGTATGCACAACTATTTCAAGTTGCCGATCCTTTCCGACGAGCATCGCCTTACCAGGATACATTGCGTAACTTATGTCATCGCAAATAAAATCAGCCTCTCCTTTCAGTGCGATAATAAGGCCGCACTTGGTCGTAGGCTGATCTTTATGACCTCGGTAGACACCCTTCTTTAGAATTGTTTGATACACACCGAATATGTCTATCGGCATCCGCACAAAATAAGCGGCCAACTCATCATATTGACTTTCCACTAAGCTTCCTCCTGCCTGTTCGACCCACAATATGCCCATCATACAAATTATCCGGCTGCAAATCAATTAACTATTATAGGTTTAAAAGCAAAATCAGTGGTTGACTGCTAACACGTATTGCCCCACCGCGGCGCTGGGAGCTGCACGTTAAGTACATTTTTGCTAAAAACAGCCCTTAAAACGATATTCCAGCGTCGCTAGGCTGCGGTGGGATGCGGGGTTGAGGAAGCCCATGAACATGAAACTCTAACGCTGATGACAAGCGCTATTTTGCTAAATCTAACGCTTTAAAAATTCTAACGCAACTGGGTAACTCTATTTCAGTAAAACCCTCGATTTTGATAGCCAAAATGACTAATAAGCTTTCTGATAAGCGTTAGAATTCCAAAACGTCCATTATCAGCCAAATAGAGTCTGTGGCAAGCGTTAGAGCGCTGTGAAACCGCGATGAATGGCTTGACTGGCGGCGTTAATCCGCAAGGCAGATTTCCAGCAATCGAACGCCTGCATCGAAGATGTAGAATATCACGCCGATCGCACGGGGCGAGGGGATCTTCGGTCGCGTCATGAAGGCCTACAAGAAAGTGCCGCTGCTCATTCTAGACGAGTGGTTGCTTGTTTCACTCAAGGAAAGTGAGGCTCGGGAGCTACCTCCACACAGGCGGCTCCCTCCCACCGGAATGGTGGCTCATTTTCTCCGGAGACCTGGCTCACTCATCACCGGAATGGTGGCTCTATTTCATCGAAATATTCATAATGTAAATCAATGACTTATTCTCTTAATGGTTCCCCCCTGTGATGTGTTGTTATTGAACTTTTATATATACCATCCCGCTTGCAATGACCAATGATTATGATATTCACCTTTTAATCGAAGCAACTCATCATGTGTACCGATCTCCGCAATACGACCATCTTTCAACACCAAGATACGATCACATAATCGCGCCATACCAAGACGGTGAGAAACTAAGATCGCGGTCTTGTCCTTTGCCATACATAGAAACCGCTCAAAAACTTCCGCTTCTGCTTTTGGGTCTAATGCTGCACTTGGTTCATCCAATAAAACAAATGGGGCGTTGCGCATAAATGCACGCGAAATAGCAATCTTCTGCCACTGGCCTCCCGACAAATCCGTACCGTCAGCAAATTCGCGAGTTAATGGGGTATGATAGCCATTGACTAAAGAAGCTGCCACTTGGTCTGCTCCTCCCAGCTTTGCCGCATATTCTACTTCTTCCTGTAAATGCATGTGTTCCACTTTCCCGTAGCCAATATTGTCATTTAACGTAAAGGCGTAACGGTTAAAATCCTGAAATGCAGCCGTCGTGTGTGCTCTCAGACTAGTCAAATCGGCATCTGCTAAGCAAACAGAACCATATCGTATACTCCCTTTTTTCGGTTGATATAGCCCCAGTAACACTTTGACTAATGTTGTTTTTCCGGAACCGTTATCTCCAACAATAGCTAATCGCTCACCGGCTTGTATTGTGAATGATATATCGTGAAGTGTATCTTCCTGTTGCTGCGGATAACAGAAAGAAACATCTTCGACATATATATTTTCCTTAGCGTCTACAAACTCTTTGCCTTCTTGCTCTTCAGGTCCTAAATCAAGATAGATAAATAAATCATTGACTCGAAATAGCATGTCGCGAAAATAACTAAACCTCCCTACAATCGTGTTTACACCATCTTTTAATACTTGCAAAGCAATAAGAATCGCACCGAATTGAGATGCCAAGAGATCTCCCTGCATGACTGACCATGCGGCCCAAGCCACCCCGAAAGCAAGTCCAAAAATCCCAATGATCGATAGACCCGCACGTACAATGTTTTGATTCCGTTGCTGGCGATATAATGAATTAGCAACTTCCCAGTACATATTGTGCCACCAGCGAAGCAGTGAAGACGACATTCCAAACATCCGAACTTCTTTCGCAGCCTCGCGAGACGTCATCACTTTCTCTAAATAGTTCAAAACTCTTTCCTTCTCGGTTTGTTGCCTCTTCAAAAAAAACGTTGATTTGGATTGGATCCACTGTGCAATTGGTACAGGTAAAGCAACAACGATCAGTGCGACGAATAACCAAACATTCCATGCACTCAGCAAGATAATAACAGAGCTAACTGTAATAATAGATCGGATAATATCGAATATTTCAATTAACAAATTGAAAAATTCTCCGGGCTCGGTCATATTTCGAGCTCTGCTAAGAATATCGTGGAAGTCAGCCCGTTCAAACGTTTCTAATCGAAGACGATGCGCTTTTTCCTGTAACTGCCTCGTAAGCGAATCCTCTAGCTCTTGCTGTAGCTGCTCCATATATATCGAATAGAACGGTTGGATTAATCGATCCACAAGAATGATAACAGCCCAGATGGTTATGATTATCAATATTTCGGTGAACCTATGACTTCCTTGGAAGACAAGAATCACTTCTTGAAAGAGCTTACTGATGATAAATACAGAGGCCCCTGGAAAGATGCCTTGAATGAGCAGCATACCGAAAATGATCAATGATTTTTTTAGATTAACAGTAACCATCCATGAAAAAAAACGACATAGGGAGTAAAAGACATTGCCATTCATTTGTACCATTGTGACTGAACCTCCCACATACCTGAGTACACCCCTCTTTGATCCAATAATTCTTGATGACTTCCTTCTTCTACGATACATCCATCTTGCATAACGACAATGCGATCTGCCAAACGTGCCGATCCTAATCGATGACTGACCAGAAGTACAGCTTTCCCTTGAAACGCTGCTGTATATTGCGCGTATATGTTTGCTTCAGCTTTGGGATCTAATGCGGCCGTTGGTTCGTCTAGAATGAGTAGTTGCGGATTCCTTATCATCGTCCTACTTATTGCTATACGCTGCCATTGACCGCCCGACAAACCCTGTCCTCCTTGAAATAGATGACCGATGTGAGTATCATAGCCACGAGAAAGATCTGAGATAAACTCGTCAGCGCCCCCAATTCTAGCCGCTTGACGAATCGACTCTTTCTGTGATGATATATCTTCCAGCCATTCTCCAGTTCCGGCTGCAATGGATTGGGCTGCGGTAAATTCGAAATTGAAAAAATCTTGGAAACACGCACTTACAGCTTGCTGCATACTTTTAAAACTGACGTGGTTATATTCAATATCATCCACAAGAATTCGACCTTGAGTAGGTTTATATAAACCTAATAGTATTTTGACAAGCGTACTTTTCCCCGTGCCATTCTCACCCACAAGCGTAACGAGTTCTCCTTTTTTCAGATGAAGATTGATATGCTGCAACGCCGGCTTGCTCTGACCTGGATAAGTGAAGCTAATATCTTGCAAAGATATTCCTCGTTCTATGTTTTGAGGAAACTCAGAATGAGGTGTAGTCTCTACTACATCACCTGCTTCCGATAAGAAACTCCGAACATACCTCGTTTCGATCGAAGCTGTTATCATCTCGCCATATCCTGAACTAACTTGTTGGGCCGCATTCTGCATCCGCTCTACAGCTTGAAATAAAGAAATAAAAACCCCCACCGTGATGGCCTTCGCTGACACTAAAAAAGCCAATATGATTACAATAGCTACTTCAACAAAATAGTAAATAAGAATAGAAGGAAACATAGATAATTCTAAGCTTTTCTTCTTATTAAACTGTATCTTCCTAAACTGAGCGCGTTGCTCTTTCCAACGACCAATAAGGATGCTAGAAAGTCCAAACAAGCGAATCTCCTTCTGCTCTTTAAGACCAGATAACAATCGATCAATATAGGAGATCCTTCTTTGCTCCTCTGTTTGATTATAGATAAGGTCCATCCATTGATTTGAGTACTTTGCCTCAAACATAGCTCGTGGAATAACAACCGCTACAAGAACAACACTTATCCAAGGCGAAATTATCCAAAACAAACTTGCTATCGAAATGATCCCCGCTATTCCCTGTAAAAACCAGAGCATATAGTGAAAAAAATGTTCCGCTTTACCACCAGGATTACTACTGCGTTCTAACCGGTCGAAGCTTGAACTTTCTTCAAAAAACAGTAGTGGCAGCTGTGTCGCTTTCTCTAATCGTTCTTTCCCAACAGAGTAATTCAACTTTTGCCCTAACCTTACATTTAATGGATCTCGAAATCTCCACAAAATTTCGCTCGATAATATAAGCGTTGCTGCTAGGGCTACAACCCATATCACGACATCATTAAATGCTCCCTACCAGAACCTGCTGTTTGAATTACTGTATCTATTAGCCTTTGAGTAACAAATATCGTCATTGCAGGTGCAAGTCCTTCTAGCATATTGAGCAGTAATAGTAGACTCGCAGGAATCGGAGAATTTCTAAATATTATTGCTAATGTCCACTTCAAATTAGATAGCATATTTCTAAATGTGATTCTTTGAGCTTCTCTCTCCAAGAAATTTACACCTCAATACTTTGTTCTATTCATAAAATTATTTATGCCCATCGGTTTTTTATATTAATAATTCCGAGTGTTTTTTGGCGATAATTGCCTTCCAATTATGATCAATTTTTCATAGTTGTTTCCTCTTTTTCTCCAACTATATCATACCTTCCAAAAGTTTACTATTTTAATTCTAATGCTGTACTAGTATGGATATTAAACCAAATGCTGCATTAATAAAGTAAGGAGTCGATCCAAAAAAAGATAAATTAAACCAAGAAGTGCCGTATCTTTAATGTTGTTATTATCTACAAATTTCATTGGGATAGTCGAAACTAAAAAACTCAATTTCAACTGGCTTCAGTCCTAGAATCTCCGAATCGCCAGGCAGCAGTTTACTATCATAAGGCTTCCGCATTAAACTTCCATCTTAAAAATAATTTCGCTGTTCATCTTGTCAGCAATTCTCATGTATAAATTACTATAATTCAATACTCTTTTTGGATGGGTTGTCCAAAAATTCAACCTTGTATCGTATGGAATGAATTGCGTTTCGTTCACTAATTCACCAACTCTTATAAAAGTATTACCTTGTGATAACATAACACCAGAGGAACCATTATCAGATCCCAAGCTAATGGTGTACACTTTGTCTTTATCCAATCCATTGACATCCACCACAAATTCTATGACATCATCTACATTACTAATTTTAGAAACAGAAACTTCAATGTTATGCTTTTCTTCAAAATAAACTTCCACAATACCATTTGACTTCGATTTCGAATTTTTATTTGTAGTGAATTGATACATATTCATGATGACACTTAGTATAAGTATAAAAATAAGGACAATACCTGGAGATTTCTTAAGTGACATATATCCTCCTTGAAGGAACTGTTTATTGTTAAGATGGGGTAGTAGATTTACATAGTTATTTAGCTTAAAAGTGTTATTGGTTGGATCACGGGATTAGAAAACTACTCTTGATATAATGTAATTACTAATCCACTTTCTCCCATTATATTTTCTCCAATTTCTACAACGACATTTCTGTTAGGAAAGAGTTCTTTCATTCTTTTTCCCCAAAAGTGAACTAAAACTTCACCAAACTGATTAATTATTGTTTCATTTTCTACTGAGTAGGTATATGACTCTAAAAAGAAATCACCCAATGACCAAGAATTTACGAATTGCTCGATTCTTTTCCGGTCATTTTCGAACTGTTCTTCTAGCTGTTCAATATTGTTTTGATAAAATTCAGAAATAAAAATACAATCATTCACTTTGATTACCTCAGGACACAAAACGCTAGCTACTGCAATAAACTCTTCAATACCACATGTATTTGCGACATGATTCATCAAAGAAACTCCGTTTTGGTTAACAAATTCATTAAATATTTCTTTTTTCACTGTACTGTTATAAATCACTCAACGTCCCTCCAATTATTTTCAATAAATTTACAATTTCATCGGGAACAGCAATATTTAAACACTATTTAACTTCCTTGGGTTGAAAAACTCTTTGCCCTGAGGATCAAGTTCTTCAAAATAGAAGTATCCATTTCGTTAGTAGACTGTATGCTCCTGAAAAGGCATTTCCTGTCCCTAGGTTGTAATCTAAAATGGAGAATAGAGTGGGTGGCAATTGGACTTTCAATTACCAACATTATATCAGTTTGATTTGCGTTGTGTCAGCGCGGCAGCCGCGATGTAGTGCGTTTTGTTCTTCCTCATGCCATAAATGATTTTATCGAGCCTTAGCTTCACATATATCAAGATTTGCTTCTTCAATCTTCCTTCAGCTACCTTGCATTGATAATAATCGTAGAAGATTAGGTTCGGCTGTTTTTTGTTATTGTCTTTGCCAAATTGGATTTGTAAAACAGCTAGCTTTATAAAAGATGGCGTTGAATATCCCATTTCCTTGACCGCTTGCTTTGTCTTTGTCCTTCCACCAGAACTAAAGTGAACAGGGATAATTCCTGCGAATCGGCTGGCTTGTCAGCGTTATTTAGGTTATAAAATTAAAGCATCTACTGTGCGTACAACCGAAATTGAGAAATCTTTATACGAGTATTACATCGGTTATATGTGTTATTGGCTGAATGATGGGTTCATTCGGCACTGGGTAGCCCCACCTTTAGTCAGCATCCTTCCCAAAAAATATCCTGTGCTATAATGCTGACCTTCCCTATATCATCAGTACCCGTCAGAATGATTTCTATATTCCTGTCTTCATTATGGACATTCACATTAAGTATTTCATTACTATTTATCAAAAACGAGGACGGTTCAATTTGAAATGAGTCTACATCAGTGAAAGTTAACACTCCTTCCTGCATTTCAGGTTCAGATTCATCATAATTAGCTTGCTTCCACTGACATAATTCCAGTTTTATTAGAACCTTTTTCTCATCAAGCAAATATTCAACACTCTCTACAATGCTATCGTGCAAGTCGTAAGTCGCTAACAATTCAATTGGTTTAATTCTAATCCCCTCCTATGGGACGATATGAGACGCTTTTGAACCTTTAGCAACAGGATTACCATTAACATCCAGATAGTAATCTGCTTTTGTAGTACCATTTGGATTGGTGACATGATAATGGTCTTTTCCTTCAAAGCCATTTGCTCCGGGCTTTCCGGGATCAAATCTCACCTTCATTCCTGTTGTAGGGTCAATATATTCTCTTGAACTTGTATTTTTCGCCATACCTTCAGGTGTGACATCCTTCCACCCATTCTTCACCAATTGCTGAGGGTCTTTTGGCAAGTTGTTTGGAGAGAACTTAACTTTACCCGTCCCCTTACTACTAGCCGCAGTACTATTCCTTGCACCTATGTTTTTCTGCGGGGTTGTTGCCGTTGCAGGTTTGGTTATTCTTCCGGAATAGATCCGCATACCGCCCCCTGCCAAAGCAAATGCCGTCACCCCAAAACCCGCTAACTGCTGTTGACTAACTACTTCCTGCTGATATAGCAGCGATGCATCTCCCCAATTATATCCCTTATTGCTTAAGTCATAACTTGTCTCAAAAGCTGCCATGGTTCCCATGGACAGGAATCCACGTTTCTCTACCTTAATTCCTATTGCTTCTAGTTCCGCTTTGCTTACTTTACCTTTATTTAGATGCAGTGTATCCATTACAACCAGATTTTGGGATTAACCCCTAAAATGTTGTATTTTCTACAAGAATTCAGCCCAAAATCGGTCATTTCCCTTAAATTGTTGTATTTTCTGCAACATTTTCTATGAAATAGCAATAATTAACTGAAATTGTTGTAAGAAATACAACAATTTCTGATATACCTAAAAATCAGTACTTCCCTCCTGCGAGAAAGGCAGCGGAGGGTTGCAGGGATGCTGAAAGACTTGGTTAAACACGGACGCTTCTAAAAAGAACGCACCTTCCCATCAAGCGATTTATTCCTTTGTTCTCCCGCATCATCCCCCCTATTTGTCCAACAGCACCAACAAAAAGACCAGAAGCATCTTCATCTGCCTCTGGTCTCTCTTGTTGTTTGCTGATTTTCAATCGGCCGCTCAGGCCCAAATTGACTCCAGCGCGCTCTACCCGTGATGCCACAAACTGCCCAGTCTCCAATGTCTGACAAGTTCCTCAGCTACGCAGTCACCTGCACCATCAGCATCATCAGCGTCACCGGCATCACCAGCACGAATCTAGCCTGTCAGTCTTATCAGTCTTATCAGTCTTATCAGTCTTATCAGTCTTATCAGTCTTATCAGTCTTATCAGCCGTATCAGTCATGTCAGTCGTATCAGTCCTATCAGTCATGTCAGTCGTATCAGTCGTGGAAATCCATCCCGCATTGCACCGCTTTAACATAACCTGCGCGAATAACATAGTCGCCGAAATGCTCTTCCGGCTGGCGCTCTTTCGCATAGGCTTGAAAAATCGGCTCCAGCGTGCTGATAATTTCGTTCTCGTCGATGTTCTCGCGATACAGCTTGCTCAAGCGGTCGCCTGCAAAGCCAGCACCCATATACATATTGTATTTGCCTGGTGATTTGCCGATGAAGGCGATCTCGCCAAGCGCTGGCCGCGCGCAGCCATTTGGGCAGCCGGTCATGCGGATATTGATTTCCTTCTCACGCAAGCCCGCCTTGTCAACAATGACATCCAACTTGTCGATCAACGATGGCAAGTAACGCTCCGCCTCTGCCATTGCCAGACCACAGGTTGGCAGAGAGACACAAGATAGGGAGCTACGGCGCAGCGCCGAATGCTGGGTGCCGTCCGTCAGGCCGTACTGCTCGACCAGTTCCGTAATTTTACGTTTCTTATGGCTCGTAATGTTGGCAATAATCAGGTTTTGATTGGCTGTCAGCCGGAATTCCCCGGTATGCACTTTGGCAATTTCCCGCAGACCAGTCATCAGCTTGTAATCTTCCGTATCCTGAATTCGTCCGCTCTGAATGTACAGCGTCAGATGCCATTTGCCGTTTTTGCCTTTGACCCAGCCATAACGGTCGCCGGTGTACGTGAACTTGTATTCCCGTACCGGTTCCAATTCCCAGCCGAGACGCTTGTGCAGTTCTTCTACAAACCACTCGATACCGTGGCGGTCAATCGTATATTTGAAACGCGCATTTTTACGAACTGAACGATTGCCGTAATCGCGCTGGATCGTCACGGTTTTCTCCGCAACATCCGCCACTTTATCCGGCGTGCAGAAACCGATCACTTTGCCAAGCTGCGGGTAGGTTGCCGTATCCCCATGAGTCATGCCCATGCCTCCGCCAACAGAAACATTGAACCCGATCAGTTTGCCATTTTCAACGACGGCGATATAGCCGATATCCTGTGAAAATACATCAACATCATTTTCCGGCGGTACAGCAAAGCCGATTTTGAACTTCCGCGGCAAGTATACCGGTCCGTAGATCGGCTCGACTTCCTTGTTCTCCAGGCCATCGATCACCTTTTCGCCATCCAGCCAAATTTCATGATAAGCCGGTGTGCGCGGCGCCAAATGATCATTGACCGTACGAGCCCATTGATGCACCTCGCTATGAATGTCCGACTGATCAGGGTTCGAACAGCTCATCACGTTCCGGTTGACGTCCCCGCACGCCGCCAGCGTCGTCATCAGCGCGTTGTTAATGTTTTGCAGTGTGGACTTAAGGTTCCACTTCAAAATGCCATGCATCTGAAACGTCTGCCGTGTCGTCAGACGCAGTGTTCCGTTGCCATGCGAGTGTGCCAGGCTGTCCATCGCCAGCCACTGCTCCGGCTTCGCAACCCCGCCGGGCAATACGACGCGGATCATGAACTGGTAAGCCGGCTCAAGCTTTTGCTTTTCCCGCTCATTGCGCAGATCTCTGTCATCCTGCATGTAACTGCCATGGAATTTCAGCAGCCGGTTGTCATCTTCAGGCAATCCGCCTGTAATCGGGTTTCTGATTGTCTCTGTAAGCGCCCCGCGCAAATACTGGCTTTCACGCTTAATGTGTTCAACCTCGCTTGGCGGCCCGCCAATAGGCTTCACCAATTGATCGTTTGCCATTTCTTCCACTCTCCCTTGTTCACTTCGCCAACGAATCGCCTGAATTAGTACACATCACGCTGATAACGCTGCTGCTGCATCAGATTGTCTACATAAGCTGTCGCATCTTCCGGGCTCAAACCGCCCTCTTTTTCAACAATGGTGATCAACGCGTTATGAACATCATGCGCCATATGTTTCTCATCGCCGCACACATACACATGGGCGCCTTCCTTAAGCCACTCATAAACATCCTTGCTTCTTTCAAGCAGCCGCTGCTGCACATAGACCTTCTCATCCGTATCTCTGGAGAAGGCAACATCGAGCCGTGTCAGCACGCCGTCTTTCAACATGCGCTGCCAATCGGTCTGATACAGGAAATCGGTCACAAAGTGACGATCGCCGTAGAACAGCCACGATTTGCCTTCTGCACCAAGCTCGTCCCGCTCTTCCAGGAACGCGCGGAATGGCGCAACACCGGTACCAGGGCCAATCATAATGATCGGCGTGTCCGAACTAGCAGGCAGCTTGAAATTCGGATTATGCTGGATGAAGATCGGCAGCTTGTCGCCCGGCTGAACCCGTTCTGCGCAGTGAACCGAACATACGCCGTAGCGGTCGCGTCCATGCGTCTCATAACGAACGGCCCGGATAGTGACATGAACTTCATCCGAGTTCGCTTGAAGACTGCTCGCAATGGAGTACAAGCGTGCCGGCAGCTTGCGCAAGATCGTTACAAATTCCCGAGCCGGTACGCTCCAAGGCGCATAATCCCGCACCAGGTCGAGCAAATCCCGTCCATTGATATAATCTTTAAGCTCCTGCTGGCGTCCCGCCTCGACCAGTTGCTGAAGGGCGCTGTTCGGGATCAATTTAGCCGCTTGCTCCATGAAAGGCTTGGTCAGCACAGTAATTTCATAATGACGCTGCAGTGCTTCACGCAAGGACCGTTCCTCGCCCTTCTTGTTGATCGGCACGAGTTCATCCGCATTCCAGCCCAGTTCGGCGATAATGCTGTCTACCAGTTGCGGGTGGTTTTCAGGGTAAATGCCGACACTATCCCCCGGTTCATACTGCAGATCGGAACCTTCCAATGAAATTTCCAGATGTCTTGTCTCCCGGTCCGATCCGCGGCCATTCAAATTAATATTTTCAAGCACTTCCGCTTCAAACGGATTCGTGCGCGAATAGGTCGATTCATTCGTTTCGGTAAGGTTGCCTGTCTCCTGCACCAATGTCACCGCAGCAGTCGTTGCGTTCACACGGGAGGACAGCGCATTGGTCACTTGGTCAAACCATTCGGCAGCCGGCTCATCGAAATCAAGGTCGCAGTCAACACGCGGCGTCAACCTTGTTCCGCCCAGCTCTTCCAGCCGCTGGTCGAAGTCCTTGCCAGTCTGGCAGTAAAACTCATAGGACGTATCGCCAAGCGCCAGCACTGAAAACTGCAAGCCTTCGAGCTTCGGAGCACGCTTGCTGTATAAGAACTCATGGAACGACTTGGCCGTATCCGGCGGTTCTCCCTCACCGTGGGTACTTACCACGATCAGTAGGTTCTCCACTTTTTTGAGTGAATTCGTTTTGAAGGTGTTCATGGCAGTTAGACTGACATGAAAGCCCTGGGCTTCCAGCACGCCTGACAATTTGCCAGCCAGTCTCTGACAGTTTCCGGTTTGGGAACCAAATAGCACGGTAACGTCCTTGGAAACAGACGGCTGGCTTGCAGCAGCAATGACTTGCTCTGCAGCTTGTGCAGTTGGCGCCACTGCGGTTGGCGCAGGAGCGCTGGTCTGCAGTTGAACCGCGACAGCTCCCGCTGCCGGCAAAGCGAACAAATAGCCGGTCAGCCATGTACGCTGCGATTCGGATAAAGTAGGAATGAGTTGATTGAGTAAATCCGCTTGCTCCTGATTAAAAGGACTGTTCGATACCTGAAGTTGCAACAATAACACCTCTCATAGTCATGAATTCATCGTTCGTTTGATTAACCAGACTAAATAATTACTTATTATAACCTAGCATTGTAAAATCCGGCAATGCACAGGACCCCGACAGGAATCGGTCCATCTCCCTATTTTTCCCTAATATTAACACAAACGCAAAGAAATCAGGGTAATTAGCCCTGATTTCTGCTATTTCATTATAAAAAATGATGAATGATATTAGAAAAAATGATAGTTGTTTTTTTAAAAAAATCTCCAAAACCCCATATAAATCGCTATGAGCGATGTCATTGCAGGCCATTTTCCTGTTTGCACTATTATGATAATGATTATCACTATCTATAGTGTATATCGAAAACCCTTTTTTGGCAATAGTTGCCGGAGTGGTAGGTGACGCGCCAGTGCAGCGTTGCAGCAAAACAGAGCGTGTGTGCAGCCGTTCCGCTAACGAACGGCTGCCGACCCGTCAGGCTGCTTGATATAAAACCATATTTACTTTGCGCAAGTTCAGAAATACGAAGATGAACTATTTCTGATCGCTGGAAAGTAGTTTTAGTCCAATAATCCCGACGGCGTCTGAATGTGATTGTTGTACCTAATCATTCGGACATTAGTGACCGTTAGCGTCGATTATTCGAAATTCTGGCTCTCTTATGGACATTAGTGTCCATAAGAGAGGGAATTGTCAAGAAAAAACGTGAAGTTTTCTTCTAATGGTCATTAGTGTCCATAAATACAGTGAATTTACTTTATTTTTGCTCTAACGGTCATGAATGACCACTTGATAGGTACGGTAACGCTGCTGTCCATTGTGGACAATTAAAACATTCATTTCCACAAGCTTGTCTAAAATACGTCTCGTCTGTCTAGTGGATCGATTCAGGTGCAAGGCAAGTTCATCGGAGCGAAAAGGTCGAATGACGCCACGCGCAAACCGCAAAGTCTCTGCTTCAATCCAACTGAGCGAATGATTGGTTGACATGGACACAAACTTACCGACAAAGGACAGAGCCATCTGCTTGATAACCTCCGGTTCTTCCTCGATCGACAAGTACGCAACAGGTAGGAACAGCCAATCGTCCAATACGAGGTACGCTTGTTTCTTGCACAAATCCTTGAACCTCCATGATTCAATATCTCTGGCGTGAGATCGGTAACCGTGGATTTCGATGCAGCCTTTGGCTTTACCGGGCATATAGGCAAGATCCAGATAACGACATCGGTTGCCATAATCCCGAACTTCCCATTCCGCATATAAATGATTAAAGTTACCTACAGCAGGATACCAAATCGTTCTCAAAAACGCTTTCGTGCCGTGTCCAATTTCCTTTTGGAGTATTTCGCGTCTTCTCGGATTTTTTTCTACAGCAAGTTGATCGTGAAGCCATTGCTTCACCTTCGTCTCAAAACCACTCATTAATACTCCCTCCTTTCGATCTGAAAAATCAAAAATGCCGCTTTGATCCGGAATCGCAAGAGATTCCACGTAATCAAAGCGGCATGTGCTTCACGCCGTTACATAATTTTACAATAGTATATTTCATGAGTTCGGTTTTGGCAACAATTTTCTAGGTAAATTAAGTTAGGCTACCCCGCGCATTCGCTTCGCGCCTCGCCGCTCAGTTCCCGCTCATGCAGCAAATCCAGAATACGGTGCAGCATGCGGAAAGATTCAACGCTGCGGCCCAATTCGCTGCGAATTTGCTCAGCCGGTTGTATAAATTCCCCGGTAACCAACGCTGACCGCCAATGATGGAGCATTAATTCGATACACTCAGGCGTCGCTTCCAAATGAAATTGCAGCCCAACGACATGCTCCCCGTATGAAAAAGCCTGGTTGCTGCAGGCCGTCGAATATGCCAACCACGTGGCCCCAGGCGGCAAATCGAACACATCTTCATGCCACTGAAAAGAATAAAAAACATCCGGCAAATCAGCCAAAAACGGATGCGACTCCCCCGTCCGTTCAATCCGATGCCAGCCGATCTCTTTATGCAGATGTCGATAAACCTTGCCCCCCAACACTTCCGCCAGCAATTGCGCGCCAAGACAAATGCCGAGAACGCGCTTCTTGCGCTGGACAGCTTCCAGAACAAACCGTTTTTCTTCCTTCAGCCAAGGATAGCGTTCCTCTTGATAAACGCTCATCGGCCCACCCAATATAATAAGTGAATCAATGGATGCAAGCAGTTCAAGTTCAAGCCCGGCAGCAGGGTCGCGGACAATTAAGCGATGATGATAAAGCGCTGCCCACTCGCTGAAGGCACCGATATCATCAAAATCATAATGTTTGAGCAGCAAAATATTCAATACACCCACCCCTTATGTCATTTTAGTTATCATAATAATATAACTATCATAACATAAAGTGAATGAAATAGCACAAACGTACGTTCGAGCCTCTAATCCAAGGTACTGCACCAGCTCATTCCCCTTAATCAAACTTATATAAAGGCAGCGTAAACGAGAAGGTGCTTCCTTGTCCTACGACGCTTGTCACTTCAATCAGACCATCATGGTATTGAACGATCTCTTTGGCAATGGCCAGACCAATCCCGCTGCCTTGATGGCCGGAAGCTTGCTCCTTATTGGGTTCACGGTAAAAGCGGTCAAACACCAGCGGAAGGGAATCCTGATGGATGCCGCTCCCCGTATCTTGAACATGAATGACAAATTCACCCTCGGACTCATCACTGATGTCTTTTTCCACAATATCGCATGAAATTCGAATTTCTCCGCCAGGCGCTGTGTGCTGAATCGCATTGAACACCAGATTCGTCAGCACCTGATTAATTCTGTCCAGATCAATAATAACCTGATAGACCGGAAGCAACCGGACATCGAACGACACATGAAAATGATATTTCAAACCGGCCTGCAGTGTATCAAGCATGAATTTCTCCTTGATGTACGCAACCAGCTTATCCAACGGCGTAATTTCGAACACCATTTCTGTGCGCCGCGATTCCAGCCTGGACAATTCAAACAGATCCTGAATGAGCCGGTTCAGGCCAAGCGCTTTGGACAGAACCATTTGCAAATATCTTTTTTTAAGTTTTTCATCGTCCACAAGCCCGGAGACAATCGCTTCTACATAACCTTGGATCGCTGTCATCGGCGTGCGCAGCTCATGGGAGACATCGCTGAGCAACCGCCTTCGGGCCAGTTCAAGCCGGTGCAGCTCTTTGTTGCGATGTTCCAGCACTTCGTTGGTCTGTCCGAGTTCCACAGTGCGTTCCTGAATACGTCGCTCGAGGCTGGCGTTAAGCTCCGTGAGCTGCGAATTCAAACTTGCAAGCTCGTCTGCATTCAGGCTGACCTCCTGAACCGCACGCTTCAGCAGAATGAGCGTACGGACACGGCTGAACAATTCATTTCGCCCAAATGGCTTTGAGATGTAATCATTGGCCCCTGCGTTGAAACCCGCTACAAGGGTGTCTTCCCTGTTGCTCGCGGTCATGATCAGAATCGGCAAATCATAGAGCGTATAGCTGCGTCTGATCAACTGGCATAATTCATATCCTGACATCCCAGTCATCATTAAATCCGCAATGACCAGGTCATATTGCTGCAGATCTTTGACCCGAGCGGCCACCTGCTCGCCGCTTGCAGCTGTATCGACAATACAATGCAATGAGGACAGCTGCTGGATCACCACCTGCAAATTGACCGGTTCATCATCAACCACAAGCAGACGGTAAGGTTTGGCCGGAGGGTTGTCTCCAGAATGGTTGGCTGCCTGCCGTGCGACCGCATCATTACCTGCGGCGATTTCATCCTTTCCGTAAGCAATCACTTCTTTCACTGCATTGCGCGCAGCCAGTTTAGGCTGTGTTTGGTGTTGTCTTTGTATTGCATGCTTCGGTATGGTGAAGCTGAATCGCGAACCAACGCCCACCTGAGAATGCAGCGTAATGTTCCCCTTATGAAGCTCGACAAGCTGCTTCGTAATTTTCAGTCCGAGTCCTGAGCCTGTTTCATTCTGATCGCCAAACTGTTCAAACGGTTTAAAAATCGTCTCGTATTCACTTTCCGGTATGCCAATTCCGGTATCCATCACATAGATTTCAACAACTTCATTCCGCTGTACCGCACCGATGATTACTTTTCCTGCCGGCGTATATTTGATCGCATTGCCGATCAGGTTGAAAATAATTTGCTGCAGCCTGTTCTCATCTGCCTCAATAGCAGGGAAATCAGGCGGAACTTCATTGCTCATCAGCAAATCCCGCCCCTCGGTTAGCGGCTTGACGATCGTAAGCACCACTTGCACAAGCTGATGCAGATCAACACTGACCATATTCAGGCGAATATCATTGTTGGCCAAACGGGAATAGTCCAGAATGTCATTAATCAAATAAGCCATGCGCTGGCCGCTGGATATGATCATATTCAGGTGAAGAACCTGGGAAGCGTCCAATTTATCTTTGGCATTGTAAAGCAGCGATTGGGCAAGCCCAACCATTCCATTAAGCGGCGTGCGAAGCTCATGCGAGGTATTGGCCAAAAATTCATCCTTCACCTTGTCAAGATCGAGCAGGCGTGCAGACAAGCGCTCAATCGTTTTGAACGCGCGGGAGAACTTCATCGAGAGAATGATCGACAGGCAAATAATGAGGAACAACAGGCCGTATGGGAAGTAAATACCCGTCTTAACCGTCCCGTTGCTGCGCAAAATATCATTGACGACGGTAATAAAAAAAACGATAGCCCCCATTGCCATCAGCCTGCCGCCTGCCCTCCCCTTGATTGCAGCCCTGAAAATATACTGAAGCAATATGACACCTGTAATGACAGCATAAATTTGAAAAAACACCGCTAATTCAGTAAATACATATACGGGAGAAACCAAAATAAACAGCGTAAACAATACGCCCGGAATCCATAGCAATCTGCATAACCAACGTGGCATTTGCCCGGGGAAGCTGTAGCAGATAAACAGGACAAACATCGGTGTACTTCCCAAAAATCCGATGTATTCCACTTTAATCAGCACATTGTCTGTTATATGTTGAAAAAATACCGCCAGCGACATTTCGCCATGTGAACTGTTTTTCATTGCGAGCAAAATACAGATCAAACCAAACAGCAGCGATTCAGAGTTTCTGCGCAGCAGCAAAAATAACACCATGTGGTACAGTCCCATGATGACGATACAGCCGCTCAGTATGCTTTCCGTCACGAGCTTTTGCTTCATTTGCCGTTCCAGCCCGTTATAATCCCCAATGACTGCCGGAGCAAGCACCCCCGCCTTGCGCTGTGTAAAATTGGACACTTGCATGACGATTTCCACCTCGCCCGCTGTCGAATCCAGCCGTACGAGTCTCGGCACAACCAAAGGGGTCGCCTCGTCCCTGCTTGTTCCGACAATACCGTTCTCGGCAGTCAGTTCCCCATTGATCCACAGCCGATGAGCGGAGGTAACCATCCGGGTTTCAAGCCCAAGCGCAGGCGACTGCGGGGGTAATTGGACAGTGAGGCGATAGGTTGCATACCCTCTGTTGGTCAACGTTTCCCCGTCAATGACAGCCCCTTCCCAACTGCTCGGCACCTCTATGTAACTGCCTTGATCCACAGCGCCGCGAGCGAAATCCTGCGGTTCCAGCAGCTGTCCGTTGTAAAATTCCCACTGGCCATTCAACTTGATTCCATCTTCGAGTTCGAGGTCGCTCGCAGTCAATGACAGCTTTCCCAGTACCGCTTCACGGCTTCCGTTATCCCATGACGAGTCGGCAGATATTAGCGCAGCCAGTGCAA
This sequence comes from Paenibacillaceae bacterium, assembly GCA_004134985.1. GTDB lineage: Bacteria > Bacillota > Bacilli > Paenibacillales > Paenibacillaceae > Paenibacillus_D. Next base: position 167,651 of record REGQ01000009.1, on the reverse strand, counting down.
CCGCTGCGAGCATGACCGGTACAATAACACAGATGATTAACAGGCGTTTTCCCCTCAACACGACAACCTCCATAGCGGCCTCTTCACAACTTGCCTAGCCTAACCATACCATAACTTCCTGCACGCAACCTGCTTAATTGATAATTTCATACTTTTTTAAAAGATGATCCACATAGCCTTGATGCAGCAGCAAGTAGGTATTGATCCAGCGATGGAGGTGGGGCAGGTCCGGCGCAACTGCAATCGCGATAGGATCACTCTGATTTTCCAATGAAAGATATTGCATATGCAAAGAGCTGGAAGGATTCATCTTCTGATAGGTGCTTAGTTCAAATTCATCATAGATTGCGGCAAGCACTTCGCCTGACTGAACAGCAGCAATCATGGAAGCGCCGTTTGTATAGGCAGCCTGCTGCTGGTCCGGAAACAGCTCTTTGGCGAATGCAGGATAAGAGGTGCCCTCGACCACTCCGATCCGCTCTCCCGAAACCCGAATGACTGCGAGTGGATGATCGTTGGCGCGAGCCAGTTCGGCAAGCTTCAAGCGGTTAATCAGCAAAGTCTGCTTTAAAACCAGATAGGGGTCTGAGAACAAAACCTTCCTTGCGCGCGCCAGCGTCATGCTAAGTTTCGAGACAGCGATATCAGCCTCACCGGCAGCCAACTGCTCAATCACTTCATTAAAAGAGCCTGCGCTTCTCAGAAACTCGACTTCCACACCGAATTGATGCGCGAGATCGCGGGCCAAGTCGATGTCACTCCCCCGAAGCTCCCCTTTATCATCCTCATAAAAAAACGGATATCTGTCTTTTTGATAAACGGCTACTCTCAGCTTGCCAGCCCGAAGAATACGACTGACTTCATCCGGATAATTCGCCAGCTGCTCGTCCGTATACGCTGTAGGTTTGAATATTTTCGGCTCCGTTTGTCCCAGAAACTGGTTTTCAATCGGCAATGCATCCTCAGAACCCTTTAGAGAGCAGGAGGCAGCAAAAGCACCCCATAGCATAACGATCAGCAGCTTCAGCCCCAGCAGACTGTATTTACTGATCATGTTTGGGTGCCCTCGCCATCATAATTGGGGGTGGCATGAACTTTCCGGAAACATGCCGCACATACTTTCATCTCATGCACAGCAACCCGCTGCCCGCAATGTTTGCACAATGGAATAGGGACGGTCGCCAGCCCTCCAACAACCTCTTCCAGCTCGGTCTCTGACAATTCTTCTTCATTCTGTTCATCCTCGCTGCGATGATTTCTCATATGGCGCGGCCCCTTTTATAAAATATCCAAATGCGCACTACCGTGAGGCAGTCGCTCAATAATAACAAAAGCAGATGCCATGCTGTCCGAATAGGCTAGCGCCATATGGCAGCGCAGTTCCCCTCCCAACTCGGCAAGCAATGCTTCCGGCAATTGCAGCTGCCGATCACCGCCAGGAGACGACACTGTGCTTATGGAATGGAATGCAAATCGCCCGTCGATGCCTGTTCCGCACGCCTTGAGCGCTGCTTCTTTGAGGGCAAATACGCCGGCAACCCATCTGGTTTTGGCCTGCTCATCTTGAATGGCATCCATGCACGCTAATTCAGAGCTGCTTAGCAGCCGCTTGAAAAACAACGGCGAAGCCCTTCTTATGACCTTTTCAAATCGCTTCAAGCAGCATAAATCTGCACCCATGCCAATCATCATGCGCTGCGCCCGCCCTCCTCCAAGATGTGAATCAAACTGAGGGCAGGCCATACCCCCAATTGATGTTTTGTCCACTCATGCCTGAACCGTAATCAAGGAGCATCCCCAACCCTTTCGTCATTTCCTCCACATCCGGGATCGGCGGTTTAAGCGCATAGATATCGAACCGGCCGCGGCTGGGGCGAGACGAAGCAGCCGTGCTCTGCAGCTGGCAGTAGCCAAAAGTAAACGCATTGACGGCGACGCGGAAGGGCGCCAACTCTTTAGCAAGGCTTTTCACAAACGATAGCGCGCCTTGATTATAGACGGGTGAAGACGGAAATCCGGCATAATGAAGCGCATCAGACAGCATGGGAACGATGATCTGGCCTTGACGCTTCCTTGCCATTACACTTGCTGACGCGCGACTGAACATAAACAGCTCATGAAGACGTTGATTCAAATGCTGGGCGAATGGAACAAGATCATTATCCAGCAGCTCGCTCTCGTCTGCCCATTCGCTGCCGTGAATGTATACATCCAGCCCATCCATTGCGGCAGCTGCAGAAGCCACTTGTAATTCAGCCTGTTCCAAAGTCTCGGCTTCCCCAATGATCGGCACACAGCGCTCACGCCAATGAGCAGGCAGCGAATCACTGTACTGTTCCGATTGATCGGCAGTCGTAAACCGAATCGAAACCGTCATTCCCCTGTCGAGCAAATAGTTGGCAATTCCGAAGCACGGCTGGCTGTCATCATAAAGCAAAAAAGCGGTCTTGATCCCAAAAACCCCCCTCTTAACAGTCTATTGCAAAAATCCGCCATCGATTTTCAATGTATGCCCTGAAGTGTAAGCCGACAGGGGGCTGGCAAGATAGGCAATCGCATTCGCAATCTCCTCGGCCGAGCCAAGCCGTCCTGCAGCGGTATGGCGGAGAAAACCGGACCGTCTTTCTTCGGATAGCGCGAAGGCCATATCGGTATCAATCAAGCCGGGAGCAATCGCATTGACCTGTATGCCATCTGATGCATAACGTCTGGCAAGCAGCTTGCTCAGACCAATGACCGCTCCTTTTGAAGCTGCATAATTCGTTTGGCCCTCCCGGCCATGCAGCCCGCTGACAGAAACGACATTTACGATGCTCCCGCCGCCCTGGCTTGCCATATACGGGATAACTTCCTGGGCACAGTTGCAGGTGCCGACAAAGTTTACGTCAAGCACTCCGTGCCACTGTTCCTCAGTCATGAAGAGGGCCATTTGGTCATTCGTCCGTCCCGCATTGTTGACAAGAACGTCCAGGCGCCCCAGACGGCGGTTCACATCTTTCATAACCTCGGCAACGAAGAGGCGGTCTGCCACAGAGCCTTTGTATACGATGAAATTCCCGCCCTCCGCATTCACTTGCGCTTGCAGTTGATGTGCAGCCTCGTCGTTGTTCAGATAGATCCCGGCAACAATTGCCCCCTCTGCGATGAACCTTAATACAGTTGCTTTCCCAATGCCGCGGGTTGCGCCGGTAACCACGATCACTTTGTTGCAAAACGCTGCCACTTCAGCCAATTCCCTTCGTATGTCTGCTGATGACCAACGCGGCAATCGATTCCACCGTTGACAGATGTTCTTTCAACTCGTCGGCTGGAATGCCCTCAACCATAACACCATAGCATTCCTCCAGCCCTACCATCACTTCAAAAGCTTCTACAGAATCAAGCCCGAGACCCTCTCCAAACAAAATCATATCATCGGCAATTTCTTCTGCCGTTATATCTTCCAGTTCCAGCCTGTCGATCAGCAGGTTTTGCTTGATCTCCGCTTTAATCTGATTCATCACTGACAATTGCGCAGCACCCATAATCCGATTCCTCCTACTTTTTCATCTATCGCCAACCAGCCAGCCCAGTTGAATCAGCATCGTATCTTACGACATCTTCGCTGTATCTTTACGGTCAGCTGCACTTCATCGGGTCTATGCTTCAACGGCCTTGATTATGGCTGCGGTGTAATTGCCGTTTACTGACGAGCTGATCGTGAGCACACTGCTAACCTTTCGCTGTTCCAGTAAGCCAAGCGCCCCCTTCGACCCGCCAGCAAAAACAAGTTCGGCCGCTACGGCAAGATGCAGCATGGAACTGATCGATTCGCCGTAACCGAAGGTTTCGTTCAGGCATACAATCGGTGGAACCGCTGTCCCCGCAGCCTGTGAGACGGCGTCCCGTTCCCACTCGGTCTCCTCTGGCCGGCCGATTGAATTCAGCAAGACAAGATCCACTTCCTGCATGGCAATGCGCGCCTCGTCCAGCGCTCCGGCCACCGCCGCTTGAATTGTCTTCTGCCCTTCGCGCGTGTGCGGCACAGCACCGAACGCAATGCCGAACCCGCACAACTCTCCATAAATTCTGGCGTGGTTGGCAAGCGACTGATCCATGTCAGCCAGCATCATGCAGACACTGCCTTCGGTCATCGGATAGCGGCTGGCATGCAGTCCTTTGGCACAGTCAATATGATCCGACAGCGCCGAACGTTCATCGCCAGCGCCAATCAGGCAGGCGGTCAGTGCTCCTTCACCAATCTTGCCTGCAGCGTACAGCGCAGCGGTAATTCCCTCATTGCCGCCCGTGCTGAAGGAGCTGTTGAAGCCTGTAAACTGAAGCTTCTCTGCCGTTTTCCCTGCCACCGAATTAATGACCGTGTGGGGAAAGAAAATACTGCTGGCGTATTCCGGCCCTTTCTCAAATACGGAGCCGAGGTAACGTTCGATACTCTCTGTGCTGCCTCTGGCCGTACCATAAATAAAGCCGGTGTCATTCGGAATTTCTGCGGGAATCCCCGCGTCCTGCAGCGCCTGCATTGCCGCTCCGATCGTACTTTGGGTAATTTGATTCATTCTGCGTTCATACTTGCTTTTGTCATATTCCTTCAGCGCAAACGAAGTCCACTCTTGCCTGTCATTTGATTCTGTTGAAGATCGACTGGCGATGAAATCAAGCAGCCCTGGTCGGTGCAACCCCCAGCAGCCGGCAGCGCCAAGTCCAGTAATGGCGACTCGCGCTCGTTTGTTGAATGAGCCGCCATTATTCGGAGCAGCCGTCTCAGAGCTCATCCGCAGCAACAGCGACACATTATGGCCGCCGAATGCGGCGTTGTTGCTGAGCATGTATTCTGGCGTCAAGCGGGCATGCGGCATCTCCCCGGCAATCAGATTGATATCGTCACAGCCCTCGCGGGGCGCATCGTAATGCAGCGTGGCCGGCAAGCGGCCTTGGTCAATAGCATAGAGTGAGGTTACCAGCTCCACCGCTGCGGCCGCCCCCAGATTATGGCCGAAATAAGCTTTGCTTGAACTGAGCGGAACGGCCATCTCGTCTCCAAAAACTTGTTTGAGCCCCTTGATTTCCGCTCGGTCGTTCGCCAACGTTCCGGTGCCATGCGCATTAATATAGTGAATGCGATCAACTGGAACCTGCCCCTGGTGCAGCGCCATAGCGGTCGCCCTGTGAATCCCCGCGCCATCAGGGTGAGGGGCGGTCTCATGGTAAGCATCATTGCTCAAGCCGTATGCACACAATTCGCCATATATTCGCGCACCTCGCTGCAGCGCCTTATCCATACGCTCCAACACGACAAAGGCCGCGCCTTCTCCCAAATTGAGGCCGTAGCGGTCGCCGAACGGCGAAGTCGGCAGCGGATTGAGCGCCCGCAGCACATTGAAACCGGCGTATACACTATGTGACAGCGGATCGGAGCCGCCTGCCAGCATGACATCCGCGTACCCCCAGCGAATCATGTCGCTGGCGTAGCCAATTGCGTTGCCGCTTGCTGCGCAAGCCGTATTCATGGTGGCTACAGGCCCGCGCACGCCGATTGCACGGGCCGCATCGTCTCCCTGTTGATAAAACGGGTAATTGGCTGTATTGTCAGCATCCAAAGCGGTCACTGTCCATTGCTTCTCCAGCGACAGGATTCCCCCATTGCATGTGCCAAGGGTGAGCCCTATTCTGCTCGCTCCTATGCTGCTCAGCGTCCCTTCCGCCCGGCTGTCATCATCAGACTGAATCATAAGACCGCTGTGCTGCAGCGCTTGCCGAGCGGCCGCAACGGCAAATCTGGCGCATAAATCCATCGATGCCGTAGAGCCATCCGCTTCAATCGCCGCCAGATGGGCAGGCTCAAGCTCTCCCGCAATCGAACAATGCAGCTTATCAGCCGGGAAGCGGCTCAGCGCTCTAATTCCGGTTTTGGCTGTGAGCATGTGCTTGAACACGGCTTCCGGTTGGCTGCCGAGCGCGCACAATATCCCTAATCCGGTCACAACAATACGCTGATCGTAATGCCTTTGCATAATTGCCATCGTCATTCCCTCCCGAAACGCCCTGTCATAACTGGCCAGCCGATCTGTGAAACGATTCATATCAGCTTTTATTTCAGCTTGTGAAAACTGCTTTTTTTCTCATTTGTTTTGCAGGCATAAGGAGCAATCCACTGCCTGGCTAGCTTCATCATATCCGGTGTACTCGCATTTACAGTAAACATTCCATAGGGGATACCCACTTCCAGCTGCAGCAGAATCGATTTGGCCAGCATGACGAAGGCAAGACCGAAGCGCTGATATTGCGCAGCAACAAAGACAGCATCATACAGAATGGTATGCTCTGCGACACGGTAAGCCATCACCCAGCCTTCAATTCCCGATGCAGACAACAAGCATAGACTGCTCGCTTCCTCCAGCGGCGCAAAAGCCTTAAACGGGGACAAAAAGGCAGGATAGGCGAGCCTTCCTCCCTCAGACAGCTGATCCCGTTCGTGCTGTCCCGTCTCACTCCAGCGCTGCATGCGCAGCCGATGGGGCAGCGGCCTGTCTCTGAGCCAGGGCGCCGAAGCGATACTGCTGTCAATATGGAACACGACCGCTTCCACCCTTGGCGTGGACCAGCCTTCCTTGTGAAGCCATGCTTCAATTGCGGCAGTGGCCGACTTGTTGGCGTAATAAGCAAATTGGATAAATGACAGGCCGCCTGCCAGGCAATATGCCTTCGCCGCTCTCATCATTCCCGCCGCAATGCCCTGTCGGCGAGAGGATTTGGCAACAAACAGGCAGTGCACATTCGCATGTTCCCGCTCCAGCTCCATAACGATCAGCCCGATCGGCTCCCCTGCCGTTTCAGCCCCGATCATCAGCAATTTGTTCTGTGCCTCAAGTCCGTCAAGTTGCGGAAGAAGCCACCGGAACATCAGGCTGCTGTAGGCTTTCCAGTCTGTTCTCGTCAGCTTTTTGATGGTGAGCATCTGCACCCGTCCTTGGTGAAATTAATGAGGCTGCCGCGCAGTTCACAAGCACGTTGGCTGTGGTGATGATCGGGTCGACGATCGGGTTCACCGCGAGCAGCAAAATAATCGTTACATCTGCCGGAAGCTGCAAAGGGCCGGCAATGAGTGCAATCATGCCAATTGAAATTACTCCAGGCGAGCCCGCGCCTGCTACAGAAACCAGGATGGCGCCGAGCAATACGAGCGTCCATTGGGCCAAAGTAAAGCTGAATCCGTATAATTGCGCGGTGAAAGTAAGGCCTAACGTATACACAAGCAGCATGCTGTAGCGGCACATAATCATCCCGAGCGGCACAACAAGCCTGGTGGAGCGAGGGTCCAGACCAAGCCCTTCTCCCAGAGCAGACAAACATGCGGGCACCGCAGCTATGCTATTCCTTGTTCCAAAAGCTATGATGAGCGTTTCCTTCATCGCTTTGACAATCGTGCGCACCGGCAGCTTGAGCCGCACGGCCATGGTCGCAATCGCGAGCGCCATCAGGAGCAAGCTTGCAAGACAGAGCATGGCCACAAGTTTGGCCATAGCAGGCAGAATGCCCAGATTAAGCGCAGCAAACTGCCCGGCCATCATGCAGAAAAGCCCAAACGGCAACATATACATCGACCAAGAAATTGCTTTCTGAAAAGCATGGAATAGCACATCTGCCAATTGCAGCAGCTCTTCTCCAGGCTTGGAGCCAACCATGCCGACTGCCACGCCCAAAATGATTGAAAAAAATAAGATTTGCAGCGTATTGTTTTCGAGCAGCGCGCCAAAAATGTTCGAAGGAATCATCCCCAGTATAAAATCGAGCATTCCCCCATTGGCATACTCCGGCATTTGTTCATTGCTGCCTCCTGATTCATTGACAATCGAGCCAAGCACTGCCCTCGACTCATCTGTCAACCCGGCCCCCGGTTGCCCCGCAATGCCAACAGTCAGACCGGCAATTCCGGTAACGAGCAGCGCAATCAGGTTGACAAGCAGCATTCGCCGGATGGTCTGCAATGCGCTGCTGTTCATGAACAAGCTGCCGATGCTCGATACAATTGCGGTCATCATAATGGGAATAACGCACATTTTCAAAAACGATACATAGAGATTGCCCGCAGCGGCCAGTGATTGCGACTCATGGGGAAATAATAACCCTGCAGCAATGCCTGCCACCATGCAGAGCAAAATCATCCAGAAAGATTTGACCCAGCGAAAGGATGTCACAGAAATGTGACCCACATTAGCACCTACTTGCTGTTCAAGTTTTGAATCAACAGGCTGCCAGCACGGCAGCCTGTTGATGGATGGGAAATATAGAATAGCTGGAAAATGAACAGCCAACTTCGATGACTGCCTCAGACAGCCTTGACTGCCGCTATTAGCTTGTCAGGTTGTCTGCTGCTCTTTCTCCGACGCGGATCGCTGTTCTGGCTGCATCCTCTGCAATATCGCCAACCGTATAGAAGAATTTCTCAGCGCCCGCTTTGCTTCCGCCAGCGACAGCTTCCAATTCGGTTTCGGTCAATTCATCCTCAGCTCCGCGCAGTTCCGGCAATACTACGTTGACATGATAGCCAGCGCCGTCGACAACCTGGATTTTGAAATCTTGCGGAACTTCATGTCCTGTTGCCGATTTGATTGCCGCATAAATATCGGATACAGCCAAAGCGCGAAATTCTGCATCGCTGCCCGCTTTGCTTACTACTGCACTTACCGTTTCTTTAACCTGTTCTTCTGTCCAACTCATTGTTTAATTCCTCCTAGAAATAGTTAATGTGCTTTACAATGACTAGCATAACATCCTTGATTAAATCAGCTCTCAAATGCATCTCAAATTTAGTTCAAATTTGATCGGGACTTCATACAACCTGACGCCTGGCCAAATCGGAAAAAATCCCCTCGCAGGACATCAACTCTTCATAAGTGCCCGCTTGTACGATTGCCCCTTTGTCCAACACATAAATCCGGTCTGCCTTTGTGATCGTACTCAGGCGGTGGGCGATTACAATTCTTGTTGCCTGCAGTCGTTCCAGACTTTCACTGACAATACTTTGTGTCCGGTTGTCCAATGCGCTCGTCGCCTCATCAAAGAATAAAATTCGGGGACGTCTTGCGATGGCGCGTGCAATCATCAGCCGCTGCCGTTGTCCGCCTGACAGTGTGCTCCCTCCCTCGGAAATGACGGTATGCATCCCCATCGGCATACTGCGGATGTCTTCATCCATTCCGGCCATTGTTGCCGCCTCCCACGCTTCATCAAGCGTAAGGTTTGAAGAGCCAATAATATTCGTATAGATGTCGCCAGACATGAGCTTGCTGTTTTGCAGCACAACACCGAACTGACTACGCAGCAAGCTGGCGTCAAGCGTTCGCATGTCCTGCCCGTCAAAGAAGATGGAGCCGCTAACCGGCTGTTCGAAACCAAGCATCAGACGCATCAGCGTTGACTTGCCGCAGCCCGAAGCCCCGACGAAAGCAATGAATTGGCCCGCTTGTATCGTCAGGGACAAATCCTTCAACACCAACGGCTGATCAGCGCCATATTGAAATCGAAGGTGCCGCACCTCAATGCTGCCGCTGATCTCGCCTGGATCTTCCAACAGATCATGAATTTCTGGCAATGCACGCAAGATGGGCTTCGCCCTTTCATACAAGGGAACAACATGGACAAGCGACAGCATCGCAGAAGCCATGGACAGCATGGCGGCAAGAAAGGCGGAAAAAGCCGCAAAAAATGCAATAAACTGACCCGCAGACAAGCTGGATTCTTTAGAGGCAACCATGTAGAACAGCACCATGGACACCAGAAGCGGGAAAAAGGACTGGAATACCGCCGAATAATTATCCAGTGTCCTTGCCCGGAACGAAAGCTTCTTCTGCTCCGCGAAAGATTTGGCCCACAGGAAGAAAGCTCGATTCTCCGCAGCAGCCATCCGAAATTTGCTTATGCCATTGAGCAATTGAAGCACTGTGCCCGATATTTTTCCTTGAATGTCCAGCAGTTGGCGCTGATAGCGGATTTGCAGCAAGCCGATCGTTACCGTGAATGCCATCGCAATGAGGACGAGTCCCCCGGCAATCAATGCCAGCCTAACATCATAGTGAAACAACAGTGCGTAATTAAAGCTGGAGAAAACGCCGGCAAATAATGAGCTCAGCACCGCTCCGGACAATAACTGCCGGATCGTGTTAATGCTGTTGGCCCGAATGGCCAAATCCCCGGCCGTATAGCCGCGAAAGAAAGAGACTGGCAAATTGAGCAACCTGTCCCAAATCGCCGCCTGGATCGAGTTGTCCATTCTGCCTTCCATTCGCAACGAGGCCATAGCACCCGTTAGTTGCATCAACGCAACGGCCAAGGTAACGGCGGTCAAAATCAAAGCCATCTGCACCAGCGGCCCCCGATAGGATTCCGGGATAATAGAATCAAACAATAGGCCTGTTGCAATTGGAATAAACATTCCAAACAGCCCGGCAACCGCTCCCATGAGCAGCATCATGACGAGGTCGCGCCGAATTGACCGGTGTGAGCCAAAGCGCAAAATGTCCATTACTCCAAGCGCATGCTGCGGAAATGCCCGATAGAACATGCAAGCCATCGGCTGGATCGTCAAGGCCATGCCTGAATCAACGGCTCCCTGTTCTCCGCTCGCCGGGTTGATCCACGTATACGATGTGGCGCTGGCAGGGAGTACAGCGATCGGTTCGGAGGAGTGTTCCATAAATGCGACCAGCGGGCCGTTGTCTTCTTTCCACCATTCGCCTTTCAAAATAACATTTCGCGACCTGACTCCCGATGCTTTGGCGATGTCTTGCAGCGGATTATGCCTGTGCTTCTGCTTGCGTTGCCTGGTCACTGGCTTGACTGCAATCCCCGCGTGTTCTCCCACGATACGGCAGGCGAGAAACAACGGATCAGCACAATCGTAGTAGGCTGCTGTGCGCTGGGCCTCTCCCCCCGTTACGGCAAGCAGATGCTTGAGCGCATGATCCATCAAAGTATGGTCATGCTCCGCTCTTCTGAGCAGCCGTTCATGCTCAAGCAGCCGTTCTTTTGTTCGCAATGCCGCTAGTCTTGCTGCGATAATTCGATGAAAAGCGTATAAGCTCTGCAAGTCAGGATCGGCTTTTAGCCAGGCTACCGTACTCTTTACTTCGATCTCGCACGTCTCGCTCGCCTCCAGCCAACTGGATGATGTAATTGGAAGATAGCTGTCCCCGTCTGCTGGAAAGGCGTGTTCCTCCATCCAGGAGAGCTTGCCGGAATGCCGTCTGATCCACATCGTGTGCATCGTTCGCCAGGTCGTGCCCGGCGCTAGTTCCTGAAGCTCCGTTTCCTCCAAAACCTGAAACGAAGAAGGTGCGTTGAATGTGCTCAAAGCGCCTGCCCAGCAATTGATCCATTGATCGATCAACAGTGCGAATTGCTCATCATTCAGTCGGCGATTCGCTCTTAATTGCACAATAATATCGCGTTCAATACGATAGACATTTGTTCCCGGTGCGGCCGCCAGCAACAATCCGCTGCGTTCAACGCTGAAATCGTCCTCAATCCCGAACAGAATTGCTCCTTCGCGCATGCTGAACAAGTAGCGGCGCTTGTCGCTGGCGGCATCGTCCCCATGCTGCAAAGACACGGCGAATACGTCAATTGACCCGGACTCGATAAACCACAAGCAGTCGTCATCGGCAACAAGAACAGGCGTATTCCCTTCAATCTGGTGCCTGCTACCATAGCCTTCGAACAACTTGCGCAGCTCATCTACACGTTGCTCTGCCACGATGTCCTCCTCCTCCGCTTCATCTTATTGATCCTGAATAAGACGGGTATAGTGTCCGTCTTTCTCCAGCAATACAGCATGTGTCCCGCGTTCGATGATTTTACCCCTGGACAGCACAATAATCTCATCCGCATCTCGAATCGTGCTAAGCCGGTGCGCAACAATCACGCATGTCAGCCCTCTGCGTCTGAGGCTTTCATCAATCCATTTCTCTGTTGCCGAGTCAAGGGCGCTCGTCGCCTCATCCAGGACAATAATCGACGGGTTGCCGGCAAGCGCCCTGGCAATCTCCAGGCGCTGGCGCTGCCCGCCGCTAAAATTGCCGCCGTTCTCTGCAATGACATGCTCATAACCGCCGCTGCGCTCAGCGATGTTGTCGTGAATAGCCGCATCTTTGGCTGCACGTATCATATCAATTTCCGGTATAGTCGAATCCCAGAACGTAATATTGTCCTTAATCGTCCCTTCCAGCAGCACGATATCCTGATCGACGACAGCAAGTGAATTCCCGATCTGATTGCGGGGAATTTGTTCGCGACGACTGCCATCAAACAAAATTTCACCTGACCAAGGCTCATAGATGCCAGCTATCAACTTGGCAATAGTGGACTTCCCGCTGCCTGATCCGCCTACAAGCGCTACGCGCATGCCGGGCTTGATCGACAGGGAAAACCGATCGATCAGCGGTGCTTCCAGCCTGCTGTATCCGTAGGTCAGATCGCGGATTTCAATTCGGCCGGACAATTTGGCTTTCTCTGTCTGGACAGCGCCGCCAGGCTCCGTATCCTCACGAGACTGCTCATCCCCCGCCGCCTGCTGCGCACGCTTGTCAGGATGCTCAACAAAGTGGCGCTCTATCGGGTATTGCAGCACATCGTCAAGCCGTTTCATATTTCCCCCGGCTTCCTGAACGGCTCCTGCCAACATGACCATCTCGTTCACCGGATTGCTGAAGCTGGCCGCAAGGCTTTGGAAGGCTACCAGCGTCCCGATTGTGAGCATTCCGTCCATCACCTGAAATCCCCCGATAACCAGAATAGCCACCGTGCCGAGACTTGTCAGCAGCGCAGGTACCGCTGCCAGCACCTGGTTGGATACGCTGAATTGCTGGGTAGAATTCATTAATTTCGCCTGATGACCGGACCATTTGATAAAGAAGTCAGACTCCGAACTATTCGATTTCAATGTTTCGATCACTTGCAGACCATTCATCGATACCCCCTGCAGCTTCCCTGACTCCTGAAGCAAACGCTGGTTCTGATCGTTGCGCCTGCGGGTAATGAGCCGCATAAACAGCAAATTGAGCAAAGAAGCCCCTGCGACAATGCAAGTTAAGGTAAAACTGTATTGCAGCATAAGGAATAGAAAGAACACAATCATAATGCAGTTCAGCACAGCCACAGCCAATTGACCGGATAGCAGCCCGGCAACCCGGTCGTTAATCGCTACTCTTGAAGCGATATCCCCGCTGAATCGCTGCGAGAAAAATTCAATCGGCAAGCGCAGCACATGCCAGAAAAACCGGCTTGACGAGCTTAGCGCCAGCTTCATCTCCAGCCTGAGCAAATAGTAGCGCTGCAGCCATGTTAGTCCCGCCCGCAGCAACGCAGCGACCGCCATCCCGCCAAGCAGGGGCATTAGCCAATCCTGCGATTTGCCAAGCAGAATGTGATCGATGAAAATTTTGCTGAATACAGGGACAACGAGGCCAGGCACAACCAAAAACAAGCCCGCGATCACTGCAAACACAAGCGCGGTTTCCGAACCTTTTATCCGGCTTGCCAGTGAGGTTGCAATGCTTGGCTTCTTCCCCTGAGGCGTGTAATCGGGGGTCGGCTTAATCGTAATAACGACCCCTGTGAATGATTGATCAAATTCATCATAAGTTACCTGTCTTGGGCCTGTTGCCGGATCATTCAAATATACGCGATCCTTAATGATGCCTTCCAGGACGACAAAATGGTTGAAATTCCAATGAATAATCAACGGCCACTGCATTGTTCTCAAATCTTCCGGGTTTTTGCGAAACCCTTTCGCTTCCATGCCATACTTGCGTGCAGCTTTCAGCACATTGCTGGCCTTGCTGCCATCCCGTGACACACCGCAGGCAATGCGCAGCTCCTCCAACGGGATATAACTCTTGTAATAAGCCAAGACGATTGCAAGAGATGCGGCTCCGCATTCAACAGCTTCCATTTGCAGCACTGTAGGCGCCTTCGCTCTTTTCAAAGCCACTTGTTTCTCACCTCTCTATCATTTGAACTGTGGAACAACAGCCGCAATAGGACGTTCAGAACTGACAGTGATGGCGCCATTGACAATCATGCCGCTATTTAGCCTGACGGGAGGGCCAGCTGCGGTTGTCCAGCTGTAGCCGCTTTTCAACTCACTATCCGGCACAAGGTTTATACGAATTTCCAACGAAACGCCCTGCGATGACATCTGCTGTACCAGCCCTTCATTGCCAAGCGTCGTCATCATCCCCTGCATGGTTACAGGAAATTCCGATACTGACACCACCTGTCCGATTAATGAGCCGAATTCTTCACGATTGATTGCATTTGGCGAAATGCGGACATCCATCCCGGGAAGCAGCAGTTTCCCTTGATGCACAGGCACATACATGACAGCAATTAATTCGTCGGTTGCTGTCCCGTATGTTTCAATCCGGGCGATGTCCGACCCGCTGCTGACATACTGGCCTTTATTGACGCTGACTTCTACCACTTTCCCCGCCTCAGGGCTGATGATTTTCGAAGCATATTCATATTCAGTTTGCAATTGGCGAAGCTGCGCTGCAGCTGCCTTGTATGCCTCACTATGCTCGCCTTCCGCAGTATTGTCCGCGATAGCCGCAGTGATCGCGAGTTGCGCTTGCCTGATTTGAGCCAGCAATTCCGGTTGTTCGATCCAGGCAATGACATCGCCTTTGTTAACGGTATCATGCTCGACGATTCGCACATCAGAGATGGCGCCTGAAGCAGAGGCGTGGATCGTCTTTAATCCTCCTGGCCGGATTAGCACCCCTTGTCCGTTCACCTTGGTTGTCATCGATCCGAATATGCCCCAATATAAGCCGCCAACAAGCAGCAGAGCAATCCCGCACAACGCCAACCACCCGCGCGGTGAAGTGACACGGACCAGATTATCCAATTGCTCTGGCGAGGATAGACGCTCCATCGCCACTTTTCGAAATACCCGATCATTCATCCTGTGCACCCCTTCTTCCTAGTTGGCGCTATAATCAAATTCGCCATTGCGCAGTTTTTTAATAATAATGTCCATTTCCAGAACATCACCATTGCCAGCGAAAGAGCGCTGTCCTGTCGCCCCTTCCCATCCGCTCATAGCCGCCAAACGGCTCGCCGTTTCTCTTGAGCTGCGGGAACCTGCCTCCTCAATCGCATGGGCCAGAAGCAGCAGCGAGTCATAAGCCTGTGCCGCCCACTTGCCAGGCTCGGTTCCATATTGAGCAGTGAACTGTTCCCTGAACTGTTGATTGATTTCTCCCGAGTCATGGGGATTGTAGACGGAAGCGATTACCGTGCCCTGAACCATCTCCCCCGCTGCAGTCAATTCCTCCGAATCAAGAGCGTCACCGCCAATAATCGGCGTATCCATGCCGACAGCGCGAAGCTCGCGGATGAAGGCAACCCCTTCAGTCGCCGGGGCAGCAACCAGAATCAAATCGCAATCAAGCAATTCCCATTTCTCCGCTATTCTGCGAACATCGGCCGTATCTTTGTAGCCTGACAAGCGATCAATAACTTTCAACCCGGATTTACCGGCCTGATCTTCGAACGCATTGGCCAGCCCCCTGCCATATTCCTCATTCGTGTAGTAAATGGCAATGTTCCGATTGTCTGTGCCAGCTGCATACAATGCGAGCGCTTGACCCAACTGGTTGTCATTAGGGATGTTGCGGAAAATGTAAGGACTGCGCGTATCGGTTAATTTGGGGGAAGTAGAGGCAGGCGACAAAAGCACAACTCCCGCCCGGTCATAAATGCGGGACGCAGGTATCGTAACTGCTGAGCTCCTGTGCCCAATGACACCGGTAATCGTATTATTCTCGGCAAATTTCTGGGCAATTGCCATTCCTTTCGTGACCGAGCCACCATCGTCCTCCTCGATCAAGCGAATCATTTTACCGCCCAAAATCCCTTTTTGGTTCACTTGCTCAAGCGCCAAATGAAGTCCTTCACGAAAAAGATCATTATGGTCGCCGAAAGGCCACACGACCCCGATAACGACTTCATTCGACCGGCTCTGCAGCGCCTTCTCACGCAACTGATCCGGTCCCAATGCAGATGAGCAGCCGGTCAGGGCAACTGCAAAAATCATTGAAATGATGGCCCAGCGTCCTATTCGGCAAAATTCGACAAATCGCTTCACTAATTCCCCTCCTTAAATGCACTTTCAACTACTAATTAGATACAATTAATAGGTATAATGTAATTATTATAGATTAGCCCAAAACCATTAACCATCAAGCGAACATTAAAATAACTTCAATTCTACTTAAAATTTTCAAATCCAATCGACTTTCGTCCCGGATCATGCGATACTTTTACATATAGAAGCGCAATCTCCCCATAATTCGGCATAGTTCCAAAGGAGCAGCTCAAGCATGAATAAAAAAACGATTCTTGTTGTGGATGATGATAATGAAATCAACGAACTGCTCACCATGTCTTTGAAGCGTGAAGGCTATCATGTCATTTCTTCGTTCCATGGTCATGATGCATTAGCCCTAACGAGCGAACATTCACCCGATCTGGTCTTGCTCGATGTGCTGCTTCCCGGGCTTGACGGTTTTCAGGTTTGCAGTGAAATACGCAAAATAAGCAATGTGCCTATTTTGTTCGTAAGCTGCAAAGATGAAGCGATTGATAAAGTCGTAGGGCTCGGAATCGGAGGGGATGATTTCATCACCAAGCCGTTCAGCCCAATCGAGCTGATTGCCAGAGTGAAAGCGCATATAAGAAGAAATTATCTACTGCAAAAAAATGAAAACCAGGCCGAGCAAACGCTCAGATATGACAAATTGCTCATTGACCCTGCAACACACCGGGTGCTTGTTGACAACAAACCGGTAGCCCTCTCCGCCAAAGAATTCAAACTGCTGTTCCACCTCGCCAAAAACCCGAATCGGGTATACAAAAATGAGCAATTGTTCACCCTGCTATGGGATGATGTACACTTGGGGGACACGCATACCGTAATGGTCCATATCTACAATCTGCGTAAAAAACTGGAGAGAAACCCTGCCAAGCCGCACTACATTCATACGATACGAGGCGTTGGCTACAAATTCAACGACAAGCCCTTTGAAGATAGCGGGACGTGATCAGTTGAAAAAGGAGCTGCACCCCGTCACGTAACGTAACTTGGCGCAGCTCCTTTTCAGACAAACCATGGCCTGTTTCCAAACGACCTTTACTTAGTGAGAATGGACCGGCCCGGTTTCACTGCCCCAGGCGAGTTACGATTTCAGCCCGGCCAGCCATTCCGCCAATTCTTCCGTCTGCGACAGCAAGGAAAGCGGGTCGATAAAATAGGATTTTTTGTTGGGCCAGACGTACATCCGGCCGTTTTTGACTGCATCAAGCGTTCCCCAGATGACATCGGCTTCGTACTCCTCCAACGATTTATCAGTAGTCAAGACGATGTAGTCCCCTGCATATTCTGGCAGCACCTCTCTTGACAAGACCCGGTAGCGTTCCTCAATAACCTTTGCCCCGTACTTCTCCGGTATTTTGCGTTCAAATATTTGATAAATTGAATGGCCTCCCCGCCCAAAGTCATTGCCGAATACCGACACGTTTTTGCCGTCTTCCGACATGACCGCAAACGTTGCATCTGCGGGAATTGCCTGCTCAACTTTCGCTTTGGCGACGGCTATACGCGCTTCATAATCAGCAATCCACACCTTTGCCTCCTGCTCGCGGCCAAGCAGTTCTCCGAAGTAGCTCACTTCATTCTGGGGATTTCCTAGCGACCCGTATGGAATGGCCACCGTAGACGCAATTTTTCTATAATTGTTGTATTCATCTTCATCGGATGTCATAACAATAATCAAATCAGGCTCCATATCCATTATTTTCTCAAAGGATATATCTACGGCCGATTTGCCGATCTCTTCAATTCCCTCCAGCAATCCCTCGAAATATGGACTTTCCATCGTCCGCGCCGTAGACGCGATTGGCTTGAGTGCCTGAAACGGGTTATCCGCCTCCCATATGCGCAGCAGTTCCCGCCATGCAGCACATGAAAACCGCTGGCAATATGGATTGTTCCATCCATGCGAATTTGCGCCCGGCCGCGTGAAGAATACAGAAAAGCGCTGCCTGGCAACCGATAGGACCTAAATTCCTCTGAACGTTCCATAACTTTGCAGCGCACATCGATCAATTCAATTAGTGCCTGGTTCCACAGCAAAAAATGCTCATTTACTTTCACCGGCTTGCAACTCCTTCTTATCGGACCCTAACTTTTTTCATTATAGTGATAATGATTATCATATACAATAGAAAGTAGATATCGATCTACAAAATATTGATAATGATTATCATTTTCGTTATAATAAACCTAACACATTCAGGAAGGACTGGATTTAGCATGACGGAAAACAATCAATTGACCTCCGATATTTCGGAGCTCGTTCGACAAAGGCGGACCATCCGCAGCTATGCCACACGTGAGGTGCCCGACCAATTGATCAAAAACTTGCTCCAGGCTTCCGCTGATTCCGTAGCTGCCTTCCCCCCTGAGCTTGCCTGCCGCTTCCGACTGATCACCAGCCAGGAAGGCAAGGAGAAGCTCGCCTCCCTCATCATGGGCACCTATGCAGAACAAAAGGTGTACAAATGGGTGCCGGGGAAGATTCAACAAGTCATGTTGGATCGTATTGTCAAAATCCCTGCTTTTCTGGCTGTCATTCTCAAGAAAAATGGCAATAGCGAGCAATATGACCGCTCCTTCGCCGCAATTTGCGCGATGCTGCAGAGCTTTTCCCTGCTGTCTTGGGAAGAAAAGATCGGCTCCGTATGGACAACGGATCACTTTATGCTTAAGCCCTCATTCCGTGCCGGCATGGATTTGGAGGAAGATGAGGACGTCGTCAGCATGCTCTATTTGGGATATTACGAGAAAATACCACGGGGAAAGAACCGAACACCGGCTTCTAAGAAGCTGACTTTTTTACAATCCTAACGCTGATGAGCGGCGCTATTTGAGGAAATTCAACCCCATAAATATTGTAAGGAAGCTGAGCCACCTTATTTATAGAAAATCGCATGATTTTAGCCGTCCAAGAGGTAAATAAGCGCTGTGGCAAGCGTTAGACTTGCAAAAGGGTCTTTTGAGGCCATTTAAGCGCTGTGACAAGCGTTAGAGCAGAATAGAGCAGGATCCCCCGCTCGCTCGCATTCGTCAACCGCTGATTATGGCTTTGAGCCGTCCTTAAATGGACGAAGATGCCCAACGCTATAAGACGGTTTGTCTGATTTTTTCGACCAACGCATCGGGGAACATTAGCTGTAATTGGGGCTACACTCATTGTCAGGCTTTATGCAGCGCTAGTGCCACACGTTTCGCTATCCCATTCAAAATAAGCGAACTGGAGGGCGCATGATCGCTTTACAAGCCATTATTCTACTTTAAAAAGGCAGGTGCATTGCATGAGCAGCATTTCATTCTTCAAAGAAGTATACGCTCCCCTTCATTTCGACGGGCGGCCGGTCGGCCGTGATTTAGTACTATCCATTCTGGATGATGCCGTCTGGGCGCCAAACCATCGGCTGCGTGAGCCATGGCGCTTCATCTGTGCAGAGAACGAAGCCAAAGAAAAGCTGATCCGCACATTGAATGGCAGTCAGCATGCCAAGCTGGCCAACATGCTTAGTGAGGCGCCGCTTGTTCTGATCGTCACAGCCAAAATCAACAAAGATGATTATATAACCAATGATGACTTTGCCGCGGCATGCTGTCTGATTCAAAACATACAGCTGCTTGGATGGAACTATGGACTTGGAATGGTGTGGGAACTGGCAGATTATACGAACTGCCCGGCATTGCTGGCTGCGGCAGACGTGCAAGCTGAGGAACGGATTGCGGGTATTATCGGCCTTGGCTATTTCAATCAGACATCCGGAATGTCAAACGTCCCCAGTCGCGAAATTAAGCTGGAGGTTTGGTAGATCCACGAATGACTCCGTGCCATGCTGCGCCCATTTATCAAAACCCGTGACAGGTGTCCAATCGGAAATGAGGGCGCATCATATATTACTGTATACCGGTTGTCGGGTCACATTAATCAATTGCCCGTTCCGGAATTCTCACTTAGGGAGGAATTTGCATGTCCGGTGTTGGCGGAGCTTTTACTTCGACTGGTGCGATCCTGGTTCTTTTCATCCTGTTGGTTATCGTTACCCGCGGATTCTTGTACTAATAACAAGAAATTTGCTAATGAAAACCGCTGGCGGCTTATGCCCCCGGCGGTTTTTCAATTTTATGCCAAACAATATTTCAGCAGCGCCGCCCTAACCCCTTCTTCTTCGTTGGACGAGGTGATGGTTCCTGCTGCAAGCTTCACTGCTTCAGGCGAATTTGCCATGGCAATGCCCAAGCCTGCAAAGGTAAGCATGCCGATATCATTATAATAATTGCCGATAGCCATCACCCGTTCTGGAGCGATTCCCCGCTGTTTCGCGAGTTCAGCAAGCGCCTGCCCTTTGTTGGCTTCAGCATGCTGCACATCAATGAACACGTCTCCACTACGTATCCATGACAGATTGGGAAATCTGTCCTTGGAAAAGCTCTCCCAATCCTTCTGTATCTCATCCATCTCCTGCTTTTCGCCAAAGATCGTCATTTTGACGAGCTTCTCAGGCAGGCCCGCTCCGTCACTCCACACAATCGGTGTGATGCGGAACTGATGGTACATTTGCTGTACGGTCTCTGTCATGCTGTCAACATACAATTCAAAAGCGGTGTTCACGTCAAAATGAATTTGCCGGGTTCGGCAATATTCCATAAACGGTGCAATCTCCGCTGTGCCAAAGCTGAACTGGTGAATCGCTTCCCGCTTCGTTACATCGACCGTAGCCGCACCGTTATGTGTGATGATCGTGCCTCCCAGCCCAAGCTCCTCCAGCACCGGAATCGAATTGGATGGACCGCGTCCAGTACATAATACGATTTCGGCGCCGCGCTGCGCAGCCTCTCTGACCGCTTCACGCGTCCCTGGTGTCAATCGGTGATGATCGTCAAGCAATGTGCCGTCCACATCCAGCGCTATGATGTCATATTTCATCTGACTTTGCCTCCTCTTCTGTCCAACCTTCCATCGGTTCGCCAACTAAACAATTACGCTTGATTTTCAGTATCGAAAGGCGCCTTGGCGACGCGGTGCTGCCGCAGCATCTCCACCTCTTCATCTAAAAGCTCACGGTAGGCGCCGAGCGCAAGTCCTTCATCAAGGGTTAAAGGTCCCATGGCAATTCTACGCAAATAGACGACACGTCTTCCGAGCGCTTCGAACATTCGCTTCACCTGATGGAACTTCCCCTCTTGAATGGTTAAAGTGATGGAGCAGTAGACCTCCCCGTCATCCCGAATCTCACGGTTGTCTACAAGCAGCCGCGCCGGCATGGTCACATAACCGTCGTCCAGCGCTACACCCGAAGCCATGCCCCTGATTTCCGCATCGCCAACCTCGCCGTGAACGACTGCTTCATAAACTTTATCTACATGCTTGCGCGGCGACAGCAGCTCATGTGCCAACTGGCCGTCATTCGTAAGCAGCAGCAACCCTTCGGTATCCTTGTCCAGCCTGCCTACAGGAAACGGCTGCAGCACTTGATCTTCCGCATCAAGCAAATCGATAACGGTCCGTTCCCGATAGTCTTCAGTTGCCGAAATAACGCCCTGCGGCTTATTCAGCATGAAATAGACGACCTCACGGTACCGTACGAGCTGTTCATCCCAGCAGACGACAGCTGCATGCGCATCGAGCACAAGCCCGCTGTCCTTAACCTGCTTGCCATCTACCGTAACTCTTCCTTGTTTGACCGCTTTTTTCAATTCGCTCCGCGTCCCATATCCCATATGGGCCAGCAGCTTATCGAGCCTCATCATTTTTCGCACGCTATATCAGCCTCCTACCCGCAGCAAGCTCGTTTTTGAGCATGCCGCGCTCCCGTTTTCCCCATCCTAGCGGGAATCTGTCTACACAAACTGAGATGGCGCATGACACCCCCTCAGCTCTGAATCACTTGCGAAGCAATCTGCACCTCATTTCCTTCTGGCGAGAAGGTGCACGTCGAATAGATCAGCCTGCCGCCAGGGGCAGCATCTTTGCCGCACAACGCAAAATATCGCGCTGCATCGCCGCACAGCGCTCAATCGAATGATGCTCCCACGGGGAGAGCATCACCTCGTCCTTGCGAAACATCCCTGCACCAAGCCGCTACGCTTGACCCGATTTTTTGGCTCTCGTAATGGCCGCCTGAATATCAAACGACAGTTCCTTTAACCCCCATGCATCCTCCTGCTCCCACAACTCATTGAACCGCAGCTGGAATTGGGCGGCTTCTCTCACACGATGGTAAAAGTATAAATCCTGAATGTCAGTCAACACTTTGGACACAATGTTGGACTTCTCTTCAAAGCCGCGCTGGCCGTCGAGTATTTCCTGACGGATGCTGGACATTTCATTGTCCAGTTGAAAAGCTGCTTCAGATGCCTTCTTAAGCCGCAGCCGCACTTCCTCCGGCAGACTTTCCTTATATTTATAATTGAGCGAATGCTCGATTGTCGCCCAAAAATTCATCGCCAGTGTGCGGATTTGAATTTCAGCCAGTACCCGCTTTAGTCCCAAAGCCGTTTGAACCGGATAATCCACAATCATATGATAGCTGCGATAGCCGCTATCTTTGAAGTTCGTAATATAATCTTTCTCGAAAACAAGCGTTAAATCTTTGCGCGCACGGATGAAATCGGCCACCCGATGAATATCGTCCACGAACTGGCACATGATGCGGATACCTGCTATATCTTCAATGCCCGTTTCGATTTTGTCCATTGGCACCTTCAGTTGCTTTGCCTTCTCCAAAATGCTGGAAATCCGTTTGACCCGTCCTGTAACAAATTCGATCGGGGCATACGCTTCGCGCACTTTCAACTCGCCGCGCATTGTTTTGAACTTCACTTTCAATTCTTCTACTGCTTGTTCATAAGGAAGCAGAAATAAATTCCAGTCTCTTCCATCCACGAAAAAGCCCCCAATCTCATTATCGATGGTCTGCACCAACCGCTTCGGATAAATGACGGTAGCCATCCCGGCTCAGTCGCTCCGATAGACCAACATGCAATTCCCGAAGCACTTCAGGCCCCCGGTAAATCAATGCGGTGTAAATCTCTACAAGACTGGCGCCTGCGCGAATTTTATCGTATGCATCTTCAGCATCGAAAATGCCCCCCGATCCGATGATCGGAAGCTTGCCCCAGGTTTGACGGTACACGCTGCGAATTATCTCAGTGGAGCGCTCGCGCAGCGGCTTACCGCTTAGTCCGCCTGCTTCACCGGCATTCCGGTGGCTGAGTCCATCTCTGGAAATCGTTGTATTCGTCGCAATAATGCCGGATGCACCGCTTTTTCGAATCGTATCAACGGTGTATTCCAACTGCTCGTCCGTCATGTCCGGTGCAATCTTCACGAGCATCGGCTTGACTGGAGCACCCGTCTTGCTCGCCTGCAAGTTCATTTCCTCCGTTACTGCGAACAATAACGTTTTAAGCTCTCCGCCGTGCTGCAACGCCCTCAAATCAGGTGTATTCGGTGAACTGATGTTTACAACGAAGAAGTCGCCATAGGCGTATAGCTGTTTGATGCAAGCCCGGTAATCTTCATGGGCAAGCTCGTTTGGTGTATTTTTATTTTTGCCGATATTAACGGCAATCGGGATATTATGCGCGCGGCGTGCTGCCAGACGCTTGGCCATCAATGCGGCGCCTTCATTATTAAAGCCCATGCGATTGATTAATCCTTCATCAGAAGGGAGACGGAATAAACGCGGCTGATCATTGCCTGGCTGTCCAACCGGTGTGACCGTTCCCACTTCCACAAACCCGAAACCAATATTTGAAAAGCCATCGACAGCTTTGGCATTCTTATCCAGTCCGGCCGCCAGCCCAATAGGGGAAGGGAACTTGATTCCGAACAGATCCATCGCCAGCTCCGGTTTTTGCTCCACGCCCCACATCGCTTTCAGAAGCGCTAAAGTACCAGGTACTTTTCCCGCCGTATGCAGACCGTCAACGACAAGATGATGGGCCTTTTCCGCATCGAGACGGAATAAAACCGGCTTTACTATCTTTGAATACAACAACTTCACTCACTCCGTTCTAGATCTATAGGCTCTAGAAAACAGTTTATCTTTTTCTGGCCCAAAAGAAAAGAGGAAGCCCGCATCACACCTCACAAACTTTTCACATTTCGCTGTGCCCATAGCTGCAAATCTCCCATCTTGTTAACATCAGCATCATCCCTTATCGAGCCCAGGTATTGCGGCTTTGACAGGAAACGGTTACAATAATGATGCATCTATCATTAAATAAGGAAAGGTTGATAATATATGAGCGCAACTCGCAAAAGACCCCCAGTTCTGCCTTCCAAACCTAAAGAGCAGGTCAATAAAAAAGGACTCATTTGGCTAATTTCCATTTTCGGCGCTGTTGTTGTTATCGTCTCGCTTCTACTTATTTTTTCTCAATAGAATTGTATTATACCTATCGCACAGTACAGCTCGCTTGTTAAACCGTTGTTCGCCCTCCCAGCCGTGAATGGCCGTACTGTGCCTTCCTTCCCTAAGCCCTTATACATAGTGATCCGATAAGTTATAGCCAACGGTATACTTTACCAGGATTTGTCTCATTCTGCAGCGGTTTCAGCTTGAACTTTACTTCAGGCGCCACAATCTGTTCCGGCACACGCTGCTTCCCCCCAATGGTTACCTTTGTGCCGAGCGGCACCAGATCATACAATTCCTCCACATCTTCCTTGCCCATGCGGACACAGCCAAGCGACTCGTCCTTCCCGATGCTGTCCGGCTCATTCGTACCGTGAATGGCATAAAGCGTATCAGACAGTGTCATCCCACGGCTGCCAAATTCCCCATTGTCCCGCCCGTTCGGATTTTTCACCTTTTCGCTAATATGAAAGGTGCCATGCGGTGTTTTTGCACCGCCAAGCCCAATGGGATAACTGCGCACAATGACATCGCCGCTCACAACTGCCAGACGATAGTTGTCCACATCCACTATGATTTCCAACGGCTGCTGCGGGAGATTCAATACTTCCACTTCATTAATGACTGCGCTGTCCTGCGTCCTGCCATTGTTGCCAGCTGCTGTATCTTTCTTGCCCTCCTCGCGATCCTTGCCCGCTGCCGCAGTCGTCTGCTGCTCGCTGCGCACCCGTTCAAGCACCGACGGGAACAACTCGCGCATCGCTGGCGAATCCCCTGCCAAATAATTGTTGGGATAGGCGCCAATCAAGTCGTCAAGCTGCTTCGGCCACTGCTTTGTCATCTCATAGTAATGCTGCAATGCGCTGCTCAGTGTCCAACTGGTCTCCTGCTGCTTTCCCCATGTGCGCAGCAGTTCCTCCGCCTCTGACGCATCCTCTGGCTCGCATCGGCATATCTCTTCCTGATGCAGTTTAATTTGCAATGACGCCCGATCTACAGAGGGCCGCGCTGAGAATAGAATATCGTTCGCGCCAGGCCAAACTCTGTATTTACCCTGCTTTTGCATACGGACGGCGATCGTATACGGCGCTGGTTCTGAAGTGCCTGTCATTCCCGCGAGCACAACGCCCATCTCCTCCCCTTCGCCGCTCTGCCGCTTGGAGAAAGCAATTCGCGCCTTGGGACCTTGATTCTCTTCCACACTGCTCTTGACGATCGGCTTCTGCACGTCCGAAGGGACCTTCGGTTCTTTCACTTGTCTGGTCGCAAGCTGATCGCTGTCTGCAATCTCACGTGCATTAGGCGGGGAATAGACGGTCAACCCAAACAACAATGCCAGGAAAATCAGACTGCGCTTGAGAATGGCCTTCCGCTTTCTCCGGCGTGCCCATTCTTCCACGGCTTCCCTATGCTGCTGGACGATCGGATGCTGTTTACGTTCGAAAGCCTCGTAAACTTTGCCTGCCTGAATAAAGCAATAGTTGGCTTTGGATTCCTTGCCGATTTTACTATATTCTTTCCCCAGTAAATACCAGGCCATTTTATTCTCAGGATGCTGCTTTACAAACTGTTTCAAGTAGACCGATTCCTCGCGCGGTTCCATCCGTTTCCCCCTTAATTGATCCTATTGATTATATCGGCAGGAAGCGTCTCTCCATTAGCAAAACAAAAAAAACAGCCTGCGAACGCTTCGCCAGGCTGCTGAGTAGCAATGAATTAAAATCTGTAAGTGCTGTAAGCTGAACTATACAATAGTATAGCAAAGAGATTACATGTTGAATGGATCGTCGGAAATTTTGATGGAGTCGGTAGGACAACCGTCACAAGCGTCCTGCAGGTCATCAAACAAATCCTCTGGAATTTCCGTATTGCCATGATTGCCATCGTTGTTAAAAATGACCTCAGCTAATCCCTCATCGTCATAATCATAAATATCGGGCGCTGTTGCACCACAAGCTCCACAAGCGATGCAAGTATCTTTTTCGACCCAAGTAAACTTTGCCATGGAAATAACCTCCTGTATTCTTTCGTACCCCGTTAATCGTTAACCTTCACTCATCAATATATAACAAGTCTTCATCCAATTGCAAGGATGTACCGCGAATTTTTCGGTTGCGAATCAAGGTTGATGGATCGTCCCCAAGCATTCCTGCGGTCAGCACCGCGTCTTCGCCAAACCGGTCGCGAAGTGCATCCATCGCTTTGGTCAGCGCCGACTTCCGCGGCTGCTCCTGATAGCTGAACAGATCCAGCTGAATGGCCGCTTCCTCATTTGGTTTAAGGTTTTGCAGCGTAATGCCGAGCAGCCGTACAGGGCGGCCATCTGCCCAATGCTGGTCGAACAAGCGGCAAGCCTCCTGATGGACCCGTTCCATCAGGTCGGTCGGACTTGACAACGTATGCGAGCGTGTAATGGTCTTCATGTCCGGTGTCCGAATCGTAATTTGGACGGTCGAAGCAACAAGCTTCTGTCTGCGCAGACGTCTGCAAGTCTGATCCGCTAGATTAAGCATGACACGTCGGATCTCCTCTGCGCGCTTCACATCCTGCGGCAATGTCGTCGTATGACCGATCGACTTGTTGCGCTCCCGCACCGGATTGACCGGAGAATCATCGATGCCATGGGCAGCTTGTTTCAGCCACATTCCGTTAACGCCGAATTGTCTGGTCAGCATCGCTTCATCGGCAGCCGCCAACTGGCCGATCGTGTGCAGATTGAGACGCCGCAGCTTCTCAGCCGTTTTGCGTCCGATGCCGAACAGGTCATTGCACGGCCGCTCCCACAGCACCCGTGGAACATCTCGTATTCTGAGCACGGTCAGCCCGTTCGGCTTCTTCATGTCCGAAGCCATCTTGGCAAGCAGCTTATTCGGCGCTACGCCGATCGAGCAAGGCAAAGACCATTCCGAAGCAATTCGGCTCTGAATGGCACTGGCGATATCAAGCGGCGTGCCGAAAAATTTCGATCCGGTTATGTCCAGATAGCATTCATCAATCGATACCGCTTCAACCAGCGGGGTATATTGCCGCGCAATCTCCATAAACCCTCTGGAATATTTACGGTATAAATGAAAATCGGGGGTAATGAGCTTTAGATCAGGACACAGCCGCAATCCTTCGCGCACCGTCATCCCCGTTCGTACGCCACGGCTCCGGGCAGGGTAGGAACAAGTGACGATGATCCCTTTGCGAAGCTCCACACTGCCAGCAACTGCCGTAGGCAATCCGCGATACGTTTCGGGATCTTCCGCTTCATGCACCGAGCAATAGAATGCGTTCATATCCAAGTGAAGAACAACGCGGCCGCTAGCCGGATAATGCTCATGAATCGGTTTCACTGCTCCACCCCCTCCGTACAGAATATGAACTTGCTCTTCTCTACAGAATACCTCTTTAGCGGCAATCAGGCAATGTAGCGGACGTTTTGAAGGAAACTTCTTCTATAATAATAGTAGTAGTAGTAGGCACAGGTGCTGGCATAAAGTGTATAGACAAGATGTCCGCTAACGACTTCATCGTGTAGAGCTGCATGCTCATGTTCTTAGTATACCCTGATTCAGGTTACATGATTGTGTCAGCTCTTTCCTTCTCCTTGCCCTCAGCGATTGCTTGGAGGCTTTTCCTTGCTGACCGTGCTTAGCCGAGACAGGGTATACAACAAAACTCAAGCCACCACCCCCTGCCTGTTCTTGCCAGTACAACCGGCATTTCCACAGGAAAAATAATTGACCAGGCAGCATAGTACGCGAACGATGTAAATCCTTGTCATTTCAAAAAAAGCAGGGGCAACCCTCTACTTTCCCCCGAACAAGTGATATAATAATGTAATTATGTTTTGCTAATGGTGTGAATTAGAAGGAGGAACCTCTGATGACTAATGTAATTTCGATATTTGATACGACATTGCGGGACGGTACGCAAGGTGAAGGTATCAGCTTATCGGCGGATGATAAAATCAAAATCGCCCTGAAGCTTGATGCTCTTGGCGTTCATTATATTGAAGGCGGCAATCCGGGGAGCAACAGCAAAGACATTGAATTTTTTACAAGAGCAAAAAACTTGAACCTGTCGGCCAAAGTGACGGCCTTCGGCAGCACGCGGCGCAAAAACAGCGTGGCCAGCCAGGATGTCAGTCTGTTGCGAATTGTAGAATCAGGCGTGCCAGCCGCGACGCTTGTAGGGAAATCATGGGATTTTCACGTGCATACCGCGCTGCAAACGACACTTGAAGAAAATTTGGCAATGATCTACGATTCATTCGCCTTTTTGAAGCAAAACGGCATGGAAGCCATTTACGATGCCGAGCATTTCTTTGATGGTTACAAGCATAATCCCGATTATGCTTTGGCGGCCTTGCGCAGTGCACAGGATGCGGGCGCAGACTGGATCGTGCTGTGCGATACGAACGGAGGCACGCTGCCTAACGAAATTCATGAGATCGTGTCCCGTGTGAACAATGAACTGACTGCTCCGATCGGCATTCACACCCACAATGACTGCGAGCTTGCTGTCGCCAATACACTGGCTGCCGTCGGAGCTGGCGCACGCCAGATTCAGGGGACCATTAATGGATATGGGGAACGCTGCGGCAATGCCAATTTGTGTTCGATTATTCCTAACCTCCAGATCAAGATGAACTACCGCTGCATCAGCGACAACCAGATTGCGCAATTGACCAAGACAGCTCGCTACATCAGCGAAATTGCCAACGTCGTCATGCCAGTCAACCAGCCTTATGTCGGCAATGCCGCTTTCGCACATAAAGGCGGCATTCACGTCTCGGCAATTATGAAGGATTCGAAAACCTATGAGCATATTGCACCAGAGCTAGTCGGCAACAAACAGCGTGTGCTTGTGTCCGAGCTTGCTGGTCAAAGCAATATTATTTCCAAAGCCAAAGAACTTGGGCTTGATGTACATGCCAATAATGAAAAAACAAAAGAGATTATTGATAAAATCAAAGACCTGGAACATCACGGCTACCAGTTTGAAGGGGCAGATGCCTCCCTTGAACTGCTGCTGAGGGAAGCTTTCGGACAGACCAAAGAAATTTTTACGCTGGAATCGTTCAAGATGCTGGTGGAGAAAACAGCAGGGGCTATGGTATCGGAAGCCATTGTCAAAATTAAAGTGGATGGACAGACCGTCTATACGGCTGCCGAGGGCAACGGGCCTGTGAATGCGCTGGACAATGCGCTGCGCAAGGCGCTGATGCATTACTATCCAAGCATTATGGACATTCATCTCTCGGATTACAAAGTTCGGGTCATTGACGAAAATGATGCCACGTCAGCCAAGGTGCGGGTGTTGATTGAATCGACGGACTTCAAAAATACCTGGAGCACGGTAGGTGTATCGAGCAACATTATCGAAGCCAGTTGGGAAGCGCTGGTAGACAGTATTCGCTACGCACTGCTTAATTCCGTCAAGCAAGAGGACGCCAGTACACCAAACTTGATGCGGGAGCGGTTAGGGCTTGTTAATCATTAACAATTTCTGCACCGCACGCAGCTCCCAGCAGGCGACGGGGCGATACGTGTTGGCAGTCAGCCACTTCTGGCGCTCTGCAGCAAAAAAAACTGTTTTCCACTTGGAAAACAGTTTTTTTCTTGTCTGTTGCTATTCGATCCATTTGCGGATTTTACGCTCCCATTCCTGCTTGGTGATGACACCCGGAATCCGTTCCCTAATAATACCCTCCCGGTCAATCAACAGCGTCGTTGGAAAGGAGATTACTCTGTACTGGTTCGCGACAACGCCTTCCCGATCCATGGGGATCGGAAAAGTAAGACCGAATGAATCGACAAATTCCCTTGCCATACGCTCTCTGTCATAAGACGTTGCGTTCACCCCGTACAAGTCGATCCTGTCTCCGAACGTTTCGTACAATTCCTGCAAATCAGGCGCTTCAAGCTCGCATGGTCCGCACCAGGAAGCCCAGAAGTTAAGCAGCAGCGGCTTATCCCGCTCACCGCCAACACGATAAGTTTGTTCGTCTATCGCTGTCAGTTCAAATGCTGGCGCAGCAAAACCAATCGCAGGCTTCGTCTCTGCCGCCTGCATTGCTGCAGCCTCCTGCTTTTCATTATTTTGATAAACAGCCAGCAGGACAAGCACAGCCGTAATAATTATAATTGTGACGGTTCGCTTCATTAAATATCAACCTCTTTCCGCTCTACCTCATCATAACATGGACAGGAATTGAAGCTCAACCAAGCGGGCACATTAACCCTTACAAACTTGTGAACTGTGAAGGAGCCTCTTCCCGTGCCTAAATCAACCAAGCAAGCTTCGTCATCAAACCAAAAGCAAAGCGGCGCCAGCAAATGGTCCGCCTATACAGCGCTCGCCACAGTACCGCTTGTGCTCGTGCTTGGCAATTCCATGCTTGTTCCCATCCTTCCCGACATGGAAAAGATACTGAAAATCAGCCATCTCCAAGCCAGCCTGATAATTACTCTATTTTCGGTCACAGCCGGACTTTTCATACCCATTGCCGGTTATCTTTCCGACCGCTATTCACGCAAAGCCGTTATCTTGCCGTCACTGGCGGTTTATGGCGCCGCAGGGGTGCTTGCCGGCCTCGGAGCCATCTGGGGGTCCTACGGCGTTATTATTGCTGCCAGAGCATTGCAAGGTCTTGGAGCGGCTGGTACAGCTCCCATTGCGATGGCACTGGTCGGGGACTTGTACAAGGACGGAGAAGAAAGCGAAGCGCTCGGACTCATCGAGGCTTCCAACGGTACTGGCAAAGTAATCAGCCCGATTATCGGCTCATTGCTCGCCCTTATTGTGTGGTACGCCGCATTTTTTGCCTTTCCATTGTTCTGCGCGCTTTCATTTGCAGCGATGTGGTTCATGATTAAGGAACCTAAGAATGAGCAGCCGCCAATCCCGCTTGCCAAGTATATTGGCCAAGTCAAACAAGTATTCCAGCAACAAGGCAAATGGCTGATTCCTGCGTTTGGGGCAGGTTCGCTCGCTTTGTTCAATTTATTCGGCGTATTGTTCTTTTTGTCTGACCTGCTGGAGAAAAAGCCCTATAGCATCGATGGCGTTGCCAAAGGGGGCGTACTTGCCATCCCGCTGCTTGGCCTTGTGATAACCGCCTATATAACGGGTAGGGTAATTAAAAATAATGGGCTGCTTATGCGTATTCTGATGAATACCGGTTTGCTCGCTTCCACAGCCGCGCTGGCCGGAGCCATTGTGCTTCACCGCCCGATTTATGTCCTGATCACGCTGCTGACCATCTCCAGCATCGGCACCGGATTGCTGCTCCCCTGTATCAATACACTAATTACCGGTTCAGTCGATCGCGCACACCGCGGGATGATTACGTCGCTTTACAGCAGCTTGCGCTTTCTGGGTGTCGCCTTCGGTCCGCCGATCTTCGGCTGGCTGGCATCCTCCTCGATTCCACTGCTGTTCGGTGCCGTGGCCGCTCTTTCCCTCATCTCTTTCTTGATCGTGCTAATCTTCGTCAAACCGCCGCGTCACGCCGGCGATACCGCATAAGAAAGCCACCCCTGCCTGGCGATGACAAGCAGGGGTGGCTTTCTGTTGTAGGTTTTTAATGTTTGCTTAAATAGGCATATAAGTCAGCGAGCGTCGTAATATTTTTGAGAAAAATACGTTTTAAGTATTGCTGCCATAATTCTGCCGTCATTAAAGCGTCATGCAGCGCATGATGGCGGTGAGTGATGCTTATTCCCGCGCCTTCCAGCAGCTCATCGAGTCCGTAGTTGTCCCGCTTCGGCTCAAGCCACTTGGCAACCATCATCGTATCCAGCACCCGGTGGGTGAGATTGACTTTAGAAGTTCGCCACAACGCCGCATTAAGAAACTGCTTATCATGTCCGCTGCCATGTGCAATCAGCACCCGCTTGCCCACAAATTCCATGAAATTATGCAGCGCCGTCATCAGGTCAGGCGCATCCGCAACCATTTCATTCGTGATGCCTGTTAACGCGGTAATATGTGCGGGGACTTTCCTGCGCGGGTTAATGAGACTATAGAACGTCTCACTCTTTTCCAGGTGTTCGCCGCGCAGCAGCACTCCCCCAATTGAAATAATCTCATCGCCATTATAAGGATAGAATCCCGTTGTCTCAAGGTCAAAAACAACGACTTCCAATTCACGCAGCGGCTGATCAAGCTGTGACAAATTGCGCTGTTCTTTGCTTGCAGCGCGAATAAAAGCCATTTGCTGTGCGTTTTGTACGCCCATCATGGAGGCGATTGCTGGCGTCAAGCCGCCCATTTTGTATAAATGCCACATTCTCCCAACGCCTCGCTGCTGTTTCATTGCCACCCGCCTCCGCTTGCATTCCCTAAAGCCTGCTTATCGTTTGTTTGTATACCCGCCGCTGCAGCTTCTTTCCAACCCGCAGCCCAGCTTTTAATTCCTCAATTAAAGGTTTGCTCAGCCGACTTGTAGCCAACTTGCCGCTATTGGCATAATGGCCTTCTGCCGTTAGCTCTGTCGTCATCAAGCGGAGCGAAAGAAAAAAGCGAAAAACCGACGTGTAGATTGCGGCTTCCAATTCAGTAATCACTCCCGCCTCCGCCAGAGCAGCAATTCGTGCCAGGGTAGACGTTGCACGGCATCTGCTTTGTACGGCCATCATCCGGATCGCATTGACCATCGGAATATAGGCGCCATACTTAATATCAACGCTCCCCGCCTCCTCGCCATACTGCTCTGTCAGCAATTGTCCAAACAGGCCAAGCAGCACTTTATGGCGAACAGTATTATCCAGCATTCTCCGCATAATGATCGGGTTTCTAAGCATATCAGAGTAGAAATGATCCATTAATTGTCTGACGAGTTCTTCACTGCCGTACACTCTGCGTCCATCAGCAACAATCAACAAGTGTCGAACCAGTTCCCATTCCGGATTGGCAAAATATTGGTCAAGCTGCGCCTTCCATCCACTGAGCGAATGCCGCCAGCGATCGTCCGAACTGATGACATTTCCGTCGCAAGGCGGGTATCCAAGCTCAACCAGGCTTTGTACAATCAAGTCGGACAGTTCTTGAAAGTACGCATCAACAGCCCGTTGATCACCCAATTCAGGCAGGTCGCCATAGATAATTCCGCTGTCCTGATCGCTGGAGGATGTTTGCTCCGCTCTTCCTCCACTGCCGAACAATAAATAAGCGTAGGGCACAGGGGGAGAACCCTTCCCCCTCCGCCCCATCTCCGCTTCCGAGAGCACAATGGCTTGTTTGATCAAAGCATCATGCATTCCGTTTAATTGCGTGTAATATTGTTCGACAGCCATTGAAGGGAGCAAAGCTTCGATTTGATTCTGCAATCGGTCCCGCAGTTTGCGCAGCTCAGAGATCTGCTCTGTAGAAGCGATCAACTGATCGTGCTGCTGCCATCCCGGATCAGTCATGCAGCGCTCACTCCCTTTTTTCATATACTTTCTTTAGCTATTAAGGTTGTGTTGAGCTTTTTTCATTTGTTCCGGATAGCCGTAAGCGCCGTGCTCGCTCAAATCCAGACCGATAATCTCTTGTTCCTCCGAAATACGGAAGCCCATTACTTTCTTAATAATTGCCAGTACGATAAAGGAAACAACGAACACAAATGCGCCACATACAACAACACTTAAAAATTGTACCCACAGTTGGTCAATTCCACCGCCGTAGAACAAGCCCGCTTTGCCCACACCGTTAATTTCCACAAGCTCAGGTGTTGCGAACAAACCGTTGGCAAGCGTACCCCAGACTCCTGCCGCGCCATGCACTGACAGTGCGAAGATTGGATCGTCGATTTTCATTTTCTCAAAAAACTTCTGACTGAAGAATACGAGCAGTCCAGCAAGCAAGCCGATGACAACAGCAGCCCAAGGATCGACGAAAGCACAGGAGGCTGTTATTGCTACCAATCCGGCCAATGCGCCGTTAAGCATCGTCGTAATGTCGGATTTTCCAAGGATCATCCATGAAATCAGCATAGCTGCTACCGCACCTGCAGCCGCGCCCAATTGTGTATTGAAAGCTACATATCCGAAGAATCCTTCGCCTACTTCAAGCGCACTTCCCGCATTGAAGCCGAACCACCCTACCCAAAGGAGGAGTACAGACAAAGCCGTGAATACTTGGTTATGACCTAAAATTTGATTAGAGGAGCCATCTTTATTGAATTTGCCAATCCGTGGCTTCAACAAAATCGTCGCTGCCAAAGCTGCCATGGCGCCAGACAAGTGAACGACTGTCGAGCCTGCAAAATCTTGTGCGCCGTCAGCCAGCCAGCCGCCGCCCCAAATCCAGTGAGCTACAATCGGATAGATGATACCGACAAAAACAATCGTAAAGATCAGATAAGATGACAGTTTAGCCCGTTCAGCGAATCCACCCCAAGCGATAGACAGCGAGATCGTGGCGAACGCTAGCTGGAATACGAAGAAGATTGAAGTCGCCACACCATCTCCTTCACCAAAAACTGTAGGAGCACTATAGAAGAAATCACCGATGCCGATGAATAAATTCCCGTCCCCGCCAAAAGCAAAGCCATATCCGATTGCCCAATAAATTAATGAACCAAGACCGAAAGTGAAAATCGTTTTGCCAGCGACATGGCCAGCATTTTTCATTCTTGTCGAACCGGCTTCAAGCAGAATAAATCCGCCTTGCATCAGGATAACAAGTACTGCGGCCACCATAACCCATAACGAGTTAATTCCGATACTGATCATTTCTGTAGATGGAGCTTCCGCAGAAGCCATTGCCGGGAACAAAAGCGACAATGCACCTAATGTTAATATTACTTTCTTGACCACAGTGACCACTCCCTAATGTAATGTTTTCTAACATCCTAAGAAAGACTTAATGTCATTATAGTCAGAATGAATCGATTTGACAATATATTTTTAAAAATAATTCAAAAAAACTTATTAAAAATCAAACGTTCGTTATAAAATAACTTTTTAATGTTAGGAATTAAAGATTTTTATAGCACTAATAAGGAGTTTTTCATAGTTATATTTCGTGTTTTATCAACTTTCAAACTGATGGCATTATTTCTATCAATATAATTAAGCCGCTTTTTTGTTGTTGTTAATGATCGCATTGTTCACAGGATGTTAAGAATATGGAAAGCACAACGTTTGACTGTATGGTTCTATATTCTGTATCATAGATAATATAATGATAGACAGGGATTCGAGGAAGGAGACGAATATGAGTGATAATCCTTTGTATCGGATCGGCGAGTTAGCGAAGAAAGCCAATGTTAGTCCGCGAACGATTGATTTTTACACATCTATTGGATTGTTGCATCCAGAGAAGCGATCGGCCAAAAATTACCGTTTGTACAGCGACGAAACTTTGACCCGCCTGAGACGTATTGAACAAATGAAAACGGAGAAATATACATTAGACGAAATCAAGATGACACTCAATCAATGGAGCAAAGTCGCTGCGGAGGAAGATGTGTCACGCAAATTGACTGATCTGCAGCTCCAGCTTGAGAAGCTGCGGAGGGAAGTAAAGGAGTTTGAACCTGTCATCGATCAGTTGAAACC
Organism: Paenibacillaceae bacterium; assembly: GCA_004134985.1. GTDB lineage: Bacteria > Bacillota > Bacilli > Paenibacillales > Paenibacillaceae > Paenibacillus_D. The sequence continues at coordinate 131,610 of REGQ01000009.1, read as the reverse complement.
ACAGCAAGCTCAGCATGTTGTCAAAAAGCTAATGCCCCAGACTGCGGCCTGCATCGAAGCACTTATGCTTCTGCTTGGCAAAGGTCCATTTTTATAAGATAAATTTGGAAATGGAGGCGAGCAACAGTGTATTACCCCCTTGACTTTCTGATTATCATAGCTTTTATTATCTCGATTTGGGCGCAATTCCGTGTAAAGGGTACCTTTGCAAAATGGTCTGATGTTCCGACAATGAGAGGTTTAAGCGGTTCTCAGGCAGCAAGGCACATGCTTGATTCAAACGGACTGCACGATGTCCCAATCGAGCCTGTACAGGGTGAGCTCTCCGACCATTACGATCCGATCAATCGCATCGTCAGATTGTCGGAAAAAGTCTATTACGGCAGCTCTATTTCGTCCGTATCTGTTGCCTGCCATGAAGTAGGACATGCAATTCAGCATAAAGTACACTTCCCGATGCTCGTATTGCGCCATCGAATGTTTCCGGTTGTTAACCTGGTTTCTGGAGCTGCCCCCTTTCTGCTCATTGCCGGTATTCTGTTTAATGTAACAGGGTTGCTCGGACTCGGAATTGTATTCTTCAGCGCAGCAGTCGCTTTTCAGCTCGTAACACTCCCGGTTGAATTTAACGCCAGCAGCAGAGCGCGCGATATTATGATCTCCGAAGGGTATGTGACGAATGAGGAAGAGCGCGGCGTAGCGAAGGTTCTCAATGCAGCTGCTCTCACCTATGTTGCGGCAGCACTGATTTCTTTTCTGCAACTACTGAAATTCATTATGATCTTTACGAATTCCAACCGTCAATAAGCGGGAACTGAAATCAGATCAATACTATTGAATATTTCAAACATCACAAAAGGCTTCTCTGTCCGTGGACAGAGAAGCCTTTTGTTAACGAATTATTCAACTTTCTCGGCGCTTCTTAAAAAACTCCAGCAAAAATTTGTGAAACACCTGAGCGACCAGCGGCATTTTTTGATTGGAACGTCTTATCAAGCCAATTGTACGCGTCACACGGGGCGATGTCACCTTCACCTTAACCGGCATCAACTGACCGCCTGCAGGGTACAAAGCCATCTCAGGAAGCAGACTGACGCCCATCCCTGCCGCAACCAAACCGCGGATGGTTTCCGTTTCTTCGCCTTCAAACCCGATCTCAGGCGTGAAGCCGGCTTCCAGACAAGCTTCCCACACGATAGGACGCAATGAATACCCTTCACTGAACAATACAAACTTCTCATTGGCAAGTGCGTCAAGCCGGATCGTGCTCTCCCTGGCGAGGATATGATTGGGCGGCACGACTGCATACAGCTCTTCTGTGAGCAGCACTTCCCCGATAACCTGCTCATGCTGCTGTGGACACGGCGAAATAAAGGCAATATCAACTTCGCCTTTCACAATTTCACGTATGAGTGAGGGGTACATCCCTTGCTTGAATTTGAACTTTACGTTGGGGTGAAGCTTGCGAAACTCCGAAACAACCTGCGGGATCAGTTGGATACCCAAACTGTGCGGAAATCCAAGCCGAATCTCACCCAAATACGGGTCCATAAATTCATGGATTTCCAATACCGCCCGTTCCAAGTCCCCGAGGATCACTTCCGCACGCTTTAAAAACAACTGCCCAGCCGGTGTCAACTGCACATTCCGCCCCTTTTGCAAGAACAACTGCACACCCAATTCCTCTTCCAGCTGATGAATCTGCCTGCTGACCGCTGATTGGGCTACATGAAGCTCCTCCGCCGCTTGGGTAACATGCTCTTTCTTAGCCACTTTCACGAAATAGTACAGTTGTCGCAACTCCATGCTTTCGTCTCCTCGCCCCTTCCAGGGGAATTACTTGAACTTTCTGCGAGCCAGCAGGCCATGCAGCATAAACCCGGTAAAACAACCGCCAATATGCGCCATAATGTTAATCGATGGCATCAGAATGGAATAGATTAAACCGATAATCAGAATTGTAAATACTGTCTTGCGGGACGCATCATCCAAGGTGTGCTTGCGCAGCAGCGCCAGGTACAAGTAAGCACCGAACACCCCGTATATGGCTCCTGAGGCGCCAGCAGACAAATGAATAATGGGCATTGTCCCTTCAGACCATTTTGATGCTGTCACATAGGCACTTAACAGGTTTCCTCCAATACCGCAAACCAAATACAACAGCAAATATTTCACTTTCCCGAGCAGCCTCTCCAGTGGCGGCGCAAACACGAGGAGTGAGAAGCAGTTGAACAATAAATGCTGCCAACCGATATGCAAAAACTGGGAGGTAATGTAGCGCCATGGCTCTTCAAATCCATAAGGATCACCGATCCATTGGGAGAAAGCACCAAATCTATACAAGGTTTCATTATCAGTTGATCCGCCCATAAACTCTGTCAGCAAAAACATGATCAAGTTAATGGCAAGCAGCACCGAAGTGACAGGATAAAGCCGCAAATACGAACGAAAACTTTCATACCGTAAAAAAACCACCGTCAACACCCTTTCAGCACCATTAATTGGACAACCCTGTTTATAAACGATTATAATGAATCGGGAAAGCATACCACAAATCATGAGGAGGATTCTATTATTATGACACAAGAACGTACTGGTGCATCCACCCTTAAAGGCAACCCGATTACTTTGATCGGACCGGAACTTAAGAAAGGCGACAAAGCGCCTGATTTCCAATTAAACAAATCACTGGTTGATGTTGTTTCTCTTCAAGATTATGCAGGTAAAGTAAAACTGATCAGCGTCGTACCTTCAATTGACACCGGGGTTTGCGATGCCCAAACCCGCCGTTTTAATGAAGAAGCCGCCAAACTCGGCGACGATGTCGTAATTCTCACTGTCAGTGTTGACCTGCCCTTCGCTCAGGCGCGCTGGTGTGGCGCTGCAGGCGTCGATAAGGTCGTTCTGCTCTCCGACTATAAAGACAACAATTTCGGCGCTTCATACGGCGTGCTGATTAAAGAACTGAAGCTGGATCTGCGTGCGATCTTCGTCATTGACAGCAACGATACGATTCAATACGTTGAAGTATTAAAAGAAATGACCGACCACCCTGACTATGAGCAGGCAATTGCCGCAGTTAAAGAACTGCTGTAACTATAACCACAAGTCATAGATCTAAATTTCCACAAATAAAGCGAGCCGAGGTCGCCCTGGCTCGCTTTATTATTTGAAGGATTAGGACGTTACTTTGTAAGTAGTGAGTTTCTTATCAAGCACACGGTAGATGTCAAGGATAACACGATAGTTCGAACCAAGATCCCCGAAAGAACCGCGTGATGCGGAATAGATATCGACCGCTGTTGTTACCGGATTAATACTGATAACCGACACCGTTATGTCCATCGTTCTCCCGGTTACCGTCCGCTTCTCTACGACGATCTCTCCGACAGAAATGACTTCATGAAGTACTTTGTAGCCCTGCATCTTCTTCAACGTGGATACAATTTCTTCCCAGGCCTTATCCTTGGATAGCTTGTAAACATGGGATTTCAGTAAAGGATCTTTCGCTTTATCACCTGTCTGTTCGAAACTGCGCAGCAGCCCGATCAGCGTCCGCTTTAGCAACGATCATCTCCCCCTCCGACGTCTATGTATGTATGTATGCACAATTCCGTAAAGTGGAGCCAGCTTTCAAGTACAACAATTGTATACGCTTCAGACCCGCAGGTCACTTAAACCGTAGTCCGCCATAGATATGCAGCACGCAATCCTATGCTTGCATAAAAATTAAAACCCGCCGATGCCGTCCGACTCACATGTTTCAGAACCCGCTTTCGCAGGTGGGTGTCCGCAGAAGCGATTTTGAAGTCCCTTTTCGGGGGCATGACAGCTACGCTTCGATATAGAACTCCCGTGAAACAGCCATTGGTTCAAAACAACGTAAAGCCGTAACGAACACCGCAGGATGTAATGATTATTATAGACGCTTTGTGTACAAAAGTAAACCAATGGTCACGTCATTTTCTTTGATCGGCGGCATCGTCGCGCGCACCTTCCATCAAATCACGCTCCAGCTTGTCATCTTCATCCTCTTCTTTTTCACTTTCTTCCTGTGCTGCTTTCTCAAGCTGATCCTGCAGTTTCAGGTAAATCAGATGGAAATTGTAGAAAGATGCTACCGCAATCAAGCTTCCCATGAAAAACGGGATGAGAAACGTGAACTGCATGCTGAAGAAAACGACCGCACCGCTCATGAGCACAGTTGACAATGACCGGAAAGGCCGGCCAATCGTGATCAAGATGGCATTTTTGAGCAATTGAAACGTCTTCATGTGGTAGTGAACCATCATGGAAAAATAGTTGAACATGGAGACGAACAGCAAGAAGATCAAGCCGATGAACACGAAAGACAGAATTTGCAGTGACTGCAATTCATTCAAATATACGCGGTAATCCACGAACATGATGACGAGCAGGATCGTATACAGAATGCCCCCGAACATACTCTGGAGATAATTCTCCTTATAACCTCGGAAAAAGGTTTTAAGCAGCGGTACATCGACATCCCCCATGACCCACTTTCGCGCTACTGAGTAGAGCGCCGCTGTCGCCGGAAAGAAGGTAAACGGCGCAACAATTGCCGTAAGAATTAACCCACCCATCAGTTGGCCTTCACTATCTCCTGACATGAACAGCGCAGTCGCCAGAAAGAACACAAAAGGCAAGGAACAAATTATCCAAAGCAAATTGGTCACCGACAACCGCATAATCCATTCGGAAATTTTGTAAAAGCCTCCCATAAGGCCTCTCATCTCCATGCTGATCCCCCCTGCAGAAAACGTTATCATTTCTCAGCCAATATGAACAACCGGCCTCAAAGGCCGAGCCCATATTGACATGACGAAAACCGGGATTTTCGCATTCCGGCCCAATATCCGGAGCCACGGCTATGCGGAACATCCCGGTCATCCTTTTACTTGTTTACATAATCATCGGAGGAACTGCGCGGCCTGCGGCTGCTGTCTCCACCACGATAATCACTGCGTCCTTCACTGCTGCTGCTGCGTCCACGACTGCTTGAATCGCGGCTGCTTCCACCTTTGTAGCCGCCGCCACTGCTGCTGTTGCCGCGGTAATCGCGTCCACGCGATGATCCACTGCTGCTTCCGCCGCTGCGGCTGCCGCTTCCGAATGGTCCGCCTGAGAAACGGCGTCCGCTGGAGCGTACATCCGGTCTGCGTTTCTTAGCACGGATCGGATCTTCAGGCGTCAATTCGATATTGACATCCTTCTTCTCACCGGTAAGCAATTTCAACGCAGCTGCCAACAGCTGAACAGAGTCGTAGCGATCAAGCAATTGAATCGCAGTACCTTTGTATTCTTGGGAATCTTCTTCTTGAACGATTTCAAGCAACCGCTCTGCTGTAAGACGCTGTTTGCCCTCAATAGCCTCCGCCATGCTAGGAAGCGGCTTGCGGGTAATCCGCTGACGCGTTACTTTCTCAATGAAATGGAGATGATCGATTTCACGGGAAGTAACGAAAGACCATGCAGTGCCTTCTTTACCCGCACGCCCTGTACGGCCGATACGGTGAACATAGCTCTCAGGGTCCTGCGGCAAATCAAAGTTGATAACGTGCGTTACGCCGGAAACGTCAAGTCCACGCGCAGCGACATCCGTAGCAACCAGTACGTCAATGCTGCCGTCACGGAACTTGCGCATAACATTGTCGCGTTGATTCTGGGAAAGGTCGCCATGCAAACCTTCTGCAGAATAACCGCGCTTCTGTAGCGCTTCGCTCAGCTCGTCGACACGACGCTTTGTACGTCCGAAAATAATAGCCAGATCAGGCGACTCCATATCCAGCAAACGGCTCAGGCCATCAAATTTCTGTCTTTCGTGAATTTCAATGTAAGCCTGGTCGATCAAAGGCGCCGTAATGTTCTTAGGAATGACGGAAACATGCTCAGGCTCTTTAAGGAATTGTTGTGCAAGCCTTTGAATGTTCGGCGGCATTGTCGCAGAGAACAACATTGTGTGGCGCTCTTCCGGTACCAGCTTAAGAATAGCCTGAATATCATCCATAAAGCCCATATCCAGCATTTCGTCCGCTTCATCCAACACAACTGTCTGCACATCATCCAAACGAATCGTTTTACGGTTAATGTGGTCTAGCAGACGTCCAGGTGTGCCGATAATGATTTGAGGACGCTTCTTCAATGCACGGATTTGACGGCCGATATCTTGTCCACCGTAAATCGGCAGCGAGCGCGTGCCTTTGTATCGGGAAAGTTTTCCAATTTCCTCAGCCACCTGAATGGCAAGCTCCCGTGTAGGCGTCATAATCAAGGCAACAATGCGGTCTTCTGTTACAGGGATTTTGTTAATCATCGGAATACCGAAAGCTGCGGTTTTCCCTGTTCCTGTTTGAGCCTGACCAATCAAGTCCTTGCCTGTTAGCGCAATCGGGATCGATTTGTCCTGAATCGGGGTCGATTCTTCGAATCCCAATTCGGTGATAGCTTGCAACACTTTAGTTTCCAAGCCAAATTCAGCAAATGTTTTCAAACTTCTTCAAACTCCTTCACATATAGAGCATACGAATCATAAACAACTGCCTAAACTGAACGTGGCAGGTATCATAATTTATTATAGCACAAATATTCATATGAATACCAGTCACCTACTTTTACAAATGCTAAAGGGTAAATATCGAAAGCAGTCAAAAATGCTTTCGCAATCGCTGGGATGTGAATACATGCAATTGTTGCGCAATGCCGGCGTGCTGGCAAATATGGTTTTAGGCGCTTTTCTTGTCGCGGTCGGCTTCAATCTGTTATTGGTGCCTCATGGTCTGCTTAGCGGAGGCGTGTCGGGAATTTCAATGATTATCGGCTACATGACTGGGAGCAACATCGGCTGGCTATATTTTGCGCTTAATTTCCCGATTCTACTTTGGGGATTTCTGTCGCTTGGCCGCCCTTTCATTGCCTGGAGCATCGTTTCTGTCGTAAGTACAACACTGTGGCTGCAGCTTATTCCTGTCAAACCGCTCGCCGGTGAGCCGCTGCTTGGCGCCGTGTTCGGCGGCGTCATTATCGGAATCGGCAGCGGACTGGCGCTTCGCAATGGCGGATCATCAGGCGGCTTTGATATTATTGCGACGATTGTGACACGGCGGCGCGATCTGCCTGTCGGCATGCTTATCTTTTGGCTTAATGGCCTTGTCATCGTTGCCTTAGGGTTGTTGACGGGCGACTGGGATGCGGCGATGTTTTCCATGCTTTCCATGTTCGCTGCGGGCAAGCTAGTGGATATGATACATATCAGGCATGTGAAAGTTACCGCCTTTATTGTGACCAATGAAACGGACAAACTGCTGGACAAGCTGTTAACCAAGCCGCGGGGTGTGACTATTATCCGTACACGCGGCGCTTACTCTTCAACGGAAAAGGACATGCTAATGACGGTAACAACAAGGTATGAGCTCCCAGAGCTCCGCAAGACGGTTATCGCCTTTGATCCCGGCGCATTCGTCAATGTAGTGGAGACCGTCGGTGTAATAGGCGATTTTCGCAAGCCGAAGGGCTGAAGCTGAGCCGTTGATGCAAGCCGCTAACGCGGCTGCCGGCCACGTTCGCTGCGTTAGCGGGAGGATTGGCAGGACAAATATGGATTTTCCTGCCGATTGCTTTGTTTTTCCGAATGATCCTGTTATAATGTAAGCATCCCGACAAGGTTTACGTTTCATGCCATAGCTTTTACCTGTTTTCTTTGAAAAATTTCGAGGAAAGGGTGACTGTTCGATGGATATGCAAACTGTAGCGCTATCGCGGATTGTCGAGAAGCTGGTGCCCGAACTGGTGCCATTCCTGACGCAGCGTGAACTGCAAATGAATATTGTGCTGCGCGACGGATTGGCGGTACTGGAACCGGAAGACGCGATCGAAATTGTTCAGCACAGCATTTATGAAATTCAAAAGCAAGTATTATTGCATTAAAAGCAGCGGGAACGATTAATCGTTCCCGCTTTTTTCGTCCACCTGCGGCAGCGTTGCCCCTGCTGCCAAGACCAGCTGTGCAGTTGCCCTTATATCCCGCGCAGTTTGCCTGCCAACGTAAGAAAATAATTCAGTGTCCGCTCTACTCTTGCCAGCACCCTCGCATCTTGAGGCGCCCCGTTCTCGTCAAAGCGTCGCTGCTCTCCGCCGATGGACAGCCATTCGGGGCAATTGATGCCATGTACGTTGCGTACGATCGTCTGCAGCTGCTGCAGCGGACTGACGCCGACAGCTCCCCCCGAAGAGGTGACCGACAGCACCGCCTTCCCGTCAAAATGTTCCGCATCCAAATAATCAAGCGCATTTTTCAGCACACCGGAAACACTGCCATGGTAATCAGGCGAACACAGAATTGCCGCATCCGCTGACCGGATTTCGGATTGCATATGCAACACAGCTTCATACTGTGACGCATCCTCATCCGGCGAATAATGCGGAAGCTGTGTTTGATGCAAATCAATAAACTGGACAAGATGACCTTTGCGCTCAATGTAACTTTGCAAATAACGTGCCAGCATTGTGCTGGTGGACTGCTTTCGATTGCTCCCAGCCAATATAGCGATCTTCATTCCGACTCATCTCCCACTGTATGATTTCGATCTGCATCCCCAGTGCCTTGCCTGAGCAATCTGCTCCTCACAGGCGGCTACAGCAAAGGCGCCGTATGCAGATTACATCGCACACAACGCCCCTTGTTCCGGCCCCGTTTTCATTATTGCGACAAGCGGGAAGCCAGTTCGTACAAATCCATGTTAAATGCCTTCTTCGTTTGCACCACCGTGTCAATTGCAGTCGCCACAAACTCTCCTTTAATAATGCCAACCGACTTGCCGGAATCGCCCTCAATGAGCTTCCGCACGGCGTAATCCCCGAGCCGGCTGGCCAGAATGCGATCATTATGGGTAGGCGTGCCTCCCCGCTGGATATGACCAAGCACAGTGACACGCGGCTCGATGCCGTTGCGCGCCGTAATCTCGGCGGCAACTTCCTCGCCTTTGCCTGCGCCCTCTGCAACGAGAATGATACTGTGTCGCTTGCCATGTTGGAAGTTGTCCTGCATACGCGCGGCCACCTGATTCAGATCATAAGAAACTTCCGGAACGATAATTGTTTCTGCACCGCTTGCGAGCCCTGCATACAAGGCAATATCGCCGCAATGGCGTCCCATTACCTCAACGACCGACGAGCGTTCATGCGAAGTCATCGTATCGCGCAGCTTGTTGATCGCATCGACAACGATGCTGACCGCAGTGTCGAATCCAATGGTAAAATCAGTAAACGGGATATCATTATCGATCGTTCCCGGCAAACACATCGTCTTGATGCCAAGCTTGTTAAGCTTGTTCGCGCCTTGGTAAGAACCGTCCCCACCGATCACGATCAGGCCGTCAATACCACGTTCCCGCAAAATTTCCGCTCCGCGCTGCTGGCCTTCCGGAGTCAAAAATTCTTTGCAGCGAGCTGTTTGCAGAATCGTTCCTCCGCGCTGAATAATATCACCTACACTGCGCAAATCCATCGGACGGATATCATTGTTGATCAGTCCTTGATATCCTCTTTGAATTCCATAAACTTCAAGACCATGATACAGGGCGCTGCGAACGACTGCGCGCACGGCAGCATTCATTCCCTGTGAATCTCCGCCGCTTGTCAAGACGGCAATCGATTTAACTGCTGACATTTGAACCATCCTTCCAAAATTTCATTAATATATTTTTGCATGTCTTGCACGAATCCACATACTGTTAATCCAGAAAAAAACGCGGGTCATCGGACTGCGCTTCATCAGTTTTTTGGAAATCCCTCTTACCTCGGATTGGCTTCTTGCCTTTGGATCAGATAAATAAAGCGCCAGCAAGCCTTCAATAATCATCCGATGAAACCGGGCTGCCGGCAGCCGCCTCACATCATTGCGCGCCCTTCCTGCAATGAACTCGAATCGCTCTGTCAACGTTTGCGAGTCGGGATAATAATTGCAGAAATTCAAGTCCCCGCCTTCGCGGTCCTCCTCTTGGTCAATCAGGTAATCAAGCAAAATATGCAAACCGCACACATGGGGAAAATAGGCCTGGAAGATAGCGTCTGCTTGTTGCGAAGATAACCGTGAATCCGTAGCCGCAAGGAACAGCATGAACATTCCCAGCGTCGAACCGGAGGCCGCCGCAAATTCATTCCACTGCAGCTCGATATAATCGCAACCGCGCTCCTCCCACCACGTGCGGAGTCTGCTCTCCCGCTGGTCCTGGCGCACATGCTTGTGCACCTGCAGGTCGCTGTAAAGGGCAACAAGCCGGTTAACGTAGGGACGAACCGTTTCATAGGCAGGCAGTCGGGCTGTGCATGACTGGCACGTGCGCACGAGCGCATGGAGATAGCCGCCATCCTCGCGTTCATCTCGAAGCGCATAATAATCACGCAGTTCCGCGCCGGGATTTACCGCGTCAAGCATCGACTGGTGCAGCAGACGAAAGTCGTCCGGATCAAGCGAGGTACTGCGATCGCACAGGTTGTCCAAATAATCGCTGATTGTCTGAAGTGCTACAATGAGGGGAATTATCACATGTCGTTGTGCAAGATTTGCTGCCGCATATATGGCGCCGCCTTCACAGTGAAATCGCTTGGTTTCCAGACTGTCAAGCGCCTGCGCACGAAGCTCCCCATCCGGTATGTCAGAAGCCATGCCGTGCCAGCGGCCCAATTCTTCATGTACACCGGGAAGCACATATTTATACACGCGGAACATCAAGCCCAGCGCATTTCCGGGCGCTTCACGCTCAAATTGCATCCATTCATTCAAAATGGCGTCCTCCACAAACGAACTTGGGTCATCGATGACGCCGGGGTTCAATCTCCTGATCAACGCGATACCAAATAAGCAAATCGTTGATTTGACTAGCCAACTCGGCAATTTCCGAATTGATCTGACATGAACGACCGAAGTCATCCTCATTGAATAGTTCCGTTTGTTTCCTATTGATCTCTTGTTCCAGCAAGAATACACGGGCAGGTATAGAGCCGCGAATCAGCTCCCAACGCTCCACAATCGCTTCACGCTCGCTCACACTGTACTCTTCCCAGTCCCGCTCCAATACAGGTATCGCGATACTGAGCCGCTCATCCCATACAATTGCGTTGTTCACAATGGTAAACCTCCATCAAATAATGTACCATTTCAAACGTGACAAATCCAGCGCTTTTAAGCGCGCCCGCAAAAAAACATCGCCTTGACCCCAGACCTTGACCAGGCATGGTATACTATTTAACAGATGTTTAAAGCATCCTTTCAAAGGAGTCGCAGCTATGACTGAACCTCACAAAGCCGTTTCTATGAAAACAATATGGTCGTTCTTTCTTCCATTAGGCGTATCTGCCAGTCTGGTTACGGTCTCGCATGTTATTATCAACAGTACGCTGACACGCGCGGTCGAGCCTGAGAAAGTTATCGCAAGCTACGCCATAGCCATGAGTTTGCTTACCATCACTGAGCGTCCCGCTGTGCTGCTTCGCCAGACCTGTTCGGCACTGGTGCGCGACCGGACGTCATTTCGTTCCATGCTGACCGTGGCACAGCTTGTTTTTTTGTCGATTCTGGCGCTTGGCGCCCTTATTTGTTACACACCGCTCGGCACAGCTATCTTTCAAGGTGTGTTCGGCGTCCATAAAGACAATGTTGACAGCGTAATCAATGTTTATCGGGTCCTGATGTTCGTAAGCCTGTTCTCGGGCTTGCGCTGCCTGTATCAAGGCGTAATCATTTATCATATGCGCACCAAATGGCTGACGATCGGCATGGGCATCCGGCTAGCCGGGATGTACCTGCTATCGCTTTATTTTATTCATCAAGGGGTAACCAGCGGGACGGTAGGCGCCTATATTTTTTTGTTCGGCATGATTATCGAAGCTGTCGTAAGTTACATAGAAGGCAGATCCCTGGTACGAACCATGCCGTTGAAAGTGGCAGCGCATCCCGTTGAGAGCAAAGGTCAGATTTTTTCGTTTTACCGTCCGCTGCTGCTTTCGACTCTGATTACCGTCTGGATTGTCCCGACCATCAACATTATACTGGGCAAAACCTATAACGCAGAGCTGGCAATCTCTTCTTTTGCAATTGCGGCCAGTTTGATCGGACTGCTTACCAGCTTTTTCAGTTACTTTCACCAAATCGTACTAAATTTTTATCGCCTGGATCCAAAAACCGTGCAGAAATTCACTTTGATGCTCGGTTTCGTTCCTGCGCTCTTGATTGGGATCATCGCTTATTCGCCGCTTGGCACCATTCTGCTACGGGATATTATGGGTGTGCAAGGCGATCTCCAAATCGAGAGCCTGCGCGTGCTGAAAGCATTCGTGCTGTTCACGCTTGTCATGCCATGGCTCGATGCCTTGAACGGTCTGGTCATGGTGCGCGGTCAGACCAAGCTGATATTCGGATCGCAGGCTGCCAATCTTAGTTTTACAGTCGCTACGCTGCTGCTGCTCGTATGGCTCGGACCTTCGCTTAACGGCGCAATCGGCGCCCTGGCCCAATCAGTAGGGATGGCAGCGGAATTCGGCTTCATGGCGTTGGCGCTGCGCTATATTAAACCAATGGACACGGTATTGGCAGGTAAAGAGAGATAACAACAGGAGTGAAACACAATATGACAAAAGATTCCAACACGCCCGGTGATTCAACCATTCCGGGCGTTCAAGTGTCTCCCAAGGCCGACCAGGAAACCTTGCGGCTGCGAGGATTCAGTTTTTCCGTCTATGCCACCTTGGCGATTATCGTTTCGTACTTTCCGATCTACTTTCATGATCGCGGCTATTCGGAACAGCAAATCGGAATTATATATTCTATCGGCCCGGCGATGTCGATTTTTGCCAATCTTATCGTAGGCATTGCAAGCGACAAATACCGAACGATTCGCAAGCTGCTGTCACTGCTGCTGCTTGGGCAATTAATCGCAGTCGCTATTCTGATCCCTGCCTCAGATTTCGTTGTCGTCTGTTTTATTATGGCAGGGTTTTATTTCTTTCAGCAGCCGATGAATACGTTGAATGACAGTCTTATCCTGCTGTCCAGCCCACATATAGGACGCAGCTATCCGTCAATACGTATTTTTGGCTCCCTTGGATTCGCCGTGTCAGCGCTGGTGTTCGGCTTGTTTCTTAAAGGCACCGATTCGAGCATAACGATTATTGTTTGTTTGCTGACCATCGCCATATCATTCGGGTTGTCCTTTCTGCTGACCGACCATCAAGGGTCATTGCGAAAGATGGATTTCTCCGGCCTGTTTAAGCTGGTAGCCAAGCCGGAAGTCGTTATTTTCTTCGTCCTCATCTTGATTCTATCGACTGCTCATCGGATGAACGAAGGATTTCTGGCGGTGACAATGAGCAAGATGGGCGCGAGCGAATCGTTGATCGGGATGGCCTGGATGGTGTCTGCCGCAAGTGAAATCCCGATGCTATTCTTGCTCGGCAAGTATGGCCATAAATTCAAGGAACTGGCCTTGCTGTCCATCGCCGGCTTCGCATATGTATTGCGGTTTTGGCTGCTCTCGCAAATTACAGATCCTATTTGGGCGGTATTTATCCAAGGATTTCACAGCATTTCGTTTGCCATCTTCTTCTCAACCGCCCTGCGCTATCTGACGATGCTGATTCCAGATGAATATCGCGCATCGGGTCAAGCGCTGTATGCTGTCGTGTGGACCGGTTTTGCTGGGCTATTGAGCGGAATGATGGGCGGTTATGTATTAGAACATTTGGGACAGACGTCCTTTTACCTGACAGCCATGGGCTTGTCTCTCGTAGCGGCAATCGGCTTCCTGCTGCTGCACGTGCGGACGCGCTGACTGGCAGCACTGCTGATCCGTTTGCCAAGTTTTGTCCAGCCTCATGTGAGTCGGCGTGATGGTTCAGTTGCTGGAGCGCTGCCGGTACATAAGCGCTCCCTTCTTTATTTCAACTGCTGTAAATTCCGCCGATATTCTGTCGGAATCACTTTCTTCCGTTCTCTGAACACGCGAGAGAACGTCTTGTAAGAACCAAACCCGACTTCGCTGGCAATTTCAATGACGGACATTTCTGTCGAGGCCAAGAGACTTCCGGCATGCCTTATCCGCAGATCATGGAGAAAGTTTAGAAATGTCTGACCGGTCGTCTCTTTCACAATCTCGCTGATGCGCGAGGCGCTCAGGCTGAAATGTTCGGCCAGCGCCGACAGCATTAAATCTTCATCTTGAAAGTGGGTTTGAATGTAACGGATGATCGCCCACGATTTGCTGTTGAAGTTTAACCTGGCCGCTGCCTCGGTGTCAGTCAGTTTATGCTCCCGACGACCGCGGTCAAACCGGACAAGAACTTCGGTCAGTATTGATTTTAATAGGGCGTCCCTGCCAGGGCGGTTATCCTTATACTCCTTGATCATTTCGACCAGCCGCTCACGCATGCGCTCCGCTTCCCGCCCCTGCAGCTGCAGAAACGGCGGATAGGCATCGTTATTATCCAGCATCTCCATCACCCAGTGATCTCTGTCAAGCGTATGTTTCACCAGCAGATCCATGCTGAACATGCAATTGTACAGCACTAGCTTCGAGCCGGGGGAAGTGATGATTTCATGAATCTGGTATGGCAGTAGAAACGTAAGCGTGCCGGGAAGCATCGGATGCTTCACACCATTAATCACCTCGGAACCCGTTCCTTCCACAACATAGGAAAGCTCCAAAAAATCATGCCTGTGGGCAGGATATCCATTGAACAGCGTATTAAGACTGATATGCAGCGGCGATGAGGTGTCCATATTCGGATAATCTTTCAAATAGTTGGGAAAGTAGGTCAAAAAATCGTCTCCTAGTCGAAGAAATGGGATATAATCCGAAATAAGCGATACGTTTTTTTCTATCTGCTATTATATCATGAAATAGGCAAAGACATTATTTGATGGAGGCTGAATAAATGGCAGGCAACACTAAAACAAAAATTGGAATTATTGGCGCTGGCAATATCGGTAATGTTCATATCAAACAATTTTCCAATTTACCAGAAAACTGTGAAATCACTGCGATTACCGATGCTTATCTTCCACTCGCAGAAATGCGCGCCAAGGAAGCCGGAATTGCTACCGTATACAGCAGTCCAGAAGAACTCATCAATAGCGCAAATGTAGACGCTGTCATTATTGGCGTTCCAAACCAGTTCCACGCACCGTACGCCATCCAGGCATTGGAAGCAGGGAAGCATGTCCTGATTGAAAAGCCGATGGGATTAAATAAGGAAGATGCACTGAACATCTACCGCGCAAGCCAAAAAACGGACAAAGTATTTATGGTTGCGCATCAAATGCGTTTCGAGTCCGTTCCAATGCAAATTAAAGAACAAATGGATCGTGGCGAGTTGGGTAACATATATACTGCCAAAACAGGCTGGTATCGCCGCAAAGGCATTCCTGGCTGGGGAACATGGTTTACACGCACTGACCAATCCGGCGGCGGCCCGTTGATTGATATCGGCGTGCACATGGTCGATTTGGCGCTCTATCTGATGGGCAATCCTAAACCGGTATCTGTATATGGGTCTACCTACGCCGAATTTGGTCCTAAACGCAAAGGTATCGGCACATGGGGCAAACCGAACTGGGACGGCGTATTCGATGTTGAGGATCTCGCAACAGCATTAATTAAAATGGAAGATGGCAGCACATTAAGCCTTGAAGTAAGTTGGGCTGTCCACATGGACACGGACAACACGCCGTTTATTCATTTGATGGGAAGCGAAGGCGGCGCCTCCTACCGCGGCAGCAAAGGCAAACTGCTGCTTGAGAAGTACGATCGCCCGCTTGATGTCGAACTAAGCAGTGCCGAAGAAGACGAAGGCGAGCGTATGAGACTTAGCCGTCATTTCCTCGAATGTATTCAAACCGGCAAAAAACCGATTACAGATGCATTGTCCGGCCTGACCAACAACCTGATTCTGGATGCCATCTATGAATCATCCCGCACTGGCAACGAAGTTAAGCTTGACTGGAATTTGTAATCACTGAAAAAAAGTTAAACGGATACAGTCATTATACGAATGGAGGGTTACTATGATTAAAGGATTGTCACGAGCAGGTGTCGGTGATGTCGGCTCAATCGAAAATTTTATTCAGCAAGCAGCAGCGCAAGGGTTCGGCGCCATCGATTCAGGCGGGTCCGAATTGATTGAATGGATCAATACTGCCGGGGTGGAATCGGCTCAGGCATTTCTCGCCAAACATAATGTCGTTATCGGCTCCATCGGTCTATCTGTCGAATGGCGGACAACAGAAGAAGCCTTCCAAGCAGGCCTCAAGCAATTGGTCGAAGATGCTGCTGCGGCTGCAAAGCTAGGCGTAACAGCCTGCTGTACTTATGTACTGCCTTCAACCGACTTGAAGGCAGCTCACTTTATGGTGCTGGCGACACGCCGCCTCAAAACTTGCGCACAAATTTTGAGCGCATACGGCATTCGTCTCGGCCTTGAATTTGTCGGTCCACATCATCTGCGCACCAACTGGGCAAATCCATTCTTGTGGACGATGGAAGAAACACTCGATTGGATTGCCGCGATTGGAGAACCAAATGTAGGCCTTCTGCTTGATGCCTACCACTGGTATACAAATGAAGGCAATGAAGAGGAATTGCTTCGCCTTCAACCGTCCCAGATCGTACATGTACACATCAATGACGCGAAACCGGTCGCCGTTGCGGACGTCCTTGACAACGACCGTATTTATCCAGGCGAAGGCGTTATCGATCTTGGTATATTCCTCTCCGCACTCAAGCGGATTGGCTATACCGGCGTCGTTGCCCAGGAGATTTTGTCGCAGGAGGCGTCAACAGCGTCCAGCGCTGAATTGATCGAGCGTTCTGCAGCAGGCTACACAAAAGTTTACACCGCTGCTGGACTGGCATAAGCATTTATCGCAATCTATTTGCTCAAACTTAATTTTTCAGTAAAGGACCTGACACCATATGTGTCAGGTCCTTTGTTGATCAGCAGCCAGGCGTACCCTCGCTCGCCAAACCGAGCAGCATTGCGAGTGGAGCAGCATACTCACTCTGCTCCCTTCGTTTGCATTATTGGGTTGGCTTTATTGCCTATATTGCTTCATATGCGAACTCACGCTCCGACATTGGGGCGAAGCCCTTGAGAATAAACGTATTCGAGCACATTAAAAATTCTGTGGCCACTAGCGTTGCATCATCAAGGCTAACAAAAAACAGATAGATAAAACGGCTTCGTCTCAAAATCAATGGTCGACATTGACATGATCCGCGAGATACGCGATCAAAGCGGTGGGGCGAGTGGAATGCTATTAGCGAGCACCGAGGGCGAGTCGAAGCTAGCAGCGAAAGCATCGTGGGTGAGTGGAATGCTAATAGCAAGCACCGCGGGTGAGTCGAAGCTAGCAGCGAAAGCATCGTGGGTGAGTGGAATGCTAATAGCGAACCCCGAGGGTCAGTGGAATGCTAATAGCAAGCACCGCGGGTGAGTGGAATGCTAATAGCAAAAGCCCCGAGGGCGAGTGGAAGCTAGCAGCGAAAGCATCGTGGGTGAGTGGATTGCTAATAGCAAGCAAGCCCCGAGGGTGAATGGAAAGCTAATAACGAGCACCGAAGGCGAGTGGAATTCTAACGCTGATGAGCGGCGCTATTTGGGAAAATTCAGCCCCATAATTATTGTAAGGAAACTGAGACACCTTATTTATCGAAAATCGCCCGATTTTAGCCGTCCATAGGCGGAATAAGCGCTGTGACAAGCGTTAGAATTGAAAAAGGGGCATTTGAGGCCATTTAAGAGCTGTGGCAAGCGTTAGCGCAAGATCCCTGCGAACACCCACGAAATAGAAAGCACCTTAACAAAGGGATATGGCGGTTTATCAGCCACCGCAAGCAATACCCCAGATAGAACTTGCCGGATCGCTATACGAGAAAGGCAGCGGAGGGTTGCAGGGATTGCGGTTATTGTGCAGCTGTCACAGGGCAGGCAATCAGGCAAAAAAAGACGAAACCAGCATTACAAAAGACTGCTGGCATTCGTCAATTTTATCGTCGCAATGAATTATGACTGCCAATACGTATCGCACCCCCGCGCGCTGGAAGCTGCGCTGCATATTGGCATAGTCAAGTTCTACTAGCCATCACAGGGCATCGCCGCTGACTTCACAGGAGATCTGTGCAGTTATCCCCACTTACAATGTAGGCAATACTGTTCTCCTGGCACGCCCGCTCTTCATGCAATCAACACACCTGCTCGCTCACGCTAGTCCTGCACGCCCGCTCTTCATGCAATCAACACATCCGCTCGCTCATGCTAGTCCTGCACGCTCGCTTGCTTCATGTTAGACAACACGCCCGCTCGCCTCATAGCCAAACACCTGCTCGTTCATGCTAGTCCTGCACGGTCAGTTCGCTTTCAAAGCGGTAACTTCCCGAGCCAATCCGGAATACCGCTTGTCCAATGCCCGCTGCATCGCGCTGTCTTGGCAGTCCGGCCGGAGTTGTGTCAGCCGGCAGCGCTGCCAGACGACGGACTGGCGCCGCCTCGTCTCCCCCGCCCTCCGATGCTGATGCCGATGGCGATACTAACGCTGACGTCTCGAATTGCGCAACTTCAGACCCTGGATTTGCAGGAACATAGACGGTGGCAGTGCAGTTTGCCGGTATGTGCACCGTATAGCTCAAGCGGCCTCCTTCCAACTTCCAATGACTTTGAATATCGCCATGAATTGATTGGTATTTGCAGTCCACGAAGGACATGCCGCCCCCTACCCGCGGCTGTAGTACAATCCGCTTAAACGCCGTCGCACTCGCATCCAGCTCAATACCGCCCAAATAGCGATACAACCACTCGCCCACCGAGCCGAGCGCATAATGATTGAAGGAGTTCATGCCGGGTTTCTGGAAGCCATGCTCTTCGGTCCAGCCATCCCAACGCTCCCAAATCGTAGTCGCGCCTTGCTTGACGGAATATTTCCATGAAGGGTAGCTTTCCTGATTCAACAGGCGAAAGGCGAGATCCTCGCGGCCGTAATCGCATAAAATCGGCAGCAAGTATTTAATGCCATGAATGCCTGTTGTGATGTGCCCGTCGCGTTTTTCAATGTCTTCTACGAGATATTGGAACGCACGCTCACGTTCCTCTTCCTCCAGCAATCCGATATGCAGCGCCATCACATAGGCGGTCTGCGTGTTGCCTTTGATGCGTACATCGCCGCTTACGAACGCTTCCCGAAATGCTGCCTTCACATGCGCGAACTGCTCACGATACCGCTCTGCATCCGATGAGCGTCCCAGCACTTGGGCGGCATTGCCCAGCAGCTGCACTGAATAGGCGTAATAGGCGGTCGCAAACACATCATAAGGGGTTGTCGACATCAGGCCGGTATAACCGTTATAGTCAGGCGCCTCTTCCCCCATCACATGATGCGGCACAGAGAGCCAGTCCCCGTATTGCGGCAGATCGTTGCGAATGCCTTCAGGAAACATGTTCTCCAGAAAAGCGACCCAGCGCGCCATCGCATCATAATGGGTTGCGAGCATCTCGGTATCTCCATATACGAGATACATCGTCCACGGAATAATGACTCCCGCATCCCCCCAGCCGGCTGAAGCGAGATGGGTAAAGGTGAAATCGTTGTTATGGTCCGATTTCGCCCCTGCGATAAAGGGAGCAAAGTCCGGAAATGCGCCGTTCGTCCGCTGGGAGTCCCGCAAATCGCCGATCCATTTGGTGAAGAAGGAGGCGACATCCATATTGTAGGTCGCTGTGCGGAAGAACACCTGGGCATCGCCTGTCCAGCCGTGACGCTCGTCACGCTGCGGGCAGTCGGTCGGCACGCTGACAGAATTGCCGCGCTGCGTCCAGAACACATTAGCTGCCAGACGGTTGACCAGCGCATCCGAAGTAACGATGCTGCCCGTTGTTTCCGTCGCAGAGTATGCGACCTTCGCGACCATATTGCCAATCTGCAGCGCTGGCGCATCGGTACGCACTTCGACATACCGGAATCCATGGAAGGTAAATTCCGTTTCAAAGGTTTCCAACCCGCCGCCTTTGGCAATATACACATCGGTCTGGCGTGCGTGGCGCAAGTTTTCCGTATAGAGATTGCCATCCCCGTCCAGCACTTCGCCAAACCGGAATGTCACCTTATCGCCTCGCGCTGCTTGCAGCTGTACCTGAATCCAGCCCCCCAGGTTTTGTCCAAAATCATAAATGGCCGCGCCGTCCGGCCGCTCATCGACCGACACAACATCCAACTGCTCCAGTTCCACAATTGGCGGTCCTGGATGCGCGCTGATCCAGCCACGGTAATCGTGAAGCTGATCCGCCGCCGCAAATGTACTGTCATCAAACCCGGCTTGGTTCCAACCTTCGATCTCCTTCGTAGCATCATAATGCTCACCCATTTGCATATCGGTTGCCGTAATCGGACCGTAGCCAGCTTTCCACGAACGATCCGTGACAACGCTTTCTTGAGTGCCATCCGCATACTCAATATTAAGCTGCAGCAGCAGGCACGTATCCTGACCGTACTTCTGGAACCCGAACATACCGATAAAACCGGCGTACCATCCTGGTGCAAGCATCGAACCGACCGCATTATCGCCTGCCTGAAGCATCGCGGTAACATCATAAGCTCTATAGAGCGCCCTTACGTGATAATCCGTCCATTCCGGAGCAAAGCGATCCGGGCTGACCCGTCCGCCGTTTAAGTATAGCGTATACGCACCCAAAGCTGTCGCATAGACTGTTGCCCGACGAACCGGCCGGTCGATCTGAAATTCCTTCCGCAAATAGATCGCTGGCTTCGTATGTTCATGCGTAGGCTGCAATCCATTGCGCAGCCCAATCCACTTGCCCTTCCACTGCCCCCGGCTGAGCAGTCCCATTGTCCAGTATGCAGTCTCGCTCCAAGCACTCTGCTTGCCCTCCTGGTCCCAAATCCGTACCTTCCAATGGTAGACATGCTCTGCTTGCAGCGGCTCGCCTTTATATTGAATATGGATCGTGTCCTCACTTTCAACCTCACCGCTGTCCCAAACTTCCTGTTGGCGGTCTTCACCAAGTTCCGTCCACACCTTAATCTGATAAGCGGTCTGCTTCACATTTCTTTCAGTGCTTTCCAGCCGCCAGCTCAAGCGTGGCTCAGCGGTGTCGATACCTAATGGATTGCTGCGGTACTCTGTCTTTAACCCGATAACCTGAATGCTCATTGTATGCCGTACCTCCCCGTCCCCAAGTCGTCATCAAGTCATGCCCTCTGAACTGCCCGCATGCTCAGATGACTATATTGGCGATTCTTATGTGAAATCCTGCTTCCAACCTGACGTTATGATTTAAAAATTTCGACTGCAGGCATGACCAGCCTGCACAGCTCCCTTAACCTTTGACCCCTCCGGAAGCTACACCGTCCATCACCCGCTGTGCCAATGTATAGAACAGGATCAGCACTGGAATGGTGGCCACGACCGAAGCAACCATCGCCATGTCAATCGTGTACATTAAATTGCTCGTATATTTGACGATTAACAGTGGAATCGTGCGCTTGGCCTCCGTCTGCAGAAAAATTAACGGAATGAAAAATTGGTTCCAGATCTGGACCGACATAATGATGCAAATACTGAAAATAACAGGACTGGCCAGCGGGAACATGACCCTGTAGAACGTTTTCCACTCTGAGGCGCCGTCCATTTTGGCCGATTCATAAATATCCTTGGGCAATCTGGCGAAAAAGACGGTCAGGAGAAACACTGGCATCGAAATGCCTGCCGACAATATTAGAATGACAGCGGTCTGCGTGTTCAGCAGCCCCATATTGCGGATAATGATAAAGATTGGCACGATGCCAAGCTGCACGGGGAACATCAACCCGACCAGGAAATACATGGTCAGTGTATTTTTGAAACGAAATTTGAATCTTCCCAGCCCGTAAGCTGCCATCGATGAACTGACGATAACGACGAGCAGCGCCAAAATCAGAATAAGCGCACTGTTCCATACATACTTCAGAAAATCCGCTTCAGCAAACAACCGGATATAATTGTCGAAAGTCAGTGACTTCGGCACGCCAAACGTGTTGGAAAGCAAGTCCGGCTTCGTTCTGAAAGAGTTGTACGTCAGGTAGAGCAGAACAAACAACGTGATGCCGGAATAAATCCAGAGGACGGACGCACTAACGGTAAAGCGTTTCGATTTCCACATGTTAATCCTCCTCCACACTGCGATAGCTGATGGCCACCTGCACCAGTGCGACAATGAAAATAATTGCGAACAGCACACATGCAATTGTCGTTCCCATGCCCATCGCATTTGTATTGAGCGTGCCGCCTACCGCACTGTTGTCTCCGAAAGCAATCCGGTAGAAGAACAAAGCCATGACATCCATACTATTGTTGATGCCGCCCGAGACACCGCCCATAATAAAGCTGTAGTCAAATACAGTCATGGAGAAAATATAGGTCAGCACAAGCATATTCAATATGGTCGTTTTCACTTGCGGAATAATAATGCTGAACAAGCGCCGCCAGAAGGAGGCCCCGTCAAGCACGGCCGCTTCCATCACTTCAGGTGAAATCATTTTCATAGCGCCAAGGAAGAAAATCATCCCCACCCCGATGCCAGACCACGCAGCCAGCAGCCACACGATATAAATGCCAAGCTCAGGCAGCCCCATCCACGGCCTTGCATAATCACCGAGTCCGATCCATTCAAGCATTTTATTGACGACACCGATATTGCCATCAAGCATCAACGTGCCCATAAATACAATAACCGGCGTAGAAATAAATTGCGGGGAGAATATCATCGCTTGGACAAAGCGGAACCCCTTGATTTCGGTGTAAAGCAAGTAAGCCATATATAATTGAGCCGGCAATACGGCACAGGAATTAAGCACGAAGATGATCAAACTGTTTTTGAACGCATTCGTAAATTGCGAGAACAGTACATCACTCGTAAACAATTCCACGTAGTTTGCCAAGCCGACAAATGTTTTCTCGCCTATGCCGTCCCAATGATTCAAACTAATCTGAACAGCGGAAAAAATCGGATACATGGTAAACAACGTATAAAGCACTAATCCGGGAGCGATAAAAAGCAAGTAAGGACGTTTTCTGATCCAGGCCATAGCGGTCACCTCTTTCTCTGTCAACAAGCGTAAATGGCTTCGTTAAATTTTCCAAAGCAAAAGGGCGGCGAACCCTTTTATTCGCATCGCCGCCCCTTTGACCGTCATACCTTTATTTATCGTATTTCGAAGCTTTGTGCAAAATTTGTGCTGCTTCTTCCCCTGTGATGACTGAAGTAAGCAATTTAGGATTCACTTCTTTCATCAGGATATCCGGTGTATTGGACTCCGTCGTTGAGAGCGTGCTCAGAATGGAGTAAATATTCGAACCTGCTTCATCAAAGTTTGCCAGTTCTTTAACAGACTCATCTTTAGGCTGAATATCCTTGATGGTCGGAATCAAACCTGTCGCATTTTCCATCAGCTGCTGTGCTTCAACGCTGTTCATAAAGTTGATGTATTCCACAGCTGCTTCGGGATGTTCGGTTTTAGCAGATACCGCATAAGTCATAAAGTTGCTGTAGCTTGCCGCTACAATCCGCTTGCCGTCTTTGCCTGGCACTGCGAATCTGCCAAGGTTCATGCCCGACTCTTCATACGTCGAGTTGTTCCACGTGCCGTCGATAATCATCGCCGCCTTGCCGTTCGTGAACCCGAACTGGGAAGCTGCTGTATCCTGGGCAAGAAAATCTTTGCCATAGTAGCCTTTCTCAGCAAAATCACGATAGTACTGGAACATCTCTGCGAATTCTGGCGCTGTCAGGTCACCTGTGCGGTCAACAACCGCTTTCAACTGCTGGTCTGTTAGCGCTGCCGAGAAAGCGTAGATCGCCCAAGCGCGATCCCACTCTTCTTTACCGGCCATCGAAATCGGTGTAACGCCTGCCGCTTTCAACGTTTCGAGCGTTGTGACAAATTCATCCCAGTTGTTCGGGACGCTGATATTGTGTTTCTCAAAAATATCTTTGTTGTAATAGACAAGTTGTGTATCAAGGAAGGATGGAAGAGCCGAATAAAGCTTGCCGTCAACCGTGCCGTACGCAATTTCATTGTCCGAGAAGCGGCTCAGATCGAGATTGTAGTCATCCAGCGCCAGCAGGAAACCATTCTTCACCATCTGCTCCATCTTTGGCGTCTTGTCTCCCTGTACGAAGAACAGATCAGGCAGCTCATTGGCCTGCAAGGCCACGCTCAGGCTCTGCTCGTTCTGTGCGTAGTCGTACTGCAGCTTGATGTTGGGATGCTTCTCTTGAAAAGCAGCGTTGATGTTTTTGTACGCTTCTTCAAGCACCGCCTGATTGCCAAGATCGCCCCAGACGCGCAAGGTGACTTGCTCGCCCTTTCCTTTACCCGTGTCATCCGGCTTTGCAGGATTGTTATCTGTCTCTTTCTTCCCGCCGCAAGCTTGCAGGACAAGCGCAGCTACCATCATGACCGACAACATAAGCAGCATCCGTTTTTTAGTCACTGTAACCCCTCCGTTTATGTGTTGTATAAGTGTCTTGGCACTAATTGTAGAGCGTTTTCATTACGGTGCCAATGAAGGATCAACGGGTTAATATGCTATATTCCCCACAGTGGAAATGACCAGCGGACGCGATGTTCCAAATTTCTCGATTGTGGTGCCATTTCATCAGGTTCGCAGTTTGAAGGCAGATATCGTTTGTCCGGTCACTTTCTTAAACACTTTTGTAAAATAGTTGGCGTTGGCATACCCGCAGCGCAGCGCGATTTCTTCCGTTGATAAATCGGTTTCGCGATAAAGCTCCACCGCTTTGTAAATACGAGTTCGCGTTAAATAGTCAGTGAAGCTCTCCCCCGTCTCCTGACGGAAGCGCTGACTGAAATAATTTTCGCTGAAATGGACAAGCTCCGCCATATCCTCCAGGGGGATCGGACTGGCAAAATGGGCTTCGACATGCGCTTTGACCTTGAGCAGCCATCCGTGATTGGCTTGGGCAAACAAGGCTGCCTCACGCGCCAAACCGATCATCTCTCCGATCAGCTGATTCAGTTGCTCCAGATTGCCGGTTCGTTTGACTGCTTCTGTCAGCGGCCACATCGTGCCGAATTGCTTTTGCAGCCGCTCTGCATCAAGCTGCAAATGCTCAACGGCATAGTCTGTTAACTGCGATGCAATGAGCCCTCCGAGCCGATGCTGCACTTCCAAAGAAGCATTCCTGCCTTGTTGATCGGCCAGTTCGCTGTACCACAACGCCAGTTCAGGCAACTGCTGGTATTGAACCAGCTTCCTAATATGTTTGTAATAATCCAGCCACTCCTCTGTAAGCGCGGCATCCGGGTTTCCGAGAGACTGCCTGCCGTCTGTGATCATGGTATCTTGCGCAATGTACACCCCTGGCCCCCGCTTGCTCCCGACAGCCAGCAGCTCCAGCGCCTCCTGCTTCAATCGCTGCGGGTCCTGTTTCCCGGCAATAAAACGGCTCAGACTGACAACCATCGGGATGTTCAAATTGTTGCGCAGCGTGGTCTGCACTTCTTCAAGCATTGCACGGGCGATTTGCAGCGCTTCGTCCCCTTCATCCCACTCCGACCCGGACAGCCGCACGAGCGCGTGCATCACATCTTCCTCCCAGCCTGCGATAGCAATAGACTTGAGACGGTTGCACACATCCTCTACCATCAGCCTCATCGCTGTTTGCTCGGAATCCAAATAGTCACGGCTCCGCTTGATGGGACGAAGCGCTGCCCAGGCGACTACGCCTTCTCCCTGCTCTGCAACGCCTTGCTCTCCAACCTCTTCACTTGCTGCGCTGCGCTGCCTTTCCTCATCACCATTTTCCTGTCTCTTATGATGAACAACAGACACTTCTTGATGAGGCATATAGGTCAGCGATTCCAGTACACGAATCATTTCATCGGGCTCCAACTCGTATTTGGAAATGTAGTCACGCACCCCGAGTTGAATTGCTTTGCGGGTATGCTCAAAATCATTGTAACTGCTAAGCACAACAATATTAGCCTGACACCCGATACGCTTCAGTTCGGTGATTAACTGGAACCCGTCCATAACAGGCATGCTCAGGTCTGTCAAAATAACGTCAAAATGCTCTTTCTGAGCCGCCTGAAGCGCCTCCTCGCCATTTTTATACACTCCGGCCAGTTTAAACCCTCTGCTCTCCCAATCGATCATCGATTGCAGTCCTACCCTTACAAGGGTTTCATCATCTACGATCATCACTTTGCGCATCGGCTGTACCCTCCTGTTCGTCTGCGGTTTGGTAGGGAAGGCTGAGAAGTATGCTCAACCCTTGTCCCGGCGCACCGGATATGAAGATGCCATAGCGGCTTCCGTAATGAAGCTGAATACGTTCATGAATACTATACAGCCCAAAATGGTCTTTGGGCTCCTCCTGCCGTTTCATAACCCGATTCAGATGGGCAATGCGCTCCTCGGACAAGCCCGTCCCATTATCCGTCACGGTAAGCAGCAGACTGGTGCCGCTCAATTGGCCTTTTATCGTTACCTCGCCGGCCCGGTCCAAAGTGGACAAGCCGTGTATGAGTGCATTTTCAATGAGCGGCTGCAGCAGAAACTTAAGGATCAACGCTTGCTCCACCTGAGGTTCAATCGTAATCTGAAAACGAAAATGCTGAAAACGCACTTTCTGAATGTTGACGTAACTGTTCAGGATCGCAAGCTCCTCACTGAGCGGAACCGGCGCGCCTGTTCCCCGGAATGAATACGTAAGCAGTTGATTCAAGGAATCGACCATTTCTTTAATATTGTCCTGTTTTTGAATGATTGCCATCCAGCGGACAGAGTTAAGCGTATTATACAAAAAATGAGGTGAAAGCTGATTTTGCAAAACACGAATTTCCGTCTCTTTCTTCTTCGCCTCCTGCCGAACCGCTTGCTTGATCAACTGCTCAATTTCGAACATGACCGATATAAACGTATCGTTCATCTCCACAATTTCAATTGCACCTTTCACCCTTTTCAGATTGCCCGGTTTAACGCCTTTGATGCCCTGCTTCATGTTGGCGTTCAATTTCTGAATCGGGATGACCAGATCGGTCGCCATCAATTGAATGACAGCCAGACCGAGCAAAATACAAATCAACACAATAATAAAGGACAATTGGCTCACTTTGTAGATAGGAGCATACATGGCTTGCAGGGACAGCTCCGCAGACAGCCGCCAGCCATTATGAAAACTGTGTTCGGAAAAAGCCGACATCCGGTTCGCTTCGGTGAACTGAACACCGTTGTCCAGAATCGTCTCCCCATCCTTCGTAAGCAGTCGCAGCAGCGCGTCTTCCTGAAAATTATTGTTCGATATGATGGAATGAATGGCCTCTGTATCCACTACAACAGTCAGCACACCAAGATCATTCAGCTTCGTGTCACGAATGACACGGCCGATCCGGAACGAATCGAACTCCTGCTGGCCGTCTGTAAACGTTTCCGGGACAAACCAGGTGGCGCTGCCGCTGCCCGCTCTGATTTTGTTAATATAATCAGGGTTCGATATTCCGTAATTGTTCAAATCGCTTTTGCCATAGGAATAAATACCGAATGGCGTAGAGATTTTAATGCTGCGAATATATTTATTTTGCTCGTCCCCGAGCCACCACACATTGATTTTATTGTTCAGCTCATTTTCAATCTCCATTTTGTTGAAATTGCTTGCAGGCTTTTCCCGAATAAGCTGATGAACCTGACTGTCAGTAATCAGCTGCTTGCTAAGCTGCTCATAGTTTCGCAAACGGTCATCGATCTTCTGCATCATCAGATTGAGCAGATCCGAGGAATAACCGGAGGCCATCTCCTTGCTCGTCGATGTGTAACTGCTTGTGACCATATAAATTCCGGCCAGCGCAGGCAAAATAATTAATGGCATAAACACCAAAATCAATTTCATCGGCAACCGGATCTTGCGCCAATGCTGCCTGAGCGTTCTTCTCTTCATCACAGTCGCCTCCACTATTTTGATGATTTTATTGTAGCTTATCCCACTAAAAAGAAAAGCCCCATACTTTGAAAGTATGGGGAACAAGCGGCTTGCAGCCGTGAAAAGGCACTTGGCTTACCCGGTCAAATGCCCGACTGAGCGTTCACGTGCGCCATTCTAGGTGATGATGCGCAACAAGTGCGTTGAGCCCGGTATGAAAGGAAGCCCTGTTTCCTCCAGTGAATATCGTCCGCCCGCTTGCTTCACTGCGGCAAGCAGTTGATCAAGCTCGGGATACAACTGAAACTGGAGGGTGACAAGCGGGTAGATCAACACCCTGCCGCCAGGACGGCATACCCGCATCAACTCCCGCACAGCAGCCTCATGAAAAGCGGCGTCAAACTGCTCGCCATACAAAAAAAGAAAATGGCTGCAAATAACTGTGGCAAAGCGGCCGCTCTTCACAGGGAGTTCGGGAAGCGCGCCAGCCAAATACCTTTCCCTGCTGTCTGGCTTCCGGTAATCGGCAGCAAACTTGGCAAGCGAGGCAGCACGCCCTGCGCGGTGACGCTCCAGATCGCCATAGTAGCTCCAGTCGTACCGGTCGGCAAGCCCCGCAAGCTTGGCAGTGGAAGAAGCAATTTCCTCAGCAGCTTCAACCGTTAACAAGTCAGGCTTCTGCCCGTACCGCGGGTCGATCGCGATCGCCTGCAGCCCGTGCTCACCAGATTCTGCTATAAAGGAGGAAGCGCCTGCCGCTACGTCAAGCACCTCTCCGTCAAGTAAATGATCCATTGTCAATCCAAACATTTTCCCATACTCTGCGAATCCCCGGCAAGTCATCGCAACACCCGACTGCTCGTATCCGTCTCTCATGCTCATCTCTCCTTCTCTCGGCTCAACTTGACTCATCTCGTCTGGCCTCGATCATACCATCTTTTCCCATCGGTTGCTACATAAGTGTCAAACATGGCGCAAACCTTTACCTTTTGCCCGTTTTCGAGTATATTTAGGCAAAGAGAAGCAGTGTTGACAGCTTGCAGACACAGGGCGATTTCACGGGTCTATACTGTAATGATTCGCTTGCTGGCTGCTTCAGAATACAGGAGTGTTGCATGATGGCTAATAAAGGATTCAAATGTTATGAAATTTACAAAACTGATAAATACAACATGTTGAATGTGGAAGTACAAGGCAAGACGTTGATTGTTCGCGAAATATCCGATCAGTGGGGCGAGGAATGCCATACGTTCGTCAGCCGTCCGCAAATGCTGCATTGGGCAGAAAACCGCTTTCGGATCGCAGACTATGCTGGACGCGAAGCAGAACGCGAAGCTATTATCTCGGCATTTAAAGAGGTCTAGCAAGCAGCCCCTGCCCATTAAGTGAATCAGGAGGATTTCGATGAATACCCCAACTACCGTTATTTTTATTATTGTCGCATTTTCATTAGGCGCCATTCTCGTAATGAAACGGGATCAGGTCCCCCCGCAGCTGCGGCGGGTGCTGGCGCTTGCGACCATCGGGCTCGTCGGCTTTGCTTTTTTTATGATTTTGGCGACGCTGTTCAATATGTAGCCTTCAGGTGAAGCATGAAATGATGTCTGGCAGAACATACTAGGGGCAAAATAAGATTGGAGCCGTGACTGCTTGTGAAATGGAAATGGCTGATTGTCCCTCTCTCCCTTAGTTTGCTGCTGCCCGCCGTCAAGCCTATGCAGCCGAAAGCACAGGCGTCTATGCTGCGTGAACCGGCCAATAACCGGCCCAAGGATGCGAACGAAATTTTATCAATACATACCCCAAGGAGGAAATTAATGAGTTCCTTACCTAAACGTTCAGAGACCAAACCGGAAAATCGCTGGCAGTTGGAAGATTTGTTCAAGGATCAGAAGGCATGGGATCAGGAATATGCAGAAGCGAAGCAGCAGTTGAAAGAGATTGCCGCATACGAAGGAAAACTTGACGATCCGCTGCAATTAAAAGCATGCTTCGAACTTGAGGATGAAGTATCCATGCGTGTAGAACGGCTGTATGTCTATGCGAATATGCGCCATCACGAGGATATGGCCGAGCCTTCTTATCAGGCGCTCTCCGACAAGTCCAAGAAGTTAAGCGTTGAAAGCGGTGAAGCGCTCTCCTTTATTACGCCGGAAGTACTCAGTCTGACAGATGAGCAGCTCGCCTCCTTCATCAAAAATCCTGAGCTGTCGAAATTCCGTCAGACACTCGATGAAATGCTGCGCCAAAAAGCGCATATTTTATCCAAAAACGAGGAAATGCTCCTCGCCCAGGTCGGCAATGTCAGCCAAGGGCCGAACACCATATTCAGCATGCTTAACAACGCCGATCTCAAATTTCCAAAGGTGAAGGACGAGAACGGGGAAGAAGTCGAGCTGACCCATGGCCGCTACATTCAATTTCTGGAGAGCAAAAACCGCGACGTGCGACGTGAAGGCTTCAAAGCGATGTATGAAACCTACGGCAAACTGAAAAACACGCTGGCGGCCACATTAAACGCCAATGTAACGAAAAACGTATTCTACTCCCGCGTGCGCAAACATCCTTCCGTGCTGGAAATGTCCCTTTACGGCGACAACATTCCGAAGGAAGTGTATACGAACTTAATCGATACGATTCACCAGCATCTGCCGCTCATGCACCGTTATATGAAACTGCGCAAAAAGCTGCTGAAAGTCGATGAATTGCATATGTACGACTTATTCGCGCCGCTGGTAGACGAATTCAAAATGAATATCCCCTATGATGAGGCGAAAACGACCGTCAAGGAAAGCTTGAAGCCGCTTGGCAGCGACTATTTGGCTGCATTGCAGGATGGTTTTGACAACAAATGGATCGATGTCTATGAAAATGAGGGCAAACGCAGCGGTGCTTACAGCTGGGGCGCTTACGGCACCCATCCTTACGTCCTGCTTAATCATAATGATAATCTGAACAGCATGTTCACCTTAACCCATGAAATGGGCCATGCACTGCATTCTTACTATTCGGACAGCACACTGCCGTACCGTGATGCGCAGTACACCATTTTCCTGGCTGAGGTTGCTTCCACATTGAACGAAGCGCTGCTGATGAACTATATGCTGGACAAATCGGTTGATCCGAAGGAAAAAATGTATCTGCTGACCTACTATGCCGACCAGTTCCGCACAACAGTGTTCAGACAGACGATGTTCGCCGAGTTCGAGAAAATCATTCATGAGAAAGTGGAGCAAGGCGAATCGCTGACTCCGCAGGAACTGAGCAAAATCTACTATGACCTGAACGTGCAGTACTATGGCAGCGACATGGTCGTTGATCAGGATATTGAAATGGAATGGGCCAGAATTCCGCATTTCTACACCAGCTTCTACGTGTACAAATATGCGACAGGCTTCTCCGCGGCAACGAGCTTCTCCAAGCAAATTCTTGAAGAAGGCCAGCCTGCTGTAGATCGCTACCTCGGCTTCCTGAAGAGCGGCGGCAGCGACTATTCCATCAACATTTTGAAAAAAGCCGGCGTCGACATGTCCTCCCCAGAGCCGATCAGCCAAGCGATGAGCGTATTCGAAGACCTGATCGCCCAAATGGAGCAGCTGACCGAAGGCAAGTAATTGCAGCATTGAACACAACTGGCCAGCTAACTCGTAAAGCCCAAGAAAATTGGCTAGAGATAGCTGGCTGTGCATGAAGCTCGCGATGTGTGAAACTGGTTAAGCGTTGAAGCTCCCGATGTGGGGAAATCGGCTTTGTGTGAAAGCTGGTTAAGCGTTGAAACTCGCTGTGGGAAAATCGGCTTTGTGTGAAAGCTGATTAAGCGTTGAAACTCGCTGTGGTGAAGCAAGCCCCCCTCCAAGGACAAGGGGGCTTTTTTTGTTCAAAGCACAGGCAAATGGTTACATGACGGACAGACCTTGTGAGCTCCTCCAATTACTTTCCGAGGGCGCCATTGGAGCGTTCCTGGGGCATGATGAACGTGTGAACTAACAGTTGGTTGATATGCGGCGAACTTACTAACTAACTAAATGGTTGATATGTAGTGAACGTGTGGTCGACTATATAAGTTGAACTATAGAGGTGCCATAGAGTAAACATTGTTGTATTTTGTACAACTTTTCCAGACGAATAAGACGATTTCCGTGAAATTGATGTAGAAAATGCAACAATTTCTAAGAAAAATGACTAATTCAGTTAAAATCATGTAGTTTATACAACAATTTCACTATTGTCACAGCTATTCTTGTGATTGTTGCAAGAAATACAATATTGGATCCCTTGTGTGCCCTGCGTAATTAAATCGTTCGACTTTAGTAGATGGTTAATGTTTGGCGGACATGCAGTACTGAGACTAGATGGTTATGTGCGGGGGATGTGTCAACTAACTAGTGTTTGATGTGCGAGGAATGCGCGGGCCGACTAGATTCACTCGTATGGACAGGTCACGTATAATAATGAGCGAAAAAGCGGGACATCTATCCTCTAAAATTGACACAACAGGACCTTTGACATACTGGCGGAATACTAGTGGAACCCTGTTATACTGGCGGAGTTCCTGCACTGCGATTTAATGCCGCATGGGATAGGGAGCCAATTGAACACCCATTATCACAGAAAAAGAACTTTCAGCTCAAACATTCAGCTGGAAGTTCTTTTTGGGTTAAGTACCGTTGCCCCGTTGTGCGCTAACTCTGATCCACTCCGGATTCAGAGCACGAGCCAGGCTGCCAGCGCCCAGGCCACGCCCCCAGCGAACACCGACGACAGCAGGTTGACCGCGTCGTTGGTCATCCAGCGGCGGCCGCTGGCGAGCTGCGCGGCCTGCCCGCAATGCACGGCGCGCTCCGTATCACTGCCGCAGACACGGCAGCGGTACTGCGCCTGCACCGCCGCGCCGAGCAGCGAATCGGCGAAGCAGCCGGCAAGCCCGGCGATCGCGGCGATCACAGCCAATGCGGCTGCGATCGACCAGTCCAGCGTCGCAGCGTAATTCGCTGCTGCGACAACGCTGTCGCTGCCCGCCGACGCGGCTGCACTGCTGCTGCCCATCGCCGCTGCGCCTTCGCTGCTCGCCGACGCGGCCGCGCCGCTGCTCACCGCCGGCGATGCAATCGGCGCGACCGCGCCAAGCACCGCGGCGGCTGCGCCGATGAGTGCGGCGCCGGCCAAGGCCGCCAGGCTGCCGAGCACGGTGACGCCGCCGCTCGTTCCTGGCGGCACAGGCTTGCCGCCCAGCAGAGCGCGCGGGGCGCTGCGGCTCAGGGCGCCGAGCTCGGTCGCCCAGGTGTCGGCATTGACCGCGGCCATCACCCCGGCGAAGGCGAACAGCCAGGCCGGGTCAGGCCGCAAGGCGTATCCGGCGCACAGCAGCAGCCCTAAACCGCCATTCGCCCATACCTGGACGGCGTCTCTGCGCCCGGTTTTGGCGTATTTGGCTTCGGCGCTGCGTTTGGCCTGACTTCGGCGCTTCCACTTCGACCAGAAGGTTGAGGAGATAAAGAAAACAAGCAGTGTGCCAAACCACACCAGCCCTCCCAATGCCACATAGGCCGTACCCATGATGACCGCCGACCAAGCGCCTGAACTGGAAAGCGAGGAGCGGCGATATGCCCAGAACGCAATGACCGAGCTGCCGATCAGCCCGATTAGTATGGTTTCCCATACACCTAAAAAATTTACTGCATTCACAAATGCGTCCCCTTCCCATGTTTCAGCGTAAAACGGCTTCTATGTCCTCCGTCGGAGCAGCGATCGTTTTACCTATAATTGCAACCCGTGTATCGTATCAAGCTGGTCGTTTTCTACAGCGAATAGTTAAAAGCAGCGGCATAACGGGCCGGGTAATTGGTGCACAGCATCAGATCAGGAGAAATTGCAGCCAGCCGGCGCATTTCTGCCGCATCGTCAACTGTCCAGGCCATCACTTCCAACCCCGCCTCCCGAAACTCCAGCATGCTCTGAGGCGTAATTTGACGATAATGTATGGATAAAAATTGCGCCTCCAATTCCCGCAGCTTTTGTACCAGCTGCCCTGTCCGTTTCTCCGTAATCAAACCGGTCCTGATCCCATTGCTAAGCGCTCTTACTTTACGCAATGCGGACTCATCAAATGAGGTAATAACCGTATCATGCTCCAACCTATGTTTGTAAAGGAGTTCTACTGTGCGCTCTTCCAGCCCCGGGTAGCGGCCATTGTAAGTTTTCAACTCGACATTCAACCGACAGCGGCCGGCCGTCGCTTCAAGCACTTCCTCCAGCAGCGGGATTCGCTCCCCGGAAAATGAACGACCAAACCAGCGGCCCGCATCGGCCTGCTGCAATTCGGCAGCCGTGAAGGACTTCACCGGGCCGCGCGAATTGGTCGTGCGGTTCAATGTATCGTCATGGATCACAACAGGGATGCCATCGCTTGACAATTGCACATCAAGCTCAATCCACTGTACAAACTCATAATCCATGGCCCGCCGCATCGCAGCAAGCGTATTTTCTGGGGCCTCCCCGGAAGCTCCCCGGTGTGCAACACATCTGTTCATAGCCTCTGCCTCCCGCAACTGCAGTTAGTTTATTGGCAAAATATTGCCTTCCTCATCCAATTTAACACCAAATGAAATTTTGGTCAGCCGTTTGAACAACTCCGCCGCCTCATTGCCTTCCAATGGTGTAGGTTGCGACTTTACGGCTCGCATCGGGTTAAAGCGCAGCGCGCAGTCCCCATTCACATCACACTCCGCATCCAGTACACCCGTATCTGCGGAACGCGTAAATTTGGTCATATTAAAAATAAAATTGCCCAAGCTGTATACAATCCACTTACCTTTATATTGTTCAAAACCCTGCAGAACATGGGGGTGAGCGCCGATGATCAGGTCAGCTCCGGAATCGATAAACAGTTTGCCGAATTCGCCTTGATATTGCTGGGGCATATCTTCCCTTTCTTTGCCCCAATGAATCATCACAACGACAATATCAGCCTGCTTCTTCGCCTTTTTGATCGCCTCCACCGTCCGAGTCGTATCGTAGCTCTCCGCCACCCCAGGCAGGTTCGGACCAGCTTTCCACTCTACTACAGGCAGCACACGGCTCACGCCGATGTAAGCCACTTTGATTCCTTTGGCTTCCAAAATGACGGGAGCGAATGCTTCGGTATCATTGTTGCCACCGCCAACATGTGGAATTCCGGTTTCATCCAAGTATTTCATCGTATCCAGCAAACCTTCGACACCTTGGTCAAGCGTATGGTTGTTGGCAAGACTGACAACGTCAAATCCGGCGTTTTTCAGTGCTGGCAGCGAATCCGGTGTTCCTTTAAAAACAAATTGCTTGTCTTTGGCAGGTGTCCCTCGCAATGTGATCGGATTTTCAAGGTTTCCGGCCATCAAATCCGTACCCGTCAAATAATCGAGCGCCTTGGCATAAGGGTAGTCATAGCCATTGTCTTTCATCAGCTGCTGCACAGAGGATGCGAGCAATATATCGCCAACGAAGGAGAGCTTCACCTTCACCCCGGGAGGCACGTTTGACTTTGGAAAAGTTTCTTCTTCGACTTCGTCATCCCCCGGATCGTTTCCGCTATTTTCCGGCCCGGTGCCGTTGCCATCATCCCCTCCGGCATTGGGGCTGTCCTCAGCACCGCTATTGTCGCGTCCGCTCGTTTCGCCACTGTCATTCTCACTGTCGCCTGGGACGATGTTGTCTCCACTTCCATCCTCCGCACCATGGCCTTCGCTGCCTGCAACGCCGCCATTGTCGCCCGATTCGCCGCTCGCTCCCTCAGAATCGAGAGGCTCTTCCTTATCCGGCTTGTCTAATTGCGCGATACTTTCATTGCCATTGTCACCCTTGGCATGGATCTCTTTGGCTGGCATGTTCTCCTGACTGGCATCGTCCGTGAACACGCCCTCCCTGGCCATCCAGACCAGCACGGTGGTGACAATCAGCAAAAACAGAACAGTATTGAGCGCCATGACTCTGCGGAACATAATCTGTTTCCTGTTCTTAGCCGACTGCACAGACTGTCGTGATCTTCTCATTATTAAATGCTCCTCTGATATTAAATAGGGAAAAATTTATGTAAGGATATGAATAACCTTACAATCGCACTTTTCCTATTATAGCAGTTAATACGAGCGAGAGGAATTACACTCATGCAAAGTTGAAGCGCTGAATCTTGAATTCTATTGTTCCAAAAATAAACAGACTCGCAAACATCCTCCAGCAAGGACATTTGCGAGCCTTTTGTCATTTGAGTCATAGCGCGTCTAGAACGAGGATAAAAATAGAGAAAACATCCGTCATTCGATATGGTTGTAGTGGTCGACTGCCAACACGTATCGCCCCACTATGGGATTTTAAGCCCTGCCAAATACAAGAAAGTGAGGTAACAGGGTCACTCCAGTATGGCAGCGAACGGCTCGGATTACCTGAGTGACAGCCGCTTGACATCATCTCAATGGCGATCCGGTAAGTTCATCTGGCGGCATTGCTGGTGGTGGCGATCCGGTAAGTTCATCTGGTGCATTACTGGTGGTGGCGATCCAGCAAGTTCCCTTTGTTAAGGTGCTTTCTATTTCGAGCGTATTCGTGGGTATCTGCGCTAACGCTTGCCACAGCGCTTAAATGGCCTCAAAAGACCCTTTTGCAACTCTAACGCTTGTCACAGCGCTTATTCCGCCCATGGACGGCTAAAATCGGGCGATTTTCTAGAAATAAGGTGGCTCAGTTTCCTTACAATAATTATGGGGTCGGATTTCCCCAAATAGCGCCGCTCATCAGCGTTAGAATTCCACTCGCGCTCGATGCTAGCTTCCTCTCGCCCTCGGGGCTTGCTATTAGCATTCCACCCGCCCTCGATGCTCGCTATTAAGCTTTCCACTCACCCGCGGGGCTCCCTATAGCATTCCACTCACCCTCAATGCTCGCTATTAGCTTTCTACTCGCCCTCGGGGCTTGCTATTAGCTTTCCTCTCATCCGCGGTGCTCGCTATTAGCTTCCACCCGCCCTCGGGGCTCCCCTATTAGCATTCCACTCACCCTCGGTGCTTTCGCTCCATGCACGACGGTCGGTCGACCGCTCGGTCCCCTCGCCTATGTCAGAGCCGCAGCTACCTGCGAAGCCAGTTCCTTGCCTTGGCGCACGCAATCGGGCAGGCCAACGCCGTCGAATGCCGCTCCGGTCATCCATACCCCCGGCAATTGCTCGGCGGCGCGGCGGCGGAGTTTCGCCATATTTTCAACATGGCCTACCGGATACTGCGGCATCGAACGCCGCAATCTCGTTATTTCCACGAATTCCGGCTGAGCCGTAATTCCCAAAATTTCACGAAGATCATGGCGCACATTAGCCGCAAGCTGATCATCAGGCAATTCAACCCCCGCCTCATCGCCTGAACGGCCAACATAGCAGCGCAGCAGCACATAATCTTCCGGGCTCGTATGCAGCCACTTGGCTGATGTCCAAGTGCAGGCAGTAATTTGTCTGCCCTCTGTGCGCGGAACGACAAAGCCCGACCCATCAAATGGCTGCGCGATGTCCTGTTTGCGGAAAGCGAGCACGACATTCGCAACCGATACATAGTTAATGCCCTCAAGCTCCGATACATCCATATGGGGCTTCAGAAGCCCGGCCGTCTGAAAGACCGGTGTTGTAACAATAACCGCATCGGCAGCGAGTTTCTCGCCTTGCTCCGTCTCCACGATATAGGCCGGCTGCGAATCATCCCGTCCATGGTCTGCCGCCGCGGCATCCCGCTTATGGATCGCGCTCACTTTGGTTCCCAGCATCCTGTCCATTTCGGGAAGGGCGCGGTCCAGCGCGCTAATAACGGTGGACAGTCCGCCTTTAAAGGTCATAAATACGCTCTTCTTCGCCAGTGCAGGCAGCGCGTTCTGTGCCGCTGCGCCGGCCCGTTTATTCGCGCGCATACCGCGAATCAAGCTGCCATGTTTGACCTCTGCCTCGCGAAACTGCGGAAATGTTGCCCGCAAGCTGAGCTTGCGCAGCTCTCCCGCATAAATTCCGGCAAGCAGCGGTTCCGCAATCCGCTCCATAACTTCTGTGCCGACCCGTCGCTCAAGAAATTCCCCGATGGACTCGTCTTCTGTGCCTGCCCGGCTTGGCAGCACCATATCCAGCAGCGCCCGCAGCTTGCCGCTTACCGTCAGCATGCTGCTCACAGCAAACGGCGCAATTTCCGTCGGAATGCCTAGCACCAGGCCAGGGGGCATCGGATGCAGCTTGCCTTGATGAAGAATATAGGTTTTTTTGGCAGCGGGGTTGGTATGCGTTAACTCACTCTCCAGACCTAATTCCTGGGCAAGTGTTAACATTGGCAGTTTGCGGGCCAGGAAAGAATCCGGACCTTTCTCAATGACGAATCCGTCCCGTTTCAACGTATCTATCTTCCCGCCAAGCTTGTCCTCCGCTTCAATAAGCGTAATCTTTATTTCTCGCCCCTGCTCTTTCGCCAGCTTGTCCAAATAAAAAGCGGAGCTCAAGCCGCTGAGCCCTCCGCCAATAATGACAATTTGACTGCAATGACTATTGCTCCGCATTTCATTCACTCGCCTTTCTGATCAATGCCCAATACAGATTCCGCCAATGTCTCCATATACAGCGGGTCCGTGTTCAGCATCTCCATCCGTTCCAGCTGAATTCCGAGCAACCCGGCAGCGTTCTTCGCTTCAATATCCAGATCATACATGACTTCCAGATGGTCGGATACGAACCCGATTGGCGCAGCCAGTATGTTCTTCACGCCTTCTTTGGCCAGCATGTTGATCGTATCCAGAATATCCGGACCAAGCCATGGCTCTCTGGTCCGACCTGCGCTCTGCCAGGTAAACTGCCACTCGCTCACTCCCGCCGCATCTGCGACCGCCGCTGAGGTGGCAAGCAGCTGCTGTGGATAAGGATCGTTCATCTCTACAATTCGCTCAGGCAAGCTGTGCGCACTGAACAATACGCGAATGTCTGCGACCTCGGTATCGCTGCCGAATTTGTCCAGTCCCCGGCGAATGCGGTCGGTCAGCGCGCGAAGCAATTTCGGGTGAAGATGATATTCCTTCACGCAGCGAAGTGGCAGGTTGTGCAATGCAGCCGCCTTTTCCGCCCGATCAATGTACGAGCCTACACTCATAATCGAGTAGTGAGGTGCCAGGACGATGCCGACGGCACGTTCTACCCCAAGTTCCGAAAGCTCTCTGATGCCGTCCTCAATGTAGGGACTTGCATGCTTGAGTCCTTGACGGCAAATATACTTGCCAGGCGCTAGACGGTCCAATGTCTCTTGCAGTCCGCGCACTTGATTATCCGTATTTTCCCGCAGCGGGAAAACACCCCCGACAATCGCTTCATAACGCCCGGTCAAATCTGCAAGCTGCTCCGGTGTCGGCTTGTTTCCCCGCCTGATATGCGTGTAGTAGGATTCAATTTCAGTCATGCTTGCCGGCGTGCCATAAGACATGACCAGAACACCAATCCGCTTATCAGACATTGCTGCCAGCCTCCTTCTTTTGAACCCGAATGGCAGCTGCAGAATAATCATGGATAAAAGCAGTCAATTCCCGCAGCTTATCAAGCGAAGCTTCCGGGAACAGGCCATGCCCAAGATTAAATACAAATCCCGGCTTTTCCAGCCCGCTATCGATAATGCCCCGCGCTTTCTCTTGAATGACATCCATCGGTCCAGTCAGCACAAGCGGGTCCAAATTGCCCTGAACAGCAAACTTATCTCCAACACGCCTTCTTCCTTCGGCAATCGATACACGCCAATCAAGACCGATCACATCGGTTTTAAGGGATGCAAGCTCAGGCAGCAGTTCTCCCGAGCCGACGCCTGGAAAATATATTTTAGGCTGCGGCAAGTCGGACAGTTCATCGAAAATCCGTTCGATTGTCGGCAGCACATAAGTTCTGAAATCTTCCGGCGCCAATGCGCCAACCCAACTGTCGAACAATTGCAGCGCTTTGCCGCCTGCTTGCATATGAGCCCGCAGGTAAGTGATCACCATGTCGCCCAGCTTATCCATCAATTGATGCCACAGCGCAGGCTCGCTATACATCATTTCTTTTGTCCGCAAATAATTTCTTGAGGGCCGTCCTTCAATCAAGTAGCTTGCAATTGTAAACGGCGCGCCTGCAAAAGTAATGAGCGGCACCGAATCCGCCAGCTCCCGGTCCAGTATGCGGATCGTTTCAAGAATATGCGACAGATCGCCTTCCACATCAATCGGCTTCAACCGTGCAATATCGGCTGCTGACCGAATCGGATTATGGATCACTGGACCAACATTTTGAACAATATCAAAATCGATGCCCAGCGAAGCGACCGGATTCATAATATCCGAATATAAAATCGCCGCGTCAACGCCCAGTTTCCGAACAGGCATCAACGTCACCTCAGCGGCCAGTTCCGGCTGTTTGCATATTTCCAGCAGCGAATATTTCTCTTTGATTTTGCGATATTCAGGATCGTACCGGCCTGCTTGCCTCATGTACCACACAGGTACGTGGTCAACACTTTCCTTCCGGCAGGCTCGAATGAAGCAGTCGTTGTAGCTCATTCGCTTTCCCCATTTCTCTTGTATTCCCTTCGTTACCATTATGCCCTTTTTGTTATTAGCTAACAACTGCCATTCAAAGACTAGTATGACAATAGTATGACAAAAGCTCACAATCGTTCCCGGCTGTCTGCAGACAAAACTATCGGCGCATTGAAATTGTTGATCTTGTCTGGTTATTTTACATCAGCACGAACTATCGCGCTATATCAAAAATCCGCTGCTGCTTATGCTCGAAGCCGAATTCACCAAGGATGCCGGGCATTCTGCTGCCGAAGATCAAAAAACGCTCCCCAAGCATCAGATGCTCTGAGGACCGTTTTTTTGATCACTTGCTGCAGGAACGGAAATGAAAATCAAGCTATTTCCACAGTTCCAGACGCTTCTTGTAGTTTTCGGTATAAAGCTGTTCAATTTGAGCAACTTTATTTGCTTCCAGATCGCTAAGCAGCTTAGTATGCAATTGTTCAAACTCGTCTTTCGTTTCTGCATAGGCCAACTTGGTGAAGCCTTGGCTGGTCAAATCTTTCAGCTTTTGCTCCGTCAACGCATCTGGTGTACCGCCTGCTGGCCCGAGATTATTATAGATAGCCGTATCCCAGTTTGAATCCTTCATACTCTTGATCGCATGCTCATTGTATTTGTTGCGCTCGTATTTGGCAACCAGGTCGTATGGTGTTCCATCTGAACCACTGCCATTATTGACAAACCAAACCCATTTGCGAATGCCCGTTCGCTTCGAATATTCACCCCAATTGTCCTTGAAGCCTTGAAGCACCTCAGGTCGAGGTACATGCTTGCCGTCTACAAGATCCCAATGCTCGTTCTCAACGCCCCACAGCAGTAAATACTGGCCTTCCTCACTCGCAAGAAAGTCCATCAATTTCATCGTTTCCTCCGGATGTTTGTTGGCTGTTGTGATCGCTATAGCATCCCATCCCAGCGAACTGCGCGGTCCATACGTCGTTTGGGCAGGATCGATACCTGGAGCTGTCACTTTGAAAGCCATGTATTGTTTATCGGTATCCTCACCGTGCTGTTCCCTAAGCAGACGATTGGGCTCGATCGGTTCGAATCCGCCCACCACAAATACACGATTGCTGGAAGCTTTCTGCTCATAGATTTGTTCTTTGTTAATCGCCCATTCCTTGTCCAGCAAACCTTCGATCTGCAAATCATTAATAAAGCTCATCATTTCCTTATAACGAGGGTGTTTAACATCAAGCGCAATGTTTCCATCCTGCTCATAATACGTTTTCATACCATACATTCCTCTGAAGGTTTCCATAATAACTGTCGACTGATCGGCATGGAATGTAAGTGGAATGGAGGGCTTGCCATCCACTTCCGGATATTTCGCCTTGAATTGACGCAATAGATCAATAAACTCCTCTTGTGTGAAGCTGTCACCATTTTCAAGCTTGTCCGCATAGCCGAATTCCTTTAAAATATCTGCCCGCATATTAAAGCTCCATAGCGGGTCAGTATCCATGCCATACCAGTTGTTCAGATAGTAATTGCTACCGTCTGTGTGACGGCTCTTAGTCAGCACATCACCATACATTTCCTTAATATTGGGCCCGTACTCGTCAATCAAATCATTTAAAGGAATAATCGCATTGGCTGCAATATATTTGTTGACAATATCGCTGTTGCGATCCATCAATACGATGTCTGGCAATGAATTGCTCGTTAGCATCAAATTCAGCTTTTCCTCAGGATCTCCGGTAGGCTGCTGTATTTCCAAAGTAATGCCTGTCCGCTTGGTGATTTCCATCGCGACCGGGTTAGTAAACAAATCGCCTGTATTTTTATCAAAAAAAGTTAATGTAATAGGCTTATCAACTGTTCCTTGCTCTCCCCACGGTGCAGGTGATTGTGCAGCATTATCCGTCTTGCTGGAACAAGCTGCTGCAAGTACAATAAGCAGCGCTGATATCATAATTAAAATGCCATATTTCTTGCCTTTTACCATGCTGTAACCCTCCTCTTGTTTGTTGTTATTTGAACGATAGGAAATCTTGATTGGCTTCGAGCATTTCATCACATAGAGCCACAATATCATCAATCGACAATTCCGAAGAGGTGTGCGGGTCCAGCATCGCTGCATGGTACACATGCTCGCGCTTGCCCGTCAAGGCCGCTTCAATGGTCAACTGCTGCATATTGATATTCGTTTGGTTAAGCGCAGCGCATTGCGGCGGGAGCGCCCCGAATCTGGTTGGCAGAATGCCGTTGGCATTGACCATGCAAGGTACTTCCACACAAGCATTATGCGGTAAATTGCTAATTAAGCCACCTGTATTCAATACGTTGCCAGCGATTTCGAATGGCTGGTTCGTCTCAATCGCTTCCATAATGTAAGAAGCATACTCATGGGAACGTTCATGCGTCAGCCCGGTACTTTCAATCATGCTGCTGACTTCGTTCCAATATTCAATTTTGCTGCTGCCCCAATTTTTATAACCGTCTGTTGACAGCATGAATTGATCTTTCAACTCCGGGTATTGCCGCTTGAGATAGTATGGCACATATTCGGAACCATGTGAGCTGGATTCTGTTACAAAATAGCCGATCCGCTGCATGTATTCATATCTCACTCTATCAAAATGCGGTTCAGTACGAGCAGCCGCTTTTTGGCGAATTTCCGGATACAAGTCGAGTCCGTCGCGCTTGATTTCCAAAAGCCAGGCCTGATGATTGATTCCGGCAATTTTCCAATTCACATTGTCATGCGCCATCCCCAGCCCTTCCAGCAATTCCTTCGCACAGGTTTGGACGCTGTGGCATAAGCC
This sequence comes from Paenibacillaceae bacterium, assembly GCA_004134985.1. Lineage (GTDB taxonomy): Bacteria > Bacillota > Bacilli > Paenibacillales > Paenibacillaceae > Paenibacillus_D. The sequence goes on along the minus strand of REGQ01000009.1, from coordinate 88,261 downwards.
CACTGTTTTCACCCCGGTAGCCTGCAGCATCGCTCCTGTAACGATCGCCATCGGATTCGTGTAATTAAGCAGCCAGGCGTCTGGACATACCTCTTCCATTTCGCGAGCCATGTCGAGCATAACCGGAATCGTGCGCAGTCCGCGAAACAGCCCGCCCATCCCGAGCGTGTCGCCTACCGTTTGATACAGACCATATTTTTCGGGAATCTCAAAATCTGACATTATGGTCGGAACCAATTCGCCAACCGCAATGGCGTTGATCACATAATTTGCCCCACGCAGCGCCTCTTTGCGATCAGTATAGGATTTAATAGTCGCGTGCCCACCCAAATTTTGATTGAGCTTGTTCAGCATTTTTTCCGATTGATTAAGCCGCTCCGAATTGATATCGTAAAGTGCCATATGTGCATTAGCAAGTGCAGGCGTGCGCATGCAGTCCCCCAAAATATTTTTAGCGAATATTGTACTTCCCGCACCAACAAATGTAATTTTAATCATGAATAAAACTCCCTTTTCCCTGAATTTTAGTTTTTGACAGCTCCAAGCAGCATTCCCTTGAGAAAATAGCGCTGCAGGAACGGGTACACGATAATAATTGGCAAGGTTGCAACCATCGTCACTGTCATGCGGATGCTTTCACTTGTCACTGGAATCCTTTTGTTTATGTTTGCCTGTGCCTGAGACAGCATGTCGCCGGTTTGGTATTGATTTAATATTTTGACCAGTACGGCCTGCAGCGTCTTCAACTCCGGCTTGTACGTATAAATGTAGGAATCATACCAGGCATTCCAGTGAAAAATGGCGGCAAACAGTGATATCGTCGCTAGTACCGGTACGCAGACCGGCAATATTACTTGAAAAAAAATACGCAGGTCGCTGGCGCCGTCGATTTCAGCCGACTCTTCCAGTTCCTTCGGCAATTGCTCCATATACGTTCGCACAAGAATCATCCAGAAGATGTTGATCAGCCCCGGCAAGATAAACACCAGAAAATTATCGATCATACCCAATGATTTGATCACCATATACGTCGGGATCAACCCGCCGCTGAAATACATGGTAAAGATGAAAAACAGATTGAAAAACCGATTGCCTATCAGCGTTCGTTTGCTCAGTACATAAGCCAGCATTGCAATGCAAATTACGGTAAGCGGCACACCAATGATCGTTCGGATAACTGTAATTTTGATCGCGGATCGTATCTCAGCATTGGAAAACACAGTTGCGTAGCTTTCAAAATTGAGCTCTCTTGGCCACAGCATCAACCCACCGCGCAGTGAATCCGTTCCGTCATTAATAGAAAGGATGAAAATTTGCCAAAAGGGAAAAAATGTGACAACAAATATAATGCCAAGAAATCCATACAATAGGATGTTTCCTGTCCAATTTAACAGTAGGCCTTGTCGTTTCATAACCGGACTCCTTTGCTTAGAATAGTGAGTTGCTGTTCATTCTGCGGGCGAGAGTATTCACACCAAGCACCATCAGGAATGCAACCACCGACTTGAACAGCCCCACTGCCGAAGCATAAGAAAACATGCTATTTTGCAGTCCATACCGGAAGGAATAGGTATCAATAACATCTGAATATTCCCTGTTCAGTGAATTTCCAAGCAGATAATACTGGTCAAAACCGGTGTTAAGAATGTTGCCTATAGACAAAATAAGCAGAATGACAATCGTTGGCTTGAGCAACGGCAGCGTAATTGCTGTCATTTGTCTGAGACGGCCTGCTCCGTCCACCTTGGCGGCTTCATATAATTCCGGATTGATAGAAGAAATCGCTGCCAAATAAATGATTGAATTATAGCCCATTTCCTTCCATGTATTCGCTCCAGAGACAATGCCCCAGAAATACTTACCCTCCTGTAAAAATAAAATACTCTCTTTCGTAATGCCAACCAGCATCAGCAGCTCATTGATTGCCCCGTCAGATGAAAGCAATGCTGCGAAAATATTGACTGCAATGACCCACGATATAAAATACGGCATGTAAGATGCGGTTTGCACAATTCGCTTAAAGGGCTGGTTGCCTACTTCATTAAGCGAAAGTGCCAGAATGATCGGAATGGTAAAACCAAGCATAAGCGTTAGAACACTCGACACCAGCGTGTTTCGCATAATGATTACGAAATCGCCGCCATTAAAAAAATAGGAAAACCACTGGAAACCAACAAATTCGCTGCCAAGGAATGATGACCAGAAATTTCCTAGTGTAGGCTGATAGTCAACGAATGCCATATACAACCCGGCCATGGGGCCATAGGCGAATAATACAGCCCAAATGATGGCTGGCAGCAGCATCAGGTACAAGTAGCGATGTCGAAACAATTTTCTAGCCATGGTAGAACGTAATGCAGTTTGATCCAGGCGCAATGCCCTCACCTCTTTTATTCAGTAGCTTGCCGGCTAAATTTAGTATGACGCAGCCAGCAGCACTAATCCATGACGAGTTCTTACGTTTCCTATCGAAATCTAACGAACCTGTCCGGTGGTGAATTGACGGGAATTTGGTCAGATGGGATACTATACTCGAAGCAGCATCTCAGATTGGCAGGAGGAATTTTCGATTGTACACAATTGTGCTGGTTGACGATGAACATATTGAGCTCGATACGTTGAGACACTATATACCATGGTCTGAAATGGGTTTTGAGGTTGTTGGCGTAGCCAAAAACGGCCGGGAGGCATTGACCAGAGTCAACGAACTATTACCGGATCTTGTTATTACCGATGTGAAGATGCCGCTTATGGATGGAATCCAGTTCGCAGAAACCATCAAAAAAAGCATGCCCAGTCTGAAAATTATCTTTATGAGCGGTTATAATGACTTTGCTTATATCAAATCCGCACTGCTTCTTGAAGCGTCCGGCTATTTGCTGAAACCGCTGGATATGGAGGAACTGCACGGACTTATGGCCAAGGTACGGCAGAAATTTGAAGAGGAAGAACGAACTAGATTGTCCTCTTGGGCACTAGCCGCTCAATATGCACGGGAATTGCTCCATGAAGAGCAGTCGCATCCTACTAGAACAGCTGAGCTTCAGGATGTTCTCGGCGGTCTGCTGCTGTTCGCAACAGATCTATATACAATCTCGGTTATTACCATTGATATGAAAAATGTGCCGCTTGAGCATATGCATAGCCTGCCGCTCACAATTAAAGCATTTCATCAGAAAATTCAGCGGCTGGCTGCAGCAAACCATGTATTGACGGTAGAATGGAATGATCATCGCTATATAACGATTGGCGCGCCGATACCTTCACAGCAAATGCAGCACTGGCATTTTGAACTAAGTGAAATCTGTCCCTGGGTAACCACCTGTGTCTATCCAGATCATGTCTCACTTGAACAATTGCATGAAACGTATACCCAATTACTGCAGCATCGCGGACGTTATCTGCTGAAGCATGGCAGCGGCCACTATAGCGTTTGCGCTCCAACATCCCCCCCTGGCTTGGATCGTCATGCGGGGCTGATTCAACAAGTCCAAAGGCTGATTGAGAGGGAGTATGGCAATGCGCTGACCATTGATTCCCTTGCTGAATCAGTTCACTTGTCGCCTAATCATTTACGGGCATTGTTCAAGGATCATACAGGGAATACCGTACATGAGTATACGACACAGGTCAGATTGGAGAGCGCTGCCGAGCTGCTGCGTGACAGTGAACTAAAAATTCATGAAATCGCAGCCAAAGTAGGCTACGACAGCACATCCCATTTCTGCGCCTTATTTCATAAAAAACGCGGTCTAACCCCCAGCCAGTACCGCATGCAGAAGCCCGGACTATGAAGATTTTGAAATCAATCCGGAAATTCATGTACAACTTGCCGCTAAGAGGCAAGCTGGTGGTCTTTTTTCTGCTGGCCTCAGTCATTCCGCTGCTTTGTGTATCGATTTATTCTTACCAGGTATTTCGAAAACAACTGGTCGTGCAGTTGCATGACCGAATGGACACGATGAACAGCCAGATCAGCAGCAACATTCAAAATAAAATAACGAATTATGAGCAAATATCCAGTCTGCTCTATATGGATTCAACGCTGCGGGAGATGCTTACCCGGGACTATCATCGGGCGATAGACTTCGTAGACGCCTACAAATATATCAATAGTCTGATCTTCGGCATCCAGCTGAGCAACTCAGATATCGATTCCATAACCATCTACCCGTACAACCAGAGCATCCCCAGTGACGGTCTGTTTATTAAACATGTCGATGCAAGCATGGAAGCAGAGCCATGGTATCAGGAGCTGCAGCAATCCTATGGCAATGCCGTCTACAGCATCGTTACGAAGCGTGACAGCGATGAGCCTGTAGTAACATTGGCGCGTCTGCTCAATAATCACAACCTAATGCAAGCCTATGGGGTACTCACCATTGATGTGAAGGAGAGCGCTTTGCACTCCCTGTTTCAGCAGGAAGCTCAGTCGAACGACATCTACATTGTCAATCAGGACAGCACGATTCTGTCTGCCCGCAATAAAGAGATGATCTTGAAGCAACTGAACGAGGTGCTCGGGAGCGGTCCTTGGGAGGATAATGGGAAAGGGACGATCGAACAGCGAATTAATGGTCTCAAGACGATGGTGGTCTACCATGAGATGCCGATTGGCTGGAAAACCGTCTCCGTCGTTCCGCTGCATAATGTACTCAGCGAGGTTCGCAAAGCAACCAATCGCATTCTGATCATTTCGGCAATGAGCATTTTATTGGCGATCGGCCTCATTGCGATGACCGCTAAATATTTCTCCAACCGTTTTCAAACATTGTACCGTTTTATCCGCAAGGTTGGAGATGAGGACTTTAACTTTGAATTAAAGCAGGAAGGAAATGACGAGATCGGGCAGCTTGCCGAAGAATTCAACAAGATGAAGCACCAATTGGACAAGCTGATCAATGAAGTGTACAAGAAGGAGATTATGCGGAAGGAGGCCGAGCTGTATGCTCTGCAAAGCCAGATCAACCCCCACTTTCTGTACAATACGCTGTCGGTCATTGCCTCGCTGGCCATACGCAATCAGGACAGTCAGGTAGGCAAGGTAGTCAATCATCTGTCCAATTTCTACAAGACATCGCTTAGCAAAGGCAAACATGTTATTTTGATTCAAAATGAAGTGGGTATTACGCGGCATTATATTGAAATTCAGCTAATGAGGTTTAACAATCTATTCAGGGTGCACTGGCAATTGAACGAAGAGCTCTTCAAACATCAGACCGTAAAATTGATCCTGCAGCCTTTTGTGGAAAATGCGATCAACCATGCGATCTGGCATGAGAGCAATCCGATCAACATCATCATTCGTCTATATCAGAAAGAACAGTGCATTTACTTTGAAGTTGTGGATGATGGCGCAGGCATGACTGCTCGGCGGATGGCGGACATTTTACAGGGGAACAAGGATTACGGCTATGGGATTTACAATGTGCATGAGCGGATTCAGCTTGCCTATGGCAGCGCTTATGGCATCTCAATCAACAGCAGGCTTGGTATCGGCACGCAGATCATTATTGCCATCCCTATTGTGTAATTCCGTGGTCCTTCTGCTGCTGGGCACGCTTGTAGATAAATTCCATTCTCCAGTTAAAGTTCCCTCGTTTCGGAAATACTAAAAATCTCTATGTTTGAATATTGGACAGCGGCAGCACGGAGGCGAATACAAGTTGGAACAGTGGAAAATAAATTTAACTGTGCTTTGGTTCGGACAGTTTTTCGTAATGGCGGGGATGACGATGATCATTCCGTTCCTATCACTTTATTTGCAGTCCGATCTGGGACTGACCGACCCGCATGAAATCGCGACATGGGCGGGCATTATTTTCGCAGGGAATTTCGTAACCTCCTTTCTCGTACAACCGCTTTGGGGTAAACTTGCAGATCGCTACGGCCGCAAAATGATGCTGCTGCGCTCAGGCTTCGGCATGGCGATTGTGATTACTTTAATGGGATTTGCTACAAATCCGTGGCATCTACTGCTGCTGCGCATGCTGAACGGCACGATCTCCGGCTTCAATCCGGCCGCAGTTGCACTCGTATCTACATCAACACCTAAAGAGCGCGTCGGCTTTGCTATGGGAACACTGCAGTCTGGCGCAACCGCCGGCACGATTCTTGGCCCGCTAATTGGAGGACTGATGGCTGATGCCTTTGGGTTCCGGCCAATATTCTACATTACGGGCGCGCTGCTAATGATCGCGACGCTGCTGTCTCTTGTAACGGTTAAAGAATCGTTCGATCGCGAGAAAGCCGCAGCGGTCCCGCAAATTTCAGTGCTTCAGGGGTTGCGCGAACTAAACGGCATCCCGCAGCTGCATGCGCTGCTAGCTGTGACGCTGCTTATCCAGTTTGCCATACTGGCGCCGATGCCGCTCATTCCGCTATATGTACAGGAATTGCACGGTTCCGCTCACAATCTCGCTTTTTTGGCCGGTTTTGTCGGTTCCGTCACAGGGTTGTCCAACATGATCTCCGCCCCGATTCTGGGAAGAATAGGAGATCGCGGCATCGGCGTCTCCGAGAAAATTCTTGGCATCTCGCTGATCGGGGCCGCGGTGATGTTTATTCCGCAAGCGTTCGTCACCTCGGTCTGGCAGCTTCTCGCAGCCCGCTTCGCTTTGGGTATCTTTCTTGGCGGGCTGATTCCAACCGTGAATGCGCTAATTAGGGAATATACGCCGGAAGGGATGGAGAGCCGGGCATATAGCTTCAATAGCAGTATGATTGGACTCGGCAATATGCTGGGGCCGGTTATCGGAGGGCTGGTGTCCGGATGGATCGGACTGCAGGGGGTGTTTATTATGTCAGCGCTTCTGCTGTTCGGGAATGCCGTCTGGGTCAAAGCGACACTGCTTCGAGGAGGCTCGCAAGCAAGCGGCAGGTAAACAGTGTTTGAGGTTTGACGGTTTGTGGTTTGTGGTTTGTGGTTTGTGGTTTGTGGTTTGTGGTTTGTGGTTTGTGGTTTGTGGTTTGACGGTTGGTGTTTGACGGTTGGCGGTTGGTGTATGGCGGTTGGTGTTTGGCGGTTGGTGTTTGAGGTTTGAGGTTTGAGGTTTGGAGATGGACTACGGCGGTTCACGATCAACGATGAACGGTTGGTGATAACTGGTTAATGCCTGGTCAGGTTGGTGGGCGGCGGCAGTTCGCGGCGTGGTAGTTGTAGTTAGTAATGGACGGCTCGCAACGGTGATTGCTTAGGTGGCAGTTGGCGGCTAGCCGTCAATTGGTGAGCTTTTTAACAAAACACTGCGAAACAGTTGGCTTTCTGGCTCGCTTTGGATTAAGCGGACAGACGTTCCGCTATTTGCCTCAAAAACACTAAAAACACCATTTAAGCGGACACACGTTCCGTTATTGGCAAAAAAATCGTGAAAAAACGCCTTTTTTAGCCAAATAACGGATCTGGTGGCCGGCAAAGTGTCCAATTCGCTTGTTTTAGGCCAAATAGCGGATCTGGTGGCCGCCAAATCTCCCTATCCGCTTCTTCCAAGCCAATAGCGGATCTGGTGGCCGCCAAATCTCCCTATCCGCTTCTTCCAAGCCAATAGCGGATCTGATGGCCGCCAAATCTCCCTATCCGCTTCTTCAAGCCAATAGCGGACCTGGTGGCCGGCAAATCTCCTTATTTCATTTTCACTCGTTGAACGAACTCGCTTCGCTCCGCTTGCTGGCATGGATGAGTAGCTCAACAACCGCGTATGCAGGCTGCTTACCCATTCACTGGCTTCACAACCGCAAGCGCCAGCCCGTCGTATGCGCTCAGAATCAGGCTGTCCAGCCGCTCGTCGGCGGCAAAGCGCTCATTGAATGTGCGCATTGCAACGACTGACGACGAGTTCTTCGCCGGATCAGCTACCCGTCCGCGCAGCAGCACGTTGTCGGCGGCGATGATAGCGCCTGGATTAGCCAGTTGAATCGCATAGTCGAGATAGAGCGGATACCCTTCCTTGTCTGCGTCGATAAAGAAGAAATCAAATTTGCGTCCTTCCTCCACCAACGCTGCCAAACTCTGCTTGGCGTCTCCGATTCGGTAGGTTGTTTGCCCGCCAAACCCGGCCTGGCTGACATGCTCCTGGGCAACATCGGCGAACCGCTGCTCCAGCTCAAGCGAAGTCAACCTGCCGCCTTGCCCGAAGCCACGACATAAGCAAATTCCGCTGTAACCGCCGAGCGCGCCGATTTCCAGCACCTCCTTCGCACCAGACATCCGCACCAGCATCGTGAGCAGGCGTCCGTAGCCTGGCGCGATCGATATTTCAGGCATGCCTGCCTCGCGAATGCCTTTGGAAGCCCGCTCCAAATCGGCATCCGCTGGATACAACTCTTCAATATATTGTTCTATCATCAGTAATTTCCCCTCCTGATTTGTCAACTTGCCACACTTGACCTATACTTGATTGTATGATTTTAATGCCTTGATTACAATCAAGGATCAGTAAATTGTAAGCATTTTAAATAGTGGAGTGAAGCGGACGATGAATACCTTGCAATTAATCGCTACCTGCCCGATGGGATTCGAAGCAGTTGTAGCCCGTGAATTAAAAGAACTAGGCTATACCGAAACACGCACGGAAAACGGAAGAGTTCTATTTGAAGGAGACTTCGGCGATATTTGCCGCACGAACTTGTGGCTGCGAACTGCTGACCGGGTATTAATCAAAATGGGCGAGTTCAAGGCGCTGACGTTCGATGAGCTGTTTGAAGGGGTCAAAGCGCTCAATTGGCCTGACTGGATTCCAGCTGACGGCGAATTTCCAGTGGAAGGAAAATCGTATAAATCGCAGCTTTCCAGCGTGCCTGCCTGCCAAGGTATTGTGAAGAAAGCCGTCGTCGAAAAAATGAAGCAGAAATATCATACAGAATGGTTTCCTGAGGATGGCGGAAGATATGTCATTGAAGTCGCGCTGCGCAACGACATTGCGACGCTGACCCTCGATACAACGGGACCCAGCCTGCATAAGCGCGGTTATCGTCAGCTCGTAACCGAAGCGCCGCTCAAAGAAACGATGGCTGCGGCTATTATTTTGCTGAGCCGCTGGCGCCCTGAGCGTCCGCTGTACGATCCATTCTGCGGCTCCGGGACGTTCGCCATTGAGGCCGCGATGATCGGCTGGAACATCGCCCCGGGACTGCGTCGGAAATTTACAGCCGAACAATGGCCGATTATTAGCAATGATCTGTGGGATGATGCGCAGGATGAAGCGTTCGATGCGGTTAAGGACGATATCCCGCTGCAGATCAGCGGTTCGGACATTGACCCAGAAGCTATTGAAGTCGCGCAGGCTGCGGCAGCCAAAGCTGGACTTGCCAAGGAAATCGACTTCCATTGCCTGCCTGCCGTCAAAGCCGATATTAGAGGGGACTATGGCTGTCTAATTACGAACCCTCCTTACGGGGAACGGCTTGGCGATGAGCGAGAAGCCGAGAAGGCGGTTCGTCAACTGGGGAATATTATGCGTGAACTGCCAAGCTGGTCGGTATTCGCTCTTAGTCCCGACAAATCTTTTGAACATCATTACGGGCGTCCGGCTCAAAAGAAACGCAAGTTGTTCAATGGGCGAATTGAATGCAATCTGTATCAATATCTCGGGCCGCTGCCTCCATTCAAGAAAGATATCAAGGAGTGACATCTGCTGTATATGGTTAACGCGACACCAACTGCAGCCCGCCGCTCACTCAATTTGATCGGAAATACGATAATGCGTTCAGGCATTCTGGAACTGATCATTTTCATCTCGCTTTTGCTGAACAAGCTCTATTTGTTTGACAAATCGATCGCCATTCCGAATATGCGCATGGGCGCTGATGATGTGATTATCGCCGTCGGCACACTCGGCCTGATTAGCTGCTGGACGCTGCTGCTGCCAGTCCGCGGCCGCATGGTTGCGTTAACCGTTCTTAATCTGATTCTGACTCTAATCCTTTACGCCGATCTGGTCTATTTCCGCTATTTCCAGGATCTTATCTCTGTTCCCGTTCTGCTGCAGGCAGGACAGGTCGGCGCATTGGGCGACAGTATCGGCTCCCTGCTGGCAATGTCGGATCTCCGTTTCTTTGCGGATTTGCCGTTTGTAATGGCTATAGCAGTCTACTTCCTGCTTCGCAAGTGTCAAGCCCGCATGGGTGCAGCAAGCAACTCCTCCAACGCTTCCATTGTTGGTTCAGTCAGCAGTTCAACCAACGATTCAATTGGCGTTACTATGAGGGCCCGTTCGCGTCGGCGCAGCTTTCGCTGGCGCTCCCTGCTTGCCCGCACGATGCTGCTCGCGGTTATTGCCGGAGTGAGCCTTGCCCTGGTCGTCATGCCGATCAATCATGCCAAACGGACCTGGGCGCAAGGGCTGTTCGTCGGCATCTGGTGGAATGTCTCGCTATATAATGTAACCGGGCTGTTCGGATTCCATGGCTATGATATTTATCAATACGCCAAGCAGCAATGGTTCAGCGACAACACGCTGCCGGAAGAACAGATGGACGAAATCGCTGCATGGCTCGATGAACATGGCGAGCGGCGCGCCTCGCTTGAATCCGACAAGTTGTTCGGGGCATACAGCGGCAGCAATGTCATTATGATCCAGGCAGAAGCGATGCAGAACTTTATGATCGGACAGACCTATCAAGGGCAAGAAATTACGCCGCATTTGAACCGTCTGGTCGAGCAGAGCGTCTATTTCAGCCAGTTCTATCACCAGACTGCGCAGGGAAGAACATCGGATGCCGACTTTGCAGCGCAATGCTCCATGCTGCCGCTACCGACCGGTTCCGTCTTCATCCGTTATGCTCACAATACATTTGATTGCTTGCCAGGCATCCTGAGCAGTAACGGTTTTGAAACTTCTATCTCTCATGCCTATGAGGCGGGTTTTTGGAATCGCAATGCCATGTATGCCACCATGGGATACAATCATTATTACAGTAAAAAAGATTTCACACTGGATGAACCGCTTGGATGGACACTCGGCGACAAATCTTTCTTTCGTCAGACGGCGGATCGGATGCTGGAGCACAGCCAGCCATTCTACTCGTTTCTAATCACCCTGACGAGCCACCACCCTTATCCGCTTCCGGCAAGCCAGCAGCCGCTGAAACTCGGAGAACTGGACGGGACCATGTTCGGCGATTACTTGCAGGCTGTACATTACACGGATGCTGCTTTGGGTGAGCTTGTTGAAAAGTTGAAGGAAGACGGGCTATGGGACAAGACGATGCTGCTCTACTACGGTGATCACGATAACTCAGTTCGTGACTGGGAGCCGTTCGAGCTATTTCTTGACCGCCCGCTGTCCGAGTTGGAACGTGAGCAGATGGTGAGACAGGTGCCGCTGCTGGTGCATTTGCCGGACAACGCTTATGCCGGCACTTCCATGCAGGTAGGCGGACAGGTTGATTTGGCGCCGACTATACTCCACTTGCTTGGCATATCAACCAAGAATAAGGCGATGCTGGGCACGCCGCTCCTGACAGAGCAGCCGCTGGCAGACCACACCGTTATATTCCGCAATGGGGCATATGCACAGAATGAACGCTATTTCATTCCGTCAAGCGACGGCCTGCTTGAAAACGGCCGCTGCTTCCAAACGATGGACGGCAGCGAAACCAATCTCGAAGCGTGCCTGCCCGGGGCGGAACAAGCGAGACAGGAACTGGCCAATTCTGACCTTACCATCACCTATGATGTGCTTGCAAAATTGCGCAAACGAAACTAGGGAAGGTAGAATTGACTTTTCTGATCGACAATAAACAAGCCTGCAAGCGTGCTTCAGAGTTTAGACTCTGAAGTATGCTGGCAGGCTTTATTGTTGTTTTCGTATTATTTCCTCTTGACATGTTTGCTGGCTTTGACCAGCACTTCATCCTCCGTCGGCGCCGTCACATATCGACCGTTAATAAACACAAACGCATATCGCGCACACGGGCCGCAATACGACTTGCATCCCACCTTAACTTCTGCGTCAGGCACCATTTCGCCCAGTTTTTTCAACGACGAGTTGACTTTCATATGTTTGCACTTGTCACAAATCCGGATGTCATTCGCCATGCTAGTGATCGCCGTGATTGCCTTTGGAAGGATTGGAAATGACAAATCCTTCATTCGGAACATAGAAGTAGTCGATTCTCACCCCATCAAGCAGCGGTTCTTCCTTGGCAAGAATGACATCAATTTCCTTATCGGTTGTCACGACAACATCATTGTCCGTCGGGACATCAATTGTCATGCCATAGTGAGCATGGTCGCCATGTGCGTGAGTGACCGCGATTCTCAGTGTCTTGCCCTCATTTTCTTGCTTGTCCAATTCGGCGCGAAGCACCTTCGCGGCATTACGGGATATTTTGCATCTCATATTTACCCAGCTCCTTCCCGGCAGCTATCGTTTCTGTGAATTCAATGAATCGCTGTCGAATGTATCCTCCTTATTGTAAATGAATGAGCGGTTGAAGATCAATAACGTTTTGGGTTGCTTCACAAAAAAAACCAAGCCGGTCTCTGTTAAGAAACCGACTGATGGCTGAACGCTATCCGATTTTCGTTACCTGCCAGACAACAGGAGTTATCATCATCTGCTCTACGAGCCACTGACGGGCAATTTCCTTGAAAAGCTGCGATTCCCCGCTGCAGTTGAACTGGTGAACCGGGAGAGGCTGCCCTGTCGCCAACGCTCGCTTGTTATGCAGGATCGCTCTCATCTCCCGAACAGTCTCCTCCGCGGAACTGATCAGACAGACATGCTCACCCACAACCTGCTGAATCGCCTCCGCGAGGAATGGGTAGTGTGTGCAGCCCAAAATCAGGCAGTCTATCGGTGAAGACTGCAGCGGCTGCAAAGCCCGGGCGACCGCTTCGTGAGTCGCGTGAGAGTGAAATGCACCCTGTTCGACAAGAGGTACGAGCGTCGGACATGCCAGACTGGTCACCTCGATGTGCGGGGCCAACTGCTTAAGCTCTGCCGCATAGGCGTCACTCCGTATTGTACCCTCGGTTCCTATGACACCAATTCTCCCTTTTTTACTACGCCCGACTGCCGCCCTTGCCCCTGGACGCACGACACCAACAACCGGAATATTGACACGGGAACGTATGTCCTCCAAAGCTACAGCTGTAGAGGTGTTGCAGGCAATTACAATCATTTTAGGATCAAATTGAACTAAATAGTCGACAATTTCCCTTGTGAAATAAATGACTTCTTCTGCAGAGCGAGAACCGTAGGGCGCGCGGGCTGTATCCCCAAAATATATAATTTTTTCACGCGGCAATTGACGCATTACTTCCTTGGCGACGGTAAGTCCGCCCACGCCAGAATCCAATATTGCAATCGGTTGTTGCACAGACACACCGCTTTCCTAAGCCATATTGACGAGAACAAGCGTAAACGGCTTCACCCTCTCTTTCGAGTGGAGCTTTCGTTTCGCGATGAAATACAAGCTGACTCATGTATCAACCCTATGCCGGTTGTTGTATTTCAAGCGTAAACGGCCTCACCCTCCCTTTGGAGCGGAGCTTTCGTTTCGCAATTGTAGTTTAAAATAGGATATGATGATATTTTTTAAAACGTACCTGTCTAACGACTCATTTCCACGTTCTGCCTCCCCGAGACAGATAGTGACCTATTTTCCAACCGTCCTGTATAGAATCTCGCCTGTGAATCAGGAATTAACGGCAGTTGTCTGCTTCTTAACGTGCTGAAAGGCCATCCGCCACTGACAAAAAAAAGGCCCTAGCCGCCATGTCAATAGACTTGGGGATAAGGCCCTGATTTTTCCTAGCCGCCTGATCTTACTTATACTTTGGCAGCCAGTCGCCATGCGCTTCGATCAAGTCATCGCACATCGACACAATGTCATCCAGCGACAACTCTGCAGAAGTGTGCGGATCAAGCATAGCCGCGTGATAAATATGCTCTTTCTTGCCGGTAATCGCCGCTTCGATCGTCAACAGTTGCGTATTGATGTTCGTACGGTTAAGAGCCGCGGCTTGCGCTGGCAGATCGCCGACAAAAGTAGGCGTGATGCCGCTGCTGTCTACGAGACATGGCACTTCAACGCAAGCCTCGCGCGGAAGATTTGTAATTAGTCCACCAGTGTTCATTACATTGCCGCCGATTTTGAAAGGCACATTGGTTTCAATAGCTTCAAAAATATAGGAAGCATATTCCTCGGAACGAGTATGGGACAGGTTGGCATCGCTGATCAATTCCTCACGCATCTTCTTCCAGTTCCCAATTTGCTCAATACAGCGGCGAGGATACTCATCCAACGGAATGTTGAAACGGTCAACCAGTTCCGGATAGTTGCGTTTAATGAAATAAGGATGGTATTCGGCATTATGCTCTGAAGATTCTGTAATATAGTAACCGAATTTGAGCATCATTTCATAACGGACCATATCATGATGCTTCTCTTTTTGTTTTTCTGCTGCACGGCGTTTAATTTCAGGATACAAATCTACGCCATCTTTGTTTACTTCAAGCAGCCAAGCCATATGGTTGATACCTGCAATCTTCCACTGTACGCCCGTAGCGTCCATCTCAAGGTCCTTGAACAGATGAGATACGCAGCCCTGTACACTATGACATAATCCAACGGTACGGATGCCGCCATACGTGTTCATTACATTGGTCAGGACAGCCATCGGATTCGTATAGTTCAGGAACAGCGCATCCGGACACACTTCACGCATATCTTCCGCGAAGCCAAGCATTACCGGGATGGTACGGAGATTACGGAAAATCCCGCCAATTCCGACGGTATCAGCAATCGTTTGCCGCAAGCCATATTTTTTCGGAATTTCAAAATCGGTAATTGTACATGGATCGTATCCGCCTACCTGAATGGCATTAACTACATATTTCGCGCCACGAAGCGCTTCCTTGCGGTCTGAATAGGATTTGATTGTACACTTGCTGCCGCTTGTCTTCTTTATATTATTAAGCATCCGCTCCGAATCGCTCAGCCGTTCTGCATCAATATCAAAAATCGCCAGTTCAAATTCTTGCAGTGCAGGGGTTAACATCACATCGCCCAATACATTTTTAGCAAAAACAGTGCTGCCCGCTCCAATGAACGTTATTTTTTTGGACATATTAAAATCGTCTCCTTCTAAAACAAAGTAATTAATCCACGCTTCTACTATAGTTGAACGGACAGGGAATGAACATGGAATAAACACTTTATTATATGGAGATTTGTAGTATGATTGGAGTATATAAATTACAGCTTGCAGACAGGCGGTGTCTTGTTGGATCACTTTTCCTTTAACATTGAACTTAATTCTTCCCCGAGCCGCGGGGAATTAACAGTGCTTTTCAGCGGTATAGGAAGCCCATACCCCGGCCACAGAATAGGACCCGCTGTACATGACTATTATTTGGTCCACACGATCAGCTCCGGGGAAGGGACTTTTGAAATTTCAGGTAAGCGGTATACTTGTAGGGAAAAGGAAACTTTCTTTATTTTTCCTGGCGAGTTGTTCAGCTACGAGGCAAGTGTCTCCAATCCTTGGACCTATCATTGGGCAGCCTTCAGCGGACACTCTGCCGCTCCTATACTGAGCAACATGGGCATTTCGCCGGAACAGCCTATCGTCAGACATCAAAGCATTCGCCGTATACTGCCTTTGTATAGCCATTTGCGGCATGCGTTCAGAAAAGGAGCAGCTACACCTGCGCTGGCCGATCTGGAAGCAGGCGGATGGCTTCGGGTGCTGATGCGGGAATATGGCAGCAGGATTCAAGAGTCCAAACTCGTCCAAGCCAAAAGTTCAGATATCGACAGACAGGTAGATCAAATGATTTTGTGGCTTACCCTGCAATATGAACAACAAATTTCAATTGACCGCATTGCCAAAACATTAGGCTATCACCGCACTCATCTATCAAAAATGTTCAAACAAGCGCTCGGCATATCCCCCATGCAATATTTGTTCAAGGTTCGCATGGAGCGGGCTGAGTCATTGCTGGCCGGTTCCTTAACGATTGCACAAATTGCTTCTTCTGTTGGCTATCCTGACGCACTCCACTTCTCCAAACAATTTCGCAAATGGAAAGGGATGTCTCCATCTGTGTATCGTGAGACGATACACAGTCAAGACATCCCGAAGAGATAATAATGCGCTGCCTTAAGATCCGATAAAAACTTATTATTCACATTCACTAATGACGTGCAGTTGTCTCTGTTTCGGACTCATCATCTGTTGAATCGTCTGCATCCGCCGCTGAAGCTAATTGTTCCGAAGCTTCATCATCTGTTGCACGATACGCGTCGTTCTGAGCCTCCTCTTCAGCAACAGCAGAAATCGTTGCCGTTTGATCCGTACTTCGCTTGGATCGAATATCTCCAATAACATTGCCAGCCGTCTTCTTCACTTTTCCGGTGAGATCGGCTGTGTAATCACCCACTTGCTGTACAATGCGTCCCGTAGCCTCTTTCGTCTGTCTGGCGATCTTTACAGTGCGTTCTCCTGCCTGCTGCGCCCCTTCAGCGATATCATGACGCAGCTCCTTCCCTGACTTGGGAGCAAGCAGCAGCGCGCTAATCGCCCCGGCTACACCGCCCGCAATAATGCCATACACAAAGCTTTTGACAGACTTGTTGTCCGTTGAACTCATGTTGGTTCACTCCTTTCAAATTTAGCGTTCCCTCTAACCCCTTAGCTTCATGCAGCTTTATAAAAGCCGGCCATGTGTACAATTTTCTGGACGAATGCCTATTTCATACTGACATTATAAGCACGACGGGCTTGACTTGACACCACTGCCACTTAAAAAAATGAATATAAAAAAACATGCAGCAAATGTCTGCATGCTTGCTCATCTATTAGCCAACCAACGTGTAAGCCATTCTCAGGAAAGCGAAATGCGATAGCTGCATTTGTCTCCATCTTTGGCCAAACATTCGGTACGTTCCACCTTGGTTTCCAGCAGTTCTCGAAAAAGCGCCAATTCACACTGACAGGCTTGCTGATAGCGATTCGCCACCTGAGCAATCGGGCAATTAAACTCATTCAGCATAAGTTCATTTTCGCCGGATTTAACGACCTGCACCATATAGCCGCCAGCATTCTGAATATGCCCCAATTCCTCAACGCGCTGTTCCAGCGTCTTCCCTTGCATGCGGCCGGCATAACGGCGCAGCAGCTTCTGCTTTCGTCCCTCAAACAGCTTGGTCACTGCCCCTTGCTCTTGCTCATCGTTCTCATCCCATTCCGCCAGCAAGTCCAGCGCCAACGCATGGTAATTCTTGGGGAATAGATTATCTGCGAGCACCGTTAAACCATACATATGAGAAGGCCGGCCCATCTTCTGCCGCTCAAGACGCGGGCGAACATACCCTTCCTTTTCAAGCAGATGCAGATGTCGCCTGACCGCCATTTCCGTAATCGCCAGCTCTTTTGCCAAACTTCCGGCAGTACAAGGTCCTTTAGTTTTCAGCAGTGTTAAGATGACCTGGCGGGTTGAGCCTTCCTGGCTTGTTTTTCCATCTGAAAGCACTGTATTGTCACCGTCCATTTTCCTCCACCACCATTACTACTAAGGTTACAAACACAAAAGCCATCACGCCGCTTTTCGTCGGAACATCATGGCTTGATTGTATTATTGTAACTTATTTCTTCACTGGAAGAAAGTTAATGCTAGATTAGTTCGCGTTCCAGATATTGATTCACGGCTTGTACGAATGCAAGCAATACCTCGGGCAAACGGTTCGTCAGCGGGTGCAATTGATGCCGCGGCCAGTCATAATACTCCTGAACGAGCGGCTTTCTCAATTTGACAAGTTCCTGGAGAGGCTCTTGCAAAGCATCGGGAAATACGCCCTCCTGGTGAATAATATCCATTATATCTTCATAACTGCTCGCATCGCGCATCAGAAATCCGTCAATAATGTAGCTGCCAACATCGGTCACAGCTTCAACAGCGACGTGCAGCGCACGCTCCTGTGCAAGACCTTGCAGCAAGCCGCCTTCCCATGCCCCTGCAAGCTCGCGCAGCGCCTCAGCAGCGCCCGGCAGTGTTCCGAGCCGCACTGCAATTTGTTCACGGTTTACATAGTACATCGTTTTACGCCTGCCTTCTATCGTTTCTTTCTGGCTTTTCGCTTTAACCAGATCAGCATAATAATGCTGCTAATGACGACAACCGTAAAATAAGTTATCAACATGTAATCGTCTCTCATTGTTCAATCCCTCATTAGTGATTAATTGTGATGCCTGGCGGCGATCAGCTTTCGTAATCCACACATACTGAAGCTTCACGAACTCTGCTCATATGTTCAATCACTTTCTGGTGAACGGGATGAACCTGATAGGCTTCAAGAGCTGCCAATGATTCAAATTTGGTAACCAGTGCAATGTCATAAGAGCGTTCGGAGTGAAGCACGTCCAGACCAACTTCGATCGATTTCAACTCCTCAATCTGGCCTTCCATCGCACGCAAAACCGTAGCCGTTTCTTCCACATTTGCAGGGCTGTTGTCCTTTAATTTAAAAAATACAATATGAGTAATCATCTGCGCTCATCCCTTCATTTCATCCAAAGTCTGTCTATGCAAACAAGCGTATGGCAACCCCCAAGGTGTTGCATACTATCGTTAATGTCATTATAACGGAAAGGACGGTCAACATGAAGCGTTATCCGGCAACGATTATTGCGGCATCGTTCAGCTTCCTGCTTTGCCTGTACAATTACACAGGCTCCGATCCCCATAATATGTTTTTCTTTATGCTGAGCATACCTGCTTGGTTTGTCGAGTTTTTCATTGATATTCATGAGGTGAGCGTTCTGCTTATGTATGTGCTGACGATCATAAGCTGGGCGCTGCTCGGGTTCATTACTGACCGAATTGTCGCCAAAAACCGTAATAAACACTCTGAGCCAACAACCTAAAGGTTTACAAAAAAGGAGCCATTTGGCTCCTTATGCTGCTGGTGCTTCAACAATTATAACCGACTTCATCGTCGCGTGTCCTGGACCACATGGAATAGAACAAATCATTTCATAGCGTCCCGGTTGATCGAATACAACATCCTGTGTAGGATTGTCATTTGTCAAGTTAACGTTCATATTGACAATTTCCATTCCGTGAATACCTTCCGAGTTATCAAGAACGAATCGAATCGTATCGCCTTGCTTGACGGTGTATTCTTCCTGGTTAAACTCATAATTGCTCGCTTTAACTTTCATTAATTGCATTCCTTCTGGAAGACTAGCGCTTTCGTCAACCGGTTTATCCGGAAGGCCAAAGGTAATCAAATAGATGCCCAGGACGGAAGCCCCGATAAATACTGCAAACAATAACCACTTCTGCATCTTCGCATGCCCCCCCTTACTCTGTAATGTCTACTATCTATATTAACCAACTTCGGCTAATCTTCTCAACCTTAAACTTCAGGAAAAGAAAAATTTTTTTGTCTTTTTGACAAAACCATGAACAAAGCTTGTCAACCTGAATGATATTTCCCTATCCATTGACAACAAAGCTGCTAATAGCTTACAGCTTACTGCGTTGCTTGCTCGGCTATTGTCAAATTGAGCCGAACGATTTCAACTTCAAACAAAAATGTCTACTACGACGGAATCACATACGTCGCAGTAGACATTTCATAGCTTTATATTTTACTTGCGGGTTGCACCGCTCGTGCGTCGCAATCCCAACACAATACCAGCCACAATGAGCGCTAGCCCCGCCATTTGCATTGGCAGATGGCTCTCTTCACCTGTTTTAGGAAGAACTTTTACAGATGGCTTCTGTGGCGTTTCATCCAAGCCGCCTTGCGGAACTTCCTCATCGTCGATTTCAATCTCAGGTGTTTGTTCTTTATCAGGCTTCGTCACCTGATCAGGCGTATCCTCGTCCGGAGTCTCCTCTTTGCCCCCAAGCGGAACATCCTCATCGTCAATGATTTCCTCATCTTCATCTGTTGGCTCTTGCGGCTCCTTGTCAGGGGTCGTTGGCCGGTCAGGGTTGGAAGGGAAGATTGGCGTACCAGGTTTTGGATTTGTAGGTTCTTCCGAATCGTCTGGATTACCAGGATTTCCTGGGGTACCTGGATTTCCTGGGGTACCCGGATTGCCCCCCGGGTTTCCAGGATTTCCTGGGTTGCCTGGATCTACCGGCTTTTTCTTGTTCTCAACTTGAATTTGCTTCACTTTAACTTCATTCAGGCTCTCTTTGCTTATGACGACTTCGGTTTTAGCATGCTCAATCAGATAGCCGGTTGGCGCACTGATCTCTTCCAAAATGTAGGTGTCATAGAGAAGTTTCGTAAATACGGCTTTGCCGTGTTCATCGGTTGTCAACGTTGTAGGCATTCTTTTGCCCGCTTTGTCATAGAGCTTGAATTCTGCTCCAGCCAATACTTTTTTCTGGTCATCCTTGTCAACTTTCGTCACTTCCAGCGTTCCTGTCACACCACTGCCGCTGCCTGAGCCGGAGGACATGTATACAGTAACTTCCCTGCTCGTAGGAACAAGCTCTGTTTTGATTTCCTTGCCGGAGAACTGGACTTTATTTGTCACTTTCTCCAAGTGGTCCGCCAGAATTTCCGACTCATACTCCAAAATATAAGCTCGTGAAATCTGTTTGGTAAATGCCAGTACAAAGATATTATTCCCCTCTTCGTCCGTACCGGTACTTACCTTGTAGTCCTTCTCACTCTCTAACGGCTCACCTGTCTTCTTGATATTGCCGTTTGGCTCAACTATCGTTTTATAAAGGCGGAAAGAGTCCATAAGTACAGCTTGGTTTTCACTTGGCCAATCGGTAATTTTCGCTTCGGAAACCGTTGACTGTCCCTTATTAATTTCGATTGTCCATTTAATCAGTTTCCCTGCTTGCGTTCCGTTCTTCACGGTATAGGTTCCACCATTTTTAACCTCTACTGATCCGACTAATTTAGCTTTCTCAGTTTTTCCATCATACAGAAACGCCGTATTAAAAGCTTTATTGCTTTCGATCACCGTACCTTCAATGCTTGTTTTGAATGTGATCCAGTAAGCTTGGGAGGTTTCTTTATGGAATTTCACTTCAAAACCCGTAACATCACCGTTTGCGTTTTCCAAGTCGATAATTGAATAATCATCCTTCGACACTTTGTTTCCACGCTTAACGCTGTTCCACCAGCCATCGAGCGTCATTTCATAAACCTCAACAGAGCCTTCGACAAACGACTGCCCTTCGGTCAATTCATCAACAATTCTTAACTCGGCAAATTTTTTCAAGTTGTAATTCGCTTTAATATGCCAGGTAATTTCTTTATTGACCGGATTGTAGCTTCCGTCCTTGGCGCCATTGCTGGCTGTATAATCATCCGGCCAGAAATTGTCTCTTACTTTCGATGTCTGTGGTTCATTATTGCCATCTGTCCATTCGAGCAGCGCATTGTTCCAGAAATTTCGATCTGTTCCAGTGTGCGCATCGATATCAAATTTGGTCTTGTAGATGATAGCGTAAGCTTTATCCAACTGGCGCTTAAACGTAATCACAAAACCTTTCTGCGGATCGTTGTCTGTAACGGCAACTGTATAGTCGTCCCCAAGTTTCAACGGTTCATCCACACCATCAATACTTTGGATGCGCAGAGTGTCAGGCAGGAATGTCAAGCCCCTTGTTTCAAAGCTGTCTTTGACGACCAGATTTTTCATTATGAAATTGTCAGTGTTTACTCTGATTTCCCAAGTCGTCGTTTTATCGCGATAATCCGTTCCGTCCGTGGCGAGCCTGTATGGACGTTTAAACTGATTATCATAACCAAACCAGCTATTATTTTCTTTTACTGCGGACTTTGGTGTATAGTTTTTTGAATCGCCTACAGGAGTTTCACCATCTAAAACGACAGTATTTGTAATCTTCTGATTGCCAGTCAAACGAGTTGTTGCTTTTGTTGTGTATTGAATAATATAGCCGGAATTCACCTCAAAGTTAAACTTCAGATCAAATCCGTTTTTCCCCATGTCATCGGTGACTGTGGTAACCGAATACTTCTCTGGGTCCAGCTTAACCCCTGTCTCGCCGATATAAATGTCAAATGAATTGCTAACAAGCTCATGCTTACTGTCAAATCGGTCTTCCAGTACAGGCTGGTCGATTATCCGATCACTGAAGTTGTAACGGATTTCCCATCTGATGGTTTGTGCTTCCTCATCGACGCCAACGGCTTTCTTGGTCAAATACTTGCCAAGCGATACCTTTACGGTCGCCTTTGCATTGGCCAGTTCCTTGTCGTTCTCGTTAAGTACAGCTTTGTTCTCAAAAGATTTATCCGTACCTTCAGCCAGTGTCCCATAGCTTGTTTTATACTTAATGCGATAGGCGGATTTGATGCTGTCGCCGGCAAACTTAACCGTAAACTTGTTATCCTCCGGCCCTTCCACCGCATACTCGTTATCCGGAACCAACTCGCCAAGCACTGCTTCGCCTTGTTCGCTCACTGTCAGGTGATAGACCTCAATCGAGTCTTCATCAATCGCTAGACCTTGAGGAACCGTATCGCTAACAGAAGCATTTTTAATGGTCCCTTTGCTTTTGTTCACATCAATTTCCCAATTGATTGTTGTGCCTTCCCCTTTCGCCCCGCGCTTATCCAAAGCCACACCTGCTTTTGGCTGCAAAGGAACGATTATTGTTTGGGTACCGCCATTAATTGGAATTTCGATCTTGACCTCGCTGTTTTCATTAACAATTTCTGTCCGAAAGCTTGTTTTAATTTGAAGTGTTCCTTGAATATCTGATTCGTTCTCGATGACTTCATTGAAGGTCATAATGACTTCATAGCCGCTATCGTCGGCCTTTTTGCTTACTTTAAATGTGCCTACATTGCCTTCCCCAACGCCTCTGGACAGCTCGCCTCCGAAATCATTGTAAATCGCAAACTCCTTTGGCAGATCGAACTTGAACACAGCGCCATCTTTGTAGCCATGATTATTTGGCAACTCCCATTCAAAATCGACGTTCAATGCAGCGCCTGAAACCAAACGTTCAAAATCCGGATTCAGCTCGATATCGATAATTTCACCATCAGCATTTTTCAACACCATTTTGGTCAGCAGATTTCCCGAAATCACGCCCGGATCAGCCGGCACTTCTTCATCTGTCTCCGGAGCCGTTTCATCGCCTGGCTCTTGTTCTTCATCGACTTCTTCTTCCTCGCTGCCGTTCTCACTGCCATCTTCCTGGTTGTCATCGTCGACATTTCCGTCTTCCTCATTGCCTGCGTTGCCGCTGCTCTCTTCTTCGTTGCCCTCGCTATCAGTTGCTTGCTCCTCTGTGCCAGGGGCGTCCTGACTTTGCTCTTGCTGGGTATCATCGTTCAGCGCATTCTGTGGGTTTGCTTCAGAAAAACCTGCACTAAACAAGGTTTGCAATAAAAGCAGCACTGCCAAAACGGTAACATTAACCTTTTTTCTCATTCGTTTCGCCAATCTCCATTCCTCATTAAATTTCATATTTATCCTATTTGAGTTTGCTTGCTGATGGTCTTGTTGTCGCATCTCCGGGAAGTCAGAACCTCCTTTCTTCCTGAATATCTAATATTTGCTGGCCGGATACCGACCATCACTTGAACATCATACCCCCCAGTTCTGTACAATTTCTATACACCTGATTTTTATTCCTTTTATTGCATCCTAGAACATATTTCCAAATATACCTTCTCGATTGCGCATACAAAAACAAAAAGCCTTCGCCGTTAAACTCGGCCAAAGCTCTTGAATTTCCCTATAATGTGACTAACGCGGCAGATGCTGTTTGATCAAACGTTCTGCTTCTGTGCGGATAAATCCCCAGTGGAGGGAAAATCGGTGACGGTAACCGCGGCAGACATACTCTGCCCTTATACCCGAAGCATCTTTGCATTCGTTGTAAATTTGGATGCCTGCTTTGCGAAGCTGTTTGCGCAGCGCAGCAATTTCCAGCAAGACATAGTCTTGAAGACCACGCAGCAATGACTTATACAAACGCGGCAGCTTCATATTCGACGCTTCCACAACTTTAATATCATGTTCAAGAATTTTCAGCGCAACGCCCAGTGTAATATAGCGCTTCACGCTCTCTAGCTCTCCGCTATGCTGAATCGTAACTTGAGGAATTGTTGGCGCTGTTGGCAACGTTCGCTGCTTGTCCATACTAACTAACGGCATAATGAAACCTCCACACAAAAGCAGAATATATGTTCGTGTAGTCATTATACAGAACAAACGTTCTTAAATCAATACTTAACGTATATTTATTTGTTATTCATCTTTACCCCGATCCTTCAACACTTCAATCATCCCTTTAATTTGTTTGGGAATTGGCAGGCCGACCCGGCCGCAGTTTTCAATAATGGATATCAGTTCATTGGCGAGATAGAAGTACACCGAAGCTGACATTACCATTTCCCCAGATTGCAGCAAAATATCGATTTGATGGGCAAGCAAAATAACGAGCAGTGTTAACCCTTTTCGGGCCAATCCCCATGAACCGACAATGCTGCTAAGACCCTTGTCCTCTTTGATTGCAGCAGCTACCCCTGTTATATAGTCCACTGCCATAGCGATCATAAGAAAAGTTAATGCTTGACTCCACCCCCCGAAGGAAAATGACAGGATTGTACCGAATAACGCGCAAATCATACAAAACGCACTAAGCAACACTTTTTGCATGCCCCCTTTGCTAGCTTCTCAAGTGCAGTATATGCGGCAGTGCAAAAGGTTGTCCTTCCATAACATCCAATTATGGCATCCATCTTTTTAATGCTTTCATCACGCTCAAGCGTATGAATGCCCGGATTGGCAAAAGGCTGCGAACCCTTTTATGAAGAAGGATTCGCAGCCTTTGCTTGATGATGAATATAGACGGTTCACGTTTGGCCTGATGAAGCAGACCGCTCCTTGCCTTTGTCCGCTTCAGCGGCATTCTTGTTGGACGCCGCCCTGTCAAGCCGCATTTCATCTACAGTTTTGACGTGCAGCCTCGCGGCTCCCTCATAATTACAGGTACTGACTAACGGACCGGCAGCCAGACGACTGGCTGCCTCACGGGATGCGGCTTCATACTGGGGAAGCCACTGGCTCTGGGCAACCAGCAACTCATCAACCATCTGCCAAATCTCCCGGGGATTGCAGACGGCCCCAACCAGCGGGTCCATCATAAATGCCTGACGAAGCAATTGATCGTCACCGTGAACTGCCGCTTCAACGGCCAGACGCTGTACCGAAATGCTTGCATTGCATACTGCAGCCGGGCCAAGCGGAAGCTCTCCAATACGCGGCATGGAAATGCCATTGCGATCAACATAGCCAGGCGCTTCAATGACCGCATCGCCGGGAAGGTTCGCAATGATGCCAGCGTTGATCACATTGAAGTGAGCGGGAACGGGAAGGCCGCTGCTGGAGCAAGCTTCCGGAAATCGACCGGTATCTTTCAGCCGGCCTGAAGGATACCGGTCATTTATGACCGTCAGAGCCCCAAATGGCTAGATTCGCCTCAGGCAACGGTCACCTCTGTCCTTTAGGCGCTCAAAAGTCGCGGATAGGGGCGAAAATGAGCGTTTACGGTCGCTAATGTCCGCTAGAAACTGACTTTCCGTATAAGGAAGCTCCTAAAGGTCATCGATGTCCATAAGAAGTTCAGCTCGTTCCAAGCAAGCACTCTTCAAGGAACTGCTGGCCGTTTACAAACCCAATGTAGCAATCGGAAGAACCCTCTGGCCTGTTGCCGCTCCTCTCGCTGACTGTCAACCGCTAATTCTTAGATTGAGCCTTTAATGATTATGGGTATTTAATGTTTGTCGGAATTGCTGCGGAGTGCAGCCCGTATGTTTCTTGAAGAGCATATGAAAATATTGCCGACTCCCGACTCCCGACTCCCACATAATCGGAAATATCTGCGACCGGAATATTTGTCTGCAGCAGCAGCATCCTCGCTTTCTCCATACGGACCGAAGTCAAATATTCATTGATCGTTCTGCCTGTGCCCGCTTTGAACAGCCGATGCAAATAGCCCGGGTGCAAATTGACCGCAGCAGCCACATCGCGCACCGCGATATTGCGATCGTAGTTTTGCTGCAAGTAGCGGATACTCTCATTCACATACACATCCGTCTGCAGCAGCTCCCCCTGCTCCGTCTCACTCCACAATCTTGCGATGCGCACGAGAAGCTGTGCCAGAAGCAGATGGATCATCACGCGGCTCTCCTGATTTCGATCCAGCTCAATGACAAGGCTTTTCAGCACATAATAGACCTCTTCGGGATCGGCAAGCACCATTCGTGAAGCGTTCCTGGTTATTAAAGCGCCCAGCTCCGGCTCTGACTCCGCCAACGTTCGCAGACACAATCCACCGTCCGGCATTTTGGCAAAACCAAATTCGACATTCAGCATCCGGCACGGATTGTCCTGCTCTACAATAAGGCGATGCTCTACATTGGCATCCAGCACGATGAACTCGCCCTTCTTCAATGTCAGCCGTTCCACAGCCCCTCTGCTGTCAATCAATTCAATGCGGCAGCCACCGTTGATCAAATACATTATTTCTGTTGAATTATGATGGTGGAATACCATGTCATAACCATTCCATTGCTCGAAATAATACGCGTACACTTCCGGCATATAGTTGTCTGTCATCAATTGCTGCTGAAAAAGGCTGCCGCTATTCATTCGCAATCACCCGATCATGCCGCGCCCGGTTCAGTCGATAACGATGAGGCGTCACGCCTACAAACTGTTTAAAAAGCTGGCAGAAATAGGACGGATTGGGCAGCCCGACCTCTGTCCCGATCCGCTCGATTGTCCATCCGCTTGTCTGCAGCAATTGACAAGCCTGCTTCATTCTCCTCGCTGTCAAATAATCACTGATCGTCCCGCCGGTCTCCTGGCGGAACAGCCGTGAAACATAATATTTGGACAAATGGAGGCTATCCGCCAGTCTTTCCAACGAGAACTCTTCATGATAATGCTCTCCCAGCCATAGCATGATCGCCTCGGCATAACCGCGTCCGCGCGGAAGCTTTAGTTCCCCTCCGCTATGATGACTGCCGCCGCCCTGCAGCTCCATATTGCCGCCCTCCGCCATGCGGGATAACAGTTGAAGCAGCAGCAGCGCTTCTATTTCCTGATCGATCTGCCCGTCTCTGAGCCTTAGCGAAGCTTGAAAGGCGGTTAGAGCACCTTCAATGACTGCCTCATCCTCATTAAGCTCGAACATGGTTTCCGCCAGCTTGTCATGGCACACATGCCGAAAGAACTGGCTGACCGTATGAAAAGGCTGTAAATACGTTCCCAATATCCCGCCATCAAAATGAATAATGGTGCGCTCATACGGGCGGTCTGCATGGATATCCGCTCTCACCCGGTGCAGTTGAAACGGCTGAAAAAAGAACAGACGCCCCTGCTTGATTTCATACGTCCGCTCGTTAACGATAACCTGGCCCGTCCCTTGATGAACATACAGTATCTCACAGCATTGATGCCAATGGTAATATCCTTGAAACGATTGCAGTGAGCGTTGACGCACATTGGCATGAAGCAAACCCGTTCCCAGATTACTCAGCTGAAAAAGCGGTCTCATTGCTGTTCCCCTTTCACTGTGAAATGAACATTTCTCCGTCTCTGGGACGGCGAAACCGTTTACGTTTGTGCAATTTAACAACATTTTAGCACAACAAGCTGTCACATGTCCGTATGCTGGTTCAGTATAATCAGTAAAGAATGGATCGAACAGGGAGGCTTATGAAATGGAACAAAATGATTTTTCTTCTATCTGGGCAAAGCTGCCCGCCAAAGTGAACCAGATGATCGCGCAGATTGGCAGCAAATCGCCGCATGTCGCTGGCCAGGATGGCGTCTATGACGATGCCAGGGCAGATTGGTGGACGTCCGGATTTTGGCCGGGCCTACTGTGGATTATGCATGATATGACCGGGGAAGAACACTACAAGCAAGCGGCATGGGACTGGGATGCGCGGTTGGAACAACTGCTAATTGCCCCGCAGATGGGATTGCATCACGATGTCGGATTTCAATTTCTCGCCACCGCAGTCATCAAACATCAGATTACCGGGGATGAAGACGGGAAGCGCCGCGGCTTGGAAGCCGCCAATTATCTTGCCGGACGATTCAATCCGGCTGGCAATTTCATCCGTGCCTGGAACGGTAATCTTCCCGGATGGGCGATTATCGATTGCATGATGAATATTTCCCTGCTGTTCTGGGCTACCAAGCAGACCAATGATCCGCGATATAAACATATTGCTATTCGCCATGCCGATACGGCGATGGAGCATTTTGTAAGAGAAGACGGTTCCGTATGCCATATCGTGTCATTTGACCCGGAAACAGGGGAGTTTATTGCATCGCTTGGCGGGCAGGGGAACGGCCCAGCATCGGCATGGAGCCGCGGAGCAGCTTGGGCATTGTACGGTTTTGCCAATACATTCAACTATACCGGAGACATCCGTTATCTGGACACGGCCAAGCGTGTTGCCCATTTTTTTCTCGCCGGGCTGCCTGAGGATGCCGTGCCCTATTGGGATTTCCGGCTCGACTCGCGTGAAGGCGAGCCGCGCGACAGCTCTGCCGCTGCCATTGCCGCCTCCGGCCTGCTGACGATTGCCGAGCTTGTGCCTGAGCAAGAAAAGCCGCTGTACGTAGAAAGTGCCAAACGGATCATCCGTTCCCTCTCGGCCAGTTACTCCACTTTGGCAGACGAGACGCATGAAGCCATTTTACTGCATGGAACTGGCCACCGGCCGCAGAGCCAGAATGTAGACGTTTCGCTTATTTACGGGGATTACTTCTACATCGAAGCGCTTGCCAAGCTGAACGGCTGGCAGCGGCGAATTTTCTAAAGTCCGGGGGCCACCCAACACGCTGCCCTAATGATTAACGCCAGAACGACACAGCCGTTGACACGAATGATGCACAAACCGGGCTCGCTGATCCAGCAAGCCCGGCCTTTTTTGCCAATCTATTTATGCCCAAAACCAAAATCAGTTTTTGAGGGCGAAATCCGCTTTGAATGGCGATTGAAAACACCCTGCAACCCGCAGCAGCACATCCGAGTCTCGTCAAGCACTGATTTTTAGGTAGAGCCTCTATTTACTCCTTAACAATCAACTTGCTGATAACAGCTTGCCCCCTCGACGACACTTTAACTGCAACCTGCATGCCTTCGTATTGCGCTTCAAGCTGTTTGCCTGTTCCTTCCGGCACATAATAACGCTCCAGTCCGTATTCCAGCCTCAATTGATTATCCCAAGTCGTCCGGACTCTTGCACGCAGTACCGCTTCATCTGCAGCGACGTCAGGGCGCTTGCCGGACACACTCACCGGCTCATATATACCATCGCGTTGCTCAGCGGCGCGAAGCCGCACATAGACACGCTCCCCCTCCACCGGCAGCCGATCATCCTGCCACATCTCACGGGGCAGTTGGCTGATGGCGTAATGCAGAACAACATAATCGCCATAGAATAGATCGCGTGGATCAACCGGAGCCGTCTCCAGCCGAATTTCCTTGCCGAACCGCTCAATAGCCGTATTGGACAACGCCAATCCAAGCAGAACGATAATTTGCAGCAGGATGAAGGCAGTTAAGGCAACGGTACGTTTTCCAAATTTACGCATTTTGTTCTCCCCCTTCGCTCTGGAGCGCGCGCTGTCTGCGACGGTGAAGAAGCCAGCTTAGCAGCAGAAGCAAGATTCCGCCTATCAGAAAGAAAAGCGACTTATCCATGAATCTCCAGGCAAGCCGGGTGTAAGCCAACAGGACGGCGAACAGGAACAGTCCTGTCCCAAGGTTAATTTTAAACCGCCAATGCAGCGCATAGCCGTCAGCCAGCAAATAAAGTGAAAACAGACATAGCGCCAGCAGGCTCACTACCTCCGCTCCTACGGGGAGCAGAAACCACGGAAGCAGCAGAATCCATTCGGAAAAGCTGAACTTGCGCTGCTGACGCCATTTGGCAGTTAGAGAAATTACCAGTGCTGCCAAGACGACCGCCATGAATGACAATAACTCAACAAGCTCATTCGCTTTGAACTGCAGATGATTCATATCGCCGCCGATCATCAGCTGCAGCGCTGCAAAAACAAAAAATGCGGTGAGAACACTGCTCTGCAATGGATAAGCGGTCTGGCGGTCGCGCAGCCAATCTGCGGCAGCATAGAGCAGCAGTGCAGGCGCAAGAAACCAGACGATATGCCATTCTCGTTCGATAACCAGCATAAGCATCTGAAGCAGAAATGCGATGCCAAGCAGCCAAGCCTGCCACGCTTTCCGATGAAACCACCAGTACGCGCCAAGTCCGATAAGGGTCGCAGCAAATACCGGAATGCTGAAGCTATTAAAGGATGTCAGACTATACATCTGCGCTGCATTCACGATGACGGCAGCCATGACGTACAAAAATCCCGATCGGTATACGAACGCACACACAATGGCGGCGATTCCCCACAGTAAAAATGCTGTCACGTGATAGTCCATAATATGAAAAGTTTGATAAATCAGCAGCAGTGCCCCGCCAAAGCTGGCAACGCCAATGCCGGTCAGCGCAATACCAAGTTTCTCTGCGCCTCGCCGCTGTAGCCACTCCCCGCCGGCATAGAAGCCGGTCATGACGATAACGAGGAACGCTAGCCGCATTCCGGGCGAAATATACTGCCAGTTGGCAGCCACGAAAGTCAGCAAACCCAATGTAACCAGAATACTGCCCAATATCGGCAGCAAACCGGCAGCATGCTTCCGTTCGTCATACAATGCCAATAGTTTGTTCGCCTGTGCTTCATTAATAATCTCTTGCTTGACCCAGCCCGGCGCTTCCTTCTCCAACCATTTGCGTGACATAGATGATCCACCTCCTGTGTTATTAGTATAAAACCGATTTCACAGCTATCAAAGTACTAAAGTTTTATAGTACCCTCGTAAAGCCCAAGTAAACCAAGAGATAGCAACGAAAAACAACGCTGCAGCTACAGAAGTCCGTTGTACCTCTGTAACTGCAGCGTTATCCAAACTATGTATCCCGCTCCTAATCTGCTCCGGCCATGTGATTGTACTTCTTAATAGCCGCTTCCCTGCGCGCAGCTGCCGCTTACAATCGCAACGCTGCTGCTTGCGCCAATCCGTGTCGCGCCTGCCGCAATAAGCCGCTGCACAGCCGCCAGATCCCGGACGCCGCCCGAAGCTTTCACACCCAGTTCAGGACCAACTGTCTGCCGCATCAGGGCGATATCTTCCACAGTGGCCCCTCCAGGGCCAAAGCCGGTTGACGTTTTGACAAAATCTGCCCCGGCAGATTTGCTCAGCTCGCATGCCTTCACTTTCTGCTCGTCAGTCAATTGCCCGGTTTCGATTATCACCTTCACCTTGGCCTGCCCTGCACAAGCCTGTACCACTGCCGCAATGTCCTGCTCTGCCTTCTCATACAGCATTGACTTCAAAGCGCCGACATTCAGCACCATATCAATTTCGTCCGCCCCGTCCTCAACAGCTCTTGTTGCCTCGGCTACTTTGCTGGCTGTGCTCGTCGCTCCAAGCGGAAATCCAACAACGGTGGTAACGCCTACCCCGCTCTCTGCCAACAGTTCCTTGGCGAGCGCCACCCAAAACGGGTTCACACATACCGTTGCAAACCTGTGCTGCCTCGCTTCCTCGCATAGCCTGGATATATCGTCCGACGTCGCATCCTGTTTTAATAGTGTATGGTCAAAATAGGCAGCCAGTCGGGACGGCTCGCCTGCTTGTTCCTTGTTCAAATCTGCAGTCATGATTGCTTCCTCCATCCGTTTATCCATTCATAATCCATATTGGTGCTTGCAACGCAGTCCCTGCAAGGCTAGCCACGCTCTGCTGCTTCTTTAATATACTGATTGCGCTCCACCAGAAACTTGCGCATATACCGTTCCAGAAATAGCCGATCCGCGGCGCGCCCCAGCCAGCCGAGCGGCGATGTATAGTCGAAGGTATCGATCATCAGTGTGGAACTACCGCGCGCAATAAAGCGATGTTCGTGCCAGAAACGCTGGAATGCCCCATCGATCATTTCGTCTACAAAGAAATGGGGACGGTCATATTCACTGATTTTTACCGACAAGCGCTGTCTGATTCCGAAATGAACGGCTTCCCAAGTGACACTTTCCCCGTGTTCAATCAGCCCGCTGGTCACACCGCCCACCGCTCTTTCCTTCGTGCGTGCTGTTGACGCCATATGGATATCGATGCTTCTTGCCAAATCAAAGCAGCGGTCAACTGCAGCATGAATCAACATTTCCGTACGGATTATCGGCACCCTGTTCGCCCCCCATCCGTTTCATTGCAGACATTACAGTTTTTTACCTTTTCCTGTAATGATTTTCAACACGCCGTTCTCCAATCCAAGCGTATAACGCAGGCTGTAGCGGCTTTGCTGCCAATCGCCTTTTTTGCTTTCCCATGCTTCGATTATCGCATTCAGCTCAACCGACTCGTCTGTTGACGACTCCACTGTAATCTCGGTCGCTCCCACGCTCATCGTATGAATGTAACCTTCCCTGAATTTATCATAAGACGTGTTTGTTTGCCAGTTGCTGCCGAGCAGGCTGTAAGCCGTCACATAGTCGCCTTCATTCAAGCATTCGTAAAAATAATCAATAAGATACGCCGCATCATCCTGCAGTAGCTCCTGGGAATAGGAGGACGGACCATCGCCATCAGGCTCGCGCTTTGCAAGCTCACTGTATTGTTCATCCGGCTGTTCACTCCATCCTTCCACCACAGAAGCGATTTGATGGAACGGGATGCTGAAGCCGATGCTGCCCTGATCATTGCCCGCTGAATTAATTCCAACCACTTTCCCTGTATTTTTCAAAATAAGCGGTCCGCCGCTGTTGCCGTTAGTAATTGGAGCCGAAATCTGATAGACACCCCGATACTTCGTCTCCTCGATGTCAAAATCGCGTTCGACACCGCTAATGATCCCGGTCGTTACCGTGTTATCCAATCCGAGGGGGCTGCCGAAGGCGATCACCTCGTCACCGATCTCTCCCCGGAACTCCTTGTCTACCGGCAGCGGCTCCATGCTGGATAACGCCTCGACACGGATAACCGCAATGTCCTTCTCTACGTCCATCCCGATCAATTGGCCTTCATGCATGCTTGTATCGTTCATCTTGACATTAATTTGCGTGGCGCCATGTACAACATGCGCATTCGTGATAACATCACCCTGGTCATTATAAAGAAAACCGGAGCCCTGCTCGATGCCTTCCCATGTTGTTGATTCGATGGAAACGACACGCTTCTGATGATCCCGAATCAGCTCTTTCAAATCAGGCATCACCTCGCCCGACACGGCAGCAGGCTCGTATACGCCCAAGCTTGATGCCGCCGATACGACGGGCTCACTCCACTTTTCGTTCATATAATAGAGGCCGCTTCCTCCGCCCGCCAAGATGATAATGGATAATAATATAGATACCCAGCTTCTCATGTTCAATGCAACCTTTCATTATATCAACTGCCATTCCGAAGACGTCACTCTAACCTTTGCCATATTGCCATAATTATATAGGTAGGAGCTGAAACGTCCTTCCCCGCCCGCTTCAATATAGTCGGGGTGAACATAAAGCTCCTCGCTGTCTATGATTGTCCCTTCACTGTCCAAAATGTCGACATACACGATTACGCCGCTAATCATGCGGGTTGCATTATTTCTCATGGAACCTTCAATGTTGAAATAGCCGTATTCATCGGTGTACACTTCCAATTCCAACACTTCCACTGCTGCCGTGCGGTTTTTCTCGTCTTCTTTAGCCGCTGTTTCAAGCGCCTGCTGAATGCGCTGCTGCTCTGCTTGCTCAAAAGATGTTTTACGCTGTTCGATGTCTGATCTCAGTTCCTCCAGTTGGGAGGAGATCGGCACCATCCCCAACACTTCATCAATCGTAGCCAGCGCCAGACCGAACTGTTTCTCATCGGCCTCATCCGCTGCTTGATTGTGAGCAATCTCCACCATTTTCTGCTCAATCAGCTTCATCACTTGGCCAGACTTTTCACTCTTGTAAGCACGCAGTGTCCTGAGCAGCGGCGACAGTTCACGGACAGAAGTTTTCTCCGGATAGCTCTCGCTGACTTTTTTAATGACAATGTCTTCTTCCTTCTGGTCGGCAAGCGCAGATAATTGATCAAAGACAACACCCGTGCGGGCTTTCAAATCCCGTTTCACATTGCGAATCGTCTTGAGCGTCTGATCAAAATCATCGGACTCCGCATTTTCAGTCGCCTGCAATAGGTCATCCAATGCAATGGCATCCCGCAGCAGCTCCTTGTTGTTAAGCAATACTGGATGCTCCGGGCGCCAAGCTAAAGCCGCTTCGAATTTGTCCTTTCCTTCCATGAGCTTCCCGTCACGTACAAGCGATTCACCTTCGGCAAGAAACTGATCGACCTGCTTGTTAAGCTTCATCTGATGCATATATAAGCCATAGCCGGCAGCAGCAACCAAACATAACGAACACACCGGCAGCAGCCAGTGCCAGATTCGGCCCCGTTTGTGTGGTGTTAGTAAGACTGGCAGATCCGCTGCGGCTGACTCAAGCTTTCCCGATTGAATTTCTGCGATTGATGCTGACAGATCACTGTCAGCAGATGATGATTTAACAGCGCCCTGTACTGACGAATCAGGCGATTTGTCTAGTTGCAGCGTCTGGGCTGCACCACAGTGATTGCAAA
This sequence comes from Paenibacillaceae bacterium, assembly GCA_004134985.1. Lineage (GTDB taxonomy): Bacteria > Bacillota > Bacilli > Paenibacillales > Paenibacillaceae > Paenibacillus_D. The sequence goes on along the minus strand of REGQ01000009.1, from coordinate 53,588 downwards.
ATTTACTGTCCGGCAGCAGCTCCACGCCACATTGTGAACAAAACATCTTTCCTTCAATCCCCTTTAGACTAGATAATAATTGGATAGCAATAAGGGTTATTCGACAATAATCGGCGCACTCCTGCTTGACATATAAGAAAAACCGCCATGAATCGGCATAATTGGTGTTTTTTTCGTCAAAAAAAACCTGCCGGTCACAATTTGTGATCAGGCAGGCTATGTGCAATTCGATGGGCTTATTGGCCAGCTTCAGCTTCGTTCGTCTGCGGCGCTTCCTCTGTAACGTTATCCGTCGTTTCTTGACTTTGCTGTTGTTGAGCTTCCTCATAGTTGTCCAGGTACTCAACAGCGTTATAGAGAATTGCTGCCGCTTCTTCACGGGTTACCGTCTCTTTCGGATTAAAGCTTCCGCTCTCATCCAATACAAGCAGCTTATAGTGCAGCGCACGCTGAATAGCACCCTGATTCGTAACGGTAATCGCGTCCTCATCCGCAATTTCAACCGGCTTCAGATTCAGCATCGGCAAGTTGGCTCCTCTTTCCATGCCTTGTACAAGCAGCGCAACGTAGTCCTCTTTGGTCAGTTTGGCAGAAGGATCAATATCCTCCGGTATATTCAGCCCATTCGCCTTGGCAATGATAAAACTTTCAGCATACCATGCGTCGTTGCTGACCGATTTGAAGTAGCCTTCGGCAGTAGGCGCCTTATTAAAACTAATAGCAGCCAGACTAAGCTGTGCTCCTTTTACAATTAACGAAATTCCTTGGGAAGCTGTCAATTCCTCAGCAGGTTTAAACGTTGTTGCCGTTACCCCGCTTACAATCCCTTTTTCCTTCAACGCTTCTATCTGAGCCGAAGCGGCGCTTCCGGCAAGATCAGTAAAAGAAACCGCAGCGAATGCATTCCCGGCAAGCGGAGTAATGAGAGCAATGGACAAAACAGCAGATGCGATTATTTTTTTCATGGTAGTTTCCTTCTTTCTGTTCGGTCTGGAAGAGCCTCTCTTGCAGCAGCTGCTTCCCCCTTATAGACGACCCTTCTACAAAAAGGTTGCAGACGGCAAAAAAATGAAATGGGCTGCCCTCCAAAACTGTTCAACCGGTGTATAATAGAGACAGCTATTACTGAAGACAAGTTGTACACACCAGCTTGACACTGCGATCGGGAGGCAACATGAACCCTTCACACAATTCAACTTTACTCTTAACTAAAATATTGCATCCGCCGCTGCGTGACCATTCCCTGCCGCGAACGCAATTGCTGCAACAAATAACATTAGGCAGCAACAAGCTTGCCGCCATTTGCGCACCTGCCGGATGTGGAAAAACAACTTTGCTCAGCCAGTGGGTAGAGCATTCCGAGAGACCGGCCGCTTGGGTATCGCTTGACGAGCGGGATAATGACGCCGCTCGATTCTGGCGGTATGTGGTCCATGCCATTGATCAGACCTGGTCTGTTTCGTCCTCAGCCAGACTTGCCCCCTTGCTGCACAATCTGTCGTACTCATCTGATTCTTCATTTATAGACGCTCTGCTGCACGAGCTTCATGCGTTAAAATTTTGCGGCGAACTGATTTTGGATGATTACCATTTCATTGGCGAGCAAACGATTCATGACAGCATGTCTTATTTTATTACTTATCTGCCCGCTAATATCCGTGTGATCATCGCCAGCCGCCACGAGTTGCCTTTTTCCACTGCCAGATGGCTGCTTAACGGTGAAATGATGCTGCTCGGATATCATGATCTGTTATTCACCAAAGCGGAAATGGAAACGTTCTATAAAGAAACCAGTCCATTGCCGCTTGGCGCTGCCCACATTCAACAGCTCGCCAAGCTGACAGAAGGCTGGGCGGCAGGCTTGCAATTATCCACCTTATCCTTGCACAGTCCGCAGGTCGTTGAACAAGCCATCCGGCAGTTCTCCGGCAAGCATCATCAGGTTTCCGATTATCTGTTTCATGAAGTCTATGAAGGGCAGCCGCAGCACATACGAAAATTTCTGTTGTATACCTCGGTTTTTCGCAGAATGAGTAAAGAACTGTGCCAAGCGGTAACCGGGGCGGCTGACAGCGAGGCGCTGCTGCTTCTGTTGCAGCGGCTCAACCTGTTCATCGTGCCGCTTGATGCACAAAACCGTTGGTTTCGCTATCATCATCTGTTTGCCGAGTTTCTGCAAAACCGGCTAAAGCAAGACGAACCGACACAATGGGAAGCACTGCACCAGATCGCAAGCGACTGTTTTGCCGCCGCGGGCCTGCTTGATGATGCCATAGAGCATGCGCTGCAAGTAGGTAACGCGCAGCAGGCGGCCGAACTGCTGGACCTTCATATATTGCCGGTTTTGCAGCGAGGTGAATTCGCCACTCTCAACCACTGGTTTGAAACAATTGTCGCCCAGGGAGGGCTACTAAACGGGCGTCTGCTGCTGCTGCAGGCGTTTGTCCTGGTCGTTACGGGAAATTATGATCCGGTTGAACGCTTGCTCGACAAAGCAGCGGACATCAGCCGTCAGCTCCCCCCTTCAATTGAGCGGGACGAACTTGTCAGCGGACTGTTCTTCGTCAGGTCCAACCTCGCTTTTTCGACGGGTGCTTACGAAACCTGGTTTTCCTATGCTGAGAAGATTCATGAAAATATACCTGAAGACCCGGTTTTTTATCATTTCAATTACAATACCAACGAACCTTTCGTCAGACGCACCGTCTTCGGCTTGAAAGGCATGCTGACGCCCGAGGTCGAACATATTGGAGGCAAAATCACGTCCATTATGCACAAACATGGATGGCAGAACTCTCCGTTTAACCAGTATATTTATCAATCGTTGGCAGAGGGCTTCTATGAATGGAATCGTCTGGAGGAATGCGAGCGACTGCTCCCTGCAATTGAGCGTGTCGCACGCGAGGGACGAATTCCCGGGCTTTTTGTTCCCAATCGCCTGACCTATGCACGCGTCCTGCTCGCCCAGGGAAAAAAGGACGGCGCAGGCGAAGTGGTCGAAGAAGCGCTCGAATGGATAAACGAGCAGGGTGAGTACTATTGGCTTGGCCCGTTAAAAGCTTTCCGTGTCATGATGAACTTGCATCAAGGGCAAGGGAGTATAGGAGCAGGGGATACAGGGGATACAAGGCAGGCAGGGCATACTGGGCATACAGGGAAGGTAGCGCATGGGCATACAGGAGCAGGGGATACAGGGTATACAGAGCAGGCAGAGGCGGACAAGCAAGCTCTCGGGGTCACGATTACCGACCGCCCCACCATTCACAAGTACATGTCCTTTATTGCACTGGTCCGCTGGTATGATCAGCAGGGCAGCAACTCAACCGAGCAGCTGCAAATGCTGGAAATGATGAAGCCTCAAGGGGTGCGGGAGCGCTGTCTGATTTCCATTACGGAAGTAAGTATTTTGCAAGCTATTATCACCAGCAAAATAGGCGAGCCTCGGCAGGCGGCAAAATACTTGCGAGAAGCGCTGAATATTGGTCGGGAAAATAATTATATTCGCTGTTTCCTTGATGAAGGTTTACGTATGAAGCGGTTGCTGGAACAGTATGCTGCAGATAGGGATGATTCCGCCAACAGCAGCTATGTGCGGCATCTCCTGACGCTATTTGCAGAACAGACCTCGACTTCCCAGGAAACGAACCAACTGTCTTACAGCGCTGCATCGCTTCGTTTGGCATTGACACCCAAAGAACGCGAAATTATCTACCAGATCGGACAAGGCGCCTCCAATCTCGAAATTGCCCGCACACTTCATTTGACCGTCGGCAGCGTCAAAGTTTACCTTAACCGGGTTTACGGCAAGCTGGGGGTTCACTCGCGGACACAAGCATTATTGAAAGCACAGGAAATCGGGCTGCTGGAGCGATAGTGACCATTGTACAAAAAGGAATCCCCAGAGCAGCTTGCCAAGGCTCAGGGATTCCTTTTTGCGCTGGGACTGCTGTAACGGACAAGGGAAGTTATTTTTTACGGTGTGTTTACATGATTTGAATACAACGTTAACCATTGTTCTGCATAATATATAAAAGTACGCGTCAAGATCGGCTCGTATCATGTAAAGAAAGAGGTTTCTTTCAAGGAGGTGATGCAATGTACTACGAAGAAGACAAAGTGCCGTTCGATGCACCGGATGAATTGGAAAAAGAGGTTAACAAACAAGTAAAAGAAGTAAAAGAGAAGGAAGAAAACAAACAAGAGAAATAACATTGCAGCAGGGCTGTGTTTCGGCTTCTTCCTTCCCGCCGCCCCTTTATAGCAGTATGTTCTATATCCATCACAATTGGGCGGCACCTTACAGCAGACTTCGACTAGCTCCGATCCGCGCCTTCGGATAGGTTCCAAAAGCCCGCACAGCTGCTTCAGCTACCTCGATGTCGTTCTGAACCGTACTGCCGCTGGCTCCCACCGCCCCAATGACTTTACCTTCGAACTCCAGCGGAATTCCCCCGCCAAACACCACAATCCGTCCATTATTCGTCGTATTGAGCCCGTACAGCTCGCCGTTCGGGACGACTAAGGGAGCCAAGTATTCCGTCGCAACTTTCAACGCTACCGACGTCCACGCTTTATTAAGCGCAATATCGATGCTGGCCAGCCACGCATCATCCATCCGATGAACGGCTACCAAGTTCCCGCCTTCATCAACAATAACGATAACTTCTGCTATCCCCAGTTCCCTTGCCCGCATTTCCGCCGCATGAATTAGCGTTTTGGCAGCTTCCAGCGTGATTTTGATCACCTGCACCTGCATCTGCATACGCCCCCTCCGTTTGAGTCCTTACATCATATGTAGGAACGTTGGAGTTTAGGTCATGTGGGGTTTCGGACAGCAAAAAGAAGACAAGCTCACAAGCCGCGGCAACACTCGTCCTTGGCTGAACTTGAATAGCTTTAATCCACGCCACTGAGGATGCGAGCCCATAGCTACAGAACCTGGTAAACCAACAGAACAGGACCGCATTGCTCGCAAATCAACAGAATCGCCTCGACAAAAGTGGGGGGTTGTTGTATAAAATACAACATTTTACCTGGTTGAAGTCATTTACTCACGAATTGTTGTATAAAATGCAACATTTCACTTGGTCAAAGCCATTATCCTTACAAATTGTTGTATAAAATGCAACAATTCCATGAGAATCGTCTATTTTGCTTGGAAATGTTGTAAAAAATACAACAATTTCCTCTCAAGGTGCTTTTTAGTTTGATTTACATGGATTTATTGGGAATATATTCAAATAATCTAATGTGGAAAGGATGCGCCCCAATGCAGAAAGGGGTGCTCCTGATAAAAGGCAGCCAAACAATTACGTCGCGGGATTTCAATCCACGCACCCATGTAGGATGCGACGTATTTTGGATTATATGGCGAAGGTATTTGAATTATTTCAATCCACGCACCCATGTAGGATGCGACAGCGACTTTTGACCTACAACAGGCTTTAAAAAGGGATTTTAATTGAAAATCTGAGCGATTTCTTAATAGTCACAATATTAAAATTACTTTTTATGTGAATAAAAAGGTTATTACCTGGTGCGAATCCCCTAGGGATTTCATGTGCACTATACATTCGCACCAACTATTCGCACTTCAACTATAGAATTAAAATTGTTTCTGGTCAACCCATTACTTTCCAGCCACATTGCAACCTATAGTTTTGTTGTCAAAAATTCATTTATAGTGTATTGGCAGTTAACTAGGCAGGCAGATGGAGCGGAGGGGTGAAGGGATTCTGGAAAAACGAAGTGGTCGCTTTTTAAAGCCAGATTTCAACCTTTCAAATACAAAATAGAAATCTGGCTTTAATAGCGATTGAAAGATCACTTCACAGCGTAGCGCCCACTTTCCAGCATCTTACTCAATCCTATTTTGATCCAAGCACAGCTCTGAACGCATTAAAATCATGAATTTCCAACACAACCGGCAGCTCGCTGCTCGTCTGCACATTGTTCATAATATCCGTAATATCAGCAAAAGAAGGCACTTCCTTCTCTTGATGAAAACGCTCGGTTGAGCTCATCCGCACTATGCGGTGATTGTTAAATTCTAGCAGCAGATCGAAGGATATCGCATCCCCGCTAAGCAGGAACAACAGCAATATGCAGTTTTCGGGCAGTTTCGCCTGCACGTATTGCTGCAGCTTCTCAAAATAATGCACGGTCTGCTCACGGGAATACACCTCAATCCCGCTATAATTGCGCAGCATTACCTCCATCTGCAGCAAGTATTCATCCGTATCCAGTTCCCGTACAGGAAGCGATTGAATGTCAATATAGTATTGAATAAGGCGCTGCCTCTCCAGCACTTGAACCTCATCAATATCCGGATACGCAGCCAGCAGCGCCTGCGCATTGTTGGCACTGTCGGTCACCTGAAACGTTTCACCCTGCAAAAGCTGATTGCCGCTGCGGGCGATGCTCAGCACTTTGCCCTGATCATGCAGCACATAAATAACCTGCTTCTGGAACCCGCTCGTCAGTTGGCCGAGATTTCGCCACGTATACGGATTTAAGTCTACAATACTAATCTGCTTGTCAATCATTTCTGCTCAACCTCCCATATTGCAACCGTATACGCCGGCAAGTTTACAGCGACGGAATCCGCCCCGCTCAAATCTTGCGCATTCCATTTGCCTGCAAAGGTGCGCGCTCCGCTAAAGCTCAACTGTCCGGTTTCTCTTTCCTTGCTGATATTGGCGATAAACAGCAGTTCACGCTCACCATCCGTATGCAGGGTATACTCCAAATTCGGATTGTCCAACACAAACGGAGGCTGCAGTTCCAACTCCAAAGTTGGCCACTGCTGCAAATCGGCAAGCAGCGCAATTTTTCCTTGGCCGACCTGTCTATAGCCCCCCTGTTCCCCCAACAGCTTGCCAAGCGGATTGCAAGGCTGCATCTTCATATCCAGATAAGGAATACCTGGTCCGACGATCACGGTGCCTCCTTCAGCAGCGTAGTCAAGCAGCTTTTGCTGTTCAGCAGCATCCATGAAATCATAGGTTGAGGCAAAAATAACTTGGTATTTCTTCATTTCCGCCAAACTCAAGTGCTGATCGGAATAGTTGAAATCCACATGCGCTTTTTCTAACAACTCGCCAACCTTTTCAACCCAACGTTCACGTCCCCAATGGGAGAAATCATCGTCAATATGCTGGAAGCCAAGATCGGTCGTTGGTTTGAACAATACCGCAGGAAATTCCGGGCCGTTCACAAACACATTGGAGAGCATAAAATTCAGATCCATCGTGGAGAAGGCGGCTTTATACCGGCCAACATCAAAATTTTTCATCACGAGCACTTCAGGCTTCCGTTCAAAATTCCAGAACTGCTGCTCATCCAAAAACTTGTTCCACTTTTTGAAGAAGGTAAAGTATTCGCTGCGTTCCGTTTGATGCCTCGTAATCGGACAACCAACCCAACGCTCGCGCTCCACCAACATGTAGTAGTTGACCGCTTTCAGACCGTGCATGAACACATAAGCTGTCGTAAACTCGCCTTCCTCGGGGAGGAGAACCGTTTGCCTGTCGAACCATGAGCCAGAACCGAACTCCGGTACAAACGGCAGAATGCTGGAACCTGACAAATATTTCACTTTTTCCTTCAACATTGAAGCTTCCCACGTTTCCGCGTACATATCGATGCCGACCAGATCAAGCTGCTGCCTAGTCTCTAGCTGGATCAGATCAGATGGCGTGTAATATTGGAATGCCACGTTATGGAACACCGGCACATCGATGCCGAGTCCCTTCATCATTCCCGTCAGACGGGATAGTGCATGGGAAATCTGATATTCCTTGTATTCCACCCAATCCAGATAGTAAGGCAGATCACTCGGCGACCCACCCTTGAAGCCATCCGGCGCCTTCACCTCATCAAAGCTGGCATACTTCGTACGATAAGCCGCATTAAGGCTGGCAATCTGCTCATAGCGAACAGACAGCCACTGGCGATACAAGGCGATGGAATCATCCGAATAGTCCATTACGTAAGGACGGTCACGGAAGAAATAACAGGTCTCATTGTCTGCCTGAATTCCGATTATACCGCCATGGGGATGTTGATGTTTCAGCAAAATCGGCTGCAGCGCCTCAAAGTACGGCTGCACTTCCGCGTACAGCTTCTCACTGGCATAGGACGGAATCGGAAATGGCTTCGTTAAATACGGATAGATGACCGGTGTTCCCCACGGCGACTTGGCCTGAATATCCGCATCATACAAAATCCGCTCCGGGTATCCGAAATTGGTCATTTCCGCATTGATATGCGGTCCGGGCCGGACCAATACTTTCAGCCCTTTCTCCTTGCACAACTGCAAGAAATAATCGATATCATGACGTTCATTTATTGTGCCAAAATCATATTTCCCTGCCTCGATCTCATGTATCGACCATGGCAAATACGTTTCCACAATCCGAAAGCCCAGTTCCACTACTTTATCCAAAATCCCGCTCCAAAGCGCGCGTTCCAATCTCCAGTAATGAATTGCGCCACTATAAAGCGGCATCACTTCCCCATCAATAGCAATCCCTTTATTCGTAATTTCAATCGACAAGTAAGACACCTCCTTGACTTTGTGCCGTGCTAGCCTTTGACAGCTCCGGCAGTCATCCCTTTAATAATCTGTTCCTGAAAAATAAAATACATGACCATAACGGGAATGATCGCAAGCATAAAGCCTGCGCAGAGCAAGCCATATTGCGTTGCGTACGTCCCTTTCAAATCCGATATCCCCATCGTCAATGTTTTCAACTTCGGATTGGAGATCAGCACCAGTCCATACAAATAATCATTCCAGATGTTCAGAAAGGCAAGTGTTGCAATCGTAGCCAGCCCCGGCTTGGAAATTGGCAAAATAATTTTAAAGAAAGCACCGGTGCGTGTGCTGCCGTCGATCATCGCCGCCTCCTCCAGCTCTTTGGGAATCCCCCGCATAAAACCGGATAAAATGAAAATGCTGATTGAAATATTAGCGGCAATATAAACGAGGAACAGTCCCCACAAGCTGTTAACCAGGGAAACTTCGCGGAACATAATAACCGTCGGCATAATCAGCGCATGTATCGGAATCATAATACCGACCGTAAAGTAAGCGAGCATCGCTGCGCTCGGCTTCACCCGGGTAACCGCATAAGATGCCATTGCACAAATCAATATCAGGGCGATAACGGCTCCAAGGCTGACAACGATGCTGTTGCTGAAATAGGTGCCGATATTTGCTCCAGACCAAGCTTCCAAATAGTTTTCAAATCTCCATACCTTCGGCAGGGAGAAAGGACTGCGATACAGCTCATCATTATTTTTGAAAGATGTCAACAGCACCCATAGAAACGGATATACCGACAAAAGGGCATATACCCATGCGATAGCATACTTTGCTCCGGTACCGAACATTCGTGAATTCAATTTGGCGTTCATAGCGATCTTTCTACCTCCCTCTAAGCAAATGTCTTATTCGCTATTTTCTTGAACAGTACGGTAAAGAGCAGCGAAACTCCCACAATCGTTACGCTTATTGCACTGCCAAGGCCAAAGCTTGAATTAATGAATGCCGTTTTGTACATGTAGACGCCCAAATATGCTGATCTGACGCCTGGCCCGCCCATCGTCATAATCCAGGAATGGTCGAACGATTTTAATGATCCAGTCAAGCTGAGAACGATACAAATGAATACAACTTCCCAAATCATCGGTACAACGATCATGAAAAAGGTACGAAAGGGACCTGCCCCATCCATCTGCGCGCTTTCCAGCACTTCCTCCGGCACAGATTGCAGCGCAGCCAGGAAGATCACAATGTATAAACCGATATACTGCCATACTTGCGGCGCCATCACGGCATACAACAAGACATCCATGTCCGAAAGCCAGCTTTTCTGCCAGGCTCCAAGGCCAATCGATTCCAGAATCTGATTAAACAAGCCGAATTCACTATTGTAAAAGAGCGAAAACATCAATCCAATAGCAATCGGCGCAATAACAACCGGAAGAAAATAGACGGTCCGGAAAAATTTGAAACCTTTTAACCCTCTAAACAACAAATAGGCCATCAACAGCCCTACCGGAACCTGAAAAATCAAAGAATAAAATACAAGCAGCATCGTATTTTTAAACGTAATTAAATAATCTGCATCCTGAAACAGTTCTATATAATTATCAAGGCCAACAAAAATCTTGGCCCCGATTCCATTCCATTCTGTCAAGCTATAGTAAGCTGAGGCAAGTGTTGGAATCATGACAAACAAAGTATAAATAAGCAATGCTGGCGCAATAAAACATGTACTGAATATAACTGCTCCCTTTTTCATAGCTTTCACCTGCAATTTCTGGAAGATAAAAGGAGAGGGAATTTCCCCCTCCTTCAATTCAATTACTGTTTAGGTTTTCCTTTGTCCAATGCAGCTTGTACTTTATCAACATATTGCTGCGGCGTTGTCACACCAACGAGCAGTTCATCCAACAGTGATTGGTAAGCTGTCAGCGCATTGTCGTCAGGAATCGTCGTGTAATGAACCGGCGTATGATCCAAATCCGCTGCAAAATCAAGCATATTGTTGAAAATCGGCTTCAGGTTGGAGCGGTCAAACTCAATGTTTTTGGCTGGCAGCATGCCTGATTTGGTCAGCTCATTCATCATTTCGTCCGATGCAAGCATATCAGCCAGTTCAACAAGAATTTGCTGTTTGTCCGGATCATCAAACGACTTCTTGTTCATTACAAAGCCAAAGAGCGTGAACCCGGATACGAATGTTGCCGGATCTCTTGTCGCATCAGGCATCATCGGCATTGGAATAATGTCGGTTGACGCTTGCAATTCATCGCTGATGAACTCGAACATCCATGGATACGTATACGTCATCGCTGCTTTGCCATCGGTATACAATTGGAGAGCCGGTCCCCAGTCCCCATTTGCCATCGTGTCTTTCGGGAACATATTCAGCGTCCGCATTTCATCGATCAAAGTGGCGGTTTTGAGTGCGTTATCTGTCGCAAAATTCCAGGTTGTGCCCATGTCCTTCAATTCCTGCTCTGCATTTCCAAACTGATTGTACAATTCACTGAACCAGAAGCTGGCCGGCTGGCCGCCTTTGCTCGCCATAGCGAACGGAATAATGCCATTGCTGTTGAAAACTTCAGCTACATGCTTCAGATCTTCATACGTTTTTGGATACTCCAGATTGTACTGCTCGAACAGTTCCCGGTTGGCTATCATAGCCGGATGTGTTGCTTCTACCGGAATACCGTAAGCTGTTCCGCCGAGCGTATAGTAGCCCCACGCCGAATCACTGAACTGCTCTTTCTTGATCTTGGTGCTCTTGCTCAAATATTCATCAACTGTCACGAGCGCATCCGCGTCGACAATCGGCTTTAACGTTGAACCGCCCCAATAAGTGAAAATATCTGGCAAGTTGTTGGAAGCAAGGTCCACTTTAATTTTGGTTTTGAAATCTTCCGGTCTTGCTGTTTCAAACGTAATTTCAACCCGGTCTTTGTTCTCTTCAGCAAATTTGTCAAACAGCGGTTTGAAGTAATTGTACTTCGAATCGCCAGGCCCCCATACCGTTGCGAACCGCAAACTTACTTTTTTGCCTGCTTGCGGCGTATCGTCCTGTCCATCCTCTTTCGTTTCTGCTGCTTTGCCGCATGCGGCCAAAACGAGCGTGAGAATCATCATTACCGCTGCCAGACGAAACAGCTTTGCCCCTTTGTTGTTCATCTTGTGTCTCCTTTGTTTCAGTATGATTGACTGTTGCAATACAATCATACCTATGACGAATCATTCGCAACATCATGCAGAAATATGATTGTGTGGTCAATTTTACAAAAAAATAGTAAAGCGGGCAGGTTAGCGCATTTCCACAACACGTATAGTGGTCAAAAATTATGATTTTGTGCATTATTCTTCATCTGAGATCGGATGGCCGTATGTCTTTTTAAACACCTTCGTAAAGTACCTCCAATCGGCGTACCCGACTTTTTCCGCAATTTCATACACACGCAAATCGGATGTGCGGTACAACTCACGCGCTTTCTCCAGGCGACGTTCCGTTACAAAATCAATATAGGACACGCCGACAACTTCTTTAAAAAGCCGGCTCAAGTAATTTTTGCTGATTTTGATATGTGCGCTGACACGTTCGAGGCCCAGATCGTTTTCGCCCAAATGCGCATCAATATAAGCGATTGCTTCCTGAATTTCATAGCGGTATTCAGGTGCGGCCGCTATGGAATCCCCAGGTTGCATCAGCGCGGCAGTCTCCAGATAAGCTTCACGGACATCTGCAAGCGTACAAGCCGCTTTACTTAGTGCCGCTGCAACCGCAAAGTTGAGGTATTGCTTTAAATTGTCACGAACCTGCGCGCACATTTGCTGCAATAGCTCCTGCTCCTGCTTCTCATGCGGATGCAGCGTAAACAGAATGACATATTCATCAGGCGTTCGGCTTAACAAATAATGGCTGCAATACGGCTGCAGCGTCTCATCGACAATATTGGTCACCGCATACTTGAGCAGGTAGGCATTGCCTTTGAATTTGCTGGACAGGCATGCTGCAAGATCATCGGCAGCAAGCCTCATCACTCTAACTTCGCCATTTAGCCATGCCATCTGCAGCTCTGACGTTTTGTCCAACAGTTCGGTCGCTGTCCATTGCTTCCCATCAATCCATTCCCACAGAAAGGATTCGGTCAGCGAGCGCTGATGCTCGTACGCTTTGCGGGACAAGGAATGAATCATATGGTTGGTTTGCTCCCGCTGGTTGATCTTATTCATGGCGTTGACTAGCGCCTGCAAAATATCTTCAGGCAGCATCGTTGGTTTGAACAAATAGTCACAAGCACCCAATTGCAGCGCCTGACGGACATAGTCAAATTCGTTAAGACAGCTCAGCACGATAATTTCCGTATCCAACTGCAAATCGCGAATCGCCTTGATCAGCGCCATGCCGTCCATCTGCGGCATTTTGATATCCGTCAGCACGATATCCACCGGCTCGCGCTGCAAAATCTGCAGCGCCTCCTCCCCGTTCCCGGCATCCCGCGGCTCCGCGAAACCATGGGCGTGCCAATCAATACATTTCATGACGGAAATACGCACAAACTTTTCATCATCAACGATCAGTACATTTCGCATAATCTACATCCCCCTAGTCGGTCAGTAAGGGCAGCTTGATCATTACCATAGTTCCGCTCGACGGAACGCTTGTAATCTCCAGCCCATAGGCTTCGCCAAAATGCAGCTTTAACCGCGTTTCTACATTGGTGATACCCATCCCCGTAAACTTGTCCATATTCGTATTTTCCATTCCTCTGCCATTGTCGATGATCGCAAGCGTAATATAATCTTCTGCAGTGCGGCCGACAACTTTGATCTCGCCGTCGTCTACGCCTGACAACCCATGGATAATCGCATTTTCAATAATCGGCTGCAGCGTCATTTTGAGAATACGGCAATTGTACAAGATAGGATCGAGGTCATATTTAACGCTCAATTCCTCGCCATAACGTTTCTTTTGAATAAATAAATATTCATTTGTGAAGTCAATTTCCTCACGGATGCTGACAATGCGATCGACCTGTTTGGAACTGTACTCCAGTATTTTCACCAGCGCTACAATCGTCCGGCTGATCGCCTCCGATTTTTCCTCAATGGCCATCCATTTAATCGTGTTTAATGTGTTGTATAAAAAATGAGAGTTGATTTGCGATTGCAATGCTCGAATTTCCGTAGCAGTTTTGTCCCGTTCCTTCTGAATATTTTCATTCATCAACGCGTCGATCCGTGAGATCATTTTGTGAAAGCTGCCCGTCAAAATTTGCAGTTCCCTGGAGCCCGCATCCGGCATCGACACCTGAAAGTTTCCTTCACTTACTTTCTTCATGCTGCCGATCATGTTCCGAATCGGGCCGGTGATCCCGGTGGACAATCCAAAAGAAACCGCCAATGCAAAGAGCACCGAAAGACCTGCCACAACAACGGTAATCAACCGTATTTTCTGAAACTCGCTGGCAATGCTGTCCGTATAAACAACCGCTGTCATCGTCCAATCGGTATGTGGAACCGGGCGGTTTATGATCATCGCTCCGTTCTTTTTCTCTGTCCCCGTGTGATTGATTAATTCCGCCAGGCTGAACCCTTTATACGTGATTTCCTCCGTATTTTCCCCGAGGTAGGCTTGATCAGGGAAATAGACCAACTGGTGATTCGCATTCGTCAAAAAAGTAAAGCCGTCTTCCCCAAAATCGACGCTATCCACTATTTTCTTAATTTCTGCATATTTCAAATCCACTTGCACAATGCCGATAACCTGATTATTGTAGTAACCGGAAATTTTCTTCGTAAAAGAAACAACCAGTGGATTGTCGAACACTTTGAACAGGTGGCTGTAAACCGCTTCATGCGTTCCGACTACCCGGCTGTCCAGCGATGACTGCAGCTGTCTAATCCAGTCCTGTTCGAGCAGCAGCCGCTTATCTACATCCGGGTTGGAGGAATAGACACTCCCGTCCAGGCCAATCAAATATAAATCTTCGGCGATATTGAAAGAACGTTTAATGTTGATCAGTTGTGCGCCGATTTCTTTTATAATTCGCATCTTCTCCGATGTCGTCTTGTCCTCATAGTAACTGAACAACTCGGACGTAATCGACAGCTCGATGAGCTGTTTCTTGACCACCTCCGTCTGATCGAGCAGGGAGTTCAGCTTGCTGTTCATTTGCTCCACCATCTCGTTGTTATAGCGCTCGGCCTTGGTAAGTGTGAAATCACTCAATATCGAATAGTAAAAAAAGATAATGACCGACGCGGGCAGCAGCGCTGCCACAATCAAAGCAGTCGTCACATTGAACTTGACCGACCGTTTGTAAAACAACCCCTTCATTCCTCCGCTCCCCCTTGTCCTTGCCCCGATCTGTCATTTCATCAGCAATTTATTATAGCTTATTTTTCGGCGGCTTGGCTTTATTATCTCATGTATAATTTATTAACATAACAGAGGTTCAAAACCTGATATCCAGGAGGAACCTAAATGATTCATACTTTTTTTTCAAACAGGGTCAACATTTTGCCTCCCTGCATTGTGTTGTTATAGAGAGGGGGGAAAATATGAATGAGCACTCGCAGCGTACAAACGCAGAAATTACTGCTATATACCGCCGACACGTAGATACGGTCTACCGGGTAAGCTATATGTTTCTTAGAAATGTACCGGATACGGAAGATGCGGTTCAGTCTGTATTTATGAAGTTGATTCAGCGGGGTCCGCGCTTTGCGGATGATGAGCATGAGAAGGCATGGCTGATCGTGACGACCCAAAACCACTGCAAAAACATGCTGAATTACTGGTGGAAGCGAAAACGGTCCCCTGTGAGCCAATTAGCGGATCACTCCCCAACTGCACTGGATCGTCCGGGGGGTGAACTATTGGAACTGCTGCTCGAACAGCCTGACAGGTACAAAATCGTTTTATATTTATTTTATTTCGAAGGTTACGCCACCAAAGAAATTGCCAAGCTGCTCGGACGCAAGGACAGTACCGTTCGCACGCAGCTCAGCAAAGGCCGCAAACGATTGAAAGGACATCTGACAGGAGGGAAAACCCATGGAGGAAGAACAACTGAATCGTGCAATTGATACGATGACGCCGAGTGAAATCCAGAAAACCAACATGTTGAACGAGATTTTGGTTCGCAAGCATCGGGCGGAACAACAATTTACCAGGAAACGGCTGGTTTCGGACATGACACCCAGACGCCTCGCTTTGAAAGCGGCAGCGGCGGCAGTAATGATCTGTTTGCTAATAGGGGGAAGCTTGTTTGTCGGGAGGGGCAATCCACCGACGTTCACTATGGTCGCTTATGCCGATGGGATGAAAGAAGCCGGCGTTGCGCAGCCTGACCGCCAGCCAATTGAAATTGCTGAAGGCGTTCAGGTCACTGTGCCGTTCGGCGTATTGAAAAGAAATCAAGCGATTGTGCAGCAAGACGGCAGCACGAGGTACAACACGTATTTGCATGGCGTAGATTATTTTACCGTTTCAGGTGAGGGAATAAAAAGTGTTGCGTATACGAGCGAGCTTGGGGAGTTAGCGTACACCGATATAGTAATGAGAGACCAGGACCCGGACTATATTGCGTTCAAGGCGAGCAGGGACGGCAAACAATCCCTATCCGTTATGATGACCTCTGCGAATCCGCCTTATAAACAGGATGGCAAGCAAGTGACCGCTATCTATTATAAGGAACTGGGTGACGAGTCCTTTGCGGTAAGATGGCGGCCATGGTATGTATCAGAGGAAATGGCCAATGACGAAAATGTGAATCCCGCAGATTTCCCCCGCGAGAAAATTACGGTCAACGTTACCTTCACAAGCGGGCAGACTGCAGCCAAAACATTGTTGCTGTCATTCAAAAGCGATGGCACCTTGGTCGCGGAGCTCGCTGCAGAATAAGTTCGGGCTCTGGGGAAAAAGCCTGTGCCGGACAAACGACAGCAACGGGAACTCCTGCCGGAGTTCCCGTTGCTGCAATATTTCTAAATATTTACAGTTTGGTAAACAAATCTTTGAACACCTCATCGCGCTTGATGCTCCAGACATACCGGATGAAATGGCGGGAGGTATCCGTACTCCAGCGGCAATCATCCGACAGCAGCGGACTGTGAACGAGCGAGCTTGGCGTCCAGCTCTCGTCGATCAAATAGGCGATCGTCGAAATATCCCAAATAACCCGGGAGTAGCCAAGATGATCATGATTGCAATTTTTATAGGTTTCATATAAATATTGTCCGATTTCTCCCTTGTCCTTCACATAGTCGCGGATTTCCGATAGTGTCGTTTGCAGGTGGGAGGTGACGCCCATGCACGGCAGCAGCACAAGCGGCACACCGCAATCGAGTACGGTTCGGACAGCATGCACGTCCTGATACAGGTTAAACTCCCTCGTATCCGGCCAGTGCAGCGCATGGCCGCCAAGCCATACGACGACGATTTTTTCAATAATCTTCGGTTCCATCAAAATCGCCGAAGCCACATTCGTAATCGCGCCAATCGCCACGACATACAGCGGGTCGTTCGCATCCGAGGCCATGGCCCGCTCTACCAGATTGCGTGCTGCTTCGCTTTCTACTGGTACGCCCGCTTCCGCCATAAAGGATTCGGAACCCCGGTAGATCGGATACTGCCCTTCAATGCCCATAACGGCAGAAATTTTTTGCAGTTCATTGTAGCTTTTCTCCATACCGTCCCCGGCCCCCTCCGACAATTCATTGTCGAACGGCGCAGCGTAGAAAGCATCAATCTGCAGTTTGGCTTTGGATTGCAGCGCGTAGATGACCGCAAACTGATCATCGATTTCATTGTACGTATCGGTGTCCAGCACCATTCTTACTTTGCCGGTCGGAGGCTTCAGCCTCCGCAGCCGTTCTTCCTCCGTTATGTGCGGGAAATTCATGACCGTACACTCCTATCCAATGAATTTATTCTTTAATACCGGTGTTCGCGACACCTTGAACGAAAAAGCGCTGCAGTGGCAGAAGCAGCAGAAGCGGAATAATGACAGCGATGACCGACACCGCATACAGCTCATTCCACAACGTCCCGTGCTGTGTTGTAAAGTCGCTGAGCGCGACCTGAATGACTTTATACTGTTTCGAGCGGGTGGCGATAAGCGGCCACAGGAACGATTCCCATTGCGAGATGAACAGCAGCAGACCTGCGCTGATCGTGACCGGCTTGCACAAGGGCATGATGATGGCGGAATAGATTTTCCACCAGGAAGCACCGTCGATGCGGGCCGATTCAATCAGTGCGTCGGGCAAGTCAAGAAAGAACTGCCTGTACAGGAAAATGACAAGCCCGTTGGCGACGGCTGGCACAATCAATCCGTAATAAGTGTCAATCCAGCCAACCGATTGCACAAGTCCGTACAGCGGGATCGCAATTACTTCGAACGGGATCATGAAGGTGAGCAGCACGATCCCAAATAAAGCAGCTTTACCTCTAAATTGAAATTTGGCGAAGGCAAATGCTGCCATCGATCCGAAGATAATGCCGAACAGCACGGTCATAATAGCAACAAAAAACGTGTTGAAAAGTACCAAGGCGAAATTACGTTCGGTAAATAGCGTGATGTAAGCATCTAATGTTGTATTCGTAGGCAAAAACGTCTGCAAGGTTACAGGTGACACATACTTGTAAATATCGTCGAGCGGCCGCAAAGAAGAGACGACCGCGAAAAACAGTGGAAACACGATCAGAAACGCGACAATTATTTGCACGATATACATCGCCGTCTTGGAAGCCCGTTTCGTCATTAGCATTTTGGATTCAACCTCCTTTTACGCCTTGGACCGAAGCAAACGGAATTGGACGGCGATGATAAGCAGAATAAGAATGAGCAGCAGGATGACGATCGCCGACGCCCTGCCAGGGTCCGAGTACACGAATGCATTGGTGAAGCTTTCGTTCATTAATACGTTCGTGCTCTTCTCCGGGCCACCCTTGGTCAGAATATACATAGGGGCGAACAGCAGGAAGTTGACGACTGTATCCGCTACCATGACGAACGTAAGCGGCCTTTTCATCATAGGGAACGTGACGTTCTTGAATTTCTGCCACTTCCCTGCACCGTCAATATCAGCAGCTTCATACAAGGATCCTGGCACTTCCTGGAGCCCGGCGAGCAGAAAAATCGCCCAATAGCCGACGCCCTTCCATGTCGCAATGGCCATAATGACCCAAAGCGCCTGATCCTTGCTCGCCAGAAACAGCTGCTGGGGCAGCCCCACCGACACTAGTAGCGAATTGACGACTCCCTGCTCCGGATTGAGCATGATGCTCCACAGCACACACGCAATCGGCAGCGATACCGTAATCGGAATAAAATTGAGGCTGCGAAACAGGTTGATGCCTTTCAGCTTTGCATTGAGCATCATGGCCAGCAAGAAGGCGAGCGCAATTTGCAGCGGGTTAATAATAACATTGAAAAACAACGTCACATATACCGAATTCCAAAACACGCCATCCGTAAACAAATACGTGTAGTTATCCAAACCTACGAAAGTTGCTTTCCCTGCGATAAAGCCTGGCGCAAACAGACTGTCCTTCAGTCCCAGCAAGATCGGATATAGCTTGAAGATGGCCAGTAAAGCAACGGCCGGCAGCAGGAACAGGTAAGGTACATATTTGACTGTTTTCATAGGCTTAAATTATTTGGCGACACTTTCGTATTTGCTCAATTGACGATCCATCTGGTTCGCTACATCATTGAGCGCCTTTTGCGGGTCGCTGCCGTTTTTAATATCCTCATACGCCTGATTGTAAAGTGTCTCCCAATCGAGATAGCCAGGCGTAAGCGGCCGGGACACCGCAGTATTTTGCGCTTCATAGGTAGCAATCCGCAGGACATTCGCAGGGAATTCATCGAACTGTTTATCCGATTCGATCTTTTTCAAAATATCAATATTTGCCGGTAAATCTTTATTGCCATTAAACCAGGTTTCCGCGCCTTCGCCCATCGTCAAGTAACGAATGAATTTGGCTGCCGCCTCTTTGTTCTCGGAGAACTTGCTGACGCCAAGATGCCAGCTTCCCGTTGGCGTTGCGGCCTTTTTCCCTTCAAAGTACGGATGCGGCGCGATGCCATAATTGACGTTGGCATCCTTAAAGTTACCTGCATCCCACGTTCCGCCGATAAACATGGCGATCTTGCCGGATTTGAAGTATTCCTTGGATTCTTCCGGCATCAGTCTCGGACTGATCTTCCAGGTGTTGAACAGATCGTAATAAAACTTACCAGCCTCAATGGAAGCTTCAGAATTAATGAACCCGGTCGTCGTAATGCCTTTGTCGTCCAGCACTTTCGCGCCCAGGCTCTCAGATAATGCCAGCAGTTGATAGGCACGGCTGATCTGATCAAAACTGAAACCAAATATATCTGTCTGACCATCGCCGTTCGTATCGTAAGTCAGCTTCTGTGCTGTCTCCACGACCTGCTCCCATGTCCAGCGCTTGTCGATATCAAACTCCGGCGGTGTAATCCCTTTCTCAGTGAAAATATCTTTGTTGTAATAAAGCACCTGCGACGATGTATTCATCGGCGCAGCCATCAGCTTGCCGTCATACTGCCCGGCCTTGACGGAGGATTCAATCCACTTGCTTTCATACTCACTGGCCGGAATATACGTTTCCAATGGCTCCAGGTAGCCCTTGACGGAGTAATTCGCCACCAGCGGTCCATCGACGGTCACGACATCGTAATCCTTCGACTTCGAGCCAAGCTTGACCTCAATCGTTTCAAACAGTTGGCGGAACGGATAGCTTTCCACCTTTACCTTGATGCCAGGATTCTCCTTCTCGAATCCGGCAATGACGTCCATCAGTCCTGTCGTTTCCCAGTTCCCCTGGGAGAGCATCGTAATTTCTGTCGTTTTGCCCTCCGGTTGTCCGCCGGACTCCTTGTTGTCATTCGGCGCAGCCGGCTGGCCAGAGCAGCCGATGATCGAGATCGCAAGCAATCCTGCAGCTGTCAGTCCCGAAAAAAATCGCTTCATCTTCTCTCATCCCCTCATGTTGTTATGCAATCCCTTACACACTTAAGTGTAAAGGAGACGATGAATGCCGGATACGGATGATTTCTTTAGAAAATAGATGAATTTTTTAATGTTTGCTGCCGAGCTGTGCTTCGCGATACTCTTGCGGCGCCATGCCGAACTGGTTTTTGAACAGTTTTGTAAAATAGGGCGTATATTGATATCCCAATTGTGAGGCGACTTCATAGATTTTGAATTTCGAAGTGCGCAGCAGATAGCTAGCCTTGTCCATCTTGAATCGATAAATATAATCGCTCAGATTTTCCCCTGTTTCCTGCTTGTACATCGAGGAAATATAGGCCGGATGAAGGTGCATATGGCTGCCAAGCGCCTGCAGCGACACATCCTCCGCCAAGTGCCGCTCGATATATTGGTGAACCTGCTGAACGAATGAGCTGGACGCCCCTTTCGTCTCCTCCCGGATGCTTTGCTCAAGACGCTGCAATACGTCCCTTGACCAGTTATTGAGCAAATTCGCCGAGCGCAGCAGCGACATATTGCCCGCCATAGCGGACTGCTCGCCCTGTACGGTGGCAAGCTGCAATCCATGGCCATGAACAATGCAGGAGTAGGCGTTGGACAGCGCGAAGAACACTTCGGCCAAATGTTCGGAGGTATCGAGCCCCTCTTCGTTTAGCTCGGCAAAAATATCGTCCAGCCGTTGGCGGGCGTCCTTCCAGCGATGCGCCTCCATAAGCTGCAGCATCGTTGGCGGTTCGTACAACCGCTGCAGCGACCGCATCGGCGTTTGCGGCAGTTGATCCCACAGCCGGATCATTTGTTCATGTTCGCTGCCGGGAAGCTGTCTGAACAACTGCAGCGATTTCTGGTACAATTCAGGAACGCTTGCGGGGAACGTCTCGCCAAGACTGACAAGAACCGAAATGCTGCCGTTCAAATAGGCGGATATGTGAACTTGCAATTGGCAGGCCAAACGTTCCAGCAGCATGCCGGCTTCAACCTGGGGCGCAGCGCTGTCCGATTTCGGGCTAAGCAGGAACACAAGGTAATGATAATCATCCTTGCACGCCCAGACATCATAATGCTCATTCAACACTTCCTCAGCGATGTTCACGACAGCAAATTCAAACAATGAGGTGCTATGGTCATCATACTCCAAAAAACGGTTCTCTACTCGCAGCATCAGGAGCGCAGCCTGGCCTCCCTCGGCAAAAGCAATATCGAGCTTGTCCAGTTCCTCCGACAATCGCTCCATAGGAAGACGTTTGCCTCTCAGCAAATCAAGCAGCAGATTGGCCCTGAGCACCGATAGATTCGACCGCAATGTCTGGTGCGCTTTGCGATTCGAAACCGTTTCGGCCCACTTCTCCTTCGCTTTCTCCATCACAAGTCGAATGGTATCGAGCAGTTCGTCCTTTTTTACAGGTTTGAGCAGGTAATCGGCTACCTGATTTTTGAGCGCCTGCTGTGCATATTCGAACTCCGCATAACCAGACAGCAGGATGCACTGGATCATCGGCCAATTGACGCGGGCGTACTCGCATAGCTCCAGACCGGTCATACCTGGCATCCGTATATCCGATACAATAATATCAATCGGGAACTGTTCAATCAGCTCCACAGCCTCCGGACCGGAAGCAGCCGTATACACCTGCTCGATGCCAGGCGTTTTCGTCAGAAATGAAGCCAATTCTTCTAATATAACCGGTTCATCATCAACCAGCAGCAATCGGGTCATTAGTTAATTCTCCTTTCCAATACAAAGACACGCACATTCCGGACTTCCCGGATAGACGGCTCTCAATGTCCAGCCCGGCGCTCTCTCCAAAGCCATGCTTAAGCCGTTGATGAACATTCCACATGCCGCAGCTCGTTTCGCTGTCCATCGACGAACGGTTCAACCGCTCCTTCAAGCGCCACAGCTCGTCTTCTGCCATGCCAACGCCATCGTCCTCGATGGCAAGACGGACAAACTCGCCGCTGAGACTTCCGGTAATCACAATTCGGCCGCCACCCATTTTCGGTTCAAGTCCGTGGATGATTGCATTTTCCACAATCGGCTGAATCAGCAGACGCGGCACCTTAAGATCAAGCATCGCTTCGGGCACGTGCATCTCATACTCGATACGCTGCAGCCGCAACTTATGAATTTCCAAATAGTTTTCAACCAGCTTGAGCTCATCGCGCAGCGTAGTGTTGTGGTTGTCCAGTCTGGTCATATATCGGTAATAGTCGCTTAAATTATACGCCATCGCTACGACCGATTGCTGCCGCCCCAAATTGGCCGAGCTGATAATGAAGTTCAGACAGTTGTACAAAAAATGCGGATTGATCTGCGCCTGAAGCAGCTTAAGCGTCGCCAGCCGGGAGCGGTTCCGTTCTTCGTACACATTTTCGAACAAGTGCTGGATTTGGCCTGCCATTTCATTAAACCGGACGGTAATAAAGTCAAACTCGTTATTAAACCAGCGCTGAAGTCGTACGCTAAAGTCGCCGTTTTGAAATTTCCTCAACACGCCAATGAGCGCTTGCAGCGGCTGCTGCACATTTTTGTACAGCAAGTAGGAGGCCGAAAGTCCAAGGGCGAGCAGCAAGGCGATACAGCCATAGAACAAGTTGCGGCTCATCGTAATCGGCGATAAAATTTGCTGAATCGGGGTGTAATCCACGATATAAAAATCAAGCGGCTTGGAATAAACATAGTTGACCAAATAGGTTTTGTTGTGCAGCTTCGTCTGCAATGTTCCTGCCTCTTCCGGCTGTTCCCGGTATAAAGCCTCGACGACCGCACGGGAAAGAACCTGGTCAGAGGTCTGATTGTAGATCACTTCCTGTTTTCCATTGACCATGAATGGATCGCCCTTGCTGCCTGACTTCAATTGATCGAGCAGCGAAGAGACGCTTTTTTCGTTAATCGCCATTTGCACAATGACAATGCTCTGCTCGATTGGTCCTTTCCCGTTCAGCGGACCTCCTGCAGAGTAGATGAATTTAGAAGTATTTACCATTAAAGGATCGGGTTGATATACCCAACTGGATTGCCGGGAAGTAAGGTCTAACTGCTGCTCGTCATATTTGTTATTGCTTTGATTAATACCGGTAGACATCTTTCGCTTTACCGCTGGAAAATGAACGGAAATCTCGTTATACCAACTGCTGGCCGAACTTTGCAAGTTCAATTTTTCCTGAACAGTCGCCTCGACCTGCGGGATGCGCTGCTGGTCTTTCTTGAACAGCGCCTTTTCCAATTCAAGCACGGTCGGATCACGCGACAGTGAAATTGTATTCATCGCCATACTGTAGGCCATCGCATCCATTTGCTTGCGGAGAAATTCGAGCTGATTGCTGTTTTCCTTTTGCAGCAGCGATTCGACAACGTTGATGCTCACTTGATTGGATAATCCATATAGAAAGATGATAATCATAATAAATAAGGAGATTGCGATGTTCATTTTGCTGTAAATCGTTTTTCTAAGTTTCATAAGATCCCCATCCCTCGCTCAACGCTCAAAAATCTCATCACCTGCAAGCAATCGCCTGTTAAAGGCGTTGTGATGCAACCGTTTTCCATAATAGTCAGCATGGATTAATCACACCACAGTTTACACTTGCAATATCACACCGAGTCTACAGCGGCAACCTAGGGATGTCAAGCGTAAAACTTTGATGGCTTTACTATCGAAGCGATCTTTCAATTTGCTTGCGGTTAGAGCACAAAAAAACCTTTGCCGCGTCCCCTAGGGACGTTCGACAAAGGTTTTAAGCAGTTTCAGAAGGAGGATCAAAACGGACTGTGAACGTAAAGCCGCATGTATCCTCCCCCTGCGGCGGAAAAACCGCTATTCACATTGTTTGCGGTGAATACGCGCGCCCTGATGGCTGCCATTCAATGCCAGTACGGCATCAAGCTGCTCTTTCGCTTGCGCGTAACGGCCAAGCCCGATCAGCCCGAGTCCGATCATATAGCGGCAATGAATTTCGTTGCGTCTGTTCAGATCGTCGTCCAACACCAGGAAATCCGGCAATGAAACGGCGAAATAGTCAAAGCTCACTTCATCATGTAGATGTTTCTCACCGTAGTCGATCAGCTTGTTGAAGCGCCGTTTCGCTTCTTTTTCATTGCCGAGCTTCAGCCAAGCCATTCCTTGATAGAAGATCATATCCGGCGGCTGGTCGTTGTAATACATCGCGCTGACCGGTTCCTCCAGCCCTTGCGAAGCGGTACGGAAATGCTCAGCGGCCTGGTCAGGGCGATTCAAACCGAGAGATGCACAACCCAGGTAATAGTAGATGTTGTTTTCCTGCGCCCCCGTAAGTTTCCCTTCCCCGAGATTGTCCGGGTAATGGAGCGCTTCGTGAAGAAGCTCGTTCGCTTTGGCAAACTCCCCTTCATTCATGCACTGCTTCGCCCATTCCACGCGGGACAGTACATGCTGGCCGGTCGTTTTGCCTTCGCCGCCTTCCCAAGGGTGAAACAGACGGCTGGCCAGAGCGGCCGCAGCTTCCTCATGCCTGCCTAGATCGTTCAGCAGCGCCACATATTCCAGGTACAGATCGTCCCTGCGCTCAACAAGCGATTTGTTGCGGGCAAGTACGTCGAAACGCTGCTCCGGCGCCCAGCCGATTTTTTTGTAAAGCTGATCCCGCTCGTAGAACACGCGCGCATCTTCCGGATTGCAGGCCACTGCCTTCTCGAACGATTGCAGCGCTTGTTCTGCATCGCCGGATTTATTGTAGTAAGCCAGCGCAAGGTTGCGGTGCACGGTTGCAAAGCTGTCATTGGCCGCGCGTGATGCCTCCCAATGGGAGATAGCTTCAGCGTACCGCTTTTTGTCATACTGCCAATTGCCCAGATAATAATGGGCTTTGTCATCCTGTTCATCCTGCTTCAACACGCCTTCCAGCACGAGCAGTTCGAACACGCTGTTCGGAAAACAGTAATCAGGCGCTGCCTTGTTCCCTGCGGCCCGGCAATCTGCCGCCGCATCAGGACGACCGGCTTTCTCATGCAAGTACGCAAGTGCGTAGTGAACCATCGGGTACACATTGCCGCCCTTCGTCATCCCCAGCTTTTCCAGCACAGCGATCGCTTCTTCAAACAGGCCGCTGCCTGCGTAGTCGGCAGCCAGATTCAGCGCATTATGATGATCACCGCGCATGAGCCGGGCCAGTTCCGCAAGGGCATTCGCCGCGGCTTCATGGTCTCCTTGCAGCTCCAGCGCAAGGCTGCGCTCGAATGCTGCACCGAAGTCGGCCACATCCAACTGCAGCGTTTCGGATGCATAAGCAACTGCTTCAGCTGGCCGGCCAAGTTTGCGAAGCAGTGCGGCCCGCAGATGGCGCGCTTTATAGTTGCGGGAGTTGCGAATCAGACCGCGCTCCACTTCATCAAGCGCCGCAGTATAGGCACCGCTCTCACAAGAAATTTGCGCCAGCGAGAAATATCCGGCATCCTGCCATGCTGCCGACCAGACCGCCTTATGCAATGCCGCATATGCATCATTCAGCTTGCCCTGCAGCTTCAACGCAACACCGAGCTGATAGAGCGCTTCGCTGTCATAAGGATTCGGGTTGCGCCAAGTGAGCGACATCACGGCTGTGCGGAAATGCTCCTCCGCTACCGCGAACTGTCCTCTGCGCAGCAGCAGCGTCCCGTACGCAACATTAATCCGGATGTCGGATGGGTCACGCTTCAAGCCCTCCTGATAGTAATCCTCCGGTTCGAATGTCGCATGGCGATATTGTTCCAGATGCAGACCGGCCAGGTAGAGCTTTTCATTCGTATGCAGCTCGCTTGGAGCCGGCAGTGGAGTTGCCGCATCCGGCACTTGCTCAAGCGAAGGCTTCGCCGGCTGATAGGCGATCAGTACGCGCCCCGTTTCGTCGCGGACGGTCAAGACAAGATCGTGATACTGATCTTCTTCCCGCAAGGCAACAATCGATTTGAACGTTGCGGTTGGCGACAGCTCGACCGTCTCCTGAACATAAACATGACCTTTGCTTCTCAGTTCAACAACTGCTTGCGGGAATACGGAGGTGGCATAGGCAAGTACGGTCACCTGCCGCGCTGCCTCATCCAGCTCAAGGTTGACTGCTGCGTCAATCGAAGCGTTTTTCACCACGCCAACTTCCTTGTATGGCATGAAATATTGCTTGAACGTCTTTTCTTCATAAGGCTGCAGCCAAGTGAAATCCGGCTGATTATCCGTGTACACGCCTGTCATCAGCTCAATATACGGGCCGTCCTCATCAGTCAGATTGCGGTCCCATGCCTGGCCGAATTCGCCATCCCCCCATGTCCACTGCTTTTTGCCTGGCGAAATATGGCGGTTGGCAACGTGGAGCAAGCCTGCCTGAACATTGTGATCATAGCCACCGACGAAGTTATAGTCCGACTTGTACACCATATAGGAGGTCGGTACCGGGATGTTGCGGTAGCGCGAGATGTCCACTCCGGCAGAGTAGTCCATCTTGTAGTAAGTGCCTGTTGCAATCGGGAACCGCGATACTTCACGCTTGCCGTGGTCGAAGACAGCCGTAACATCGGGCGGGAACACAGATTGCGTATGGTCGTTAACGGCAACTGCCGGATTGGCCCACCACAGGAACGTCTGCGGCAGCGCCGTACGATTATACAGCTGCGCGGAAATTTCCAAATACGCTTTGCCCGGATAGAGTGTGAAACCTGCCGTCATCTTGGTGCCATACATACGGTCAATTTCACTGACCCACAATGTGGCGCTGCCGTCTTTGCCTTCTTCGAGCCGATACTCGACGGGGCCGTACGTATTGGGGCGGTGATGCTGCGGCCAGTTGAATTCAATGCCGCCGGAAATCCACGGCCCTGCCAAACCGACAAGTGCCGGCTTAATGACGCGATTATAGTAAACAAAGTCATATTGATTCGTTTTGTCGATCGCCCGATAAATGCGGCCGCCAAGCTCCGGCATCAGTTCAATGCGGACATATTCATTTTCCAAGATGACCATGCGGTAATTCTGATCGTGCTTCTCATCTTCGATTTTATCGATTACCGGGTGCGGGTAAACCCTTCCCGAACTTCCCTGATACACCCGTTTTTCCAAAAACATCGGGTTGCGGTCCGGTGCGCCGATGCCATAGGTTGGAATGGATACTTCTTCTTCCCATATGCGAACAGCAACTTCATTTGCTTTACTCATGGCAATTCCTCCCCCTCATTGATACTTCCACTTTAACGCGAAAACCGACGTAAGCCAATTCACGATTTTCGGTTTATGATGGACGATATGCTGATTATTGTTTTTTCTATTTCCTGAATTAACAGTATGTTGTTATAATAAATGCATCATATTCTTATTGATAAGAGGTGTACTATGACTGAGCCGCGAAAGCCTGACGGGTTCCCCGAAGAAAAGCTGTTCGTGCTCCCCGCCTACCGGGTTGAGGAACTGGCAAGCCATCATCTTACCCAGGGCATGTTCGTAACAGACATCGGCTACTTTCCGCATGCCCGGTTTCATTACCGTGAACGGCCGCAGGGCTGTCCAGCGCATATTGTCATCTACTGTGTTGCGGGCGAGGGCTGGATTGAACTCGGCGGGAAGCGGCTGGCGGTAGGGAAACACCAGTTATCCGTTATACCGGCTGGCGAGGGCCACCGCTACGGCGCATCCGCCAATGATCCGTGGAGCATCTGCTGGTTTCATTTAAGAGGACAACATGTACTGGAGTATATTCGCCTTTACGGGCTTGAGGATGGGCCGATCCCCTTGCCAGCGAGCTTGCACACCCACTGGATCGACAGCTTCGAGCGCTGTTATTCGCTAATGACCGATAAGCCATATTCGATGCAAGTCCAAGTGCATATCTCGCAGACGATCGGACAACTGCTCGGCCGGATCGGCCTTGGCGCAGGCGGTTCAGAGATCGACAAGAAACGGAATCTGGATCTCGAACGCGCAATTCGTTATATGAACGACCGCATGACAGAATCCATTAAGCTCGGCGAACTGGCGGCACATACCGGATTGTCCAGACAGCATCTCATTTATTTGTTCAATCTGGAGACGGGGTTCCCCCCTGTCGAATATTATTTGCGCATGAAAATGCAAAAAGCCGGCCAGCTTCTCAGCTTGACCGACCTTACGATTAAAGAAATTGCGGCTGCTGTTGGGATTGCAGATCCGTATTATTTCTCCCGCATGTTCAAAAAGCGAATCGGCGTGTCGCCAAGCGAATATCGCAGTGAACTTAGAGGCTAAGCGCATACCGCAGCGTACTTTGAGGCTAAGCAATATTGCAGCGTACTTAGAGGCTAGCGCATACCGCAGCGTACTTTGAGGCTAAACGCTGCCCCAAGCGGCATACTGCCCATTCTCTGCGCTTCTAGCCTTTGATGGCTCCCGCTGCTATGCCCTTGATAATGTACCGCTGCATGAACAAGAAAAACACGATGATCGGGATCATGCCCATCACAGCATAAGCAAAGGCAAGATTCAGATCGCTGCTGTACTGCCCGAAGAAGAAATATTGCTGCAGCGGGATCGTGCGGTACAGTTTGTCTTGCAAGTAAAGCAGCGGAAGCAGGAAGTCATTCCATATAAACAGCGCATTGAGCACGAGCACTGTCGCCGTAACCGGCTTCAGCAGCGGCATGACAACCCGGACGAAAATACCGGGCGTTGAGCAGCCGTCGATCCGTGCCGCCTCTTCAATTTCACGCGAGATGCCCCGCACGAATCCGGTAAAGAACAGTACGCCTGACTGTACGCCAAACCCGCCATAAAGCAGCATAATGCCCCAGTGCGTATTAATCATCCCGAGCGATTTGCCAAGTTTGTAAAGGGGCAGCATCGTCACCTGGAACGGTACCATCATCCCCGAGAGGAACAGCAGATACATGAATTGGTAAAATCTCTTGCGGCCCCGTGCAATTGCATAACCGCTCAAGGCGGATACAAACAAAATAAGCAGCACCGATAGCGAGGTGATAATAAAGCTGTTCAACATCGCTGTCGGATATTTGGAAGTATCCCACGCCTGGATAAAATTTGTAAAATCCAGCTTCGCTGGCAGCGCATAGAACGAATCAAAAGTTTCCTTCGTCGATTTGAACGCCATCAGAAAGGCAACATAGAGCGGAAACAAAAACAGGACCCCCAGCATAACAACGACAATGAACAATGCAGCGCGTGCAGCCTTCATTACAAATCCACCTCCCGTCGTCTGAAGATGGAAATCTGGGCAATCGTCACGATGACGAGCACGACGAAGAAGATCATGGACAGAGCCATGCCATAGCCTGCTTTAAAAGAAGAGAATGCGGTCTTATAGATAAAGGTCGACATCACTTCCGTCGCAAAGCCCGGTCCGCCCTGCGTCGTAACGTAGACGAGATCGAACACCTTGAGCGAGCCTGTCAGCACCATCAGCAGATTAATGGTCACGGCAGGAGCGAGCAGAGGAAGCGTAATGTTCCACAATGTCCTCAGCGGGCCGGCGCCGTCCATGCGAGCACTCTCCACCAGTTCGCCCGGAATGCCTTGCAGACCGGCGATGTATATAATCATCGGCGCGCCGACGCCTTGCCACACGGCGACCACGATCAGCCCAAACAGGGCATAGTCGGGATTGCCCAGCGGACTGGTAACATCCAGGTTGAAATATTGCAGCAGCTTTGGAAAGCCCTGGCTGTAATTGTAGCTCCAGACGAAACCTGCCAGCACGACCGAAATGACGCTCGGCAGGAAGAAGACTGTCCGGAACAAATTGCGGAGCGGCAAGTAGGAATCGAGCAGCAAAGCAAAAAACAAGGCAAGCAAATTGACGAGCACCGTCAAAATGAACGCGTATTTAAACGTATTGATCAGCACAACCCACATATCATTATCTGTAAATGCCTTCACATAGTTGTCCCAGCCGATGTAAGTGATCTTTTGGGAGATACCGTCCCAATCCGTGAAAGAGTAGCGCGCCCCCATCACCAAAGGAACAAACACCGCCAGCATAAACAGCAAAAATCCGGGAACGAGAAACAGAATGTACCACATCTCACGCCGAATCGTGCGTTTTAATCGTCTCATCATTGTTCCTTTCCCGTTAGGAACGGCATCAGGCAAATCTGCACCGTATGCGTATGCCGAATGCCGTTCCTATCGCGATGTGATGGTTATTTGTGATTTTTGGCTACCCAGTCATCAAGATCCTTCAGTATTTGCTCCGGTGTCGCTTTGTTGAAGAATACCTTTTGGACATACTGCGAAAATGGCGTATTCCAGTCAATCGTTGTCGTAATGTATGCTTGTGAATTGTAGAGCTGCCCTTGGTCAAAATAGGGCTGCAGTTCAACCAGCGCAGGCGCGATGTCGGTCGTAGAGCCTTTGACATAGCTGAGCGATTTCGTATTGTTAACCCAGGCGTCGCCACCCTGTTTGCTCGACATAAAGGCCAAAAACTGCAAAGCGGCTTCCTTATGCTCGGAATTGCTGTTGACGGCGAGCGAAGCATCCGGGTTGAATTCCAGCTTGTTCAGGCTTTCGTCATTGCTGAACGGGTAAGGGAAGTATCCCATGCCATCGTTGTACAGCTCCGGATTCTTCTTCTCGATATCACCGAGCGGCCAGGTACCCATGTACATCATCGCCGCCTCTTCTCTGGCGAACAGATCGATGGCACCATTGTAATCGACACCCAGTTGATCTTTATTTCCGTATTTGAACATGTCCAGCGCGTGCGAGATGACGGTCAGAGCGGCCGGATTGTCAACAAACTTCGCTTGCCCTTTTTCCAGCTTGTCAAAAAAGTCCGTCTGCTTCTCCACCAGCACCGTGTTGCTTGGAAAATCGCGGCTCAGCCACATGCCAAGCGGCCATCCGTCTTTCCAGCCGAGCGCAAACGGCGTTTTGCCGGAAGCTTTGATCTTCTCAGCGGCTGCGATGAGCGCGTCATAGGTTCTTGGAATCTCAATTCCCAAGTCACTGAAAATTTTCTTGTTGTAGAAGACGGCAATCGGGCCAGCATTGAGCGGCATAATATAGTTCTTGCCTTCAATTGCCTGCTCCGCCAGCACATTCGGCTCAAAATTCGCCATAAAATCTTTGCCGGTCAAATCTTCCAGATAGCCGCCGTCATTGAACAGCTTCGTCTGACCTCCCGCGTTGAGCGTAAATACATCGACAATATCTCCGCCGGCGATTTTTGTTTTGAGCAGCGTATAGTAGTCGTCATATTTGACCGGCTGAACATCGACTTTAATATGTTTGTATTCGCTTTCGAATTGCTCGATAATTTTGTCAATGCCGTCAGTCACATCGCTTTTGAAATGCATAAAGGTGATCGTGGCCGGCTCTGGTTCCTTCACGGGTTCTTCCTTGGCAGGCTCTTCTTCCTTCACTGGCTCGGTTGCGTTCTCCCCTGCTGGTTTCTCATTATTGGAGCCGGAACCGGCACTCGGCTGAGTCCCTTCTTCCGATTTATTGCCGCCGCATGCGGCCAACATGACCATTAGCATTACAATTGACAGACCAAGTACCCATCTTTTGCTCATTTTCTTTTCCCCTTCTCCTTCATTTCGGCGCGAATGACATCCCGCATCCTGTATTCATCTTACCTTCACCGCAAAGGAGTTCGGAATAAAAAAAATTGAGAAGTTATTGTTCAAATTTTTGTTCAGCTTTATATTCCGAAGGGGTAACGCCGGTGAATTTTTTAAACACCTGGCTGAAATACCGCTGGTTCTCATAGCCGACCAGTTCGGCAATCTCGTTCACCTTCTGCTCAGATGACCGAAGCAGCTCACAAGCTTTTTCCATCCGCTTGCGTGTAACATATTCAATAAAATTTTCACCCGTAACCGTTTTGAACAATTTGCTCAAGTAGCTTGGGGCAATATGATGGCGCGTAGCGACATCGATCAGACTGATATCCTCGAAGTAATGGCCATCCAAATAAGCGATGATGTCACGAATCCCTTCCGTTGAATCTGTGGCCGTCTTGCTGTTCATGAAATCGGTGATGGACGCGGTCAGTTCCGCAATATAGGCAGTAAATCGTTTCCCGTCAACAATGTCTGTTACAGAACGGAAGTCGAATAGTGCCGGGCTGGTGCGGCTGATGCCCTTCAGTTCCGCAGCCGTCACTTCGATTAACTTCTGCAAGTTGTGCTGACCTGCACGGATCGACAGGCTGGAGGCTGACTGGGCTTTATGAAGAAAAACATGAAATTGCCGGACAACCGCTTCGGCATTGCCCGAAGCCATCGCCTGCTGCAGCGCCTTGAGCTCGAAAACGGTCAGCAGCGCATTATGCCCATCCACGCCGTATGCCGCCGGTTCACCCGATATTTCCTCCACAATTGCCGGACGTTCAGACTGCGCATGCGCTTGCGAAACATCATGTGGACGCCGTAGTGCATCGGCTGTCGGTTCTGCTGCTGATGCCGGCCAGCTTACCGCCAGCCCGTTCCCAAACAGCGGATTGCTTGTTAACTGCCTGTTCGCTTCACGATACGCTGCCGGCAGCTGTTCAAGCTTGGCATAGACAGCACTCACCCCAACAACGATGTCTGTATGAAGCACCTCGCTTACCGCGTCACGGAATAGGCCAAGCAGATTTCCGATGTCCACGGCGTGGAATCTCTCGACAGGCAGCAGCAGGCACAGCCTCATTTTGTCATCCGATTTGAAAGCGAGCAGACAGCTGTCCTGCACCACATCGTATAAAATGTTCTCGATGCAGAACATGAGCAAATCGGCGTTTCCATGGAATTTGGTGCGGGATATATGATGATACTGCCGCAGCATGCAGACGGCGAGCCGATAGCTCCCGAAGGCGGAAGCAATGCCAAGCTCCTCGGATTGCGCCTCGATATCCATCGTGTTGGCAATGCGTCCGCCAGTCACATTTTGCAAAAAAACTTCGGTGCGCAGCTTGCGGATTTCATGGATCGATTGCTGCTGTTTCTGCAGGCTGACATGATTGTTGCTGGCCTCAATAGCCTTGCATATCGCGTCCTTCAAGTCAGCCAAGGAAACAGGTTTAAGAACATATTCACAAGCCTGGAAAGCAACCGCAGCTTTCATATATTCAAAACGAGAATGCCCGCTGATGACGACAACCTTGATCTCGCTGTACTGCTTATGCAAAATTTCAAGGAACCGCTGGCCGTCCATAACCGGCATATTCATATCGGTGACGATAATGTGCGGCTTGCTGACGAATATCAATTGCAGCGCTTCTTCTCCATGCCGCGCTTCGGCAACCACTTCTGCTCCCAACGCCAGCTCATTGATCATTTTGCTGATGGATTTGCGCCCCCATGGCTCATCGTCAACGACCATTACTTTGTACAACATGCTTCTCCCCCTTTTTTCGATAGGGAATTCGAATCCGAACACAAGTTCCTTTTCCCGACTCACTGTCGATGTCCAGACCATATTCCGTGCCGTAAACGAGCCGAATTCGTTCGTGAACATTTTTAAGTCCGATAGACAAGCCTGAAAACACTTCTGACGAATTTTGCGCAAGTTCCGCCTTCAGACGGGCCAGCTTGACAGCTTCAATGCCCGGTCCGTTGTCCCGAATCGTAAGCAGCACATCTTGCTCTACTGCCGCCGCCGCAATTGCAATACTTAGCACATGATCATCCCTGACGCATGTCCCATGTACGAAAATATTTTCAATGACAGGCTGCATCACAAAACGAATGATGGAGACGTCCATCAGATCGGCAGGAATATCGAACGCCGTCCGCAGCGACTCCTCGAACCTGAATTGCTGGATATATAAATAATTGTTGACATGGGCAAGCTCCTGCCCAATCGTAGCCTCCGTGTTGCCTTCATAAAAGCTGTAGCGGAACATATCGCCGAGCGCACGGCACATCTCATGGATTTCGTAGTCTCCCATCAGCACGGCCTTGCCACCGATCGTCTGCAGCGTGTTATTTAGAAAATGCGGGTTAATCTGCATTTGCAGCGCCATAATTTGCGCTTCCTTATTGTGCAGTTGCAGCTTGTACCTGCTATCGATCAGCTCGCGGATTTTTTCCGTCATAAAGTTGAAGTTTTTAATAAGTTCGGAGATATCGTCCCTGTATCGGTTCGGCTGATGCAACGAGAGATGAAAGTTGCCAAGACGAACGGCTTTCATCGCTTTACCAAGCAGCTTGATCGGCCGGGTGATGTAATGATGCACAAGCAGGGACAAGATGGAAATGCTGAGCATGGCGAAACCAAGCGCACCCAGCGTAATCAACAAGGTGTTTTGACGATTTTGCGCCAACCCGTCATTCGGGTAAATGACAGACAGGGAAATATTCCCATTATCGAGATAGGATTGACCGACCAGAAGGTCTTTATGATTTACAAAATGAATGCTGCGCGGATCGTTTTTCACCTTTCGTGTTTGTGGCGGTGTATATTTAGGCACGACCGATGCATAAGCGCCGCTTGTTTCGTAGAACGTTTCGCCATAGGCATTTTGCAGTGCAATGATGTTGGGAGGCCTGTTGTTCTGCTCGATCATCTTCGACAATTCCTTTTTCTTGATGAAGAAGATGAGTGAACCGATTTTGGTCCGGTAAAAGGGGTCGTAGATGGTCATCGCATATACAAATAAATCCTGCTGGATGCTGGGATCATAATAAGTCAGCATCAAGGCGCTTTGAAAAGGCATGTCGAGCATCGTGGCCGAGTGAGCGATGCTTTCGAGTTGGATCGCATCGTAGCTTGCCGCTCTCGACCATGAATCACGCAATTGATTGTCCTTGCCGTAAATCATTATTTTAATAATATCTTTGTTTTTATTGACGACCAGAAGATTGTAATTGGCCAATGATTCCCGCACGTTAATAAGCTCGGCGTCATAATAATTAGCGCCATGCTCCATAAGGCTGACCACCCGGTTGAAACCGTACACTTGCAGCGCGGAAGCGGATAAATCTTTGAAATATTGATTCATATTGCTCGACAGATAGACCGCATTCTGGTCGGCGCTTCGGTACATCGTATCTTCCAGCGAGCGTGTGCTTGACTGATAGAACAAATAGGACAAAACCAGCATTGGCACCAGTGAAATGAGCACGCTGCTCCAGACAATTTTCGTCCGGATGCTCCGATTGATGAACAGCCACTTGAAGATGGACATCACCCGCGTTTCATATGAAGTTCGATATACCACTCAAACTTTGATCCCGGCTGGACCACGGCTGCTTCTCCGCGGCTCATCGCATAGGCAAGATCATCCATTCGTCCGGTGGCAGGCTCGATCGCCACATGATAATGGCCGCCATAGCCGCCGTAGTTGGCCCAAATCGCCAAATAAGGCACTTGTGCCTGCGGAAAGCGCATTTCGATCGCCTCGCCAGTCAAGGGATCGTTTAATTCGGCCCATCCTTCTTCCAACTCGCCAGTAAAATAATATTTTTCTGCAAACCGGCCTTCAGACGGTTCGATTACACTCAGGTCAACGCTGCCCTTTGCAGAGCTGGCTAACGGCCAGGGCTGCTTGTCCCCAAATGCTCCCAGCCGCTGTTCTGCGGAATAGGACACTTCAATCTCACCAAGAGAATCCGGGACACGCAGTTGCATGCCAGGACGGGCCTGAAATAGCGGATGGGCCGCCCACAGAAAGGAGAAAGGCGAGGATGAAGTATTGCTGACCGTATAATCGATGCGCAGCACATCGTCGGATAGAAAGGAGTACACCTTTTCCAATGTGTATGGGAATTTCACTCCTTCGACCCGGCAATGCAGCCGATCTCCCACGCAGCGGCCTTCCCATGGCAATGACCAGACTTCCCCATGATCGGGAATTGTGCTGCCTTCCCATGGCGCATCCGGGTATTCACACACGTTAATGCCGGGGAACATCTCATCCCAACCGCTCTCGTCCCCATCCGAAAATGGTGACCCATAACCCTCATTGCCAAGCGGCTTGCCACTGCTCCACAGCCATTCTCTGCCTGTGACCTCGCTTGTAAGCGAATACATTTTCGCCCCCAGTTCCGGTATGACGGTCAGAGAAATGCCCCCTGTTCTGCCTACCCAGGCAGCGCGGCCTTCAATCTCCGTTTGCTTCCAGTTCTTCATCATAGATCCCTCGTTCCGGGCGTTGCCCGCCATTTTATTTGCTTGCTGTCATTTTCACATTCAGTATATCAACGAAGCGTCTTAATTTCTAGAGCTGTATCCTTCCTATTCTTAAACTCAACAGAGAAATCATTTCACATATACCCTTGCGCGCGGAACCTCTAGCACCCGCTTGTGAAAGTAATTTTTGCGTGTTATAATGTGTAACGAACGTTCAGTATAAATTAGACTACAATAAATTGTCCCGTTTGCGCGGCGATAACAATTTAACAGTCAAGAAATCAGGAGAGTATGATGATTAATCAACAACTGGAGAACAAACTAGACACACAGTCGGTAGGCAAAGCATTTATGCAATATCTCATTCCCTCGTTGCTCGGAATGCTGCTTGTTGCGATAAATATCGTCGTTGATGGCATTATGGTGGGCAATAAATTGGGCTCGACGGCGTTGGCTGGCATTGGAATAGCTTCGCCGGTCTATACGTTATTTGTAGCAATGTCGTTATGGATCGGAATTGGCGGAGCGACAATGTATTCACAAGCGATGGGCGCCAAAGATACTCAGAAAGCTCAAACGATTTTTTCCACTTCCGTCACGTTAATTTTTGCGGCAACGCTGCTCATCGGCATTTCCGCCTTTGTTTTTAGAGAATCATTAGTTTTCTCATTGGGGGCGAACGCGGACACATTCCCATTTGCTTCAGCCTATATGAATGTCATGCTGCTGTTCGGCTTTGTCTTTACAGTGGAGAACGCAGTGAGCATCTTCGTCCGCAATGACGGCAACCCTTATCTGTCGATGGCAGCGCAAATTACTTTCGCGGTATCCAACATTGTGCTTAATTATATTATTTTATACGTGCTTGACTATGGCGTTGCCGGTGTAGCTTTCGGTACAATTATTGCCGCATCGCTTGGGCTGTGCGTATTGCTAACCCATTTCCTTAGAAAAAGGAGCAATTTAAAACTTAGACGTTTCAAATGGAATAGAGTGCTGATTACAGCCATCTTTGTGATTGGCTTTCCCAGTTTTCTCGCGGAACTCGGCATTTCGGCATTCACCATTTCACACAACAATACATTAAAGTGGATTGCCGGTACCGATGG
Source organism: Paenibacillaceae bacterium (assembly GCA_004134985.1). Lineage (GTDB taxonomy): Bacteria > Bacillota > Bacilli > Paenibacillales > Paenibacillaceae > Paenibacillus_D. Next base: position 15,858 of record REGQ01000009.1, on the reverse strand, counting down.
CGTAGCCGCCTTCACTGTGATGAACTATGTCCACAGTCTAATCTTGTTAACCTTCCTTGGGCTTGGCGGAGCGATTCAGCCGCTGATCAGCTATTATTATGGCGGACAACAGCAAGACAAAATTAGACAAACGTTGCGGATCGCTGTCAAAACCGCGATCATCGCAGGCGTGGGATTGTTCGTCATCGTACAGCTTGCCACAACGCATATTGTGGGTATTTTCGGCAACTTTGATGTCCAGGTGGTTAATCATGCGGTTAATGGCCTGCGCATATTTGTGACGGCTTATCTATTTATGGGCATTAATTTTGTTATGATGACCTACTACCAATCGATCGGCAATGTCCGGATGGCAACCTGGATTACGGCATCACGGGAATTAATCATTATGTTCATTCTTATTTTAGTTCTGCCGCATCTGATTGGCATTACCGGGGTATGGTTGGCTGTACCGCTGTCAGAATGTATTGTGCTGTTGACCATTGTGCTGTATTACAGAAAAAACGCCGGCAGCATAACTAATTTTGCTGTGCCTGCATCGCAGAAGGAACGGACGCTATGAACAAGAAACAAGCGCAAAGCGAGCAGACAAAAAAGAAAATTGCCGATGCCGCCCGCGCCTTATTTGCACTGAAAGGATACACCGCAACTTCAATCGAAGACATTGTTGGGGCGGTCGGCAGCAGCAAGGGGAACATTTATTACCATTTTAAAAGCAAGGAAGGCCTTTTTCTGTATTTACTGGATCAATGGGAGCAGGAGTGGAACGAACAATGGCACAGGCAAGAAGGCATCTACACCACGGTTGAAGAAAAGCTGAGTGGGCTGGCGGAACATTCTGTATTGCATGATTTGAATCATCCACTAACGAATGCCGCAACCGAGTTTATGAACGAAAGCTGGGACAACAGCAATGTGCAAATGTCTGTTGCCCAATATTTCTCAGAGCATCTTGCCTTCAACCAGCAGATGCTGCAGCAGGGAATGGATGCCGGGGAGCTGCGGCGGGACGACACCCTGCTAATGGGTGCGGTTTTTGAGGCATTGCTCATTGGACTTGGCGAAGTATCCCGGCGCTCCCCCAATATGCATATGATGGATTTATACAAAAAGGCTATGCATATCTTTCTGCATGGGACAGCAGCGAACGGGCCCGGTGCCGCTAACGAGCGGTAATCCGCCGGGTTGCCGCCCAGAAAATCAGGGCCAGCGCGCTGACTGCAGCGCCTAGCAGGCTTACTGCACTCCAGCCTGCATGCGAATAGACAACAGTTGAAGCGATTGCGCCCGATGCGCTGCCGATTGAATAAAAAATCATATAGCCTGCAGTAAGCCGGCTGCGCGATTCCGGACGCACCCCCATAATCATGCTCTGATTCGTAACATGCACGGCCTGCACCGCGAAATCCAAAGCGATAACGCCGATGACCAATAACCACAGTGAATGTTCAACAAATGCGATGGGCAGCCACGAGGCCAGCAGCAGGACAAGTGCCAATCCAGTTGTTCGCTGCCCTAGCCCCCGGTCTGCCAAATAGCCTGCGCGTGCGGCCGAGAGCGCTCCGGCCGCGCCAGCAAGGCCAAACGCCCCAATCACTGTATGGGAAAGCGATAGCGGAGGTTCGCTGAGCGGCAGCACAAGCGAAGTCCACAATATGCTGAAGGCAGCGAATATAAGCATAGCAAGCACAGCGCGAATACGAAGCAGCGGTTCCTGAGCGAATAATGCCAGTACCGAACGCAGCAGCTTTGGGTACGTAAGCGCTGGTTCCGCCTTTTGATGACGGGACGGCAGAACCTTGAACATTGCATAAGCCGTCACCAGCGTCAATACCGAGGAAACGAAATAGACGGTGCGCCATCCGCCAAGATCGGTCAATATTCCGGCGACGGTGCGCGCCAGTAAAATACCGGTCACTACCCCGCTCGTCACGACACCAACTGCGCTCCCTCGCTTCGCTGTCCCCGCTAAATCCGCTGCAAAAGCGACGAGCACCTGCACGACAACCGCCAGCAGCCCTACTGCTGCCAGACCCGCGAACAGCACTATGCTGTTAGGTGCCCAACCTGTCACAAGCAGTCCCAGCACGGACAGCATTAGCATACTGATAACGAGACGGCGGCGATCAACCAGATCGCCAAGCGGTACAAGAAAAAATAATCCAAGCGCATAACTGATTTGTGTAATTGTAATGATAAAGCCAACAGATGAATGAGCAATACCAAACTCACTCGCTATTTCATCAAGCAGCGGTTGGGCGAAATAGATATTGGCTACTGCCAGCCCGCAAGCTACCGCCAACAGGAGCGTGACCGGACGTGAAAGCGTTGCAGCGGATTGCTTCATTGTTGTCATTCCACCTTTCTGTACTGATCAGTATGTTATAATTAAATATTAATATATAAATTTAATAATTACTTGTCAATCATTTGACAAGATATCAGTGAATAACTTACAATTAATTTCATACTGATCGTTACAATTAGGATGAGTATTGTTGCCATCATTCTATCTTTACAAAGAAGGTGTTAATTATGGTTCGAGCCCGAGAGTTTGATGAGCAGGACGTATTGCGTGCCGCCATGCATTTATTTTGGGAAAAGGGTTACGAGGCCACCTCGCTAAGCGACTTGACCTCCCGAATGGGCATTCAGCGGCCAAGCATCTATGCTGCATTCGGCAGTAAAGAAGGATTGTTCGAGGCGGCGCTGCGCAAGTATATACAACATCACGCTTCTCAAGTCAGAGAACAGTTTCAGAACAAAACGTCGGCGAAAGAAGCTTTCCAGTCTTATTTTGCAAGTTTGGTGGCAAGAGAATACGCTGAGGATGGGAAGCCTAGCCGGGGATGCTTCTGCATCAATACGATGGTGGAACTTGCTGCACATGATGAGAAGTTCGAGATACTGACAAGAGAGCATCAGCTGTATTTGAGCGTGGTGTTTCAGGAGACGATTGAACGGGGCATCCGCTCCGGAGAGCTTCAAGACGCTGCGAATGCCCAAGCATTGGCACAGACACTCGTCATATCATTGATCGGGCTGACGGTATTTATGAAGTCACGCCCCAGCCGCTCGTTTGTAGACAACGCTGTAGAGACGATCCTCTCTATGATCAATTAAAGGCGTTCCGCACTTGTCCCCCTAAAGAGGGTGTCCCAAAAGTCATAGATGACTTAGATGACTTAGAGACACCCGTCTTCATTTTGTAAAACAAAAAGAAACCGTTTCTTGGTAAAATGGAAGTACGAACCCACCATTTACGAAAAGGAACGTTTTCTTTGTACATTTAGAAGCGAAAGCGCAGTCGTAGCCCACAAAGACAAGCCTTTGAAGAAAGCGGTACGTACGCTTCGTAAAGACCTGCTCCCGCGGTTACAAAAATACGAAGTTCAGCAAAATTGCTTGGCAATCGAACAGCTTCAGTAAGACCGATCCCGATGCTACCTTTGTGCGGATTAAAGAAGATCACATTCGAAATGGTCAGCTCAAGCCCGGCTATAACGTGCAGATCGGGACGGAAAACCAATACGCAAAGAAGCTTGTACGAAGGCCAAAGGAAATCGTGAAATCAGCGTGAGTATGAACTACCTGTTGTTACAAGCAGCAAGCTCGCGAGAAGCTCAGGAGCGAGGAAGGATATGCCCTTTCGGTTCGAAGGATGATTGAACCGGAGAGTGTGTTTGGCAAATAAAGAACAACCGGGGATTCCGGCGTTTTCTGCTTCGAGGCTTGGCGAAACTAAGCCTGGAGGTCGGTTGGCTTTCGCTTGCCCATAATTTGCTCAAGAAGACGGCAATAGACCAAAAACCAGAAATGGCGATGCAGGGATCGCCTCCCTAGCACCGTCATTTCTTCATTTTCGTTGTTTTTTCATAAAAGGAGCTGTCTCATCAAGTAAGCGGATCTACTTTTGGGACAACTCCTTTTGTCATGGAAAGCGTTTATCCCGGCGGCCATTCAGAGGCGTAAAAGCCTGACCATCGTATTCGCCGCGGCTATTACATCTTCAGGGGATAATTGCGGGTCAATGGCCACGGAGAATCCTTTGGTATTCCGCTTTAAACTTATAATCGACCATCTAGCGTTCGGACGCTCCCGCTAACCGGTATCGCCTTCGGCCGTTTCAGCACTTCCCACAAAAATTTTCGTCCAAGATAAGAAAATGAAATCCAAGCCGTTTTCTTCTATCTGATTCGCATGATAACAAGGTGCGCTGAAACGGGATCTGTTCCACCAGCGAGAGGAGTGATGGTAAGAGCCGTGGTTTCTCCAGCAGGATTTCGTACAGTGAGTATTGAATTGACAACTGTTGTTTGGACAAGAGCCATTCCTACTATCTGAGAAGTTCCGGTTGCTCGCCCAACCACTGTGTAAGCTAGTTCAGTGGCTCCAGCTCCCGAATTGAGAGTTAGAACCAGTTGGCCTGGTTCGGTCACACTCACCTGAAAGAAGACCTGATAAGTGCCAATAGCAGACAATTGAAATGAGTTGGGACCAGTACGGACAATGCCACCCGAACTAGTAGGTCCATTTTGCGGAAAATTCACATCTCCGCCGACTGCAATTGTTGCTGCATTATCGGGAGGCATCAGAGCAAAAAAATCTGCAAAGTCTAATATTCCAGTTGCTGCTCCGGTTGCTCCGGTTTCTCCTGTCGCTCCCGTTCCTCCAGTTGCTCCTGCTGCTCCCGTTCCCCCAGTTGCCCCGGTTGCTCCTGCTTCTCCTGTTCCTCCGGTTGCTCCTGCTGCTCCCGTTCCCCCAGTTGCCCCGGTTGCTCCTGCTTCTCCTGTTCCTCCGGTTGCTCCTGCTGCGTTGCTCCTGCTGCTCCCGTTCCCCCAGTTGCCCCGGTTGCTCCTGCTTCTCCTGTTCCTCCGGTTGCTCCTGCTGCTCCCGTTCCCCCAGTTGCTCCTGCTTCTCCCGTTCCTCCGGTTGCTCCTGCTTCTCCTGTTCCCCCAGTTGCCCCTGTTGCTCCCGTTCCTCCGGTTGCCCCTGCTTCTCCTGTTCCTCCGGTTCCCCCAGTTGCTCCTGTTGCTCCGGTTCCCCCAGTTGCTCCTGTTGCTCCTGTTCCTCCGGTTGCTCCTGCTGCCCCTGTTGCTCCCGTTCCTCCGGTTGCACCTGCTGCTCCCGTTCCTCCGGTTGCACCTGCTGCTCCCGTTCCTCCGGTTGCACCTGCTGCTCCCGTTCCTCCGGTTGCTCCTGCTGCCCCTGTTGCTCCCGTTCCTCCGCTTCCCCCAGTTGCTCCTGTTCCTCCGGTTCCCCCAGTTGCCCCTGTTGCCCCTGCTGCTCCCGTTCCTCCCGTTCCTCCCGTTGCTCCTGTTGCTCCCGTTGCTCCTGCTGCTCCCGTTCCTCCGGTCGCTCCTGTTCCTCCGGTTGCTCCCGTTCCTCCGGTCGCTCCTGCTTCTCCTGTTCCTCCGGTTGCCCCTGTTCCTCCTGTTCCTCCGGTTCCCCCAGTTGCTCCTGTTGCTCCCGTCCCTCCAGTTGCCCCTGCTGCTCCCGTTCCTCCGGTTGCTCCTGTTGCTCCTGTTCCTCCGGTTCCCCCAGTTGCTCCTGTTGCTCCCGTCCCCCCAGTTGCCCCTGCTGCTCCCGTTCCTCCGGTTGCTCCTGCTGCTCCTGTTCCTCCGGTTGATCCAGTCGTCCCCGTTCCGGTCGCTACTCCTGTAGGCCCAGTCGGTCCCTGAGGACCTGTCGGACCAACTGAAATCGGAGTCGTCAAAATACTATCCAGTTTGTTCTGTAGAATCCATTCTTTCTGCGTCAAAACCCGAATAGTATCCCGTACGCTTTCGTTCATTAGGAGTAAATCACTAATAGTCGCAGGGGATGAGGAAATACCAGGCAGCGTGCCCAAGACGTACTGCAATTTTTCTCCCTCGGCATTAATAATGTGACTTAGCCCCATCTCTTCAAGAGCAATGGATGATAGCAACAAAGTAATTGCATCATCTCTCGTCACTGTAATCGTAGGGGTAATGTTAGGAATGTTCGATTGTGACACTTCTCAACCTCATTTCATATAAATTTCACCAGTAATCCATTATTATATGTCTGTACGAGGAATATTGCTTTAGTCGTGAAACCACAAAATTCCATTTAACACACAACATAACTGGTGATTTATATGAAAGGGCTTGTCCAAGAATAATCATGAGGCCAGTCAAGACAATGTCTTGACTGGCCTCTCTGCTGTCCATAATTTACAGGCGTGAAAGCCTGACCATCGTATTCGCCGCGGCTATAACATCTTCAGGGGATAATTTCGGGTCGATGGCTGCTGAGCTGCCCGCCGGATACCTCTGTTCATAACCTTGGCGAACTACAAGCCCGATCGCATTAGACTCACTCGACTGAAGGTGCTCAATGTGCTTCCATGGCACAGTAAAAGATTCATCTCCAGCAGGTGCCACTGCTTCGAATCCTTTGGCAGTTATCGGTAAATATCCCCCGTAGCAGATGATCTCACGCTCTCCCGGCAAAGATTTCTTCCGGGCGCTCCCCCTAACCGGCATCGCCTTCGGCCGTTTCAGCACTTCCCACATCACCACGCAAATAACAGGCAGCAAAAATGCCAGCAAAGCTAGCCACATGTTCGCAGTCCATACCCATATAGCAAGACAAAGCGCTGCCAACAGGATGGACAGCAGCCATATATACAGCTCTTGCACCCATCTGACCCTTTGCTTCGGCACAGGGGACGGTTGTTCGACTGACTGGATTATTTTCTTCTCCTGAGCATTTCCAATGCTGTTATTCCGTTCTTCCTGATTAATCCCGAATTCGCCTACCGCCGCTTCCCTTACAGGTAAAGCTTCTCCACCCAGCCTGTATGCGTTCCATTGCTCGGCATTTCTCTCAAACCACGCTAAATCCGGATCCCACCATAGGGAAAGGTTCTCCTCTATAACAGCAAGGTAATAGAACGGCTCCTCATAGAAATCGAAAAACTGGGCAAGTTCCAGATGAATGACAGGCGATTGCTTTCCATCAATATGAGTTAGCAGCGCATCTATCCATTCTGATACGAATGGACCGAGGGCCGGATATCGCGTTAAGGCAACCGGCAAACTTGCGCGCATCTGCCGGACAGCCTCTTGCCATGGGATATGCAAATTTAGCGATGCATAAAATGCTTCACCCGCTGACAGCCCGTCCAGCTCCTCTTCATCCAGGAAAGGCTTATACGCCTCCCATGCGGTCCAAAGCTGCTCACGATATTGTTGATATTGCTCCTCGCTCACCATGCAAAACCACAAAGGCGCAACAAAGTTATTGGTTTCGAAGGCGACCTCTTCATATTGACCTACGCTGCTCGCCGCCGTATTCACACTTAGAAACGTTCGATTCCCCATAGGCCAACACCGCCTAATCTTATGATGAGCATCCGCTCTCTATATTGGCTAAGTATCGTACTGCATTAGATGGCTGGCATGACGTTGCCGCCGTTTACCGGAACATAGGCTCCTGTAATAAAACTGGCCAAATCTGAAGCTAGAAAAGCAACCGCATTGGCGATCTCCTGATCGGTTCCCCGGCGGTTTAACGGGACGCTTTTCTCATAGCCCGCATTGCTTTCCGTGTTGTTTTCCCGGTCGCGATCACTGATTGTCCAACCCGGGGCCACCTGATTAACCGTTACTTGATGCTCGCCGATTTCTTTGGCCAGCACACGGTAAATTCCGTCCATCCCCCGCTTTCCAGCGACATAAGCGGACTGGCTCGGGAAATTTTGCATGCTGCATTCCGTATTGATCCCTACGAAACGCCCCCATTTCTGCGCAATCATCGCCGGAGCGAAAGCCTTCGCCAAATAGACGCTCTGCATCACACAAGATTCAAACTGGCTGGCATAATCTTCAGGAGCTTGCTGTAAAATGCTTGTCCACTCATATTGAACGACCGCATTGGCGACCACAATATCTACCGTTCCAAGCTGTTCAGCAATCGCTGCCTGCATAGCCGCTATCGATTCCATCTGAGCTACATCCGCCTGAACCACCACGGTCTTGCTGCCCAGCTGCTTAATCTCATCCTGCAATTGATGCGCCTTTGCTGCGTTGCTATGGTAATGAATAGCGATATCCGCGCCACATTCCGCGAGCGTTCTGGCCATCACCCTGCCCAGTTGCCCGGTTGCCCCGGTAATGAGCGCCGTTTTCCCCGATAAATCGATTTTCATTGGGTTCTTCTCCTCCAATTCATGATGTTTCATGACCTCTGTCCATTTTATCGCTCTAGCCAATTTTAGGATAGTGGCTATCGACCGATATGCCGTCCTATGCCCAAATCACCAGACTGTTCGGCGCAACCTCGCGACCTGCCAGAGAGTACATACCATGTTTTTTGTTGTATACCCTATCTCAGCTAAATTTGCTGAGCAGCAAAAATCCCCAATAGTCCAGCCGCAGCATATACCAGAGGCTCCTTATCCTGTATTCACCGCAACCTGAGATAGGGTATACAGGATTCACTGCAACGCTATACAAGATTCACCGCAACATGAGATAGGGTATACAAGCGAAACCTCGCATTTATTGCGACACCCGTTCAATCAAACCGCTAATTTGAGGATCAGGCTTTGTGCCGAGATCCTTTTGCAGCGCTTCCTCCAGCAGACGATATTGGCGCAGCGCTTCATTTTTCCTGCCAAGCCCCAAGTATAGGCGGATCACCTCATGGCAGATGTCTTCCCGCAATCCATCCAGCTTCAAGATTTCACTAAAATAATGCAATGACTTCTGCTGCTCATTTGTTTGCAAATGGTGTCTTGCCGCGCCTTCCAGCAATTGCAAATATTTTTGTTCGAGACTGCGGGTCTGCTCGCTAGCCCATTCATAAGCTTTGCCTTTCAGAAACGTCCCTTCATACAGCATTACGGCCTGCTCGAATAACTCGGCGCTATTGCCCGGAGAAGTCCTGATCTGCCTTGTCAATTTTTCAAATTCGTATAGGTCGCAGTACATGCTGCTTTCATCAATCCGGATTTCACTCTTGCCTGTCTGGAGAAAACCGCCCAGCTTACTGTCGCTAAACGCTTTGCGGATATAATACAGGGTCGAATTTAAATTTTTCCACGCTTTCTCCGGCTCCAGCTCACTCCACAACGTATCAATAATTTCTTCGCGGCTCACTGTCCCCTTGTATAGGAGAAAGGCGAGCAGTTCCTCCGTTTTGGGACTTCGCAGCTTGATCTGCTCCGGTGTTTGACCTCTCAGGCTGATCTTCAGACCATTGAACAACTGAATGACAAGGGGAGGCTGGACAGTCGAATTGCCGCGGCTTTTTCTAATTTTATCGATCGTCTTGGCTAGCCGCTGCGCGGTTACCGGCTTCAGCAGATAGTCAAGCGCATTCATATCAAAAGCTTGAACCGCATAATCGTCATAGCCTGTTACGAAAATCAAATCAATGGAGGCATCCAGCTCATGCAGCAAGCCTGACAGCTTCATCCCATTGATTTCCGGCATGGAAATATCGAGAAACGCGACATCAATCGCATTGTTTTTCACAAATTCGTAGGCTTCCAGCGGATTTATAAACGTATTAAACGCGCTAAACTCGCCGCTCTCCGATAATATTCTTTTCAATCGTTTTATCGATAATTGTTCATCATCCACGATAATCGCCCGCAGAATAATCGACCTCCAATCTGCTGGATGGCTGCCACGGAATTTCAAAAGATACCTTGGTCCCCACACCCGCCTTGCTCTCAATATGAAGCTGATTTCCATAAAGCAGCTTGATGCGCTGACTAATATTCCACAGCCCAACGCCGCCCTTCTTCGCTGCATCCGGGTTTAAGACTTCCCGCAGTCTTTGCTCGTTCATCCCGCAGCCATTGTCTTCTACGACAAAGCGGATGGCGTCCTGCTCTCGCAAGTTAACGGATATTTTCACTGTTCCTCCTCGCAAATTGGACATCAGTCCATGTCTGATCGCATTTTCCACTAACGGCTGCAATATTAAAGGCGGAATCCGGATATTGAGATCCTCATCCAGCTCATATTCCACCTGCAATCTGGCGCCAAATCGCGCTTTTTCGATGTTAATGTAGGCCTGAATCAGCTCCAGCTCATTTTCGATCGTTGTGAGTGACTCCAATTGTTTAAAATCAAAGCTGCTTCTCAAGTATTGCGCAAGCTCCAGCGTTAGTTCCTCTGCTTTCTGGGGCTCTTCCATGCACAAGGCAGCAATCGAATTCAAAGCGTTGTATAGAAAATGAGGTTTAATCTGGGATCGCAAAAAGGCAATTTCAGCATCTTTGGCATTTTTCACCGAAGCTTTCAAGCGGGTCAGGCTGTTCACCCGTGCAATGAGTTCCTCGGCTTCAAACGGCTTGCCAACAAAATCATTCGCACCGCTGTTCATCGACATGATCATATCTGGCGCGCGATTTTTGGCCGTCAGCATCAGCACCGGCAGCTCAAACAGGGAGAAACGCTCCCGAAGCTCTTGCAGCACCTCAACACCGGACATGCCCGGCATCATCATATCCAGGACTACCAAATGAAAATCCGGATTTCTGGATAGTTCGTCCAGCGCCATCCGTCCGCGGTTTACGACAACGATTGAATAGCCTTCCAGCTTGAGCAAGTTGATCATGGATTGAAGATTGGCAAAGTCGTCATCGACAACCAAAATCGTTTCTTCCTTTGATCCTTTCGTGCGAATAGGATACGCAATGGAACCGCTGCTTCGTGCTTCGGGCAAGAGCCGCTGCGCCTCTTCGCCACCCATATTATTTTTTGCCAAAGCCATATTCGCCAACGGCAGTGTAAAACTGAAGACCGCCCCTTGTCCGGGACTGGATGTCACCTGGATTTGGCCGCCATGCAGCTCAACCAGCTTTTTCGTAATGCTTAAGCCGAGGCCTGTTCCGCCAACTTTTTTTGTTTCAGAAGCGTCCACTTGTTCAAAAGCGTTAAAAATTCGCTCATGCATCGATGCATCAATTCCGATCCCCGTATCCACTACCCGAATCTCAACCCAATCCCGTCTTACCGCCGCGCTAATTTCAACAATGCCTTGATCGGTGAACTTGACCGCATTCCCAATCAGATTATGTAAAATTTGGATGAGTCGATTGCTGTCTGCATGTACCGCCGGCATCGACTCGGGAACATGATTGATAAGCGTAAGCTGCTTGCCATCGAGCAGGAACAGATGAATGCGAATGACCGAATCGATGACAGCCTTTAAATCCAGACTGCTCTTGTACAACACAATGTCGCCATGCTGCATTTTCGAGTAATCAAGCAGGTCATTGACGAGATGGGTTAACCGTCGGCCACTTTCCATTACGATGGCCAAATTATAGGCTTGCTTTTCCGTAAGCGGTCCCTCTACTCCCTTAATAAGCGCATTCGTAATGCTGACAATGGCATTCAAAGGGGTTTTTAGCTCATGAGAAGTATTGGACAGAAATTCATCCTTGATTTTGTCCAATTGCAAGAGTTGGTTTTTCATCTCATTGATCGTGTGATAGGCGGAGAAAAACCGCTGGGCAATCAGGATAATCAATATGATATTAAAAACGACAATAAAAAATTGTCCCAGTTGAAAATCTTCTTTGATGGAAAACGAAAATAAGGTGATATCCAGCGAGTACGCATTTATGCAGAGAATAGCCATGAACATTAGAAAAAATTTAAACCGTTCATTCTCCGCACTTTTAATATAGAGCAGCGCAATTCGCAGGAGCAGCCACAAAGTGATCAGCCCATACAGTAAAATGATATAGGGCTGAATAACAATATATTGCCTGATCGGCAGCATGATAATGAGGACAAAGTACACCCCTAGGACAATTGACACCGCCTGCGTAAATTTTAACGAAATAATATTTTTTTGCAATTGGTGAAAGAAGACGGCCAGCACAACAAAGCAGGCCAGCGAGACAATATCCTTTATTTTGAATAGGGCTTCAAATGACAATCTCGGCAAATATAACAGCAACGGCCGTTCGCCGAACAACCCATTGTAAATGGCATAGAGGGAACAAATAATGGCGAACACGAGCAAAGAGCTGTCCTTAATGCGGTAAAAGGCGGCTGTAACAAAACAAATGATATAAATAAGCGCCAGCGTGCCGAGTATGGCAAACGTTCTGAACTCATTAGCGGTGCTTTTCTGCTGCAGCTCCATCATCGCGGTTTGTTCGCCGAAATAGATGGACATCGGGATGCCTGCATTTAAATAGTCATAATTGGCCACCTGCACGATAATTTCCACATCGCTCGTTTCGGAAGAAAAATAGCCGGTCTGCGGAACATTGCCTGACTGGTAATCGGCTGCATTCGCGGCTGGCTTGCCATCATCAAACAGCATTTTCCCGTTGACATATATGGCACTCGAAAAACGGATATTCGTTTTTTTCAAACCAAAAACCCCATTGAGGGGCATATTTTTAAGCGTTACCCGGTACGTAGCAAATCCGTAGCGAGGCAGCGGCTGATCATGAATTATTTTACCGTTCCATTGGGAAGGAACCTCCATCAAAGCTGCGGATAGTCGTGTCACAGCTCCTGAATCCGCTTGCCTGAAATCCTCCGGGGTTAACAGTTGATTCCAGTAAAACTCCCACTCACCATCCAACTTGAGCAGTTTATGCTGATTGGAATCCCAAGCGCTGAGATCCATTATTCCGTTGCGAACTTGCAGATGTGATGGCGCATCCTTATCCAGTATTTTGGAAAGTGGAAAGAAGGATAATGAAAGTATAACAAGGAAACAGATAACCAACGTCCGATTTAACACAATAACGCCCCTTAATCCGCTGAAATAAACCTGTCTGCCTTGCGTCATGGTTCTTCATACTATATCTACAAACACATCTTCCGCATGGCATTCATCGGGCTTATCCTAAGGTGTTCGACAATTTATGTCATAATCCTCCTTTTTGTTCCGGCCGTGGAGGAGGCCTTTCGCCTCTTCCATGCCCGGCTTAATTGACTTCAACTACGAAAGGTACCGTAAAAACCGCCCCCTTATGCTAAATGAGCATCGCTTTTTTTTCACACTGGTTCTATCCGTCTATTGTTTCACTTTCACCCGCTGCAGTCTTAGCGCATTAAGCACGACCGATACCGAGCTTAGCGCCATCGCCGCTCCTGCCACCCACGGAGCCAATAACCCAACCGCGGCAATTGGAATGCCCAGCGTGTTGTAGCCAAGCGCCCAGAACAAATTCTGCTTGATGTTTCTCATCGTCTTGCGGCTCATATAGATGGCATCCGGGATGCTCGCGAGGTCGCCGCGCATCAAAGTTACATCGGCTGCTTCCATCGCTACATCGGTACCGGTACCGATTGCCATCCCGATATCGGCGGTTGCCAGCGCAGGCGCATCATTAATGCCATCGCCCACCATCGCAACCTTGCGGCCTTGCGCCTGCAGCTTTTTCACTTCTTCCGCTTTGCCTTCGGGCAGCACTTCCGCAAGCACATGGTCGATGCCCGCCTGGGTAGCGATCGCTTTGGCGGTCCGCTCATTGTCGCCTGTAATCATGATGATCTCAATGCCCATCTTTTTCAGCCGTTCCACTGCCGCTCTTGACGTTTCTTTAATCGTATCGGCTACCGCCACCATGCCTGCATACTGATTGTCAATCGCCACCAGCATTGCGGTCTTGCCTGACTCCTCAAGGCGGGACATCCGCTCAAAGGCCTGCTGCGCATTGACACCATGCTGCTCCATTAAACGACGGGTGCCGATCAGAAGCTGCTTGTCATCGACTACCGCTTGAATGCCGTAACCCGGGATCGCTTCAAAGGAAGTCGTCTCCGAAAGCTCGATCTGCCTGGCTCGGATACCTGCAACAATCGCTTCGGCGAGCGGATGCTCCGAATTTTTCTCAGCGGCGCCGACAAGCTGCAGAAACGCTGTTTCATCGCCCTCTGCAATAATATCGGTAAGCTCCGGTTTGCCTTTCGTCACGGTGCCTGTTTTATCCAAGACAATCACATCAATCTTCTGCGTTTGCTCCAGATGCTCGCCGCCCTTGAACAAAATACCCAGTTCAGCCGCTCTGCCGGAACCGGCCATAATGGACGTCGGCGTTGCCAGACCGAGCGCACAAGGACAGGCAATGACCAGAATAGCAATTGCTTTCTCCAGTGCCCCGGCAAAATCGCCCGGTGTCACTGCGAAATACCAGATCAGGAAACTGACAACAGCGATTCCGACGACAATCGGGACAAAAATACCGGAAATCACGTCGGCTACCCGCTGGATTGGCGCTTTGGAACCTTGCGCTTCTTCCACGACTTTAATGATCTGCGCCAATGCCGTTTCTTTGCCGACTTTCGTCGCTTTTATTTTCAGCAGACCGTTTTTGTTAATGGTCGCACCAATAACGGTATCGCCTGTTTGCTTTCCGACGGGCAAGCTTTCACCGGTCAGCATCGATTCGTCAATCGAAGAGGCTCCCTCCAGCACAACGCCGTCTACCGGAACTTTATTGCCGGGGCGGATGACCAGAACATCACCGGCAACAACCTCTTCAATCGCAATCGTCTGCTCCTCGCCGTCACGGACAACGATTGCCGTCTTCGCCTGCAGGCCCATCAGCGATTTAATCGCTTCCGATGTGCGGCCCTTGGCGCGCGATTCGAACAATTTGCCTAAGATAACCAGTGTGATTAGAATGGCGCTTGTTTCATAATAGAGATCAGGGCCATGATGGGCGCTGCCGCCAGCAAAGTACCACTCGAGCGTCAAGTATAGACTATAGAAGAACGCAGCAGATGTACCAAGCGCGACGAGAACGTCCATGTTCGCACTTCCATTGCGCAAAGCTTTATATGCGCCAACGTAAAACTGTTTCCCTACATAAAATTGCACCGGTGCAGCAAGAATAAGTTGCAGCCAAGGATTCATAAATAAATCCGGCATATAAATCCAAGTCGTGAATGAAAAATGTCCTACCATGCTCCATAGCAGCGGCAGTGAAAGAACAGCTGCGATAATAAGCTTGCGCAGTTGGTCCCGAATATGCTTGTCGCGATTTTCCTCGGCATTCGTAATTTCTTGCTTGGCAATCGCTTTGTAACCGAGCTGCTTCACCTTGTTCTTCATCTCTTCTACAGTTACTTCGCCAGGCGAATATTCCACACGGGCCGTTTCCATCGCAAAATTAACCGAGGCGCTTGTTACGCCCGTCAGTTTGCCCAGTCCCTTTTCGATCCGGTTCGCACAAGCGGCACAGGTCATGCCTTCAATTTGAAAATCGACCGCTTCCCTATGGGTATCGAATCCAAGTTTTCTGACCGTTTCTTCCAAATTGCTGTAATTGACCTTCGCCGGATCATAGGCTACGCTTGCCTTTTCCAAAGCGAAGTTAACATTTGCAGCGCTTACGCCATCCATTTTGTTTAACCCTTTTTCGATCCGATTTGCGCAGGCCGCACAAGTCATGCCACTGATCTGCAGCGTGGTCTGTCTTGTTTCTTTGGCAACGGCGTCTGCCATACTTATCCACTCCTTTATGTGTAAGATGATTCATCTCAGCGTGAATGGCATTATGACTCAATGTTTCTAGTATACCCCCGTACCCTATATAAATGCAAGTTTATTATTACAAATTTACTCGCTTGCAACATTCCGCAATGTTTTTCCCTACTATTTAAGTTGAACTAAAGACTAGCAAAATTGTAAGTAATTCGCTGTTTAGAAGCCACGTTCCAAGAAAAAGATCGATGAAGGGCAAAATCCGACTTTTATAAAAAGAACGGCAAGGAACTATTGTATATGATTTTTCATACAGAATCGTCGAAATAATCGCCGAATGAGCTATTGTATATGATTTTTCATACAGAATCGTCGAAATAATCGCCGAATGATCTATTGTATATGATTTTTCAT
>REGQ01000008.1 GCA_004134985.1 Paenibacillaceae bacterium | reverse complement strand
GCTTGTTCGTACAAAGCTTTTTTAGCCTTAGTTTCGATTATGGTCTGGTTGGCTTAAGTTTGAAGACAGGCCCTAGTAAAAAAATACTGGAGTTTCCGATAGCTTAGCCGGTCAGCACGCGAAGATAACGTGATTGACTGGCTCTATTTCTTTGCACAGTTGGCGCTTTGTGTGCCAGGAAAGGTCAACTTTTCATTGACATTGAGAATTATTATCATTTAAAATGACGGTACAATATAAAGGAGGCTGGAACAGTGGAATGGAGCGAACATATCGCCTTGTGGAATGAAGCCCATATTCATTTAATTGATATCCGTCATAAAACATTGGCGATAGGTGAACAATTACGCTCCTCCCAACTTCCGGCGAGCGGCTATTTGTTTGCTGTACGAGGCGAAGCAAGGCTACAGCTTGATGATGTTCGGCATACGGTGAACGGGTTTTATATTCTGCATGCGGGCAAAGGGCAGCATCTGCAGATTACGCCACTGAGCGAAACGTTCGACTATTATCTGATCTACTATAAAGCAAGGCTGGTATTTTCGTTTTGGCGCAGGCCGCCTGAACAGGGGGCACTGTCCACAGCCTTTCGCTTGCCATATGGATTCGTGCCAGAGCATCCGCTGCTGCTGTACAAGCAAGTGGAAGTTATGCACTGCGCATGGGAGGAAGCGACGACTCTCGGGAAATTACAGGCCAAAGGGTTGTTTATCCAAATCATTCACCAACTGCTGCAGCAGTTGCAACGGCAGCCTGCCGCCGCTTATCATCCAGGGGTAGTGGAGCAGGTTGTAAGCTACCTTCAAGCGCATTATGCGGAATCGATTACGCTGGATTCGGTAGCCGGGCACTTTAATTACAGCAGCCGCTACATTTCGAAGCTGTTTAAGCGGGAGATGGGGCAAGGACTCATCGATTATCTCATCAAGCATCGCATTCATCAGGCACAAGCGCTGCTGCGCAACACCGATGCATCTGTACATGATATTGCCAAAAGCGTGGGCTATGCCGACTTGTTCTATTTCCTCCGGATTTTCAAAAAACATACAGGCATGACACCGAAACGGTTCAAAATCAAATCCCGGCAATCGAAAGCGGACGTGTATGATGCATATGACAGGACCGGATTATCCATTGAAAAGCAGAGGCTCCACGGCTATAGTGATAACGAAGATGAAAATCATTATCACTACATAGAGGGAGAGAGTCAATTCATGTTTAACAGGATGAGATATACAAAGGCAGTTACACTGCTGCTCGGTTTAACGCTGCTGTTGAGCGCCTGCTCAGGTGGGACAAGCACGAACGGAGGAGGAACAGGGGCAGCGTCCAATCAGCCAGCAGCGACAATTCCTGCGGCAGCGTCTGAAGGAAATGCCCAACAGCCGGAGCAGGCATTCCCCCGTACTTATGTGGACAGTACCGGCAGGGAAGTCGTCATAGACAAGCAGCCGGAACGAATTGCAGTCGGTCACTTTGCGCAGATGGAATATTTCTTCTCGCTTGGCGTCCCGCCAGTCGCATCACCGCTTGCCGAAGAGATCTTGCAAGAATTTACGGTGACATTGGGCGAGCTTGCCGTTACAGCGCAGGTCGCTGACTTGGGAGATGTGATGGCGCCCAATCTTGAGAAACTCCTGGACGAGGAGCCTGACCTGATTATTGGCAGTGTAGGTATCCATGAAGATATTTACAACGAGCTGAGTCAGATTGCACCGGTTGTGCTGCTCGACCTTAGCGGCGAGTGGTACGATCATCTTCGGGAATATGCGTCTATTATTGGGAAGGAAGAAACCGCAGAAGCTTATATTACGGAGCTGACCGAAGAAATGAAGGTGTCCCGTCAAGCGCTGCTGCCGTTTAAAGATGAGACCGCTGGATTTTTCCGCCTTGCCGGGCGCAGTGAATTCGGGGCGATGGGCACCTCGAATTATAATTACTTTTTTGATAGCAATGAGGGACTGGGGCTGACAGCGCCTGACAATTATCCGGCCAAATGGGAATTGATGTCGCTGGAAGGGTTGTCCGAGATCAATCCGGATCATCTGTTTATTGCAGATTCTGCCTCCAATTATGAAGATAAGCTTGCGGAGTTCAGCAGTTCAGAGGTGTGGAAATCATTGAAGGCTGTGCAAAACAATCAGGTGCATTTTTTCGATATTGCGGCAGCGACCAACGGCCCATACGCGATCAAGTATGCCATCAAGACGATTGTGGACAGCATGACGCAGTAGGGCTCGCCATCACATACACAAACCGGGTGGCAAGCGGAACTTTCTTCGCTCCACGCGCAGGCGCCACATCTCGCTCCAACGCGAGGTGTGGCGCCTGCTTGTGTATTAAATCGTTAATTTCAACGTGTTGTTCTTTTCACTGTAGCTGATTCCCGCACCAAGTCCTCTGGCGAACACCTGAATTGGCACATAGGTAACGCCTTGAATGACTTTTGGCGCGGCACTGGCCGTTTCTGTGGAACCATTATAGGCAACTTGTTTGCTGCCGATTTTGAGCGTCATCGTACGTTTGCCTTTTTTAACTTCAATTTTGCCGCTGTTTTCATCCCAGGCAACGGTTGCTCCGAGTGCCTTGGCCAATTCGCGCAGCGGTACGAGATTCGTATTTTCATAACTTAACGGTACATTTTTGAAGCTGACTTTCGAATCATTCACATACACAGCAAGTCCTGATTTTACGTAGGCCGGTGCTGATTTGGCAGGACTCTTGGATGATGTGCTGGATGATGACGAAGATTTGCTTGAAGATTTGCCGGAGGACTTGCTTGATGATGACGATTGGCCGGAACCCGACTTGCTTGATGATGATTTGCTTCCGTTGTGATAATGATACTCCCCCTGCTCTAACCCCCATTTGGCGCAATTCGTCCGGCATGTATGGCCGCCGCTCGAATCTGTTCTCCCCGGATGTGCGCTAACCGATGCGCTTGCGCTGGACAACAGCAGCAGCATTGCAACGGAGCTGGCAATTATTCTTTTTCTCATTGCTAACTAACCCCTTTATAGTAAAATATTTCATGAGCAAACAGCATTCAGTATAGCAGTTAAATGATCTATAATCCATATATGGAAATGAAATGTTGATAATCAGTTTATTAACGGGCAATTGGATCGATTGGGAAGAAGCGCTGGCAGACGGCATTGTCGACGCTTTAATTACGTTTGCAGCACGCTATGCGTTGCAGCGGCCCAGATAGTTGAATATACTGAACATACAAAATGAAATGAAATCAAATAAAAATGTTTAAAGGAGCTTGCGAAGTGCATAACAGCAGGTGGTTCATATGAAAAAAATAATGTTTACCGGAGGCGGTTCAGCAGGGCATGTTACGGTCAATCTTGCGCTGATTCCGCGGTTTCTTGAACAAGGCTGGGAAGTGGAGTATATCGGGTCGGAGAATGGCATTGAAAAGGAGTTGATCGCTCCGCTAGATAAAGTCCGTTACCATGCCATTGCGACAGGAAAGCTCAGAAGATATGTGGATATTAAAAATATTACCGATCCATTCAAAGTAATCAAAGGGGTTTGGCAAGCCTATCGCACGATAAAAAAACGGAAGCCCAATGCGGTATTTTCCAAAGGAGGCTTTGTATCCGTCCCTGTCGTGGTCGGGGCATGGCTTAATAAGGTTCCCGTTGTGATTCATGAGTCGGACTTCACGCCGGGACTCGCCAATCGGATCTCCATTCCGCTGGCGACGGCCGTTTGTACCACCTTTCCGGAAACCGCCAAACAGCTGCCCAGCGCAAAGAGCCATCATGTTGGCGCGGTTATTCGCGAGGAAATCCGGCAAGGGAGCGCGGAGCGCGGGCGCAGGCTTTGCGGGTTTTCCGATCGCAAGCCCGTCATTTTGGTAACGGGCGGCAGTTTGGGCGCGAGAGCGGTCAATAAGGCAGTGAGGGAAGCTTTGCCAGAATTGCTTCAGCAGTTTTCGATCGTTCATTTATGCGGCAAAAACCAGCTTGATCAAGAGCTGACTTCACCGGATTACAAGCAGTTTGAATATGTAAATGAAGAACTGCCGGATATTTTGGCAATGACCGACCTGGTTATTTCCCGTGCGGGATCGAACGCAATTTTCGAGTTTCTGTCACTCAGAAAGCCGATGCTGCTGATCCCGCTGACTGCCAAGCAAAGCAGAGGGGACCAAATTCTAAATGCGCGCTCGTTTGAAAAATCCGGTTATGCTGAAGTTTTGCATGAAGAGGACATTTCGGTAAAGACGTTAGTTGAGCGGGTGAACGGTCTTTATGAGAAGCGCGATATATTTCGAACTCAAATGAGCAGCGGCAAAGATCAGGATGCTTTGTTGACGGTGCAAAATATTTTGCTGCAGACAGCAAAGAAGTAGTAGAAGCAGGGGAGGAGGCTACCTCCTGTTAATTGTCCATTGCCGGATTTATAAAATTTTCATAATAATGGGTACAGATGCTGTAAATGCCGCAACCCTTTTCATTCCGAAATCGTCTAAACATTATACTGAAAAGGAGTGATGGCATGTTTCGCAACCGATGGCGTACTGTACCCAAATTGCTTGCCGTATCACTGATTGCCGCGCAGATTGCAGCCGTGCCTTTGACTGCAGCAGCCGACAGTCCGGTCGTATCCTTGCGCAATCCAAGTGCTGCTGTGCCAACCCCTGTCCTGAAACCCGCCTGGAGCGCTGCTGTCGACAGCGCCAACAAGTGGGAAGATGCAACGGAGCAGCAGGCGGCTGCGGCCAATGGCAAAGTGTTTGCCTTTTCCGGCAAGAAGCTGATTGCTATTGATGCGACTACCGGGAAGAAGCTATGGCAATTCGGCGAGCAGCTGATCCCGAAGGTCGTATATGATAAAGGCGTGTTATACGGAATAACCAAGAACGGTGCGTTGTATGCCGCAACAGAGAAGGGTGGCAAGAAGTGGAGCGAGAAGGCTTCGCTGGCCGACGCCGACAAGCTGATGCTCATTGGCGATACTCTTTACATTACTCGCGGCACGGATTTGTTCGCTTACAATGCCGAGACCGGCAAGCTGCGCTGGAAGGCAAATGAAAAGCAGGCTGACGGCGGCGATCCGAATGTAATTGAAGCGAACGGTGTCGTGCTCCGTGTCTATATGGTGCAAGGCGCGCTGACCTCATCGCAATTAACCGCCTATGACAAGAAAACCGGCAAACAGCTCTGGGCGCATTTCCGTCAGGGCGCGCCGCTCGCCATCCAGGATGGACTGGTGTATTCCATTACTGATGAATTTTCGTTTAACAATGGGGATAGCCCGGATCGGCAAATTAAAATTACGTCGTACAACTTGAAATCCGGCGTTGTCAAAGGCGAGAGAGTGTATAAATGGACCGTTCCCCAATCGCCTGACGGTTCGTTCCGCTCAGGTGGAATCGACGGTTCTGCTTTTCTGAACGGAAACGATCTGTATATTTATCAGGGTCCAGTTATCGCGAAGTATGCGTTCAACAGCTATTCTGCCTCGGCTGCGCCAAAGCCGGTGAAAACATGGAATAAGTCGTATCAATCCGATCAATACATGCCGCTGTACAAAATTCATCGGGACCGAATGCTGTTCCAAAGTTTCAACAATGGGCAAATGTTGGCCGGGATGAAGCTTGCCAACGGGCAGACGGTCGGCTGGTACGGTGATAATCCCGCCGCGCAAATCGACGTTTACGGCAATGGCGTCTATATCGGGCAAACCGATGGCGTGTTTCATGGCGTCAACTTTGACACACAGAAGCAGGTTTTCCAGGTAAAGACCGGTTCGCGCGCCTATGGACCGACACTGGTTACCGGCGGCCAAGTGATCATTCAGGCAGAAGGCAAGCTGATCGGCGTCAAACTGCCGACAGCGCTGCAATAGCGCAGGCAATAGCGCTGCAATAGCGTTGGCAATAGCGCTGCAGTAGCGCTGGCAATAGCGTTGCAGTAGCGCTGGCAAAACGATCTGGTGCCTAAGGGCTGCGCTGGGGAAATTTTTAGCAGCACAATAGAACGAAGCAGCATCGCCACCCGCGCTGAGAGGTATTTTCTCACGCGCTGGTGGTTTTTTTGCGCTGTTTGTCGCCCAAGCGTATAATTGGTTGAATGGCATCTATTGAACAAAGGCAGGTCTTTTGCGCTAACGCTTGCCACAGCGCTTAAATGGCCTCAAAAGACCCTTTTACAAATCTAACGCTTCCCACAGTGCTTATTTCCCCCGTGGACGGCTGAAATCGACCGATTTTCTATAAATAAGGTGTCTCAGTTTCCTTAAAATAATTATTGGGCTGAATTTCCCTAAATAGCGCCGCTCATCAGCGTTAGAATTCCACCAGGCCCCCTTTGCTTTGATAGCCGATCAATGTGCGACTAGGCTGGCGCAGTAAACGACGGGTTCCATCCACCATTATGCGATTGCTCCGAACCGGTTGAACCAGCAGTTACACGTCGGAAATCCGGGCGAAGTTTAGTTTTGGCAGCGGCGCCGAAGTCCTCCAACCCCTCCAATGCGAGGCATTTTAAAGAAATAGCTTCAAAACACACTCAAACGATATGAACAAGTGTGACAGACTGTTGTCATACTTCTTCTTTTATAATAGCAACAGACTCAAAAACAAATCCAAGACAGGTCAAAGGTGACGATAAGCATAACGAATCGCCCATTATTACTGGCCATACTTAGCAAGGAGGTTGTATTTTACTTATGGAAACTGAAAATCTAATTACCGCAAAATCAAGAGAAGATTTGAGGATTTGGCTACAGGAAAATGGTAAGACTGAAAAATCGTGTTGGGTCGTAGTGAGTATGACGCCAACTCCAGATACGTTGCTATATTTGGATGCGGTCGAAGAATCTTTGTGCGTTGGATGGATAGATGGCGTCAAAAAGAAAATATCTGAAACGGAGCTGGCGCAGAGGCTGTCTCCTAGAAGCAAGAGAAGTTCATGGACTGAATTGAACAAAGAACGTGTCCGCCGCCTCGAGAAGTTGGGGCTAATGCGTGACGAAGGAAGAAAGGTACTTCCTGACATGGATCACGATTCTTTTAAAATAGATCCGGTTATAGAGCAAAGACTCAAAGAGGAAAGGCATGTATATGAGAATTTTTTGGCCTTTCCAGCTCTTTATAAAAGAGTTCGGATCGACACGATACAAAGCAATAAAAATCAGCCGGAATTATTTCAGAGTAGATTAGACAAGTTTATAACACACACGAAAGCAAATAAAATGTACGGTCAATGGCATGATAATGGACGCCTTCTCGATTATTAATGCTACATTCAGTTAACTAGTGGAACGTCTGTCCGCTTTCACCGCAGCGGCCGCTAATCTATCCGCCCCTTAATACGCGCGAATGTCCTTCAGCTTCAATTGCTGATCCGGTGTGAAGCGGGAACCAAATTTTTCTTGACCGGGCATGATACCGCTGGTTTTTCCGACCATCGGCAAATTGCTGTGTGCCGCCACGCTTTCATAATCATAGCCTTCCTTATTCAGAAGCTGCTGAATCGACTGGAACGATGCAAGCGTATCTTCTCTGCTCTGTCCTTCCGCATTTAGATGAAGGATGATCGATAGCTTGCTTTTCAGCTTGCGCGTTCTATCCCATTCCGCATCAGCGGCAAGCTCCCCTTTTAAAATCTCGATCCCTGCGTACAGCTCCATAACGTCCAGGCCGTTGCCGCGGAGCAATTGCGTCAATTCCTCTGTGAGCGCAGAATTGATCCTGTTCATCAAAGGCTCATCCAGCAATGTGTTGTGGAGGCCATCATTCCGTACCTTAGGGTTCCACCACCCTCGCAAAGTAAAGGTATAGGCTGCCGGCTGGCTGTCTTTGGGAAAGTCCGTAGACACTTTCGAAGTGCCAAGTTCAATGACCTCAAATTCGTACTCCTTGAATTTAAAGCTGAAGATTCCCTCCTTAATCCGCAGCTCCCGATCAGGATAGTTGGCGGCTAAATGACGCTCCAATGTTTTCGTTGATAGATACTTGGTTAGCGGATTGCCATTGAGATCGTTATAGGCCCAGGCAATGAACAACACGATCAACACGAGCAAGCCGCTGAAAAACCATCGCTTCTTCATTAATACTCATCCTCTTCCTTTTAATTTAACAATACATAGACCAACCAGGCTGCCCATTAAAGCGACCGCATAGTGAATGCCTGCTACCAAAATGCCGCCGAATACCGTTTGCAGTGCATAGGGCGCCAGTTTGGCCTCGATACTCCCAGAAAAGTAATCACTCATTCCGCCCCCGATCGACCAGAACAGGATGGGAATAAACGCGATCAGAAACACCATTTTCATATCCTGATAGAACAAGTAAATCAATGCGCCAAGCACCGCATACCAGAGCACGAACTCAAAGCTGCTGTTAAGCAACGATGTCTGCAGAGCGAGAAAAAACGAGATGGCGATAAAAATAATCTGGTACAAGGACAGCGTGCGCTTGATTTTTTTGACCATCGGATCATAGTCAAGGGCCGAGGGAATCTCTGGCTTGGGAAGCGGAGTTAGTGAGCGCTCCGCCAGTTGTTTGAATTGTGCTGAGCTCGCAAGCTGCTCTTCCAGCCATGCGGCGGTTTCCTCCCGCAACAGGCCCTCTTCATGCAGCGGGAGCAGGTCTTCGATGATGGATTGAATCGGTGGTTCCTTCATCCGTCTATCCCCTCCAGTTTCTCTTGAAGTTTCATCTTTGCCCTGTGAAACATTACTCTGGCATAATTTTCACTTTTGCCGATCAACTGGGCAATTTCTTTGAAAGAAAGTTCCCCATAAATACGCATGATCACAATTTCTCTAGGCAACTGATCCAGCTGTTGGATATTCATTGCAAGCAGTTGCAGGGACTCGTTCGTGATTGCTTGCTGCTCAGCCGAGATAACGGCACCGGTTCGATCCGCTAATGTTCCAGCCAACTGCTGACGGTATTTTTTGGAACGATAATGGTTGTACAAAATATTTCTCGCAATCGCAAATATCCAGGTTTGGAGGGAAGATGCCCCTGTGAAAGTGTGAAGCCCCTTGATCGCCTGATAAAATACTTCATGCGTCAAGTCCTCCGATAGTTCGCGATCGGCTGTGTTAACATAGAAGAAAGCATATATTTTAGGCTGAATCACCTTGTACAGTTCCTCCAACGGTATGTCATCCCTCCCCCGGCCAGATCCTTATTGTATTCGTACCGTGGTTGTTCATTTTGTTACAGCCGTTATAATAATATAATTAATTCAAATGGGAAATAAAGATAAATATCAATGGGTGATACTCTCAGCAGAGTAATTTTGCCGGTAATAGAGGTTGATGGGAGGTCGCAACTCGGTATTAGAGGTTGATGAGAGACAGCGACGCGGTAATAGGGGTTAATGAGAGACAGCAACGCCGTAATAGAGGAAGATAGGGGACCTCAACTCGGTAATAGAGGTTGAAGAGAGACAGCAACGTGGTATTAGAGGTTGATGAGAGACAGCAACACACCCGTATAGCGCGTGGATTCGTGAAAGTGATATAAGTCGAG
Source organism: Paenibacillaceae bacterium (assembly GCA_004134985.1). Taxonomy (GTDB): domain Bacteria; phylum Bacillota; class Bacilli; order Paenibacillales; family Paenibacillaceae; genus Paenibacillus_D. The sequence goes on along the minus strand of REGQ01000008.1, from coordinate 206,540 downwards.
CTAAAGAGTGGGTGTCAGGGATAAATTGTTGTATTTTGTACAACAATTCCAGACATAGGGGGCGATTCTCGTGAAATTGTTGTACGAAATGCAACAATTTCTAGGATAAATGACGTTTTTAGGGTGAAATGTTGTAGTTTATACAACAATTCTTAGGATATATGACTCTTCAAGGTAAATTCATGTATTTTATACAACAATTTCGCTTTAGTCGCGGCCATTCCTTTGATTGCTATAAGAAATACAATATTTGTATCTCGATGTCCCCATTCGAAATTAAATCATTCAACTTATGTAGCAGACGACAAGGAGAAGAGCTTAATGACAAAATCAATTGCAGCCAAACTGAACTTGCAAAAGTTTGAACGGACAGCTATATTGCATCAGCCGGAAGGAACAAGTTATTTTCCAGAGTTGACTGGCTACGATACATCACTCAGAGAGCATGACTATGATCTCATCTTTGCTTTTGTGCTGGATATGGGCGCGTTGAAAGAACTGGTGGATCGTGTAATTGCAGGCGGGCATCTGCGCAGCAACGGCTATCTATTCGCTGCCTATCCGAAGAAAGGAAACAAGGTTTATCCGACATATATTCATCGTGATGATTTGTTTGCGGGGGTGGGTAGCGATGAGCAGGGGTATATCGGGACGAGCGATATTAAATTTGCAAGGATGGTCGGACTGGACGATGTGTTTACCGTCGTGGGGTTCAAGGATGACGCCGCAGGCAAAACCCGGGCTTCTGCAAAAGCAAGCCAGCGTGTGGAAGACTATGTCGCTTTCATCCCAACTGTGGAGCAGGATTTGGCTGATGTGCCGGAACAGCTTGCTTTCTACCAATCACTTACACCGGGGTACCGTAAAGATTGGGCCCGTTATGTATACAGCGCTAAACAGGAGGACACCAAAGCGAAGCGGCGGGAGGAAATGAAGCAGTTGCTTAAGGCTGGCTTTAAAAGCCGCGAGCTGTATCGTCAGCGTCAGTCGGAGCAACCGCAGCTACTGGAGTAACCGTCGTAATAACCGAAGTATCACAGTAATCGCAGCAAGTGGAGCAACCGAAGTAAGTGGAGTAACCGCCGCAAAAACCGAAGTATCGCAGCAACCGCATCAAGTGGAGCAATCACAGTAACTCAAGTATCACAGCAACCGAATTAATCGCAGCTACCGTAGCAACCGCATTAAACGAAGTATCCGAGCAAACGCAGCAACGGCACTAACCACAGTAACGGCAGTAGCGGCACTAACCGCATCGACCGGAGCAGCGGGAACACGCATAGAAAAAGGTGTATTATTCAGTTCATATAATTTATGCTTGAAAGAGACTATGAATAGATGGCTGGAAATGAGAGATAGAGAAGCCGTTTACACTTGGGAAGGTGTGTGTATGAGGCTAAAGCTCAGGCTTCGGCATAAGCTGGTGCTCTTTGTTATTATCGGGGTCGTTGCCATCAGTTTCGTCGGATTGCTGTATGTACAGCGCATGCAATCCCTGTATGAGCAGCTTGTTTACCAGCAAGCCAGCGAGAAGCTCTACCTTTATTCGGAACGGATTGAAGAGAAGCTTGCCGGAATTGACAAGTTGACGCAGACCATTGTCAGCGATCCCGATATTCAAAAGGGATTGAAGCAAATCAAATATGAGGAAGACAGCCTCGAGACCTTTCATGCCATTAGCGCACTGAAGCAGAAGCTGTTTACTTTCCCCTTTCATGATTATTCCATCGAATCGATTGTCATTGTTGACGCGAATGGAAATGAGTATTTGGCAGGTTCGCTTGCCAAAGCGCCTGTCCCCGCGTATACAGCGGATATGATCAGTACGGCCGCAGGCAAAGCCGGCGCCAGCTTATGGATGGGTGGCGGCGAGGAGTCCAGAACCTTTATGTCGCTTCGGCAAATACGGGCGGTACAAAATATGGATTTGCAGCCGCTGGGCACGCTGATTATTCGGGTAGACGCCGACGCAATGGTGAACCGTTCAAGCCGGCAGGGGAACGGTTATGAAACATCGCTGCTCATCCAGGACGGGGACGAGCCGGTCTATTCGGATGCGGAGGAAGTGGCGGCTGTTGATATTCCGGCAAATTTCCGCGACAAGGATGGCGATGAAGAGCAGTATCATATGCTCAGTCTGGCAAACCGCAAATATTTGGCGGCGTATTCCACGTTGACTTACACTGGCTGGACGTTTATCCACCTTGTTGCTTATGAGTCCTTATTCGAAACCGCCGCGGCGATGAAGAGCATTTTATTCGTGCTGTACGGGTGTATTCTGGCGGCTTTGATCTGGTTTGGATTGTTATTTTCCCGCAGCATCACGCATCCGCTGGAGGAGCTGACCCGCAAGATGACCAAAGTGGAAAAAGGGGATTTTGCGTCACAACGCGACCAGATGGTCAAAACGACGGATGAAATCGGCTTGTTGAACATTGACTTCGCCAAGATGACGGATCGGCTGGATCGCTTGATCAAAGAGAATTACGTCAAGCAGATTCATTTGAAAGAATCGCAATATGAAGCGTTGAAGGCGAAGCTGAATCCCCATTTTCTATACAACACACTCGACTCAATCAACTGGCTGGCAAGGCGAAATGGTCAGCAGGCGATCTCCAAAATGGTCAAGGCGCTGGGAGATATGCTACGAAGCACGATCAGCAAAAAAGAAATGGTGACCGTTCGCGAGGAGATTGCTCACCTGAACAATTATTTGTTTATTCAAAAGTTCAGGTTCGAAGAGCGGCTGCAGTACAGCATTAACATGCCCAAAGACGTGCATAAGCTGTATTTGCCGAACATGATTTTGCAGCCGATTGTGGAAAATTGCATCAAGTATGGCATGGATGAGCGGACCGGCGAGTGTCATATTTCGATCAGCGGCGAAAGATTCGGAGAACGGCTGGATATCTGGGTTGCAGATCAGGGGCCGGGGATGGATGCAGGTTATCTCGAGCAGGCCAATGGACATGCTGATGGGGAGGGCATTGGGTTGCGAAGCATTCATGAGCGAATTCGTCTGCTGTATGGCGATGATTACGGAATCAGTATTCATGAAGGCATCGATCAGGGGACGATTGTTCGGATCTCGATACCGGCGATGTCGCAAGGGGAGGAAGCGGAATGATGAGCACCTATACCGTATTTGTTGCTGATGATGAACGGATGGCACGAGAAGGCATCGCCGACAGGATCGCATGGGACGCGCTTGGTCTCACATTGGCAGGAACAGCCCCGGATGGCCGGATTGCGTACCAGCAGATTGTGAGATTGCAGCCGGATATTGTCATTACGGACATCAAGATGCCGCTCATGAGCGGACTGGAATTAATCAGGCTGACGCAGCAAGTGCTCCCCGGCACCGTTTTTATTGTGCTATCCGGCTACGGTGAATTTGAGTTGGCCGCACAGGCGATGAAGTATGGCGTGCGTCATTATTTGTTAAAGCCTAGCAATGAAGAGGAAATTACCGAAGCATTGCAAGCGGCAATGGAGGAACTGGACGTGCTTCAAGCCCACGAGCGGCAGCTGCAGGGGATGCAGCAGGCGGGGGGAGATGCCGTCTTTTATGCTGCTTGCGGTAGTTCGGACAATGAAGGGAGCCTCCACAAGGCTGCAGACAGCAGCCAATCGCTGCAGTTGGCAACCGGTGGAATGGAGACGAAGATCGCTGCGGCGATCATCGCTGGCGACCTGATGGTGCTTCAGGAGACGCTTGATGGGTTTTTTCAGACATTGTTCGAGGTGCGGGCCGAGGCTAAGGTTGCGATTGGCAGATGCATGGCGTTCATGGAATCTGTACATAAAAAGTTGCAGCCGTTGCCGGATGCTGAGAGCAAAGAGGCCAGCCTTCAAATTTGGCAATTGAAGACGCTGCAGGATATTCATCACTATATGCTCAATGAACTGACCGAGCTGCTGAACAGCCGCAAGGAACTGCGCACTGACAAGAAGGCTTTGCTCATCGCGCGAATCAAGCAACTGACGGGGAGCCACCTGGCAGACAGGCAGCTGTCGCTGCAATGGCTCGCTCAGCATCATCTGTTCCTTAATTCCGAGTATCTGGGCAAACTGTTCCGTCTGGAAGCCGGGGAGAAGTACACCCAATATTTGACCCGGCTGAGAATGGAGATGGCCAAGGAGTTGCTTGAAACGCATCCCTCGCTTAAAATATACGAAATTGCCGAGAAATGCGGCTTTGATCAGGACCCGCAATATTTCGCCAACGTCTTCAAAAAAGCGTATGGCTACACTCCAGGGGAATATCGGAAACAATTGGCAAACCGCATCCTATGAATGCGGTTTTTTACAATAAAAATATCGGTTTTTTAGCTTTTCTCGCAAGAGAATCAAGCTTATTATAAAAGCAAAGTAACCCAATCAGATATATTGGAAAGGTGGCAGCGCAGCCTATGTTTCAACCTGATCCGTCAGATCCATTCATTCGAAATGAACGTGAAGCGGGCATAGCGGCAAGAGCAGAACGGCTTGGCGTTACGTTTGCAGAGAGGGCTTCCAAATATGATCAGGAGGGGGCATTCCCGTTCGAAAATTTCGATGAGCTGAAGGAATCCGGTTATCTCAAGCTGACCGTTCCGGAGATTTTCGGGGGAGAAGAAGCATCTGTTTATGAGATGGTATTGTCGCAGGAGCGACTGGCCAGAGGGGACGGTTCGACGGCGCTGGCAGTCGGCTGGCATCTTGGACTGATTTTGCAGGTCCGGCTATCCCAGGCATGGCCAGAGGGGCTGTACGCCAATGTGTGCCGTGAGGTCGTCATTGATGGCATCGTTGTCAATGAGCTTGCCAGTGAGCCTGCAACGGGAAGCCCTACCCGCGGGGGAAGGCCGGAGACAACGGCGCGGCGTGTGGAAGGCGGCTGGCGAATTATAGGGCGCAAAACGTTCAGCACGCTCAGCCCGATTCTGAAGCAGTTTGTGGTGACGGCAGGCATTGAGGGCAGCGAGCGGGTAGGCGCCTTCCTCGTCCGCACCGGACCGGGTGTGCAGGTGAAGGAAACCTGGAACACGATGGGAATGAGAGCGACCGGGAGTCATGACATGATTCTGGAAAATGTGTTCGTTGCAGATTCCTTCATGATTCGCGGGAGAGAGGACGAGGCTGCGAAGCCTCCGGTACCAACGGAAGGCACCATGCTGCACATCCCGGCTTGTTATATCGGCATCGCTTATGGCGCCCGCAACTTCGCGCTGGACTTTGCCCGCCAACACAAGCCGAATTCGCTCACTGTACCGATCATAGAGCTGCCGAGCATTCAAAGGCAAATCGCGCAGATCGAACTGGATCTCATAACGGCCCGCAGCTTCTTGTTCCAGACGGCTGACCGCTGGGACAAGGAACCTGACAATCGGGTCGCGCTCAGAGTTGAGCTGGGACTGGCAAAGTATATTGCTACTAATGCAGCGATCCGGGTTGTCGATCAGGCGATGCGCATTGTTGGCGGATTGAGTCTCTCCAGAGCATACCCGCTCGAGCGGATGTACAGAGATGTTCGGGCAGGCTTGCACAATCCGCCGATGGACGATATCGCGCTGCAAAATTTGGCCAATCGTGCCATTGACGAGGCGAAAGCGCGAGCATAGTATTTTTGGACCAAGAGGGGCGCCAAGACTGTTCATGCTTGCAAAATTACAAAAGGAAAAGGGAGTCGTGCAATGGTTCTGCGGAGAAAAATTGGAATCGCAATCCTGCTGGTGATCGTCGTCTCATTAACGCTGTTTATGAGCTTCCTTGGCAGCAATGCGCTCACTTCCCGCAAACAATTAGCCGCGAACCATGGTTCCCTGGACGCTGATCCCGTCACGATAAGAATGGCGTATTGGGCGAATTCCCAGTTGACGGTGGAGAAAAACAATGAAGTGGTGCGACTGTTTGAAAAGGCATATCCGAACATTCGCGTGAAAGCCGAGTATTTCTGGGGCGATGCCTACTCAGGCAATATGGCGGTGATGGCGGCGACCAACAGCCTGCCTGATGTTATCCGAATTGATTACTCCAGCATCTCCGAATATATCGGCAAGGATCTGCTGCTGCCCCTGAATGGCTTCATCGATCAGAATGCCATTGATTTGGACGGGGTTCACCCTGTTCACAATCAGGGCGCGACAGTGAATGGCCAAACCTACGGCATCAATATCGGGAATAATGCGCTTGTGATGTTTTACAATCCAGCCTTGCTGCGCAGCGCGGGGATTGCCCCGCCGGGGCCGAACTATACATGGGAGCAGTATGAGGCTGACCTGCGGACGATCAAGCGGGTGACCGGCAAGTATGGCGCCGCTCATTTGACCTTCCAGCATTTTCAGGTATGGCTGAGACAGTATGGAATGGCCTTGTACAACAACACGCAAACCGGGCTTGGCTATGACAATGACGAGTTGTTCATTGCTTTTTTTGAACAGCAGCTAGGCTGGCAGAAGGAAGGGTTGATCAGTCCCGTTGCCCTGGAACAGAACACGCGCGGACTGGACGATGGCAGATTCCCCAAAGGGATGACGGTGTTCGGCGCACAGACGTATTGGAGCAATCAGGTGGACATTATGGAGAAGCAGCTTGGATTTCCTGTCGGATTGTCCATGTATCCCGGACCGGGAGAAGGGATGTATATTAAACCTTCCTTTTACCACAGCATTGCGCGAACCTCCAAGCATCCGGGCGAGGCCGCTGTGTTCATCGATTTTTACAACAACAATATTGAGGTCGCCAAGTCGCTTGACGGCTACTTCGGATTTCCTTATCATCCGAGAATTATCGCCAGCTTGAGCGAGTCGTTTTCTCCGGCGCAGCAGAAGGTGAAGGACTACTTGGCACTGGTGGAACAATACGGAAGCGTAATCGATCCGCCAGAGCCGGCGTTGGGTTCAGAAGTGTTGGAACTGTTCAATATACTCGACAGTGAAATGATGTTTGGCGAAATAACGCCTGAAGAAGGGGCTAAGAGATTTAGGGACAAAGTGACGGCATTATTGTCCGCCTCCTCTGTAGATGCCCCGGGTGATGAAGGACCGACAATCGATCAAAAGCTCGATAACCTCTTACGAAATGGAGAATAGATGATGAAAAGAAACGTGCAAAGCACATTGATTACGCTGCTGCTTATTGTGCTGGTAGCTGCCGGCTGCGGCAAAGCGGAAGAGGGCAAAGGCAATAACGCCGCCAAAGGCGACGATATTGTCAAAATTGAATTTTTCCAACAGCAGGGTGAAGAAGCCATTCAGAACGCCTATCGGGCTGTTATCGAAGATTTCTCCAAAGAATATACGAACATCCAGATTGATATGAACACTGTTCCAGACTCGGTGAAGGTACTGACTGCAAGAGTTGCTTCCAATGATATCCCTCCATTGTTTACCGATTATCCGACACAGCTCCAATTCAAGGAAAAGGTAAGAAACGGCTATATCGAGAAATTAAGCGGCCAGCCATTTATCGATACGGTTAACAAGAGCTACCTTGCGATGACGCCGGCAGAAGACGGTGAATACTATTCCCTTCCTTATGCGAGAAACTATATGGCCGTATACTACAATATCGATATGTTTGCGGACAATGGGATTGAGATTCCGACGACCTATGCCGCGTTTATTGAGGCATGCAAAACGTTCCAAAGCAAAGGCATTACGCCGCTTTATTTGCCGCTCAAGGATATCGGTCATATTTTCCAGGCGACGAATATCGCTTATGTGCCCGGCGGTGTCGAAGAGATGGTGAAAGTTGAAAAAGGCGAAGGCGCGGTTGAAGGCAATCCGGCATTTTTGGAATTTGCCGACAAGCTGAAGGAATTGACAGCGTATGCGAATGAGGATGCATTTGGCGCAAGCGCAGCGATGATGCAGGAGGCTTTTGCCAACGGCCAGGCTGCAATGATTATTTCCGGCTCATACGGTCGCGGCAATATCAAGCTGGCGAATCCCAATCTGACATTCGGCGCGTTCCCGCTGCCAAACGATACATTGGAAACGACGACAACCCTCTCCGGTGTCAATGCGGCGCTGTCGGTTTCCGCCAAAGCGACACCGGAAGAGAAAGAAGCGGCCATTACTTTTCTTAACTATCTTGCCCGTCCGGAAGTCGCGCAGAAATGGTCAGACTTGTCCGGCGAGCCTTCTATTATTGCGGGAACGGTCTACGACGATGCGAATTTGCAGCCGCTGCTGGATTTTATCGATCAAGGCAATGTGCATGACTGGATGGCTTCCACGCTTTCCAGCGCAGTAGTTACTGAACTGTACAGCACGACACAGGAATACTTGCTCATGAAGCTAAGTCCGGAGCAGTACTTGAAGAACATTGATGAGACAATCAAGCTGAACGCTGTGAAGTAGACACCAAGCTCATATCTCGAACGGGATTTAAGAAAAATGATGTTTCAGACCGCATGCAGGGATGCGGAGGAGAGAGGACGGTATTTTGAACGTATAAGTTCAAGCTGCCGTCTCTCCTGTTTATACAGAAAAATAGTTGGAATGGTCATAAAGTTTGAGCATGATAAGCGAGGTGTGACATGAAGGCATGAACAAAAAATTTGCATTCTCCCTCGACCGGTTCACCAATTTATTATTTACTTTGCCGGCGGTGATCCTTTATTCCGTTTTTTTTGTCTATGCCGTCATTGTAGGGATCAACTACAGCTTCACGGATTGGAACGGAATTGGCAAGACCTACAGTTATATCGGATTTGACAATTATATTACGCTGTTCAACAACCCGAATTTTTGGCAGTCGCTTGAAGTTACGGGTAAGTATGCGCTTATGCTCGTCGCGGGAATCATGATTATTTCGCTCGTGTTGGCGCTGAGTCTGAATTCGCTGAAAAGCTTCAAAACGTTCACCAAATCGGTCTATTTCCTGCCAGCGATGATCAGCGCGGTGACGATCTCGCTTATTTGGGATCAGATGTTTTACCGGTTGGTACCGCAAATCGGCAAGGCGCTGGATATTGCCGCGCTTTCGCAAAGTCCGCTGGCCAGCCCCCAATATGCGCTGATCGCTGTCGTGCTCGTCAACATCTGGCAGGCGGTGGCGCTGCCAACGCTTATCTTCATTGCCGGTTTGCAATCGGTGCCGGAGGAGCTTTATGAATCCGGGCGGATCGATGGCGCAAGCACGTTCAACCGGTTCCGGTTCATCACGTTCCCTTACCTCATTCCGACGATCACCGTCAATATGGTATTGGCGATCAAGGCAGGGGTTACATCATTTGATTATGCCTATACACTCACTGGCGGCGGGCCGATCAAGTCGACGAACCTGATTGGAATCATGATCTATAACGATGCGTTTCAAAACATGAAGTTTGCGATGGCAAACGCGGAATCGGTCATCTTGTTTATCGTGATTGCCGTCCTGTCCTATGTCCAGATCAGATTATCCCGTAAAGGCGGTGTAAACTAGATGAATTTGACCGTCAAGGCGGAAGGTCTGGGCTGGAGAATCGCCAGAAATCTATTGTTGGTGATTGGCATCCTCATTATTTTGGGACCGCTGTATCTGGTGTTGATCAATTCGTTCAAAACGCTGGAGGAGGCGGGGAGAAGCTTCTTTGCGCTGCCTGAGCGGCTGAACTTTGCCAACTATATCGAATTGTTCTCCAAAGGCAACTATTGGCGCTATGTGTGGAATACGACCTATATTACGGTCGGTTCCGTGATTCTGGTTGTGCTGATCAACCCGACAATCGCTTACGCGATCGCTCGCAATATGCACAAGCGATATTACAAAACGGTCTATCTCTATATTTTGTTAGGACTATTCGTGCCCTTCCAGGTGATCATGCTGCCGCTAACGAAAATTATGACCAGCATGAACCTGCTCAATCCATTCGGACTGATTCTGCTCTACGGCGCGCTGAGTCTGACCAAAGGCGTGTTCCTGCTCGTCAATTATATTAGAAGCATGCCGATGGAAATTGAGGAAGCGGCCAGAATCGACGGCTGCAGTACATTTCGCATCTATCACTCGATCATTTTGCGACTGATTACACCTATGCTGGCAACGCTGATCATTATGGACGCGCTCTGGTTTTGGAATGATTTTATGCTGCCATTGCTTATGCTGAATAAAGCGCGGGAGTTTTGGACGCTGCCCCTGTTTCAATACAATTTCAAAACGGAATATTCGTTTAACTATACGATGGCCTTCACCTCCTATCTGATGGCAATGCTGCCGATTATTGCGGTCTATGCGCTTGGTCAGAAGCACATTATTACCGGGTTGACCGAGGGAGCGGTGAAAGGCTGAGACAGCAGTGCATTTCATACTACACAGTTGTTCCTTATTGCGAAATGCACTCGTTCAACTGATATCTTTCAGTTGCAGAGAGGAGGGGGCAGACTCATGCTGGAGAAACAAATTGATCAATGGATCGAAAGGCATCAGGACGAGCTGCTGCGCGACATCAGCTTGCTCGTAAGCATTGAGAGTGTGGCAAGCGATGGCGATGCTGATCGCCCCTATGGGGAGGCATGCGCGCGGGCGTTGGATACGATGCTCGGCTTGGGGGAGCAGTACGGCTTCAGCACGACCAATGTCGAATACCGCTGCGGCGTCATCTCTTACGGAGCGCTTGCCGACCGTACGGTAGGGATATGGGGGCATGTCGATGTCGTTCCCGCAGGAGGCAATTGGCTGTACCCGCCCTATGCGTGCACACGCAAAGGGGATTTTCTTATCGGCCGGGGCGTGCAGGACAACAAGGGACCGAGCATGGCTGTGCTGTATGCGCTTCGCTGCATTAGGGATTTGCAAGTACCGCTGAACTATACGGTTAAGCAAATTGTAGGGTGTGCGGAAGAGGCGGGAATGGACGATGCGGTTTATTTTGTTCAGCATCACGACGTGCCGGATTTCAATCTTGTTGCAGACAGCGGTTTCCCGGTTTGTTACGGGGAGAAGGGGATCATTGAAGCCGAGTTTCGTTTTCCGCTCCAGGATGAGCGGATCATCGGCTTTCAGGCAGGGAGCGTCTCCAACAGCGTACCTGGCTATGCGGAAGTTATATTGAAGCTGGATCGCGAACTGGAGGAGAAGCTGAGCGGCTTGCCGGGGGCAATAACGATTGAGCGTACCGTAGAAGGGGTCAGGCTGTCCGCGCGAGGCAAAGCAGGTCATGCCGCCTTCCCACAAGGCACAGACAATGCCATTCATCGTTTGTTGGAGCCATTGCTTGCCGCAGAACTGCTGGAAGGTGTCCATCAGCCGCAGTTTGCACTTATGAACGCGGTATGCGCCGCTTATGACGGCGGCGCTTTGCAGATTGCATGCGCGGACGAATTGTCCGGGCCGCTGAGCTGTGTGGGGGCGGTGGCGAGCATCGTTGACGGTGAGCTCAGCTTTCAGATTAACATTCGTTATCCGATTACGGCGGATGCGAATGCTATGGTAAGACGAATGACGGCGGCGGCACAAGGGTTCGTGCTGGCGGCTGTTCATGTAAACGAACCGAATTATTGTGACAAGGATGCACCTGAAGTACAAACGCTGAACGATACTTACAATCGGGTCACGAAGCAGCACGCCGAGCCATTCGTTATGGGAGGCGGCACGTATGCCCGGAAGATTCCGAACGCGGTCGGCTTTGGCCCCGGCATGCCTGCGGACTTGTCAGCGCTTGGACTGCCTGCCGGCCACGGCAGTATTCATGGACCGGATGAAGTACAGTCCATTCCTAACTTGTTAATGGCATTAAAGATTTATGTCATGTCCCTGGTTGCCCTTAATAACGTTGGAGGTTCAACCGGAAAATGAAATAAATCTGTATTGAACGTATAGTCCATGCACTTAATTATTATATTCATTCCTTCAGTATGGGTAATATGGTATCTTGAGGGTGTTGTTAATGAAATCAACGACCCTATCGGGTGTGGAGGTAATTAATATGAAGCTGGGACTAAGTTCTTACAGTTTATTTCGGGCAATCGCGGATGGAAGAATGACCATTGTAGATGCTGTGAAATGGGTAGCGGAAAATGGCGGAGAACATATTGAGATCGTGCCAGCGGGATTTGATCTGATTGAAACGCCACAATTGATCGGACAGATTCGGGACGCAGCAGAGCAGGCCGGAATTGAGCTTTCCGGCTATTTGATCGGCGCTGATTTCTTGAAGGATGGAGCCGAGGCTAAGCAGCAGGAGATCGACCGGGTCAAGCAGCATGTTGATGTGGCGGTCAAGCTGGGCGTACGCAATATGCGGTTTGATGTTGCGTATGCAGGGATTGAGGAAGACCGCTCGCTGAGCCGGTTTGAATCCGACTTGCCTGCTTTGACGGCTGCATGTCGTGAAGTGGCTGATTACGCTGCGCAGTTCGATATTATGACCAGTGTCGAAAATCATGGCTATTACATTCAAGCGAGCGAGCGGGTTTATCGTTTGGTGAAAGAGGTAGATCGCGCAAATTACCGTACAACACTTGATGTCGGCAATTTCCTGTGTGCGGATGAAGATCCTGTGCTGGGCGTGAAACGCAATGTGGAAATCGCTTCGTTCGTTCACTTCAAAGACTTCTACCGTCGCAGTTCCAGCAGGCAGCCAGGCGAGGGCTGGTTCCCAAGTGCTGGCGGTTACTGGCTGCGGGGCGCAATTTGCGGTTACGGCGACCTTGATCTGGCGGCAACGGTCAGAGTGCTGAAAGAGGCGGGCTATGATGGCCACTTGTCCGTTGAGTTTGAAGGACAAGAGGATTGTTTGCTTGCTTCCCGCATTGGCTTGGCTAATGTGCGTCGTTTGTGGGAAGAAGGCTGAGTAGTGTCGGAACAAACTGATCGTTTGAATGGGACGCTTTGATTAACGATTTAGCTAGCTAGATCCCATCGAACGCTGCCAGAACCAATAGCCGCCACTTCTTGTGAAGTGGTGGCTATTGGTTTAGTGCTGTCAACGCTAGTAATAAACATGTAAACATTAGGCAGGCGGTTGGAAGCGTGGGCGGCAAGCAGTGCGATCGCACTTTTCGACTTGCTGTGAAGCTGCGTTTGACATAAGCGAGGGAATTGAAGGGAGGGGGCCCGACCGACCGTCGTCATGCAGCGAAGGCACCGAGTGTTCGACCGAGCGTGAGCGGGAATTCTAACGCTGATGAGCGGCGCTATTTAGGGAAATTTAACCCTATAATTATTGTAAGGAAACTGAGCCACCTTATTTATAGATAATCGTACGATTTTAGCCTTCCATGGCTTCCATGGGGGGAATAAGCGCTCTGATAAGCGTTAGATTTGAAAAAGGGTCAAATGTAAAACTCAGCGGCGACGATTACGACATAAATGTGCGGGCTTAAATCTAAGATTAGATTTATGTTTCAATGAGCTAAATTCTTGGCTCTTTTTTTGTTTGAAAAAATGAAATGAGTAGAAGTGATTGTTATCGACTCCTTAAAGATCATCATCTAAGATCTGATTTGATCAACACCTGGATCGGAAAGACATCAATTTATAATGCAACCCCATTTCTACTCTAAGACAGCCGAAAATACGAACCAAACTTGTTACGCCCTGCGAGGGATGATAACCTGGGTGTAATCTTAACTAGAGGTGAAGTTGCAGTTACCTATAGAAGGGATTACAATGGATGATAATCTTGTTACTTGGAGGGGAGTATGAACAAACAAAAACGAATATTAATTGGTTTAGTGTCACTGGTTGTTTTAATTTCACTAATACTATTTTGGACGAACCATAATAAAATTGATCGCGAAAATCGATTGAAACTAGAAAGTGTAGTTGGTCATTCATTGTATCAGATTTGGAATAATTATTCTTCTATCTCAGACATGAATAGTTCATTAACAGAAACAAATTTATCCATTATGCTAGCTGATCTAAAGAGAGTAGATATTTATTCAGGTATAGTGGATCAAGTTGTGGAAAAAAGTCTATTAAAAAGATTTTCCGAAAAAATGCTAAACTCTGCACAAATAATTAGCCAAAACTATGAGAAGTCAGGTGAATTTTCTGATATTGATCGAACGATGTTTCTATTAATTACTGAAAAATCTAAAGCTTTCCTTCCGCATATTACCAGTATATACTATAAGAGGTCTGAAGAAGGGAAAGTTAAATTTAAGATTTCCGATTACAGTGAATTAGAAGAACTTATTGATAGTTTTTAATAAAAATGCCCACTGGGAAATCCTTTTTAAGATAAAGGAATTCCCAGTGGGCCATCATCTGTTTTCATACTTCCGATATATTTAGCCTAAGTGGTTTTCAATACCCTTTACAATTAGGCCGGCGATTATAGAAGGCCAACTAATGTCCAGCTCATCATTGTCAATATTATCAACTTCAAATAGAACTTTTTGATTTGCCTTAGTTGTTTCCCTCAAAATAGCAAAATTATCTGCATAAGTTCCAATCCCAGAATAGTAAGGTTTGCACACAGCGGTAATTTCTTCGGCAAAGGCTTTAGAGGCAACGGCCCCAGTTTGATAAAAATTACCAACTCGTCCTCTTGGTGTGTTTAAGTGTATACTTACCAAAGCATGGGAAGCAGGCAAATTGTTATTAATAAATTGTACCCTTTTATTAATGTCATCGTCAGCATTTGTACCACCAAAATCAACATCAGTCGTGCGTGTCATATAGACATAAGCACCTTTGTTTTCAAGAAACGTTCGTACCTCTTTAGCAATTTGCAAAGTAATTACTTTCTCCCGACGAAGAGATCCATCTATCCGTGGAAATTCCACACCATTATATTGTCCACCATGACCAGCATCGATAATGAACTTTTTCCCGACTAAACTCATATTATGGCCACCTTTTAAGTTATTCGGCATGTCCTGGCCAGAATTTCCTTCACTAGTAAGGTAGATTTAACCCCCTCTTTTACAACCTTTTTTTAAAAATAATTAATTCAGATTCCAGAACAGATACTACAAAGCAGGGGACGAGGCTTGTAGTTTTACGGAATTACCAAATTGATTAGTCTCTAAAGTTTGGAGGTCTGCAATTCTTATCACGAAACATTTCAATCATAGCAAGTTTCATACTTTGCAAGACGTCTTCCTTAGGCATTTTAATGTAACGGCTATGTTCATGCATGTCCGGCTCAAAAATAGCCAAAAGAGATAATATTGCATTATGGTCATTATTTCGGGCTAATTCTAGTAATTCTAAGAACTCAGTCTCTGTAGTATTTGATGAAGTGTTTTTTTCTTCCATTTGCTCACCGCCTGTTGAGAAATATTTAATTCTCTTGCTAGTTGTGCTTCTGTTTTATCCCTTAAAAATAGCTCCCGTATGACCTTGTTCCCTGTGTTATTAGGTATTTCATCTAAGAGTTGCTTTACCAAAATTTGGTCATCTATATTTGTTTCATTGTGATAGACTGGAAACATTTCCTCGATTAATTGGCATTCTCGTCTACGCCGTTTTCGAGCTTTATTCTGTAAATGCCATGCATATCTTTGTAACTTTTGCTTATAAAAATTTATAGGTTTCACACAGTACGCCTCCTTTTGTTATCAAGTTATGACTAGTTTCTAAACATAGGAACGGCCATTATTATAAATAAGGTATTCACATCCCCAGCGGGGATAGCCATGGAGGAACCGGATGCGAGGATCCGCACGTCCTGGTTCTGTGAGAGGCCCATGAATTTATTCATGGGCCTACTCGATTTGGCGTATAGACGCATAATATCAAAAAACAGATTTAGCATGGCTGATTAAATCCGAAATACCTTAACAATCCGTTCAATACGGATTGACAAACAGCCAAAATAAATATATCTTTAATTAAAGATAGTTTAATTAAAGCAAATCAAGGAGCGTGACAAAGATGATGCAGCCAATGGTGTATACCCCTGCAATGCAGGCGACAGGTGCTTTCGACAACGGAAAAATTATTGAACAGAAACCAATTGGTTTCCCGGGGGAAGGGTCAGCAGTCAAACGTCTTGGCCCGCTGTTCTATTGGGCGTGGGCCACGGCAAATGCCGATGCGCATATCGGTCTCCATCCGCATCAGGGGTTTGAAATTATGAGTTATGTTACAGAAGGGGAAGGCGTGCATGGCGACACACTCGGAACCGTCAGCAAGATTGGACCGGGAGGCGCGCAAGTGATGCAGACCGGTTCGGGCGTCAGTCATGAGGAGCGGCTTGGCCAGCATGCGGAGCTTTTCCAAATCTGGTTTGAGCCTGATCTTGTCCAGGCTGTGAAGCGTGCGCCTACTTACAACCAGTATGAACATGAACAATTCCCGCTCGTGCAGACAGAGGGCTACCAAGCGAAAACCGTCATCGGCGAAGGTGCGCCTATTAAGTTGACCGCTGAGGTGCGGATGTGGGATGTGCAGATACAGCCAGGAGGGTCCTATGTGCACACATTGCAGCAAGGTTATATTTTGGCGGCGCTTGCCATTCGTGGACAGGGGTTCTGGACCGAGTCTGATGAGCATGCGCATAAAGTCTCTTATCAGCATAAGGATTTTATCGTGGGCCGCGCAGATACGAATACGGAAATTGTACTCAGCGCTCATGAAGGAGAAAGCACAAGACTGCTGCTGATTGAGGTGCCTGAACAGGTGGATTACCCACTGTACAGAAAGCGCTAATGACCCCTTTGTCCAAATTAAAATTTCGATTTTTATTTGTCCATTGAGTTAGCTCGCCGATTCCCTTATGATAAATATCGAAGATAATGATAATCATTATCTATTAGTGAAGATATATTTCGGAGGGGAATTAGCATGAAAGAAGCAAGAAAACCGGCTGCATTATTAATCCTGCTCA
Source organism: Paenibacillaceae bacterium (assembly GCA_004134985.1). Lineage (GTDB taxonomy): Bacteria > Bacillota > Bacilli > Paenibacillales > Paenibacillaceae > Paenibacillus_D. The sequence goes on along the minus strand of REGQ01000008.1, from coordinate 189,787 downwards.
TCACAGCGTTGATGTTGGCAGCGTGTGGCGGGGAAGTCAAGAACAGCGGTACTGATTCAAAACCTGTTAATTCAACAGATAATGCTGGACAAAAGCAGGAGGAGCCAGTTAAGGAAGAGCAGTTGGCTCAGGAAGAGACGGCTCCCGAGAATTCTGCGACACGGCTGTTCAAGGACTGGACAGGGCATGAAGTGGAGGTGCCAACCAATCCGCAGCGCGTAATATATCATGGGGAAACGACAGGTGACTTGCTAGCGCTTGGCGTAGTGCCGGTCGGCGTTATGAAATTGAATATTTCAGGCTCCGTGTTTGAAAAACAATTGAATGGGGCAGAAGATATTGGTTTCCCCTTCAATGTAGAAAAGGCAATGACACTAGACCCGGATTTGATCATTTTCAGCAATGCTGATGCAGCGCAATATGAGCAAATATCCAAAGTAGCGCCTACGGTTACTTTTAACACATTTGCTTCGTTGGAAGATCGGATGCATACATTGGGAAAATTGTTCGACAAGCAGCAGGAAGCGCAACAGTGGCTGGACAATTATAACAATAAAGCGAAAGACATGTGGGCCCAGCTTAATGAAGCCGGTGTTGGCGAGGGGGAAACAGCCTCCGTATTTACGCTATACCCTGGAAATCGGATATTCGCAATGGCGAACACAGGGTTATCTCAGGTGTTGTATGATGAGGGTGGGTTCAAGCCGACGCCCCCTATTCAGAAAGCCCTTGACGAAGGCCAAGGATTCATTGAAATATCTGCGGAGCTGCTTGCAGAATTCGCCGGAGATCGGGTGTTCCTGCTTACTCCAGTTGATCCGGAGGCGATCAAGGATACCAATGAATTGGTCAAGAGCAACACCTGGTTGAGTCTTCCCGCGGTCAAGAATGAACAAGTGTATACGTTCCATATTCTAGAGGCATACAGTGATGCAATATCACGCGAGTGGATACTTAATGAACTGCCTAAAGCACTCATTCCCTAGAATAATTTCATAAGTAGTGCTGGTATAGAACGGCAGCTAATCGGTATATTGATTAGCTGCTGTTTTTCGCATAAAATGAGGTATAGTGATAACGGTTATCATTAATCGGGAGGCGGTGGTTTAAATGGTTAATCAAGCGGCGGCTGTACCTGAGCTGCGTTCGCTGTTGTTCCAATTTTCGGTTGTTCAGAAACTGCATATTACAGCTGAATGGGTTTCCGAGGAACAATGCAGAGACGAATATACGCTATTAATCATTGCTGCCGGCGACTGCCATCTGTTTGTGAACGAAGAGCTTATTACCGCCTTGGAGCACAGTTGCTATGTTCTCCCGCCAGGCAGCTCGTGGTATATCAGTAATTTATCAAGCAAAGAGATCAGCCTGCACTTCATTGCCTTCATAATTATTCATACTCAATTGGAGCAGCAAGTCAGATTTAAAGAACCGTTGCTGCCGACGAATCATTCGTGGATTATATACCCTTTTTCCCGCTGCAGCAAGCTCATTGAGGCGATGTTGTCAGGAGGAGAAAACACGGCCGGACTCGAATGGTTCAAACAGCATTTGCTCTTTCAGGAACTGATCGGCATGCTGCTGGAGCACAATTGGCCTTCCGACAAGTCGGCTGGCGATATGCGGTCTGTTGAAGCGACCGCTCGTTACATCGACAGCCATTATACGAAACCAATTACGGTAAAACAGCTAGCTGCCCTCGCCGGCATGCCCGCTTGGAAGTATACATCGATGTTCAAAGATTTTACTGGCAAAATACCGCTCGATTATTTGAATCAGGTGCGGATCGACCGTTCCAAGGAGTGGCTGTTGGCTTCAGCTGCCCCGCTTCGCGAAATTGCCCGCAAGGCAGGCTTTACCGATGAGTACTACTATAGCCGGCGCTTTCGCCAATTTACCGGAATGACGCCTAGACAATACGTACATTCGATGAAACAAAGTTTGCTTGTCAAAGATTGCACAGGCCATGAAGTGCTGATTCCTTCAGAACCGCGCAGAATTATTTATTATGGGGAAACGCTGGGCGATTTGCTTATTTTAGGTGCGCATCCGATTGGCGGAAATGTGCACGGACTCAAGAATACATGGATGCAAGAGGAACTGCTGCGGATTGTAGATATAGGGATTCCGTTCAACCGGGAGAAGGCTGCCGGGCTTGAGCCGGATCTCATCATTTACTCAAATTCGGATGAAGAGCAATATGAGCAGCTTGTGAAAATTGCCCCGACACTCACTTATGATCCGTATGGACCTTTGAACAAACGTCTGCTGATGTTGGGACAATGGCTAGGTAAGCAGGGGGAGGCCGAACGATGGCTGGCGAGCTATGAGAGCAAAACGATGACAATGTGGCAGCAGCTGCAGGATATTATTCGTCCAGGTGAAACAGCAACCGTGTTTGTTTATCACCGCGGCCGTCGCTTGTTTGTGATGGGTACCATGGGGTTGCCTGAACTGCTGTTTCATCCATCAGGCTTTCGCCCGGTTCCTCTGGTGCAGCAGATGATTGAAGCAGGGGAAGCTTACAAGGAAATTTCCGAAGCGGATATTACGAAGTACGCTGGCGACCGATTGTTTGTGATGCTTCCCAATACAAGGCAATCGCGTCTGGCAACTGTGGAGCTGATACACAGCAACCGCTGGGAAGGACTGCCCGCTGTTAAAAATGGGCAAGTCTATGTACTGGAAGAAGACCAATGGAATTTAACCGATGCATACACAAGAGATATTCAAATCAGCAAGTTGCCGGAGCTGCTGAGAATTGGGTACAGCAAACCGACGCAATCATTGCAAGATGAAGCCGACCGATAAATCCAACATTTATCCGTACTAGCGAAGCTTTGTTTTCCTCTGACAGGCATGCTATCATAGGAGAGACGGCCTAACACTAGCGGAGGTGGAGTTATGAAAGCGCTATTTATTGGAGGAACGGGTACGATCAGTTCGGCAATTACCAGACAGTTATTGGACAAGGGATGCGAGCTATACCTATTGAATCGGGGGACGAGAAATCAGGCGTTGCCGCCCGGTGTAAATATTATTCAAGCGGATATCAACGATGAAGAACAGGTAGCCAAACTCATTGAAGACTTGGCGTTCGACGTTGTCGCTGACTTTATCGCTTTTCAGCCAGCACAATTGGAAAGAGACTATCGCTTGTTTAAAGACAAGACCAAGCAATTTATGTTTATCAGCTCTGCTTCTGCCTACCAGACACCATTGTCCGATTATCGAATTACAGAGGGAACGCCTTTATCCAACCCCTATTGGGAATATTCCCGCAACAAGATTGCTTGTGAAGAGTACTTGATGACACAGTATCGCGACCATGGTTTTCCGATTACCATCGTAAGGCCAAGCCATACCTACGACGAGCGCTCGATTCCGCTCGGTGTGCACGGCAGCAAGGGCAGCTGGCAAGTCGCCAAGCGTATGCTGGAGAATAAACCGGTCATCATCCACGGCGACGGTACATCGCTATGGACAATGACGCATAATAGCGATTTTGCCAAAGGCTTTATCGGTCTGATGGGCAATATTCATGCGATCGGCGAATCCGTGCATATTACGTCTGATGAGTCGGTCACCTGGAACCAAATCTATCAGATTATTGCTGATACGCTGGGAGTTAAGCTGAACGCGGTCCACGTCTCATCAGCATTCCTCGATGCAAGCAGCAGCGAGGATTACCGGGGCGGCCTGCTCGGGGACAAGGCCAATACGGTTGTGTTTGACAATGCCAAGCTGAAAAGGCTTGTGCCCGAATTTGTTGCCACAACGCGTCTTGATCAGGGTATTCGGCAAACCGTTCAACACATTCTCGCCCATCCGGAACTGCAAACCGAGGATCAGGAATTCGATGCGTGGTGCGACAACGTTGTGGCTGCGTTAGATGATGCACTCTTAAAAATAAAACAATAGTCAAGTGGAAAAAGCTGTTCCGCAAGGTATGATCCTTGTGGAACAGCTTTTTTGTGGCGCTTTAAGAGTGGTCGCGATTGCTTACAGCGTTTTTTCTCCGCACGCATGCATTGTTGCTTGCTATGCCTGCCCCAGCCTGCCTCTGCATTGCAATGCTTACCTCTGGCCGCTCGCCGTCATACTTTGGCAACAGGTTTGGAGTATAATGAAAGGACGATTTTTGTGTGCGGTTTATTACCGCAGGTGAATTAGAGGAGGACGACCCGGTGGGCGACCAGCAGAAGCTGCTGCTGATTGAAGATGAGGAATCGATTAGAGACATATTATGCTATGCGCTGCGGGGCGAAGGCTACCATGTGAAAAGCGCGGCTACAGGAGCGCAGGGCTTGCAACTGCTCGAACAATTCCAGCCGGATGCGCTGCTGCTCGATGTCATGCTGCCGGATACGAGCGGGTTTGAGCTGTGCAAACACATTTCGGCGCGCTATTCGCTGCCGATTCTCATGCTGACCGCCCGCAATGAGATGGTAGATAAAATATTGGGGCTTGAGCTTGGGGCGGATGACTACATAACGAAACCCTTCGAGCTGCGCGAGGTGAGCGCGCGGATCAAAGCGGTGCTCCGGCGGAGGGAGAAGGCTGTTGCGAGCAGCAAAGCGCCAAGCTGCCGAGTCAGATTGTCGCTCGGAATTGAGCTTGATCCTGAAGCTTATGCGGTGTACAAGACAGGGGAAGAGGTGAAGCTGAAGCCGAAGGAATTTGAGCTGCTGCTGCTGTTTTGGGAGAACCCGAACCGGGTGTTTTCGAGAGAGGAAATATTGGATCGTGTGTGGGAAATGGACTATGACGGCGATTTGCGGACCGTGGATGTTCATGTGCAGCGAATTCGTAAAAAGCTGGATGCCAGCTTGATTGAAACGGTATTTGGCGTGGGCTACAAGCGCAGTGAAGGATAGGAGAGCAGCGGATGAGAGATAAAATATGGAGGTTTTCAATAGGCAAGCGCAGCACCATCCATCGGAAATTTACGATCGGTTTTGTGTTGATTTTTGCTGTGTCGGCCTGCTGTTTGTACTTGTATATGTCCCATTCCCTGCAAAATCAAACGGAAAAAACGATTGCCTCCGATATGAAAAAGCTGCAGATGTTCTCCTATGATCATATAAAACAATACGCATTGCTCAATCCATTGTTGGATTCAAATATGACGGAGCATATTGATGTTCTGCTGCGCAGTCTGGGGCTGAGCAGCGGGCATTACGCCGCCTATTATACGAGGGACGGGGCGTTCTGGGGGGAAGCGCGGACCGCTGGCGGCGGGATGATTTTGCTGGAAAAGCGGGAATCCGAGGTGCTGCTGAAGTCCGCGGAGCAAGATGTGGCTGCCGCTGCCAACAATGCATCGACAGTGACGATTGTTCATGTGGATAAAAAAAGCTATGTTATTCTCACCTTTCCTTTATATATTAACAATCAGCTTTACGGGGCGCTGCGGCTGACCAGCGATTATACGGACCGCTACGTGCATAATGCAGCTGTTCTGCAAAGTTTGGCCTGGTTTACCGTGTTCCTGTTCATTCTGGTGTTTTTGTTCACCTTCTATCTGTCCCGGCGGATGACCCGACCGCTGTCGGCATTGTCACAGGCGCTGCTGCAGTTCGGTGATGGACAACTGGCAGGCAAGCTGGCGGTCAACACAAACGACGAGGTGGAGGAACTGGCCGATAGCTTTGAACGGATGCGCGGGAAAATTGAAGAACAGATGGCGACCATTGCTGCTGAAAAACGCAAAATAGTCGAGCTGGAGCAGAGCAGGCGGCAGTTTTTTCATCATGTCACGCATGAACTGAAAACGCCGCTTACGACCATTTCAGGCTATGCTCAAATTATTGAGCAGCCCGAATTCAACGACCCTGCATTTCTGCGTAAGGCAGCAGGCAAGATTCGACTGGAAAGCCAGCGCCTGCATCGCATGGTTGTGGAGGTAATTGCGCTGTCCAGAAGGGAGACGAGTCCTCGGGAGGAAGACAAAGCGCCAATTATGTTGTCCGAGGTACTGAAAGCTGCCAGTGAAGATATGCAGATGAAGGCGGCAAAATATCATATGCGAATTCACTGCACAGCGGAGCCGGCGGTCATTGAGGGCCAGGTTAATGAACTGCACAAGGTATGGGTAAACCTGCTCGACAATGCGATTAAATACGGCAAGGAGGGCACCGCCATCCAGCTTGGCCTGAGCCTGCAGTCAGGCAAGGCGGTGATTAGGGTGAAGAACGACACCGCGGCGGATCATTCCGTGGATGGGTCGCTCGTCTTTGAGCCGTTTTACCGTAAAGCGGCAGAGGAAATCAAGGAAGAGGGAAGCGCTGGACTGGGCCTTGCGATTTGCAAAACCATTATTGAACGGCATCAGGGCACCATCTCGTTCGAGCATGCTGCGGGGGCAACCGTTGTCACCATTATGCTGCCTCTTCGGACATAATTCGGCAACAAGTGGCGAAGGTTTGTACATAAGTTCTCGCTATACTGGGCTGGAGATGATAAGGAGAGGAAATGATGCAGATGGACGAAAAAGGAAGAATGAGAATGAGCAAGATGAATACAGCAAACGCGATCATGACAACCAGCACGGGATCAGGGATGAGGAGAGTTGCCGGGAAACGGCATGCCCGTCATGTCGGATGGGCCGGACTAGCAATCGCCGGATTGCTGCTGGCTGGCTGTTCCTCGCTTGGATCAGCTGCGCAACAGGACCGTAGTTTTGTGCTCAGCAGCGATGTGAAATCAGACATTCAGGCCGCCGAACTGCCGATGGTGGAGGGGGAGCAAACGCTCCTGAGTGAAGCGATTAGGTTCAGCAATTTGCTTTCGGTGCAGGGAGACGGTACGCTGCTGTTTAATCGCGATCATGGCCTGTATAGGGCAAACATGGAAACGCTGGGGAAAGAAGAGGCTGAGCAATTGTTAGATATACCAGTTATTGAAGTGTCGCAAAACGGCAAAAAGGCGCTGTACGAGCAGGGGGAAACAAGCTATATGCTCGATATCGCTACCGGGAAGCAGACCAAACTACTGGAATACTCGGGAGGAATGAGAGGGATCGCCGACACAGAAGGCAACTATGTCTCGTTTCAGCAAGCAGGAGCAGTGCTTCAACTCGTTAACACCGATACGGGGAACGTGCAGACGATTCCGTTGGAAGATCATTTTACGGTCAGTAATTTCTCGAATGGGCCTGCAAAATATGTTGACGGCTACCTGTATTTAGATATCTCAGGGGAAGACACACCGCGCGGCATTTATAAAATCGCTGCGGATGGCCAATCAGCAGAACCGCTGCTGCTGCTGCCCAATGCCAAGACTGATTCGCTGGCGCAGTTTGATCTGCTTGCAGATGGCAGGTTGTTGTTTGACGGGGTGTATGATAAAGAGCCGGGAATATTCGTTTATAGCCCGGTGACCAAGACAGTGTCCCTGTTGGTGGCCGGCAATGGAACAGGGGCAGAGACCCGCACGCCATTCTACAGTCTTTCCCCGGATCAGAGCAAGCTGCTGTTTCATATTTATGAACAGGCAGGCGGTGCAGATCATATTTTCCAGGCGGAGTTGAAGGAGGACCGGATTGAAAACAGCCGTCCGATTTTGCGTCATCCGCAGCTTTACGCAGGGATCATGCTGCTGACGCACTGGAGCGATGATTCGGCATCCTTCTATGTGAAATTGACCCCGTGGAGCGAGGAGAACCAGAGCGGCAATGTTGAAAGTATTGTAAGTTATCAATTTTAAATAAATTGAACGAATAAACGGTTGGATCAGGTCACAGCTGATATCCAACCGTTTTTTTTGATAGGAAGACCAGAACGGCTTGGTCATTATTTGGTCAGTGGTCTCATGTATAATATTGTCGAAATATGTCTTTCGCATCAAGAACTGCCCGGGCGTCGCAGTTACACGGATTCAAGTGAGCCCTGGGCAATGCCATCATTCAAGCCCTCGAACAAATTCGGCTCGTTTTCCATTCTCTCCGTATTGAAGATAAGGAAGCAAACGGCTACCATAAGAAATATGTGGATGGTTATGTTGACGGCACCTTCCGTCCTGATCGCAGCGTTACGCGCGCAGAAATTGCCGCTATGCTTGTGAAAATCGGGGCAGTTGAGGAGGCACCGGAGAAGCTGTCGAGTTTCACTGATGTGCCTTTGCCTATTCAACAGAGGTCCAATGGTTAATGTCTCCGCATCACGCTGGAGCGATATTCTGGTCCACTGGGCATTCCACAATATTGCCGAAGCTTCACAGGATCATGCCTATATAACAGGAGAATCCGGCGAAGAGCAATGGTCTGCGAACTAATGTAATGTACCCATCTGTCTGCCTGGATCACCCAGGCAGACTTTTTTGGAAAAAAGGTTAGCAGCGTACAAATCGAGTCGTTTTGCCGTAATGAAAGGGGATGGAAGATTACTGAGGACAGTATTCCATGATTACGATTCACGAATAGTGATGCGATCAAGGAAGTTTGCAGTTTTGTGTGCCGAAAGGATGATAGCATTATGAAAGCGATACTTGTGGATGACGAACAACTTGCTTTAGTTAGCTTGCAAAATATGTTGAATGGATCTCAGGATATAGAAGTAATCGGCATGTTTACCAGTGTGAAGGAAGCAGTGTGCCAGATGGATACATTGCAGCCGGATGTTGTCTTTCTTGATATTCAAATGCCGGATATAGATGGTCTGCAGGCCATTAAATATATGGTTGCGTCCTGCCCGGACGTGAAAATTGTATTTGTAAGCGGTCATTCCCGCTATGGAATCGAAGCTTTTGACAATGATGTCATCGATTATATATTGAAGCCGTTTAGTAAAGAGCGGTTGCATCGGACGATACAGCGTCTTCGCAACCACGTGCACTTGAAAACGGGGAGCCCGTCCACACGCCCGTTGATTCATGTTCATTGCATGCAGATGCTGCAAGTTCATCAGCCGGCAGAGGAAGCGGATGTGTTGAAATGGCGCAGCAGGAAAGTAAAAGAGCTGTTTGCCTATCTTCTTCACCATCGCGGGCAGCGGGTAAGCAATGCAACACTGCTGGAGTTGTTATGGCCGGAGGTAGATGAGAAAAAAGGCAGCTCCAATTTGCAAACCAGTATATACCGGATCCGTAAAATGTGGGCGAATATGATGGAGGACGGCTATTTTGTCATCACGAATTTTGCCAATGGGTATATGCTGGATATAAATAATGTGGTGTTGGATACCGAGTTATGGGAGCGCTCCCTTTACAGACTCGATGAATTATCCTTTAAAAATGTGATGGAGCATCAGAAGGCAATGGATCAATACAAGGGCAATTACTTTGCTGAGGAAGCGTACTTATGGGCGGAAGCTGAAAGACAGCGTCTCAAAGCAATTTGGCTTCATCATGCGCGGAATATCGGGGAGTTTTACAGTCGTCACGGAATGGATATTAAAGCATTGATGATGTACCACCAAATTCAAAGTAGAGATCCATTTGAGGAAGAGAGCTATTTTTCATTAATGAAAATATATGACCATCTACAGGATTATGCTGCTGTCGAGCGCCAGTTCAGACAGTTGCAGCAAATGTTGAAGCAGGAATTCAATGCAGAGCCTGGATTCGAGACAATTGCCTGGTATACGCGAAGTTCTGCTTCTGCCCGACGCAAAGCGCTTGACATGCTGTTATGACGTGATGAGACAAGGCAACTTGGGCGGCCGCCAGTTCCGCGATACGTGCTAAACATTCGTCATTGGCGAGAGCTCGTATGAATAACGGAAGGTGTGCGTGCTTTTTCATCTAATTTTCGGTTATCGACAAGAAAAGTTCTTCTTCGTCAAAACATGACATTGAAGCCAGTATGAAGTCCCCCAACGATTATTAATTAATAGTCATTAAGAAGCTCGATTTTCATACGATCAGCCTATTGCGGGGGCATAGCCGATGTATAGGATTTGTTCATCTCCTATTGGTATACTAAATTGCGAAGAATCATGATCAATAATTCCGGTAAGAAATGATAGGAAAAGCAGGGATGCAGCAATGAGAGCGATGTTAGTCGATGATGAAAGGCTGTCGCTTCTTCTGTTAAAGAACATTTTGGAGCAAGAGGTTGAGGAGGTTCAGGTAGTTGGCATGTACTCCGATCCGCTCCAAGTGTTGGAGAGTGCGGTTCAGCTTCAGCCGGATGTTGTGTTTCTAGATATTCATATGCCTGAATTAAACGGGCTTAAGCTTGGGGAGCAGCTGCAAGTTGCAGTTCCTGAGACAGAAATTGTTTTTGTAACTGCCTATGACCAGTATGCGGTGCAGGCGTTTGAGTTGTATGCGATGGATTATCTCGTTAAGCCGATCGTATCCGGGAGGTTGAAGCAGGCTGTTCAGCGGCTGAGCCGACGCCAAAAGAAAGACCTCGCCGCAAATAAGCGTATGACCGGACATCTGATGGTGAGCTGCTTCAATCACCTCCGCTTCCTTCATTCCGACAGAGTGAATCAACCGGTCAAGTGGCGTACGAGCAAGGCACAGGAACTGTTTGCCTTCTTGCTTCATCACAGGGAGCGCGTTGTGGAGCGCAACATTATTTTTGAACTGTTGTGGCCGGAATTCGAGGCCGCCAAAGCAGCCAAGCAATTGTATACGACCATCTATCATATCAGGCAGACCCTTAAGAATAATGGTATGGGGACGATTACCATACATAGCGGGGACTTGGAGACGGGCTATCGGCTTCATATCGGCGACGCATCGGTAGATAGCGAGCAATGGGAAACCTATATCAAGCAGCTTGGTCCTCTTGATCATCAATGCACGGGCAACTATGAATTGGCGTTAAAAATGTACAAAGGCGATTACTTGGGAGAATACGAGTATATATGGGCGGAATATGAGCGTGAGCGGCTTCGCAGATTATGGCTGCATTACGCCACGCTATTGAGCGAGTTTTATGCCAAAGAAAATATGCCGCAAGCAGCTCTGCAAATCAACCAGCGGATTCAGCATTTTTTTCCTTACGATGAGGAAAGTTATTTTACGGCTATGAAGCTGTATGATTCCATTGGGGATCGCGCAGGGGTGGAGGAGCAGTATTGGCTGTTGGCTTCCCGCCTGGAACGTGAACTGGACTCGAATATCAGTGAAGCCATTTATGCCTGGTATTTGAAGTGGAAGAATGACGCGCCAGTCTGGCAAACATAGAAGCGCTGGTTATGTAATGTATCATAAGCGGTTTCCACATACTCAGGAGGTGCGATATTGGTATCAAGTCCATTGTTAATTCCATTCGAAACGCTGAAAACGGTCGTAGCTGGCTCCATTGTATATCCCCCGGGCGGACGATTGAAACTGCGTGTTCAGGAATGTATTCAACTGATGCTGCTGGATGCGGGGACAATGAGTATTTTCATTGATGGGCGGGAACTTCAGGTTGAGCCCGGTCATATCGTTTTGTTGAAGCCGGGCCATGAAGAACGGTTTGTGTATTCGGTAACGGAACAAACCACTTGCCGGTGGATTTCAATCGGGATCACGTTCTTGTCGCCGGAGGCTCGGGAAAAGCTGAATAAACTGCAGGAGTATATTCCAGTCACCAGTGAGATGGAGCAGTTGTTTGATATGCTGATGACGACGAAGCAGCGCACATCATCAGTTGATGCGCTTATGCTGAGTCTTGGCTTTACTGCGCTGCATTTGTATGCAATGGAAGTGAAGCATTTATTCGGGCAGCAGCGCAAACATCCTGCGGTGCATACTGTATTGTCATGGATTGACCAGCACTACCAGGAGGATATTACGCTCACCCGGCTTGCAGAACAGGTGAACTTGTCCCCGGAGCATTTGCTGCGTTTGTTCAAGCAGCATATGTTCACGACGCCGATCAACTATTTGTGGTCCTGTCGGGTAGAGCGGGCGCTGGAACTGCTGACAAGCACGGGATTGCCGATTACGGAGATTACAAATCGCTGCGGGTTCAAGACATCCCAGCATTTTTCGCGTATGATGAAGCAATCGACAGGAAGGACAGCAACTGAAATCCGCCAGTCTGCTTGGCGCGGCGCAGGTTCTGGTACGGGTATTGCCATGGTCCGTGAAAGATGAAATCGTATAGAAGAAGAATAGCTCAGAACATCACGAGAAGCATTGACATCGGGCATAAGCACTGTTATTATTTAAATAACCAAGTAAGTCGGTTGGGATGAATGGTATTTAAGTGATTGTCCTACCGTACCAACGGAGGCGTCTTCATTAAAGAGGAGGCCTCTTTTTGGTTTTGACGGAATAAGAGTAACGATGAACGGATGGTCGATTTTAATCGCAAGGAGGAATAAGGGATGGCCAAACAACTGGAAATTAATGAACTGTGGCTGGAAAGAATCAGGGAGCAGGTTGAAGGACTTGAATACGGATCGGTGCAAATTGTCGTTCATGACGGGCGTATTGTTCAAATTGAGCGTACGGAACGCAAGCGGTTTGATACGGTTCAGCGGTCGCCGGCAGCTGTACAGCGCAGAGTAAATCAAGCGTAGACGGCTTCGCTATTCAAAGGTATAATCTACTGTAATCTGATGTTCATTAGGGGAGATGGCCATGAAGGAAATCCCGATGCCATTAATAAAAGCAAACCAGCTTGGGATCGTTGTGTTTATTGTGCTCGCGCTGCTCCTGCAGCAGCCGGTTTTTATTTACTTGTTATGGGCCGTGCAGGCGATTGCGTTTATTGCCGGGCAAAAGGGCAATCTCTTCGTTATCGCAGCGAAGCCGCTGCTGCGGAGCAAGCTGGTGGATGCTGAGACACAAGCTTTGGAGCTGGCGCGATTTAACCAGTCGATTGCTGTCGGGCTATTGACGGTGTCTTCAGCGCTATTGCTGCTGGGCTGGCTAGTGGCAGGCTACATCGCTGCCGGCTTTGTTCTGGTCGCGGCGGGTGCAGCTGTGTTGGGGTACTGTGTGGGGTGCACAATCTATTTCCAGTACAAGAAATGGAAGGCGCTTCGCGCGACATAATGAAAAAGGCTGCTTGCGGTATTGCCTGCGCAAGCAGCCTTTTATGCTATAATATGGTCTATATAAGTTGACTAATGAACCGCCTCGTTAGAACTTGATGCAAAGACGATCGGTACCTGAGCAAAGGTGCGAGAGTCATCATGGAAAATCGTTAATAGTTTACTTTATGAAGGCGAAATCTATCAATCTGTATGATGAATCATATACAATAGCTCATCCGGCGATTATTTCGACGATTCTGTATGAAAAATCATATACAATAGTTCATCCGGCGATTATTTCGACGATTCTGTATGAAAAATCATATACAATAGCTCATCCGGCGAACATTTCGACGATTCTATATGAAAAATCATATACAATAGTTCATCCGGCGATTATTTCGACGATTCTATATGAAAAATCATATACAATAGCTCATCCGGCGGTTATTTCGACGATTTTGTATGAAAAATCATATACAATAGCTCATCAGGCGATTATTTCGACGATTCTGTATGAAAAATCATATACAATAGCTCATCCGGCGATTATTTCGACGATTCTGTATGAAAAATCATATACAATAGCTCATCCGGCGGTTATTTCGACAATTCTATATGAAAAATCATATACAATAGTTCCTTGCCGTTCTTTTTATAAAAGTCCGATTTTGCCCTTCATCGATCTTTTTCTGGGAACGTGGCTTCTAAACAGCGAATTACTTACAATCGTTTGCTAGTCTTTAGTTCAACTTAAATAGTATTACGACGAAATGAATGTACTGATGATCGTTACAGTATGCAAGGAGGTTAATAACGTTGTCCCCAAGAAATGTTGCCAAAGACCAGGAACTGCGCGCCAGAAGGCAACAGCAAATTTTGGAGGCAGCCATGCATGTCATTGCGCGAAGAGGGCTGCCCGCAACCAAAATCGCCGATATTGCCAAAGCGGCGGGGCTGAGTGTAGGGAATGTTTATAAATATTTTGTATCAAAGGAGCATATCTTTCAGTCACTGGTGGAGAACGGTCAACGGGAATATCGACAATTCGTGGAACAAATTCAGCAGCTGCCGCTTCATCCGCTGGAGAAACTTCATCGTTATACCCAGGATTGGCTTGTATACAAAAACGGCTGGGCGATTACGATTATTTTGCAGCATGCCCGCACTTCAGAGGCGGTGCCTGCTGAACTGAAGGCGGCGGTGAGCGCCCGCTTTCTGGACAATTTGAGACCGATGGCCGCGCTGATCGAGGATGCCCAGCGTGACGGCAAGCTGATTGATGGTGATCCCGTTGAGCTGGCGCTTATATATGTGTCATTGATGGAGGGGCTGATCTTGCACGATATCCCGGGCTTTCAGGAGATATCATCTGTCACCGCTGACAAGGCGCTGCGTCTGATTACGAGATAAGGCTATCCTGCTCATAGTGTTCACTAAATATGGTGAAAAAAGGTTGACATCATGCCGATTTGGCCTTATTATCATCACATAGTGAATATTTATTCACTGGTTGTGAACGACCAGACAACTGGAGTCACAATAATCGTTGCTAACGGTTATTGTGATTTTTTTTGCTCTAATACCTAATAAAACTTATGAGAAAACTATGAATAAGGGCGGATGAAATTGGAGTTATTTTGGTTCATACCGACATACGGTGACGGCCGATACATTGGAACCGACAACGGTGCAAGAACAACGACAATCAGTTATTACAAACAGGTGGCGATGGCGGCCGAAGATCTTGGCTACAGCGGTGTGCTGCTGCCGACTGGCCGATCTTGCGAGGACCCTTGGGTGATGGCATCCATGCTGGCTTCGGCAACGCAGCGCTTAAAATTTCTCATTGCGCTGCGGCCGGGGCTGATGTCGCCGACATTGGCGGCACGCATGAGTTCCTCTTTCGATAGGCATTCTGCAGGCCGACTGTTAATTAATGTTGTGGCAGGCGGAGATCCGGCAGAGCTTGAAGCGGAAGGATTGTTTCTAGGTCACGATGAACGCTACGCATTGACAGAGGAGTTCATGGACGTATGGCGACGACTGCTGCGTCAGGAGGAGGTCACCCTTGACGGGCGCTATCTGAAGGTCAAACAGGCGCAGAACTTCTATCCTGTGACACAACAGCCGCACCCGCCGGTATTTTTCGGAGGCTCCTCACCGGCAGCGATGCAGGTGGCAGCAGAATACGCCGATGTCTTCCTCACTTGGGGCGAACCCCCGGATCAGGTGCGAGAGAAGCTTGCAGTGATGCGGGCAGCTGCCGCTGCCCGCGGCAGAACCGTACGCTTCGGTATGCGGCTGCATATCATCGTCCGCGAGACGACTGAAGAAGCTTGGCAGGCGGCTGATCAGCTTATCCAGTATCTCGATGACGAGACAGTTGCCAGAGCGCAGCAGATCTATGCGCGCATGGACTCGCACGGGCAGCGGCGGATGACGGCGCTGCATGGCGGCGACCGAAGCAAGCTGGAGATTTCCCCCAATCTGTGGGCGGGAATCGGCCTTGTCAGAGGGGGAGCGGGCACAGCGCTTGTCGGCGATCCGCATACAGTGGCAGAGCGGCTTATAGAGTATCGCGAGCTGGGCATTGAAACGTTCATTTTGTCCGGCTATCCTCATCTGGAAGAGGCGTACCGGGTCGCAGAGCTGTTGTTCCCGCTGCTTCCGCACGCTGGAGAACGGCGGAACGGCGCCTCGCAAGGAGAAATCATCGCCTACCATTACAAGCCTAACGAAAATGGATGAAGGAGGCAGCGGTTTAATGAACAAGAAAGTTTTGCTGCCGCGGGCAGTTTCCTGCCTCGCCGTCCTGCTAGCGCTGGCGGTATGGTGGACGATCACGGCCAACGGTTGGGTGAAGCCGCTATTTCTGCCCTCTCCTCCGGACGTGTGGCGGGCATTCGCGGGCATGGTGACGGGCGGTTATAAAGGCAGTCCGTTGGCGCTTCATGTCTGGGACAGCATGTATCGTCTCGGTGCCGCGTTTTTACTGGCGCTGTTAACGGCGGTACCGCTTGGAATATTGAGCGGCTCGAATAAATGGGTGCAGGCGGCGCTCTATCCTTTTATCGAGTTTTATCGCCCGCTGCCCCCGCTTGCATATTACACGATTCTGGTATTGTGGCTGGGCATTGAGGATGCTTCGAAAATAACGCTGCTCTACCTGGCGGCATTCGCCCCGCTCTATATTGCCGTTGTCTCCGGCGTATCGCGCGTTCCGGCTGACCGCATTAACGGCGCTCGCTCGCTTGGCGCAAGCAAGTGGAAGATTTACGTCTATGTCGTATTGCCATCCTGCCTGCCGGAAATATTCATCGGGATACGGACGGCTGTGGGCATCGCCTACACGACACTTGCTGCCGCCGAAATGGTCGCTGCGGTGACCGGCATCGGGTGGATGGTGCTGGATGCGAGCAAATTTCTGCGCAGTGATATTGTATTTGCCGGCATAGTCATGATGGGACTGATCGCCATTGCCATCGATATTGTTATTCGCTCGCTGGAGCGGAGGATCGTACCGTGGAGGGGCAAGGAGCAGTAAAGCATCGGTTTACAACAAATAATGATTCAGGGAGTGGGAGTTAAGATGCCAAGCATAAATAAAAAGCGTTCATGGTTCGGTGTGGTTATGTTGTCATTGGTACTGCTGGTTATGTCAGCATGCGGAAGCAAGGAAACAGACAAACCTGCGGACACGGCTCCGGCAGTAGAGTCGAAGACACAAGCGGAGCCGGACAAAGAGCCGGCCAAGACCACGGAAGCGACGACGGACAAAGAGCCGGTCAAGACAGAAGAGCCTGCCAAAGCAGAAGCTGTGCTGCCAAAAGAAGTCCGTATCGGCTTCCAGGTCATTCCGAATGCGGAACTGCTCGCCAAAACATTGGGATTGGTGGAGAAGAAGTTCCCGGACGTTAAAGTGAACTGGGTACAGTTTGACTCGGGAAGGGACGTCAATACGGCGCTAGCCTCCGGAGGAATTGATCTGGGGCTGGCCGGTTCGGTGCCGGTTGCCATCGGCGTAGCGAATAAACTGGAATATCAAGTGTATTTCCTCCATGATATTATCGGCGACAATGAGGCCCTTGCAGTGCGCAATTCCGCAGGGGTTACTGATGTCAGCGGATTGAAGGGCAAGAAAGTGGCGGCGCCGTTCGGCTCCACAACGCACTTTAGCTTGCTGTCCGCTCTGAAGGATTCGGGACTGGAAGCGTCCGAAGTGACGGTGCTTGACCTGCAGCCACCGGACATTCTTGCTGCCTGGCAGCGAGGCGATATTGATGCGGCATTCGTATGGCAGCCGACGTTGGCGAAGCTGCTGGAGGATGACGGCACGGTAATTACGACAGCCAAACAGTTGGCGGAAAAAGGCATTATTACGGCTGATGTCGGCATTGTCAGCACAAAATTTGCCGATCAATATCCGCAATTTCTGAAGCAGTATGTCGCGGTGCTGGACGAAGCGATCGCCTTCTATCGCTCGCAGCCGGAGCAGGCGGCCAAATCGATCGGTGATTTCATTAATCAATCTGCCGAGGACAGCCTGTCACAGATGAATGAATTGGTCTGGCTGTCTTCTGAAGAGCAGCGTGACGCGCAGTATTTGGGGGAAGCGGCTGGCAGCGGTTTTGCCAAAGTGTTGAAGGAAACAGGCGATTTTCTAGTTACCCAGGAGGCGATCGCAAGCTCGCCGGATCTTGCTGCATATGAGGCGGGCATTCGTGTGGATGGGCTGCAGCCTTAAACGAAAGGTGGGATAGCAAATGGCAGTTACGATGTCACAGGCGGCCACGCAGCGAAACGAACATGAGCATAATGCTGACCCGGTAAAGCAGGGTGCGGCAGAAGCGGTGAAGCTGACTGGCGTCGGTCTCCGTTACCCGGACGGCGCCAAGCAGCGCGAGGTGCTGCGGGATATCAATCTTCATATTGCGGAAGGGGAGTTCGTCTGTGTGCTCGGAGCTTCCGGAAGCGGCAAAACATCGCTGCTGCGGATGATCGCAGGTTATGAGCAGCCTGCGGCAGGGGAAATCAGCATCTTTGGCCAGCGGCATACAGGGCCGAATCAGCGGGTAGGCGTCGTGTTCCAGCATGCCAATCTGTTCCCCTGGCTGAATGTCCGCTCCAATGTGGAATTCGGCTTGAAAATGCAAGGGATTAGCAAGGAGACGCGGAGGGAGAAAGCTGCGTACTATATTGAACAAGTCGGGCTCTCTAATGCAGTGAAATTATTGCCGCATCAGCTTTCCGGCGGCATGAAGCAGCGGGTCGCGATTGCCCGCACCCTGGTCACTGATCCGAATCTCATTTTGATGGATGAGCCGTTTGCAGCGCTAGATGCCATAACACGGGAAGCGCTGCAGTCGCAGGTGAGAGAGCTGTGGCTGCAGACTGGCAAAACCGCCTTTTTCATTACCCATGATGTAGATGAGGCACTGTTTCTGGCCGGCAGAATCATTGTGATGGGCGGTTCGCCAGGAAGCATTACAACCGATCTCCCGAATCCGCTCCAGCATCGCATCGGCGGGTTGTCGGAAATTCGCAGCGGCAAAGAATATGCCATGCTGCGCGAACAGCTGATTCAACTGCTCAAGTAACGTCGTCTAAAGCGATGGTTTGAAGTGATATGCGTACAGGAAGGGCGCCGGCACGATTGTGGTGGCGTCTTTGTTGTAGACACTTTTGTTATTTTACATTATTATGGTAAAGTATTAAATCGTTAAACTGTTACACTGATAACGAGGTGAAGAGGGGGCGTGTATTGATTAATGTATAAAGCGATTTTTCTTGATTTCTATGGCACACTCGTACATGAAGATGATGTTTATATCGAGGAAATATGTTCAAGAATTTTTACGTCGACATTAACTCAAACGACAGCAAAGGATATCGGGAACTATTGGTGGACATCCTTTTCCCAAAAATTTCAATCCTCTTACGGCGATAACTTTAAACTCCAACGTGAAATCGAACGAGACTCCTTAGAGGATACCGTAGCCTTTTATCAGTCATCTGAAGATCCTAAGGAACTTAGCGAAATTTTGTATAACCACTGGCAGTCCCCCGAACTATTTGAAGATGCAAAGCTATTTTTGGAGAGTGTCCGTATTCCGAAAATAATCTTGTCCAACATTGACCGGGATGACATTCAATCTGCGCTGAATTACAATGGATTATCCTTTGAACATATTGTTACCAGCGAGGATGTAAGATCGTATAAGCCAAGGCCGGAGATGTTTGAGACAGTCCTTGCATCACATCAGCTTAAACCCGCAGAGGTGTTGCACATTGGCGATTCGCTGACGAGTGATATTGCAGGCGCTCAAAATGCAGGAATAAAGTCTGCGTGGATCAATCGGAAAAATAGGGAGCTGCCTCAGCGATATTCCCCGAATTATATCGTCAATTCGCTGGAGGAATTAATCCCTTTGTTGGCATAATTGTGGTTTGTGTGCAAAATAACAAATCCCCCGCCTTCTTAAGTGAAGGCGGGGGATTTATTATTTTCGATGGGATTGGCCTCTTTCGCTTTCAAGACGGCCTAGCCCGTTACGATTGCTCGCTTACAGACCTTCACCGTTCAGGTAGTTGAAGAAAGGACCGTCTACCCAGAAAGTGTAAGTGGATACTTTAACATCGGGATCAACTTTGGCAAAGCCTTTGGCGATCTCGTCTGTTTTATCTGGCAGGGAGAAGGTTTGAGCATAGTAGTGGCCATCAACAATTTTGTTGTTGGCAATTTGCTTGTAGCCTTCTGCTTGCGTCAGCGTGTAATAAAGCGGTTGGAACCATGAACCGGCAATCAAGCCTTTTTGGTCTTTATCATCTTTTTTAGCGTAAGCCAAAATGATGCTGTTGAATTTTTCTTTGTCTGCTGCAGTTGCAAACTCAAATTTAATGTCATACTCTTTTGCATAATTAATATAATTGCCGCTTTCCGTCAGAACTGCTGTGTTTGTATCGTCGATGCGCGGCTCGCCCCACTCTTTCATGTGGATATAAGCCGAAGTTTTTGGCTCGAATTGTACTTTTGCATCCAGACCTTCGCTGCGCAGCAGTCCGATCAACTGCAGTGCATGCTTAACATTGGAGTGTCCGTAAGTAACCGACAATGATTCTACAAAGTTGGAATCAAAACGGGAATCTTTCAGATTGTAGCCTGTAACGATGTCTTGCTTCAATGCACTGTCCACAACTTCCTGCAGTTCTGGAATTTGAATGATATTGGAAGTGGTGTAAGCTGTGTAAAATTTCGAATAAATATCAGGATCGCTTACGGAACCGATATATTGTTTGTATTTGCCGTTAATAGTCAGCACTTTGCCAAGCAAAACCTGAGTCAGCTCAGATGAAGCAACAGCATTGCTTTTAAACTCGCCATAGTATTCGGCAGGGATCAGACCCGTGTCCACCGCAGCAGCCAGCTCCTGTGCAGTTGCAGTGTTCAAACCGCTTGGCGAACCCAGTTTAGCCAGTGCAGCGTCTACTTTCTCTTGCGGATAAGTAAATGCCAGCTCTTGCAAGTTGGCAGCGCGCAGTGCAATCAACGCGGCTACCCATGATTTCAGCGGTTGCTCAGGTTGAACGGTCGTTCCGGACAAAATACCTTTGCCATAAAGGCCAGCAGCGCTCGCGTAAAGTGAATCAGCAGCAGCTACATCAGTGAAAGCGACAGCTTTCTCTGTTTTTGGGTTTCCAATAATTGCAGCCACTTGTTGAATGAAATCGCCTTTGGTTGCTTCAGAAGCGACCGTCACATTGTATTTGTCTTTGAGGAAGACGGCGTACTCCTGTGGGCTTTCGACATTTGCTGTTGCTGCGCTTGCAGGCAGAATTGCGGTATTGATGAACAATGCTGCGGACAGCATAAAGGCAGCCAAATATTTGACTGCAGGTGATACGGATCTTTGCATCATGATCTCTCCCTTAATGAATTCCGATTAATATTGTCGGCATTGATTGCTATAGTAGCACTGCAGCTCTGAAGTGTCAATGGATGAATTTTCAAGTCGATTTTTCAATAGGATAATGTTGTTATGACAGTAAGTTTACATAAAATATTTCAAGGGAAATGTTGACAAAATTACGTGTAGATGATAAATTCATAACACAATAATGATTAAACCAATTGGATTAGTGTGTATTATTTATATTATCCACCGGAAAACCGGAGATTGCCCTAGCGGCAGCTTCGGTTTTTTTTTTCATTATGATTATCGGGAGGGAATGGTAAATGAAAAAACTCACCTTTGCGATCACACTCATTTTAATTACGGTGCTGTTAGCTGCCTGTGGAGCAAGCAAAAATGCAGGTTCCCCCGCAGCGGGCGCCGGCAATGGCGGGCAGGGAAAGGCGGAAGTCAGGGAAGCGGGAAGCGCATCAGACGAGCGTGCAGGACAGAATGGTTTCAAAAAGCTGGGCGACGAGCCGCTGAACCTGACCTTTTTCAGTACTGGCGCGACCTTCACCGATGTCGAATTCGAGGCCATGATCGCTGGTCCTATTCATCAGAAGTATCCGAATGTGACAATTACGCGAATTACGCCCGCAGCGACGACGACACCGGAGGAAGTGCTCTCTACGCATATTCCTGACCTGATCTTTGGCAGTGTGCAGCAGCGGGTCATCCGGACGGGCGTCTATGAGGATTTGCGCGAGCTGATTGCCAGGCACAATTTTGATCTAAGCCGGCTGAAGCCGATTGGCATCGAATATATCAAAGATATTACGAAAGGAAAAGGCGACGCTGTGCTGGCCCTTCCATTTAATATTAATCAGCATGTGCTCTATTACAATAAAGATATTTTTGACAAGTTTGGCGTCTCGTACCCGACTGAGAAGCAGCTGACCTGGGATGAGGCGCTGGACTTGGCTGCCCAACTGACCAGAACGGAAAACGGCGTGCATTATATCGGACTGGCGGCAGACAACTTGACTGGTCTTGCCAAATCGCTGCGGCAGCCGATCCTTAATCGGGAGACAGGCAATGCGGGACTTGATACGCCGGAATGGCTGCGTATTTTTGAACTGCAGAAGCGTATTTTTGAAATTCCTGGCTACGTAACGCCGGATAAGACATGGAACTGGACACGGGACCACTTTATGAAAGATCAGGTAATTGCCATGCGGGCCTCGTGGCTGGCGAATATGGTCGGACCGCTTGAGGAATTGCGCCAGCAGGGAGTCGACTTCAATTGGGATATCGCGCCGGTGCCGAATTTCAGCGATCAGTTAGGCAAAACGAGAGAGTCCCAGATTCATGCGCTGGCGGTAAATAGCCAAAGTCCGCATAAAGATGAAGCGTTCCAGGTTATTGCGGAAATTTTGTCTGACGAGGGACAGCGCATCATTGCACGCAACGGGCGCGTTCCGGCGGTAATCAATCCGGAGCTTGAAGAGGACTATGGGTTGGACATTCCGGTATTGCAGGGCAAAAGCGTTCAAAATGTTTTCATCGGCGAGCCGATCCAGGAGCATTATATTCATCCGTATCAAGCGGAAATTACGGTGCGGCTCACCGAGGCGGCAGAGGATCTTGCCATTAACGGTCTCGATGTCAATTCAGCGATCCGCAAAGCAACCGAGACAATCAACAAAGATGTGGAAACATTGCGAACAACACTGGGGCAGTTTTGACGCCATTGACATGCACAGACTGCTGTGTTGACAACAACTTGGGAAAGGTGGGAAAGCAATGCATCATCGTCATAAGGAACGAAAGTTGAATTTGAATGCTTTTCTGGCTACGACAGGACATCATGAAGCATCCTGGCGCTATCCGGATGCGGAGCCGGAGAAGGGTGTAAATATTCATCATTATCAGCAATTGGCTCAGACCGCTGAGCGGGGACTGCTGGATTCCGTATTTTTGGCGGACGGTTACTGGGCGCAGGCCGGTCGGCTGGAACCATTCACGATGCTCTCCGCGATTGCGGTGGCAACCAAGCATATTGGACTGATTGCCACTGTGGAGACGACGTATAATGAACCATTCCATGTTGCGCGCAAGTTCGCTTCACTCGATCATATCAGCAAGGGCCGGGCAGGCTGGAATATTGTAACAGGCGCCGGAGCGGCAGCCTTTCATTTCAGCAGGGAGGCCCATCCGCCCCATCATCAGCGGTATGAAATTGCCGAGGAGTTCACGGAGATCGTCAAGCAGCTGTGGGATAGCTGGGAGGATGACGCAATCGTCAATGACAAAATCGGGGGCGTACACATCAACAGGGCAAAAGTGCATGACATCGATTTTCGTGGCAGTTGGCATGCGGTCAAAGGTCCGCTTAATATTGCGCGCCCACCCCAAGGGTACCCTGTACTTGTGCAAGCCGGTTCTTCCGAAACCGGCAAGGAGTTTGCCGCCAAGACGGCGGAGGTCATCTTTACCGCGCAGCAATCGCTGGGGGAAGCGCAAGCTTTCTATACCGATGTGAAGTCTCGCCTTGGGAAATATGGACGCGATTCGTCACAACTGAAAATAATGCCTGGACTTAGTCCGATACTGGCAGATACGGCGGCAGAAGCGCGCGACATTGAAAATGATTTGTTCGAGCTGACCCATCAAGGGCAGGCGATCAGCAGACTGTCCGACCGATTGGGCGTCGATCTGTCCCGGTACCCGCTTGATGAGCCGTTGTCGCTGGAAGAAGTGCAGACAACCGAGCAGGTAAACGGGATGAAAAGCCGCCATCAGCTCATTCTCGATCTGGTGCTTAGGGAGAAGCTTACCTTGCGGCAGCTGGTTCACCGTCTTGCAGGCGCGCGGGGACATTATACGTTTACGGGGACAGCGCTGCAGCTTGCCGATCTGATTGAAAACTGGTTCGTCAACGGCGGTGCGGACGGCTTCAATGTCATGCCTCAGCTTTATCCAGGCGGACTTCATTATTTTGTGGATAAAGTGGTCCCTGAACTGCAAAACCGCGGGTTGTTCCGCACGGCTTATGAAGGCACAACATTACGGGAGAATCTCGGGCTGGCGCGGCCAGCGAATATCCGGTATTCCATTAGCGGTTGAACGAAAAGGAGTGAGCGAGGATGAGCAGCAATGAACGCAAGCGCAAAGCGCATTTGAATGTATTTCTTGTGCCGACAGGCCATCATGCCGGTTCCTGGCGCCATCCCGATGCGCGGCCGGAACTGGTCAATGATATTGACTATTTGATTCAACTGGCCCAAACGGCGGAGCGCGGACGATTCGACTCTGTGTTTCTGGCGGACGGTTATGTGGGCGGGGTGAACAAACTGGAGCCGTTCACTTTATTGTCCGCATTGGCTGCTGCAACGAAGCATATCGGCCTGATTGCTACGGTTGGCACCGTCTATAATCAGCCGTTTCATGTTGCAAGGCAGTTTGCTTCGCTGGATCATATTAGCGGCGGACGGGCAGGATGGAATATTGTGACGGGCGCTGGCTCGGCTGCGCATAACTTCAGCAGGCAGGAGCATCCTGAGCATGGGGAACGCTACGATTCCGGCGAGGAATTCGTAGAGGTTGTCAAACAGTTGTGGGATAGCTGGGAAGACGATGCGCTCGTCTATGACAAGGTGAACGGCGTGCTGTTCGATGAGAGCAAGGTGCACGAAATTAATTTTAAAGGCAGCACCTACAAGGTCAAAGGGCCGCTCAATATTCCAAGATCGCCGCAGGGCTATCCCGTGCTTGTCCAGGCGGGTTCTTCGGAGCGGGGCAAGGAACTGGCAGCCCGCACGGCGGAGGCTGTATTTACAGCGCAGCAGACGTTCGGTGCAGGACACGAGTTCTACAGCGATCTAAAATCGCGGCTGGCCAAATATGGACGGTCCCCTGACGACCTGCTCATCCTCCCTGGATTTGCACCGATCGTAGCGGAGACGGCAGCGGAAGCGCGCGATCTGGAGGAGGAGTTGCATTCCTATGTTGATACGAAGCAGGCGCTGGAACAGTTATCCGAGCGTTTCGAGGTCAATTTGGCCGATTATCCGCTGGATGCGCCTGTACCGCTCGACAAGGCGAAACGCGCCGAGGCATTCAATGGCATTCGCAGCCGTCAAGAGGCGGTTATCGATGCAGCGAGACGGGAAAACTTCACGATTCGCGATCTGCTGTACCGCAGCAATGGCGGACATGGACATATTACGTTTACGGGGACCGTGCTGCAGGCTGCTGATTTCATTGAGCATTGGCTGTCGAATGATGCGGCGGACGGATTCAACGTGATGCCGCAGCTATTTCCGACAGGACTGGAGACATTTGTAGATAAAGTCATCCCTGAGCTGCAGAACCGCGGTTTGTTCCGAACCGAATATGAAGGAACGACATTGCGTGATAATTTCGGATTAACCCGCCAGGCGAATACGCGCCACTTGCATCATCTCGATCTGTCCGCTTCCAGTTGATATTACAATGAGTTAATGGTATCTTATAGTTATATTAGACCAAGTTAGATAGTGAGTTTAGTAGGGATAATCATAAATGCACGATGTTGACCAGACGACTGGAGACACAAGGAATGCTTGTGCTCTTTTTTTATTTTTGGCATGCAGCTGCCAGCTATGCCTGCTGCAGAGATTTTAACAATCTAGGAGGCCCTGCAATGACTGAAGTAATTAATCAATTGCTATCGCATCGTTCCATTCGCAAATTTACAGAAGATCCGGTGACAGCAGAGCAACTGAAACATATTTTGAATGCTGCGCAAGCGGCTCCGACTTCATCGAATGTTCAAGCGTTCAGCATCGTAGGCATTAAAAATCCGGAGACGAAACGCCAATTTGCCGAGTTGGCGGGGGGGCAGAAGCATGTGGAGCAAGCTCCGCTGCTGCTTGTATGGTGCGCTGACCTTAACCGGAACCAGACGGCGGTCAGGCAGGAGCTTGGACAGCCCGACTTTGAGCTTGCGCAAAATGTCGAGTCCTTTCTGCTGGCGACCATTGATGCTACGTTGGCGGCTCAGAATGCAACCATCGCAGCCGAATCGCTGGGACTTGGCACCGTATATATCGGGGGCATACGCAACAATCCGCAGCGTGCAACGGAATTGCTGCAGCTGCCGAAGCTCGTCTATCCAGTGTTTGGCATGTGCGTAGGCGTGCCTGACCAGTCGCCCGACCTCCGGCCGCGCTTGCCGCAGGCGGCGATCTATCATGAGGAGGTTTATAGCGAAGCAGCCTTTGACGAGAGCATCCGCGCTTATAATGATGTGACACATCAGTACTATCAATCCCGTGCCGGGGGAGGCAAGGACACGAACTGGTCGAAAGAGATGGCGTTCCGGTTTAACAAGGATCGGCTGCGCGAGCATTTGCACGACTTTATCGAGGGACAGGGTTACCGATTTCAATAGTTCGTTTCGATAACTTATTTCAATTAATCAATTCAATAATTAATCCCAATATCTAATTCCAATAACTCAATTCATAACAATAACCTACTTTGGATGCTATAATCCTGAAGCAGGCGGACCAAAGAGCGGGATGTAGGGGGATCTTCCCAGCATCTCGCTCTTTAATTATAGTTAATGGCATGCGATGAGGTATGGTTGCCTTTATTGCCTTTTCTGGCGGGTTTCCTCGCAGTCTGGATAATGAGTATAATTTGCCGCCGCCCACCTGAGTAAGTCAACTAACTAGATGCCATTGAACTGGAGTTTGCGCTCGGGATGAGCTTGTTGTGGAGAATGGTAAATGTGCAGGATTAGTTTTCGGAATGAGCTCGTTAGGGAGAATTGTTGTAAAAAGTGCAGGATTAATGATCAGAATGAGCTCGTTGTGTGAAATTAACGTAAATGTGCAGGATTTAGTGCTCGGAATGGACTGATAAGGGGAAAATGATGTAAATGTGCAGTATTTACTCCGAAAAAGTTCAGTTTTGTATTGATATGGGTGAAAAATCCTGCATTAATGCAGGATTTTCCTTCAAACCTAGTCATTATGGGTGAAAATCCTGCACTTTTACAGTATATTGGCTCGGTCCGCTGTGCTCGCGCACCGGGCCAGTCGATCACGCCCGCGCGTTGCCCCCGCTGTGCTCGTGCACCGGGGCAGTCGATCACGCCCGCGCGTTGCCCCCGCTGTGCTCGTGCACCGGGTCAGTCGATCGCGCCCGCGCGCTGCCCCCGCTGTGCTCGTGCACCGGGGCAGTCGATCGCGCCCGCGCGTTGCCCCCGCTGTGCTCGTGCACCGGGCCAGTTCAGCGCGCCCGCGCGTTGCCCCCGCTGTGCTCGTGCACCGGGCCAGTTCAGCGCGCCCGCGCGCTGCCCCCGCTGTGCTCACGCACCGGGTCAGTCGATCGCGCCCGCCGGCTGCTCCCGCTGTGCCCGCGCACCGCCGCCCACGCGCGATCGCCCGCAGCGTCCGCTCGCCGGCGCCCCGCTGTCGCAGGCAGCGGGGCGGCGTCACCGCCCGGCGTGACCACGGCGCTGCGCATCAATCGCCGTCTTGCAGCAGCGGCATCAGAATGATAATGGCCGTGCCGAGCCCTGGCTTGCTTTTGATCTGAAAATCATACTTCATATCGAACATCAGCCGCAGACGCTTGTTCGTGTTAATCAGCCCGATATGCCGAATTGGCTCATCCGTGTCCCGCAATGAATGCCTTACTTCCTCCAGCCTCGCCTTGGAAATTCCGACGCCGTTGTCGATGACGATCAGCCGCAGTTTATCCCCGCGTACGCCGATTTTTATTTTGATCAGGCCAAGGCCTTCCTTCTCTTTAATGCCATGATACAGCGCGTTTTCCACCAGCGGCTGCAGCAGCAGCTTCATCGTGTGCAATTGCCGTATTTCCTCATCAAACTCGAAGATAACATCGAATTTTTCCCGGTACCGCTTTTTCTGAATGTTAATGTAGCTAACCGTATTAATAATCTCCTCGTCCCAGGTGACTCTGTTGGTCGGGTTGCTGAAGGAGTAGGAAAGCATGTCCGACAAATCCTCGATCATCTCGCTTGCCCGGTTCGGTTTGCCTGTTAAACCGACGGACTCCCAGTAAATAGAGTTTAATGTGTTATACAGAAAATGGGGGTTGATTTGCGCCTGCAGCGCCAGCAACTCCATCACCTGCAGCTTATATTTCTTTTCGGACAGTTGGGTCTGGATATAGCGGTGTTCAATAAAATGTTTGACCATATTTTGAATGATGTACGAGTATTCATCCTTCACCTTCTTCGGAGAGGATAACGGCGTGCGATCATTCTCTGCAGAGCGGATCAATGATGTAATCGCCAACAGCTGCCGATAGTTTCGCCGGGTAAGATAGTAGGTCAGCAGCAGTCCCCCAACAAAGGAAAGGCAAGCAAAAGCAATCGTATAGGACAAAATGCGCGATGGCGCTTCATATAAGGAGGCATGCGGAATAATGGAAACGTATTTCCATTGATACTGCTCCGATTCAACCTTGGTTACGTTGACTTTGCCGCCAGCAAACTCCATGTCGAAGAAGGAGAGCGGGTGTTCAGCAATTTGCGTTTTTTCGTCGTCCGAGAGCGTGAAGCTGCTCGTGCTGGAAAACAGGATACGGTTGGCTTCATCCAAAATGAGCAGCTTCTGCCCATCAAAAGACGTAATATTACGCAGCAGATTTTCGATATAGCCCGGCCGTATGTTTAGAAATATGCCGATTTTGCGGGCGGCAATCACATTATGAATCGTAACGAGCTCGGTTGATTCGAATTCATACAACTTGGTCGTTCGGCGTGATGTCCAGGTTGCAGGTGCCCCTTCGTAGGCGAGAAAATCCTCGAACCACTCCTTGTCGTTAAATTTATCGATCTCCGACAGCCCGTTAAGCGAAGAAATAAACCGGTTGTACGGATTTTCCACATAGAAATAGATCGAATGGATATAGGGTTTAGACGCCGTAAGCGCATAAATGTAGCTGGATATAATCTGGTACGATTGTGAGCTCTCATACGTATAGCTCGGATTTTGCAAAACGGTGGACAAGTCATTGAACACTTTGGCGTTCTGGTACATGGCCAGCTTCAGCGTATCCAATTCATGCAAAATCATTTCCAACTGCTGCTTGGATTGCAGCAGCAGCCGTTGACTGCTTTGGTTAATATCGGATTTCATGCTGTGCTGGGTCGTGAAGAAGGACAAGGAGCCCAGAATGAGCAGCGGAAACATCAGCGGGATAAGAAAAGTAGCCAAATGTTTAATAAAATAACGCTCTTTCATTGCTGACATGATCCATTCCGATATTCACTTGGTGTTTTCCCATGGAAGCTTTTGAACGTCCGTGTAAAGTTTTTGGCGTTGCTGTACCCGACCATCTCGCTGATCTCATACGTTTTAAAATGGTTGTTAAGCATCAGCTTTGCAGCCGCTTCCATTTTCACTTGAATTAAATATTCGGAGAAGTTCTGCCCTGTTTTTTTCTTGAACAGGTAGCTCGCATAATTGGCATTCAAGTGAACTTGCTTGGCCGCATCCTCCAGCGTAGCTTCTTTATAGCCATCGCGGATGTACGCTTTAATTTTGGAAATGATGCCGCCTTCATCCTGCAGGTGGGCATCCTCATTGTTTCTTGCTGGTGCGCTGATTTCTTGTGCGGCCTGCATTTCCTCGCGGATTTTTCCGAACACGTCAAGCAGAACCTGGTATTTCGCAGGCTTCAGAATATAGTTTTTGACACGATATGTTAACGCTTGCTGGGCATATTCAAATTCACGGTAGCTGCTCAAGAAAATGACCTGTACCGGACGCTTCTGCTCATAGACCGCTTCAGCCAGCTCGATCCCGGACATGACAGGCATCTTGATGTCCGTCAAAATCACATCGATCGGCTGCTCCGCTCTGGCCAGTAGTTCAAGCGCTTCCTTGCCATTCCCGGCTTGTCCGACAATCTGGAATCCCACGTCATGCCAAGGAAAGTAGTTGGACAAAGCTTCTCTGGTGTCTGCCTCGTCATCAACAAGCAACAAATTGTACATAAGATATCACCTCGTTCGAATATCTGGCAATGCTTTTATTATACCATTAGTGAAAACGTTTTAGATTGAATTCGACAATGTCCAATTAATTCCCGATAATAATGATACTAATCCTAATATTAAGATACGTTTTCCGAGATTTGCTTAAAAGAGGATACGCGAATCTAAGATGAGAGACCTTATAAAGGGAGAATGCTGTAATTATAATAAAGAGTATGCGGTTTCACAATAAGAAGGGGGAGATAGAAGCAATGAAACGACAAAAGAAGTGGGTAAAAGGCATGTTATTCGTTATTGCATCCGTAATGCTCATTACCGGTTGTTCTTCGGGAAGCGGAACGGAGGGCAGCACAGATACAGGCAAAAAGGGTGATCAGGTGACACTCCGCTTTAGCTGGTGGGGTGGCCAGGAACGGCATGAGGCGACGTTGGCGGCGATTGATGCGTACAAGGAGATCGAGCCGAACGTTAAGATCGAAGCGGAATATCAAGGCTACGACGGTTATGAGCAAAAGGTGAAAACACAGCTGACAAGCGTAACTTCAGCCGACATTATGCAGCTAGACGTTCCGTGGATGAAGGAATTGACGCGCAGCGATAACTTCCTTGATTTGCGCAACCAGTCAGGACTGTCGCTTGACGGATTTGACGATGACTTTTTGAACAACTTCAGTGTATATAATGACAAGTTGGTTGCTTTGCCAACCGGAGTGAACGCGTATGCGATGGTCATTAACAAGACGGCAGCCGAGCGCCTCGGCATTCCGACAGACATTCAATGGGATTGGGATACGATCTATGAGGAAGGCAAAAAGCTTCATGCTGCCGATAACTCCAAGCATCTGTTGTTCGCAGATCATGGGATGCTGATTATGGATTTGACCAACATGCTGAAACAGCGTACGGGTTCCCAGTGGATTAAAGAAGATTACACATTGGGCTTTACACAGGAAGATGCGGAAAGCGCTCTCTCATGGATGGACAAATCGATGAAAGACGGCGTATACCAGCCGCTCGGGGAAGCCGATTTGTTCTACGGAAAGACAGAGCAAAATCTGAAATGGATTAATGAAGATATTCCGATGATTTCCGCGATGAGCAGCACGCTGATTTCGCTGCGCAATGTATTGCCGGAAGGCTCCGAGGTGACGACAGCGCTGCCGGTCATCGACAAGGATGCCAAGGATACAGCGGTGCTCGTGCGTCCTTCGCAATTATTCGCAGTCAGCAGCAAGTCGAAGCATCCGGAGGAAGCGGTCAAGTTTCTTAACTGGCTAATGAATGACGGAGAGGCTGCGGCCCTGCTCGGCGATGTACGCTCGGTTCCGGCATCGTCTCACGCCCAGAAAGCGGCGGTAGAAGCAGGGAAGATTGATCCAACGATTACAAGAGCGGTCGAGATGGGGCTGGAAAATGCCGGCATGGTCGACAATGCGCTCTCAACCAATTCTGAAGTACTGGCAATCGTAACCGATGTGATCGAAAAAGTCGCTTATGGCAGATTGACGCCTGAGAGCGGCGCGGAAGAATTGGTCAAGTCACTTGAGTCTAAGCTGGAAGAGCTTAAAGGACGGCAGTAATAGGCTGCGGGCGGGCGAGTGATCAGCCCGTCCGCAACAATTGCCGGAAGAAAGGAACTGATGAGCCCGTGTCATTAAAAAGAAAAACGTATCAACATATTGGCTTGCTTTATGTTCTCCCGTGGATCATCGGGTTGCTTATTTTTCAATTGTACCCGTTTATAATGTCCTTCTATTATTCGTTCACGGATTTCAACATGGTGAGCACCCCAAATTTTGTAGGCCTGGACAATTACAAAAAAATACTGACAGATGACCCAGGGTTTACACAGGCGCTCAAAGTAACGACCATTTATGTTTTTCTGGCTGTGCCGGTCAAGCTGGCGTTCGCTTTGTTTGTCGCCCTGCTGCTGAGCGCGAAGCTGCGCGGGATCAATTTTTTCCGGACTGTCTATTATCTGCCTTCCATTCTGGGCGGGAGTGTGGCGATTTCGGTACTGTGGCGTTTTCTGTTCATGAAGGAAGGCGTAGTGAACAGTATGCTCGGGCGCATTGGCATCCCGGCAGTCGATTGGCTGGGCAGTCCGGATGTGGCGTTGTACACGCTTGGTCTGCTGTCTGTATGGCAGTTCGGATCTTCGATGGTGCTGTTCCTGGCCGGGCTGAAGCAAATTCCGAATGACTTATATGAAGCCGGATCGATTGACGGCGCATCGAAAACACGGATGTTCTTCACCATTACAGTGCCGATGCTGACGCCAATTGTATTGTTCAACCTGATTATGCAGCTTGTCAATGCATTTCAGGATTTTACTGGCGCCTTCGTTATTACGAACGGCGGACCGATGAAATCAACCTATTTATATGCGCTCAAACTCTATGAAGAAGCCTTCAGCTTTTTCAAAATGGGATATGCGTCAGCACTTTCATGGATCTTATTCGTTATTATTATGGCAGTAACCGCAGTCATCTTTAAGAGTTCAAACCGCTGGGTTTACTACGAAGACGGAGGGAAGGGCAAATGATCATAACTCGGCTTCGCTCCAACAAATGGGGTTCCTATGCGCTGCTTTCCGCTCTTGGTTTTGTCATGGTCTACCCGCTTATCTGGCTGTTCGTCTCTTCCTTCAAAACAAACAAGGATATATTCGGCTCCAGCAGTCTGTTTACAGGAAATTATGTGTGGGATTCGTATGCCAAGGGTTGGGCAGGAACGGGTCAATATGGATTTCAGGACTTTTTTGTTAATACCTTCATCTTAGTTGTGCCGACGGTGATATTTACGATCGTTTCCAGTGTCATTGTCGCTTATGGATTTTCGAGATTTCGTTTTCCGCTGCAAACATTTCTGTTCTCACTGATGATGGCCACGCTGATGCTGCCAGATTCATCGGTTTTGATTCCGCGTTACATTTTATTTAACAAACTTGGCTGGCTGGATACGTATTTGCCCTTTATTATGCCTGCGGCTTTTGCGACATCGGCCTTCTTCATCTATATGCTTGTGCAATTTTTTAGAGGACTACCTCGTGAGCTGGACGAGTCTGCGAAAATCGACGGATGCAATTCGTTTACGATTTTGATGCGCATTCTACTGCCGCTCTGCAAGCCGGCGATTTTTTCGGTCGGGATTTTTCAATTCATGTGGACATGGAACGATTTCTTTAATTCGATTATTTATATAAGCAGTGTCAAAAAATATACCGTATCGCTCGGATTGCGGATGACGCTCGACACCTCTTCCGTGGTTTCCTGGAACCAGGTGCTGGCGATGTCCGTCATCAGCATCGTGCCATGTGTGCTGCTCTTTTTCTTGGCACAAAAGTATTTTGTTGAGGGCATCTCCACGACAGGATTGAAGGGCTAAAGCGGCATGGCTGCAAACCAGACAAATAGACAATGGGGAGGAAGAAAATGAAATCGACGGAACAGTTGGGCAAGGATGTTCAGATTGCATATATCGGAGGCGGCTCCAGAGGCTGGGCTTGGGGGTTAATGAGCGACTTGGCGATGGAGCCGCAGCTTTCGGGAACGGTCCGATTATACGATATCAATCATGATGCTGCCGCACAGAACGCAATCATCGGCAACAAGCTGTCAGAGCGGGCCGATGTGGTGGGCAAATGGCGTTATGAAGCGCATCCTGGGCTGCGCGATGCACTTCAGGGTGCGGACATTGTCATCATCTCGATCTTGCCTGGAACATTTGACGAGATGGCATCGGATGTACATTTGCCAGAGGAATACGGCATTTATCAGGCTGTCGGCGATACGGTTGGTCCGGGCGGAATCGTGCGTGCGCTGCGCACAATCCCGCTCTATGTGGAGATCGCGCAGGCGCTGCGTCAGTACGCTCCGCAAGCATGGGTGATCAACTACACGAATCCGATGACGCTCTGCACGCGCACTTTGTATGAGGTGTTTCCTGAAGTGAAGGCGATCGGCTGCTGTCATGAAGTGTTCGGCACACAGCAGTTGCTGGCCTCGATGATGGAAAGAAAACTGGGGGTTGATTTCATCGACCGCCGTGAGATTAAAGTCAATGTGCTAGGCATTAACCATTTTACATGGCTTGATCAGGCATCTTACCAGGGGACTGATTTGTTCCCGCTTTACCGGGATTTTGTGGCGGAGCATTATGCGGCAGGGTTCGAGAATAACGACACCGGACATTGGATGAATGATCATTTCTCGTCCGCACAGCGCGTCAAGTTCGATCTGTTTCAGAAATACGGCCTAATCGCCGCAGCGGGCGACAGGCATCTAGCGGAATTTATGTCAGGGGACAGCTATTTGCGCGATCCGGAGACTGTACGGAACTGGAAGTTCAGTCTGACGACGGTCGATTGGCGGAAGAAGAATCGTGATGAGCTGTACGCGAAAGGCCAGCGTCTCGCTTCCGGCGAGGAGCCGTTCGTGTTGAAGGCTACCGGCGAAGAGGGGATCGACATGATCAAAGCAGTGCTCGGCATGGGAGAGCTGACCTCTAATGTCAACCTGCCAAACCGTGGTCAATTGCAAGGCTTTCCTACCGGAGCGGTCGTGGAAACGAACGCCGTATTCGGCTATGACAGCGTGAAGCCGGTCGTTGCCGGACAGCTTCCCAATGATGTGCAGACACTCGTGATGCGGCATGTTGCCAACCAGGAGCTGACCTTGCAGGCTGCGCTGAACAAGGATAAGGAATTGGCATTCAAAGCATTCAGCAATGATCCGCTCGTTCAGTTATCCGAGGCCAAGGCTGCCGAGTTGTTTGAGCGCATGCTGCACAATACGAAAAGCTATTTGCCGGGCTGGGAGCTATAACAAACGCATTAAACCCAGGCAATGGGGGAGACGCGGCTCGGCGGTTGCGGGCTTGCAGGCTCGTAGGCTCGCAAGCTCGCGGGCACGCAGGCACGTAAGCTCGGAGGTTTGTAGGCTCGCGTGCTCGTAGGCACGCAAGCTCGCAGCTGTGCAACTTCTGCTTCTTTCGTGTGGTTGACTGCCAAAAAGTATCGCCCCACCGCGCGCTGGGAGCTGCGCGTGTTGCAGAAAACAGGTGACAACGTCGTTGCTGTATGTTTTGCGAACGACAAGCATAGACCTTACAAGAAAAACCATCAACCGCTTTCGGAGCGCGGGCTGATGGTTTTTTTGCGTGCCGGCGCGGTCAGACGTTCCGTTATTTTTAGAAAAACCGCCTAAAACGGGCCTCATTTGGAGCATTAACGGAACCAGTGAGCGTGTCGATTCATTGTGGACCGTTTTAATCTTGGCGTTTTTGATCCTCTATAGAAGTTGAACGATTGAATATCGCAAGGGGACAGAGAAGGGAACAAATTTTGTGTTTTATCGCGTGTCGCACAGCGCGTGGAGTGATATGTGTTGGCAGCCAACCACAACAATCAAACGCCCGTGACAAAAGTAAAATTGTTGTAAAAACTACAATATTTTAGCTGTAAAAGTCAATTGTTTTGAGAATTGTTGTATATTTTACAATAATTTCACCAGAATCGGCTCCTACGTCTGGAAATGTTGTACAAAATACAACAATTTATCCCCTATGACACTTCTTTCGTTCAACTTATATAGAAGACTCTCAGATCGATTTATTTCTCAAATAATATTACTGGTGGTAAAAATTCGATCTGAGAGGCGTTTTCAGGCTAGAAAAAAAGTTATGAACAATTAATCGACAGCCTCCCAGTGTCCGCGAAACTTGCCAAAACCTGCTTTTTGTCACAAATAGCGGATTCTCTGTCCGCTCGACTCCGACAGGTATGCGGCTCAACGCCAAGGCGGCTCTATTACTTGAGTGGCTACTATGGGCAGTACGTGCCCAGTGCTGAATGCAGTGATAAATGCATTGCTATAAACATTGCGATATGCTACGCAGCACCATCTGTTGCACTTACACAGTATGCTGCGAAATTGCTACATTCAATTCTATACTCACTGCTATACCGTACTATTGTAGGCAAGCTGCGGAATGATCGCGGAGCACGCTTTGTGCAGCCCGGCAATAAAGCGGTGGCCTGGGCCATGGCTGTGCGAAGCCAGCGGTCCGGCGAAGTAAAGGCCGGGCAAGCTGCTCTCGAAGCTGCGATCAAGCTGCGGGAAGATGCCATAGCCGGAGTGCTCCCGAACAAGCGTATTGAGCAGTTCGGGATGCAGGAACGGCAGCTTGCCAATGTCAATCAAATAGCCAGTGGCGGCAATGACATGATTGACAATTCGCTCTGAACCGTCCGAGAGCTGCAACCGAAGACGCTGATCCGCAGTTTCGCCTGCCTGCCGGATCTCTACGCTGCCGGTTTGCTTCACCTTGCCATCCACGTAGGGACGGAGGAAGGCGGCGATGCTGCCCGATGGTTTTTGCCAACGTTCCTGCTTCTGCGCTTGCGGCAGTTCGTAGAAGGTGTTGGCCAACTCAATTAGCGTATTGCCCGAGGTAAAATTGTCCGCTCCGCTGTAATTGGGCTCCTCGCGCCGATACAGCAGCTCGACATCGCTGCCTGCCAACTGGAGCATGGCGGCAGCTTCCCAACTGCTCTGGCCGCTGCCGATGACGGCGACGCGCTGACCGCCAAAGCCGCTGTAGTCGGCATAGCCGATCGGATGCGACACCATGGACGGCGGCAAATGCCGCAGCACTTCGGGGATATACTCGAAGTGCTGCAGGCCGGTCGCGACGATCACGTTGCGCGCCGTATACAGCTCACCGCTCACGCTTCGCACTTCGTAGCCGTCGCCGCCCTGACGGTGCTTCACCCATGCGACGGAATCGCGGGTGAAGGCAATCTTCGTTTGCTCTGCGAACCATAGCGCATAGCGGACGAAAATCGGACGCGGGAGCGGATGGGTGAGCGCGGTTCCGGTCTCGACCGCGAATCGCTCCAGCGTGTAGCTGCCCGCAGCATCCGACAGATTGACATAGGCCGGGTTCGTGCGGATGAACATATTTTGCGGCATGCGGTCTTTCCAGAAATGCATCGGGTTGCCGAACAGCCGATAGGACAGACCGTGGGCCTGAGCGTGGGCTGCCAATGAGATGCCGTAAGGCCCTGCGCCGATAATGATGACATCCATCATTGGCGCTGAACCAGTTGCCCTTGCGTCTCTTGCGTCTGCCCCTGCGCCTCCGCCTGCTCGCGCACCGTCCCATGCCCCAGCTCCGGGGCACCTGCTTGCAGATGTTCTGTCGCTCGTTCCTGCCCCTGTGCCTCCGTCTCCGCCTGCTCGTGCACCGTCCCATGCCCCTGCTCCTGGGCACCTGCTTGCAGATGTTCTGTCGCTAGTTCCTGCGCCTCCGTCTCCGCCTGCTCGTGCACCGTCCCATGCCCCTGCTCCTGGGCACTTGTTTGCGCATGTTCTGTCGCTCGTTCCTGCGCCTCCGTCTCCGCCTGCTCGTGGACCGTCACGCGCCCCTGCTCCTGGGCACCTGCTTGAAGATGTTCTGTCGCTAGTTCCTGTGCCGACGCCACTTCTTGCGCCTGTACCGTTGCCTGCTCGTGCAAGCTGCGCTCTTGCAGCGCCTTAGCGCGCTCAGCCAGCTTGCGCTTGACGACCGGCAGCAGCTTTGTGCCGGAGGTGGTCGCTTCCTCCAGGTTCGGATAACCGGAAAGGATAAAGGAAGAGATGCCGATGTCCACATATTCAATCAACCGATCAGCCACCTGCTCCGGCGTGCCGACGAAAGCCATCGCCCCGCCTCCGCGGATGGCGGACAGCCCGGCCCAGAAGTTGGGGCCAATTACATAGTCATTGGCTTTGGCAAGCGCCCTTACCTCGTTTTGGCGCTGCTGTCCGGCAGATTGCGAACCGGAGAATTGAATTTCGGTAGCATTGACCGTTTCCTGATCGACTTTGCTGACGATCCGTTTGGCTGCTGCCCATGCTTCCTCCTCGGTATCGCGTATGACGACCTGTGCCCGCAGGCCGTAACGGATGGACCGATCCGTTCCCTCCGTGCGCTTCAACTCGCTTCGATGAAATTCAACCTCGGCGATTTGTTCTTTAATCCATTCGAGCGGTTCCGCCCACATCAAGTACACATCGGCGATTGCGGCGGCGGTTTTCTTGGCTTCCGGCGAACTCCCGCCGAAGTAGAACGGCGGATGAGGGTGCTGCACAGGCGGTGGATAGCTCTTGCCGCCTTCAATGGTAAAGTGCTTGCCCGCAAAATCAAACGTCTCTGTATCTTCCTCCGGATTGCCTGCCGCCAGATTGCCGCCTGCCAGCAGACGCCGTCCTTCGGCGCCATGCGAGCGCACCCATAATTCACGCACGATGCGAATGTATTCAAGTGTCCGCTCATAGCGGGCTTCCTTGTCGAAAGCAAGCGGGTCGCCCATCGCTTTCATATCTTCGGGGGAGCTCCCTGTTACAATGTTGATCAGCGCCCGCCCGCCGGTTACTTCATCGAGCGTCGCACCCATCCGGGCAGCAAGTGCCGGGGCAATGAGTCCTGGACGCATCGCCACCAGCGGTTTGAACACTTTGGTGTGCGCCGCCAGGGTCGCACCCATAATCCAGGCGTCAGTGCAGGTGCCCCCCGTAGGAATGAGTGCGAAGGTGTAGCCTGCATTTTCAACGGCCTGGGCAACTTTGATCATATAAGGGGTATCGACAACCCGCTCGGAATTGACGCCAATGTACGGGCCGTCTCCCCGTGTAGGCATATACCAGCCGAATTCGGCATCGATTACCGTTTCTAAACTCATCGTCAGATCACTCCATCCATCGGTTTTAATTTAGTTGGCTTCAAGCATCGGTTTTAGTTGGCTTCACGCATCGGTTTTAATTTTAGTTGGCTTCGCGGTTATTCAAGGCCCAGATCGCCTTGTTCGTATTTTTCGGGCGGGCGAGGCCGAGATTTTCCCGCAGTGTCGTCCCTTCGTATGCGGTGCGGAACAACCCGCGATTTTGCAGCTCAGGGACGACTTTATCGACGAAAATATCCAGTCCGCTCGGGAACAGCGGCGGCAAGATATTAAACCCGTCCGCGCC
Source organism: Paenibacillaceae bacterium (assembly GCA_004134985.1). GTDB lineage: Bacteria > Bacillota > Bacilli > Paenibacillales > Paenibacillaceae > Paenibacillus_D. The sequence continues at coordinate 150,933 of REGQ01000008.1, read as the reverse complement.
GCCCTCCCGGAACCAGCGTTCAATGAAGTCAGCGGCCTGGAGGACGGAGCCGGTGAAGGATACATGACCGTGACCGGCATAGCTGCGGCTCAGAAATTGCCGGATCGTCATCTTCTCCCGGCGGGCGGCGTCCATGACGACTTCGTGGCGGCTGGTGATGCCTGCATTCGAGAAGCCGTACGGTTTCGACTTATCGACAGGGACAGGAGCGTCAAGCGGATATTCGGACAAATCCACAGTGAAGTAGTTCGACAACCGCTTCAGGGATTGCTTCGTATTCACCAGACCATCCAGTTCGGCTTCAAGCTCCCGAGCCTCCGCCTCCGTATCTGCGATGACCGGGCTAAGCCCCGGCATAATGAGCAGTTGATTAGCTGTCCGGCCGTACTTGGACAGCCTTCCTTTCACATCACGATAAAACTCCTGGGCGGCGGCAAGTGTCTGCTGGGCGGTAAAGATGACCTCGGCTGTTCTGGCAGCCAGTTCTTTGCCGCTTTCGGATGAACCGGCCTGGACCAGAACAGGGTAGCCCTGCGGGGGGCGGGGAATGTTAAGCGGCCCTTTGACAGCGAAATACTCGCCTTTAAAATTAATCTGATGCACTTTGCTCGTATCAAGCATCACATCGGCTTTGCGGTCGTAGACGAGCGCGTCCTCCTCCCAGCTGTCCCATAGCTGCTTGGCGACTTCTACAAATTCATTGCTGATCACATAGCGCGTGTCCGGATCGGGATGCCCGCCAGGCGTGCCGAAATTGTCAGCGTCTTCCTGGGAATGGCCGGTGACAATGTTCCATGCGGCCCGTCCGTTGCTGATGTGATCCAGAGAAGAAAATTTGCGGGCGATATGGTAAGGATCATTGTATGTCGTACCGACAGTGGCGATAAATCCGACATGCTTCGTTAAAGCGGCGAGTGCTGACAGCAAGGTGAACGGTTCAAGCCTTCTGCCCAAGCCGGAGTAATTGTCAGCCATAAATAGCGAGTCGAACAGTCCGCGTTCCGCGATTTGGGCCAGATTGGCATAATGCGCGAGCCCCAGTTCTCCCTGCGGATTGGCGAGCGGATGTTTCCAAGCGCCTGCATGATGGCCAGCGCCCCGAATAAAAACATTGAAATGAAGCTTTTTAGTTGAATCTCCCATCGTTAGCACCTCATTTGAGTTAATGAAAAAAACCGGACACGTGGCTTTAAAGGCCAGGCGTCCGGTTGTCCGGTAGATCATAACAATATAAGAAGGATAATTTAAACTAAACCAATCTATTTACTAGAAATAATAAATCATCTTTTCCTGATCGTCAATAGTATTGACAACATCTGGGGGGCTTGTTATAGTAATAGCCAGTTAAAACAATTCATATATATTTCATCGGATTAATAAGCTATTGAAATTCGCTTGACCATTATAGCCATCGACCGTTCAAACGGAGGGTGCTTTTCAGGACAATCATAGTCCGGGAAGCTTACCTTCTTTTTTTGTTTATAAGGCTTAGAGCAGAGTGACAGGGGGAGACACATGGCCAGCATTCAGATCAATCATGTCTACAAAAAGTATGGAAAAGACAAAAACCCTGTCGTGAAAGATTTCCATATGACGATCGAGGACAAGGAATTTATTGTGTTTGTCGGTCCTTCCGGCTGTGGCAAATCAACGACATTGCGGATGATCGCAGGGCTTGAGGATATATCAGAAGGGGAAGTCTATATTGGCGACCAATTGGTCAATCATCTTCCTCCCAAAGATCGGGATATTTCAATGGTTTTTCAAAATTATGCATTGTATCCGAATATGAGTGTCTATGAAAATATCGCTTTTGGGCTGCGTATGCGGAAGCTGCCAAAGCATGAGATTGATCTGGCTGTCAAAAAAGCATCGCGGATATTGGAAATTGAGCCGTTTCTGCAGCGCAAGCCCCGCCAGCTCTCAGGGGGACAACGGCAGCGCGTTGCGCTCGGAAGGGCGATTGTGCGCAACCCCAAGCTATTCCTGATGGATGAGCCGCTTTCCAACCTGGATGCCAAACTCCGTGTCTTGATGCGGATGGAGATCATCAAGCTGCATAAAAATCTGGGCACAACATTTATTTATGTGACCCATGATCAGGTGGAAGCGATGACGATGGCTGATCGGATTGTCGTCATGCGCGATGGGGTTATTCAGCAAATTGACACGCCCGAGCAAATCTACTCCATGCCAAGCAATACGTTTGTCGCAAGCTTCATCGGCTCGCCGCAGATTAACCTGCTGCGGGGCAAAATCCAGGAAAATGAACGCGGACAGCTAGAGTTTCACACCTCGCGTTTCAAGCTGAAAATTCATGAAGCGCATGCGCGGGCGCTGCGCAGCAACCATCAGGTTAACCGAAATGTGCTGCTGGGCATCCGGCCTGAAAATATTAGTCTGGAGGCATTGTTCTCGGAAGCGATCATTAACGGCACTTATCAATTTACCGAGTTGATGGGGGCTGACCGCTATCTTTACTTGGATATTGGCCAGGAGAACCTGCTTATTGCCCGCGTTAGTCCTTCGATTCATTTTGCGGAGAATGAGTCGGTCCGGCTCGGAATTGATATGCTGAAGGTTCATTTTTTCCATCCGGACAGCGGCGAGCGTTTTGTCGAATAGCCAAGTCATCAGGAGTGGGGAGGGGTCGTTGTGAAAATCCGCTTGCTGCATAAAGCATGCAGTATTATTTTGATCATCAGCATGTTGCTGCTTGTCCAATCCGCTCTGGCACAATCCTCGATAGAAGGGCAGACGGCAACACAGCAGGAGCAAGAGCAGCAGAAGCAGAAGCAGGCGCCAAGCGGATTGGCGAATGGTAAGGAAGCTGCTCATCAGGAAGCTGGCCTTCAGGAAACTGATTTATCTAGTGAACGGAATTACAGTGAAGCGCTGGCAGCGTGGAGAGCAGAAGGCATCAAGGAAGCCCAATCGGCGGCAGCAGTTGATGCGGGAGGTCCGCTTCAGGTGTCCGATCCGAATGCACTTTACATCGGCTCGCACGCAGGCAGATCTAACTTGCTGCTGTGGAAATCGGCGCGCAAAGAATGGGTGGAATATGAAATTGATGCGCCGGAGAGCGCACTTTATGAAATCCATGTAACCTATCACCCATTCACAGACAATGGCAGCACAACCCCGATTTTGTGGGATATTGCTATCGATGGGAGCCGTCCCTTCGCTGAGGCCAGTTCCATCGCTTTGTACCGGACTTGGCAGGATGCCCGTCCGATTCTGACGAACAGGGATGGCGATGAGATTCGCCCGCGATCCAAGGATGTATCGTCATGGAGTACGAAAGCGCTTGTCGACTCCACCGGAGGGTATTCGGAGCCGCTCAAGTGGTACTTCGCCAAAGGGAAGCATACGCTGCGAATTGCCGGGTATGAAGGGGCCGCGCTGGAGCGAATCGAACTTGTGCCAGCGAAGGCAGTTCCTTCATATGAAGAGGCGCTGGCAATTTATCCGGTTGCTTCCAGCATGCAGGGGGCTGCGCAGACGCTGCAGGCAGAAGATTTCACCTATAAGAATGATACCTCAATCAAGCTGTTTTCAGACCGGAATCCGCGGACTGTGCCCCGTGCGAAAGGACGCATCACGTACAATACGGTTGGCGGAGCGCGCTGGTCGGAACAGAATCAGGAGGTTATCTGGACATTCACGGCGCCGGAGTCCGGCAATTACACGATCGGATTCCGTGCACTGCAAAATACGATTGCGCAAAAAACATCGTTTCGGACGGTGCGGATCGACGGCGAGGTGCCTTTTCAGCAATTTTTGGCTTATCCTTTTCCGTATTCCGCCAGTTGGCAGGGAATATTGCTGGAGGACAACAGCAGCAATCCCTACTATGTATATTTGGAGAAGGGTGAGCATACGCTGTCGCTTACATCCACCCATGCACCGGTCAAGCCGGTTATTCGGGGCATTCAGCAGTTTTCCGAATTGCTCGATACGATTGATTGGGATTTGCGGGCGCTGGTCGGCAATGTCGTCGATCGGAACCGGACATGGGTGATGGAGCGGGATTATCCCGATCTGCCGGAGCGGATGCTGGATATTGCCGAACAGATGGAACAGCTTGCTGTGGAAGTCAAAATAATTAATGGTGTTAAGGACTCGATTAGCCAGGGGCTGGATACGGCGGCCAAAGATATTCGCTCACTGCTCCGCAAGCCTGAAGAGATTCCCTACAACGTGGAGGAAATCAGCTCAATCCGTGAAAAGCTGAATCTGTTTATTGATTCCTTGCTGAAGCAAGGGCTGCAGCTCGATGAGGTGTATATTATCCCGGAAGGCGGCAAGAAGCCTGATATGGAAGCGTCGGCCTGGAACAGTTTCTGGGGCGGTCTGGAAAACTTCTACTACTCCTTTGACAGCAGAGACAGCATCACGAAATTAAATGATGACAAGTTGAACATATGGGTGCAGCGCGGACGTGATTATGTTGACCAACTGCAGCAATTAGCTGATGAATGGTTCACGCCCGAGACAGGCATTGAAGTCAAGGTGAATTTGCTGGCGAACCCGGAACTGCTGCTAATGTCCAATGCTGCTGGCGTGCAGCCGGATATTGCGCTTGGACTTACGCAAGATTTGCCTGTTGATCTTGCCATTCGCGGCAGCTTGCAAAACTTGTCCGAGTTTGCCGGGTTTGATGATTTATACGAACAATTCAGTCCCGGTTCCTGGCTGCCGCTTTATTACGATGGCGCACATTACGGCGTGCCGGAAACCCAGTCGTTCCAAGTGCTTTTCTACCGGGAAGATATATTGAAGCGCCTTGGCATTGAAGTGCCGCAAACCTGGGATGAGGTCTATCAAATCCTCCCTACCTTGCAGCAGAATTATATGAATTTCTATATCAATCCATTGCAATTCTCGCACTTTTTCTATCAGAACAATGTTGAGTTCTATGAGCCGAACGGGTTGCAAACCGCAATGGATAAGCCGGAAGCCTTTCATGCATTCAAGCAATGGACCGACTTGTTCAATACCTATGCGATTGAACCGGAGGTGCCTAGCTTCTACCAGCATTTCCGTGATGGCACGATGCCGATTGGCATATCTGATTACAATATGTATGTGCAGCTTTCCGCAGCGGCGCCGGAGCTTAACGACCGGTGGAAAATCGCCAATATGCCGGGAACTGTGCAGCCGGACGGCTCAATTAGCCGCTGGGCGGGCGGAGGACAGCGCACAGGCGTTATTTTCAAACAATCGCGCAAGCAGGAAGAGGCGTGGAAGTTTCTGCAATGGTGGCTGTCGGCAGATGTGCAGCAGCAGTACGGCGCTGATCTGGAGGCGGTGAACGGAATTGCCTTCCGCTGGAATACGTCCAACGTTGAAGCATTCACCAGACTCCCGTGGAAGAAGGAGGATGCCGAGGTTATTCTTAATCAGTGGAAATGGTACAAGGATATTCCGAACGTGCCCGGAGGCTACTATCTGGACCGGGAAACGAACAACGCCTGGGTGCGCACGGTCATCAGCAAAGTGAATTACCGCTCTTCACTGGAACAGGCTGTTCGGGATATTAACCGCGAACTGTACCGCAAGCAGGAGGAGTTCGGCTTTATCGATGCTGCGGGCAACCGTCTGAAAAACCTGGATATACCGGTTGTTGACCGGCCGTGGGAAGGAATTGACCGCTATGTGGAATAGAGTATGGTCGGCTCGAACGTCATATTTGTTCATTGCGCCGTTTATGTTGTGCTTCATTGCTTTCATTGTTGTTCCGGTCCTCGTAGCGATCGGTCTGAGCTTCACCTATTATAATGCGATAGAAACGCCGCAGTTTATCGGATGGAGCAATTTTCAATATTTAATCTCGCAGGATCTGCTATTTTTGAAATATGCGCTGCCTAATACATTTAAATTCGCGGTCATTGTCGGGCCTGGCGGCTATATTGCCGCCTTCCTCCTGGCCTGGTTCGTATCCTTGCTGGGCAGCAAGCTGCGCAAATGGGTTGCGCTGGCAATCTACACCCCGTCTTTGACGGTCGGCGTAGCGATGACGATCATCTGGCTGCCGATGCTGTCGGGCGATCGGATTGGCTATTTGAACAGCCTGCTGCTGAATCAGGGGCTGATCGATGTGCCAAAACTGTGGGTGACCGATCCGCTGCTGCTGATGAATTCCATGATTGCGGTAACCTTATGGTCAAGCATGGGCGTCGGGTTTCTGGCGATGCTGGCCGGGATTCTTAATATCGATCCGATTTTGTATGAAGCAGGACGCATTGACGGTATTCGCAACAAGCTGCAGGAAGTGTGGTACATTACGATTCCGTCGATGAAGCCGCAAATGCTGTTCGGAGCGGTCATGGCAATTGTCACAACGTTCAAGACAGGGGCAATCGGAATTGAGCTGTCAGGCAAAAACCCGACACCGGAATATTCGGGACACCTGATCGTCAACCATATTCAGGATTATGGCTTTATTCGTTTTGAGATGGGTTATGCAGCGGCAATCTCCGTGTTTCTCTTGCTGCTCATGTATTTTTCCAATAAATTGAGCTGGAGATTGTTCGGCACCAGGGAGGACTAGGCATGGTGACATCATTGAAAAAGTCATTTTCAATCTCGCGAGTTGTTTTTATCGCATTCATGGTGCTCTTTTCAGTATTTATGCTGCTGCCAATCGTTTATATTTTCAATCATGCATTCAAGCCCTACCATGAGCTGTTCGTCTATCCGCCGAATTTTCTGGTGCGTGAGCCGACAAGTCAAAATTTTATTGAACTGCTGTGGATAACATCCAATTCGATTATTCCGTTAACCCGCTATTTGTTCAATAGCCTGTTTATTTCGCTTGCGACAGTCTTGGCGGTAACGATCGTCAGCGCATTATGCGCCTATGCGCTCGCCAAACATTCGTTTCCAGGGCGTTCATTCGTATTTTCGTCGATTGTACTGATGCTGATGTTTGCGCCGGAAGTGGTTCAAATTCCCCGTTATCTTGTGGTCAGCAATCTTGGACTGCTGAACACTTATTTCGGCCATGTGCTGCCTCTGGTTGCACTGCCGGTCGGCGTGTTTCTGCTCAAGCAGTTTATGGAGCAAATCCCGAATGCGCTGCTCGAAGCGGCACGAATTGACGGTTCCAATGAGTTCGGGCTGTTCATTCGAATTGTCATTCCGGTCTGCCTTCCTGCAGTTGCTACCGTGACGATTCTTGCCTTCCAAAGCTCGTGGAGCAACCTGGAAACATCCGCGTTTTTTATGCAGGACGACGATATGAAGACCTTTCCGTTTTTTCTGTCTACCTTGACGAATAACCTGGCCAACAATGTGGCCCGCCAAGGGGCAGCGGCTGTTGCGGCACTGATCATTCTGGTGCCCAATTTAATATTTTTCGTCTTGCTGCAGGGGAAAGTAATCGATACGATGGCTCATTCAGGCATTAAATGATCGCAGGGGAGGAAGCTTCATTGAATAGACAGTTGCGGCTTCGTCCGATCTTGATTTCGATTGTGGCGGCAATGCTCGCGGTATCGCTCAAGCTGTCCGTGGCAGGCGCGTATTCCCCATATACGACCTATTACAAAGACGGGTACGGGCAGCTGGTGCAAATTCAATCAGCCTATCACCCGGACGGTGTCATCGGACGCAGCCCTGCGTCGGCGTTGAACCAGCCACAGGATTTATTCGTCGATGAGCAAGATCAAATTTATATCGCAGACACGGGGAACAACAGAATTATTCAGCTGAATGAACAAGGGGAGTTTGTGCGGGCGCTTGAAGTCCAGGAAAGTCCGTTGAACCGGCCCAGCGGTCTGTATGTTGCCCCGGGCGGAGATATTTACATTGCGGATACAGGCAACCAGCGTGTTGTCCGTCTGGCTGCCGATGGCAAGCTGATTCGTGAATATGCCCGGCCCACATCAAGCTATTTGCCCGATTCCTTCAAGTATGAGCCAACCAAACTGGTTGTCGATAAGCGCGGGTTTTTGTACATTACGACACTTGGTGCCTTCCAGGGGCTGCTCCAGCTTGATCCGCAAGGGGAGTTTCAAAACTTCTTCGGCTCGAACAAGGTCGAGTTTTCGTTATTTGACGCATTCAAGCGGCTGTTCTATACCCGGGAAATGTACCGCCGTGAACTAAGCAAGCTGCCCGGCGCGATTGTGAACACGGCGATCGACCATAACGGCTTTATCTACACGGTGACGAAGGAAATCAAACAAGCACAAGTAAAAAAGCTGAATATTGCGGGACTCGATCAGTTGGAGCATCAGGGCGAGTTCATGAGCACAGGCAGCAAGGAAGCAAGAAGCTTCGGTGAGATGGCATGGGGAGCGAATCGCTCCAGCCAGCCGCAGCTGCAGGATGTGACAGTTGACTTGAACGGCAATATGACCGTTATCGATTCGTTGTCCAATACGATCAGCCAATATGATGAGAACGGGAATTTGCTGTTTTTCTGGGGTGGCTATGACAATGCAGCGACTTCCAAACTGGGACTGGTCAAGACGCCTGCGGCGATCGCTGCGACTTCCACCGGCGATTTGCTTGTACTGGATAGTGTAAACGGTCTGGTTCAGAAATTGCGGCTGACCGAATTCGGCACCCTTGTTCATCAGGCGAACAAGTTGACGCAGGAAGGGCGTTATGAGGAAAGTGAAACGCTTTGGGAAGAGGTGTACCGGCAAAATGCCTATTACACACCGGCACTGATCGGTCTGGCCAAGGCGGCATACAAGAAGGAAGAGTATACCAATGCGGAGCAGTTGTTTTTTAAAGCGGGTATTAATCAGGGCTATTCCGATGCATTCTGGCAAACACGGCTCGCCTGGTTTCAGCAAAACTTTGCCCTCTTAATGAATATTTTGCTTCTTCTCGCTCTAATATCCTACTTATTCAATAGGTTAACAAGAAAATCAAAATGGCGCATGGACTGGCAAGCGAGGGTAAAAAGCGAGCGGCCGCTGCTGCTTCAACTTAAACATATCGGCTATATTATGAGGCATCCGATCGATGGTTACCATGCAATTCGCTATCATGACAAGGCTGGGACGGCCAGCAGCTTGATTGTATTAGGGGCTGCACTGTTGTCCTTCGCGTTCATCCAGGCCAAAACCGGCTTTATTTTCAACACGGACATTTACGAAGGGGTTAAGCTTGGACCGCTGCTTGCCCAATTTATCTTCCTCTGGCTTGGCTGGACGACAGCCAATTACTTGGTAAGTTCCCTGATGCGGGGGGAAGGACGGCTGCGCGATGTGTTTTACGGCAGCTCCTATGCGCTGTTCCCGATTGTATTTGTCGGTGTGCCGCTCACCATTCTCTCGCATGCGTTCTCGTTAAGTGAACAGTCGATATTCGGCTTTCTCCAGATGGTCATGCTGATTTGGACGCTGCTTAATTTTTTCTGGATGGTTCAGGGTATTCAAAATTACAGTGTCGGCGAGGCGCTGCTGAATATTGTACTGTCATTGCTGGCACTGGCCATCATTGGCGTATTGATCTTTATCTTCATTAGTCTGAGCGGAGAGTTGGTTAATTTCATCTATTCTATCTACCAGGAGGTGATCATCCGATGAACAGCTTCAAATGGCGTTTTCCGTTGCTTCTGACCGCTGCTGTTATCGTGATCGCCGCCCTGATCTGGTTTGGTTTGCAAATTGGAAACTGGCAGCAGGATGCTTCAATTCGCTCTGTGACGAAAGGGGAGCCGCTGGTCTTTGACAAACCTGCCGGTGTCAAGCAGGCGCTTGCCGAGCTGCCGGACGAAGGGCGTTTCCGCAAGGTGGCGGAGACAGCGGCGCTGCAGCTGCTGGTGGATAGCGACACTGCGCATTTTCAGATCGTTAATCGCGCAACAGGCGCGGTTTGGCGTTCTTACCCGGACCCGGACCGCTGGGCGGACGAGAAGATTGGCGGGACATGGAAAAATAACTTGTTGTCTCCGGTAATCGTTGAATACGCCAATATATCCAATTACAAGTCGGCTTCCAAAACGGTCGGCCTTATTGACGAAGGCGGCTATGTGGAAAACTTTCAAACGACAGACACCGGCTTTCGTGCAACCCTCGTGCTTCCGGCCGGACAGTTTAAAATTCCGGTGGAAGTCAATCTGCAGGATGATTATGTGGAAACGGCCATTATCGATGAGGGCATTGTAGAGGGCAGCTTCAGCCTGCTGAACGCCAAGCTGTACCCTTTGTTCGGTGCACAATTTACGACCGAGCAGGAAGGTTACCTCTTTGTCCCGGACGGCTCAGGCGCGCTCATTCATTTCAAGGAGAGCCGTATTATGCCGCAGCTTACGTACAACCAGAGCATCTACGGCTACGATGCTTCCTTCTACCGTGAACATCTTGACCGCCAGCGCATTTCCCTGCCGGTGTTTGGCCTGAAGTCAGGGGAGCAGGCATTTGCAGCGGTGGTGACGGAAGGGACAGAGTTCGCCAATGTGTTCGCCGCCCCGTCGGGTTCGGTAGGCAGTTCGAATTGGGTGACGGCGGAGTGGCAATATCGCAAGCGGTTTTTCCAAAGTGTGAGCAAAAGCGGCGAACAGGGATTTTTCACTTATAGCGCCAAGAAATTTACTGCGCCCCGAAGGGCGATCCGCTATTATCCGCTAACGCCTGAGGAAAGTAATTATGCCGGCATGGCGCAGGCTTACCGCCATTATTTGATTGGGGAGCATGATTTGCAGCGGCTGGCCGTCACGAGCGATGAGGTGCCGCTCTATCTGGATATCGTCGGCGGTGATATTGAGAAAGGACTGTTGTTTGATTCCTACAAAACAGCTACCCCGACCTCGGAAGCGATCCAACTTGTGCAGGATGTGTATGACGCAGGGGTTCGCAATGTAACCGTGCAGTATACAGGCTGGCAGCAAGACGGCTACAGCACGCATGGCGGCTATTTTCCGGTCGAAGCGGAAATCGGCGGCAATAAAGGAATGAAGCAATTTGTTGATTATGCGCATTCCCTGAACATCCCTGTCTATTTAACGGCCAACTATACGATTAACAACAACGGCGACGACGGCTTCTGGTCACGGCGCGATGGACAGCGGGATCTGGCCGGCAATGTGCTCGAACACTGGATTGGCAATCAAGACGATGCAAGCTATCAGGTCAGCGCGGGATTTTATAAGAAAGTATTGTCGTCCGATTTGAAGCGCTACAAGGAGTTGGGTGTTGACGGCATTAACTTTGAAGAGGGGATCGGCTCGCAGTTAAATACGGACTTCAACAGCCGGTATAGTGCAAGCCGGGGGGATGTCATCGATGTACAGCGTGAAATTTTGGCGCAGACGCGGGAGACGCTTGGCGCTGTCAATGTGACGAACGGAAGCGCATATGTTTGGGATCAGGTCAAACATATTCATCGACTGGCCGATGACTACTCCTATGATATTTTCATCGACGAAGCGGTTCCTTTCTCCCAAATCGTGCTGCATGGGCTGGTCACCTACACGTCGAACTGGTCCAATCTGCGCAATGAATCGCGCACCGAGTTTTTGCGGAGCATTGAATACGGCGCATATCCGGCTTATGTGTTCTCCTCGGAAGCGTCCGATAAGCTCAAGCGCGTCTACTCGGTTTGGTATTACAGCATGAACGCTCAGCAGTGGCTGGCGAGTTTGACGGAAGAATACAAGGCGGTGAACGCGGCGCTGGGCGCAGTGCAGAACAAGTTCATTGTCGGACACCGCACGCTCGCACCGAATGTCAAGGAAACGACCTATGAGGACAGCTACCGGGTTATTGTCAATTATAATTCGTCGGATTATCGTGATGGCGAGCTGAGCGTGCCTGCGCATGATTTTGTTGTTATTGAGGGGGAGGATACGCGATGAAGAAGAAGCGGGTTCTCCATACGTCGACACTGCGCAAAATTGAAGGCTCGATCTTTATTGCGCCTTGGGTGTTCGGCTTTCTGGCCTTTGTCGCTTTCCCGCTCGGCTATTCGCTTTATATGAGCTTCCATCAAGTGCGGATTACCGTCGGCCCGACCGTTTACAATTTTATTGGCGTACAAAATTATAAGGAAATTCTCGTCGCGAACGGCAGCTTGCTCTATGAGGACTTGATTCCCTTTCTTCGGGAGTCGATCATGATGATCCCGATCATTCTCGTATTCTCGCTGCTGGTAGCGATCTTGCTCAATATGAAGTTTAAAGGAAGAACCGTCTTTCGGGTGATCTTCTTCCTGCCGGTTATTTTCTCATCCGGGCAAATCGTCCAGGAGTTTATTAATCAGGGGGAAGGCTCGCTAAGTGTACTGGCCTCGCTGCGAATTGATGAATATTTGCGGGAGTATGTGCCAGCGTCATGGGCCGAGCCGATTCAAAGCGTCATGAGTTCCTTTGTGCTCGTATTGTGGTACTCCGGCGTCCAAATTCTAATCTTTCTGGCCGGGCGGCAGACGCTGTCGGCTTCCATGTACGAAGCTTCGCGGATTGACGGTTCAGGGCCGTGGAACACTTTTTGGAAAATAACGCTGCCCGGGCTGGTGCCTTACATTTTTCTCAATTTGATGTATACGGTTGTTGATCTGTTCACTTTCCCGTCCAACCCGATCGTCAGCAAAGTGAATACCGCCAACTACGGCAGCTCCAGCGCTTTGGCGTGGATCTATTTTACGATCATTTTGCTGTTTGTCGGGATTACTATGCTGCTGTACAGCCGGGTGGACAAGACGCTTTCCGGATCACGATCATGAGCAGGGGGGAACAACAATGGCCAAGCTGAACGACAATGCAGTAACGATTGTAAAACGTTATCCCAATGCGGCATTTCACCGATTTGCCAACTTTATTAAATATCGCCTGATCGGGAGCGAGATCGACAAGGGCCTATTGTTCAAAGTCATCATGTACATCGTGCTGATCAATGTCGCTTTTATTTATATCAAGCCGATTTTGTACATGGTAACGACGATGCTGAAGGATGCGCAGAACATTCTCGATCCGACGGTCATCTGGGTGCCCAAATCGCTGTTTTACGGACATCTGCAAGAGGCAAGCCGGATGCTGAATTATATCAAAAGCTTTTTGATCAGCGTCTCGCTGTCGAGCGGAGTATCTGTGCTGCAGGTATTCTCCTGCGCGGTCGCCGGCTACGCCTTTGCCCGGCTAGAATTTCCGTTCAAGAAATTTTGGGTGGTCATGCTGCTCTTTACTTTCATTATGCCGCCGCAGGTCATTATTCTGCCGACGATTATGCTGTTCAAAGGATTCGGCTGGCTGGATACGGTTTGGCCGATGATCGTTCCGGCCATTTTCGGCCATGGGTTGAAAGGCGCATTGTTCGTCATCATCTATCGCTCCTTTTATTCGACGCTGCCCAAAGAGCTGGATGAGGCGGCACGCATTGATGGGGCGGGAGCCATCCGCTTGTTCTTCCGGGTAATGTTCCCGCTCTCCAAGTCGGCAATTGTCGTCGTGGTGTTGTTCTCCTTTGTATGGAACTGGAACGACTTTTACTTGCCGTCGCTGTTCATGTTCACCGCGCATAATGTGCCGCTTTCTATTACGCTGGCCCGGCTGGCTGGCGAGCTGAGTCTGGCGGCGGGAGCGGGGGAGATGACGGTCTATGAGGAAGCAATCAAGATGGCTGCCGCTTTCCTCATTATTTTTCCGCTGCTGGTCGTCTACTTCTTCGCGCAGCGCTGGTTCATCGAAGGGGTAGAGCGCACCGGATTGGTTGAGTAATTCATTATCTGCGGCGTCAGCAATTGGCGCACGCATACAGTTTGGGAAGTAGGAGACGCAGACGCCAGACAGAAGCCAAGCCACTCGGCTTCTTGCAGGGATAGCTTTCAGGAGGTGATGAGGGGGATCTGTTATTGTCAGAGGCATACCGTTACGGCGCATTATAACTACAAAACGAAAATAGGCGGTGTATTCAACATGAAGAAGCTTGTCACTTTATTAACGATTATGATGGTTGTCGGTCTGCTTGCCGCTTGCGGCACGTCCGGCACAGGGGGAAACAGCAAGCCGGCAGACAGCTCAGCGGGAGCGGCGAATCAGAAGGAAGCTGGCGCTGCGTCAAACGCCGAAGCAGGGAAACAGGGTGAGGGGGCAGGCGGGGACTTCAAGAAGCTTGGCGATGAGCCGTTGACACTGACTTTTTTCAGTACTAGCGGCACCTTCCCAGATGTTGAGTTCAATACGCTGATTGCCGCACCGATCAAGGCCAAATATCCGAATGTAACCATTGAGCGGATAACACCGGCGGCACAGACGACGAATGAGGAAGTACTGTCTACTTACACGCCCGATATTATCTATTCCTCTTCCTCCTCGCATCAGCGGATTATCCGCACGGGGGCGTATGAAGATCTGCGTGATCTGATTAAACGGCACAATTTTGATACGAGCCAAATCAAGCCGATTTTATGGGATTACATTACGGAGATTACCAAAGGCAAAGGCGAGGAGATCATTGCGATTCCCTTCAATGCCAACCAGCATGTGCTTTACTACAACAAGGACATTTTCGACAAGTTCGGCGTGCCTTATCCGACAGAGAAGCAGCTCAGCTGGGAGGAAGTGCTTGATCTGGCCAAGCAGTTGACCCGCACAGACAACGGTGTCCACTACGTCGGACTTTCCAACGATTTGCTGACCGGGCTGTCGAAGCATCTCGGATTGGCTTATGTCGATCCGCAGACTGGCGAGGCGGCGCTGGATACGCCTGAATGGCGCAGAGTGTTCGAGCTGCAAAAACAAATTTTTGAAATTCCAGGCTACATTGGACCGGATAACAAGTGGAACTATGGACGCGATGAATTTATGAAAGATCAAAATATCGCGATGCGCGTCACCTGGCTGGCCAATATGGTCGGGCCGCTTGAGGAACTGCGCCAGCAAGGGGTAGAGTTCAATTGGGATATTGCCCCGGCGCCGAACTTTACCGACCAGCTTGGCAATACGCGGGAGGCGCAAATACACTCCTTGTCTGTCAACAGCCAAAGCAAGCATAAGGACGAGGCGTTTCAAGTCATCGCGGAAATTTTGTCGGAGGACGGCCAGCGGATTTTGGCCAGAAACGGACGCATTCCCGCAGTGGACAATTCGGCGCTGAATGCTGACTATGGATTGGATATTCCGGTGCTGCAGGGCAAAGCGGTGCAGAACGTCTTTATCGGCAAGCCGCTGCAGGAGCACTACATCCACCCGTATGAGTTGGAAATTACAGCAAGATTGACCGAAGCGGCGGAAGATTTGGCGATTAACGGGCTGGATGTGAACTCGACGATCCGCAAGGCGACAGAGACGATCAACAAGGATGTCGAGACACTGCGAACGACGTTGGGGGATTTGTAGCAGGGATTGTGCTGACGCGTTCAACTTATATAGCTTGCTTATTCTATTAAAATAGTTTGGCTGGCGGCAATGTGCCGCTCTTCTGATCGATACATGCGGGCTGAGCTGCTGGCATGAGCTGGATCAGATGAGCGCCATTGCCTGTTGGCATCATCATTATAAGCGTCTGGTCCCGTGCTGGGGTTCGGCCAAGATAATGACCCAACGAGATATTCCGAATTTGCGCATGAAGAGTGGCGTGATATAATGAATTGGATCTGTGATTATTCGCTGTCTGCTGTGTTGAAGGAGCAAAAGGCCCTGGAGCGTCCAGCAGCAGCAATATGTGAAATTAATCAATTATTGCAAGCGTTTACTTCATGCGTTGTACCTGTCATGGATCAAACAAATACATAGATGGGGGAGAGACCGTTGTCCAAGGTATGGCAGGCAAAGTGGCTGACAGACGAGCCGTTCAGCGCGCTCGATAAGATCAGTCCGTATCATAAGGAAATGAACCCGCCGGCAAGCATTGATGCGCACAGGGAGGATTTGAAACATCATCATTGGCATGTCAGAGGTGTTGTTGAGGTGAAGCCGGAGGAGCTTGCATCCGGTCCGCTTTATTTGGACATCACGGCAGATGATTATTATAAGGTGTATTTGAACGGACGATTTGTCGCCCAGGGGCCCGCGCAAAGCGATGCGGACCACTACTATTACAACCGGCTTGAAGTCGGCGCCTATCTTCAGCCCGGGAACAATGTCATCGCGGTTCATGTCTATTATCAGGGATTGCTTAATCGCGCTTATAATAGCGCCGACTACCGACAGGGGCTTATCGCAGAGCTGATGGCGGGCGAGCGTGTGATCGCCAAGTCGGACAGCGCATGGAAGGCAAAGCGGGGAGCAGACAATCTGCCCGGAGTAGTGTTCGGGTATGAAACGCAATTTACGGAGCATATCGATGCCCGTCAGGAAGAGCGGGGATGGAGAGAGCTTGCGTTTGACGATACTTCGTGGCCGGCGGCCTGGATATGCGAGGAAACGGACTATACGTTCATCGAGCAGCCAACGCCGGTATTGTCTGTTTACTGCAAACCGCCGCAGGATGTTGTGAAGCTTGGGCCGGGACATTACCGGATTGATTTCGGCGAGGAAATCACGGGGCAATTCACGATGAAAGCCAAGGGTCAGGCCGGGGAAACGATTGAAATCCGCAGCGGTGAGGAACTGGAGGAAGATGGGCAAGCGGTAAGGTTCAATATGCGCTGCAATTGTCTCTATCAGGATCGCTGGACACTATCCGGCGGCGACGATAGATTCGAAAGTTACGATTATAAAGGGTTCCGTTACGTTGAGGTAATAGGAACGGATCAAGCCATCCAGGCTGAATCCTTCCAAGCGGTCGTCAGGCATTATCCGCTGGAGGAGGACAGCTGCTTGTTCGAAAGCTCGGATGACACAATAAATCAGATTTTTCAAATCTGCAAAAACGGTGTCAAGTACGGGTCCCAGGAAAACTATGTGGATTGTCCGACGCGTGAGAAGGGGCAGTATTTGGGCGACAATACGGTAATTGGACATTCCCATATGCTTCTGAGCGGCGATCTGAGGCTATATCGCAAGGCGATCGGGCAGTTTGCCGACAGCTCTGCGGTTTGCCCGGGGATTATGGCGGTTGTGCCAGGACATTTTATGCAGGAGATTGCTGATTTTTCTTTGCAATGGCCGATGCAACTGCTTGAATATTATCGATACAGCGGAGATGCGGCATTTGTACAATCTATATATCCTTATGCAGAACAACTGCTTGCTCATTTTAAGCAATTTGATCGGGGAGACGGACTGCTCCATGAAGTCAAGGATAAATGGAATCTGGTAGATTGGCCGGAAGGGCTTCGCGACGAATACGATTTTGAGTTGACCAGGCCGATCGGATCGGGATGTCATAACGTGGTCAATGCTTTCTATCTCGGCTGTATTCGCAGTGTGAACGAAATCCGCGATATACTTGGCATCCCCTATGAAAATGAACTGCCGCGGCTAACACAGCGCTATATCGAAGTGTTCTACGATTCGTCAGCCGGGCTGTTCAAGGACACGGAAGGGAGCGAACATCATGCCCTGCACTCCAACACGCTGCCACTGTTGTTTGATTTGGCTCCTGTTGAATCCGTTTCGTCCATCGTGAATCTGATTCGCGGCAAAGGCTTGGTGTGCGGCGTATATTTTTCTTATTTCGTCCTGAAAGCATTGGCTAAAACGGGAGAGCACCGTTTGCTGTATGAGCTGCTTTCATCGGAAGGAGAGCATTCATGGGGCAATATGGTGAAGGAAGGGGCGACCGCTTGTTTTGAAGCCTGGGGCAAGGATCAGAAGTGGAACACAAGCCTCTGCCACCCGTGGGCAAGCGCACCCGTTCCAATGCTGATCGAAGAAATCATCGGATTGAAGCCTTCGAAGCCGGGGTGGAAGGAAATCACGTTTACGCCGCGCATACCTGATGGATGGACGTCATTTACATTGCAGCTTCGCGTGCCTTCGGGGACGATTCGATTAAGCTATGATCAAGGACAGTGGTCAAATCACTTTCCACCGGGCGTTCACACAAAGACCATCAGTGCCGTGAACAGCTGGTCATAGACAGCATTTTCTATCGTGTCGACTAACAAGAAGTCGGAGAACATAATACAGTATTTATAATTTCAATACATCGTCACACAGGCTGAATGCCTTTGACGATGTTTTTTTTGCACAAAATCAACAGAGGAACGGTGTAAGTGGTCTCACCGGGCTGGTCAAAATGCTGGGAATGCGATAAAATAACATTGTTATTTTATTTAGGGGGTTGTGTAAAATTACAGTCGGTAAAGCAAAGTTAACAGAAGAACGACTACTGGAATGCGCAAAGATCGAGTTTATAAAGAAGGGCTTCATGGGCGCCAACATGCGCTCCATCGCGCAACAGGCTGGAATGACAACGGGAGCAATCTACCGTTACTTTTCGGATAAAAATGCCCTGTTTGAAGCGTTAGTAAGCCCTGCTATTTACGATTTTAAGGATTGGTTTGAGACATTTGCGCACCGTCAACTGGAGATGCTGGACATTAACGTGGCTCTACCGGGATTTATGGCTACGGAGAAAGCCTTGCTTCAATTCGTAGCGCACATTTATGCTCATTTTGATGTATTCGATTTATTGGTGAACTGTTCTGCAGGCTCATCATTGGCAAACTATATCGACTCGTTGATCGAGTTCGACATTTCTTCGACTCAAGCTTATCTGGAGAGGATGGAGCAGTTGGGAATGCTGCAGCAAAGCTCTCCTAACCGTTACATTCCAATTCTCATTAAGCAAAGCTATAAGCAGATATTGGAAATTGTAGTGTCGCGGATGAGCCATGAGGAAGCACGAGAATATATGCAACTTCTGATCCCGTTTTTGTATGCGGGATGGAGTTCAATCATGGGAGGAAAGAGATATGAATAGATTCGCGATAGGTCATGTACTAATCAAAAGCAAGCAATTACAGCAGACGGTAAGAGACTATGAAAAATTGGGCTTTACCGTTACCTATCGCACTGATCCGGCAAAAGCTCATAACGCGCTAATTTACTTGAGGGACGGGTCTTTTCTTGAGCTTTTTAATCCGAAGCCATTCCAACTTCCAGACAAGCTGTTTCTGGGGTTGCTCCGACTTATTCGTCCGCTCAAGCCGATACTGATCGACCGGTATATTTCTTACATCAAGAGCGATGAAGGCATGAATGATTATGCGTTGGATAGTGTGCTGCCTGAGCAAGCGGCGGACAATCTGAGGGATATTATTCGCGCAGGAGCGAAAATCGGTAAAAAGATCAGCATGAGCAAAAAATTACAGGATGGGCGTAAACAGACGTGGTGGATGGCAATGCCCCAAGCGATTGAGTTTCCTTTTTTTATGAGCCCGTATACTCCTGCCGTCACATGTACCGAACATGAAATTACCCATAGCAATGGCGTACTAGGTATAGATACGTTAGTCATAGATGTGCCTGAACTTGAAGAATGGATAATGAAATACAAGGTGATTTTGGATGGTGCTTCTGTATCCAGACAAGGCAGGCAGTGTGAATTCATTCTGGGCAAAAAACATAAGATTGTCCTTCGCCAAGCCGAACGGTATCGACTCTCGGAAATCCATTTGCTAACTTCTGTACCTAACCTCCTATCTGGTCAAGAATTTGTTCAAGAAAAAAACCGATGTTTGTCCATTGTCAACAAGCAGGGATGAGTTATAATTAACGTTGTTAATAATTGATAATGATATTCATTATCGTGAAGAAAAAGGGGGGGATTGTATGAAATACAGAAAATTTAATGCGGCATTTGGCTGCATGGTATTTCTTCTACTGCTAACGATGCTTGCCGCCTGCTCAAGCAATGGACCCAATGCTGGTTCTGCCGGGAACAAAGAGAATGCCACTGCCGAGCCGGACAATTCGCAGCCATCCAATGGGGAAGAGGCTGGAGGAGAAGTGGGGGATGGCGGAATGGAAGGGGACGAGCAGGCTGCGACTCGTACCATAACGGATTATGCGGGGCGGACGGTTGAAATCCCCATGATCCCCAAAAAAATTATTTATATTGGCTCTACTCCCGGCGATTTTCTAGCGGTTGGTACCAAGCCGATTGGCGCAGCGCTTAGTGTGATCTCGACACAGGTTATCTACCACAGTGAATTGGCTGGCATTGAGGATATCGGCGACAATGAGACGAACTTAGAGAAAATCTTGGCGCTTGAACCGGATCTCATTGTGACTGATGGAGCTAATTCTCCCGAGCATCTTGAGGCACTTAGCAAAATTGCCGCTACGGTGTCCTTCGATTCTTCAGTGCCGATGTATGAGCGGTTTCGTTTTATCGCTGATGTGATTGACAAGAAGGAGGAAGCGGAAAGCTGGATTGCCGCTTATGAAGAGAAAGCAAAAGCAACGATAGAGCGGCTGGACATTCACAATTCAGAAACCGCCACTGTTTTGCTGTTGCTAGGCAAACAGCTTTATGTAATGGGCAAACGCGGGATTGCTGTTACTTTGTATGACGTGCTGGATTTCACCCCGGCTCCGAAGGTGCAGGAAATTATTGGCCAGTCGGAGCGCTTTGTTACCATATCTGAAGAGGTGCTGCCCGACTATATTGGTGACTGGCTATTCCTGCTGTCCAATAATGCGGAAGAAACGCTGGAGGCCAAACAGGCGCTGCTTGACAGCACCGTATGGAAGACCATACCTACAGTCAAAAACGGGCAAGTATTCACAATGGAATCCAAATGGAATTTTGATGATCCGATTACCCGTGAGAAGTTTCTCGACGAGTTGCCGCGCATCATGAACAAATAGCAACAAATTGAAACAAGGATATTGCAAGTCTCTGCCGAAATAGTATAAATGTTTCGGCAGAGGCTTTGTTGTGCCCATTTGTGCGAAAAATAATGCGAATCCAGTGGAGATGAGGGGGCTGAGCTTCCCATGGACCAACAAACCTATATGCAGTCCCATACGCTGCAATTTGCAAGCTTTCGGAAGATCGGCAGTAGGGGTACGTCTAAGGCAGGGAACAACGAGGAGATGGAGCCAGCACGCATCGTTACGAGCCCACGGACTGATACAGAGCAGCTATGTTCATTTTTGCTTATGGTTGAGGGGGCGGGCATGGTCGATCTGGACGGTGAACTGCTTTTTATGAGAAATGGGACAGGCATGCAAATTCGTCCTGGCGGGTCTTTCTGCTTGAAGAGAGGCGACGGGCCGACGCCGCCGTGCGGGTGGTTAGTGCAATTCCAGATTTTTCACCATGGAGAAGCTGCTCCCTTGGCAGGCGGTTTTCAGCTGCTTCCCTATCATCAGGAAATTGTCGTGCGGCCGCTTGCCGCACTGTTGTTGGTTGTGCAACGGTTGGCTGCTGTGAGCGGCGATGGTGAGCTGGACGCATTGCGCCAGCAAGGCGCGCTGTGTGAGCTGTTGGCCCTGTTGCTGGAGAGCCGGCAGCAGGAGCAACGGCGGCCGGAAGGTCCGGCTGATGCGGTGAAGCAGGCCATTGCCTATGTGCATAAGCACTATGCACAGCCGCTGACGGTGGAGCAATTGGCTGGCATGGTGGGCGTAGGACGCTGGCAATTTAGTGAGCTTTTCCGTAGGCTAGCGGGAGAGAAGCCGCTGGATTACATTAATCAGTTGCGGTTGAAGCGGGCGAAGGAACTGCTGCTCTTGACAGATGATCCGCTGCGCGATGTTGCTCAATCGGTTGGTTTCAAAGACGAATGCTACTTCAATCGTCGATTTACCCGCATGTATGGCTGTTCACCAAAGGCCTACGCCCGCTCGCGCAAGCAAGGTCAGAAGTCTCAAGCGGCTTCGCAGCCTGCCCAGCCCCGGCTGGTGGTGTTCGGCAGCATGCTGGGTGATGTGCTGATGCTGGGAGCGAGACCGCTTGCCGCATCACTTCGTATCATGGGGCAGCAGGTGGTCTATCGCGATCAGTTGCAAGGCATTCGTAATGTTGAGGCGGAAGATGGGCCAGAGACAATCTTGAAATTGCAGCCGGATCTTATCTTGTTTGATCAAGAGAAGGCGCACTTGATGGCAAATAGTCAGGGCATTGCTCCGCCAATCGTATGCATTGGCCGAACGGAGGACGCTTCGGTCCGTCTGCGAGCAATTGCTGGCTTGCTCGGAACCGCGGGGCGAGCGGAATGCTGGCTCGCTGCCCATGAGGCGAATATCGAGCGGATGTGGGCAGGGCTGCAAAACATAATTGGCCAGCAGGAGACAGCAAGCGTGCTTGTGCATCTCCGCGGCCAATTATTTGCGATGAGCAATCAGGGGTTGGGGGCTACCATATACCACCCACACGGTTTCTGTCCGTCAACCGGGGTGCGGAAGCTTATGGCAAGTGGCAAGAGATTCATCAGCATTACGGCTAACGAGCTGCCAGACTATGACGCCGATCGCTTGTTTGTGCTCGTCTCAGGCGGGGAGGAGCAGCAAGCAGCGGTGCGTACATGGCTGGGGCAACCGGCTTGGTCCCGGCTGAAGGCTTTCCGCAGCGGAACTGTGCATCTGGCAGAGGCCAAGTGGAATTATGACGACGCTCTGACCAGAGAGTATTTATTGCCGATGTTGCCGGAAATTTTGGCTTCGCGCTACTAGAGCGGCGTAATTGTAGGAAGGGAGCCGTTCGGCGATCCGGCCATTGTCCAGCACAACAATTTGATCTGCAGCGAGAAGGCGCGGATGATTTATCGGGATCGCAATATGGGAGGCAATATTTGTACTCGTACTGGGGATTAAAGCCGCAGGAGAAAGTGCTCGAAGATGTCATTAATGGTATTGAGGATGAATCCTCCTATCTGGACATCAGCGAGGAAAGCATTCCGGAATACGTCGGCGATCATCTCATTCTGCCACGCCTTCCAGCGCAGAAGAGGCTGTTGACAAGCTTATGGCTAGCGGGCTTTGGAAAAATCTCGATGCCGTGAAAAATAATCATGTATATAAAATTGAAATAAGTCGATATTTTGGCGGATGTCCTGACCAAGAACCATTAAAAGCCTCTTTTGGCGAAACGATTCAACTCTCATGGAGAAGGGACAGCGTCCTCGGACGCTGTCCCTTCAATATGAATATCCCTTTAAGGGGGGATCTTAAAGGGACAGAAACAACATTTTCGTCAGTTAAAGGATTTCAACCGGGAACAATTCGGTTGACAAGTATCGTTCACCGGTATCCGGCAGCAAGACGACGATGGTTTTGCCAGCGTTTTCCGGTCTCTTTGCCACCTGCGCCGCTGCGTAGACTGCTGCTCCTGATGAGATGCCGACGACAAGTCCTTCATTACGGGCCAGCAGACGGGCCGTTTCGAAAGCATCCTCATTTTGCACTGTCACAATTTCGTCAGCAATGTGGGGATGGAAATTGTCAGGGACAAAACCTGGGCCAATGCCTTGAATTTTATGCGGCGCTTTGGTTCCGCCTGACAGGACAGGCGAACTTGCCGGTTCGACCGCAATGATCTGTACGCCCGGTTTCCGCTGTTTCAATACATCACCAACACCGGAGATCGTTCCGCCAGTACCAACGCCGCCTACAAAAATATCAACCTCGCCATCAGTATCGCGCCAAATCTCTTCGGCAGTTGTTGTACGATGAATGGCCGGATTGGCCGGATTTTTAAATTGTTGAGGGATGAATGAGTTCGGAATTTGGGACGCAAGCTGCTCAGCCTTGCTAATTGCTCCAGCCATGCCTTCTGAGCCAGGGGTCAGTACAAGCTCGGCGCCAAGTGCGATCAGCAGCTTGCGGCGTTCAATACTGAACGTCTCTGGAAGCACAATAATCAGTTTGTAGCCGAGTGCCGCTGCTGCAAAGGCGAGCGCAATGCCTGTGTTGCCGCTGGTAGGTTCAATAATGACGGAATCCTTGCTGATGACACCGCGGTCTTCAGCGTCCTTAATCATTGCAAAACCAATGCGGTCCTTCACGCTGCCGGCAGGATTGAAATATTCCAGCTTGGCGATTAATTTGGCAGGGAGATTGCTCTCTTTATTGAAATTGACAAGTTCAAGCAATGGTGTGTTACCGATCAATTGGGTAAGATTCGTTGCAATTTTGCTCATTAGAAATGCCTCCTCAAAATGATTTATAATTATTCATACCGGAATTGTTGTATTTATGCTATCATGATTGGAACTGGAAGTCAATGGGATTGTCACGGAAATTATATATGTCATTTCAATCGCGTTCAATGATAGTCATTCGTGCCACTGTGATATCATACAGCGGCAAATGCGGTTGACAAGGAAAAACAAGCCATGGTATATTTTAAAGCATAGTAAGTTAATTGGAATAATATAATTTCGACCGGACAACCGGAGATGAGCTTAACAGGGCCACTCTGGTTTTTTTGTACACAGTTTGATAGCGGGAATAGATTTAGTGCAAGACTCGGCCAACGAGGGGGAATCGACATAAGTCGAAAGCCCAGGCTAATGCAGGGAATAAATGATTGCGACAATAAATTGAAACACTTGGATGTACCAAGAGACAATGCTTTCGAAATTAGGATGAATAGGGAGAGTGGAATGATATGAGTCTGAAATTAAACAAGTTTGGCAGAACAGGGTTGAAAGTGTCGGAGGTTGCTTTGGGTACCATGGCATTCGGTCGTTGGATTGATGAGCAGAAATCGGCTGAAGTACTGGATACAGCGCTGGATGCCGGAATCAACCTCATTGACACAGCCGACGTATACGGCAAAGGCAGCGATCTTAATGATCCGGATCAATCCGGGCAATCGGAGACGATTTTGGGCAATTTGCTCGGAGCGCGCCGTCAGCGTATCATTCTGGCAACTAAAGTATACGGTCGGGTCGGCAAGGAAGCCAACGACGAAGGGCTTAGCCGCTATCATATTATCCGTGCTGTGGAGAACAGTCTGCGCCGATTGAAAACCGACTATATCGATTTGTATCAGGTACATCGCTTTGATGATAATACGCCGCTGGAGGAGACATTGCGTGCGCTTGATGATCTGGTAAGACAGGGGAAAGTGCGGTACATCGGCAGCTCCAATTATGCGGCATGGCAAATCGCCAAGGCGCACGGCATTTCAGAGAAGCTTAATTTGCACCGTTATGAAAGTGTACAGCCGGAATACAGCATCATCACGCGCGGAATTGAGCAAGAACTGCTGCCGTTTGCGGCGTCGGAGGGCGTCGGCGTAATCTCGTACAGTCCGCTCGGCCGGGGGCTGCTGACAGGCAAATACCAGTTTGCCGAGGCGCCGCCAGAAGGAACGCGCGGTGCGGCAGGTGAAGCTCGCATTAAGCCGCTGCTCGAAAATGAACGCAATTTCCGAATTGTTGAAGGGTTGAAGCCGATTGCCGCCCGCAAAGGGTGGACGCTTGCCCAGCTTGCATTGACATGGGTTGTGAGCCAGCCGCACATTACATCCGCTATTCTCGGCTCGTCCAACCCGCTGCAAATTACCGATGCGATTGCCAAAGTGGGAGAGAAGCTGACCCAGGCAGAATTGGCTGAAATCGATGCGATTACAGCAGGTGCGGACTTTGACGCAATCCAACTGCGGGAAACTGCGGCAGGTAAAGCTTAGTAGCCAGTTCGCGACTAAGAAGACTGCGGAAGGTAACGCTTGGAAGCCAGTTCGCGGCAAAGCAGATTGTGGAAGGTAACGCTTGGAAACCGGTTCGCGGCTAAGCAGACTGTGGAAGGCAAAGCTCAGCCGGTTCTCTGCTGCTTAGAAGTGGAGACAAAGCTTGGAAAGTTCGTCGCTGTGTAGGCAGCGGAGGACGAGAGCGTGTCGATTCATTGTGGACCGTATTAATCTTGGCGTTTTTGATGATTATCCAACCACAACAATCAAACGGCCGTGACAAAAGTAAAATTGTTGTATAAACTACAACATTTTAGCTGAAAAAGTAAATTATATTAAGAATTGTTGTATTTTTTACAACAATTTCACGAGAATTGGCTCATACGTCTGGAAATGTTGCACAAAATACAACAATTTATCCCCTATGACACTTCTTTCGTTTCAATTTATCTAGAAGACTCGAAGACTCTCAGATCGATTTATTTCGCTAGTAATAACGTTACAAGTGCACCTTTGCGATTTGTGGCATGGCAGCCTACAAGCTGCCAGCAACCACGCGCGAGGTGTATTTTTTATGGCAAGGCTCTATTAAATTTAAGCACTTTCTAAGAGACAATTGCAGTTATCCAAAAACAAAGCGCTGTAAGTAAAGCCATAGGTGTCATAAACCACTTTTCCTTTCTGCTAGTAGAAAATCCGTTCATAATCGCATTGAGTGTCAGGTATGACGCAAATACAAAGCAAATTCCTCTTGTAGTGCCAACCGAGAATAGATTAGGAATAATATAGGCAGTCTGTAATATTATTATGATGGCAAATAGCTGAATAAATACAGAAAAGCCACAAGCAACTCTCATTTTTATAGGCATTACGATGTACTTACCACCCATTGCGAATTCTCCATAGGGGAAACCTAAAGCAAGTAAAACATATAAGATTGCAACTAATAAAAAAGAGAAACTTCCAATTAGCGCTATTATCATCTACCTATCTCCCTACAAATTTTTATTTACAATCCTTCTTGCACTAAACTGCGCCGATAGTTAAATACGTTAACCCAAGTAACCCTCGATCATTGCTTTGAACTCTTCAATGCGAATGATAGTTCTTATTATAGCGATTTTTGGAAAGGTTTCAAATATCAACACTATTCTGTAACAGAGTCTATTGCAATTAAATCGAACAGAAGCAAAAGAAGGGGTTTGTTCATACAATTTTACTTATGGAGTCCGCCCGTATAGCCTAATTGTAGATTGATCGCTCAACTCTGCCAATCCACCATTGCCCCGCCACTGCCCCATTGCTGCCCCGCCGCTGCAACTGACTGTGCCAGCAATGGATACAGGAGCACAATACAACATATATATGCCCGGATAGACATTTTTAATATCACTTAAATATGAGCATGTATTCATATAATATGTTAAAATGAAGTAACAAAGTTAAATTGTTCGGCCATTAGCGTATTTACAAAGTTAGCGCACAGGTCTAAGGGGGCACTCACATGACAATCGTGACAGATGTATTAGTAATTGGAGGAGGACAGGCTGCCTTGGCAACCGCCTATTATTTGCAGCGTGCAGGGCTGGATTATATTGTAGTGGATGGCGGTGAGAGGATTGGGGATGCCTGGCGCAATCGTTATGATTCCCTTGTGCTTTTTACACCAAGGAGCTACAGCCAGCTGCCGGGAATGGACTTTCCAGGCGACCCTGAACAGTTTCCGGACAAGAATGATACCGCAGATTATTTGGAAAAGTATGCGGCAGCGTTGAACGCCACTATTCATTTGCAAACAAAGGTATTGTCGGTACATAAAGAACAGGCCGGGTTTGTCATTGCAACAACAAAACAGTCTTACCGCGCGCGGCAGATTGTGATCGCGACAGGCCCGTTCCAGACCCCATGGATGCCGGCGTTTGCCGCCAAGCTTTCACCGAAAATTCGTCAGCTTCACTCCTCGGAATATCGCAATCCAGAACAACTGCAGCAAGGGGATACGCTGGTGGTTGGAGCGGGCAACTCAGGGGCGCAAATCGCGGTAGAGCTGGCCGATGTGACACGGGTTTCCTTGTCCGCAGGCGAGAAGCCGGTCTTTCTTCCTTTGAAGCTGCTAGGCAAAAGCATCTTTTACTGGTTTGACAAGCTGGGGCTGCTGCGCGCAACAAGAAACTCCTTTATCGGCAAAAAAATTCAGCAGCGGAAGGACCCTATTTTTGGCAAGGAGCTCAAGCAGCTGCTGGAAGCTTCTCAAGTGGCCATGCTGCCGAAAACGACGGGAGCAGATAAAGAAAGCTTGATGTTTTCAGATGGGCAGCCGCGGGAATTTGCCAATATTATATGGAGCACCGGATTCCACCCTGATTACAGCTGGCTTCGAATTCCCCGCATCACAAATGCAGCAGGCGCGCTTATTCATGAGCGGGGTAAAACCGCCGAACATGGCCTGTATGTTGTCGGCATGCCTTGGCAGCATCGTCGAACTTCAGCATTGCTCGGCGGAGTGGGGGAGGATGCCCGATTTGTCGTTGCGGCGATTAAGCAAGAGCGCGCTCCAAGCTGATCGACGCAAGGGTACGATCAAGTAATCCGATCCGGTTACGGTTCAAACTGATCAATCGGCCCCAATTCAAACTCATCAATTCAGCATTCCTATCCGATTAGTTGTTCCTATTCAAATTGAAACTTCCCGATTCGGCTGCGGAGTACAGTGGTCATGTTCTCCAGTTCATGCGACGCTGCAGCAACTTCCTCAACCATCGCATTTTGCTCCTGCACGGATGAGGCGATGCCGCTCAGCTTCAAGGCATTGTCGCCTGCCGTGCTGGCTACCTGTTCCGAGCCGGACAAGATCGTCTCCATTTTCTCCGATTGGGCATGCATCATCTCCGCAATGCTGTTGACGGCTTGCACTGTTCTGCCGACCGCATCGGAAATCTGGTGAAGCTGTTCAATGCTTTCATCTGTCTTGGCTGATTCCGCTTGGGTGCTCTGCGCCTGAAGTTCCATCCGGGCAACCGCGACGCCAAGGTCAGTCTGAATAGCCTGGATAATGGTGCCGATATTTTTCACTTCAAGCGTTGTATGATTGGCGAGCTTGCGAATTTCAATCGCAACGATTTGAAAGCCTTGGCCATGCTCGCCCGCATGCGCCGCCTCAATGGAGGCGTTCAGTGCAAGCAGATGGGTGCGTGAAGAGATATCATCAACGACGTCGATAATTTGGCCGATTTTGTCAGCATGCTCCTCCAGCTTTTTCACAATGACGGTCGTTTCTCTGCCATCCGCCGCGAGGCGATTCATTGCAGTTGACAAGGATTGAATCGTTGCGCTGCTGCTCGTCATTGCCGACAGCATATGGTCAGCATCGGCCTTGGCGGACGAAGTCCGATCCTGGGTCGCGCTGGAGATGTCGGCGATTTCTTTAATTGTGTCGTACATCGCCATCGACAACTCCGCTTGAACGTCCGTATTTTTCGAGATCGCATCCACGCGTTCGGTTATTTCCATAAGCAGACCGGCTGCTTGTTCCGCTGCGCTGCGCAGTTGCCCAACCTCGGAGCTTGCCGCGGAGGAGTGCCCGTCAATATCCCGTACAATCCCGCGCAAGCTGGACAGCATTTCGTTGAAGGAAGCGGACAGCTGCATGAGCTCATCTTTGGAGCGCGGAATGACGACACTTGTTTTCAGGTTGCCATGGGCAGCCGTTTCGGCGGCCGTGTGCAGTGCGTTCAGCGGTTTGACAAGCCAGCGGGCGGTAAGCCAGCCAAGAAAGCCAGTCCAAAAAATGCCCATCCCCAGCGTCAGCACGGTGAAGAGCAGGGTGTTCATCTGTGGAGCCAATAAATCCTTCAATACAAAAATAAAAAAAGCGCTTGTGCCGTAAGTGACTGTAGCGACAATGGATATTCCGAGCACGATTTTTTTGACCAGGCTAAAAGAAACGTTCATTAAATTGCCCCCATAATTTCGTTTGGCCCTGCTTCAAATAAGCATGATTTCCTATAATATGCCAAAGTTCGCGCCAGATAGCTGTGATTAATCACACAATGCTATGAAAAATGGGGCATGCCGTTTGACCTATGTCTCTATCGGGGCGTCAAGCATCTTGCTCAAAAACTGTTTTGGCGTGCAGCCATTATGCCGTTTGAAAAGCGTATAGAAATGCGCCATATTGCTGAACCCGACCGCTTCGGCGATTTCGGTAACACTCATGGAGGCAGTCGCGAGCAACTGCTCCGCCTTCAGTACACGCTTACGGTTTACGTAATCAATAAAGGAGATGCCTAATTTCTTCTTAAAAAAAGTGGAGAAGTAAGAGTAATTCATCCCGGCGATGCGGCTTGCCTGTTCCAACTCGATTTTGCCGGACAATTGTTCATCGACATAGGCAATGACCGGACGCAACACATCCGCCTCGAAATATTCAAACGCCTGCAACTGCTCCCGACTATCATAACGAAACAGTGTCAGCAGCAGGTGTTTGATATGCATGCTCACCGCGATTTCGTAGCCTTTGCGCTGCTCCATCACTTCATGATGAATCGCTGTAATAATCTCTCCTACAATTTTTCGGGCGTCCTTATTCGACTCAAAAATATAGTTTAGCTCCTCCAACGGATAAAGCGACTCGACAAAGTTGCGGTAATAACTCATCATCGCCGGGTCGAAGTATGGCTGAAGATCAAGGTGAAGCACAATAAAAACGACATCGGCTGGAAAAAAGCCGCGATGCAATTGATTGGAGCCGATCATGACGATATCCCCGGGATGAAGCGTATAGGAATGATTAGCCGTTTGCAAGCTGTGGATGCCTTGCTTGACCAGAATAAATTCCACTTCCTTATGATAATGCCACGGATTTTTCTCGCCGCTCGGCGTCTGGTCAAGTGCAAACTGCCACACTTTCAGGCAAAGCGCCGGGTTCTGATAATAAATCGGTTCTTTAAACGCATCCATATTGCAACTCTCCCTGATCGCAATCTATAAAATCCATATAAAAGCCCAAAATATGAGCATATTCATCTGCCAGCTCCTTGGTTATGCTTGAAAGGAGTGAAGCGGAAAAGGCTCACTTTTCTACTATAAAATATGAATTCTATTATACACCACCTTTGGGAGGGATTCTGCATGAAAGCAGCGGTCGTTGGTTGCGGCGGCATGGGACGGGTTCACGCCAGAAGCTATGCTGGAATGAAGGATGTGGAGCTTGTTGCAGTCTGTGATTTAATAATCGAGAAAGCTGATGAGGTCGCCTTGGCAACCGGGGCAACGGCTTTTCAATCGCTGGATGACTTGCTTGCCAGTGTACAGATTGATGTAATTAGCATTACGGTGCCTAGTTATTTGCATAAAGACCTTGTCGTGAAAGCTGCTGCGGCAGGTGTTCATGTTATTTGTGAAAAACCGTCTGCGCTGACACTGGCGGATACGGAGGAAATGATGGCGGCCTGTGAAACCAATCAGGTGAGCCTGTTCATCGGGCATGTCGTCCGCTTCTTCCCGGAATATGTTCAGATGAAGGAAGCGATTGACCGCGGTGAGCTTGGTCAGGTGGGAATTGCGCATGCCAAGCGGGCAGGATCTCATCCAGGCGACATTATTCCCTGGTTTAAGGAAGATGAGAAGAGCGGCGGCGTCATCGTTGACCTGATGATTCATGATATCGACTTCATGCGTTGGGCAATCGGCGAAGTGAAGTCCGTTTATGCACTGCGGCGCTGCGATGATCAGATGGATTACGCGTTGGTCACGTTGATTTTCGAAAACGGGGCGGCTGCGAATCTGGAGTCATATTGGGGTTATCCCGGGTCATTCCACACATCGGCAGAAATCGCGGGTGATCGAGGGATCGTCAGGGCCAACAGCCAGAAGACGGCGACGCTGCAAATTGTCAAGCGTGCTGTGGATACGGAGGGCGGACGTTTTGTCGAAGTGCCGGGAAGTCCGGGCTTCCGCAATCCGTATGAGATAGAGTTGGGGCATTTTATTGATTGCATCCGCGCGGGACACTCACCTCGCGTTACGGCCACCGATGCTTACAAGGCATTGGAAATTGCGCTTGCCGCGATGGAGTCGGTACGTACCGGGAAAGCAGTGGAACTGGGTTCAGGGAGGGAATCGAAATGAGCAAACTGAGAATCGGAATGATCAGCTTGGCACACGGCCATGGTTTTTCTTATTTGCATCAACTGCTTGGAAATTCTGCGGTGGAATTGATCGGTATTGCTGACGAGCACAAACCACGCGTACAGCATGTACTGGAGCAGCATAATCTGCCATTCTACGCAGATTATCGCGATCTGCTCGCCCTGAAACCTGATGCTGTCGTTATCTGTTCCGAAAACAGCCGTCATGCAGAGCATGTAATTGCAGCGGCGCAGGCGAAGGCGCATGTGTTGTGCGAGAAGCCGCTCGGTATCGATGTTGCGGAGATGGAAAAGATGATTGAGGTGTGCCAAGAGAACGGCGTGCAATTAATGACTGCTTTTCCATGCCGTTATCTGGCAGCGGTCGCACAGGCCAAGCAAGCGGTTGACGCAGGAGAAATCGGTTCTATCGTAGCGATTAAAGGAACAAACCGGGGCAGTCTGCCGCCGGGATGGTTTCTTGACAAGTCCTTGTCCGGCGGCGGAGCGCTGCTGGACCATACCGTTCATGTGATGGATTTGATGAATTGGTTTACAGGCTCGACTGTCAAAGAAGTATACGCATATGCGGCTACCTTGTTCCACCGGGAGCTGGATATCGATGACAGCGGCATGATTCATGTGAAATTCGATAATGGGGTATTTGGCGTGCTTGATACAAGCTGGTCGCGTAATTCCTCATTCCCTACTTGGGGAGATGTGACGATGGAGATTATCGGGACGAATGGCGTCATTGCCATCGATGGCCTCGGGCAAGTGAATGAGGTATTCTCCGAAGAGCATGGCAAGGCGACCTGGGCGTATTGGGGAGACAATATGGATGAGCATATGGTGGGCGCATTTGTAGATGCACTGGTTACACAGCAGCCTGTGCCGATTAGCGGAGAAGATGGCCTGCGCTCTGCCGCTGTTGCGCTGGCCGGCTATGCTTCAGTCGCTTCCGGGCAGCCAGTAAACATGAGCAAAGCGTAAAGTCTATGAATATACTAACGAGGCTGTCCCAGAAATAAGTTTCAACTCCTTTTGGAAGACAGCCAGCCCGATGGATACAAAAATAGTTTATTTGAAACATGGTGGCGTTAGGGATACTATCCCTGCGCCGCCATGTTGTGTTTTTGATCGATTGCTGCCCCGGTTTAAGTGCCAAACGGTTTAACCGGCCAGCTTTTTCCTGACTTTTCTCCAGAAGCCCGCGTTCCTACGATTAATATGCTTCTCATTGTTAATCAGCAGATCATAGGAGGCCAACAGCGCAAATGTGCGAATGATTATATATGCGCCCATGGCCAACAACACGACGCAGACCGGATAATAAGGGACCAATGCGCCTTCGGCGATCCCCTTTTTCTCCAGCAAAAAAGCCATTCCGCCTATCGCCACCATGCCAACCCCGACGATGATCACGGCTGCATACTTCCTCTTCAATCGACTCAAACGTTCCGTCAATTGCTTCACATAACCCTGATCCAGCATAAGCGCTTCTTTATCCAGCACATGATACCGCTCCTCGTCCTTTAATATGGCGGACGCGAGGACAATGATGCCCGCCGCCGCCAACAAAATGATAAGGAAGGAATAAACGACGGGCTCCTGACGAAACATTACATACGGCAAGCAAGCCAAAATTAGCAGACACATGCCTGCCGCAATGCGATTGGATAACTTCTGCTGATAACTCAAATACCCTTCGGCCATTTCTTGGCTGACATAATACCCTCGCTCATCACTGACGGCCTTCGCCTCGGTATCCTTCAGCAAATAATCGATGGACACCTCGAACAGGTTGCCGATCATAAGCAGCTTTTCGGTTTCGGGAAACCCTTGTCCGTTTTCCCACTTGCTGACTGCCTGTCTGGTTGTGCACAGCTTTTCGGCCAGCGCTTCTTGAGAATACCCCTTTTCTTTTCTTAATTGCAGCAATTTTTCACTAAATGACATAGGGATGCTCTCCTTTGCTTTTTGTTACCTGAATTATAGAAAAACAATGGAGTCGATGCTATATGCTTGCGGTTGCGTTTGCGCCACTTGCGGTTGCAAATGCGTAACTACGGGCATTTGTCCATCGTTAGTAACACTCTTGCGTCACGTCGACGCCGTCATTACTAATGACGACATGTGCATTTCCCGACAAATATTCTGTATACCCGCATATGGTTACCGTCGATTCCGAACCGTCCGCATCAGTGTATTTAAGATAGATCATACCTTCTCCCGAAAGTTGCAGTTTCGGTTTGAGCTTGACCGATTTTCCGCTTCTGAGCGCATCCGAATATACATCTGAGCTGCTATTGGGAATTCCCGTCTCGATCGCAACAATGTCCGTATCGGATTTATTTTCAATGGTTACGTTGAAGGGCTCGAAGAAACTTCCCACCAGATTTTTAACCCACATCCCGGTTAAGAGCAGTATAATAAGGAAAGAAGCTGAAATAAGCAAAACGAGATTCCGGGCTTTCATTATAGTAGGTTCCCCCTCCTAGGACTGATTTTGGTTTATCGCGGCTAGCCTGTCAGTTACAAGCCTCATTTTTAAGTATAAATGACATGTCGGCACTTGATCAATCTCACCGCAGGCAGGGAATGTGGGAACGGAATATCCGCAACAATAAATAAGGAAGTGGCTATGCAATTGATTGACGACACGAAAGAACCTGTTTATCTATACTGCTGCGCCTATCATGAAGATGAAGAACAGCTGTGCAGGCTGGAACTGCGCATGCTGCATACGGATATCGTCTGGACTGACGAGCGATGCTATGAAAGCAGCATAGTGATCGAGCCGGGAAGAAGCGCTTTTGTAAAAGAAAGGTTAGCGATTGCGCGGTCTGCTTCAAGTGTTGATGAACTGCTCGATCTGATTGAGTCTTATCCGCCGTTGCTGAAAACCTTTAAAGTGGTTTGTTTGAAAACAGACTCGGGGCCGACTTACGAAGAAAGGCTGCGCATTGCACGGCTTGCGGGCGGCAAGTTGCGCGGGCAAGCGGAAATGCGGCATCCGGGAGTGATGTTTGGGATTGCCTGGACAGGCGAGAGATGGCTATTCGGCGAGTTGCTTCAGAACGAAGCGGGCTGGGAGCGCCACCAGGACAAGCCGCAGCACTACTCGACTGCACTTAGCGCTAAGCTCGCCCGCTGTGTAGTTAACATTGCCGCCCCGCAGCCGGAAGGAATCAGGGTGATCGATCCCTGCTGCGGCATCGGGACGGTACTGCTGGAGGCGATGGCTCTGGGCATCGCTATCATCGGTTCGGACCGCAACCCGCTGGCCGTTCGGGGCGCTCGTGCCAATCTGCTGCATTATGGCTATCCGGACATCGTTCGAATCGCTGATTTGTGTCATTTGAGCGGTGATTACGATGTGGCAATCATCGACTTGCCTTACAATGTATGCTCCGTAATGACGGAAGAGGAACTGCAGTTAATGCTGGACCGTGCGAGGGCGATCGCCCGGCGGGCTGTCTTCGTTACGGTGGAGCCGATTGACATGCTGCTGAAAAAGGCAGGCTGGAAGATCGTGGATCGCTGTCTGGCGCACAAAAGTCTGTTTGCCCGCCAAATTGTCGTATGTCAGTAATGAAGTAACAGATGAAAAAATGAAGGAACATAAGAAGAATGAAGTAACAGATGAGAAGAATGAAGAAATAGATGAAAGAATGAAGAAGAAACAGATGAAAAGCATGTTTGCAAAGTTTGCAGGAAATAAATATACACAGAGAAAGTAGGAAAATATAAGATGTTGCTTGAAGTTATTGCCACCAGTGTGTTAGATGCCAAATTGGCAGAGGAGGGCGGCGCCGGACGAATCGAGCTTATTTCCGGCATATGTGAAGGCGGCGTTACGCCAAGCCTCGGTTTGATTGAACGTGTGGTCAAGTCGGTGAGTATTCCGGTCAATGTAATGGTGCGGCCGCATGCCAATTCATTTTGTTATGATGAAGATGATTTGCTGACAATGATTCGTGATATTCAGGAGATCCGTCGGGTCGGCGCGGCCGGAATCGTCTTGGGGACATTAACGCCAGCGGGAGAAGTGGATGAGGCTGCGCTGCAGCGTTTGTTGGAGGTTGCGGGCGACTTGTCGGTCACTTTCCATCGCGCCTTCGATGAGGTTGAAGACCAGCAGAGCACGCTTCGATTGCTGTCCGGCTATCGTCAGATTGACCGCATTCTGACTTCAGGGGGACAACGCAGCGCTCTTGATGCGGTAGAGCCGATCCGCCAGTTAAACCGTTTGGGCGAAGAACTTTCGATTAAGATATTAGCAGGCAGCGGCCTGACCATTGATGCACTGCCAGGTTTCATCCAGGAAACAGGCGTTTCCGAAGTCCATCTGGGCACAGGCGTACGCAGCCAGTTCGCGCCACTGCAACCGATTGATCCGCAATTGGTGCGCGCTGCCGCCGCTGCGCTGGCAAAGGCTGACCAATAACGCTGATCTATAACGCGGGCGAGTAGTATGGATGATAACACTGATCTAAATCGCCGAAGAGTAGTTTGGATGATAACACTGATCTATAGCGCTGACGAGTAGTGTGGATGATAAAGCTGATCTATAGCGCTGACGAGTAGTGTGGATGGTAACACTGATTTATAGCGCTGACGAGTAGTATGGATGGTAACACTGATTTATAGCGCCGGCGAGTAGTGTGGATGGTAACACTGATCTATAGTGCTGACGAATAGTGTGGATGATAACACTGTTTTATAACGCCGACGAAAAATAGGACGTTTATACAAGGGGGAAAGATCATGAGCGAACTGCACAAGAGCATAAGCGAATTGCTGGTTGAAGAACGTCGAGCCGGACTGGTGGAGTGTGAATATGCCGGCCATGTATGCGGCATTTCTGATACAGGAGAAATCCGCTACTTTGTCGGCAATCCCCGTCATATGACATTTATGCGTTCCGCCGCCAAGCCGTTCCAGGCACTGCCTGCGTTCAAACATGGCATTGCTGATCAATACGGATTCACAGGCAAGGAGCAAGCAATTACGACAGCTTCGCATCGCTCCGAACCGTTTCATGTCGATGTACTGGAATCGATGCTGGGCAAAATCGGTATTGATGAGCAAGAACTGGTTTGCCACAGCTCTTACCCGCTCAATGAGAGGGCGCGGGATACGCTGGTAGCGGAGGGCAAGCCGCCGCGGAGATTGTACCACAACTGTTCCGGAAAGCATTTGGGGGTGCTGGCTTATTGCAAGAGCAAAGGCTACCCGTTGGAAGGCTATGAACAGCTAGACCATCCAGTACAGCAGGAAATATTGGAGACGCTGGCCGAAATGGCAGACTACCCGCAGGAGCAGATCCATATTGGGATCGATGGCTGCGGCTTTCCGGTGTTTGCTATCCCGCTGGCCAATGCCGCCAAAGCATATTTGAAGCTAGCCTGCCCTGATTTGATCGGCAATGCGGACAGTGAAGCTGCGGTTTCGCATATGACTGGCATGATGAACAAGCACTATGAGATGGTTTCCGGTTCGGATATGATATGCTCGTCGCTGCTGATGGATGACAACATCGTCGCCAAAGGCGGGGCGCAAGGAGTATATTGCTTCGGGCTGCGCAAGGAGCGCATGGCTTTTGCCTTGAAAGTAATGGACGGCTCTGAGTCGAAGTGGGCGCTCATCGTCGCTTCCATATTGGAGCAAATCGGCTACACGAATGCCGACACGATTGCCCGGCTATACCGGCTGTGTCCGGAGCAAACAGTGAATGGCAGCGGTACTGCGGTCGGAGAGCAGCAGGCGGTATTCCGCTTGGAGAAAGTATAAGGGAGAGTGTCGGAGGAATACGCGGCCACACGTTCCGTTATTTGACTCAAAACAAGGGAAACGGGCATTTTGGCGGACACCAGATCCCTTATTTTTAAGAAATGGGCTAAAAACAGCCGTTTTTTAGACCCATAGCGGATTGTGTGGCCGTGAAAATTTGATTTGAGCAATTTTCGGGTAAATAGCGGAACGTCTGGCCGTTTGAAGCGCGGCGTTCACTAATCTCTCTCCCCTTCATCACGAGGTCAGCAGCATTGTCAACCGCTAACGTTGCTTTTGAGCCATTGCAGAAGTTTTCAAACAATATAAATTGAGCTATTGAGGTAAATTGTATTTTATACAACTTTTCCTACCATATAAGACGATTTTCCTGAAATTGCTGTACTTTATGCAACAATTATTAAGATAAATGGCTTTTTCGGGTAAAATCATGTAGTTTATACAACAATTCCTCTTTTGTCGCGGCCATTTTGTTAATTGTTGTAAGAAATACAACATGTGTTCTGGCTCAAAACCAAATCAGATCTCCACGAGACTCGGGTGTGCTGCTGCGGGTTTGCAGGGTGTTTCCAATCGCCATTCAAAGTCGGATTTCTTATTCTGATTTTCAAAAGGTTGAAATCCGGCTTTAAAAAGCGACCACTTCGTTTTTCCAACCTCCCTGCAACCCTTCGCTGCCTTTTTGGCAGGAGGTTACATAGAAGAGATAACTAGCGTTGCATAAAAGCTATCACAAAAAACAGATGGATAAAATGGCTCCGTCTACGGTGGTTGCCATGCTCCGCTCTCAAAGTGGTGGGGCGAGTAGAA
Organism: Paenibacillaceae bacterium; assembly: GCA_004134985.1. Classification (GTDB taxonomy): domain Bacteria; phylum Bacillota; class Bacilli; order Paenibacillales; family Paenibacillaceae; genus Paenibacillus_D. The sequence continues at coordinate 112,769 of REGQ01000008.1, read as the reverse complement.
TACTAAACGCACATGTGGAATTCTAACGCTGATGAGCGGCGCTATTTAGGCAAATTCAGCCCCACAAATATTGTAACGAAACTGAGACACGTTATTTCTAGAAAATCGCACGATTTTAGCCGTGTAAGGGGGGAATAAGCGCTGTGGGAAGCGTTAGACTTGCAAAAGGGTCATTTGAGGCCATTTAAGCGCTGTGGCAAGCGTTAGCGCAAGATCCCCCGCTCGCTCGGATTCGTCAACCGCTAATTTTGGCTTTGATCCGTCATGAAATGGATGAAGATGGCCTACGCTATAAAGGGTTATAGGATGATATTATCACGAAGGAGTAACAAAGAGCTTGGAGAATTTATTGACTTAAATGCGGCATGGACTATACTGTAGTTAAGTGCGAATGACAGGTGCGAATGTATAGTGCACATGAAATCCCTGGGGGATTCGCACCATAATTTTAACTTTTATTGTAATTTAAATGAATATTCAGGAAAAAAATTGGCTTGTAATAGAGAAAATCGAGCGATTTTTCGACTGGAGTTGCCCTTATTTCATTTTTTTAGCTGAAAATCGCTGTCGCATCCTACGTGGATGCGTGGATTGAAATATTTAAAAACCGCGCTACCGAGAAGCTATTGCATCGTCGCATCCTACGTGGATGCGTGGATTGAAATGATGATTGAAGATCGCGATGAAGAAACGGTTGTCGTCGCATCCTACGTGGATGCGTGGATTGAAATCTGAACCGGGAATGGTGCTTCAAAGTAATCCAAGGTCGCATCCTACGTGGATGCGTGGATTGAAATTTGAACCGTATCCCCTCTGGCGTACCGTCTAACGTCGCATCCTACGTGGATGCGTGGATTGAAATGATTTACCCTCAGGGTTACGGATCATCTGGCGGCGTCGCATCCTACGTGGATGCGTGGATTGAAATGTAACTGGCGGTTTGAACAAGGCGTCATCAAGCGTCGCATCCTACGTGGATGCGTGGATTGAAATTCGCTTGTCTCCATCGATGATCATAACCACGCTTGTCGCATCCTACGTGGATGCGTGGATTGAAATTGTCTTTCCAAGGGAGGTCAATGAGTGGTAACCCGTCGCATCCTACGTGGATGCGTGGATTGAAATTCGCTCCATTTACGCCGACACCTCGCTTTCGTAAGTCGCATCCTACGTGGATGCGTGGATTGAAATGTATATGTGCGGATAAGATAACGGAACAGGTCAGGTCGCATCCTACGTGGATGCGTGGATTGAAATTTCCTTAACAGGTGTAGCTACTGGAGCGATAGTAGTCGCATCCTACGTGGATGCGTGGATTGAAATACGAACGTCACGGACGTTATCGCTGATCGCTGCGGTCGCATCCTACGTGGATGCGTGGATTGAAATTTACCCTGCCTTAAAATACTCCACAGCGCTTCCTCGTCGCATCCTACGTGGATGCGTGGATTGAAATAACAGCAGGCTGCAGCGTAGCAGGAACCTGCGCAGTCGCATCCTACGTGGATGCGTGGATTGAAATAACCGGATGTACTCAATCAACGTGTACGGGAGTGTCGCATCCTACGCGGATGCGTGGATTGAAATGTCCTGATTATCGGAACAGAGTGGACTGGTGAAAGTCGCATCCTACGCGGATGCGTGGATTGAAATACTTATAGTATTGAAAGCAATCTATTAGGTCGCATCCTACGCGGATGCGTGGATTGAAATCGGAGCATATACCGCCATGGCGTAGGGAGGTATAAGTCGCATCCTACGCGGATGCGTGGATTGAAATTCGGCCCATCCTTCGGGCTTTACGATTTTACCTTGTCGCATCCTACGCGGATGCGTGGATTGAAATCTGCATGTGTTGCATGCCAATTACACAATCCATGTCGCATATGCGTGGATTGAAATGTAGGTGACCGAAAAGTCCCCGTATCTAAGCCTTGTCGCACCCCACACGGATGCGTGGAAGAGTAGTAACAAACTCATCTCATTCAAATCATTACTGCGTATATGGAACCGAATTCGGTCAAATATATTCATTCAACTTAAATGGCTCAAATACCAAAATCATTGCTTGACGGCTGCGAGAAAGGCAGCGAAGGGTTGCAGGGATGTTGGAAAAACGAAGTGGTCGCTTTTTAAAGCCGGATTTGCACCTTTAGAAAATTAGAACAAGAAATCCGGCTTTGAATGGCGATTGAAAACACCCTGCGAACCCGTAGCAGCACATCCGAGTCTCGTCGAGATCTGATTTTTAGGTAGAGCCACTGAAATAGCAAATAAGATGAGGATGCAGCACTCCGCAGCATCCTTTTTTGCTGTGATTTTGTAAGTCCGCGCGTGCAGCTCCCAGCGCACGGGTGGACGAAACATATTGGCAGTCAACCATACTCGAGGGGGCGACGCAAACATGTTCCTGCAGGCAGGAAGCTGCAATCTGGATGTTGCGTACCTCTTCCTTGCAACGTATTGTCATCGACCTAAAGGGGCATAATCTCCAATCAAAACGATGAAAATCCAATCATCGTTATATGGTTGCGCTTTCAGTGATGCATTATAATTAGCTCCAGGGGTGATGACATGCTTGCAAAACTGACAAAATACCGCTGGCAGTATGTAATGATTTTACCCGGCATCGTGTTGCTGTTTTTATTCAGTTACATTCCAATGGCCGGCATTCAAGTAGCATTTAAAGACTTTCATATCGGCATGACGATCTGGAACAGTCAATGGGTTGGGCTGGAAAACTTTGATTTTCTAAAGGATGAACAGTTCTGGATTGTGGTGAGAAATACGATCTATATTGCGGCATTGAAGTTTGTGACTGGGTTTCCCGCTCCAATCATTCTTGCCTTGATGATTAATGAGGTACGGCACAACGGTATGAAACGATTTGTTCAGTCCGTAAGTTATTTGCCCCACTTCTTCTCATGGATCGTTGTGGCTTATATTTTGCAATCGTTGCTTACGCTCGATGGCGGGCTGGTGAACCAGTTAATCGTCAATCTTGGCGGAGAATCTATTTTCTTCCTCGGCTCCACAGAATGGTTCAGGCCGATGATTGTGGTGAGTGGGCTATGGAAAGAAGTAGGCTGGAATACGATTTTGTATTTGGCGGCAATTACGGCAATCGATCCGCAGCTATATGAAGCCGCGAAAGTGGAAGGCGCTGGAAAGATGGCGCAAATTCGACACATTACATTCCCTGGCATTCTGCCTACGGTCTCAATTGTACTTATTTTGAGTATGCCGAGTCTGATCACTGTCGGGATGGATCAAATTTACCCGCTCATGAACCCGGCCAACCAGCCGGTCGCCGATGTGCTTGATACGTACATTTTGCGCAGCGGCTTGCAGCAAGGCTACTTTAGTATGGCGACTGCCATTGGCTTGCTTTCCTCTGTGATTAGCTTGATTCTGGTGCTGTTCACGAATCGGGTATCACGCAAAATCAACGGGGAGGGGCTGTGGTAATCAATGAAACGATCAATTGGTGAACGAATAGGTCAATATCTTATTGTTGCACTGCTGCTTGTCTTATGTTTGTCCATTATTTATCCGTTTCTGTATATGCTGGCTATCTCCCTCAATGTGGGGAGCGACGCTGCCAAGGGCGGGGTTTACCTTTGGCCGCGAGAGTTTACACTCTATAATTATGAGATTGTGCTTGGCAACTCCGTTATTCAACGCGCCTATGTGATTACGATTTTCCGTACGATCATCGGTACGGTCGTCGGTCTGGTTGTTACTTTGCTAGTTGCCTTTGGCTTGTCCTACCGGCAGCTGCCAATTCGCAAGGTTTTGCTGACTTATGTACTCATTACCATGCTGTTTAACGGGGGCTTAATCCCGCTTTATATTCAGCTCAACAATCTGTCCTTGCTTAACTCATTCTGGGTATACATTATCCCATCCGCCTTTTCGGCTTGGAATATGTTCGTTATGATGAAGTTTATTCAGGGCATTCCGGACGCGTTGGTCGAATCGGCTGAGATGGATGGCGCCAACCCGCTGAGGGTACTGTATTCCATTATTCTTCCGCTTTCCAAACCAATGTTAGCCGCACTTGGACTGTTTACTGCTGTTTTCCATTGGAATGACTGGTTTGCTGGCGCATTTTATGTCTCGAATCAAAATATTATTCCCGTTCAAACCTTCCTGCAGCAACTGCTTTCTGCACAGGACATCTCGACTGTGCTCGGCTCCAATAACAACCAGGAAGCGCTGGCCAGAGGTACGATGGGTTCTAATATTACACTGCTGTCTATAAAAATGGCGACGGTAATGGTAAGCGCACTTCCGATTCTGTTCGTCTATCCGTTTTTGCAAAAGTACTTTGTAAAAGGTGTGCTGATTGGCTCTGTGAAAGGCTAAGGCAACAAGCTGACGGGTATTAGGGAATACACATACCAAGGACAAGAAAAAGGGGGAAACAACGCATGACACGAACACGAACTGCAAAACGGTTTACCTTTATCATGCTGACTTTGCTGCTGCTATTGACGGCCTGCTCAAGCGGTGGCGGAGGAAAATCCGGAGGAGACGGCTCAAACTCCTTCAAGTTATGGATCGGCAGAGCAGCAACGATAAACAATGACAGCCTGGTGCAAACCTACTGGAGAGACAATGAACCTGGAGTCAATGTTCAGTTGGAAGCGACACAAGGGGATCCGATTACGGCGCTAAATCTGAAGCTCAATACCGGGGGCTTTGAAGATGCAGCAATGTTCTCTCGTTCCGACATCGTCACGACGGCTATGACGCGCTCCAAGGCGATTATGCCGCTTGAGCAATATTTTGATATGCCGGATAAATATCCGGGTCTGGCTTCGATTCCGAAAGTTTATCTGGAAGCGATGAAAGATAAAGACGGCCATATCTGGTCGATTCCGAGCTGGTTTGACCAAAACCCGGAAGATCCATGGCCGGGCTGGGCATCTCTGGGCTGGTTCGTCCGCTCCGATGTGCTGGAGAAGACAGGCATGAAGATCGATGAGCTTAAAACGATTGAAGGCATTGAACAGTTTTTGCGTCTGGCTGCCAAGCAGACGGATGAAACGGGCAAGACGCTCCTCCCGTTGAGCTTTCTGTCGGATGCCAATGACGAGAACGTTATTCTGAGCACATTTGGCGTAACAACTTCTTCAGCCGGAGGCGTTATTCCCGTAGAGAAGAATGGGGACGACTTTCAATTTATTTACGATGACCCACAGTATAAAGAGGCTTATCATTGGATGAGTAAAATGTACCGCGAAAATTTGATCGATCATGAAGTCATCACAGATAAGAAAGAGCGTTACAAAGAGAAAAATAAAACCGGCAGAGTGGCTATGAATGCCGGAGGCTTCTTCAATATGGATCACTTATTGTGGGAAGTGCTTGACGGGCCGACCGAACCTGTCTGGTTCTATGAAGCAATTCCTTATCCACAAGTGGATGGCGTAGCGCAGATCGGTGCGAATCAAATCGTTAATCCGTTTCCGCAAAACGACACTTTTATTAGCAAAAACACAAAAAATCTCGAAGCAATCCTTAAGTTCTTTGATTTCACCCTTCAGAACAAGCCTGAGCAGCAGCATGTAATTTCTGCAGGTCCGGCAGGCCTATATTGGGATTGGGTAGACGAACCGTACGGGAAATGGATGTTTACGGACGAGAAATTTGAAATACCATATAATTCAGGAGACCAGGCCAAAATAGCCAGCACCACCCCTCAACTTTACGACACCACCTCATACAGCAAAGAATGGTACCCTTGGTGGAACTACGGTGTTACTGAACCGAAAGGGCGCCTGAAAACGATTGACTTCACGGAGAAAATCGGCACAATGGGTGGAATTCGCGTGGCGCAGCCTTTTGATATGGTGAAGGCTAAACCAGGCGGCTTATGGGAAAAATATTTGCCTGAGCTGGAAAATGTCCGCAAGGAATATAAAGCGAAGCTAATGATGGCTAAGGACGACAATGAGTTTGAGCAAGCTTGGACAGATTTTCAAGGTGCTCTGGAGAAACGCGCCCATTGGAGCGATCTCAAGAAGGAATGGCACGAGGCACTGAACGAACAATCCCAATCCTGATCGGTCGAAGCGTGGTATAGAAGGGAAGCCGTTATTTGACGGCTTCTCTTTCCAGTTGCAGATGACTCCGCAACGTTCACAGGGAAACAGGGGACGGATGGAGCATTGCAGGTTAAATGGTGATTGGGAGGGTCGTTCTTGAGTCCCTCATCGCTGGGTCATGCATGTGGTATACTTTTCTGTGCGAAGGGGGTTCTGTAAAATTGCGATTATGGCTGGAAAGAATGGTTATCGGCTTTACCCGCAGAATGAACCTGCGCAGCAAAATATTAAGCATGTACAGTTTGATTTTGCTGGTGCCTACTTTGCTATTGAGCGGTGTCGCACTGTTTCTGGTTATACAGAGCTATCAGCACAGCTATCTGGTAACTGTGGATGAGGCCGTTCGCCAAACCGCACGCAACATCGATTTCGGGAAGCAAAGCTATGATTTGCTCGCGGTGCGCACAGCGACAGACAGCGAGCTTATTGCGCGGCTTGGAAGGCAATATACCGATATGGTTGAAATTGTAGATACCGTGAATTACGTCGATCGGACCTTTCTTATTACAAGCAAATATTTGCCGGGGATCGCGGACTTTCGGATTTACCATACGAATGAAACGTTGGTGCAGGATGGTCAATTGCTGTGGCGTCCGGAGGGGCGGAAGCTTGCCGGTATGGACGAGCGCTTATGGTATGAAGCGGCCATGCAATTTTCGAGCTCGCTGCGCTGGAGCAATGCGCCTGACAATCCGAACCAGATTGTTATTACACGCAAAATTGTGAATGACAACGGGGTTGTACTAGGAATGGTATATATTTTACTCAATTATGATACCGTATTCGGCGAGATGCTGTCCGACCCATTCAAGGGCGAGGGAACGCTCTATGTTACCGATGGCTCACAACGTATTTTGGCCGCAACCGACCGTTCCAAGATTGGCGGCCGCATTTATACAGATGAACAATCGGCGGAAGGGGAGTTGACGGACAAGGATATTAATTTTGCCCAAACGAAGGAGTTGCAAATTACAAAATCATTGTCATCGGAGTGGCAAGTCGTCGCTTTGATCAGGATGAAATATATCGATACCCAGAACGGGACCGTACTATTGCTCATTGCGGGCATTACACTATTCTTCCTGCTGCTGTCCATTTTTCTGATGATGACGATTGTCAAAAATATTGTGTGGCGCATCCGCAAGCTGGGCGGGAGAATGAGCGATCTGTCCCGCGGCGACTTCGATGTAGTTGTTCGAAATCAGGAGAAGGATGAGCTTGGAGAACTGGAGAACATGTTTAACTCCATGTCAGGACGCATCGGCAAGCTGGTGGAAGATATTACGCAAGCCGGTTTAATGGAGCGGGAGCAGGCGTTTAAAGCCTTGCAGGCGCAGATCAATCCGCATTTTATATATAATTCGCTCAGCTTGCTGCGATGGCGGGCGCTTGATGCCCAGGATGAAGAGCAAATCCGGATTATCGATGCGCTTACGACCTTCTATCGGCTCACATTGAACAATCAGATCAGCGTTATTACCATCAATGATGAGCTGGAACATGTCAAGGCTTATCTTGATATTCAGCAGTTCCGCTACATGGGGCGGGTCCGAATGGAATGGGAGATTGACAGCAACGTCGGGAAGCTGTATACGCTTAAGACACTGCTTCAGCCAATTGTGGAAAATTGTTATATGCATGGGGCGATTACACGCAAGAAGGACGCGCTTATTCGCATTTCAGTTTCAAAGGCAGGTGATTATGTACTGATGTCGGTGTTTGACAACGGACAGGGGATTTCTGAGCCGACCTTAAAAGCAATTAATGAAGGGACCTATGTAGGAAAAGGAAACGGCTTCGGAACATCCAATATTAAGGAGCGGCTTGCTCTATACTTCGGGGACAATGCGAAATTCACGCTGGACAGCAAGGCTGGAGAGTGGACACGGGTTTCAATAGTACTTCCCGCTTGCTCGGAGCAGCCCACGATTAGGGGGAACGATAATATTGCTCAAAGTGATGATCGTTGACGACGAACCTTCTAACATTCAGGGACTAGTGCGCTACATTAAATGGCAGGAACTTGGCTATGAGCCTCCAGTAACGATGGAATCAGGTGAGGAAGCACTGGAAGCGTTAATCGAATCGGACTGCGATGTGCTTATTTCCGATGTGTCTATGCCAGGGATGAGTGGAATTGAACTGGTCGCCGAGGCGAAGAAGCTGCACCCTCACCTTCAGGTGCTTATGATAAGCGGGTACAATGAATTTGAATTTGTGCAGGATGCGATTCATGTCGGTGCGCAGGCCTATGTGCTCAAGCCGCTCAAGCTTGATGAAGTGTCCAGCCGATTGACGACACTGCGGGAAACGTTGGAGAAGATGCGCAACATTATCGAGCAGACGAGCGAGCTGGAGAAGAAAATATCAGGCAGCCTCAAATTGGTCAAAGAACGGTTTGTCAGTGATTTGATTTCCGGTATTGCCCTTACTGACGAACTGCTGGCTTCCTGGAACAGTCTCATGACCCTTCCCGAACATGTGCGCGGCATTCAGGTTACGATTTTCGGTTTGGATCATTTTCTGTCCTCGGGCAAGGAGGCTAAAGAGCGGATGCGGCTCGGAAGCGGGTTTAGAAAAACCGTTGATATCGGTCTATCCGACCTGGATTCATTGTTTTTGGCACAGATTAAACCGGATGAAATCGTCGCCTTGCACATTGATCCGACACCGGATGACCGGGCGCGGGCTGAGAAACAATTGCTTTTCGTACAGACGATGATGCGTGAGGAATATAACTGTACCGTTACGATTGGCTGCAGCAGGATGGGAACGCAATGGAGTGAAGTGCCGTTATTCTACAAGGAAGTCAAATTTGTGATGGCGCAAGCGCGTCTTATTGAAGACGGGCAGATTATCCGCCATGATCATATGGATGAGATGGAATTTAAAAGCTACCGGCTGCGGGAAGAGTTTATGCCGAACATCGTCAAGCTGATGGAGGCGGGGGATGCGCTCAAGGTCAGTGAGTATTTGAATCGTGTATTGGATATTCTGCTGTCGCAGGAGCCGGTTTCGTTCTCCTATGTACAGGCGCTAAGTATGAGCTTTCTCAGTGAACTGATCCGAACGCTGAAGTGGCGAAACACTGCGGATGGCGAGATGAACATTTTAATGTGGCGGCAGCTGCTGGACTGCACGAGCACGGAACAGATTATTGAACTGCTTGTAGAGTATGTGGACCGTTACATGTTAATCGAGAAAAAGGAGCACATGAATCAACAGCATCATCTGATTAAAAAAATTGCCACATTTATTGAAGAGCGGATTCAGGAAAGCTGGACCGTCAAGCAACTCGCCGAGCAGTTCAATTTGAATGCCAGTTATTTAAGTGTGCTGTTCAAAAAGGAAATGGGCAAGACGATTTCTGAATACGTTCAGGATACCCGAATTGAGTTGGCCAGAAAGCTGCTTCAGGACCCCAATATTAAAGTATACGAAGTAGCGGATCAGGTGGGCATTCAAACCTCAGCCTATTTCACTTATCTGTTCAAAAAAATGGTCGGCTGCACCCCCCAAGAGTTCCGTGATTACCACTACTCCTCGCATTAACAGATTTAAGCTATAACGTCCTCAACTGGCAAGCAGCTGCCGGTTGGGGATTTTTTTTGTTTCAATTACAAGAGGGCCGGGCAGCTTGCGATTGCATGTTGCGCGGTGCCCCATCATCGCCCGCGGCGGGCAATTAAGGTTGCCCTGCATGATATTTCTTGTTGCGGTCATAATAAGAAAAATCGCCGGAGCTTAGCGCAGAGAACAAGGGACAACCTTTAATGACCAAATACTTTGTGAAAAATTGATCAAAGTTTTGGTTAAATTACCCCAAGTATATCTAAATAAATGAAAGCGATTTTATGTTACATTCTTCTTACGAATAGCGAATAGAGCTGTTCATTACAAGGGAGGTTTTGCAAGTGAATTTGACAAAACAAAAAGGGCTCGTCTTAATCTGGCTGTTGATCATCTCTGTGATGATCGCTGCTTGTGGTTCCAAAACCGATAATAATACAGGTGCCGGAACAGGTACAGAAACAAATGGTGAAGAGGGAACGAAAGGCGGCAATGGGGAAACCGTAACGCTGGATGTCAGTCACTTCCGTACTACTGATGATGCGGTTGATGTACTATTTCGCAATACCATTGATGAGTTCGCTGCTTCACACCCTGATGTAAAACTGAACATTGACGCCGTTGCTCATGACCCTTACCGTCAAAAGATGACAACGCTCGGCGCTTCGGGAAATCTGCCGGATGTATTTCTTGCCAACGGCTCCATGCTGCTTGACTACACCTCCAAAAATCTGGTTGCTGAATGGGATACGATACTTGAAGAAGATCAAGATTGGAAAAACGGATTTATAAACGGAGCCTTTGATGATTTTCATTTGAACGACAAAACTTATGGAGTTCCAATCCAAATGCAAGCTGTTCATGTCATTTATTACAACAAGGAATTGCTTGATCAAGTCGGAATTCAAGCGTTCCCGGAGACTTGGACGGCGTTTACAGATGCGATTAAAAAACTGAATGATGCAGGCATTACGCCGATTGCAATGGGCAACAAACCGAACTGGCCGCTTGGTTCAACCTTGTTCGGCGCCTTGGCTGACCGGGTTACCGGAACAGATTGGTTTAACGGTTTGAAGGATGGCAGCTCAAAATTTACCGACCCTGAATTTGTTGAGGCGCTTGGCAAAGTGAAAGAGCTTGCTGATTTGAATGCTTTTAACAAAGATATTAACTCGCTTGATCCAGATCCTTCAATCTCCATGTACTATAACAAAAAAGCAGCCATGGTCGTGAGCGGTGCCTGGACAGTTCGTGCAATCGCCCAGAATGCGCCGGAAGATATTAAGGCCAACACACATTTGGCACTGCTGCCTGCCATAGAGGGCGGCAAAGGGAAAGCCCACGCAACGGTTGGTGGCGGCGGCTGGTCCTATGCAATCAACGCCAAGCTGGAAGGCAAAAAGAAAGAAGCGGCAATTGCATTGGTTAAATCACTGACCAGTCAGGAATTCGCTCAAAAGATGATTGAATCAAATGGTTTGCCGCCAAGAGTGGTGACCGAGTACGACGAAAGCAAACTGTCTCCATTGGCAATCGAGTATTTCAAGCTGATGGATGGAATACAATACGGCCCTGTCTATGACATTCGTCTTGCACCTTCACTGGTAGAAACCTTGTATACGGGCTTGCAAGAGATTGTTATCGGCCAGACCAAACCGGAAGACTTGGCAGCCAAGCTGCAAAGTGTGAAACAATAAAATTCAATAAAGTTGGGATCAGTCCGGGAAGGCAGACTTGCAAACCTGCCCTTCCCGGCTCCGTTTCCGCCAGGAAGGAGGCTTTAAGGTGGGGAGTAAATTATTTCAACTGCGAACGAGCCATGTGCTTAAATATTTGGCGCCGATTTTTCTGATTTACTGCTTTGTTGTGTTGGTGCCTTTAGTCATCTCCTTCATATACAGTCTTCGCAACGACGCAGGATCAGCATATGTAGGTTTGAATAATTATGCGTTACTGGTGAAGGACAAGGACTTCTGGCTTTCATTTCGCAACAATCTCGTTGTTGTACTCATATGTGTAATCGGTCAAGTCGGCATCGCTTTTTTGATTGCTTCGGTGCTGGGAAGCCGCTGGCTGAAATGGCGGAGCGTGCATCGCGTAGCGATTTTTCTGCCGGTTGTATTGGCGCCTGTCGTAACCGGCTACCTGTGGACCTTAATTTACAATTATCAGTTTGGCCTGCTGAACAAGTTTTTGGGCTTCTTCGGTGTCGAGCCAATGCTATGGCTTGATGATCCGCAAAAAGTGCTTTACGCGGTATCTGTTCCATTGGTATGGCAGTATATCGGATTGTATATGATCATCTTTCTGGCAGGCATGCAGAACATTCCTGCGGAAATTCATGATGCAGCCGAAATTGACGGCGCGAGCGGCTATCGGAAAATGGTCAATGTAACCCTTCCTTTGATGAAGAGCGTTGTGATGGTTGCACTGATGCTATGTATTTCCGGTACGATGAAAACCTTTGACCATATCTATGTCATGACAGGCGGCGGGCCAGGCAAAAGCTCAATGTTAATGGCGCAATATGCATATAACAATGCCTTTTTGATGTCCAGAATAGGATATGCGAGCACCATTTCGATTGGGATGATGGTACTGAGTGTAGCAGTTGTTGGTTTGCTGTCGGTGCTATTCAGAGGAGGGAGGACGTCGTAATGAGATTCATCTATGGACTGTTCAAAGTCATAGGTAATGTGCTGATCTTCCTTTTCACTCTCTCGGCGATCCTTCCTTTGTTCTGGATGATGTACAGTTCCTTGAAGACTAATCAGGAATTCAGTCTGGATACATTGAAGCTGCCTTCCAGCATTACCTGGGAAAACTTTCAATCGGCCTTCAATACAGGCAGGCTGAGCGATGCGTTGCTCAGCAGTGTGTTTAATACGGTCATTTCCGTTCCGCTGATCGTATTCTGCGCTTTTGTGATCGGTTATTTCTTCACCCGATTCAAATTCCGTGGACAGTCGCTCGCTTACTTTGTCCTGCTAATTGGGATGCTAGTGCCGTTGCATGCCTTGCTTGTCCCGCTATTCGTGCAATTTAAAGCGCTGAATATGCTGGATACCCGCTGGACGCTGATTTTGCCCTATGTTGCTTTTAATTTGCCGCTGGCGGTCTTTCTGTTTCAAAGTTTTATTAAAGGGATTCCTCATGATATTGAGGAGGCGGCTTATATTGACGGGAGCTCATTTGACCGAACGCTGTTCTATGTTATTTTCCCGATTTGCATGCCCATGATAGCGACCACAGCCATTCTTAATGTATTGCATACGTGGAATGAGCTTCCGTTCGCCTTGATTTTGAACAAGTCGATCTCGCTGTATACGCTTCCTGTGTGGCTGACCTTCTTTAGCGGCCAGTTCGCAACAGATTATACAGGCAAAATCGCAGGGCTTGTCATCACTTCAATGCCAACCATCATTCTTTACTTGCTCTTTACCAAACAGGTAATGAACGGAATGACCGCAGGAGCAGTCAAAGGATAAGCACGGGATTGCGCGCTGCATATTAGCCAGCATGGGAGGTGAAGCCGGTGATCTCTTCTCAACTGACGAGTATCTCACCCTTTGTCCGTCAGGTCAAAGTGACCCAGACCGAGAACCTTAGCGGAGAGTGGGTCGATTACGATCATGTGCTTACCTATATCGAGCAAGGGACGGCCGAGTTTATTCTGGATGGAGTTAAATATGCGGTTCAGGCTGGCGATACACTGATCATGATTCCGATGGTCAAACATATCATTCGCTCGACCTCATCAACACCATTGATTCAGTATATCGTTCATTTTGATCTCTACTATACGGAGCAGCGTGCAGCCTGGACAACGCTGGGCATTACGAACAAAGCGCAGGAACATGTTACAGAGGAAGAAAAAGCATTGAAAATGATCTATCCGATCAGTCGGATGAATGTTGTGCAGCAGCAGGAACTGAAAAAAAAGTTTTTGTGGATGCTTCGCGTATTCCAGGACAAGAACGAGTTCAGTCAGCTGCGGTTGAAATCATTGATTATCGAGATGGTCGCGCTTTTCCTGGAAAATCAATCGTATTATCGCACAAGCCAGTCCGCTAAAATGACGAAGAGCTGGGATTCGATTCAACAATGCATCGAGTTCATTCAACGCAATTACACAGATCCCGAATTGAAGAATGAATATATCGGTCATCAAATCGGGTTTTCATCCAGTTATCTATCAAGTCTTTTCAAGGAACAAATCGGTATTACGGTACATAAGTATCTTACTTATGTACGAATCGAGCAAGCCAAGAAACAACTGCTGGAAGGCAGCGGCTCAATTACCGAAATAGCAGAAAAGACGGGATTTTCCAGCATTCATCATTTTAGCAGAATTTTTAAAAAAGAGGTGTCCTTGACACCCAGTCAATTCATGATCAGCCATAAGAAGCAAAAGATGGTTGATGAGCTGTGACACATTTATATAGAGAGAGGAAAGATGGATGGATGAGTAACCGTAAAATCGTATTTACTGCCCCTTGGACTGTTGAAATACAGGAGGATCAAGAGACAAGCGCTGCTGTGCTGGCTCCTGATGAGGTTCGTTTGCAAAAAATTTACTCCTTAATAAGCCCTGGCACTGAACTGGCCTGTCTCTCGGGCGGCGAAAGCTGGTTCCCGTTCCCGGATGTGCCCGGCTATGCTTCCGTAAGTCGTGTGCTTGAAGCAGGCGAGTCGGTAGAGCATATTAAGGCAGGAGACAATGTATTTCATTATGGGACCCATTCAAGTGAGCAGATCGTCAAGGCGGAAGGTGTGCTTCTGAGGGTGCCTGACGGCATTGATCTCAAATGGGTGCCATTCACCCGGATGGCAACGGTGGCGATGACCTCGCTGCGTGTGTCCCAAATTGAGCTGGGCGACTTCGTGACGGTGACAGGGCTCGGTCTTGTAGGGAACATGGCTTCGCAGCTTGCTGGCCTGCAAGGCGCACATGTCATCGGACTCGATCTATCAGAAGAGCGGCTGCGGATTGCGAAAGCCTGCGGTGTCGCTCATACGATTCATTCCGGCAAAGAGCAGGCAATTGACATCATTAAACAGCTTACCAATGGTATTGGCTCCAATACGCACATTGAGGCGACCGGCGTGCCGAAAGTGGCGGTTGACAGTCTCCCATGGATCGCACCGTTTGGTGAATTGATTCTGCTTGGCAGCCCGCGCGGGGAATACATCACGAATGTCACCGATGTATTGAATTATTCCCATTTGATTGGGAGAGGTTGCATCACGTTCAAAGGTGCGCACGAGTGGCGCTATTCGGTTGAGCCTAACCCGTTCGTGAAGCATTCACTTGTAAGAAATTCGCAAGTGGTCTTCCAGTTGATGAAAGAGGGGAAACTGCACATCGAGCCGTTGCTGAGCCATGTACTAAGACCGGAGCAGGCCGAGGAAGCGTATTTCGGATTGCGCGACAAAAAAGATGAGTACAGCGGCGTGTTGTTTGACTGGCAAGCCGAGTAATGATAAATGCAGAAGAAAAAACTGGCGAGCAATATGCCAGTTTTTTTGTTGATTAAATATCAGGGCGTATCCTGTCATTTAAGTTTAGGAACGGTGTGTTCGCGCTCACTACTCTTTGACCGAACCAATCAGCAGTCCTTTGATGAAATATTTTTGCAGGAACGGGTAGAACAGCACGATCGGACCGATGGTCATAATAGCCGTGGCCATCTTAACCGACTCGCTCGGCAGCACCGCGTTGACGCTGAGCCCCATCGTACTCTGCATCGATTGAATCATACTGATTTCCGAATTCAATTTAAACAGCAAATATTGCAGCGGATAGAGGCTTTCCTTATCGACGAGCATAATGGCGTTAAACCAGTTGTTCCAATAAGCGATACCATAAAACAGCGTAATCGTTGCCAGCACAGGCAAGCTGAGCGGGAAGAAAATGCGAAACGCAATATACGCATCGTTTGCACCATCAATTCTTGCCGCTTCGGTCAGCGAGTCTGGAATTTGCTTCATATAATTGCGGACAAGAAACAGGTTGAACGGGTTAAACAACATCGATGGAATAATCAGCGCCCAAATCGTATTTTTCAGCCCAAGGCCGCTGCTGATCAAATACCAGGGAACGATCCCGGTGTTGAATACCATCGTCACAAAGAAGAAGATCGCAAGGTGATTGCGGTATTTGAGATGCTTGCTTGATAACGTATAGCCGGCCAGTCCTGTAATGAGCACGGCGACAGCTGTTCCAATCAGCGTAATCATAATGGAGACGAAATAAGCTTGATAGAGCGGCGTATTGCCAAACAGCAGCAATTTATAAGCAGATAATGAGAATTTCTCGGGAAACAATTGATATCCGTTCATCTGGATCATCTTCTCGTCAGTGAATGATACCATCAGCACCAGCAGCAAAGGCAGTGTGCAGACGACGGAGACGATGCTGATAAACAGCACATTCAGCGAATTAAACAGGCGATTTCCAGCCATTTATGCTCCACTTCCTTCCATATTAGAACAGCGCATTGTCCGGATTGATCTTGCGCACCAGCTTATTGCTGCCGTACACGAGAATAAAGCCGACAACAGCCTGATAAAGTCCGATTGCCATCGCTTGCGCTGGATTGCCCACATTGCGAAGCGAGCGGAAAACATAGGTATCGATAACTTCGGTAGTCGGGAATAACAACCCATTGTCCTTAATAATCGCATAGATCATATCAAAGCTTCCGTACATAATTTTGCCAAGCGCGAGCAAAGAAAGAATCGTGATGGTCGGCATGAGAAGCGGCAGCGTAATGTGACGGATCAACTGCCAGCGATTGGCCCCGTCAATTCGTCCTGCTTCGTAGTAACTGCCATCAATTCCGGTAATAGCGGCCAAATAGATGACGAGCGAAATCCCGAAATCTTTCCACACATTGGCACCAACGAGAATTGCCGTCCAATATTGCGGGGAGGCATACCAGTTGACCGAATCGATATTAAAGAAGTTAAGGATGCTGTTTACAATTCCAAAATCGGTCGAAAATAAGCTGTAAACAATATAGCTGACAACAACCCAGGACAGAAAATGCGGGAACAAAATGGTAGATTGCGTTACCTTCGAAAATAACTTGGCACGGAGTTCATTAAATAAAATAGCTAAAACGAGCGCGGCTATCGTGCCAACGACAATAAATAAGAAGTTCAGCTTAATGGTGTTGAACGTGATCTGCCAAGCGCGTGAAGAAGAGAAGAAAAATTTGAAGTTGTCGAATCCAACCCAGGGAGAACCGAAAATCCCTGTCTTGTAATTGAATTTTTGAAACGCGATCAGCATGTAGGGCATCGTCAGGTACCCGAAAATAAAGGTGTACACTGCAGAGGGAAGAACAAGGATATAGGCGGTAAAGTTTTTATGAAGCTCATTGAATATCGATTGTTTTTTCCTTATTGTGCTCATGGAATTCACGTCCTTTCACAGTTTGTTTTGTCGTCTTCAGCAGGTCGCTCATGTACTTTTAGTTTAGGGACAACAAGCGGTGGCGGTAAACTATGAAAATTGAAAAACCTTTATAAATCAACGAAAATGGCATTTCGTTTTTTGGCTTTTCCTTTGAAATTGGGCAATAGACTTCAAATTTTGCATCTACATCAGCTATAATGAATTGCATTCATATAGAGACAAACAGGGGAGAACGACAGATGAAGATTAGACACAGGCTGATTCGTTACTCGGTATACCGGAATATGTTTCTGAGCTTTCTGTTGCTGACCTCCATTATGATCATCATTGTGTGTGGGGGGCTATTTGCGCTATTTTCGTGGAGCACAGCCAAGGAAGTGGGGAACATATCCGAATCGATGCTTCAGCAAAACAGCTTTGTCGCCAAAGTGATTAAAGATCAAGTCTATAATCTTGGCAATCAGCTGCTGAATAATAAAGCTGTGATGACTGCGATGCTGGATAAGGATCATGACCGGATTAAAGCGTATCATGCGATGACTGAAATGCGCGCTATTCAAACCAACTTTCCGTTTATTGAAATGATAGGCCTTTATAATCGTTCTGCCGAGCAATATATTAATACAAGCGGGATCTCCTTCGAGGAGGAGAAAGATAGTTTGCTTTTAATAGAAGAAAGCCGCAAGGCATACTTCAACTTCACTCCGCGCACGGTCAATAAGCCGGGGATCGGGGGAGGGACATTCAACGTACTCACCTTCTTTCTGATGCCGAGCTATTACTCGCAGCTGCCAGCCAGCAGCATTATCATCATTAATATTGATGAAAAATATGTACAGAAGATGATCGGCGGCTACAAAAATTACAGCAACGATTCGCTGTTTGTCATGGATGGCGATGGAACCGTTATTACGCACTCGGATCCTGCGCAATTTATGCGGAATTTGTCTTTTGAGCCTTACGCAAAACGTGTGCTTGCGGCCGAGAAGGACGCCGGGTATTTCAATGTCACTTTTGAAGGCAAGAAAAACCTGGTCAGCTATGTCAAATCGTCGGACATGAACTGGGTATTTGTCAGTATGAGCAAATATGATGATTTGCTGTTTAATATGAATGCATTGAAGTGGGCAACGCTGGGTATTGCATTGTTTATGTTCGTGCTTAGCTTTATCGTTTCGGTTTGGCTTACTAATCATACGTACAATCCAATTCGCAATCTGATGGACAAAATCATCGGGCAGATGGCTGCTGGCCAGCTTACGGAGAAGGTGAACGAGTTCGATCTGCTGGATACGAAATTTTCCGATATTACCGGGCAATTGACGGCGATGGAATCGGCCAAATCAGCGGCCCGTCGGGCGGAATTGCTGAATTATTTCAAGGGAAGCCAGGGGGAACTCTCCCCCCTGTTCCGGCAGGAGTGGGAAGGGCCCAACTTTGTTGTCATCCAGATTATGATCGATTCGCTTGATCACTTCAGGCGCGCCAACTCCAACAAGCAGCAGTCGCTGCTGCATTTCGCCATTTGCAATATTGCGGAAGAACTGCTCACAGGTCTGTTCAAATTCAAACTGCTCATTATTGAAGAGGGCGAGTTTGGCGTGCTGGTGCAATTGGAGCAGGATAGTTATCCACCGCAAATTGTAGTTCAATTGCAGGAGCTCCAAAGCAAAATCAGCAGCTACTTCAAACTGTCGCTGTCGATTGGCATCGGGCCGATCGTCCCGGCAATGGACAACATACGCGAATCCTATTTGCTTGCCAAGGAAAGCCACCGTCAGCGGTTTTTTGAGGGGCAGGGAGGTTTGTTTGAATATCAGGAGAACGTCGAAGGCGATAGTGCCTTGAAGGACAGGCCATATCCACTTAAGCTGGAGAAGAGGCTCGTTGATGCGATTCGGATGAACAGCCGGCAGAAAGCGATTGCCGAAGTGGAATTGTTCATTAAGGAGATGGAGCACTGCGAGTATCAGCAGGCGTTGTTCTTCCTGAATCAATTGGCGATTTCACTCTACAAGCAGTTCAATACCGGCTCGCGTAAAGACAATGCAGGCGCGGCTTTGCTGCCGGCCTTCTTCAGAAGGCTGCCTGCGTTTGAAACGCTGGAGGAGATTGGCGAGGAATTGAAGACCATTGTCGGTGAGCTGTCCGATCGGCTGAAAGAAGCGGCGAATGATCAAAATATGGAAGTCATCGAAGGGATTAAAGGCTACGTCAAGGAAAACTATGCCAAACCCGATCTGTCGCTGGAGTGGATGGCCGGGCAGGTGAATTTGTCCAGAGGCTATTTGGGAAAGCTGTTTAAAGCGCAGTGCGGCATGTCATTCAGCGATTATTTGAATTCGGTCAGACTGGAGCGGGCCAAAGAACTGCTGCAATCGGACGAGCCGATTCAAGTAATAAGCGAACAAGTCGGCATCTACAATACAACCTACTTCTACACGCTCTTTAAAAAGAATTATCAGATGTCTCCAGCCCAGTATCGTACCCAGCTTGGCAAAGAATTGAAGGACAGTATTAAAAATTGAAGTCCGGATTTTGAATTCCAATTGTGGGCAATGCTCATTATTGAAGTTTACTGCGGCATTCCTTCTCCATTACCCTGAGAGAGTCAAACACGTTCATAAGAGAAGGGGAGATGTTCGAAATGAAAGCAAGCAAGCGTTTGGTCATGATGGTTGCATTGATTCTTGTCGTAGCGATGCTGTCCGCATGCGGTTCAGGCAATGACAAGAAATCCAATGATTCCAAAGGAGAACAAGGTTCTGAGAAAGCGGAAGCAAAGCTCCCGGTTCGATATTTGCTGCCAGGCAATGCGCCGGAGGATTTGGCTACCGCAGTAGCGGCAATTAATAAGAAGCTGGAAGAAGACGGTTTGAATCTGGTGTATGAACCAACCTATATCCCGTGGGATGTGTGGGATCAAAAGACGAACCTGATGATGTCTACAGGTGAAGAGTTCGAAATTATTGCCATTATGCATGATGCAAAAAGCCCGAATGTGCTTGTCGGTAACGGCGGCATTGTTCCAATCGACGAACTGCTTGAGAAGTATGGCAAAGAGATGAAAGCAACTATCCCGGACTGGATTTGGGATTCGGCAGTAATTAATGAAAAGATTCATTATGTGCCGAACTTCTGGCTGGATACGGCTTTTAATGACGGCATGGTAACGATGCGTTCCGACTTGCTGGAGAAAAACAGCCTGAGCGCGCCTAAATCACCGGAAGAACTGCTTAATGTAGCAGAACAAATTAAAAACAACTGGCCGGAAGACGACAAGAACGTCTATCTTAAAGTGCTGAACGAGCCTCCTTATTTCTTGCACAACACCTATGAGGCGTTCCCGTTCACGGTTGTGGACAATATGATTTTTATTGACCAAGAAGGCAATGTAAAATCATGGTTGGAAACTGAAGAGTTCAAGATGGATGTCAATTACATGCGAGCGGCTTACGAGCGCAAGCTTATTCATCCGGATATATTGACGGTGCCAACCGAAGTGCTGAACCAGGAAGAACTTGCCGGTCGCTACTTGTACCGTCCGAGCGATGTTAGCATTAGCGACAGCGTTAGAGAACGTTTCCCTGGCGCAGAAGTCGATATTTACTATTTGAATGAGGGAGCGAAGTTCAGATCGTACGCGCTTCGCAATTCCAACGGCATTTCCGCTACAAGCCCCCATCCGGAAGCTGGTATTCAATTTTTAAACTGGGTGTACAGCGACCAGGACAACTTTGACCTAACATTGTATGGCGTCAAAGGCGAGCATTGGGAAGATGCCGGCAAAAACTTGAAAAATATATTGAAATTCAACTCGAACGGCGGCGCGGCTTATGAATTGGCGAACTGGCTGCTTGGACATGTGGAAATGAGCCGTTATCCGAGTAATTATGACAAGGCGATGCTTGAGCGCCGCACGACAATTGCCGATGAAGCAAATGTTGTGAACAGCATTACCATTGGATTCAACTTCGATCCAGAGCCAGTGGCAGCAGAATACGCGAATGCTACGGCGGAGATGAAGACAAGCATTGATCCGATCCGTTCTGGCGTAGTGAGCTACGATCAGGCGTTTATTAAAGGGCTGAACAACATGAAGGCTGCCGGTTTGGACCGTGTAGTTGAAGAGTACAACAAACAATTTACAGCTTGGCTGCAAAGCAAATAGATTGCAAAATAAGGCTGCTCCCTGTCCCAGGAGAGCAGCCTTATTTTCACAGAATGCAGGAGGAACCCGCAATGGATGAGAAATTTAACTTGCCGACGATTGAGATGCCGGCGCTGAAGCTGCCGCAGCTGATCGAGGATCAATTGCATCGTATGGAACAGGAGCTTCAGCACAGGCCCAAACTGCTTGGGCTGTTTCGCAATTGTTTCCCAAACACGCTCGCGACGACGACAAAACGAATGGATGACGAAACTACATTTATTATTACAGGGGATATCCCGGCGATGTGGCTGCGCGATTCCGTTGAACAGGTGTTTCACTATTTGCCTTATGTGGCGGAAGATGCGGATATGCGCCGGATTATTGCGGGGCTGATCAGGCGGCATGTGAGCTGTATTTTGCATGACCCGTATGCCAACGCTTTTAATGAGGCGCCTAACGGAAACCACTGGGATGCCAATGACCAGACGGAAATGACAGATTGGGTCTGGGAGCGCAAGTATGAGCTGGATTCCCCCTGTTTCACCGTGCGGCTGGCTTATCATTACTGGAAAGCGTCCGGCGATACCAGTGTGTTCGACGAAGCTTTCCGCCAAGCGATGGAGGCGATTGCGCAGTTGTTCGAGACGGAGCAGCATCATGAAGAGCGGTCTGCCTATCGATTCAAGCGGACGAATTGTCCGGAGATTGATACGCTGCAAAATGACGGGGCTGGCACCAAGGTTGGCTATACCGGGATGATTTGGTCCGGATTTCGGCCTAGCGATGATGCATGCGAATACCACTACCACATTCCCGATAATATGATGGCTGTAGCTGCTTTGCGGCAAATGCAGGAGATGGCGGAGGCGTACGGCGCTGACCAGACGTTGTTGAAGAGGCTGACTCAACTGAAGCAGCAAGTGAATGAGGGCATTCAAAAGTATGGCATTGTAAATGATACTGAATTCGGTCCGATCTATGCCTATGAGACCGACGGGCTGGGCAACTACTGCCTGCTGGATGATGCCGGTACACCTGGTCTGATGTCGATCCCGTACATCGGTTATGTCGATGCGAATGACCCGGTTTACCGCAATACTAGGCGGTTCATTCTCAGCAAGAGAAACCCGTTCTACTATGAAGGAAAAGCAGCGGTTGGCATCGGCAGTCCGCATACCCCGGAAGGCTATATTTGGCATATGGCGTTATCGATGCAGGGCCTGACGGCAGACAATGCGGAGGAGCGGCTGCGAATGCTGGAGCTGCTGGAGTCGACGGACGCCGATACCGGGTTTATGCATGAAGGCTTCGATGCGAATGATCCGAGCGTATTTACAAGACCGTGGTTCGCCTGGTCCAACAGTCTGTTCGCCCAACTGGTCGTGAAGGCTGTGAATGAAGGCTTGCTAGCTAAGAAGGAGGAAATAAATTGACAACAACGGTAATATTTTATGATGCTGCTTTTCCATATGCAGGTGCCCGGCCTGATGAGAAGGCGCTGCAACAGCTGGGCGAGCGAGGACTGATTGCAGCTGCGAACGAGCTTGAGCAGGCGCTTGAACAAGCGGACATGCTCATTCAGCTGCATGGGCCGTATTTCCCGAAGCAGGCATGGTCTGCAATCGAACGGTTTCTCAAACGCGGCGGCGGACTGCTGCATGTCGGGGGCGCACCTTTCCGTGTGCCTGTATACGAAGCAGAGGGGCAGTGGAGGCAGGAACATTCCCAAACCGGTTATCATCAACGGTTGAACATTCATGAAGTATTGGCAGCAGAAGGCCAGCCTGCTGTCCGCTATGCGGCATTCGAGGACATTCCGTTGTTTGCAGGAAAGGAAGCGCTGTTTGACCTTCAGCCAACCGTAGGCTTGGTGCTGCATGTGACCAAACTGGATGACCATCCGCGCGAAGGCGGAACCAGCGGCCCGATGGATGCTCATATTTATCCGTTGTTGAAGTCGATAGCCCTGGACGGACGAGAAGTGGCAGCGCCGATTGTATTGCTTGAGAATACGAAAGGGGATTTCCGCGGCGGACGCTGGATTTTCATTAATATGGAACTGAATGAAGCGTTCTGGAACGAAGCGGGGATCGAGTTGATCGAGGAAATCAGCGCCTACTGCGCACAGGGTGTAAGCGAAATATGGTTCAAGCCCAATTATGCCAGCTACACGCCAGGGGAGCGGGCGCTCCTGACCATTCAGATGCAGAAGCTTGCCAGAGCAAGCCAGACGGCAGGCAGCGCTGGTCAGAAGGCAGATCAGGCGAGTCAGACTGCAGGCAGTACGGAGCAGAAGGTGAACCAAGTGAAGCAGGCGGCAGCCAGCACGGGGCAGCACTCAGAACAGGTGAACCAGGCGGCAGGCAGCACGGAGTTGGCAGCAGACAGCGGCATCAACCGGACGTGGAAATTTGCGGTCGAAGTGTTCAAGGAAGAGACGAATGGAGCGAAACAATCCGTCTGGCAGGGTGAGGCCACTCTTGTTGAACAGCCGGAACTGAATTATGCTCGGCTGCTCGTTCCTGTTGACCTGCAGGCCGGTTATTATGAAGCGGTGTGTGTCGCCAAAGCTTCCGACGGAGAAATTCGCCTATTTCGGCAAGGCTTCTGGGGCGTGGATCACGAACTGCTGCGTTCAGGCAGTTTTCTGACACGCGATCGCGATTATTTCCGCAGAGACGGCCGTCCGTTCCCGATCGTTGGCATGACCTATATGACCTCGGATGTCGCGCGCAAATTTTTGCTGCTGCCCAATAGCGCTGTTTGGGATCGTGATATGGCCCAGATGAAAGCCGCCGGCATCAATTACTTGCGGACGGGCATTTGGACGGCTTTCCGGCAGATGATGTTTATTGACGGGCATCCTTATGATGAAGTGCTGCGGGCGATCGACGCATTTTTCCTGACTGCGAAGAAACATGGCTTGGAAGTGACCTTCACTTTCTTCACCTTTGTTCCGGAATCATGGGAGGGCGCGAATCCTTATCTAGACCCGCGCAGCAGGGAAGCACAGAAGCGGTTTATCGCGTCTATCGTGTCCCGCCATGCTGAATCTACGCATGTCCATTGGGATTTGATCAATGAGCCGTCGATGTTTAACCCGGACAAAATTTTCAACGGGCCGGAGGCGCTTCGCGATCCGCATGAACGGCAAGCCTACGCCCAGTGGCTGCGCAAACGGCACAATGACGATATTCGCAGCCTGCAGGAAAGCTGGAATATGACGCCGGAAGAACTGCCGGATTTCGCCGCCGCTGTCCCGCCGCTGAATATGGATGTCTCCTTCAGAACGACATCCATTCATCCGAAGAAAAATGCCGTCTGGCTTGATTACACGCTGTTTACGATGGCTATGCATAACGAATGGGCTCAGGAACTGACTTCGGTCATTCGTGCTTTCCAGCCGCGCCAGATGGTCACCGTCGGACAGGATGAAGGGCTGTGCAGCCAGCGTCCGACACCGTTCTTCTATGCAGAAGCTGTTGATTACACAACGGTTCACTCCTGGTGGCAGCTCGATAACCTCGTATGGGACAGCGTGTTCACAAAAACGCTGGACAAGCCGAATTTGATTCAGGAAACAGGCATTATGTTTGTTGAAACACCGGAAGGCAAAGCGAAGCGCAGCGAAACGGAGCACAAACACATTCTGGAGCGCAAATATGCCTATGCGTTCGCAACAGGCGGAGCCGGTGCAGTGCAATGGGTGTGGAATACGAACTTTTATATGCACAATGTAAATGAGTCGAGTATCGGTGCGCTGCGGGCGGACGGAACAGAGAAGCCGGAGGCGGAAGTGTCGTATGATTTTGGCCGGTTTATTGGGGGAATCAGCGATTTGTTCGAAGAGCGGGCGCTGGAAGAGGTTGCTGTCATCTTCCCGTATTCCAACGATTTCTCAACGCGCAAGCTGGCCATGGATGCCACTGTCCATCTGACGCGCGTCATGTCCTACAAGCTCAAGCAGCCGCTTCGGGCTTTTGGGGAATATCACCTTGAACAGTTGGCTGACGCACCGCCGAAGCTTATCATTGTACCTAGCCCGCATAATTTCTCGCGCAAGGCGCTGCAGCAGCTAGTGGAGCACATTGAGACACATGGCGGAACCTTGCTGTTCACCGGTCCGCTGGGACTCGATGAGTACTGGCGGGAGGCAGCATTGCCGGATGCGCTTGTCGAGCGGATCGGGAAGGTTGCGCGCTCGAATGTACGCCGGGAAGAGGTGCTGGCGCTGAACGGACGGCGGTTGGCGGTTTCGTTCAACAAAACGCGAATTGCCGAGGTGGCCAAGGAGGTGCCGGAAGAGCAAACTTCCGGACTGACGGAGCTTACCTGCGCCGAGCTTGGCGCCGGCAAGCTAATCTGGTGTCCGCTGCCTGTTGAGCTCAATGAACATAATGAGCCGCTGGAGGAGCTGTACCGCTATGCGCTGCAGCAGGCCGGAGCGGCGCTGGAGCTGGAATGGCTAAGTGGCGGCGATAACCCTGGTGTGTACGGGCGCAAGCTGTCGTTCCGTGAGGGCGCATTGTTCATCTTCATCTCGGAAACTGCGATGGAAGAAGAGATTGAAGTTCGGGACAATGCCACAGGCCGCCGCTACGCATTCACACTGGCTCCTGAGCGGACAGTGATGTTTGCTGCACAGGCGAATGGGGACCTGCGAGCGGTTTACCTGCCTGAGCAGACGAACTTGAGGGTGCTTGGTTAAAGGAACTGGGTAGGACGGCATATTGGGGCAGCTTGCTGGGGCAACTTGCCTATGCAAGATTTAGCTACGCGGCACTCTGCGTTAAGCAGCAACTTGCCTGAGCAGCCGCTTGCCGCCAAAGCGGTAAATGGTTTATGCAGCAGCGTGCCCAACTTCGTTGGCCAAAGCGGTAAATGGTTTATGCAGCAGCGTGCCCCACTTCGTTGGCCTAAGGGGTAAATGGTCTGAGCAGCAGCATGCCCAACTTCATTGGCCTAAACGGTAAATGCTCTAAGTGGCCATGCCTAACTTCATTGGCCTAAGGGGTAGATGGTCAAGGCAGCAGCGTGCCCAACTTCGTTGGCCTAAGCGGTATATGCTTTTGCATCTAAAAAGCAATGATCAGTCTTCACAGTCATGGACATGTGGGGGTGGGTCATTGCTTTTTTTATGATGTAAGTGAGTTCTCTAACGTTGCATCAAATCTAATACAAAGAATAGATAGATAGAATGACTCCGTCTAAACACCAGTGGTTGCCATTGCCATGATCCGCGATCAAAGCAAAAGGGGCCATGTGGAATTCTAACGCTGATGAGCGACGCTATTTAGGGAAATTCAGCCCCATAAATATTGTAAGGAAACTGAGCCACCTTATTTATAGAATATCGCCCGATTTTAGCCGTCCATAGAGGAAATAAGCGCTGTGGCAAGCGTTAGAGTCGCAAAAGGGGCATTTTACGCGATATAAGAGCTGTGGCAAGCGTTAGCGCAAACCCCCCTCCCCCCTCCCCCCACGACCACCCATGAAATAGACGACAGCACCTAAACAAAGGAAACATGGCGGTTTGTCAGCCAGCACCAGTAATGCCCCCAGATGGAGCTTGCCGCATTTGTCGCTATTGCTATGAAATCATTTGCAAATATCGAAACGTGCGTCCGCTTTTGTGAGGCGGTGCATCGCCGTGCTGCTGGCCGAAATGGGCGTCAAGCTACTTTTTTTGGCTTGGTTGCTGAATTGCAGACGAAGTCAAAACCTTCTGTTATGGCGTGCAGCCTGTTCGATAGATAGTCTCATATGTTAAAATATAAGAACAGGTGTAATTCTAAATATGGAGCAAGGAAGCAAGTAAGGGAGTGAAGTGACCAATGAAGGTTGTCCTGGTCGATGATGAACGACTTGCATTAATGCAATTGCAAAAAATGCTGGAGGAAATCGGGGGCATGCAAGTTGTCGGGACCTATATGGATTCGGGCGATGCAATCAACGCTGTTAATGAGCTGCAGCCTAATGTCATCTTTCTGGATATCCATATGCCTGAGACGGATGGCTTGAAAACAGCGGTGCTGATGCAGGGGATGATTCCAGATGTGGAGATCGTATTCGTCACCGCATATGATCAATATGCAGTACAGGCCTTTGAGCTCAATGCGCTTGATTATGTTATGAAGCCGCTTCATCGGGATCGCTTGAGGCTTGCAGTGCAGCGTCTGCTGGATCGCAAGCCGAAAATTGAGGAAGCGAAAGAGGACGGCATGACCTCTGCCCAGCTATGCTGCTTTAATACACTGCAGTTCAGTATGCCGGATAGAGAGACGCAAATGCTGAAATGGCGGACGTCGAAGGCACAGGAGCTTTTTGCCTATTTGCTCCATCACCGGGGCCATGTTGTCAGCAGAGATACACTTGTCGAGTTGTTATGGCCGGATTTTGAGATGCAGCGTGGATTCACTCAACTTTACACCGCAATCTATCATATAAGAAAAACATTGAATGCATGCGGAGCAGGAGAAATCACGATCCAGAGCGGAAATCTGACTGAAGGTTATGCGCTTGACGTCAGCAATGTGGGGATTGATGTCGAGGAATGGGAGCGGGAACTGCTTGATCTGGAAGCTCCACAATATTATAATTACAAGCGCCATGAACAGGTGATGGAACAATATACCGGAGATTACCTCGGGAGCTACGAATACATATGGGCTGAGCATGAGCGAGAGCGGCTGAGACGGCTCTGGCTGCGACATGCGCAAAGCCTGAATCAATTTTATATGAATGAGAACATGTTCGCCGCCGCAATTAAACTGAATTTGCGGATTCAGCAATTGAACCAGACGTACGAGGCGAGCTATTTCGAATTAATGAAACTGTACGATTTAGCCAAAGAATACGATGCTGTCGGCGAACAGTACTGGCTGCTTTCCACCAGGTTGGAACAAGAGCTTGATGCGGCGCCGGATGAAAAAATCACCGACTGGTTCAAGAAGTGGCAGCAGCAACGGCGTGCGGTTCAATAACGGAGTCCGTAGACAAATTTTCTAACCTCCGTAAGTCCCGTCATTTCACGGCTGCTGCAGAGGGCGGCTGCATGGCCGAAATGGTTGTGAAGATCAGCGCGCACTTCGGTCTGCTCTTCAGCGGTCAAACCTTCCGCGAAGGCGCGCACTACGAGCGTTCTGTCCGTTAAAGCGCGGCGTTTCAGCCACTGCCATAACCGGTCATCCGCTTCATGGACTTTTCCTTTCAGCACCAGGAGCAGGCAGTCGAAAGAAGCGAATGGGAAATGATTCAGAAAAGTGTCCAGCGGGTGGGCTGCTGTATCGTATCCCGGTACATCGGCCAGCACGATACGGTCACATTGCCGCAGCAGTATGCAGTTCGTATGTCTGCTCCAGTTTGTGGCATCCGTTTGCTGTCCAATGTCAGGACGTGGGTGGCAGCTTTGCTCGGTAATGCGATCCAGCAGCGTTGACTTACCGGCTCCCGGCTGTCCGAGAACCGCTACTTTGCGCTGGGTGCCGATGTGGGATAGTTCTGCGGATAGCCGCTTGAAATTGTACTCCAGAATCGTAATTGCCTTAGATGTTGAACTAGATGATTCACCGCTTTTTGATTGAGTCTGCTTGCTGCCGGTACTGTTGGCGGGCGGCTTCTTTCTCCACATGACCTATTTCCCCTCTGGCTTTAGTTCTTCCGCAAGAATTTGCTCGGCGAGCCGATGGCAGTCGTTAAGATAAGAACGACCAGCAGCCAGCGTCATGCCGAAGCCTGCGGCCGCGGCGATCGCCTGCCCGATAATCGGCACAAACCGACCGAGCTGCCGTCCTGTTTCTTTTCCAGAGTAACGCTTCAGCAGCATAATAATCCCTTCTTTACTTGAAAACTCAAGCACTTGCTTGCCAAGCGGCAGCAGGGAGGGAATCAACTTGTTCACTTTCTCATCCGACAAGCCGTAAGATTTACGAAGGTCCGTAAACAGCTTCATCATAATGGAAATATCGACGCCAATGTTGACGCCCGGAATAGGGTTCAGACCGTTTGCAGCAGCTACACCTGCAAATTTGTAGACCATCTTCTCGCACGCGGCGCGTTTGGCCGCCAGATGATCCATACTATAGGCTTTGGCTGAGAGGGCATATTTGTCTTGTTTGGCAGGGTCAAGCGCGCCATAAATAGCGTTAACCAACCCTTCGAGCCCGTAACCGTTCCGACAGCTCACGAAATGGACAGGTTGTGATTCCCCTAGCTGTTTTTGCACATCGCCAGTGATATCTTCCTCTAACTGTGCCGTTGTCTTACCGTCTTCCCACAAATCGTCATGTTTGTTGCGAATGAACAAGCAAATTCTGCCCTTGGCGCGAAGCTCCTTGAAAAAACGGGTATCCGCTTCATGAAACTTGCCCGAGAACACGCAGAGGAATAAATCCAGCTCCTCCGGCTTGAATTCCTCCATCCATTTATTCGGCGGGAAGCGCGAGGTCCCGTAACCTGGAAGATCCACAAACAACAACTCTTCATGCTCGATCAGCTTGGCTTCGGTGGTCATATCTGTACTGACACCTGTCAATGCTACCGTATGCCCGACAATTCTGTTGATGAGCGAAGATTTTCCGGCCCCCGGCTGTCCGAAGAGCGCAATTTTCAATTTAATGTTCTGCTCTTCTTCAATATCCTTGCGAAGCTGCTCTGCTTCCACGCGAATATTCATTTTCAGGCACCTTCCGTTCACTGTTATTGCCGGTGCTCAAGATCCGGCTGTCGTATTCTATTATCGTATCATAAACAAATTCTGACAACAACAAAGGCGGGGGAGGCCAGGTTCTGGTCAGATTCTACTCAGATTCTGCTCAGTTCTGGTCAGTTCGGCTAACAAGTTCTCTGATCCGTATGAATGCAAAAGAAGCAATCGGTCAGAACAACGCTGGAGTAGAGTAAATGATTTGTGCTACACTAATAATGAGATTAAGCAGAGAGGATGAGTCACGATGATGAATGAAGAATTGCATAATGCATTGAACGAACAGATGAATTTCGAGTTTTATTCCTCCCAGGTCTATTTATCAATGGCTGCCTATCTGTCAGGAGAGAGTTTGGACGGTTTCGCCAATTTCTTTATTGTGCAGGCTGAGGAAGAACGATTCCATGCGATGAAAATTTATCAGTTTTTAAATAATCGCGGTAAGCGGGCAACGATTCAAGGCATGCCGACACCGAGAAATGACTATAAATCGGTATTGGAAGTTTATGAAGAAGGGTACAAGCACGAACTGGAAGTGACGGAGCGTTTCTATCATCTGTCTGACTTGGCGCTTAATGAGCGTGAGCATGCGACAATCCAATTTTTGAAATGGTTCATCGACGAGCAGGTAGAGGAAGAAGCAATGTTCGATGCCATTATCCAAAAGCTCAAGCGGATTGATAAAGACAGCAATGCCTTCTTTATGCTCGAAGCTGAGTTCGCGCAACGCAAATTTACACCGCCTGCCGAATAATAATTGACGAAAGATCTTTCATCCCAATGAAGGATCTTTCGTCGCTTATTAGCTTACTGTCCAGATATTGTTGAGAAATTATTGCTATAATCGTGAATGATTAATTTAGATAGGGGGAAGATCATGCGAAGAACGCTGTCTGTCGTTATCATCTGCGCCGGCATAATTATTTTGTTATTTCCGCAGCTGCAGGAATGGTATTCAGAGCGTGAGCAGCGAATGCTGCTGCAAGATATAGAAGCGAACTTGGCGCAGGTGGGAGACATCCCGGTGGCACGCCCTGCTGAGGATGAGTATGTCAGCGTATCCCAACTTTTGACGGAGGAAGCGGAAGAACCCGAGGAGCAGCAGGATGAGCCGGTTAAGGAAGAAGTTGATGTCAGCGACAGGGCGATTGCGATTATTAGCATTGACAAAATTAATGTGAAGATGCCAGTGCTTGAAGGTGCCACGAAAGACAATATGAGGCATGCTGCCGCGCATTTGACGGAAACTTCGGTGCTGGGAGAGACAGGAAATGCGGCAATTGCGGCGCACCGGGCCCGCACTAAGGGCAGGCTGTTCAATCGTTTGAATGAGGTTGGAATTGGAGACGAGATTGTCGTTAAGACAGGCTCCGATAAATTCGTGTACAAAGTATTCAAGGTATCTGTTGTCGAACCTACTGATGTATCGGTATTGAATCGCAATGATACGGACAAAGTTTTGACACTTATTACCTGTGACCCGGTCGTCGACCCGACGCATCGTTTGATTGTTCATGCCAAGATTGAACCGACAGGTGGAATCTAACCACTCCATTACACGACTGGGATGAAGAAGAAGGCTGTGTCTACCGCATGCTTGCTTCGATCATCAAAAGGCAGCGAACATTCGCTGTCTTTTTTTTGAGGACAGATGTTCCGCTATTGTGGTCAAAATGGGAAAAATAGAGATTTGGCGGCCACCAGATCCGTTATTTGTGTGAAAAGCATCGTTTCAGGCAGGTTTTTATGGCATTCGGAAGCCCACTTAAATAAATTTTGGAAAACGACGTAAAACTAGTTGATTCGACAGAAAAATATGGTAGAATAGAACTAAGTAGAAAAGCTGTACACGATAAACGGCAAACCTGTCGAAAGGCAGGGACGCAAAGCTATAGGGCCTTCTAACAGATGGCAGCCAGTTACCGAAAGGACAAGCTTTTTTGTTGTGTCTTAGGCACTATTAAGGTTATTTTGTGGACAAGCACACCATGCTAGTTTGATCAAAGTATTCTATAAAACTTATACGAAACGGCAAACCTATCGAAAGGTAGGGACGCAAAGCTATAGGGCCTTCTAACAGATGGCAGCCTGGCCACCGAAAGGAGTTTTATCATGCGTAAATTTACGCTTGTATTGACGTTGTTTGCCGTAATTGCACTTCAATTCAACTTGGCAGCACCGAAGGCGGCTGCACAGGCCGAATGGCTTAATCTTACCAATGTGAACAAGGGTGTCATCGGTGTTCAATATGCGGTGAAGAAGAACATTAAAACAAAAGTAATGATTGTAAGAGGCGCAGACAAATATACGTACAACCTGACAGCGAACCAGGAAGAAATGTTTCCTCTGCAATTGGGGAACGGAGAATATACCATTACGTTGCTTGAGAATACAACAGGCAATCAATATAAAGTAGCAGGCAGAGAAACCGTTACAGTTAAGTTGGCGGACGCGAAGAATGTGTTTCTGAATTCGATCCAGAATGTTAACTGGACGCCCAGCAGCACCGCAATTGTTAAAGCCAAGGAAATTACAGAGCAGAAGAAGACGGACGCCGATAAGGTGAAAGCAGTCTATGAATATATCATTAACAACGTTAAATACGATAAAAAACTTGCTGCAAACGTAACGACTGACTACATTCCGCAAATTGACAAAACATTCGAAACGAACAAGGACATTTGCTACGGCTATGCCGCGTTAACCGCAGCGATGCTGCGCAGCTTGGATATTCCTACGAAATTGGTCATGGGTACAACGGACCAGTTGGATGTGTATCATGCATGGAATGAAGTTTATCTGAACGGCAAATGGGTTATTATCGATACGACAATTGATGCAGGTTTGAACAATGGTACGAAAACATTCAAAATGATCAAAAACAGCAATCAATATAAAATGGAAAAACAATACTAGGCGTTGAACTTGCCTCGCCAAGCACGCTAACAAAAATCCAGACGGAGAACTGACCGTCTGGATTTTGTATTGTGGAAATATAATCAAGTACGTGTGCCGCTTAGCTGTCTCTAAAAAAAAGGAGCGAACGACCGCATCCCACCTGGAGGACGGCGCAAACCTGTTCAATACTGATGATTCAGGTAACTGTTGCAATTAGCTAAGCGCTGGCGGCTGTTCCTGCTGCAGCAGCAGGGCGACGAAGGCTTCTAACGACATCTGGCCGAAGTAGCGGCTCAGATCGATTCCTTCCAGTACCGAGCGGATGTCAGCCTCGACATATCGGGTACCGCACAGTGCTTTCTCCAACTCAGCTACGTCAAGTATGCCGAAGAAATCGCCATATATTTTGCAATCGGCAATTTTTCCTTCTTCGACAAGCAGCCTTACATCGACAATTCCGGAAGGAAATTTAACGGCATGCTGCAAATTAAATTTCGGCGAATGGCCGTAATTCCAGTCCCAGGTGCGATACCGCTCGTCAGCTAGCTTGTGAACGGCAGCCCATTGCTCATCGGTCAGCGGGTATACTTGAATTTGGGTTGGATCGCATTGAAACAGCTCCCGCAGCAGCGTCTCGCGAAATTGTTCAATTGTGAGCGGTGTTGCCAAAAACTCAGAAATATTGGCTACGCGTGAACGAACCGATTTGGTGCTTTTTGATTCAATTTTCATTGGTTTGACCTGAAGGGCGGAAGCGACATTTTCCATAGCCGAGTTAAACAGGAGGGTGCCATGAGTAAACAGGCGTCCTTTTGTCGTAAATTGTGCATTGCCGGAAATTTTCTGTTCTCCAACCTGGATATCATTGCGTCCGGTAAGAGCGGCATTGACGCTAAGCTTCTGCAGCGTGTCAATAACAGGCTGCGTAAATTTCGCGAAATTGCTGAAGGATTGCCCGTCATCCTTGGTCAGGAAGCTGAAATTAAGATTTCCAAGGTCATGATAAACAGCTCCGCCCCCTGATAGCCGCCGAACAACATGAATGCCGTTTTCTTCCACATACCCTTTGTTTATTTCCTCAATGGTGTTTTGGTTTTTACCGATAATAATGGACGGCTCGTTAATATAGAAGAGCAGATAGCTGTCATCCATCGGCAAATTCCGCAACGCATATTCTTCCAGCGCAAGGTTGATTGCCGGATCCGTAATTCCTTTGTTGTCAATAAACTGCATTTTGGATTCCTCCGTTCCTTATTCTACAACATGCTGCTGCTCAAACCGCTTGATGATTTCAACAATGACAGTGACAGCTTTCAACATATTGTCGACCGAAACGTATTCGAATTTTCCATGGTAGTTTTCGCCGCCGGTAAAAATGTTAGGCGTTGGCAAGCCCATATAGGACAATTGCGAGCCGTCCGTTCCGCCCCGTATCGGTTCAATGACCGGCTCAATGCCAAGGCTAAGCATGGCTTCTTTCGCAATTTCCACAATATGCATGACAGGCTTGATTTTTTCACCCATGTTGAAATATTGATCATTCATTTCGAGTAGGATACGCTCCTGCCCATATTTCTGCTGCAAATCATGAACGATGGCGGTCATGAACGCTTTACGGTTGTCAAATTGCTTGCGGTCAAAGTCGCGGATAATATAGTGCAATTTCGTTTGCTCCACATCGCCATGAATCGACAGCAGATGATAGAAGCCTTCATAGCCCTCTGTAAATTCCGGCGCTTGTTCAGCAGGCAATTTGCTGTGCAGTTCCATCGCGATTTTGGCGGCACTCACCATTTTTCCTTTTGCAGTGCCTGGATGCACATTGGTTCCGTTGCATGTAATTTTAGCAGCGGCAGCATTAAAACTTTCGTACTGGAGCTCGCCTAGCCGTCCGCCATCCAACGTATAAGCATATGCGGCATCAAACGCAGCAACATCAAAACGATGCGGGCCTCTGCCGATCTCTTCATCCGGTGTGAACGCAACTCTGACTTTGCCGTGCTTGATTTCCGGGTGGGCTGTCAAATAGCTCATCGCTGTCACAATTTCCGCAATGCCAGCTTTGTCATCCGCACCAAGCAGTGTCGTACCGTCGGTGGTGATCAATGTATGTCCTTTGTAACGGTCAAGCTCAGGAAATTGGGCAGGAGACAAGATGACAGGACGTTCTTTATTCAGCACAATATCGCCGCCATCGTAATTTTCGACGATTTGCGGATTGACATTGGTGCCGGTAAAGTCAGTGGCCGTATCCAGATGAGCCATAAAACCGATCGTTGGCACTTCATGGTCTATGTTGGAAGCTAAGGTAGCCATAACATAGCCGTTTTCATCCAGCGTTATATCCGTTAATCCAATCGCCTGCAGTTCATCAACTAGCTGGCGGGCAAGCGTCAATTGCCCTGCTGTGGACGGACATTGTTCCACATCTGCATCGGATTGCGTGTCGATCTTGACATAGGAGGTGAACCGTTGAATGATCTCATCTTTCATCTTTGCATCGCTCCTTATCTTAATGCAGCGAAACTTTGCTCGGCTGCTTCAATGGTATGTGCAATATCCTGTTCCGTATGGGAAATGGTAAGAAACCAAGCTTCATATTTGGAAGGCGCCAGACAAATGCCCCGATTCAGCATCTGCCGGAAGAATCGGGCGAATTGTTCGCCATCGGTCTGCTGTGCTTCCTCGTAGTTCGTGACGGGATGATCACAGAAATGGGTGGAGATTGCTCCTTTAATCCGATTGATGGTCAACGGAATGCCATGTTTATCCGCTGCCTGCTGCAGACCGCTGCCAAGCTGCTGGGCGAGCGCGTCCATCCTTGGATAAACATCCGGTTGGCCAAGCACTTCAAGGCAAGCGATGCCAGCGGCGATTGATGCCGGATTGCCTGCCATTGTCCCCGCCTGATAGGCCGGTCCAAGCGGTGCAACCTGTTCCATCACTTCTTTGCGTCCGCCGTACGCGCCGATTGGGAGGCCGCCGCCAATGACTTTGCCAAGAGCGGTCAGGTCCGGCGCAATGGCTTGATGATCGTCAAACGCTTCATAGGTTTGCGCTGTCCCGTAGTGGAAGCGAAACCCGGTGATCACTTCATCATAGATAACAAGTGCGCCTGCGGCCCGGGTTAATTGGCATAGACCTTCGAGAAAGCCAGGCTCAGGCATTACCATGCCGAAATTGCCGACGATCGGCTCCACCATCACTGCAGCAACATCATCGCCCCAGCGCTCAAGTGCGAGGCGCAGGTCATCCAGATCATTGAATGGCACTGTAATGACTTCCTGTGCGATACTTGGCGGGATGCCTGCACTGTCTGGAATGCCAAGCGTTGAAGGGCCAGATCCGGCCGCGACCAGCACAAGATCGGAGTGGCCGTGATAGCAGCCGGCAAACTTGATTATTTTATTGCGCTTGGTATAGGCCCGTGCGACACGAATTGTGGTCATGACCGCTTCTGTACCAGAGTTAACAAACCGCACCTTGTCCAGTGAAGGTATGGCTGATTTCAACATTTTGGCTAGCCTGATTTCAAGCTCGGTAGGCGTGCCGTACAAGGTGCCATTCTGGGCAGCGCGGACAATCGCTTCTGTAATATGGGGATGAGCATGTCCGGTTATAATCGGGCCATAGGCCGCCAGATAGTCAATATAGCGGTTGCCGTCTACATCCCAGAAATAAGCGCCATTGGCGCGTTCCATAAATACCGGCGCACCGCCGCCCACGGCCTTGAAGGAACGTGACGGACTGTTAACGCCGCCTACTATATGCTGCAGCGCTTCATTATAGAGCTGTTCCGAGCGCTGCCGGGAGGAATGAATGGTATTCGTATGAGCAGTATTATTAGAGGTGGTCAACGCGCACCCTCCTTCAGATCATTGTTCAAAGCAAATGCCGCCTCGGTTAAGAGTACGGCAGCAAATGGTAAGTTAATCAGTTAATCCGTTATTGAGCTGCTTCCACAGACTTGCCTGCATCATCCGGCTTGTTCTCCGCGGCCACCATCTCGTCCTTCTGCAGCGTTTCCTGCACAAATTCGAGCACTTTTTGCGTATCGCGCACAGCAAGCACAGAGGAGCCGCCAATTTCAGCATCGTACAGCAGATTGAGCGGCGGCACCTGCTCCGAGCCGGCCACATGCATACTCAGGCCAAGCTGACCAAGCTTAAGCATATCACTAACAGCCAGATTCGTATCAATATAGGGCTGAACGCTCTCCAAAATTTCTTTCATTCTTAGCAAATTCCACGTCGATTGCATCTCAGTTGCGACCGCTTTTAGAAAATTCCGCTGGCGTTCGGTACGGGTGAAATCAGACAGTTTGTCATGGCGAAACCGGACGTATTGCAGCGCCTTGTCGCCATCCAGCAGCTGATAGCCCTTTTTCAAGTCGATGTCGTAGCGATTTCCATCGGCATTATCGGTATAGCGCATATTTTTTTCTACATCAAAATTAACGCCGCCAATCGCATCAATCATCGCTTTAAACCCTTCAAACTCGGCATAGACAAAATATTGAATATCAAGTCCCATCAGGTCGCCAACCGTCTCCATCGCTAATTTGGCCCCGCCTGTTGTGATAGCCGTATTGATTCGGGCTTTGCCATGCCCGGGGATGGTTACATAGGTGTCGCGCAAGACGGACAACAAGTGCGCTTTCTTCGTTTGGGGATCAATTGACACGACCATAATTGAGTCGGAGCGCGCAATGCCGTTCTTATCTGAATCGCGGGCATCGCCGCCCAGCAGCAAAATGTTGACGCGTTCACGGCCTTCCCATTTAGGCGGTTCCTTCTGCACCGTATCTTCAAACTGCTCAAATTTGGATTCTCCATCGCTTTTGTCAAAGTTATCCAAAGCAATATAGGCACCGGTGCCTTGGTAAACCACGTATCCGATAGCGCTTGCCAACAAAACAATTGTCGTGTACATTACCCATTTCCAGGGTGTATTCCGCTTTTTTTTGGCACGTCTGCGTGACATTGGCTGAGTTCACCCTTTCCCTACTTATTTTGACTGTTGTTATGCTCCGAGGTCACGGACTACGGAGGTTTGCGGCATGAAAAGGGATGAAAATAAGACAAAATTAGAACGATGCAGGTTTTTAATCTTCAACCCATCGATTCCATTAAATGTTAAAAATGGCTCGCATAAATTGATTTTGTCCCAGAGGATTGTCATATCATGTTGCATATCTTAAAATTATAATTTGCCGG
This sequence comes from Paenibacillaceae bacterium, assembly GCA_004134985.1. Classification (GTDB taxonomy): domain Bacteria; phylum Bacillota; class Bacilli; order Paenibacillales; family Paenibacillaceae; genus Paenibacillus_D. The sequence goes on along the minus strand of REGQ01000008.1, from coordinate 74,692 downwards.
ACCATTACTCTGCAAGCTATTAAGTAAAAATATATCACAATTTCCCGGGAAATGTCGAAACAGAAGGGCGGTTAACGGTCAATGTCAGCAATCGATGTAAAACTCCTTAGAAAGCAGTTCAAAGTGCAGAAAAACCGAGAGGGACTTGCTGGCGCACTAAAGGATTTATTAAAACGCGAATATACTGAGATGACAGCGGTAAAGGATATCAGCTTTCAAATACCGGAAGGCGAAATATGCGGTTATATTGGTGAAAATGGCGCTGGTAAATCAACAACGATCAAGATGCTCACAGGCATTCTTGTTCCAACCTCGGGACATCTGCGGGTTAGTGGGTTTATACCCCATAAAGAGCGGGAAAAGTTTGTGCAAAATATAGGTGTTGTGTTCGGACAACGCAGCCAGCTATGGTGGGACATCGGTGTTATCGAATCCTTCCGACTGCTGGGAAAAGTATACAAAGTACCGGAAGCTGACTTCAAAAGACGGCTTGATGAATTGGTACAGCGATTAGATTTGGGAGACTTGTTGAATCGGCCAGTGCGGAAGCTAAGTCTTGGACAGCGGATGCGTTGCGAGCTTGTTGCCGCTCTGCTGCATAACCCGTCAATCCTGTTTCTTGATGAGCCGACAATCGGGCTGGATATTCTTGTCAAGACAGAAATCAGGGATTTCCTGCTGCAACTGAACCGGGAGCAGGGGACAACCATATTGTTGACCACCCATGATTTGCAGGATATCGAAGCGCTCTGCTCACGAGTTATTATGCTTGATGACGGCCGAATTATTTATGATGGCAGTCTGGACAATTTAAAGGACAATTGGAGCAAGGGCAGAGAAGTGCAATTTCAGTTCGGCAGCTCTGTGCAACTACAGGTGCTCAATGGGCTGACAAGCGGCATGGATGTGAAATGGACCAAAGGCAACGAGTTGCAGGCGAGCATGTGGCTGCCCAACCATGTGAATGTATCTGATGCACTCTCCAAGGTTGTAGGGATGGGAAATGCGGATATTCGGGACATAAAAATTATTGAGACGAACACCGACGAAATCATTCGCGAAATTTACAAGACGGACAAGGTGTCCTCATGAATGGTGCCTATTTAGAATTAATTCGAATCCGCTTTTTAATGATGCTCGCTTATCGGGTCAATTATTATAGCGGAATTATTATTTATGCCATTAACATTGGTGCTTATTATTTCCTATGGCAGGCGATCTACGGCGACAAGACGGTTCTTGCGGGGTTTACGGTTGCTCAGATGACAACTTACGTTGCTGTATCCTGGATGGCAAGAGCTTTTTACTACAACAATCTGGACAGTGAAATCGCCAATGAAATTCGTGATGGCAGTGTTGCCATTCAATTTATTCGTCCCTACAACTATTTAATTGTAAAATTGATGCAAGGGCTGGGCGAGGGACTGTTCCGTCTGCTGCTGTTTATGGTGCCTGGAATGCTCGTGGTCAGTCTGCTCTTCCCGGTGCGACTGCCTACAGATCCTACCGTCTGGCTGATGTATGCCGTAATGCTCATTTTCAGCTTTTTAATCAATACGCAAATTAATATGCTGACAGGCCTGTTAGCTTTTTTTGTGGAAAATAACTCCGGTATGATTCGGATGAAACGGGTAATGGTCGATTTGTTCTCCGGTGTCGTCGTACCGATGTCCTTTCTTCCCGGCTGGTTGGAGACGGTGATGAAGTGGCTGCCGTTCCAAGCGATTACGTATTTGCCGAGCTCCGTATTTACAGGGCGCACAGAAGGCGTTGAGGCTTTTAAAGTTCTTGGGCTGCAATTCATCTGGTTTGTGCTGCTGCTGCTGCCAATTGAATGGGTTTGGCGGACGGCGCGACATCGGCTATTCGTGCAGGGAGGGTGACAATGATGTTTTATTCAATGCTGTTCTGGGAATATTTTAAAAATTACATGAAAACTCGAATGACATACCGCACAGACTTCTGGATTCAAGTCGCTTCCGACTTGCTGTTTCAGGGAATGAATCTGATCTTTATTCTGATCGTCTTTCAGCATACTGATTCGCTGAGCGGCTGGTCTGAGGCGGAGGTTGTGTTCGTCTACGGCTATTTCATGGTTCCTTACGGGATATTTAGCTGCTTTTTTAATCTGTGGCAGTTCAGTGAGCGTTACATTGTAAAAGGAGAGATGGATCGTGTGCTGACCCGTCCGGCGCATAATCTTGTGCAGGTGCTGCTGGAAAATATGGACCCGCCCTCGCTGATTGGTTCGTTATTCGGACTTGGCATAATGAGTGTTTGCTGGTTTCAAATGGGTATCACTCCTGATTTGCTTGATATTATGCTGCTGGCTGTGTTTATTATTGGCTCGGTACTCGTCTATTTTGGCCTTTACATTGCCATCACGGCAACGGCTTTCTATTCAGACTCGCCAACAGGTATCGTGCCGCTGTTGTACAACATTCAAAACTACGGACGCTATCCGGTAGGCATTTACAATCGCACCATTCGGTTCGTATTGACCTGGTTGCTGCCATTTGCTTTTGTGGGTGTATATCCCGCCTCGTATTTCCTGAACCGTCCGGAGGGAAGCGAAGCAACGATGGCATTGCTAACGCCGCTTGTCGGCGCTGTATTCGCTGCTGCGGGGCTTGCAATCTGGAACCATGGTGTTAAAAAATATCGAGGCGCCGGATCATAACAGCATTATGGAGGGAGATTTTTGACTATGCATATTGAAGAAGGGGCCTTGGCCCCTGATTTTACACTGCCTGCCTCGAACGGGGAGCAGGTGTCGCTTTCGGATTTCCGCGGAAAACAGGTGCTGCTGTATTTTTATCCAAAAGATTTGACCGCAAGCTGTACAACACAGGCATGCAATTTTCGGGATGCGAATCCAGAATTCAGCGCCCATAATACCGTTATTCTAGGCATTAGCACAGATCCTGTGAAGCGGCACCTTACCTTTATTGAAAAGCATAATCTGCCGTTTCTGCTGTTGGCGGATGAGGAACATGAGGTATCAGAGCTATACGGGGTATGGCAGAAGAAAAGCATGTACGGCAAGCAATATATGGGCATCGTACGCTCGACTTTTCTGATTGATGCCGAAGGGATGCTCGTCAAGGAATGGCGTAAAGTGAAGGTGAAGGGTCACATTGAAGCTGCGCTTGCCTACATACAGGAACAGTCTTAGCCGCGGTTTACCGGTTAAGGACAACATCGGCCCCGTCTTCGGATGGGGCTTGTTTTTGCTGTGCTGGCGCATGCAGCATGCATAACCAAGTGCAGCAGCTTCTTGGGCATTATTGTTACAGGTTGTTCCAATAGATCGCGCGCAGCAGGCCTTGCGCATTTGTTTCTGCAAGGTCTAGATGCATAGGAATCTGGTCAAACTGGTTGATAGAATAGTATGCAACCGGGAGGCGGATTCATGAAACGAATAACGGGACTTAATCGAACTTCTTCCAGCCAGTATGATCATGACGAGGGGACAGCCGACAACCTTGCGCTGCTCCAGCAAATGCAAAGCAGAATTGCGGATGTTCTGCTTGGCAAGGAAGAAGTAATCGCCCGGGCGATGTCAGCGCTGCTGGCTGGCGGCCATATTTTATTGGAGGATGTTCCGGGAGTTGGGAAGACGATGCTTGCCGGGGCATTCGCCCGCACCATCGGCGGGGATTTCTCACGCATTCAACTGACATCCGATATGCAGCCCTATGATGTGACGGGCGGCTCGGTATGGGACGCGGGCAGCGGCAAGTTTACGTTCCAGCCGGGGCCGATCATGAGCCATGTCGTGCTGGCTGACGAGTTGAACCGGACGTCGCCGCGCACCCAATCCGCGCTGTTGGAGGCAATGGAAGAACGGACGGTGACGGTCGACGGGACAACAAGAAGGCTTCCTCAGCCGTTCATGCTGCTGGCTACCCAAAACCCGTTGCATGACAATGGCACTTTCCCGTTGCCCGCAGCACAGATGGATCGCTTCATGATGCGTTTATCACTCGGGTATCCGCGGCCGGATGATGAAATAAGAATGCTGGAAAACGAGGGGGGACGCGGGCAGCTTGCGCTGCTAACTCCAATTGTATCGACGGAGCGCTGGCTGGTCATGCAGCATGATGTCATGCAAGTGCATGTGCAGCGGGAGCTGCTGGCTTATGTCGTGGAAATTGCCGCGGCGACGAGGCATTCTTCCGAACTGGCGCTCGGCGCAAGTCCGCGTGCCTCGCGTGACTGGGTTCGCTCCGCGCAGGCAACAGCTTACATGGAAGGCAGAAACTATGTTGTGCCTGATGATTTGAAGGCAACGGCGGTATCAGTATTGGCCCACCGGCTGATGCTGCATGCCCGCAGCGAGGCTTCCGGCAGCAGCCAGGAAACGCTGCTGACGCAGATTATGGCTGCGCTCCCGCTTGACCCTGGCAGCAGCGGCAGAAGGAGAACCTCTTGAAGGCCGCCGGGATGGGCGGTTCTGCTGCTATTGTGAACCGCCGGCGCAAGCGTTCCGGGGCGTACCAAGGCAGCTTGCGGCGCACAGCGGTCTGGCTGCTGCTCGCTTCAGGGTGGTGTCTGCTGCTGGCTGCAGTCAGACTGCGCGGCGGGGCAGTGGAATGGTTTTGTTTGGCTGCGCTTTCACTGATCATGCTGACCAGTGCTGCGGCGCCTTGGCTGTCACTGCGTCGGCTGTCGATGCAGCGTTCGATTCAGTCTGATCAAATTCAGGAAGGCGGAACACTGGAAGTTAGTTTGCGATTTCAGTCTGCCATTGTGCAGCCTTTCATATGGATTGCGGTAAGAGAGGAAATAGTTAATGAAACGACACAGCAGTGCGAATCGTTCGCTTATCGGCGCTTGCTGCTGCCTTGGCTGAAGCGGAGGTGGCAGCTAACCTATCAGATTGCTCCGCTGCGCCGAGGGGAACTGCGTTTTCTCCCGTTGGAAATCTATGCAGGCGATCTGTTCGGTTGTCATATCCGGCGGTTATTTCTAGATGATGCGACGGCAAGCGCCCTTGTGCTGGCTGGACCGGCCGAGGATGGTTCCTTATCCAGGGAAGCTAGCGGACTTGGCTGCTCCGTATCCGGCGGCCGACCGGACGGTTCCGGTGCAACCAACCGCGCCGGCGACGGCTGGCGCAGTCAGCAGCGGCTGCTTCATAAGGCAGGGATGGAACCGGAACTGCGTCCTTATCTGTCTGGTGATCCACTGCGGGCGGTCGACTGGCGTGGCGCGGCAAAAGGACGGGCGATGCAAACGCGCCGCTCTGCTGCTGATCCGGCAGGCGAGCAGCTCATTGTGCTGGATGGGGCAGCTGCATCCTATGCAGGCGATGAGCGTCTGTTCGATGCATGCGCAAGCCGTGCGCAGTGGGCTGTGGAGCGGCAGCTGTCCGCCGGAGGCGAGGTGCGGCTGCTCTGTGCAGGCGAGCGAACGGTGGAACTGCGTTCATCCCCAATGCAAACAGCGCGTTTTCGGGAGGAAGCGCGGCAATGTCTGGCACGCACCCAGCTGGGTGATGGGATGAATCTGCTTGGCTTGGTGCGCCGCGCAAGCGAAGGCGCTCCGCGCGGCAGCACAATCGTATGCGTAACGACGGGACTTAGCGACTGGACGAACGCAGCGCAATATGCTGCAGCAAACGGCTGGCAGCTCAAGCTGTGGCTTGTCGTGCGCGGCAGCCAGATACCGCATGAATTGCATCAGCGTCTGCTTGCACAGGATAACGACGATCAAAGCATCACCGTGTGGACGACAATCGTTGGTGAAATTCATTCCGCTGCTTTCGAGCCGGAAGGGGGCGGAAGCGATGCGGCAACATCGTAAAGAGGAGCATGGATTAACGAATTTGATACATAAACCTACTCATGGGTTGGTCAACGTATCAACCGGTAGATCGTCCAGTGAATCGCTTCAAGACCCTTACGTCCCGCTGCTGCTGCGTATTGTTACCAGTGTTCTGTTGCTGGGGCTGCTGACGGAATGGATTTTGCCAATCGCAATGTTTGCGGAGTGGACACAGTTATATCGTCCTGAGCCTTTGATGGGAGTAGCAGCAGCATCGCTGGCAATCGGCGTCATGATGCTGCACTGGGGAATGGCGCTTCTATTAAACGGGCTCGTGTGCGTTGGCGGCGTCATGTGGCTGTTCTATTCCGGGGCATCCATAAGCGCTCGCATTACAGGACTGCTGACTGCGCTTTGGGAAGATGCGGAACGTCTGGGGGGCCTTGGGATCGTATCCGGGGAATTGCGGACGCTGCTGCTGTTCTGCGGAGTGATGATGCTTGTATCGGCACTTCAGGCACTTATTTGGACAAGGTACTGGGGAGCAGGTTTGACCGCCCTGACCGCCTTCTATTTATTAGCGATTCATTGGCTGACTGGCGCCGATCTGTTGATGCCGCTGCTGCGTGTGTGCTGTGAAGGGATACTGCTCATTGTACTGGTGAACTATGCGCGAGCAGTGCGCCGCTATGGAAGCGGATCAGGCGGCGATGCCCCGATTGAACTAAGAGGCAACTGGCCATGGCGCTGGTGGGGAGCGGCGCTTGCGGCCGCGGCAGTAGTAGCGGGCATAGGCGGAATGGTATCGCTAATGACCCCGACCATACATGAGCCTGTTCGCTTGACATCCGATCAGCAGGAAGCGCTGCTGCAAAGAAACTGGAGCCGACTTGCCAAGGCGGCAGGCGGAAAGGCGGGCAGTGAGCTGCAATCGACTGGATCTGCGTCGTGGCAGAGCAGAGGGGCGGCTTTTACCGGCTATGGCCCGGATGACAGTCAGCTTGGCTCATCGGTTAATGAAGACGACACGATCGTTTTTCGCGCGATCAGCAACTCCGCAACACCGGTGTACTGGCGAGGGGAGGCCAAGAGCGACTATACCGGAAGGGGATGGGCGCAGGGGGAGCAGCAGCTTGTGAAGACCGATATCCATGACAGCCACTTGTTGCGAGGAAGAGATCCGGGAACCGAAGGTGAAGCCGGGGAAAGCAGTGTGGGTCATGCAACCGAAGTGGGGATAAAAGTAGCGGAAGTAGAACCAGGAATAACAAAAACAGAGGTTGGAGCAGGAGCAGGAGCAGGAACAGGAACCGAAGCAGAACTTGGAACAGGAACAGAAGAAGAAGTTAGAGCCAGAGAGAGAAGAGAAACAAAAGCTTGGTCAGGCAACTTAATTCAGTATTCTGTTGAACTGCTCTCCCCTGTTCGCGGCCTACCATTTTTTATGCCAGGAAGCGACATGCAGATCGCAGCCGTCAACGCGGAGCATCCTGCTCAGCGGATGATGTCGTTCTTAACAGATCCGTATAGCGGCGCTTACTATGCTGAAACAGACAAAACCGTTGTTGCAGGCTATACCGTTCTCGGGGAAGAAACAGGAGCTTTGCCCGCAGTGAGTACCAATATGCAGCAGCAAACGGAGGAATGGCCGACAGGAGGCGCTCAGCCGCACATCCGTCAGCACGAACAGCAGTTTGAACAGCTTCCGTTGTCCAGGCAAACGCTCGATGAGCAAGGGAAGCAGCAGGTGCCTGGAGAACATCAGGGAGGCATGGTCGGGCAATATGCCGATCAAGCTGGGGCGATGCCAGCTGTAAGGCTGGAGCGGGAACTGCAGCTTCCTGAGACACTTCCAGCAAGAATTGGGCAGCTTGCTGCCGACATCACCAGCGAAGCCGGAACGGATGATGAAAAAGCGCAGGCTATCGAGCAGTACTTGCGCACCCGATATACATATTCGCTAAAGGACAGCCGCATTCCGCCAGCGGATCGTGATTTTACAGATTTCTTCCTGTTTGAGCAGGAGCAGGGCTATTGTGTTCATTTCTCGACAGCGATGGTCGTCATGCTGCGTACGCAAGGCATCCCCGCCCGCTGGGTGAAAGGATTTGCTCCAGGCGAAATGACATCATTGCCGCAAGAGCAGACAGAATTGACAAGCGAACGGCATGCAGAGGAAGGGCAGGACCTCCCTGTACAGCTGGACTTGACGAATGATGAGCAAAACGGGCAGCGGGAGCTGGAAAATTCAGAAATGCATGAAACTCAGGCAGAGCTAGAAAAGCTTGAACAGCAGGACGAGCAGCAAAAGGCGCAAGAGCAGCAAGAGCAGGCAGGAGTCGGGTTGTCATCTGCTGATGCGCAGTGGCTGACCGTTGTTCGCAACAGCGATGCGCATGCATGGGTTGAAGCTTATATTGCGGGCCGCGGCTGGGTCGCCTTCGACCCGACGCCCGGCTATGCGGGCGCAGCGCGCGCCGTAGCCCGCGCTGCCGCGGACGGGGAACAAGGCGGCTGGGTCAGCCTTGTTCCCCTGCAACTGCAAGCGGCGGCTGTACGCACCGCCGCTGTGCTCTCCCGCGGGGCCGATGCCCTCGCGGGAGCAATCTCTTATGCGGCCGCGCTGTCTGCCGCGGCCGCTGCCGACCCGGCGGCCCGCCTATGGGCGGGGGCCGCTGGAGCAGCGCTGGCTGCGCTGGGCGCAGCAGCCGCAACGTTGGCGCGGCCAGGCCGCCGCGCGCGCTGGGCGCTTGCCTTTGCGCTGCGCCGCTATGGGCGCGCGCATGCTGTTGGGCGCGCCGGGCGGGCGCGGTTTCTGGCAGTGGCCGAGCGATGCTGGCCGCTGCTGTACCGCCGCTATGGCGGGCGCCCGCCCATGATGACCGCCCGCGAATATGCGGGGCGGCTCGCGGTGGAGCTGCCAGTCGCGCAGGCGCAGCGGCTGGCCGAGTTTGTGCACTGGGACGAGCAGGCGCGCTATGCGCGCAGCTGGAGTGCGCTGCCGTCTCCGGAGGCATTGGCGGTGACGGTCACTGAAATCCTGTCGGCTTCCCAGCCTGCGAATCGGAGCAGCTAAATGTTTCTGGCTGCATCGGAAGTCCCAGTGGCTGAAACAGTCAGAATGAACGGCAGTTGCTTCCGCTGGATTGGCTGTTTGAGGAGGAGTAGCCCAAAAAAACTGGGAAATACATTTCTCCTGCTACTTGTGCTTGACTGCTTCAAATCTCCTTGGATATAATAAGCTTCATGAATAGGGGAGGCTCGGAAATGAACAAACCGAATGAAATCATTGTTGTACTTGACTTCGGAGGACAGTACAACCAGCTAATTGCCAGACGTATTCGCGATCTGGGAGTATACAGTGAATTGCTGCCTTACAACACGACTATGGACCGCATCCGCGAATTGCAGCCTAAAGGAATTGTTTTTTCAGGCGGACCTGCCAGTGTGTATGAAGAGAAATCACCGCTTGTAGACCCGGAGGTCTATGAACTTGGCATTCCAATTCTCGGTATCTGCTATGGCTTGCAACTGATGGCCCATCAACTGCAAGGCAAAGTGCAGCGCGCAGGCAAACGGGAATACGGCAAAGCGGAGGTAGCATTCCAGACGGCAGACGGACTGGTAACAGGACTGGATCAAACCCAGACCGTATGGATGAGCCATGGCGATCTGGTTGTTGAAGCGCCGCAAGGGTTCCAGATCGATGCGAGCACGGATCATGCGCCAATTGCGGCAATGAGCAACCGTGACAAACAGTTCTATGGTGTGCAGTTCCACCCGGAAGTACGCCATTCCGTGCAAGGCAATGAAATGATCCGCAACTTCCTGTATGAAACTTGCCGTTGTGATGGCAACTGGAGTATGGAAACGTTCATTGAGGATACCATTCAAGATATTCGCAAGCAGGTAGGGAGCAGCAAAGTTCTGTGCGCCTTGTCTGGTGGCGTAGATTCATCGGTTGTTGCTATTTTGCTTCACAAAGCGATTGGCGATCAGTTGACTTGTATGTTCATCGACCATAACCTGCTGCGCAAAGGCGAAGCAGATGGCGTAATGGAAACTTTCGTAGGCAAATTTGATATGAAGGTTGTCAAAATTGATGCGCGTGCTCGTTTTATGGACAAGCTGAGCGGCATCTCCGATCCGGAGCAGAAGCGCAAACTGATCGGCAATGAGTTTATTCGGGTGTTTGAAGAAGAGTCTACACAGTTTGATGATTTTGAATTCTTGGCACAGGGCACGCTTTATACCGATATTGTAGAGAGCGGCACGGCAACGGCCCATACGATCAAATCGCATCACAATGTTGGCGGTTTGCCTGAAGATATGAAGTTCAAGCTCGTTGAGCCGCTCAAAGCGCTGTTCAAGGACGAGGTGCGCAAAGTCGGCGAAGAGTGCGGATTGCCCGAAGCTATCGTATGGCGTCAGCCGTTCCCTGGACCTGGACTTGCCATTCGTGTGCTTGGTGAGGTAACAGAGGAGAAGCTGGAGATCGTCCGCGAGTCCGATGCTATCCTGCATGAGGAAATTGCTAAAGCAGGCCTTGAACGTGAGATTTGGCAATACTTCACGGCGCTGCCGAACATGATGAGTGTTGGCGTTATGGGCGATGCCCGCACCTACTCTCACACCGTTGGTATTCGCGCGGTAACTTCCATCGATGGCATGACCGCTGACTGGGCGCGTATTCCATGGGATGTGCTGGAGAAAATCTCCGTACGTATCGTTAACGAAGTAAGCAATGTCAACCGGGTCGTCTACGATGTAACATCGAAGCCGCCTGCTACAATCGAGTGGGAATAGCATAGGGTATAATCTGTGCTGTTAGTCGCTTGGAGCCTTTATATAAGGATTCTTCGCACTTGCGGCATGGGTGTTTCCAACTTAGCAATAACTCTCTTTTATCTGCGTTGTATCGCAAATAAAAGGGAGTTTTTTTATGTCCAAAATTAATGAACTAATCGAGGACTTCAGGCTAAACCAAGAAATATTGGGTAGGGAGAAGAAGTATATTGATGTCTTCTAGGTGTAATTGTAATAGCTAAATCACAGGAAGTATTACAACTTTTAAAATAATCATATTAGATAATGTTAACTGGGTTGTCTACGATGTCACATTGAAGCCGCCTGCAACGATCGAGCGGGAGCAGCATGGGTATAATCGGTGCTGGTGGTCGCTGGGGCCTTGATGCATCAGCATTCTTGCCATTGCGGCATGGATGTTTCCATCTAACCTGCAACTGTAGAGTAAATGTTGCATTTCATACAACAATCAAAAAGAATGGCCCAACAAAAAGTGAAATTGTTGTAAAAACTGCAGGATTTTATCCGAAAAAGCCATTTTTCTTAAGAAATGTTGTATAAAGTACAGCAATTTCGCAGGAATCGTCTCCTGCGGCTGGAAAAGTTGTAGAAAATACAACAATTTATCCCCACCCTTTGCTATTTCTTTAGTTCAATCTACATAGTGAACGGATTGCGAATAGAATATAAGATGGAAGCCAGCCAACGGGCAATTCATTCATCATACAGTGAACGCGAACAAGCCCCTATGTATGCATAAGCATGCAAGGGGCTTGTTCGCGCAATTAGCCTTTCAGGGCGCCTATCATTACACCCTTGACAAAAAAACGTTGAATAAACGGGTAGACACACAAAATCGGCAGCGTTGCTACGATAATGGTGGCGTATTTGATCGTGGCGCCAATCTGGAATTGCTCGCCAACTGCAGAGCCGGAAGTAATGTTGTCGGTTGAGCTTAAAATAAGAATTTCTCTGAGAAAAATTTGCAGCGGGTATAAATCATGATTTTGAATAAAGATCGAAGCATAAAACCAGCCATTCCACTTCTCAACTGCATAATACAACCCCATCACAGCCAGTACAGGCAAAGACAACGGAATTATGATGCGAAATAAAATAATAAAGTGATTGGCTCCATCGATTTTTGCAGACTCTTCCAGGCTATCCGGCACCGCCTTGAAGGAGGTTCTCATAATAATCAAATTGAATGTTGAAACGGCAAAGGGCAGAATGGTGGACCACAACGTATCGGTTAAACCAATCCCCTTCACAACCAAATATAGGGGGATCAGCCCTCCGCTGAAAAACATGGTGAATGTGATGAGCATCATAAACAGATTGTTCCACATGACATTTTTTCGCGACAGCACATAAGCGCCCAAAGCGGTGATGAGCAAGTTCAAGGTTACCCCTACGACTACAATAAACAGGGTGTTTCGGTAGCCTGTATAAATGCTTGCATTCGAAAATACAAGCTTGTAGGCCTCAAGGTTAAAGCCAAGCGGCCGCCACAGCAATCCCCGATGGGCGATGATTTCGTTGGGATTGCTGAATGATGCGAACACAACATGGAGCAGCGGATACAAGGTAATGATCATCAACAGACACAACACAGAGTAAATCGTAAATAAGGATATTCTTTCGGTGATGCTGGTTCTCAAAGCAGTGCCTCCTGACAGGTAGTCGAAGCGCTATGGCTTATTGCCTACCACAGACTATTGTTGGTAAGTCTCTTGCTGATCCAATTGGCCATAACAAGCAAAATTAAATTGATGACGGAATTAAATACGCCGACTGCGGTGCTGTAGCTCCAGCTAAATTCGAGCAAGCCTTTACGATAGACGAAGGAGGAAATCACATCAGCGGTTTCGTATATAACCGGATTGTACAGCAAAATGATTTTTTCAAAGCCTACGTTCAATAAATTTCCGATTCGCAGAATGAACAGGATAACGATGGTTGGCAAGATGCCTGGGAGGGTAACATACCACATTTGCTTTAGCCGTCCGGCCCCGTCCATACGCGCTGCTTCATATTGCTCCTGGTCAATGCCCATTAATGCTGCAAGATAAATAATCGATTCCCAGCCAACCTTCTGCCAGATTTCGGATAAAATATAGATGGGCCGGAATAGTCCTGCATGCTGCAGCATCGAAGTGCCGTCACCGCCAAAATACATGTAAATATTATTAATCACGCCGCCGCTGTCGGTAAAATCTCTGATCAAGCCGGCGATGACGATCATCGATATGAAGTAAGGCATATAAGTAACAGACTGGACAAGCTTCTTGTACCGTTTATTGCGAACCTCATTAATCATGATCGCCAAAATAATCGGCGCAGGAAATTCGAAAATTAATGAATATACGCTGATGATGATCGTATTTTTCAATACGCGTACAAAATAATAGCTTTCAAAAAACGATTTGAAGTGATCCAGTCCTACCCAAGAGCTATCCACAATGCCTTTGAGCGGAGAATAGTCCTTAAAGGCAATCAGCACCCCATACATAGGCGCATAATGAAAGATAAGATAGTAAGCCAAGACCGGAAGCATCATTACGTACAAATACTTATTGCTAACAAAATCTCTGATGAATCGTCTTGAAAAAGCTGCATTATTCATAAATCACCTTTCCTTATTGGAGAGAACGGAGTCTTAGGAAGTCCCCGTTCCTCTTAAAGCATTCACGACTAGCGTGTTTTGTATCGGTCCAAAGCTGCTTGCTGAATTTCAATTGCCCGATCAATTTTGAGCGTTTTCAACTTATTCATGTAGCTTTCGTACGCATCTACTGGTTCATTGCCGAGAATGATTTTGAGCGTCATTTCATCAATTAATGTATTGACATCATTCATAATTTGAGCAAGCTCTGAGGCTTCTTCCGGCGTTGGGGTTACTTGTGGAATTTTGTACTTGTCCACATCGGTATTCTTCCAGATATCCAATGCGGCTTGCTGTTGGGGCAGCACCAGATATTGCTTAATGTATCTTTTATCCTGAACGAACGGACCGCCATAGTTGGCACGGATATATAAGGACATCGCTTGAGAAGGCGTCAATTTATCCGGGTTGTTCATAAGCAAGTCGGTATAGACAGGCTCGCCATCCTTCAATTCATAGCTAAGCCCTTCCTGACCGAAATTAAAGAACATATGCCCTTCTTCACTGTAGCCCCAATCCAGCAAGCGGGCTGCCAGCTCGACATTTTTGGATTTAGAGGTGATGGCAACGTTCGTGCCTGTCGTGTATTGCGGGTCCTTCTGCCCGAATTTCGGCACATCGCCCCGATTAATAACCGGGTAAGGTGCAGCGGCGAGCTTAGCCTTTGAATCATTCTCTACTAATAGCGGTGTCCATTTGCCAATCCCGCTGCCTGAATTATGAATGGTGGCGCCAGTAGCACCTGTGGTGATGTTCGCATCGAGTGCCTTTCCGTCCACATTGGCAATGTTTCTATCGAGCAGTCCCTCTTCATACCATTGGCGGAATGTGGTCAGGAAATCTTTGTAGCTTTCCTGCAACGGACCGTATTTCACGATACCGTCCTCCTGATACCAACTCCGATTGGTACCGAATGCTCCTACAAACGCGCCCTCATTAAGAAAGCTGAGCTGGAAAGAAAGCGGGGCAGTAGCGCCCTTCTCATCTTTGAAAGCTTTAAGCACCGTATGCCAGTCTTCAATTGTTTCCGGCAATGGAAGGTCTAGCTCTTCAAGCCAGTCCTCACGCACGATTGGCCCTTGGTAAACCTGCAGCAGTGGATCACCACGCAAGAATGGGAAGGTATAGTAGCTGCCGTTGTCTGTTTTCAGCATTTTATCAATCGCCGGGTTTTCTGCTAAAAACTTCTTTAGGTTGGGAGCATGTTCGTCGATGATATCATTCAATTTCAGAATATATCCTTCAGCAATCGCTTTCTCAGGCCCCCCGGGAAAGTTAAACCAATCGTATTCAATCAAGTCAGGCAGATCCCCGGATGCTAACAAAATATTAAGTGTATCTTTGGCTTGACCTGAAGGCGGGCTAATAAATTTAAGAGGCACACCGGTTCGTTTCTGCCACTCCTGAAACAAGGGAACCTCATCAATTGTCGACTTTGTCGTATTATATTCGGCCCAGTAGGTCAATGTTTTGTCTGTTGCAAGAGGGTAGGTGGAACCGATATTGTCCGAGTTCGAGACGATTGAATTTCCCGATCCCTGCTCAGTCGCTGTTCCCGCGTCTTTTGTACCAGATGAGCATCCAGCAAGAAGGCTCCCCAGCATAAGTACAGAAAGTGCGATTGTTATAAATTTTGATTTTTTGGCCATGGCGTTTCTCATATGGCTTATAACCTCCCGATTTTATTTTCCGTTTTAATGTGAGACGTCTCACAATTCATTATCCGGCTTTACTAGGAATCGTGGAATCGTCAACACCTCGAAATGGATCATCGAAATCACTGATAACATCATCAATTCCCCGAATTGCATCGCTTATATGATGAATATGGGGGAAATAACAAGAAAAAAGAGGCTTCTGGAGCGAAAAACACCAGAAAATCCTCTTTCTTATCCTTCGAATACACCCTTCCGATCTCACTATAAAATTTTCTGATATTGGCCCGGTGTAACGCCTTCATACTTTTTGAAGGTACGAATAAACGTATTAATATCGTGAAAGCCCACTTGGGAAGCGATGGACTTAATGCTGTTGCCTTGGTTTTGCAAAAGGAGCTTGGCATGCTTCATTCGATAATGATTGATCGTATCCAGCAAGCTTTGCCCTGTCTGCTCTTTAAACAGTTTGGACAGGTAAGTTGGCGTCATGCCAAATTGTTCGCCAATCATGGAAATATTCAGGTTTGCCTCCATATAGTTTGCGGCAATGAATTCGATAATATCAGCACTTCGCTCTTCCAGCGCTTGTCTTCGGACCACATGTGACTGCTGCTTCTGTTTGGCTAGAATATAGTCGCATACCTCTTGTACAACAACCGACAGCTGGAGCTCCATCTCTTTAATGGATTCACAATTCATTAGCTGTGCAATACGGATCGAATTGTTGACGAAGGAGCTTTCCTCGATGTCGCCAATTTCACCGATCGTTTTGATTAAGGTGCTAATTAAATTAAACATCAAGCATTTGATCAATTCGACTGACAGGTTGGATTGCCCCATATTTCTTGCGATAATATCTCGGATCAGAGCCTCAGCTTTGCTCGCATCCCCCACTTTAACATAATTAATAAGCTGTTGTTCAACCTGAATCGGGTAATAATAGCTGGTCTGGAGCTGGTTAGGGTCATCGCGGTGGATCTCCTCATAAGCGATGCTTTCCCGATCTCCAACGACTACCATGTACTCCATAGCGTCTAACGCTTCCTGGTAGGCTTGGGAAATCTCCTCAACGGAGTGTTTGACCGCGCTGATTGAAGCTAGTGTGTGAATGTGGAATTTCTCACCGAGAAATTGACGTGCCTGCTCAGCAAGCTTGATGACATCCTCCTGCAGTTGTTCGATACTGTCCTCGTTAAAATTAACGAGACAAGCGATATTATCATCGATTTCACATACAAACGCGTTATGTTTTTGTTGAGCGAGTTCCTCCAGAATGTTGGTAACGATAAATTGCATCAGCCGCGGCTTATCTGACACATCAATGCTCTCCATATGCTCATAAAATCTTTCATAGTCCAAGTAGAAGAGAATAATGGCAAATTGATTGGAGTGGAACCGGACATCGAATGCCGCAAGCGATTCCTCCAGCACAAGCTGATTGACAATCTTGCCCTTGAACATTCTGGCCAGCATATTGCCCCGCAGCATATTCGATTGCTGCTTCATTCGCAATTGAATTTGTTCTTTTTCATTCTGCGTATTCATAATGGCGTTCTGTATATGTGAAAATTCATTGCCTTCGGAAGCCAGCGCAGTTAAGACAGACTTATTGTCTGCTTTTAGCATTTTCAGCAATCGTTGGATGGGGCTGTAGTTTCTGAACAGGAAAATGATCGTAAGTGCCAAGCCGCTAATCAGGCTGAGCAGCATGCTAATATAGGTAATATTCCTCAGATAGTGTGTTTTTTGCCACAATAGAGAAGTGGGGACTACAGTAACATAAATCAATTCTGAGTTATTGGATTTAATATACATGAACTCCGAAGGCTCGCCTTCATAATCATCAAAGTAGGAGCCTGAATTCCCGGTAAAAGCAAGGTTGGACAAATATAACGGATCATTGTTTTTGTTCGTTGAAATGAGTACTTGCTTGCTGCTGTTCAGCACGAGCACCTGACCGCTGCTGAAATCCTGGACGTTGCGAATCGTCTCCATCAGTTGTGAAGTATCTAGTAAAACAACGGTTGTGCCTGGTGATCTTTTCAGGTTTTCACCTGGATATGAATGAATATAGGCCAATGTGCTGGAAGAAGAATTTTTATTCTCAAGCTTAATAAAGCGTCCTTTGTTTTTTTCTTGCAAAATGCTCAGCCACATCTCATAGGAAATCTTTTCGTTCTCATGGATTGTCTCATAAGCAAGCTGGCTATCGCGGTAAACTCCCGGCTCAAAAACGAGATCCTGATCTCTCCAGTAAATATAATATTTTTGGATGACAGGATACAGCGATTGATAAATGGAAATTTCCTTGGCAGTTTGATGCAGATCATATAGATCATTGTCAAGGCTGCCGGGCTGATTATAAAAGCCTGAGTATAAAAATCCTCGAATGCGGACGTTCCAAGTAAGCTCGGTCGTCAGGCGTTGAACATTCTGAACTTGATTGTCAATGACTTCTCGAACTTCTTTCAACAGCACATTATTCGCCCGATGGGTTTCACTTTTCAGAATTCCCTGGGACTGATTGTAGACAAACACACTAATTAGAATGGGCACAAATAGTATTGCAAGATAAGATAGCAGCCATGTGAGGATGATACTTCGTCTCCTCAATAGAAATCGTTTCCACATAAGTAAGGCGGTCTCCTTCTAAATCTTCCTTGGCATATTCGCATTCAACAATAAATAATTCGACATGATCATTCATTATCCCTTGACTAACGACAAAAAGTAACGGCTAATGAAGCTGGATTGTCGATTGGGAAATTGCGCAAGTAAGGCGGGAAAATGTGCAAGGGGAATTGTAGGAGCCGATAATAAATAAACAAGCAGGAAGCCATAGCAGGTAACTTGCCAGGCATCTTGCTTGCTCTAATGTGAACTGAGGGTAGCGGGCCTAATAAAAGTGAGGCCGCGAGCAGTTAAAATTATTGTTTGACTGTTTTTCTCCATTTGATTGATGCGCTGATTTTGACCGGTGTTAAATCTGCCGCGCCTTTGATCATTTCCAGCAATTCTTTGGCAGCCAAATATCCGCTCTCATAGCGGGGGATTGCAATGGTGGTCAAACCAGCCAGCGCGGCGGTGTCCGAGTCGTCAAATCCTGTGACGGAAATATGCTCAGGCACCTTAATGTTCTTCTCCTCGAATGCTCTGATCGCTCCGATCGCCATGTTATCATTGGCGCAGACAAGCACCTCCGGCAAGTCATTGCGCAAAATCATCAGCTTGGCCGCCTGATGGCCGCTCTTCTCCCGGTAATTGCCATGATAATAATTTTTGTGATCAAATGTAATATTGTTTTTCTCCAGCGTATCTGTCAACCCCGCGAATCGCTCCTGATTGTCCAGGGTGTGACTGGGCCCGCCCAAAAAGCCAAACTGCCTAAAGCCTCGATCGACCAGCGCTTGTACCATTTCACACATTGCTGGGTGGTTGTCGATAATGACACTTTTTGAATTGATTTTTTCGCTTTCTACAATTCGATCCATGACTACGACAGGGAAATCCGGTTTGGCAACAGATTGCAAATAGTCATCAGACATGCTGCCGTCAAGGCTGATGGTCCCCCTGGCAAAGCTGCTTTTCAAAAAAGTATCACTCGACTTATTCGTGCAAATAATCAAGTCATAATTGTTTTCCGTCAAACAGGTGCTGATGCCGTCAACAATCTTCAAGTAAAAGTCCCGATCAAAATCGCTGAATATTAACACAATCCGTTTTGATTTATCGGACTTTGCTTTTTTGCTCGAGGGTTCTGGGAAGTAGCCTTGTTCAGAACAGCATTGCAGGACCCGTTCCCTTGTCGCTTGCGATACATTTTTTCGACCGTTCAAAACATTGGACACAGTCGACACCGATAAGCCGGTCAGTTCCGCGATTTCTTTCAAACCGATCATGGGCGCGTTTCCTCCTTATATTTTTGTAAAATACATATCATTATACTAGTTATTTTACTATAAATTTTACATTGATGATAGGACAGAAAAAAAGGAATATTTCTTGATTAGATATGGGACAATAACATTATATTCTGGATAAGCCATATAGGCAATGCTATCTATGCGCCTTTCTCCTATCAGGGGAAAATTGCTGGCATATGAAATTACCCGTTCAGGTCAAGTGGTGAGTTTTTCCATATACATGTCTATTTTAAGTATAAAACCAAATAAAAATAAGTAAAATACTAAAAATATTTTATGTTTTTTATTGACTTGTTTAGGGTAATCTTTTTATAATGTGAGTTGAACAACATAAAAGGGGGCGTTCGAGTTGGTAAAAGTGAAAAAGTTATTTGGTGTTCTGGTTGCAACCGCATTAATTGCCACATCTGTAGCCGCTTGTGGTAGTAGCAAAGAGAACAATAATCCGCCTGCCACCGTGGATGGAGTGGAGAAACAAGTGAAAATTTCAATGTTTCAATCCAAAGTTGAAATTGCTGAATCACTTGAAGCACTGGCAACAAAATATAAGCAGGAAACCGGCAATGATGTGGATGTCTGGGGTTCGGCTGGCGACAGCTACATTACTCAGTTGCAGGCTAAGCTGAATGCAAACGAAGGCCCGACGATTTTCGGTGTTGGCGTTGGCGCAGAAGCTGAAAAATACAAATCGTACTACTATGACATGAGCAATGAGTCTTATGTTAAAAATATTGCGCCAAACATGGAAAACCGTATCGACGGCAAAATTTTGGGCGTACCAACCGGCGTTGAAGGCTTTGGATTGGTTTATAACAAAGGATTGGTTGATCCTAAGGATGTAACCGATTTGGACTCCTTCACAAAGACATTGGAAAAATTGAAAGCCGATGGTGTAAACGGATCCATGCTTTCCCAGGAAGCTTACTTTCTGATCGGCCACATCTTCAATACACCTTTTGCAGTGCAGCCTGATCCGAAAGCCTTTATCGAGCAATTGAACAAAGGCGAAGTGAAATTGGCAGATACAAAAGAGTTCCAGGAATTCGCTAAATTCATGGAAGCAATTCGTGAAAACTTGAAAAATCCGCTTGAAGTAACTTATGACTCGGAAATGGGTGACCTTGCCACTGGTAAATCCGCAATGGTTCACCAAGGCAACTGGAGTTATGCGATGCTGGCTGACTACGGCGACCTTGATATCAGCATGATGCCATTCCCATTGGCAGGAAACGAAAAAATCGCGGTTGATATTCCTTCCATCTGGGTAATCAATAACAAAGCAAACGCAGATGAGATCAAGGCTGCGAACGCATTCCTTGATTGGGTATTCAACAGCGAAACAGGCAAAAGCACGATTGTGAATGACTTTCAATTCATTCCGGCGATGACCAATATCGAAGCGGATAACCTCGACCCGCTGTCTCAAGTTATTTTGGAAGCATCGAACAGCGGAAACACAATTCCGTGGGCATTGTCAATTTTCCCGCAAGGCATTATCGTTAATGACCTGGCACCGGTAACACAAGAGTTTTTCCTTACTAAAGGAATGACCGGCGAGCAATATTTGGAGAAGCTGGATGCAGCTTGGGCGAAAGCTCCGAAGTAATAAGACCGTCTAGCCTATCTAATGTAATAGCGAAAGCCTAACCGCAATTGATGGCGTTAGGCTTTCGCTCTTTACTTCGAAATTAGAAATCAAACGGGAAATGAGTTGATAATCATGTACAAAAAACGGGATCGGGCCTGGTTTGCTTTATTTACCGTACCGTTGCTCATTATTTTCGCGACGGTTGTTCTCGTGCCGTTTTTGATCGGTATCGCCTACTCCTTTATTAGCTGGGATGGTATTGCTGCGAATCCGAAAATATTTGTCGGCTTTGATAACTACGTTGAAATATTTAAAGATGGCCGTTTCCTTAATTCCGCCTGGCTGACAGTCAAGTTTACTGTGCTGGCGCTAATTATTGTCAACGTGATTGGCTTGGCGCTCTCCCTGTTGGTAACAAGCGGACTGCGCACGAGCAATGCGGCAAGAACGATGTTTTTCCTGCCTAACCTAATCGGCGGGCTCATCCTCGGCTACATTTGGAAATTTATTTTCACGGATGTTTTTAAATTCATTGGTGAAAATGCTGGAGGCGGCAGTGTGTTCTTTAACTGGCTGCTTGATCCTAATTATGCTTTGTATGCGTTGGTTGTTGTCTTTGCCTGGCAGATGGCCGGTTATACGATGATTATTTACATTGCCGGATTGCAGGGTATCCCTGACGATCTGATGGAAGCGGCTAAGGTGGATGGAGCGAACGGCTGGCACAAGCTGACGAAGATTGTATTCCCGCTGTTGATGCCGTCCTTTACAATCTGCTTCTTCCTGACCTTGTCCGGCGCGTTCAAAATCTTTGATGTCAACTTATCCTTGACCAATGGCGGACCGATCAATACAACTGAAATGTTTGCCATGAACATTTTTAATGAAATTTTCGGATACTCCAGATACGGCATCGGACAGGCGAAAGCGATTGTATTCTTCCTGATCGTTGCGATAGTAACGTTGACGCAAGTTTATATTACGAAGAAACGGGAGGTGCAGATGTAATGAAGAGAACAAGCAAATGGATTGCAGAGATTTTGCTTGTCGTGGTTGCACTGGCCTTCCTGTCCCCGATCTACATCATGGTGGTCAATTCCTTCAAGGATCGTTCGGAGCTGTATAACAACGCATTGGCGCTCCCGACGTCGCTAAGTTTTGAGTACTATGCAAAAGCAATTGAAAAAATGAACTTCTTCTCGGCGCTTGGCAACTCGCTTTATGTAACGATTGTTTCGGTTGTGATTGTTGTTGTTTTGGCGTCAATGACTGCCTGGATGCTCGTAAGAACCGATAATCGGTTGAGCAGAATTATTTTTATGGTTTTTGTAGCAACGATGCTTATTCCGTTTCAAACCTTGATGATGCCGCTTATGCAAGTGATGGGCTGGATTCGCACCAATTTGCATATTCCGATGCTGAATACGCATGAGGGTTTGATCTTTATGAATATTGGATTTCATGCAAGCATGGCGGTTTTCCTGTATCACGGCTTTATCAAGTCGGTTCCGATTGCATTGGAAGAAGCCGCAACATTGGATGGCTGCACCAAGTTCGGCGTGTTCTGGCGAATTGTATTTCCGATGCTGAAAACCATTACGATTACAATCGCAATTCTCGATGTCATCGCGATGTGGAATGACTACCTGCTTCCATCGCTGTCGCTTTCGGATAAAGCGCTGCGTACCATTCCGCTGTCGACCTTCTATTTCTTCGGGGAATTTACGATCATATGGAATTTGGCGATGGCTGGCTTGACGATGACAATTATTCCAGTTGTAATTTTCTATTCTTTTGCACAGAAGTTTATCATTAAAGGGATTGCCGAAGGGGCTGTTAAGTAAGCATGAAAAAAACATGGTGGAAAGAAGCAGTCGTCTATCAGGTATACTGGCGCAGCTTTTACGACAGCAATGGAGACGGCTACGGCGACCTGGAGGGCGTTATCGGCAAGCTGGACTATATCAAGGACCTCGGCGTGGACGTCGTTTGGCTGAATCCTTGCTATGGCTCGCCTGATGTAGATAATGGCTATGATATTGCCGACTACCGATCGGTAATGCCCAAGGCCGGCACAATGGATACGTTCGAGCGGCTGCTGCAAGGCGTGCATGAGCGCGGGATGAAACTGATTATGGACCTTGTGGTGAATCATACTTCAGAACATCATGCGTGGTTTCAGGAATCGAAATCATCGAAAGACAACCCGAAGCGGGATTACTATATATGGAGGAAGGAGCCGAACAACTGGCGCTCCTACTTTGCACCCTCCACTTGGGAATACGATGAGTTGACCGGAGAGTACTATTTCCATTCCTTTGCTGTGGAGCAGCCTGATCTCAACTGGGAAAATCCTGCCGTGCGTGAAGAGATTTATGATATGATGAAGTTTTGGTTGGATAAAGGCATCGATGGCTTCCGAATGGACGTTATCAACCTGCTTGCGAAGCAGGAAGGCTTCCCTGATGCGGACAATCCGCTGGACATTTCCTATCTCGGCAACAATCCGGGCATTCACGAATACTTGCAGGAGATGCATGAGCAAGTGCTCCGGCATTACGACGTATTCACGGTAGGCGAAATTCCATTTGTGACACCGGAAGACGGGGTGCTCTATGTCGGGGAAGACCGCGGTGAGTTGAACACATTGTTCCATTTTGAAGTGTGCGATTATATGGCTTACTGGGATCTGGAACGCTTCAAGGCGATTCAGCAGCGCTGGTATGATGGCATGTGGGGCAAAGGCTGGAATTCCCAGTTTCTGAACAATCATGATCATACCCGGATCGTGACCCGGTTTGGGAACGATAGCGAGTACCGCGAGCAATCGGCAAAATGTTTTGCGACGATGATTCATACCTTGCCAGGGATGCCATATATTTATCAAGGCGAAGAGATCGGCATGACAGGCATTAAATATGATTCAATCGATGAATATAATGATATCGCGATGAAGAATAAGTATAAAGAAGAAGTCGGCAAAGGACGCGATCCTGAGCAAGTACTTACAGAGCTTCAGCATTTGTCCCGCGACAACTCGCGAA
Organism: Paenibacillaceae bacterium; assembly: GCA_004134985.1. GTDB lineage: Bacteria > Bacillota > Bacilli > Paenibacillales > Paenibacillaceae > Paenibacillus_D. Next base: position 51,239 of record REGQ01000008.1, on the reverse strand, counting down.
CGCCGATGCAGTGGAATGATTCACCTGAGGGAGGATTTACGAGCGGCACGCCATGGCTGCAAGTCAACCCGAACTATGCGCAGATCAATGTCGAGCAGGCGCTGGCGAACCCGGATTCGGTCTACTATTACTATAAAGAGCTGATCGGGCTGCGGAAACATAACGATGTGATGATTTATGGCAGTTATACAACCTTGCTGGACGACCATAAGCAAATATATGCTTATAAACGTGAGCTGGATGGGAAATGCTGGCTTGTATTGCTGAACATATCTGATAAGGCGGCGGTGTGCGAGCTTCCGGAAACGGATGCGGCCGGCATTAAGGAGCTGATTCTGACAAATTATCCAGTGGAAGGCCAGGATGGCGCAAGCATGGAGCTGCGTCCATACGAGGCGAGGGTTTATTCGCTGAATCAGTGATATAACATCATTTGAATATCTCGGCTCAAAACCAAAATCAGTGCTTGCCTACTGCGAGAAGGGCAGCGAAGGGTTGCAGGGATGTTGAAAAACGAAGTGGTCGCTTTTTAAAGCCGGATTTGCACCTTTTGAAAATTAGAATAAGAAATCTGGCTTTGAATGGCGATTGGAAACACTCTGCGAACCCGCAGCAGCACACCCGAGTCTCGTCAAGCACTGATTTTTAGGTAGAGCCAATATCTCTTGAAAAAAACGCTTGTCGGCAGGGGTTGCGCCCTTGCTCGACAAGCGTTTTTAGTATGGTCGTTTGTCCGCTTGGCAGACTGACTCTCCCTATGATCCTTATTTCTGCAGGCCCAGTCCGTTGCTGACGGATGGATTGGGAACTTTTCTTGTGATGGAGTAGACTGCGCACACAAAAGCGATGATCATTAGGCCGCCTCCTACCCAGGCATTGCCGTTGATGGAATCCGCTTGGTTAATTACAGTGCCTCCCAGAGCGGAACCCAATGCAATCCCGATTTGCAGTGCGGAGAACGTGAAGCTTTGCTGGAAATCCGACGATTCAGGCGCATTATGAATCAGGTAGCTTTGCTGCGCCGGTGAAATCGCCCAGCTTAACACGCCCCAGACGATAAGTGCGATTGCAAACAAATAAAGATTGGCTGTAGCAAACGGCAGTAGAAACAGGACAAGTATGAACGTGCCGACAACGATCAGGATGCTTTTGGTGGCGCCTAGCAAATCGGTCAGGAAGCCGCCAATCAGTCCGCCACAGACGGCCGAAATACCAAATACGAAATAAGCGGCGCTGATCCAGTAGGCATTCAGATGCATTAAATCTTTTAAAAATGGCGTCAGGTAAGCGTAGAGCGTATAATGTCCGGCCAGTGCCAGCATTGTCACGAGATGCGCGCTGATGATTTTAATATTTTTCAACGAACGCAGCTGAGATTTCAAGGGCACAGATTGATCCGCCGTGATTTTGTCCATATACAGTTGAATTGTAACCATAGCAAGCAATGTCAGCAAGCCAATAATCAGAAACAAAGTGCGCCAGCCAAGATAATCCTGGGCAAGTACGCCCAGCGGTACGCCTAACACGATCGAAGAGCTGATTCCCATCGAAATAATACCGATTACTCTCGCCTGAAATGCCTTTGGAACAATTTTGACGGCGATGGTGAGCGACAATGTGACGATCAATGAGCCGCTGGCAGCTGTGATGATCCGGGAAACAAACAACAGCGAATAGTTGGGGCTCCAAAAGGCGAGAAAGCTGCCGATTGTAAAAATAAACATCGACCACAAGTACAAGCGTTTGCGCTCAATTTTTCCGGTAAGCGAAAGCAGAACCGGGCCGGAAATGGCATAGACCAGCGCATAAATCGTAATAAGCTGACCCGCGGTGCTGACGGAAACGCCAAGATCCTGGGCAATGCTTGGCAGTACGCCGCCGATGATTAATTCGATCAGCCCTACGGTAAAAGTGGCGATTGTGAGTACAAAAATTTTCAGATGCATGAATGTGTTCCTCCTTAGAACGGTTGACGACGAAAAAAATCCTGATTGCATGCAAAATGTAAATGTACATTTTACGTGTAATCAGGATTTTTACGGTATCCGGTAGAGACTCTCAAACCATATTATTGAGATTATACAACGTTCAGTATATACAATATAAAAAGGAAAATCAATATAAGTTTACTTTACTTTTATTAAACTATAATTTATAATAATCTTATCCAATTATCAACAGCGCCAAGTGCAGGAGGTGACGAATGAAAGAAGATTTCGGAGATTTTCTTGAAAACCGGGTATACGAATATCGTGTGCTGAAAAAGCTGTCACAGCAGGAGTTGGCTGATGCTGTAGGTGTTTCGAAACAAACCATTTTTGTAATGGAAAAGAACAACTACTCGCCTTCGCTTATTTTAGCTTTTCGCATCGCCAACTTTTTTAATGCTGATATTACAGATATTTTTTTCTATAAGAGAAAGGGTAAGGAATAATGGTAGAAATGCTCGACAGATTTCTGGACAGCAACATTTATTATTTCAATGCTTTTGTCGGGTTGATGCTGTTGATCGGCTTCGGCTCCCTTATTGTTCTCCTTATCTACAATCGTAAGATTGGAGAGCCCGACGAGCGGACAACGCTGATTAACTTGAAAATTACCCGGGCGATGTTCATCTCACTGTTGATGTTGCTGACATTTTACACTGCGCTTGTGCCATCCGGAATGAGATATGCCAATCAATATTTGATTTTTATCGTTACCCTCTCCCTGCTGATTGGAGCAGTGAAAAGCGTTCGCTTATACTTAAAAGATATTCGCTAAACGTGCAACTTCGCCGAACCTTCACTGAACCTTCACCTAAACCTGTTAGCGGTTGACGAATGCGAGGGAGCGGGGGATCCCTGCTCTATTCTGCTCAAACTGCTCTATTTTGCTCTAACGCTTGCCACGGCTCTTAAATGGCCTCAAATGGCCCTTTTTCAACTCTAACGCTTGTCACAGCGCTTATTCACCTCTTGGACGGCTAAAATCGTGCGATTTTCTAGAAATAAGGTGGCTCAGTTTCCTTACAATATTTATGGGGTTAAATTTCCCTAAATAGCGCTGCTCATCAGCGTTAGAATGCCACACGTGCGGTTGCGGGTTGACCCACCTGCTTTGATCGCGAATCATGGCAACCACGGTAGACGGAGCCATTTTATCTAGCTGTTTTTTGGTGTTAGCTTTTATGCAACGCTAGTGATAGTGTGGCCGTGAAATTGGATTTGGGCACTTTTCAGGTAAATAGCGGACGTCTGTCTGCTTGAAAAAATCTGTGGCTTGCCTCGTGCGATAAAGGCAGCGGAGGGTTGCAGCGATGTTGAAAAAACAAAGTGTTCCCTTTTTAAAGCAGGATTGCAACATTGAAAATTAGGATAAGAAATCCGGCTTTGAATGGCGATTGGAAACACCCTGCGAACCTGCAGCAGCACAGCAGAACACTCGAGGCTCGTCGGGATCTGATTTTGGTTTTCGATTAATAATTGACAAACCATCAACCAGAAAGATACGATTGCCGTAGGCTTGATCAAATGATTAGGAGGAATAAGAATGAAGCGGACTACGATAGCTGCAGCACATACAGGCTGCGGAGATGCGCCAGACAACACATGGGCTTCTTTTCTCGAAGGTGTCCATACAGGGGCAGGCATTGTGGAGGTTGATGTCAGGGTGACTGTTGACGGAACGGCGATTTTGCTGCATGATGATTCACCTCTGCTCAGACAGTATAGTTACACCCAGTTGAAAGCTCCCGAGTTGAGAACACAGCTTAGCGATGATTATATAGAACATGAACTAGTTCAGCTTGAGGAAATTCTGCGCTATGATGGAACTGATCGTCCGCAATTGAACCTTGACCTGAAGGAAGAGGGGGCCATCCAGCCGACAGTTGAGCTGATCAGACAATACAATGCGCAAAACCGCGTATTTATTACCGGACATTCGGTTGGAATGACCGAACGCTACCCGGACATTCGGGTGCTGCTCAACACGCCGGATGTATTACCTCAGGATCAGGGTGAAGGAGAAGATTATGAAGCTTATGCGCAGCAGGTTTGTCAGGAAGCGGCAGATGGCGGCTATTACGGGCTTAATATGAATTACAAAACCTGCCGGGAATTGGTGGTAGAGCTTGCCCGAACGAATCAACTGGCCGTCTGGGTGTATACGGTTAACGATCGTGATGATATGGCGTACTTTGCCGACGTGGGCGTGGATGCCATTACAACCAGAAAACCTCTCCTGTTGCGGGATGTACTGGCCGCTTGCACCCGATAATGCACTTTTTCGAAAAAATGGATTGACGGTCAGCAGTACAATGGTTTATGATAAACACATTAGGAAAGCGCTAACAACGCTTTCCGTAAGCGTTACCAAAAAGTAAGATATATTTTTTTATGATTTTCTGGTATCGATTCCATACTGAATAAAAAAGGAGGTTGTTTCACATTACAAGGTCTGCATGTTTGTCTTTTATCTTCGTTCATAATAAAAGAATGACAAGAAGGTGATTGTAAACTCATGATAACCGAAAAGTTATGGAAACGCATACTTTTGCATCGTTATTTATATATGATGCTGCTGCCATGTCTCCTATTTTTCATCATCTTTTCCTATATCCCGATGGGTGGACTGATGCTTGCCTTCAAGGATTACAAGTTCAATAAAGGAATTATCGGCAGTCCTTGGCTTGGTTTTGATTACTTTCAGCGCTTTTTCAATGATTATCAGAGTATGGAATTAATTAGAAATACATTGATTATCAGCGGTATGAAATTATTTCTTTACTTGCCATTCCCAATCATTCTTGCGCTTATGTTCAATGAAATCCGCAGCCGCTGGTTTAAAAATGTTGCGCAAAGCATCTCTTATTTGCCTCACTTTCTGTCATGGGTCGTCGTCATTGGACTGGTGCAGCGGGTGTTGGCGCCGGATACGGGGTTGCTGAATGAAGCTGTCGCCAGTATGGGGGGCGATGGAAGCACGTATTACCTGATGGAGCCGGATTATTTCTATCACATCATGTTTGGCAGTCATGTGTGGAAGTCAATCGGATGGGATTCGATCATCTATTTGGCGGCGATATCCGGGATTAATCCCGATATGTATGAAGCGGCCAAGATGGACGGCGCAGGCAAGTGGCGGGAGATTTGGAACATAACGCTGCCTTCCATTATGCCGACTATTCTTATATTGTTCATTCTTTCGCTCGGCAGCATTCTGACAGCTGGCTTCGATCAATTGTACTTGCTCCGGACGCCGGGAAATATGCATCTATCAGATATACTGGATACGTACATTATCCGCGTTGGACTGCAGGGCGGGCAATACGGCTATGCAACAGCAGTCGGTTTGATGCAAGGGGTAATCGGTTTAATTCTGGTCGTTATGGCTAATCGGATCGCAAGACGGGTTTCTGACACCTCAGTATGGTAACGATTCCATATAGTGGTCATTCGATCGTATTGTTTCGATAATAGCGCCATTCAGGCGTTATTTATAAAAAAAAGGCAAAGGGGTATGCACATGGGAAAGAAAGGGTCTATCTATATTGCAGTGTTTCTTATCCTTGCTTTACTGCTTGCAGCTTGTTCGAACAATAACGCACCAACGACAGAGGGCAGCAAAGGCAATGAGGGTGAGCAGACAAAAGGCGAAGGCAAACCGGCGACATGGATTGCCGATCGGAAGATCAAAGGTCTCGTATTTATGGGAACGGATGATTATACAGAAGATATGAATCCGGAGATAAAAGCCAAAATCAAAGAAATGACAGGCATCGAGCTCGAGATAGAAATTATGAAATCGGACCGTTCCCTCGACGGCCTTGTAGCCGGACTCGCTTCAGGCGATCTGCCGGACTTTATCGCTTTCTATCTGAACAACAGCGGAAGACCGGAAATGCCGGTCATTCTGAAGGCGGCTCGCGAAGGCATGTTCACTGACCTGACGCCTATGATGAAGAATACCAAAGTGTACAGCAAATATTTGCAGGATGATTACTTGCCATTGGATACGAAATACGGGGTTATGTTCCGCCCGGAATTCGACGGCTCAACGTATTTCGTACACATGAACATCAACCGTGAAGGCGGGGCGACAACCCGCAAATATGTCGGCGGCTCTTATATCCGCAAGGATATCGTCGAAGCGCTGAATGTGGATCCTCGAACGATCAAGACGAGCGGTCAGCTCTATGAACTGGCGCAGAAAATCAAAGAGGGGGATTTCAAAGACAGCAACGGCAACAGCGTCCACCCGATTGGGCCAGCCTATTGGGGCGGCAAGGAAGTGGAGCAGTTGTACCCAGACCTCGCATGGGGCGCGGTTGATCAGCGGATCAAGGCGGATAAAGACGGCAAGTTCCTGCATGAAGCGCAGACCGAATTCCCGCTGAAGCGGATCGAGTTCGTCCAGAAACTGCTGCAGGAGAAGCTGATTCATCCTGAATTTTATACAATCGACGAAAGTCGGGCGACAGAGGCTGCGCTGAACGGCACATCCGCGATTATCGCCGACGTGCATAATTATATGGAATTCAACAACGAAGCGCATTATTTGCCAGTTGGCCCGCTTGATAAAGCCGACGAGCCTTATAAGATGCAAGTCGACTTCAAATCCGGTTACTCGGGCTGGGCAGTCCCGTCCACATCCAAAAATCCGGAGGATATCGTTAAGTTCGCCGATTTCATGGCGAGCCGCGAAGGTAAACTGCTCTGGATGTATGGCATTGAAGGGCGTGATTACACATTGGACGAGAAAGGCAATCCGAAGGTGAAGCAGGAAGTGCTCGATTTGAAAACCAACGATCCGAATGGCGCTAAGAAGCTCGGATTTGCCGGGGTAGGCAACTATTTTGGCGAATTGCTCGGCGCAACCGATGTGGACCGGATGGCCGACTTTGGGGAGATGGAGTATGGCGATTCTGTTCATCCGGAAGCGGCTGCCGGCGCCAATGAGATCATCAAGTATTGGGGTTGGGACGAGAAGCGCAAAGATGCGAGAATCATCGACGGCTATCCGCCGCTTTCCTTCCTCGGTGAATTTGCCAAAGGGACAGAATTGAAGACGGCAATGGATAATTACGATGACAGCGTAACACGGGCGTACTACACCAAAAGTTTGGACGATGCAAAGAAAATTATGGACTCTGCGCTGAAGCAGTTGCAGACGGCAGGTCTGGATGATTACCTGAAGCTGCTGGAGCAGAAAAACGCAGATGAGAAAACGAAGGTGAAATACTAAGCTTTAAGTAGAAGCTTCGATGGCCGGCAGCGTCGTCTGTAGACAATGCCGGCACCTCATTCAGAGCGGGAGGGGTGAGCAAGTGGGGAAGCAGTTTTACAAATTGACGACAGGCGAGAAGGTATTCAAAATCGTCATTTATCTATTGATCATTGCCTTGTGTCTCTCGATTATTTTGCCGTTTATGAACATCCTGGCGCTTTCCTTCAACGCAGGCAAGGACGCTGAACGCGGTGGTGTATACTTTTGGCCTCGCCTGTGGTCCATTGAGAATTATAAGGAAGTGTTTCTGTCCGCGAACATTGGCAAGGCATTCGGCATCTCGATATTCCGCACCGTTGTCGGCACGCTTGCCAGCGTGTTCATGACAGCAATGGCAGCTTATGCCTTGAAGGGGAAAACGATGCCTGGCGTTAAATTTTTTACGTTGATTATCTTTTTTACAATGCTGTTCAGCGGCGGCATCATTCCCTATTATATGCTGCTCAAGTCGCTTAGTTTGACCAATACAATTTGGGTCTATATCATTCCGGGGCTTTACAGCGCCTGGAACCTGATCATTATGCGGACGTTCTTTCAGCAGATCCATCCCAGCCTGGAAGAGTCAGCGCGAATTGACGGGTACAATGACTTTTCGATTTTCATGAAAATCATTATGCCGCTGAGCCGTCCGGTTGTTGCTGTTATTGCGTTGTTCAACGCGGTTACCCACTGGAACGACTGGTTTACAGGCGCATTCTATGTCCGTTCGGCCAGTCTGCGGCCGTTGTCTACCTTGCTGCAGGAAATGCTGATGCGTGCGGAAGCGCTGCGTGATACGCTGGCTCAGGCGGCAGGCTCGCGTTATGAGTTGCTGGAGAAAATCCAGGTGACCGGCAATTCATTGAAAATGGCTACAATTATGATTGTGGTCACGCCGATCATTCTGATCTATCCTTTCATCCAGAAATATTTCGCCAAGGGCGTGATGATCGGTTCACTGAAGGAGTAGATACAGCAGAGAGAAGGGAAATGATCCGTAATTTGCGAATCTCTATGGGCGGGCGCGACAATGGCTGAGCGGCGCTATTCATAACCATACGACAAACAGCGACGGCCGGTTTCCGCTTGAGACGGGATATAAAAATGTATTCGCTTTAACCCGTTATTGGACGGGATGTACAAGTATGTTACGCTAATTGGAAAGACGGCAAGGTGCTGCATGAGACGAGCGGCCGATTCAGACAGGTAGTAGATCGAGTACCAATGCAAAGGCGACGAGCACGATGTGCGTATCGCAGCTTATTTTGAAGGCGGCTTCGGCGCCTTCTCGCGGCCTTTGTTCATCGGATGAAATCAAGCTGCTATCAGCTGCAGGCGGCTGCTGTCAACGGGTGGGAAGAAGCGAGACTAGCGCAGCATATTCCGCAAAGGACGAAAGTCAGGTGATGTTTTATGGCGGTAAAAATCAAAGACGTAGCCAAGCGGGCGGGCGTATCTGTGACGACGGTGTCGAGAGTGCTCAATGGAGAGAAATATGTTAAAGATGACCTGAAGAAGCGTGTTAACGAGGCGATCAAGGAATTGGGTTACGCGCCAAGTCAGATTGCCAGAAGTTTGGTTCGAAATAAAACAAATTTAATCGGAGTCATCGTGCCGGATCTGACCTCCAACTTTTATTCAACTATCTTGAGCAGCATCGAGAAAACGGCGAGCCTCAACGACTACAACCTTCTTGTCTGCAACATTATCGAAGATATTGACAAGGAGTTTAAATATCTGAATGTATTCCAAGAAATGCGGGTCGAAGGCATCATCATTATGCATGAGAAGATCAACCCTGAAATTCGGGACTTTATTAACCGGCTGCAAATTCCCGTGCTGTTCTCTACCGTTAAGCCTGCTGATCAAAATTTCACATCCGTTATCGTGGACGACTATAAGGCGGCCTACGAAGCGACTGACTATTTGATTAAGCTGGGACACGAGCGAATTGCCTTTATCGGTGGAGACATGCGGGATATTACGTCCGGCCAGAACCGCTATACAGCGTATCGCAATGCTTTGACAGATCATGGATTGAAAATATTGTATGAGCTGATTCGCTTTGGCGATTACAAAGTAGCGAGCGGCTATGCGATGATGAACGAATTGCTGCAAATCGAGGAGCAACCGACAGCGGTATTCGCCGTCAGCGACGATATGGCGCTCGGAGCGATGAACTGTCTGCACGACCGGGGACTGCAAGTGCCGGGCGATATTTCGGTTATGGGTTTCGACGGCAGCCAGTTGACCGAACTGGTAAGGCCGCGGCTTACATCGATGGAGCAGCCGATCCATGAGATGGGCCAATTGACAGTGGAGACGATGTTGGAGTTGATATCCGGCTCAGCCAAGCTGGAGGGCGATATCATCATGCAGCATCGGCTCGTCGTTCGGGACAGCTGCCGCCCAATCGAGCAGGCTGAAAAACAGACAGCGGTCAAGTCATCATAAGCAGGAGCAGAAAAGAGGAATTGGGTTGAAAACATTTGATGCGGTTGTCATTGGAGACGTGAATATCGATCTGATTGTGGTTGGCTATGACAAGCCGCCGCTGCCTGGCGAAGAAGTGTTCGTCGATCGGATGACGACGCATGTGGGCGGCGGAGCGGCGATCTTCAGTCTAGTGCTGGCCAAGCTTGGCATGAAGCTGGCTTTTAACGGCGTGCTGGGTGAGGACGACTATGGCCATTTTTTACGCAAACAGTTTTCCCGGTACGGGATTGAAACCCGGTATATCAAGACGAGTCATACGGCGAATACAGGCGTATCGATCGCTCTGCAGCCGGAGAAGGATCGCTCGTTCATTTCGTATGCGGGATCGAATGCAGAACTGAACTTGCGTCAGTTGGACATGAACAGTGTCGATGAGAGCAGGCATGTTCATTTGACCTGTTACAAGGGAAGGGCGAACCATGAGGAGTTTATGGAGACGGTACGGCTGTTGAAAGCGCGCGGCGTGACGCTCTCCTTCGATACAGGCTGGGACGATACAGGCGAATGGTATCAAGGCATTATGGAATTGGCAGGACAGATCGATGTTTTCTTCATGAACGAGGTAGAGGCGCTGCACTATACCGGCTGCGGCAATGTGGAAGATGCCGTCCAGTTGCTTGCCAGACATGGGAAGCGTGTCATCGTCAAGCTTGGAGACAAGGGGGCGCTGTCGATCGTTGACGGGAAAAGATGGTACCACCCCGGCTACAAAGTGAAGGCGCTGGATACGACAGGTGCGGGTGATTCGTTCAACGCTGGTTATGTGTATGGCTTTTTAGCGGGCGCTTCACCGAAGCAATGTCTGGCTTTTGGCAATGCATGCGGCGCCTTGTCGGTTAGCGCCTATGGCGGAAGCGCGGGGGCAGCTGATCGGGAGATGCTGGAGCACTTTATGGCGGCGAACGCTGTGATGTGAACATGGCGCAGGCGGATGCGCTGTTGGGGATGGCTTGCCTTATCAGCACGGCTTACCTTGTGGGCAACACGATGGTACTGTTGGTTACCGCTTGTTATATCACCACAACATAGGCTGTTGTCAGCAGATTACGTTGTTGGCAGCATGGTTAGCCGGACACAGCTTGGCTCTACCGGCAGCACTCCGACGCAGCATGCAGATACGGGATTTTATGAGGAGGCAACAGTGATGAAACAATTAACCTTAATCGGAGGGGGCGGCGTGCGAGCCGTCCTTTTTACGAAAAGCTTGACATTGAAAGCATCGCAAGCAGGCATTACCAGGCTGGTGCTGCATGATACCGATGAGCAGCAGCTCGGCATCATCGGCAAGCTGTGCCGTATCGTCATCGAACAGAGCGGCGTCGACTTGCAACTTGTTATGACAACCGACATTCGCGAGGCGCTTACCGGCGCGGATTATATCGTAACGACAATTCGAGTCGGGAAGGAAGTTTCCCGCTATACCGATGAGCAAATTGCGCTTGATTGCGGTGTCATCGGGCAGGAGACGACGGGGCCTGCAGGATTTTCGATGGCGATCAGGACGATTCCGGTGCTGATGGACTATTGTAAATTGGCCAGCGAGCTCGCGCCGCAAGCGTGGATTTTCAATTTCTCCAACCCGTCGGGGCTCGTTACACAGGCGCTGCGCAGCGCAGGCTATGACCGTGTTGTCGGAATCTGCGACACACCCAGTCATACGAAGCTGCGCATGGCCGAGGCGATGGGGGTTCAGCCGGAGGAACTGGATGTGGAATTTTTCGGCTTGAATCATCTGTCGTGGATCAGCAAGGTGAGCTATAAGGGCGAGGATGTGCTGGCCCAACTGAAGAACGATTCCGCATTCGTCGCTCGTGTCGATGAATTCAAGATGTTTGATCCTGCATTGTTGCAATCGCTTCCTTTTCTCCCAAATGAATATTTGTACTATTATTATCACCGCGAGCAGGCGCTCGGCAATATCGTCAAGTCCGGGATGACGCGCGGACAAATGATTGCGGAAAACAACAAAGCCATGCTGGCTGAGCTGGCGAAGATGGATATTGAAGGGGAGCCGCAGCGGGCGCTGCAAACCTATTTGTACTATACCCAGAAAAGGGAAGCGTCTTATATGGCCATCGAGACGGCATCAGGCGCGAAGCCGCTGCCGCCCGCAGAGCAGCTGGAGCTGCCCAATTCACTTGGCTATGCTGGCGTCATGCTTGATTTCGTCGCTTCACTGCAAACCGGGGAGCGCTCCGATATTGTACTGAATGTGCCGAATAAGGGCAGTATCTCCGGGCTTGCGGATGATGATGTCGTCGAAGTATCCTGCACAATTACGAGAGATGGCGCACAGCCGGTCCACATTGGCGAAGTGCCGGAAAATATGCTGCTATTGATGAAAAGCGTGAAACGTTTCGAGCGTCTGACTGTGGAGGCGGTGCAGCAGCAATCCAAAGAACTTGCCATCGAAGCGCTGATGGTGCATCCGCTCGTTGGTTCCTATTCGATTGCCAAACGTCTTGTACAATCGTATATGACCTCATATAAGGATATGCTGGGAGCGTGGAAGTAATGGGGATCAATAAGATGCATGCAGCGCTTGCTAAGCTTAAACGGGACTGCCCGGACGGTTATTGGGGCAAACGCACGTTAGCCCAGTTGGAATATGCGTGCCGGGTGTCCGTGGAGCAGGAAGGCGGATTTGATCATCTGATCGGCACAGCAGTTGGCTATGCAGCCGCGAGACTGGAGCAGGACGGGGGAATTGGCGAAGCTGCGTGCCGGGAAGTGGAGCGCATGCTGGCGGATATGGCAAGTGCGGCCAAAGCATATGGCCTGCTCTGTGCCTCGCATGCTCACATTGACATGAATTTTCTATGGGGATGGGATGAGACGGTAGCAATCACACTGAATACGTTTCGTACCATGCTCGATTTACTGGCTGAATACCCGGACTTTATTTTTTCACAATCGCAAGCAGCCGCTTACAGCATCGTGGAGAAGTACGACCCCGAGATGCTGGAGGAGATCAAAGTCCGAGTGCGTGAAGGGCGCTGGGAAGTAACGGCTTCTACCTGGGTAGAGGCGGACAAGAACATGCCGAACGGCGAGAGCATGGCGCGGCAGTTTTTGTATGCGAAGCGTTATCTTGCGGAACTGTTTGAGCTTGATTCGGACACGCTCCAGCTTGACTTCGAGCCGGACACGTTCGGCCATAGCGCCAATGTTCCGGAGACGCTTAGTCATGCTGGCGTTCGCTATTATTACTACTGCCGCGGACATAACGATGAAGGCCATTCCCTGTTCCGCTGGGTCGCCCCTTCGGGTGCATCCGTCATCGCGTACAAGGAGCCGCATTGGTATGATTCCCGGATTGAACCGGAGATGGTGCTTACCGTCCCGGAATTTTGCCGCAAAACCGGAATGCGGACGATGATGAAGGTATACGGTGTGGGCGATCATGGAGGCGGCCCAACGCGCCGGGATTTGGAGCGGATGCGCGATATGCAGTCCTGGCCGATTTTCCCGACGATTCGTTTCGGACGCTATGCCGATTTCTTTGCGCTGGCCGAACAGGCGGCAGATACGCTGCCGGTCGTGCAAAATGAGCTGAACTTCATCTTCACCGGCTGCTACAGTTCGGAAGCGAGAATTAAACAAGCCAACCGCATATCAGAAAATCTGCTGAATGAAGCGGAGGCTTTTTCGAGTGCTGCTTCTTTATGGACGGGTGCTCGCTACTTCGGCAAGGAGCTGGAGGAGGCTTGGCGCAGGACGCTGTTTAACCAGTTCCATGATATTTTGCCGGGGACGGGCATTCCGGAGACGCGAGATCATGCGCTTGGCATGTTCCAGGAAATTTCGGCGATGGCGAACAGCAAGCGAAGCGCTGCCCTTCGTCAATTGGCGAAGCGGATCGATACGTCGCGCTACCTGGTAGAAGGCGAGAAGCTGACGGAAAGCTTTTCGGAAGGGGCCGGCGCGGGTGTCGGCGTCATGCATCTGTTTCGCACAGGGGAACGGGATGGCGGCCGCGGGAAAACGAGAATTTTTCATGTATTCAACAGCTCATGGCAGGCGCGCAGTGAAGTCATTGAAATGGTCATTTGGGATTGGGACGGCGATTTGCGGAATATTGGGTTTCAAAATGAGGACGGGACACAAATCGATTACCAGTTCGTGAATCGAGGTTTTGAGGAGCATTGGGGCCACTTCTTTCTGCGTGTGCTGCTTCCCGTCTCCGTGCCGCCGATGGGATATGCAACGTATGTTATGACCGAAAAAGAAGGAGGTCTGGCGGTGCTGTCTGCCGAAGATTATTATTTGGCAGGACAAAATCTGCCTCCGGCGGAGCAGTATTCGTTCGTGCTGGAGAACGAGCATTTGCGTGCTGAACTGAACACGCGCAGCCTGTCGCTGCTCTCGCTAATCGACAAGGACAGCGGCTGTGAAATGATCGGCGGGCAAGCGGACGGGAAAAATGGAAGCACACAAAGCGGAACTGGCAAAGGAAGCGGGCTAGGAAAAGGTGCAGCAGGAGCAGTTGAAGGAGAAGGAGCGCTGTTCCGTCTAATTGAGGAAGATGGGCATAATGGCGGCGGAAACGCGTGGCTGGTCGGCCGCTACCGGAAGGTGGAACCGTTGACGGAAGGTGTTCATGTGGAGTCCTTCGAGCTTGGGGCGGATCGTATCCGGCAATCCGTCACGTACAGCATCCCGTTTCGCCGCTCCCGCTTGAAAGTGACAGTCTCGCTTGACCGCGGCAGCCGAAGGCTGGATTACCGGGTAGAATGCGACTGGCACGAATATGGCAAACGCGATGATTTCACCCCGCAGCTGCAATTCATGCTTCCGCTTGGTTATCCTTGCGCAGCTTATCGCTATGATACGGCGTTCGGCACAATCGAGCGGCCGCCGCTGGAACAGGATGTGCCGGCTAACAGCTGGGCGGCTGCGCTTACCGATGACGCGGAGCAAGTCCGAGTAATCGCGCAAGGTGAAGCAGTGGAGCAGCAAGGCGGAGTGATCGTGCAGGACGAAGCGGTGGAGCAACAAGGCGGAGTAATAGCGCAAGGCAAAGCGGCGGAGCAGGGAGGGCAGACGTCGGTCATGCTGGTGACTGACAGCAAGTATGGGTTTCGCGGTACGCGCGACGCTTTGACGGTCACGCTGCTGCGCGGCTCTTATTCGCCTGATCCGTATCCTGATACGGGCGTGCAGCGGTTTGCATTCGCGCTGTGCCTGGCGGATGCCAAGGACAATAGCGCAATGGTCGAAGCGGCCTACAGCTACAACCATCCGATGAACACCATATCGGTGGCTGCTGGGTCCGGTGATTGGCCGCTCAGCCGCAGCTTCTTTCAGCTGAACGCAGGCAGTGCGGCGATATCCGCGATCAAGCAGCCTGAGGAAGATGGCGCGGACCGCTGGATCGTACGGTTGTACGAGACAGACGGAATGGATACGACAGTGGACATCGGCTTGTTCCGCAATGTGCGGGCCGCCTGCTTCGTTGATACGTTGGAACGTCCAGCAGTTGGAGCGGGAGCAATCGAGACGGATGGGGCGAACATTCGCTTTGGCTTGCAGGCGAATCGGGTTGCCAGTGTCTGTGTCGAGTTTGAATAAGGTGACATAACAGGAAGAATGGGGTGGAGAGATGGATTTGAAGTTTCGTGAGGACGGCACCTTTACGATCATGCAGCTGACAGATATGCACATTGGCGATGGTGTGGAAAAAAAGGAAAAAGACGACCAGACACTTGCTTTGGCCGCATATTTAATTGAGGCGGAAGGGCCGGATCTGATCGTATTGACCGGGGATATGATCTGGAGTCATGGCGTCGCTGACCCGGCCGCATCTTTCCACAGAGCGATCGCTCCGATTGTCGCTTCAGGTGTTCCATGGGCTGCTGTGTTCGGCAATCATGACTCGGAAGGAAGTGTATCGCGGGCTGAGCTGCTCGCCCTTCAATTGGAGAGCGGCCCCAATTGCCTGTCGCAGGCGGGCCCGGAACAGTTGAGCGGCGTCGGCAATTACGTCCTGTCGGTATGGGACCGTGCAGGCGTCAGCGAGGCGGCGGCGCTCTATCTCCTCGATTCAGGCGCAATGGCGCCGGTGGCGGTTGGCGGTTACGAGTGGATTCATCCCGATCAGGTCAACTGGTATGCGCAACAATCGCGACAACTAAGCGCACGCTGCAAGGGGCCGCTTCCCGCACTTGCCTTCTTTCATATGCCGCTGCCGGAATATGCGGACGTGTGGGCAAAGGGAACCGTCTTGGGAGGGCAAAAGTTCGAAAACGTCGAATGCGCCAAAATCAATTCCGGCTTGTTCGCGGCGCTGGTAGAACAGGGCGATGTTATGGGAACGTTCGTCGGGCATGACCATGACAACGATTATTGCGGCATGCTGCACGGCATCCGCCTCTGCTATGGCCGTGTCACCGGTTATAACACGTATGGCAGATTGCAGCGCGGGGCGCGGATGATACGGCTGCAGGAGGGCGAACGCGGCTTCGAAACATGGATTCGTCAGGCTGATGGGGAGATTATTCGATGAGCACGCCGGAGACAGGTTTGGTGTCCGGAGCGGGCACTATCATGTGCCCGTTCTTTCAGGAAAGCGCGGAGCTGGAATCGGCTGCCGGGCCCTTCGGCGAACTGCTTGCTCGCTACAGGCTCCAGCCAGCCATGGGCAAGCGCGGAACGCTAACCTGGCTGTACGGCGAGCGCGGCAAGCCTGATGCGCTGCTGCTCGGCCTGGGCGAAGCTGCGTCATTCAGTCGCGAACGGCTTCGTGAGGCGGCGGGCGAGGCAGCGCGAGCTGCGCAAGAGACACGCAAAGATAACGTGGCACTCACTTTCGGAGCGCTGCTGCCCTTCGCTGCGACGCGAGCAACTGAGTTGACGAGTGAACGATTGGCGGCGGATTGGACGGAAGGGTGGGTGCTGGGCGGTGACCAGTCGTACTCCCATAAAGCTGCTGCCATCCCTACTAGCGATCCTGTCGTATTTTTGGACGACAACGGTACCGCGGATGAAGGTGCTGCGGCAATCGCTGCCGGACGGCTGCGAGCGGAAGGCACGTTGTTGGCCCGGCAGTTGGCGGGGGAACCTCCGGATGTGATTTATCCGAGCGCGCTTGCTGAGCGGGTGCAAGCCCGTTTTGCGGACGTGCCGGTTGAAGTGAAGGTTTATTCAGGAGAGCAACTGATAGAGCTTGGCATGACCGGACTGATCGCGGTCGGTCGGGGCAGTCGTCGTCCGCCGGTTTTTCTGGAGCTGCGGTATTGCACCGATCCGTCTTTGCCGCTCATTGCGCTGATTGGCAAAGGAATAACCTTCGACACCGGTGGGATCAGCTTGAAGCGGGACAACAATATTAGCGACATGCGAATGGATATGGCCGGGGCGGGGGCAGTCATCGGCGCGCTGGACAGGATTGCACGCAGCGGAGCCGAGGCGAACGTGGCTGTGCTGGTTCCCGCTGCCGAAAATATGATCGGTCCCGATGCACTGCTGCCTGGTGAAATTTTAACGTATGCGAACGGGTTGACTGTCCAGGTTGGCAATACAGATGCTGAGGGCAGACTTGTGCTGGCGGATGCGCTGCTGTACGCCAAGCAGATTGGCGCGCAGCAGGCTATTGATATTGCTACACTGACGTATTCTGTTGTCGGTGCGCTTGGCTCGCGGATCGCCGGCATCTGGGGCGGGGATTCACTGGTCAGGGAGCTATGCGCTGCCGGTGAGCGCGTTGGAGAGAAGCTGTGGCCAATGCCGCTGGTGGATGAGTACGAAAGCTATTTGGACAGCGCTTGTGCGGATTCCAGCAATATCAGTTCGGCGGGGGAAGCGGGGGCGATTGTGGCAGCGCTGTTTCTGCGCAAATTCGTCGATCCATCCATGAGCTGGGCGCATATCGACATGGCAGGTCTGAAGGAAGCTGCTGCGGCAAAAGGTTATATCGTGCCGGGAGCGACTGGCTTTGGGGCAAGACTTCTCGCGGAGTATGTCATGACTGCACACCGTACCCATAAATGAACACTGAACATTAATGAAATGAAACCAAACAAAAGAGCGCCAGGGGCAAGAAGCGAGCGATGTTAAGGACGATTAGCGCAGCTCGAAGAATTCACAATCGTTTCGCGAATAGTAGGCGATGTCGCTGACACCGGACTGAATGACAATGGTCGTGTCATCGAACCGGGTGATAATGCCTCCGGTGCCCACCAACTGATCATTCTGAAAAACACGGGTGCGGCGCTCATGATCGAGCGCTTCTTGAAAATCCTCCTCGGTAAGCAAACGTCGTGCGCGGGACATGGTATTCCATCTCCTTTCTAAAGATAAGTGAATAACAGGCTGGCCTATCTATCGCCTTGGCTATAAGCAATTGCCGCGATTTCTAGGGCAGCCTGTAAGGTTTGTCATTTTAATTCTTTTTAACATAGTATAAAATCCACTGCCGCACAAGAGCGGGTCGTTGGCCGATTACAGTTAATTTGCTATAATCCGAACAATCAACTAGTGAATCAACAAAATAGACCGGACTTTTTCTGGAGGTTTTGAATACGCGAATCAGGTTAATAATGAAAAAAGAGTGATTTTTTCAGCAGTTTGGCTTGCAAATTGCTTGATCATCCTCCTAAAGTTTGTGCACGTGAAATATTTCATTATTCGTAAATAAACATTGACAAATCTGTGGCAGTCTATTTAGAATGAAGTTGGAAAACAAACAGCTGTATATCCTTTTCGTATAATCCCGGGAATTGGCTTGGGAGTCTCTACAAGGTCACCGTAATGATCTGGCTACGAAAAGCGGGAAAAGAGCGATATGGGAGTTTTGACGTGTTGCTGCATGCTTTTCCTGTTTTTGCGCGGAGCCTGAGAGAATTAACGTCGGATAGACGTTTCTTTCGGGTTATTGTTGTTCAAATCATTTATTGGGAGGCGTATGGATCAATGGAACGTTTCTTTCGGTTGAAGGAAAACGGAACAAATGTCAGAACGGAGATTATGGCCGGTCTGACGACTTTCATGACGATGGCTTACATCTTGGCCGTCAACCCGGCAATACTTAGCCCAACAGGATTGAGCTGGGATTCGGTATTTCTGGCTACGGCGCTCGCTGCCGGTATTTTTACGATTGCGATGGGGTTGTTTGTTAATTTTCCGGTAGCGGTAGCTCCGGGCATGGGGCTGAATGCCTATTTTGCGGCAGTTGTACTCGGCTCAGGAGCGACAGGTACCAAGATTTCACCGGAGATGGCGCTTACCGCCGTGTTTATCTCGGGTATTATTTTCATCATTCTGACCGTTACCCAAATTCGGCAAATGCTGCTTGTGGCCGTACCGGACAGCATCAAGCATGCGATTACTGTCGGAATTGGTCTATTTATAGCCATTATCGGCTTGAAAAACAGCGGGATTTTGTCGATTGCCGTGGAAACAATGAATGATGTCCCTGCAGGGGAATTTACGAACCTGCTTGGCTTCGAGTCCGTTATTCATCTGGGCAACCTGCACGATACAGGTGTGTTGTTGACGATCATCGGTGTGCTGGCCATTGCAATCATGATGGTGCTGCGTGTCCCGGGCGCGATTTTGTTCGGTATTCTCCTCACGACAGTCATTGCCTTTCTGATGGGTGAAGTCAACGTCGGCACAACGCTGGGCGGCAGCTCATGGGTGCCGGATTTCAGAGAGCTGAACTTCTGGAAGTTTGATTTTGTCGGAGTCATTGAGGTGGGTCTGGTTACCGTTATTTTGACCTTTACATTCGTAGAATTGTTTGATACCTTCGGCACGCTGGTTGGAACGGCTACGCGTGCGGGTGTTATGAAAGATAAAGAAAAAGGCCGTAAAAAAGTTGGTAAAGCGATGTTCGTCGACGCGGTTGCCGTCAGTGGCGGCGCCGTGCTTGGGACAAGCACGGTAACAGCTTTTGTAGAAAGCTCCTCAGGGATTGCACAGGGCGGACGTACCGGACTTACAGCCGTAACGACGGGCGTATGTTTCCTGCTTGCGATCTTCCTGTCACCGCTTGTGGCGCTTGTGCCTGGATCGGCAACAGCAGCAGCGCTGATCATTGTCGGCGTGCTGATGATGCAATCGGTGAAAGAAATTGATTTCTCCGACATGGTATATGCGATTCCTGCTTTCTTGACGATCGCTTTGATGCCTTTCACTTACAACATTGCCAACGGTATTTCATTTGGTATCGTGTTCTATGTTGTTTTGGCGGCAATTGCCAATGTGAGCGGCAAAGCAAAAGAAAAGTATCAGATTCATTGGCTGATGTGGATACTGGCAATTCTGATTATTGCGCGTTATATTTTTATGGACGGGCATTGATCGCTGCCACCCGCAACTGTTGCAGCAACGGAAGCAAGGTTAGTGTAGGAAGTGTTGTTGCTTGCTGCGGCAATAGGAGTTTTTGAATAATGAAGGGCTGTTCTTCAAGCGGATGTATTGCCGCTTGCTGAACAGCCCTTTTTTGAATAGCTAATGGTAAGTGAGGAGCGATGAAACGAAGGGAATGCGAAGAGTGAGGAGGAAAGACAGCGGTGGAGTGTAGATAGATGGGTGATGAGCGGTCGAATGATGGGAATGCGGAGCTGCCTGGACGTTTGCTGTGAACAGCATATGCCGTTTTGCTTGTATACCTTAACTCAGGTTGTGGAAAATAGGACGTTAGCGGTCCCATTGATTGCTGCACCTGCAATTCTGGCTTTCGATCTGGAGCGCGATGGAGCGGAGTTAGGGTATACAAGGAATTGGATAACTTCGTGCAGGGGGAGGATGTCAAGTGGCGTTCGTCATCCAAAACAAAGTATTCCACTGGGTTATAAATGAAATAACATGCTCAACAACCCTGGAAAACACGAACTATATTTCACTAAAACGAAGGAATGTTCGTCTTTATTCGTTGACAAGCGGTGTTAGGATTGATAAACTAGAGGAGGTTAATTTATTAAGTTGTCAGATTATGTCGAAGCATCGTATATATTTGGGAATTGGCCCGAACGTTTCTACCCGGAAACCATAATTTTCGGACTACGAGCTTATGCAAATAAAGGAAGAGTTGTCCCTCAGGGACTGCTTTCTGCTTCTTTCCGCTGCTGCAGGACACCAAGTTCTGTGCAACTGCCTATGAATGGTATGAGGCAGGAAATACGCAGCGCTTCCTTTATTTGGCTTGTATCCCGAGTCGCACGCAGCACCTGCGAAGTCTCCGGGCTATTTCTGTTTCGGTTAATATAATTATTTATTCTAAATTTACTTTAGAAAGTGGGTTCGATTTCATGTCTGCGAAGGTAGGCGTCATCATGGGAAGCAAGTCGGATTGGGATACGATGAAACTGGCATGCGACATTCTGGAAGAGCTTGAAATTCCTTATGAGAAGCAAGTAGTATCGGCGCATCGGACGCCAGATTTGATGTTTGAATACGCAGAATCTGCGGCAGCGCGAGGATTGAAGGTTATCATCGCGGGCGCTGGCGGGGCTGCACATCTGCCCGGCATGGTCGCAGCCAAAACGACTTTGCCGGTTATTGGCGTCCCTGTGAAGTCCTCGAACCTGAACGGGCTGGATTCGCTCCTGTCCATTGTGCAGATGCCAGGCGGCATTCCGGTCGCAACGGTTGCAATCGGCAACGCCGGCGGAACCAATGCCGGTCTGCTGGCAGCGCAAATCCTTGGCGCTTTTGACGCTGATCTGCAAGCCCGCGTTCAGGCGCGCCGCGACCGCATCAGCGCAGAAGTGCTGGAAAGCAGCAGCACCTTATGAGTGAAGCGACCAACAGCGCAATGCAGCGCGCAGACAAGGCCGCCCAGCAGGAGCGCAGCGGGGACAGGCAGCCGATTTTGCCAGGAGCAACCGTCGGCATTCTCGGCGGCGGGCAGCTTGGACGGATGATGGCGCTGGCGGGCAGCGCGATGGGCTACCGGTTCGTGGCGCTTGATCCGACGCCGGATGCGCCATGCGGTCAAGTAGCGGAGCAGATTGTCGCCGCCTATGATGATCATGCCGCAGCGCGGGAGCTGGCTGAGCGGGCCGATGTCATCACCTACGAGTTCGAGAATGTGGATGCGGGCGTTGCCGCCATGTTAATGGAGGAATCGTATGTGCCGCAGGGCAGCGAACTGCTGTACACGACCCAGCATCGTTTGCGTGAGAAGCAGGCGATTGAGCGTGCGGGCGTGCGGGTTGCGCCTTATGCGGAGATTCGCAGCGCAGCTGAGCTGCGCGCGGCGGTGGAACGTTTTGGACTGCCGAGCGTCCTGAAGACGGCGACCGGCGGCTATGACGGCAAAGGGCAGTGGGTCATCCGCAGCGAAGCGGAGATCGAAGCGGCTTACGCAGAACTGAGCCGTGCCGGAACCCAGCTTGTGCTGGAGCAGTTCATTCGCTTCGACAAGGAACTGTCGATTATTGCGGCGCGCAGCCCGCAAGGCGAGATTCAATCGTTCCCGCCAGCCGAGAACATTCATGTGGACAATATTTTGCATCTGTCCATTGTGCCGGCGCGGGTGCCTGACGCGGTCATTGCCGAAGCGCGGCAGCTAGCCGAGCGGATTGCCGAAGGGCTTGGCGTCGTCGGCCTGATCGCGGTTGAATTGTTCTGGCAAGCTGACGGAGGACTGTACGTGAATGAATTGGCGCCGCGGCCCCATAATAGCGGACATTATACGATGGAAGCTTGCCGCACTTCGCAGTTCGAACAGCATGTGCGGGCGATCTGCGGACTGCCGCTTGGCGGCACGGAGCTGCTGACGCCGGTGGTGATGGTCAATGTGCTTGGCGAGCATGTAGCGCCGCTGCTGGAGCGGATCGCGCAGCATGATGCAGCGGCCGAACGCCTTGGCGTTGAGCCGAAGATTCATCTGTACGGCAAGCATGAAGCGAAGGTTAAACGGAAGATGGGGCATGTTAACGTGCTGGCTGAAGATGTGGACAAGGCATTGGCCTGGATTTCTGAAACGAAGATTTGGGGGGACTAGAAACGCATGTTGGAACGATACAGCAGACCGGAAATGAGAGCAATTTGGACCGAGGAAAATAAATTTAAAGCTTGGCTTGAAGTGGAGCTTTGCGCTTGCGAAGCGTGGGCAGAGCTTGGCGTTATCCCGAAGGAAGATGTTGAGGCGCTGCGCAAAGGCGCAAGTTTCGACATCGCCCGGATTGATGAGATTGAGCTGGAAACGCGTCATGACGTCATCGCCTTCACTCGCGCTGTCTCCGAGACGGTTGGACCTGAACGCAAATGGGTGCATTACGGGCTGACTTCCACGGATGTAGTCGATACGGCGATAGGCTACCTGCTTCGCCAGGCAAACGAAATTTTGCGCGCCGACGTGGAGCGTTTCATCACCATTTTGCGTGACAAGGCGATTGCTTACAAAGATACGCCGATGATGGGCAGAACCCATGGCGTACATGCGGAGCCAACGACCTTCGGTCTGAAGATGGCGCTTTGGTATGAAGAAATGAAACGGAACCTGGAGCGCTTCAACCATGCGGCTGACGGCGTGCAGTTCGGTAAAATTTCCGGTGCGGTCGGCACCTATGCGAACATCGATCCTTTTGTTGAAGAGTTTGTATGCGCGAAGCTGGGCACTAAGCCTGCGCCGATCTCGACGCAGACGCTGCAGCGCGACCGCCATGCAGAGTATATGGCCACGCTGGCGCTGATTGCAACATCGCTGGACAAGTTCGCTACGGAAATTCGCGCGCTGCAAAAAAGCGAGTTCCGCGAAGTGGAAGAGCCGTTTGCCAAAGGTCAAAAAGGCTCGTCAGCTATGCCGCACAAACGCAATCCAATCGGCTGTGAGAACATTTCCGGTCTGGCGCGCGTCATCCGCGGCCATATGATTACCGCTTATGAGAATGTACCGCTGTGGCATGAACGGGATATTAGCCACTCCTCGGTTGAGCGGATCATTTTGCCGGATGCGACAATGCTGCTTAACTACATGCTGAATCGGTTGGGCAACATCATCAACAACCTGACCGTTTTCCCTGAAAATATGAAACGCAATATGCAGCGCACTTTCGGCGTGCCTTTCTCTGGACGGGTAATGACGAAGCTGATCGACAAAGGCTTCAGCCGTGAGCAGGCTTACGATACGGTGCAGCCGCGGGCTATGCAGGCGTGGGAAGAACAGCGTCAATTCCGCGATATTATAGAAGAAACAGCCGAGGTGACGAAAGTATTGTCGCCAGAGGATATTGAAGACTGCTTCAATCCGGCTTGGCATTTGAAGCATGTAGACACCATTTTCACTAAACTTGGCTTGAAGGGGTGAGTTCGCTTGAGTTCAAACCACGCACAGGCGATTTCCACTGCGGTGGATTATGTGAAGGCGCCCTTGCTGTACAAAGGCAAAGTCCGCGAGCTTTATGATCTGGGCGAACATTACCTGATTGTCGTGACCGATCGCATTTCCGCATTCGATTATGTGCTGGACCCGGCGGTGCCGGAAAAGGGGAATGTGCTGAATCAGCTCAGCGCATTCTGGTTTGAGCAGACAGCGCAATTTCAGCCGAACCATGTGGTGCATACGGATGTGGACAAGCTTGCCGATGTGGTGACCGAGCCGGAGCTGCTGCGCAATCGCATTATGGTAACGCGCAAGGCAAACCGGATTGATATGGAATGCGTCGTACGCGGCTATATCACGGGGGGCGGCTGGAGACAATATGAACAGACGTCAACGATTAACGGCATAGAGCTTCCTGCAGGGCTTCGCAAGAACGAGCGGCTGCCGGAGCCGATCTTCACTCCCGCGGCGAAAAACGATGTCGGGCATGACGAGGACATTTCGTTCGCGCGCATGCAGGAACTGGTCGGGGAAGAGCTTGCGCAGCAGTTGAAGGAGCACAGCATTAAGCTGTATGAATTCGGTCGTGCGTTCTGCGCGGATCGCGGCATTATTCTTGTCGATTGCAAGTTTGAGTTTGGATTGACTGAGGATGGCGTGATCCTCATCGACGAAATTTTTACGCCGGATTCGGCGCGCTTCTGGGCGCAGGACAATTATGCGCTTGATATTGAGATCGACAGCATGGACAAAGAACCGGTGCGTACTTATCTGGCAGGTTCCGATTGGGACAAGAACAGCAAGCCGGCTCCGCTGCCGGAGGCTGTCGTTGCCGAGACGACTCGCCGTTACGTCGATATCTATCATCGGTTGATCGGCGAATAGCCGCATCATACTCACTTCATACCATTTTACATTTTGCCAATTCAGGGCATCGACATTAGGGGGATTAAGGACAATGAAAGCAACGGTTTATGTCACCATCAAGCAAAACGTGTTGGACCCGCAAGGCAGTGCTGTTCAAGGGGCGCTTCATTCGATGGGCTTCGCAGAGGTAGAAAAAGTTCGCGTCGGCAAATATTTGGAACTGGAACTGGATACAACGGACCGTTCCGAAGCGGAAGCCCGGATTACAGCGATGTGTGAAAAGCTGCTCGCTAATACGGTCATCGAAGATTACCGATTCGAATTGGAGGGTTAAACGATGAAGTTTGCGGTACTCGTATTTCCAGGCTCCAATTGCGACATTGACTGCTATAAAGCGGTAGAAGACACTATTGGCCAGCCGGTCGACTATGTGTGGCATACGAATACAGATTTGTCCGAATATGATTGCATTCTCGTTCCAGGGGGCTTTTCCTACGGCGACTACTTGCGTTGCGGAGCGATCGCCCAGTTTGCGCCCGTGATGAATGAAGTTCGCAAAGCGGCGGAAGCAGGCAAGTATGTGCTCGGCATTTGCAACGGATTCCAGATTTTGACCGAAGCCAGATTGCTGCCGGGAGGTCTGCTGCGCAACAACGGCATGAAGTTCCGCTGTCATCAAACGTTGCTGGAAGTAGTTAATGCAGAGACGCCTTTTACAAACCAGTATACAAAAGGCGAGCTGATCGATATTCCGATTGCGCACGGTGAAGGCAACTACTATTGTGATGAAGCGACACTCAAACAGCTTGAGGAAAATGGACAGATCGTATTCCGCTATCGTGCGGGAGACAATCCAAACGGCTCGCTAAGCGATATTGCCGGCATCTGCAATGAGCGCGGCAACGTTGTGGGCATGATGCCTCACCCGGAGCGGGCCATTGACCAATTGCTGGGCTCGGAAGACGGAAAACGGATGTTTACATCGATTTTGAATGCATGGAGGGAACAGCATGACGCAGCAGTTAGCAGCTAAGGAGCCGACTCCACAGCAAATTGTGGATCAGAAGCTATATAAGCAAATGGGCGTGACCGATCAGGAATTTGAATTGATCTGCGGATTTCTCGGTCGTCAGCCGAACTATACGGAGATCGGCGTATTCAGCGTAATGTGGTCGGAGCACTGCTCTTACAAAAATTCCAAGCCGGTGCTGCGTCGTTTCCCTGTTGATGGACCGCGCGTACTGATGGGACCGGGCGAAGGCGCCGGTATCGTCGATATCGGAGACAACCAAGCGGTTGTTTTCAAAATCGAATCCCATAACCATCCATCTGCCATCGAGCCTTACCAAGGGGCGGCAACAGGCGTTGGCGGCATTATCCGCGATATCTTCTCGATGGGCGCACGTCCGGTTGCATTGCTGAACAGCTTGCGTTTTGGACGTCTGGAAAATGAGCGTGTACGCTACTTGTTCGAGCATGTTGTCAGCGGCATCGCTGGCTACGGCAACTGTATCGGCATTCCGACGGTCGGCGGCGAAGTGATGTTCGATGAAAGCTATGAAGGCAATCCGCTCGTTAATGCGATGTGTGTCGGACTAATCGACCATGACAAAATTCAGCGCGGTGTCGCCAAGGGCGTAGGCAATCCGGTGTTCTATGTGGGCCCGGCAACCGGCCGCGACGGCATTCACGGCGCAACATTCGCCTCGGAAGAGCTGACAGCCGATTCGGAAGCGAAGCGTCCCGCAGTTCAAGTCGGCGATCCATTCATGGAGAAGCTGGTTATGGAAGCTTGTCTGGAACTAATCGATACAGGAATCGTACTCGGCATTCAGGATATGGGCGCAGCGGGTCTGACTTGCTCCAGTGCGGAGATGGCTTCCAAAGCAGGCAACGGTCTGGAACTGTACCTGGATGAAGTGCCACAGCGCGAGCTCGGCATGACGCCTTATGAAATGATGCTGTCTGAGTCGCAGGAGCGGATGCTGTTCGTGGTTGAGCCGAAGGATGAGGCGCAAGCACTTGAAATATTTGAGCGTTGGGGCATTATCTGCGCCAAAGTAGGCAAAGTTACCGATGACGGACGTTTGCGCTTGTTCCATCAAGGCGAGCAAGTTGCCGACATGCCGGTAGCGGCGCTCGTGGACGAGTGTCCGGTATACAACAAGCCTTCGCAGGAGCCGGCTTACTACGCGGCGAACGCAGCGATCGATTCGGCTGATTTTGCAGAAATTACCGATTTGACAGGCGCGCTGAAAAGTGTCCTGGGTTCCCCGACTGTGTCGAGCAAGGAATGGGTATATAATCAGTATGACTATATGGTGCGTACGAGCACGGCCGTTCAGCCAGGTTCCGATGCGGCTGTCGTCACAATTCGCGGCACTCGCAAGGCGCTGGCGATGACAACGGACTGCAACAGCCGTTACGTGTACCTTGATCCTGAAGTAGGCGGACGCATCGCAGTGGCGGAAGCGGCGCGCAACATTGTGTGCTCCGGCGCCGAGCCGCTTGCTGTAACAGATAACTTGAACTTCGGAAACCCTGAGAAGCCTGAAGTATTCTGGCAAATCGAGAAATCGGTTGACGGTATGGCGGAAGCTTGCCGTGAGCTGAATACACCGGTTATCGGCGGAAACGTGAGCTTATATAACGAAAATGCCAAAGGCGCGATCTACCCGACACCTGTCATTGGTATGGTTGGTCTGGTGCATGACGTGGATCACATTACAACGCAGCGTTTCAAAGCGGAAGGCGATGTAATCGTACTGATCGGCGATACGAAAGCCGAGCTTGGCGGCAGCGAATTGCAGTACGTCACGCAAGGCAAAGCGGAAGGACGTCCGCCAGCGCTTGATCTGGCAACAGAGAAAAATGTGCAAGCGGCAGTGCTTGGCGCAATTCAGCGCGGTCTGGTCGCTTCGGCGCATGACTTGTCTGAAGGCGGACTTGCTGTGGCATTGGCTGAATCATGCATCAGCGGCGGCTTGGGCGCGAAAGTGAATGTAGCGACTGACCTGCGTGCGGATATTGCGCTGTTCAGTGAAAGCCAATCGCGTGTTTTGTTGACAGCGAAGCCTGAGCAAGCAGCCGCTCTGCTTGGCTGGTTGGAAGAGCAAAAAGTCGTTCATGCGGAAATTGGCGTGGTTGGCAGCAAGGGAGCAGACCTCAACATTGGCGTTAATGGCAAGCCGGCAATCGAATCATCTGTACAACAACTGGAGAAGGTCTGGAAGGATGCGATTCCATGTCTGATGAAGTAGTTCAACTTCAGCCAAAGCTGTGGACAGGCGACTATTATAACGAAGGCGTCGGCCATGATGATATGTTCGACAAATTGCGGGAAGAGTGCGGCGTGTTCGGAGTGTTCGGTTATCCGAACGCTTCCGTACTTTCCTATTACGGCCTGCATGCCCTGCAGCACCGCGGCGAGGAAAGCTGCGGCATCTGTACGGTGGATACGGCCAATGAAGGCTTTCACTATCATCGCGGCATGGGTTTGACCAAGGAAGTGTTCGATCAGGCGAAGCTTGAAGCTTTGCCTGGCGATCGGGCGATCGGCCATGTCCGTTATTCAACGGCTGGCGGCAAAGGCATTGCCAATGCGCAGCCGCTCATCTTCAAATACCGGGACGGCGATTTGGCTATCGCGACGAACGGCAACATTGTCAACGCGCCGGAAATTCGCCGCGAGCTTGAGCTGCAAGGCTCGATTTTCCAAACGACGAGCGACACCGAGGTTATTGCCCATCTGATCGCCCGCTCCAGCAAGGATTTTGTGTCGGCAGCCAAAGATGCGCTGCAGCGGATCAGAGGCGGTTATGCATTCCTTATTATGACCAATGACAAACTGCTGGTCGCATCAGACCCGCATGGCTTGCGGCCGCTCGTGATGGGCAAGCTGGGCGACGGTTACGTATTTTCCTCGGAAACATGTGCGTTTGAAACGGTAGGCGCTCATTATTTGCGCGATGTTCAACCCGGTGAATTGCTTGTGCTCGACGCGGACGGACTGCGCTCGGAACGCTATGCGCCGATGGAGCGCCGTGCGATCTGCGCGATGGAATATATTTATTTTGCCCGTCCTGACAGTGACATTAATGGCATTAACCTTCATTCCGCGCGCAAGCGGATGGGCAGCAAGATGGCGATGGAGTTATTTATTGATGCCGATGTGGTGACCGGCGTGCCTGATTCCAGTATTTCGGCAGCGATCGGCTATGCGGAACAGACAGGCATTCCTTATGAGCTTGGCTTGATTAAAAATAAATATACCGGCCGGACGTTCATTCAGCCTTCCCAGGAATTGCGGGAAAAAGGCGTGAAGATGAAGCTGAGCGCGGTACGCAAAGTTGTCGAAGGCAAACGCGTCATTATGATCGATGATTCGATTGTCCGCGGGACAACCTCACGGCGGATTGTCAACTTGCTGCGTGAAGCAGGAGCTACCGAGGTGCATGTACTCATCACTTCGCCGCCATTTTCGAACCCTTGTTATTACGGCATCGATACCCCTGACCGCAAGGAACTGATCGCCTCATCCAACTCGACGGAGCAAATTCGGCGTTTAATTAATGCGGATACGCTGCATTTTATTAGCAACGAAGGGTTTATTGAAGCGGTCGGCGGCAATGACGGGGAACACAATCGGGGCATGTGTCTGGCTTGCTTCGACAATGACTATCCGACGCGAATTGAGGCGGAAGAGAAGCGGAACGCTGAGCTTGAATTGCAGCTTGGGCTGGATAGCAAGCAGGAATCAGAGCGGGAAGCGGAGCGCGAGCCGGAGAAAAGCTGCAGTCTATAACAGGTCAACAGGCTTTGAACAGGATAGAAACCGGAATATATGGATGAAGGGTGTGTTGGCAAGTGGCTGAAGCTTATAAGCAGGCTGGCGTTGATATTGCAGCCGGCAATGAAGCGGTTGAACGGATGAAGAAGCATGTAAATCGGACATTTCGCCCGGAAGTTCTGACGGAACTTGGCGGATTCGGCGGGTTGTTCGGACTGAACAAGGATAAGTATGACGAGCCGGTGCTCGTTTCCGGCACGGATGGCGTAGGCACCAAGCTGAAAATCGCGTTTGCGATGGACAAGCATGACACCATCGGTATTGATGCGGTCGCCATGTGCGTCAATGATATTGTTGTTCAAGGCGCCGAGCCGCTGTTTTTCCTTGATTACCTTGCTTGTGGACAAGTCGTTCCCGAGAAAATCGAAGCGATTGTCAAAGGGATTTCCGATGCTTGCGTCGCATCAGGCTGCTCCTTGATTGGCGGCGAAACGGCGGAAATGCCGGGAATGTATTCACAGGATGAATATGATATTGCCGGCTTTACAGTCGGTATTGTGGATAAAAAGAAGATCATCGACGGCAAAACAATCGCCCCTGGCGATGTTGTAATCGGCTTTGCATCAAGCGGCGTGCATAGCAATGGCTTCTCTCTCGTGCGCAAGCTGCTGCTTGAACAGCATGGCTATGCCTTGACAGATGAAGTTGCTGAACTGGGCGGCCAACGTCTGGGCGATGTACTGCTGGAGCCAACAAAGCTGTACGTGAAATCTGCGCTGGCGCTCATCGACGCTGTACAGGTTAAAGGGATGGCGCATATTACGGGCGGCGGCTTTATTGAAAACATTCCGCGCGTGCTTCCTGAGGGCGTTGATGTGGAAATTAACTACGGTTCGTGGCCCATTTTGCCGATTTTCCAGCTGATGCAGGAAAAGGGCAAGATTACGAACCGCGATATGTTCACCACCTTTAACATGGGCATCGGTTATATCGCTGTCGTTCCGGCGGAAGCTGCCGAAGCGGCATTGCAGGCTGCTGAAGCTGCGGGCGAGCAGGCGTACCGGATCGGAACGGTAACTGCCGGCAGCCGCAAAGTATCCTTTGTCGGAGCGGAAGTATAAGATGGGCGCATTCAAAATCGCCGTTTTCGCATCAGGGCAGGGAACGAACTTCCAGGCATTGGCGGATGCGGCGCAAGCAGGGCGGCTCGGTGGAACCATCGAGCTTCTTGTTTGTGATAAGCCTGCTGCGCCTGTCGTCTCCCGTGCGGAAGCTGCTGGAATCGAAACATTTCTGTTCACCCCGAAGTCCTATCCTTCCCGCGAAGCCTATGAAACGGAAATCAAAGCGGAGCTTGACCGCCGCGGGATCGATCTGATCGTGCTTGCCGGTTATATGCGGATTCTTACCCCGGTTATCGTTGAGCCGTTCTATGGCAAAATGATCAATATTCACCCCTCGCTTCTGCCTGCTTTTCCCGGCGTAAACGCGATTGGGCAGGCGTTGGCATACGGCGTGAAGCTGACGGGTATCACGGTGCATTTCGTCGATGGCGGGATGGACAGCGGACCGATTATTGCCCAGCGTGCAGTTGAGATCGCGGACGGCGATACGGAAGAGACGCTGGTGCCGCGCATTCATGCGGCCGAGCAGGCGCTGCTCCCCGAGGTTGTGCAGCAATTTGCAGCGGGACGCGTTCAGCTCGACGGACGCCAGGTTATTGTAAAGCCGTAGCCGCGGTAAGTTGAGTTAATGTGGACAGAGAATCCGTTATTGGTGACAAAAGCGGGTTTTGGCGGGTTAAGCGGACAGAGAATCCGTTATTGGTGACAAAAAGCGGTTTTTGGCGGGTTAAGCGGACAGAGAATCCGTTATTTGTGACAAAATGCGGTTTTTGGCAGGTTAAGCGGACACAGGGAGCGTGTCGATTCATTGTGGACCGTTTTAATCTTGGCGTTTTTGGGCCTCTAGAAGGCTCTCAGATCGATTTATTTTTCAAACTAAATATGCTGATAATAAAAATTCGATCTGAGAGGCGTTTTCAGGCCAGAAAAAAAGTTATGCACAATTAATCGACAGCCTCACAGGTTCCGCTAATTGCTGCAAAAAGGCTGATTTTTGGGCCATTTTGGGATAATAACGGATCTCCTGTCCGCAAAAGCGGCCAAAACACCCAAAAATGCCGTAATAGCGGAACGTCTGTCCGCGAAATAAGAGCGAGCAGATGTGAGTGCTCAAAAATAGGGTCCGTGAAGCGTCAAAGCCATGAATTCGGTAGGTGCGCATGCATGTATAGAAATAGGCATCATCAATCTTTTGCAAAGGATACATATTACGAAGGAGGGGTATTAAGTTGGCTATTCGCAGAGCGTTAATCAGTGTATCGGATAAGTCTGGCATTGTGGAATTTGCCCGTGAACTGAACAAACTGGGCGTCGAAATTATTTCAACCGGAGGCACGGCAAGCCTGCTGCAGCAAGAAGGCATTGCTGTCATCGGTATTTCAGAGGTAACCGGGTTCCCGGAAATTATGGACGGGCGTGTGAAAACATTGCACCCGGCTGTACACAGCGGATTGCTTGCTGTTCGTGATAACGAAGAGCATCAGCAGTCGATGAAGGAACTTGGTCTGGACTATATCGATTTGGTTGTGGTGAATCTGTACCCGTTCGCGGCAACCATTGCCAAGCCTGATGTCAGCTATGAAGATGCCATTGAAAATATCGATATCGGCGGTCCGACCATGCTTCGTTCGGCGGCGAAAAACCACGCTTTTGTAACCGTTGTGGTAGACGCAGCGGACTATGGTCAAGTCGTAGAAGAGGTAAAAGCAGGCGGCGACACCACACTCGATACCCGCAAGCAGTTGGCAGCCAAAGTATTCCGTCACACCGGAGCGTACGATGCGCTGATTTCCGGCTATTTGTCTGAGCAAACTGGCGAGCCATTGCCAGAGCGTCTGACGGTCACTTACGAAAAACTGCAAGATTTGCGCTATGGCGAAAATCCGCATCAGCAAGCCGCTTTTTACAAGCAGCCGCTTGCCAAGGAAGGAAGCATTACAACAGCTAAACAGTTGCACGGCAAAGAGCTGTCTTATAACAATATTAATGACGCGAACTCAGCGCTTGCGATTCTTAAAGAATTTGAAGAGCCTGCAGTTGTGGCCGTCAAACATATGAATCCTTGTGGCGTAGGCATCGGCAGCGATATTCACAATGCATTCCAAAAAGCCTATGCGGCTGATCCAACGTCTATTTTCGGCGGCATTGTGGCTGCGAACGGGACGATTGATCATGCTACTGCGCTGCTGCTGAGTG
This sequence comes from Paenibacillaceae bacterium, assembly GCA_004134985.1. Taxonomy (GTDB): domain Bacteria; phylum Bacillota; class Bacilli; order Paenibacillales; family Paenibacillaceae; genus Paenibacillus_D. The sequence goes on along the minus strand of REGQ01000008.1, from coordinate 18,247 downwards.
AGATTTTCCTGGAAATTATTATCGCACCTGACTTTACAGCCGAAGCGCTGGAAGTGCTGCAAGCGAAGAAAAACATTCGCCTGCTGGAGCTTGGCTCGATCAAGCCTGCTGCTGAACGTGCACCGGAATGGCTTGTCACTTCTGTTGACGGCGGGATGCTTGTTCAACAAAGCGATGCGCGCAGCCTGACCGAAGCTGATCTCAAGGTAGTCACCGACCGTCAGCCGACAGAAGAAGAGCTGAAGCAGCTGCTGTTTGCGTGGAAAGTGGTCAAACATGTTAAGTCGAATGCGATTTTGCTGGCGAAGGACAACATGACTGTCGGCGTTGGCGCAGGCCAAATGAACCGGGTTGGCGCGGCACGTATTGCGATTGAGCAGGCTGGCGAGCAATCGACTGGCGCCGTATTGGCTTCCGACGCATTTTTCCCGATGGGAGACACGTTGGAACTGGCTGCCAAAGCGGGCGTAACCGCAGTAATTCACCCAGGTGGTTCAATCCGCGACGCGGATTCCATTGCAGTTGCAAATGCGCATGGTATTGCCATGATTGCTACAGGCGTAAGGCATTTCAAACACTAGTCAATCAGGGGGAGGGCGACACTTTTGCGTATTTTGGTTATTGGCGGCGGCGGCCGGGAGCACGCGATTGCGTGGGCGTTGAAAAAAAGCGAAAAGGTAACGCAATTGTATTGCGCGCCAGGCAATGCGGGCATTGCCCAGGTAGCGGAATGTGTTCCGATTGCGGTGGACCGCTTCGACGAATTGATTCAATTTTCGGTAGATCATGCGATTGATCTGGTCGTAGTTGGCCCTGATGATCCGCTTGCAGCGGGCATCGTGGACGCTTTCGAAGCACAAGGCATTCAAATTTTTGGTCCGCGCAAAAATGCGGCTGAAATCGAAGGCAGCAAAGTGTTCATGAAGGGGCTGCTCAAGAAGTATGACATCCCGACAGCGCGTTATGAAACGTTTACGGATTATGAAACAGCGCTGGCTTATCTGAAGGAGCAAACTGCGCCAATCGTGGTCAAAGCGGACGGATTGGCAGCTGGCAAAGGTGTTATCGTTGCGCAGACGATTGAGGAAGCTGTGCAGGCATTGGAAGATATGATGATCAACAAGGTATTCGGCGAGTCCGGCTCCCAAGTGGTCATTGAGGAGTTCCTGGAAGGACAGGAAATGTCCATTCTGGCATTTGTAGATGGCGAGACGGTGAAGCCGATGGTAGCGGCGCAGGATCATAAGCCGATTTTTGACGGCGATCTGGGCCCGAATACCGGTGGTATGGGAACATACACCCCGCTGCCTCATATCCCGCAATCGATTATTGATGAGTCGATCGAAAACATCATTAAGCCGACAGCAAAAGCGATGGTCAGCGAAGGCCGTCCATTCTGCGGCGTGTTGTTTGCTGGACTGATGATCACGAAGGATGGTCCCAAAACCATTGAATTCAATGCGCGGATGGGCGATCCGGAAACGCAAGTAGTATTACCGCGCCTGAAGACCGATCTGGTCGATATTATTTTGGCCGCCACCAATGGCAGATTGGATCAAATCGATATCGAGTGGAGCGACGATGCTGCGGTATGCGTCATTCTTGCATCGGAAGGCTATCCGGCCAGCTATCCGAAGGGACGCGTCATTAGTGGTCTGGAGGAAGCAGCGGCGCTGGATAATGTTTTGGTGTTCCACGCAGGAACGGCCAGCGACAACGGAAATTACGTAACTAGCGGCGGACGGGTACTCGGCGTTGTCGGACGAGGCGCAGACCTTGTACAGGCACGTGAGCGCGCCTATGAAGCTGCCAAAGCGATCTCTTTCGAAGGTGTGCAGTACCGCTCGGACATCGGGGAGAAGGCGCTTCGGTAGAGTGGAGCTCTCACTCACACTCTCTCGATTCGCTGGTTACATCAACTGGTCAGATCAACTCACATCAACTCATCACATCAACTGATCACATCATTGCAACGATCGGGACGTTAGTCCTTTTGTATGCCATTATCATATCTGGATGCTGCACGATTGCATCGCAAGCCAAAAAGATGCTGCCTGTACAAGGCGGCATCTTTTTGGCGCTTCGGATTATATAAGTTGAACGAGAGAAGTGTTATAGAGTGTAAATTGTTGTATTTTGTACAACTTTTCCAGACATATTGGGCGATTTTCGTGAAATTGTTGTACTTTATGCAACAATTTTTAAGAAAATTGACTTTTTCAGGTGAAATGTTGTATTTTTTACAACAATTTCACGTTTGTCGCGGCCATTCCTTTGATTATAGCAAGAAAACAATAGGTGTTCCCATGCGCATTCCTTCGTTCACCTTAACCAACTACAGCCTTTGCTCCACATTCACTCCGAAACTCGCCTCGTTATTGCTCGCTCCACATTTTTAATTCCGAAACTGCCTCATCAGCCTTCGCTCCACATTCACTCCGAAACTGCCTCATCAGCCCTCGCTCCACATTTACTTCGAAACTCGCCTCACCATTGCTCATTCCGCATTCGCTCCGAAACTCGCCTGGTCATTGCTCGCTCCACATTTTTAACTCCGAAACTGCCTCATCAGCCCGTGCTTCATTCACTCCGAAACTAGCCTCACCATTGCTCATTCCACTTAACTCCGAAACTGGCCTTATCTTTGCTCATTCCACTTAACTCCGAAACTAGCCTCGTCATTGCTCATTCTACTTAACTCCGAAACTAGCCTCACCATTGCTCATTCCGCCCTCGCTCCGAACTCGCTACATCACTCGTTCCGATTCGCCCGGCACCCACTCCGTACTATTCTTTGAAAAATAGCGATTTGCGCTTGACGAAAACAAAGGCGATAGCTGCAGCGCAGCCAGCGATCAGCACGACAGTCAGCCACTGGGCTGCCATCCATTCAACGACTTGCTTCATAGTGTTTGTTCCTCCCTGGATGTAGGATGCGTTTTTTGGGGGATGGGTTGATTAGTCGGAAGCCATATGTAGGCCATGTGCGACAATAATTATGTCTCATGAGGACACACGACCCGCTATTTTGCCTAAAACACCCCAAACACAATTTTCACGGCCAGACGTTCCGCTTTTGGTGCGAAATCCGCCTAAAACACACTTTTTACAAAATAACGGATCTGCTGTCCGCCAAAGTAAGTTTTCGCTAGTTTCGAGCAATATCGCGGAAAGTCTGTCCGCTTAGCGCTATAAAACTAACTGATATGGTTGCTCAATGTTCTGCCTTGCTCATTTATAGCTTATAGCTAAGTATTCCCCATTCACTCAACTGTCATGAATTCGCAGTGGCCAAGATGCTGCTAATGCTAGCTGGCATAAGAAAAAAATTCGCAACAAATGCGGATTGACATTAAGATCAAGACCGCGTAATATGATATTATATAATTCCGACTAAAACTATTGGATTAAATGATATATGGAGGTGTGCCAATGGAAAAGGCACTTACATTGAAGACAGGCGAGGATGGACTGGAACTCGCCGCAACATTGCACTATCCGGCTGCTAGCAACAAAGCGGATAGCGGGAAGTCCCCGGCAATTATTATTTGCCACGGTTTCGCCGGCAACCGGATTGGAGTCGATCGGTTGTTTGTAAAAGCGGGGCGCGCATTGTCTGAAGCAGGGTACTATGTACTGCGTTTTGATTATGGCGGATGCGGAGAAAGCAACGGCGATTACGGCGCACTCGGACTGGACTCGATGATTGACCAGACGCGTACGGCATTGGATTATGTACTCAGTATGGATTGCGTAGACCCGCAGCGAGTTATTTTGTTGGGGCATAGTCTGGGTGGGGCAACGGCGCTGCTTACCGCCGTTAAAGACAAGAGAGTGAAGACGCTTGTGCTCTGGTCCCCGGTAGCCTACCCGTTCAATGATATTGTAAGAATTGTCGGACGCGAAGGGTATGATGAAGCGGTTAAGACTGGCAGCACCGACCATACGGGCTACTCCTTGCAGCCGTCATTCTTCGACTCTTTGCTCCAGCATCAGCCGTTTCAGGCAGCGCCGCGATTTAGCGGGGACGTGCTGCTGGTGCACGGTACGAGCGATGATACCATTCCAGTCGACTACAGCTTCTTGTTCCAAAAAGTATTCTGGACGCGGAGCGAAGGACAGTGCGACAAGGAGATTTTGTTTCAGAGCGATCACACCTACTCTTCCCGGCAGCATCAGGATGAGGCAATCCGCCTGACGTCCCAGTGGCTTGTCGATTTGGAAAAACGACATGAACAGTGGCATCATTGGAGTATATAATCGTCGAGACTGCATCTGGATTCAGTTCAATCATTTAGTTTATTAGCAAGCAAGATTAACGGTATGCAACCAAATTCAGAGTATAATGCAAGCATAGTAAAAAATACAGCGAGCACTTATAGAGCGCCAGGCGGGTTTACAACCCCCTGGCGCATTGTCGTCAAATGGCGTGCGGCTTGCCTCGATGCTGCGCGGCTTGCTAGCACACTCAAGGCTCCGCCTCTCCGGCCTGTCATGCGACTCACTTGCTCGTCATTGCCAATTGGCTGACGTTTCTTCGACATGTTTGCGGTAATTGCCTGGCGACTGTCCGTGTTGTTTCTTGAACAGCATGCAAAACTGCGGTGCATTGGAAAATCCGCATTCCAGCGCTACGGTCGTAACGGATTTGTCCGTTGTGCTGAGCAGCTGCCTGGCTCGTTTCATCCGCTGGTCAACGATATACTGCATGGGGGAATAGCCGGTCTGCGCCTTGAACAAGTGCCGGAAATAATCGTAACTGTATCCAAGTGTGCGGGCGAGCCCGGCAAGATCAATCTGGTCGGCATAATACTGCTGAAAATAATTTTGCGCATAAATCAGTTTCTCTTCCGGCTCAGGTGCCGCCGGGCTATTGGTCAGCCTGCCGATTTCTACAATCGTCTCTGTCAGCAGGCAGTCCAGCTTAATATCATAATAGCTCGCCTTGCCGGCAATCTCGGTTCCCATCCGCTTAAGCAGCCTTCCCACTGCGCCATCCGGCGAGTCGCTATAAAGCCCAGTGCGCAGCGGTACCGGCGCATTGCTGTAGTCAAACCCGACAAACATCAGCTCCGTGTCCGTATGCCGATGCTCGTCATGCGGCAGCTCAGGGGCGATCACAGTAAAGGTACCCGCTTGATAGCGATAAGTGGCTTTGCCAAGCGTTGTCGTGCCGCGGCCGCTTTGGTAATACACAATTTCATAGCCCGTATGCCGGTGGAAATCAATGGAAGTATGCGCTTCGTGCCGGATATAATTATAAAAATCAAGTGTGCCCAGGCGGCCGTGTATTGGTCCACTCATTCGTTTCGGTGTTCCTCTCTTGGCGATATGGGGTATCTTTATTTTGGAAATAAGCTTTTTTAAGAAAAAAGCCATTTTATATAAAGAAGATATCCAGAATAGTATATTATTATCTCGGATTTTTGGATATAGTCTTAATTGCCATAACCACTATCCATAAAAGTGAGGTCATCTGACTATGACGATTTTGTACCCCGAACTAACGGAAGAATTCCGCCTGAGTCGTTTGCAGCCCCCTACGGGCAAAGTAAATATGGTGCTTGATACCGATACCTTCAATGAAATTGACGATCAGTTTGCGCTTGTGCACGCGCTGCTATCTCCGGATAAGATTAATTTGCAGGCGATCTATGCCGCGCCTTTCTTCAATGAGCTTTCCAATGGCCCCAAGGACGGGATGGAAAAAAGCTATGATGAAATTATTCGCATTGTGGCACGGCTGAACAAGCCATCTGAAGGGTATGTGTACAAAGGTTCTGAAACGTATCTACCTGGAAAAAACAAGCCAGTTGACAGTCCTGCCGCTCGTGATCTGATCGCCAAGGCGCTCGCGGCACCTGACGACGAGCCGCTCTATATCACCGCGATTGGCGCCATTACAAATGTAGCGTCCGCGATCTTGCTGGAGCCGCGTATTATTGAGAAAATTGTCGTGGTCTGGTTGGGTGGTCATGCGCTGCAATGGCCAGATGCGAATGAATTTAATCTGAAGCAGGATGTTTCGGCAGCTCAGGTGATTTTCGACAGCGGCGTCCCGCTTGTACTTGTGCCCTGCCTGGGCGTCGCCTCCCATCTGCTTACTACCCTTTCAGAGATCAACACTTTTGTCAGAGGAAAAGGTGCGATTGGCGATTTTCTGGCGGAACGCTATGAATCTTGTGCTGAAGACCATTTCGGCTATTCGCGTGTCATTTGGGATATCGCTACGATTGCTTATTTTACAGATCCTGATGCGCTCGTTACAGAACTTGTGCACAGTCCGGTCCTCAATGATGGCCTAACATGGAGTCATGATGCCTCCCGTCATTTTATCCGTTATACTCGCTTTGTGAAGCGGGATATTATTTTCAAGAGCTTGTTCCACAAGCTGGACCGGCACGCTGCGAGCCAGGACTGAACTTAGTTTTTTTCCAGAAAGCAGGAAGTTCAAGACAAACCCGTCCCGGATATGGTTTAATAGAATTGAGAAGGTTTTCATTCTAATTAATCGTATAAAGGATGGGTGCGTAAATTGAACGATCGGAAACGTAGAAATTTGTGGGAAATAAGTCTGCCGCTTTTGCTGGCATTAACGCTGCTGTTGGGAGGCTGCGCTTCGAAGGCCGAAACGTCGCAGAATATAAAGGAAAATGATTCAGGCATTATCGAGCCTGCCCTGCCTGAACCGGAAGAGGAGCCGGAGCCGGAACTTGGCTTTATTGCTCCTTTGACAGGCATGAAACAGGAGGAGGCTTCTGAGGCCCGTCCGATTGCTGTCATGATCAACAATGCGCCGGAGGCAAGGCCGCAATCCGGGTTGACGCATGCAGATATTATATGGGAACTGCTGGCCGAGGGCGGCATTACGAGACTGGTGGCGGTGTTCCAAAGTGATTCGTTCGAGGAAGCGATCGGTCCGGTGCGCAGCATTCGCCCGTATTTGATTGAACTGGGGGAGACCTACAAGGCGGTGCTTGCTCATGCTGGAGCCAGCAATGACGGCTATGCGATTTTGCAGCAGCAGCGCAAGGATAATCTGGATGAGATTTCAAACTCAGGGCCGTTTTTCTGGAGAGAAAGCTTCCGCAAAGCGCCGCATAATCTCTATACGAACCTGGAAAAGCTGCGAGCTGGAGCGGATCATCGCAAATTTGAATCGACGGTCACGATCCCGACGCTGCCCTTCCAACCGGAAGGCGAGACTGCAATGCAGGGAACGGACGCTTCGAAAGTTGAAATCTGGTTTTCAATGAAGAAGTACCGGGTATCCTATACGTACGATGCGGAGAAGAAGCTGTATCAGCGTTTTGTAAATGGCGAGCCTCATATTGATCTGAATAATGAAGAGCAGTTGGCCGTCTCCAATCTGGTGATGATCGGCACCGCGCACCGTACGCTGGATGATGTCGGCCGATTGGCGGTCGATTTGAATTCCGGCGGACCTGCTATGGTGTTCCAGCATGGAAAAGTCATGGAAGCCGAATGGGTGCGGGCGGCAGATGGATTAATTCGGATTATGAAGGATGGCGCTGAGGTGCCGCTTACAGCAGGTAAAAGCTTTTACCACATCATCCCAATGAAGCCGGCCTTTGCAGAACATATCACAATTGAATAACAATGGGAATATTAGGGGAACTTAAAGACGCACAATTGTTGCGTCTTTTCATTTTTGTCGAAAAAAAATGAAAATTGGTGATTTTTTTTATAAACCTTAACAATCCGTTAACAATTCTACTGTAAAGTATGATAAGATAGTTTCGGCATATTTTTAAATGCAAGGGTGCATCAGCTGCATACCATAACATTTATATTTTCGCTGTGTAACGAACACTTCTCTGTCCAAAGGACGGGCGAAGCCGTTCATGCTTCGTCGGTAACTATCCAAAGCTCGCGGTAAAGGGGAAATTTCGAAGGTGAAGAAGAAAAATATTTTTTTCAAAACGTTGGAGGAAATGGCAGATACGATCGTTGAAGCGGTAGAATATTTCAGCGAACATGTGCGGGACTTGAAGGATCTTCCGGCATTTGCCAAGGCGATGAAGGAATTTGAATCGAAATGCGACCGCAATGTACATATTATTTTGACGGAGCTGAACAAAACCTTTATTACACCGATTGAGCGGGATGACATCATGACATTGACAACATCGCTTGACGATGTGCTTGATGGGATTGAGGCTTGCGCTTCCCGGTTTGAAATGTACCACATCAGTGAGCCTGATGAGTACATCATCTTGTTTGCGGACAACCTGATTCGTTGTTCTCATGAGATCAAGAAGGCTATTTATTTGCTTTCTGAGAAGAAGCTGCTTGCGATCCGTGAGCCGGCTATCAAGATCAATGAGCTTGAGAACAATGCGGATGATCTGCTGCGGGTGTGTATTACTAGTCTCTTCGCCAATGTATCGGACCCGATTGAACTGATCAAGCGCAAGGAAATCTATGAACGGCTTGAGCAAACGACCGATTACTGCGAGGATGTAGCAAACAAACTCGAAACGATCGTTATGCGGAACAGCTAATGCGGGCGGTGCATAGAAAATGTTAGATGCTGCTTTTCTCATCATGTGCCTTGTCGTCTTTCTCGCTTTGGCTTTTGACTTTATAAATGGATTTCATGATACGGCAAATGCGATTGCCACGGCTGTCTCGACAAGAGCCTTGTCACCACGGGTGGCCATTTTACTGGCATCTACGATGAATTTCGTCGGGGCATTGACCTTTACAGGGGTAGCCAAGACGATCGGTGGCGATATCGCCGATCCGGCGACCTTGCAGCATGGCGAGCAGATCGTTATTGCGGCGCTCATCGCTGCCATTGCCTGGAACTTGATCACGTGGTACTTCGGTATCCCGTCCTCTTCCTCCCATGCTTTGATCGGTTCACTGGTCGGAGCGGTTATTGGGGCGGCCGGTATTGCGGGCGTGAATGCGAGCGGATTTACGAATATTGTTAAAGCGCTGATCTTCTCGCCGCTCATTGCTTTCGCACTCGGCTTTTTATTTATGTGGCTATTGAAAAAAATATTTGCGAACCGCAGCCCGCATCAGGTCAACAAAGGGTTTCGGATTACGCAAATCTTTACCGCTGCTTTCCAGTCGTTCACGCATGGTACCAATGATGCGCAGAAGGCGATGGGGATCATTACGTTCGCGCTCGTAGCAGCGGGTTTGCAGGATAATCTTGACGTTCCGTTGTGGGTCAAGCTGTCGGCGGCTACTGCGATGGCGCTCGGTACATCGGTAGGCGGATGGAAAATCATTAAGACGATGGGGACGAAAATTTTCAAAATTGAACCGATCAACGGTTTCGCGGCGGATATCGGTTCTGCGGTCGTTATTTTGACAGCGACGATTACGCATTTCCCGGTCAGTACGACTCATGTAATCACGTCATCGATTCTTGGTGTCGGCAGTGCGAAGCGCTTTGCCAACGTCAAGTGGTCGCTTGCCGGGCGGATCATGATGGCCTGGGTTATTACGATCCCGATTACCGTTATTATGGCAATGCTCATTTACTGGCTTATTGCCTGGATTTGGCTATAATAAAGACAGCAACGCAGAAAAACCCCCGGATTGCCGGGGGTTTTTCAATTTTACATTATGAAGCATGAACACATGAGTTTGTTATTTTGCTAACGCCGTTTCGTCGATTTTGTCCTTCGCTGCACGGGGCGTCGCTTGCCTGCACTTGAGGATTTCCTGCGCGGGCGGGCAGCGCTGCCTGTGCGACGTTTGCGTCTGCGCGGCGGTGTCCATTCGTCGTCATCCTTGCTTGCGGCGACAGCGCCCTTCTTGCTGCCGAAAGAACCCATAATCAATTTCACCATTGGCGCCATCTGCTGCACGCTTGACATGACCTTCTGAACTTTGCCCACCGTGCTGAGCAGTCCGTCAATTCCGCCAACACGATCAAGAAATCCTTTGATGTCGCCGAGGCTGGGCATGGATAAGCCGCTGCTTGACTTGACAGCTTCGGTGACGCCTGAAAACTGCGAGGAAGCAGGAACGACGGAAGGCATGACTACTGGGGAAGGCATCCCTGAGGCTTCCTGACCGAAAGAAGGCATCCCGCCCTGAGGAAAACCGCCTCCTGACGAGAACGGATCTGCTGCGCCGGGGAACTGCTGTCCCTGATTTGGCATAAACGCCCTTGCAGACGTCCTGGAACGATGGTTCACAACAATCACAACCCTTTTTTTTATTACTCTATGTGGTAGGCAAACATAAGGATTGGACGAATGCCCGGTAATGGGCAATTTTCGCCAAAAAGCAGTGTGTCGCGGGGAACCCTGCGGGCAAATGATGCATCTGTCAGGCTTTTCATACAGTAAAGCGTGAACACGGTAATGCTTGAATATTAGAGCTGAAATCGATACAATGGAGAAATACAACCGCAGACGAATTCATCGTCTTTTTATAATTAAGAAATTACAGGGGTGACATGATGCAATTAAAAAAATTGAATGATAAAGCGATTGACCAACTGTTTGAGGCGATTTTGACATTGAAGTCGGTAGAGGAATGTTATGTTTTTTTTGACGATTTGTGCACGGTCAATGAAATTCAGTCGCTGTCACAACGCCTTGAAGTTGCCCGTATGCTGGGCAAAGGAAGTACATATAATCAGATAGAAGCGGAAACCGGGGCGAGCACGGCAACAATTTCCCGTGTGAAACGGTGTCTTAACTATGGGAATGATGGCTACAAGCTGGCGCTAGAGCGCCTTGGAAGATAAGCGAATGAAGGCGGGCGTACTTGTTGTCAGTCATGGCTCCCGGGAGCAGAAATGGGTCGAGCTTGTTGAGCAGGCGGTTCAGGCCGTGCAGCTTCCCGGCGATGTGCCTGTGGTGTCCTCCTATCTCGAACTGGTGGAAGGCAGGCTCATTCAGGATGGCGTGGATAAACTGAGCGGGCTAGGCGTAACGCATCTCTATGTGCTGCCGCTGTTTATTTCGTCAGGGAGCACGCATGTCGACGACATCGCCCAAGCGTTCGGCGCGCCGCCGGTAACCGATCGGGAAGGCGAGCTGGAGCCATTCGCCGTCGGCAAGCTGCGGGTGACGATCGGGCAGCCGATTGACGATGATCCGGAGATCGCCGCGCTGCTGCTGGATAATGTCCGGGAGCTGTCGGTTGATCCGCAGCGCGAGTCGCTGCTGCTGGTCGGCCATGGCAGCAAGGAGCCGGTATTTCACGAGCGCTGGCAGGCCGGGCTTGGCAAGCTGGCCGAGCGGGTGCGTGCGCTGGGCGGTTATGCCCATGCGGAAGCTGCGATGCTGCTGCCGGATCAGGCAACGGACGTGCTAAGGCGGATGGGGCAGGAGCATCCTGCGGAGGCGGTCATTGTGCTGCCGCTGTTTCTTAGCAGCGGCTATTTCACAGAGAAGGCTGTCCCGGGACGGCTGTCCGGCCTTGCGTATCGCTACAACGCCAGAGCGATTCTGCCGAGTCCATTCGTCAGCGAATGGATGACACGGCAAGCGGTCTCCTGGCTGGACAATTTGTAACAGGCGCAGCATGCGGCCGCGCTGAGTGCTGGGAAGCGCCAGCAGGCAATCATCACGAAAGCTGCTGCAGAGGGGAATGAGAAAGATGGCCATTAAACGAGCGCGTTTAATCTATAATCCGACATCAGGAAGAGAAGAGATGAAACGGCGGTTGCCGGATATTTTGCAGCGACTGGAGGCAGGCGGCATTGAAACGAGCTGTCATGCGACGACGGGAGCAGGCGATGCGACGCTGGCGGCTACTCAGGCTGTGGAGCGGGGATTCGATATCGTTATTGCAGCGGGCGGCGACGGAACGCTCTATGAAGTTGTGAACGGCATGGTCAATCATGACCATCGGCCGCCGCTCGGCATACTGCCGCTGGGTACGACCAATGATTTTGCCCGGGCGCTCGGTGTTCCCAAGCATTGGGAGTACGCCTGCGATCTCATTGTGCAGCAGTATACCCGCCTGATCGATGTCGGCAAGGCGAACAATCGGTATTTTATTAATATTGCAGGTGGCGGTTCCCTGACTGAATTGACCTATGAAGTGCCGAGCAAGCTGAAGACGATGATTGGCCAATTGGCCTACTATATGAAGGGTTTGGAGAAAATGACCCGGCTGCGCCCGACCGAAATCCGCATTCAGGCGGAAGGCGTCGGCGAAATCAACGAGGAAATTATGCTGTTCCTGATCTGCAACAGCAACTCGGTAGGCGGGTTTGAGAAGTTGGCTCCAGATGCAAGTTTGCAGGATGGCTTGTTCAATGTTATTGTATTGAAAAAATGCAATTTGGCGGAGTTCATCCGCATCGCAACGATGGCGCTGCGCGGCGAGCATGTGAACGATCCGCATATTATGCAATTCCAGACGAACCGGCTTACGGTGACAACACCAGACTATGTGCAAATTAATCTGGACGGTGAATACGGCGGCACGCTGCCTTGCACATTCGAGGTATTGCCGCAGCATCTCCCGATTATTGTGGACGAATCCGGTGTGTCCAGCTACCGGCAGCATACATGAAGCAAGCAGCAGTAATTAAAAATCAGCCAATCAAGGTTAGGGCGGAGTAGGGTAATGACGCAAATACCAGTTAGTAAAAATGAAGTTGTAACGTCCGAAATTATCGGATTAACACATGAAGGCGAAGGGGTGGGCCGCATTAACGGGTTCACCCTGTTTATTCAGGGCGCGCTTCCCGGCGAGCAGGTGCGGGCGAAGGTGCTGAAAGTGAAGAAACAGTATGGCTATGCCAAGCTGTTGGAAATCGTGCAGGCCAGTCCGGATCGCGTCGATGCGCCATGCGAAATCTATGCACAATGCGGCGGCTGCCAATTGCAGCATATGTCGTATGAGGCGCAGCTGCGCTGGAAAAGACAGCATGTGGTGGACAACCTGGAGCGGATCGGCAAGCTGCAGACCGTCGTGCATGACACGATCGGCATGGACGAGCCTTGGCGCTACCGCAACAAGGCGCAGGTGCCGTTCGGGATGGCAGTTTCTGCTGCGGGCACCGCAGCGGATGGAAGCGGCGGCGGCCTGACGGGCGCAGCGACGACGAGCCGCAGGAGCGAGGCCGCGGGCCGCGGAAGCGATGGGCGGTCAGCCTATGCCCGCAACAGGGCGGGCAGCGCGGCTATTCGAGCTGCGGGTCGGCCCGGTGAAGCGCGCGGCGGCAATGCGGCCGGGGAGAGCGGACTGACGGGAGCGGACGGTGGACGGCTCATCGGCGGTTTCTATGCCCGGGGATCGCACCGGATTATTGACATGGATGCGTGTCTCATTCAGGATGAGCGCAATGACGAGGTCGTGCGCGTTATCAAGCAGCTCGGGCGAGAGCTTGGCATCACCGCTTATGATGAGGAGAGCGGCCGCGGGCTGTTGCGGCATGTGATGGTGCGCAGCGGCTATGTGAGCGGTGAAACGATGGTCGTGCTCATTACGAACGGACGCAAAATCCCGCAGGTCGAACGCTGGATTGCGGGTATTCGCGAGGCGCTGCCGAATGTGAGGAGCATCGTGCAAAACGTGAATACACGCAGCACGAATGTAATTTTCGGGGATGAAACCCGTGTTCTGTGGGGCAGCGAGACCATTGAGGATGAGCTGGACGGCATTCGGTTTGCCATCTCGGCGCGCTCGTTCTACCAGGTGAACCCGCAGCAGACAATCGCACTTTATAAGCAAGCACTGGCGTATGCAGGACTAACAGGCGCGGAAACCGTCATCGATGCATATTGCGGCATCGGGACGATCTCCCTGTTCCTGGCGCGCGAGGCGGGGCAGGTGTACGGTGTGGAGATTGTACCGGAAGCGATCGAGGATGCGCGGCGCAATGCGGCGCTGAACGGCTTGAAGAACGTGAAGTTCGAAGTTGGCGCCTCGGAAGTAGTTATCCCGCGCTGGCGCAAGGAAGGCATCGTCGCCGACGTGATCGTCGTCGATCCGCCGCGCAAGGGCTGCGATGCGGAACTGCTGGAGACAATTCTGGCGATGCAGCCGAAACGGGTCGTGTATGTGAGCTGCAACCCGTCGACGCTTGCAAGGGACTTGCGCGTGCTGGAGGATGGCGGGTACCGGACGGTAGAGGTGCAGCCAGTGGATATGTTTCCGTGGACGAGTCATGTGGAGGCCGTAGTAGGAATGCAACGAATAGATACGTAGAAATCCTTTGTTTTCAACACTTGCGGGTTTCATGACCTTCACGAAGGATGGCGCTGATTTCAAAAATAAGGTACTGAAGGACAAAATCGAGGTTTCGGTCGTGCTTGACCTTGGTTTTGACGTCGAGTGTGTAGACATGTCAGAGGAGAATGAATTAGAGTCATTACTTATAAAATGAACTTCCAAGAGAGCGTCCTTTATAGGGCGTTTTCTTCTTTCTTTTCTGACATATAGCTTTATTAAATTATATGCCTAATACTATGAAACATTTGGGAAATAGAGTAGAATTTTAAGGAGACTGTGCCTAGAAACAAACTAAGATTTATTTCACGAAGTAAATTTAGGTATGGTTAAAAGCAATTTTTATAATCAAGTAGATAATGACCTTCGTAAGAAATTAATAAAGATGGTTATACTAAATATTAGATGACGTTTAGATACTAATCTTTAAGCAATTAGAAAAGTATTTTAAGGTGGTGAGTTTATGGCTGGTACTAAGGATAAGAATGAAAAAATTGAAGAACTTGTTGATGAGTTTTATGGATTTGAATATGAAGAAAATGATTATGAGGAACAGGAAGAAGAGAATTATGAGCGTCCTTTCGATGCTGACAAAATTAGAATAGATCAGCAGATGCTGTCTCTTAAATATTTAACTGATCTTATGAAAGAGAAACAGATTATTCTTAACCCAGGTTTTCAAAGAAATAAGGTTTGGAATGAGAAGAAAAGAAAGTCTCTGCTAATAGAATCTTTAATGTTACGAATCCCGATCCCTGCCTTTTATTTTTATGAGAATGAAGATTCAAAATTCATTGTAATTGATGGCTTGCAGCGATTATCAACAATAGCTGAATTCATTAGAGGGGATTTTAGACTCTTTGGTTTAGAATATCTTGAAGAATACTGTGGGGGAAAGAAATTCTCAGAACTGGATATTAAATATCAGCAAAGAATATATAGGACTCAATTAGCTGTAAATATTTTGGATGCGAGATCTCCTTCAAATGTTGTTTTCGATATTTTTAGAAGAGTAAATACTGGTGGTATTAGCTTGAAGCCTCAAGAGATTAGAAACGCGATATCCAAGAATCAAACTAGGCAACTTCTTAAGAGCTTGTATGTTAGTAAGGAATTCAAGGAAGCTACTCGCGGACGCATAAAAGACGATCGAATGGACGGACAAGAATTTATTTTACGATTTATTGCATTTTACAAAGCTTACAATTTTCAAGAAGGAACTTTAAATTACTATTCAGGGAATATAGCGGTCTTTCTTGATAACGCTGTACTAAAACTTAACGAAACGGATAACAAAGAAATTGAAGAATTAAAGGTAGTCTTTAAAAGAGCGATGGGAGCAGCAAATAAACTTTTTAAGAGCTATACATTTAGAAAATGTTATCTTGATTCAAATGGAGATGTTTATAGCAATCTTGATATAATTAATAAAGCTTTATATACTTCATGGGCAGTTATTTTGTCAAATCCCAAATTTGAAAATATTGACTTTTCAGATTGTGGAGATAAGGTTCTAAAGAAGTTAGCAGAGCAGTTAACTGAGGATGTTTCTTATAATACATTTCTGACTCAGGGAACAAACAGCACACGTTCTGTACAATATAGCTTTTCTAAAGCAAAAGAGATACTGTTGGAGGTCTTAAAATATGATTTCTAAGTTAAGTATTCAGAACTACAAATGCTGGGTCGAGCAGGATATTATTTTTCATCCAATAACTATATTGGCCGGTGGAAATGCGGTTGGAAAATCAAGTGTTGTACAAAGTATACTTCTTATAAAAAAAGCATATGAGAACGCATATAACGGTGAAATTTTATCCAATGACATAAATGGAATTAATTTAGGATTACCTAAAGATATTATTGCAAAAGACAAAACGTCAGAAGAGATCATTTTTAAAAGTGTGTTGAGTGATGGAGAAAGCAATGCTGTAAGATTAACTATAGGAAACGAAATAACCAATCCTTTATCATTTGTAATAGAGAATAAGGAAGAGTTGATGAACGATTTCGAGCCATACAATAAACTTCAATATCTGAATGCTGAACGTGTTGGCCCACGAATCACCTCTGACATAAGTAGTAATTCTATTTTTGATGTAGGTAATAAAGGTGAGTTTACAAGCCATATTATTTATAAAGCAGACTTATTGAAATATGAGACTCATGACTCAATGCGTGCTAGCAATCTTAGCAAATTTTCAGCAAATTGTGAAGGATGGCTAAACATAATAATACCAGGAACTCAGTTAAATATTTCAATGTATGAGGAAGTAAATAAGGTCACAATTAAATATAAGAATGAGAAAATAAAATCGGATGAGTATGTACCTACTGCTACTGGATTTGGAATCACATATGTATTACCTATAATCGTTGCCGGCCTATTATTGTCTTCATCTAATAATTCTGTACTTATCGTAGAAAATCCAGAAGCTCACCTTCATCCATATGGACAATCGAAAATAGGACAGTTTTTAGCATTACTATCCTCATGTGGAGTGCAGGTCATTGTTGAAACTCATAGTGAGCATGTGATAAATGGGGCAAGATTACAATTGGCTAAAATGAAAGAAACTGATAAAATGGCTGTTAATTTCTTTAATTCTGTTGATTCAAAGATTGAAGTTGAAAAAATCGAAGTTAATGAACATGGCGAATTGGAAAAGTGGCCAAAAGGTTTTTTTGACCAAAATAAAGATGACTTAAGGGAATTACTGAGGTTACGCTTATGATTAGTAGATTATCTTACTATGTAGCTCCTTTACTAGATGACAATCTATCATTTTCACAATTTGAGTCTAATATTATTGAATTTTGTGACTTACTAGGCTCTATTATTGATAATGAAGATGAAATAAAGGTGCCAGCGGAATTATATGAATTAGCAATAGTGAATGATATTATTTTTGCAGATTATTTATTCAACTCTGAATATGCGGGTGATACCAGAGAACTTTTTTTTGAAATTATTATGAAACAAAATATAGCTGATATTGACTATAATACTTTATTTAATATGCTAGATTCAAAAGAAAATACAAGTTATAGCGCACTAACTGGAATAGTAGAAAATAAATTTATTGATCAAGATCAACTGTATGTTAAAAACAAAAATTGCATTTGTTTTCCTCATCGTTTTTACTTATTAAGGTCGAGAAATCTTGATGATTTTAAAAGAAACTATAAAAAATGCTTTCCACTTTTAATTTTCCATGAACGCATAGATAGAACTCTAAATGTCTTTAATGATATTTCTGAACATATAGAAGAAGTAGTGAGACATTTATCGGTTCTTAATGACTTTGCTAAGGAACTATATTTAGAATCTGGAGGAGCTTCTGATGAGATATACAGGCGATTAAAAAGTGAATATAGCATTATTTCATCTGGAAGAGGTTCAAATGAGAGTTTGAGCAAGTTCCTCTGTAATTTCTCGAATATGGATAATGAATTTGAAGAAGTTAGGTGTAATCCACACTCTAAGCTTTATACGGAATATTCTGAATATAGAATATATTTTAATTGGGGAAGAGAAAGAATTGAAAATGGTAAAATACTAATTGGTCATATCGGAGGCCATTGGGAGTAGTAAAGGAATTCAGTTATATTATTCTAAACTACTTAAGCTGAACAGAATTCCTGCTAAATAGGGAGTTGCTTAAAAAGTTCTTCCGATTACAGCTACTCACTTTGCAGCGAATAGTGAGAGCTATGAATACATTCTGACTTATTATTATTTTCTTTTGTTCATTAGATCCAAGAGAGTATCCTTCACCGGATGCTCTCTTTTCATATAGATATTTTTAAAGCCGATTGTAATGCCCCCCACTGTCAAGACACGATTTCGGAAAAAATAAGTTATGTCCTCCTTCAACTGTGATGGGGGCGGGCGCTAATCAAACGACCCGCGCATAGACTTCATCCGGCTTGGCATACCCCAATGCTTGATGGGGACGCTCGGTATGATAAAAACGTAGATAAGCTGAATACTCCGGAGCATATTGAGCCATTGTTCCGGTGAGTGAGAGCCACGTCTCCGGTGTTTTTGAGCCATCCTTCC